>NZ_WIOK01000037.1 GCF_009467825.1 Cyclobacterium xiamenense | reverse complement strand
GGGTACCCTTGGGAAATAAGACAACTAAGGAGGTAATATCAAATAAATGAGTTAACTTAACGACTGATACTTTTGGTCCAACATATGGGGAGTATTATAAATCTCTGCATTTAATAAACTTTAGTGGTGGCGTACAGGCAATCGCCTTGAAATCCGCTATTGCGCGTATACCTGACCGGTAGCGAATCCTCCCAAAACGGTATACAACAACGAAAGACACTGTTCATTCCGGAAAGGCAGAATCCGGATGCAAAATGATCCTTGCCTCCCCCTACCATCAGCACAGTGCAGGATGGTTCCTGTTCGTTGCTATCGTATTTTTAACACGGATTTACTTGTAAACGGCTTACCTACCCGGTAAACCGTCGGGTATCGGAAGGGAAAAGTTATGTAGATAATACTGGCGAATCACCTTCTGATGCGTATCTTTAGTGCACGGCGCCAACAAAGGCCGCCGGATTTTGTTAGGAATCCAAAAACGCCTCCCTGGAATGAAAGTCGGATTATTTATACCTTGTTACGTCGAGCAATTTTACCCAAAAGTGGCCATCGCCACCCTTGAGCTTTTGGAAAAGGCGGGTGTGGAGGTAGCCTACCCCCTAAAACAGACCTGCTGCGGACAACCCATGGCCAACTCGGGCTACGAAGAGTTTGGGCAGGGAGCTTCGGATTTGTTTCGGGAGAATTTTGCCGGATACGATTACGTGGTTTGCCCCTCCGGGAGCTGTACCCTGCATGCCAAGGAGCACATTCTTTCCGGGCAAAACGGCGAACCGAAAATTTACGAATTGTGTGAATTTCTGACCGATGTGCTCCAAATCAAGGAGTTGAATTCCCGCTTTCCCCACAAAGTGGGCTTGCACGCCAGCTGCCATGGACTTCGGGGGCTTGGATTGGCAAAGCCATCGGAATTGATGGTGCCCGATTTCAACAAACCCCTGCAGCTGCTGGAAATGGTTCAGGACATCGACTTGGTCCACCTGGCCAGAAAAGACGAGTGCTGTGGATTTGGCGGTACCTTTGCGGTTTTCGAGGAGGCCATTTCCGTACAGATGGGAAAAGACCGCATTCAGGACCATCAGGAACAGGGAGTGGCGGTGATTACCGGTGCGGACATGTCCTGCCTGATGCACCTGGAAGGCCTGCTACGAAGGGACAAAAGCCCAATAAAAGTGATGCACATCGCAGAAATTTTGAACGGGCAGGAGCCCGAGCTAAAAAATCAATAGACCATGAAACCAGCCCCAACGCACGCAGCGGCAGCTGAAGAATTCCTGAAAGATTCCGAGCGTAGCCATTGGCACGACGAAACCCTCTGGCATGTTCGCAGTAAACGGGATGTTTCGGCCCAGAAAATCCCGGAGTGGGAACAGCTCCGTACCCTTGCTTCCCAGATAAAAGACCACGTGCTTTCCAATCTGGATACCTTGCTGCTTCAATTTGAAAAGAATGCAACCGCCAACGGCATCGAAGTGCTGTGGGCCAAAGACGCGCAGGAGCACAACGAACACGTACTCCGTATTCTGGAGGAAAACCAGGTGAAGCAATTGGTAAAAAGCAAATCCATCCTAACGGAGGAATGCGGTTTGAACCATTTTCTGGAGGACAAAGGCTACGACGTGGTCGACACAGACCTGGGTGAGCGGATCATTCAGTTTAACAAGCAGGTGCCCAGCCATATTGTGATGCCGGCCATTCACCTGAAGAAAAAGGAGATCGGTGCTATTTTTCACAAGCACCTGGGTACCGAGGAGGGGGCAGATGACCCCCAATACCTGACGGAAGCCGCCCGGCAACACCTGCGGCAAAAGTTCATTCACGCGCATGCCGCAATCACGGGCGTTAACTTTGGCATCGCCGAGACGGGTGGCTTTGTGGTCTGCACGAACGAAGGCAATGCCGATATGGGTACCCACCTGGCCGATATTCACATCGCCTGCATGGGCATCGAGAAGTTGGTGCCCAGGGCGGCTGATTTGGGGATTTTCCTCCGGCTATTGGCCCGTAGCGCCACCGGACAAAGCATTACCAATTACAATTCGCATTTTCACCGGCCCAGAAACGGTAAAAAAATGTACCTGATCCTGGTAGATAACGGCAGAACCAAGCAGTTGGGCAGAGAGGATTTTCGAAATTCCCTCAAATGCATCCGCTGCGGGGCCTGTATGAATACCTGCCCCATTTACCGCAGGAGTAGCGGATTCAGCTACAACTCCACCGTGCCGGGACCTATTGGTTCCATACTATCGCCCGGTATGGACTTGAAGAAACACAGCACCCTCCCGTTTGCTTCCACCCTTTGTGGCTCTTGTTCGGACGTGTGCCCGGTAAAAATAAACATTCACGAACAGCTGTATAAATGGCGGCAAGTGATTACCAAAGAGGGACCTCCGCAGGCTTCCAAAAAATGGGCCATGCGTTTTGGTGGGCAGGTGATGTCGAAACCCAGGTTGTTTGACCTGATGGGAAAAATGGCCCGAAAGTCCCTTTCCATCAGCCCAAGAGGCTTTGTTTACAACAGTTTCAATGCCTGGGGCAAACACCGGGAGCTACCGGAAGTACCCAAGGAAAGCTTCAAGGATTGGTACAAGAAAAACAGAAACCAATGAGCAGTAAAGAACGTATTCTAGCGGCCATCCAGCAAAATAAACCCGATTTACTCCCCTTGCCGGAACAGCCGGAGTTTCCTTACGACAGCGACTTACCCGCCCAATACGCGATTGGTTTGTCCGGAAATGGAGGAAAATGCCTGGAAGTTGGTGGCCCTGAAGAGGTGCTGGCCTTCATTAAGGAGCATTTTCGGGAAAGTCAAATGATCGTCTCCCTGAGCGAATCGGTTCCGGGAAATTTTAATGTTGCGATGGCAGAGGATCCTCATGAGCTGGAACACGTGGATCTGGCCATTCTGGAAGGAGACTGGGGAGTGGCAGAAAACGGAGCCATTTGGCTTCCCGAAGAAAAATTGCACCATCGGGCGCTGCCCTTTATCGCACAGCACCTGATCGTATTGTTGAAAAAGGACCGGCTGTTGGGGAACATGCACGAGGTATATGCCAGGATAGACGTACAAGCGCCCGGCTACGGGGTATTCATAGCCGGGCCCTCTAAAACTGCTGACATTGAACAATCGCTGATCATCGGGGCGCATGGTCCCCGTAGCATGACCGTCTTTTTGTTGGATTAAGCTGAAAAGGATCCCTGAAGCGCTGCTTCGGTGGCCTCCAGTTGCTCTCTGACTTCCACGATGCTTTCCCATTCACGGCCAGCCTCTCCGTACTCAATGCCACACCAGGAGCGATAACCCGCTTTCAGCACGATGCGCATCATTTTTTCGTAATCCAGCGAATACTGATTGCCTTTGTTGTCCCAGACAGTGGTTTTCACGCTGACTCCCTGTGCATAGGGCATCAGCTCTTTCACACCCTTATACGAATCGTAGGAGATCGGCTGCGCGCCCTCATTGCGGCTGATTTGGAAATTGCCAAAATCCGGTAGTGTGCCCGCGCGGAGATGATCGGCGGCTTTCATCACCCCGGATAGCCACTTTCCGTTGCTGGAAAAGCCCCCGTGGTTTTCGATGGTCACACCGATATCCATGGTATCGGCAAATTCGCAAAGCTGGTGCAGCCCATCGGCTACCAGCTTCATGGATTCCTTAAAGGCCTGCCGGTCGGAACTGTAATCCACCGAAGAATAGCCGTTTACACGGATGGCGTGGCATCCCAGAAATTTTGCCGCTTCTACCCACTTTTTGTGATTCTCTACGGTGGTTGCCCGCTCGGCGGCATCCGCCGCACCGAGTTGTCCTTCCCGATCACACATGATCAATACCGAGGTGACCCCCTCTCCGGCTGCACGGGTTTTCATTTCGCGCAGGTAGGCCTGGTCCTGGGCTTTGTCCATAAAAAACTGGTTGACGTATTCCACTGCATGAATGCCGTGTTTTTTCGCCAGTAGTGGAAAATCCAGGTGGTCCATTTTCCCGGAAAACAAGAGCTTATTCACGGACCATTCGGCCAGCGATATTTTGTACAATTCCGCGCGGGTAGGCCGGGAGAAAGCCTCCGAACCGATTCCCAAACCAAGCAAGGCCGAGGCCATACCGGTTTTCTTGATAAAATCTCTTCTGGTATGCATGCGTTTCGAATAAAGGTTATTGCCTGAATGTAAAGACAGTCAAGATAGCGCTTTTATTTTTTATCAGCAATGTACGTGCAGAGGAACGGTAGTGGACTAGGGCGCCAGCCAATTTCCGGACCAGTCGTTTTCTTCTTTTCTGAAAATGGCGCGAAGGTGCTGCAGCCCGTTTAGTTGCAGGCATTCCACAGCTTCTGCCTGAATGGCGATCACCGTAAAATGGCGCGAATCCCCTGCCTGCTCCCAGGTATGGGCAGCAGCTGGGGTTTCGATTGGCGTGCCGGGAGCAAGGATGGATTGGTAGGCCTTTTGGGCCTCCCCCTGTACGTTTGCCCAATGGCTTTTGCTTACCGAATCCTGCCGGTGGATGGTGGCCCGGCCCTGTATTTTGACCTGGCATCGCTTTTGGGGATGGTAAAAAAGCAGGGTCACGACGGGTTGCTGCTCCAGTTGAAAAACTTTATGACTGCGGCTGTCGGTATAGATATAGCAGCAGAAGTCACCCTCCGTCTTTCGCAGGACTACGTAGCGGGCATCCGGGCGACTTTCTGAGGAACTGCTCAGCACCACAAACCGAAAGGGATGTTTTTTATCAAGCGCAGCCCGCTGCAGTTCCTTTTTGACAGTCATCCATACGGCATCCAGTGCCTCGGTTTCGTGAAAAAGCATGTTTTCTCAGGTTACGTATACATCTTGGTAATTCGGATAGCGTTGAGTATGGCCAAGAGGGCAACTCCCACGTCGGCAAACACGGCTTCCCACATGCCTGCCAGTCCGGCCGCCCCCAATGCCAACACCAGGAACTTTACACCGAAAGCCATACCAATGTTTTGCCATACAATGTTTTTTGTTGTTTTTCCAATGCGAATGGCAAGGGCTACCCGGGAGGGACGATCGGTCTGAATCACCACATTGGCGGTTTCGATGGCCAGATCGCTGCCCAGACCACCCATGGCGATGCCAATATCCGCCACCGCCAGGGCGGGTGCGTCGTTGATCCCATCCCCCACAAAAGCCACCACTCGGCCGGGTTGCTTCTTCTCATTTTCCAGCCAGGCGCTTTTTTCCTCCGGCAGTAGATCGCCCCTGGCTTGGCTGGCTCCCAGTTCCTTGCCCAATGCCTGCACGATTTCCTGCCGGTCGCCGGATAGGATTCCCGTTTCCGAAATTCCCAAGCTATGCAAATCCCTGAAAGCTTCATGTGCATCGGGTTTCAATTCGTCAGCGAGTGCGAAATACCCGCAGTAATTTCCTTCCACGGCTACATGTACCAGCGTTTTATCGGCGACAGAGGTAGCGGGAACGTTTTGGACCTGCATTCGCTCAAGCAGTATTCGGTTGCCCACCAATACGGCCTGGTTCTGGACGGTACCGGAGAGCCCCTGTCCGGCATGTTCCCGGAGCTCCGATACCGGATGGGGAGATTTTCCCAGGTATTGGACCAATGCCGCCGCGATCGGGTGGTTGGATTTGGATTCGAGACTGAGGGCCAGTATTTTCCAATCCGGATGGGCCCTTGCCACCGCTTTTTCTTCTTGTACGGAAAAAACCCCTTTCGTCAAGGTCCCGGTCTTGTCAAAAATCACGGTAGTGACCCGCGTTATCTGATCCAGGTAATTGGATCCTTTGAAGAGAATCCCTTTTCTGGAGGCCGCTCCTATTCCCCCAAAATAGCCTAGCGGGATGGAAATCACCAGGGCACAAGGGCAGGAGATGACCAAAAATACCAGGGCCCGGTAGAGCCAGTCACTGAATACATAGGGGTCAACAAATGCGTAGGGGAGCAGCACGAGTGCCAGCGCCAGATACGTGACGATGGGTGTGTAAACCTTGGCAAATTTGCGGATAAATTGCTCCGTTTTTGCTTTTTTCGCCGTTGCTTCCTGCACCGTACGGATGATTTTTGACAAAGAGCTTTCCTGGAACGAGCGGGACACCTGGATTTTGAGGAGCTGTTGCAGGTTGACCATACCGGCCAATACCTCTTCTCCGGCACCGATTCGGCGGGGAACGCTTTCCCCGGTGATCGCCGCCGTATTGAAGCTTCCGGTACCCTGCTGTAAGATTCCGTCCAGGGGCACACTTTCTCCGGCCTGAATTTCCAGGATTTCTCCTACGGCCACGGTTTCTGGCTGTACCCATTCAGCCTGCCCCTCACGAATGACTCGTGCCCGGCTGGGCCGCAGATCGAGCAGGGCCTGAATGTTTCCCTTCGCCTTGCTTACCGCCTGGTGCTGCAAGATTTCACCGACGGTGTAAAAGAGCATGACGGTCACGGCCTCCGGGTATTCTCCAATGGCAAAGGCGCCCAGCGTAGCGATTGCCATCAAAAAAAATTCGGTAAAAACTTCCCCTTTTAGCATCAGCTCCCCAGCCTTTTTAAGGACGGACCAACCCACCAGTCCGTACGCCAGTAGGTACAGGGGCAGCCAGACCGATAGGTTTAGGAGTTCGTAGGGATACAGGGCTTCTCCGATCGCGGCCAACAGGAGGGCCAGTAAACTGAGAATACTGCTTTTCCATTCCTGCCAGTAATGAAACCATCTGGAAGGAATGGTTTCGCAGGGATCGGGTGACTGATCGCAGCAGGAAGCCTGGGAGGAAAAAGGAGTACCCATCGTCTGTGTTTCGTTTTGGCCAAAGGTACAACATAAACTCATGCACAGAAATTGCAACTGACCTCGGTAGGCGATTTAATTTTCTCAGAGGGGTGCGGAGCGTTTTTTACCCGAGCATTTGATTTTCATTCGCTCACAGGTACTATCGGGATGGTTGCGGTAATAGATATAGGTACGTAGGTCTACCTTTCCTACGCGGTACCGCTCCTTGGCCCAGTCAAAAAAATCAGCATCGGCAGCATAGCCGTCTTTAAAGGACCGGGCTTCAAATACCTCTTTTTTTCCAAATAACGTTGCGAAAAGGATGCAGTCGTCCACGTGTACCAAGCGTTCCGGTTGGTGCCGGTCGGTCACGTAGTAGTCTTCTTCTTTCGCCACGATGGTTTCGGTGGTGGAGGCAATCAGGTCGTAGTACTCCATCTGACGCAGGCATGCCTGCAGGTGTTCGGGCCGGTACTCGTCGTCGGCATCCAGGATGGACAGGTAGGTACCGCTGCTGAGCAGCACTGCACGGTTGATGGCCCTGGATTGGCCCTGATTGTGTTGTCGGAGGTATACCAGGCGCTCCTCGTTCCGCATGCAGTACCCATACAATTCATGCCGGGCATCATTTGTAGAGCCATCGTCCACAAGAATGACTTCAAAATCCCGAAATGTCTGTCGCCAAAGCGAATCAATGGCCCGCTTCACCAGATGAAAAGGGGTATTGTACGTGGCGATCAATACGGATATTTTGGGAGATTCGGTCATACCGGTAAATTTAACCATCCCAATCCAAAAAGGTTAGCGGGCAGTACAAAAAGAATGGATCAAAGCAAAAAAAGCCCTGCACATAGCTGCAGGGCTTTTGAAAACGCCATGGGCGGACGTTATATTATTTGTTGGACAGGTAGGCGGCTACCCCCTCGCGAGTGGCAGACATGGCTTCTTTGCCTTCTTCCCAGTTTGCCGGGCAAACTTCTCCGAATTTTTCCACATGCCGGAGCGCGTCGATGAGTCGCAGCATTTCGTCGATATTTCTTCCCAAAGGCAAATCGTTTACGGTTTCGTGCCGGATGGTGCCTTCTTTATCGATAAGAAAGGTGGCCCGGTAGGCCACTGGAAGGCCATCGTAGGTAAGTTGGCCTTCTTCGTTGTAGTTCCAATCTCCGGCAAGCACGCCAAAATTGTGAGCGATGGTTTTTACCGGATCGGCGACAATTGGATAGGTTACGCCTTGAATTCCTCCTTCCTCTTTAGGGGTATTTAACCAGGCCAGGTGAGACTCTTCCGTATCGCAGGAAGCACCAATTACGGCCACGCCTCTTTTTTCGAATTCTTCCAACTTTTCCTGGAAAGCCAAAATTTCAGTGGGACAAACGAAGGTAAAATCCTTGGGGTAAAAAAAGAAAATCACATCTTTATTCCCGATGTACTGCTCCAGGGAGAAGTTTTCTACGATTTCTTCTCCATCCACTACAGCGGGGGCATTAAATAAAGGTGCTTTTTTTCCAACTAGTGACATAAAATAGATTTTAATTGTTTATAGATAAATTTATGATTAGAATAAGAAAATAATTCTGTTTTTTCTCAATTAACCACGGATACTTCCTCAACTATAAAAGCTTCGATTTGGTTCTTGATGCAGGCGCTTTTTGACGTTTTCGAGATTCCTGCATGTCAGTCATCGCTCCGCTCCGGCTACCGCCAACACAAATGTAGCAGCGCAATCCCAGGAGGGGATGAAAACGCATCGGTGCAGCGGGAGCAGTAACTCGTTTAACCCGCCTGCCCGGCAGCGGCCAGACAACGCGTCGCCCTGCGAGGGGAATAGGGGAAGGCCCTGCGGCTGTTATGCCGGTCATCCGAAAAGCAACCGAGCCAAAAAGATTGGCAGTCGGACAAGCTAGTAGAATAGGTGCTGCAGGCCGGGCTTCGATACCAGCGAAAACCGGGGATTCTTCGGCCGAAAATATCCAGTTTTTGTCGGCTAGCCATTCCTCCTCTCGATTCAGCCCGCAAAATTAGGCATTATTTTAAGAAATTCATATGGATAGTTCTTTCCTTTATTTAAATTGAAAGCCAGTTCAGTTAACCTTCAACCTGAGTCGCCAGGTTGTTCAGGTAAATCCGGAAAACGATGGTTTTATGATCAAAGTCTTGTTTGTTTGCCTTGGAAACATTTGCCGCTCTCCTCTGGCAGAGGCCTTATTTGCCCATAAAATTTCCGGTAAGCCCTATGCGTCTCAGGTGAAGGCGGATAGTTGTGGTACATCGGATTATCATATTGGAGAGCTTCCTGACGAGCGGGCGTTGAATTGTGCACAACGGAACGGGATCGATATGAACCATCGTGGCAGGCAATTGCACCGCACCGATTTCCGAGATTTTGATTACCTGGTTGCCATGGACCATTCCAATCTGGAAAACATCGTAAAATTGTCCAAAGAGGTGGGGTTACCGGCGCGAAACCTTCACTTGATGCGGGAATTCCAGCCTTCCCCGGAGTTTTTAGAGGTGCCGGACCCTTACTACGGTGGGGAAGAGGGGTTTCAAAAAGTTTTTGAAATCCTGAATGAGGCGCTGGATGGCTTCATTCAGGAGCTGGAAAAAAAACACCGACTCAATGGAATCACTTGAGGGTCTTTTTGAAAGCGTATGTCTTCAGGCCTTTGGCCGGGTGCCCGCCATCCGGCAGTACCGGCTGGTGGCGGCAGGAACCCGAAGTCAAGCCATTTACCTGCAAACGGATGCTGGTGAGTATTTCTTAAAAACGAATCACGAGTCTTCTCCGGAGATTTTTGAGCGGGAACGCGAGGGCTTGGATCGGTTGCGCGCTCATTGTAGCCTTTACGTACCACAGACGCTGGCATGTGGAAGCCATGAAGACCGGCATTTTCTTCTGATGGATTGGATCGGCAGCGGCCCGGAGCAGGCAGATTATTCCGAACAGCTGGGGGAGGGGCTGGCAGAATTGCACATGTGCACTTCAGAAAGCTTTGGTTTGGACCGGAACAATTACATCGCCGTTTTGGCCCAGAAAAACAAACCCATGTCCCGTTGGTACGATTTTTTTGTGGAAAACAGACTGGAGCCCCAATTGCAACTTGCTTTTTACAACCAGCTGATCGACTCGGATTTTATGGAACGTTTCCGTTCGCTGTACGAGCATTTGCAGGATTTTTTTCCTTCAGAAAAGCCTGCGCTGCTCCACGGTGACCTGTGGTCAGGAAACGTTCTTCCCGATGCCACGGGAGCGCCGGCATTGATCGACCCGGCCGTCTATTTCGGTCACCGGGAGGTAGATCTTGCCTTTTCCCGCTTATTCGGCGGTTTCGATGACCGTTTCTATGAGGCATATCGGTCCGTTTTTCCCCTGGAGCAGGGCTTTGATGAACGTGTAGCGGTGTACAACCTGTATCCCCTACTGGTGCACCTCAATTTGTTTGGGAAGGCTTATTTATCGGGAATTGAACACACCCTCAGGCGGTTTTTGGACTAGCCCTGGGCGTTTCGGGGAATACCGGCTGCCGATTCTCCCCGGCCAGGCGATCCCATCAGGGCGTTTCCGGTTCGTAGATCCATTGAACGAGTTCCGGGGTTTTTTGCTCCAGGAAGCACTTTTCGGCAACCTGCCGATAGTGTTTCACCGCTGCCTCGGTAGGATTTTTGACCGTGACCATCTGGAGCTGCCTTCTGATTTGCACGTGGAATACCTCCCGAAAAGGCCTGGCCAATTGCTCTTCCGAAAGGGGCATGTCCTGAATGACCACCTGTAGGTGTGCGCCAGAGGCCTGTATCAGTTGAATGCGCCAGTTGGCTTTTTTCGCTGCTTCGTAGACAAATTCGAAATGGAATCCGCCGACCATGGACAGGTCGCGAATTCGCAGGTTAAGCATTGTCAGATTACTTTTGAAAATGGTGATTGGAATACGCGGCGCCTGTCCAAAGGAACCAATGACCGTTCCGGCCATTTCCGGGTTCATAAAAGACTTGACATACAAGGGGATGCCGTGCTTGGCCAGGGGTTTGATCGTTTTGGGGTGAATCACCTTCGCCCCGTAATAGGTCATTTCGGCGGCTTCTTCAAAATCCAGGTAATCAAATTTAACGGCATCCGGAAAGATATCCGGGTCCCCGTTCAGGATACCGGCCACGTCCTTCCAGATGGTAACAGCGGATGCTCCCAGGCTCACGCCGAGAATAGCGGCCGTAAAATCCGAGCCTTCCCGGCCCAGTGTGGTGGTGTTGCCCAATAAATCGGTGCCGATAAAGCCCTGGGTGATTACGGGGAACTGTTCGAGTTTGGGAATCAAAATCCGCCGGCAGTGCTGCATGGTCAGGGCCCAATCTACCCGGGCCATCCGGGTCGTAGAATCGGTTCGTACCAGTTCCCGGGCATCCTGCCAGATGCAGGGGTTACCGGTCTCGCAGAGGTATTCTTGAAGGATGCGCGTGGAGATGAGCTCGCCATACCCAATGATCTGATCGTAAAAAAAGCCCTCCTCGGCTTTGAGCATATCCGTTTCCAGCAGGCGCCGCAACTGAGCAAAGTGGTTGTCGACCCGGGTAAAAATGGGGTGTTCGGGAGAAAAGAGGCTCCGGCAAAGGTCTTCGTGGTAGGTCAATAGTTCAAGCAGTTCTTTATCGTAGCGTTTTTCCTTCAGGGAAAGCTCGATTACCTCTTCCAGCCGGTCGGTGGTATTTCCGGCTGCAGAAACCACCAGCACCAGGCTATTGGTCCAGCGTTTTTTTACCAGTTGTGCGACATTTTTTATGGATGCGGCGTCTTTTATGGATGCGCCGCCAAATTTGAAGACCAGGGGTTGTATCATGAAAAATCGTACAGAAAGGCCAATGAATTGAAGATAATGAATTAACTTTAAAGGTATGAAGACACAGCCTTACAAACAAGACACGGGTAAACTGGCCTATAAGGTAGGCGTAACCCTGGACCGGTTTATTAAAAGCAAGCAGCAGGATTTCCCCTTTGCAACGGGTGAATTGTCTCAAATTCTTCGGGACATTGCATTGGCCTCTAAGATTGTTTCCAGAGAGATCAGTCGGGCGGGCCTTTCGGACGTTACCGGCGCTTTTGGTCAGACGAATGTTCAGGGAGAAGAGCAGCAAAAGCTGGACGTGGTGGCCAATGTGCGGTTTACCCGGGCACTGACCAAAGGGGGGGAAGTTTGTGCGGTGGTCTCGGAAGAAGAAGACCTGGTCATCGATCTGCAGAACAGCAAGGGAAAATACGTGGTGGCCATAGACCCGTTGGACGGGTCCTCCAACATTGATGTCAATGTTTCCATCGGGACCATTTTTTCCATTTACCGGAGAAAAACACCCACGGGTTCTCCAATTCAGGAGCAGGACGTGTTGCAGAAAGGATCGGAACAGGTAGCTGCCGGATACGTGCTGTATGGGTCTTCTACCATGTTGGTGTACTCGACTGGAAATGGCGCCAATGGCTTTACCTACGAGCGGTCTTTGGGGGAATTTTTTCTTTCGCATCCGCAGATGCAGATGCCAGCGGATGGTGGCATTTATACCATCAACGAAGGCCTGACTCCCTATATCAATCCCAATATCCTTTCCTACCTGGAGGGCTGCAAGCGCAAAGGTGCTTCAGCCCGGTATATTGGAAGCCTGGTAGCCGACTTTCACCGCAACCTCCTGAAGGGAGGCATTTACCTGTATCCCGCAACATCTCAGGCTCCGAATGGAAAAATACGGCTAATGTATGAGGCAAATGCCCTGGCCTTTATTGCCGAGCAGGTTGGTGGGGCGGCTTCCGACGGGACGAAACGAATCCTGGACATCGTGCCGGAGAATTTGCACCAGCGAACGCCCATTTACATTGGTTCAAAAAACATGGTCTCCGGACTGGAGAAAGCGCTGTCTGTCTAGCGATACTTGTTTCGGAAATATACTTTAATCAACTGCCGGTCCACGATCGCCAGGGATAGATCCATGGCCATTTGTTCGGGAGGACTTTCGGAGAGGATGCGTTGCAACGTTTCTTCACCCAGGTCCAGGCGGTAACACAGGCGTAGCAACTGCTCCATTTGACCGTTTAGGAGGCGGCGAATCGCCGGGGCGATCGCGGCCGCTAAGCTATCCCTGTCCTGGGCTTCGGGGATTTCCGGTAACTGCAACAATTGGGTAAGGTCCGAAGCTCCGGCCTGAATGGCAGGTTGTCCGGCCTTTTTGGGGTCCATCATGTATCTTGAGCTTTGTCCGAATCGTTGTCAGGACTTGCTTCGCCGGAATCGGCATCGGATGTATCTTCCAGCACTTCCGGGCACTGGCTGCGAATAATGTGGTACCAGTTTATCAGTTTTTTCACATCGGAGGCATAGACCCGGTCTTCGTCAAATTCGGGCAAGATGTGTTTCATAAATGCCTGGTATTCCTCTTTGTCCGCTCCTTCCAGCCCGGTATCGCCTTTAAATTCCTTTTCGATTTTCTGTAGGACGTCTTTTAGGGGAGAGGCCCCGTCCTCGGTCAGGGTGTAAATGGAAATTTCGCTAAGCAGGGATACGCGTTGTGCGGCCCCTACGACCAATTTCCCTTTTTTTTCATCCAAGGACTCCAGGATGACTCCGCTACGGCTGGGTTTCAGTACTTTGTAAAGGCCCGGTTTTCCGGAAACGGTGGCGATGTCTTTAAATTCCATGATAGCTAAGTTGTTTTCAGGCTGCAAATATACGGTTTCGGCAGGATTGACCAAGTCACTCAGCCAGGCTTGTACCATTCGGTAACGTTTTCTTCAATGAATTGGATCAGTTCTTCGCGCCCCTGTCGGTTGACCGCAGAGGTGACGAAAAATTCCGGTGGTTCGACAAACAGTTTTTCCATTTCGTCCAGAAACAGGTGCACGTTTTCGGCGGTTTTTGACTGAGATTGCTTGTCTGCCTTGGTAAAGAGCAGTACCAGTGGAAGCTCTAGCTGTCCGCACCACTGGATGAAATCCAGGTCGATTTTCTGGGGAGGGAGGCGGCTGTCTATCAACACAAAGACAGCGGTAAGATTTTCCCTTTCGGTGAGGTAGGAGCGTATCATTTTGTCCCAGTCGGCCTTGAGCTTTTTATTGACTTTGGCAAATCCATACCCCGGCAAATCCACCATAAACCAGCGGTCGTCGATCGAAAAATGGTTGATCAACTGGGTTTTCCCTGGTCTACCGGAAATTTTGGCCAGTTGCTTGTGATTGGTAAGCATGTTGATGAGCGAGCTTTTGCCCACGTTTGACCGACCAATAAAGGCAAACTCCGGTTTGCTGGGCGCCGGACATTTTCGGTGGTCCGTATTGCTGACCAGGAAGCGTGCATTTTTCAACATGGCTCTTTTTTCAACAAAGGTAACCAATTTCGGGCAAGGCCTCCAAACCAATAATTCATTAACAATTTTCCGATGCTCGGGTTTACTTAGTAATATTGTACCGAAATAAGAAGCCATGGCCGTAGTACCGTATAAAGACAAAAAAGAAGGCAAAAAGGAGCAGGTTGCCAGCATGTTTAATAATATAAGCAAGAAGTACGATTTGCTGAATCACCTGTTAAGTTTGGGCATCGACATCATTTGGCGCAAAAAAGCGATCAAAATGCTTCAAAAAGACCGCCCGAAGTTCATTTTGGATATTGCTACGGGTACGGGGGATTTTGCCATTGAGGCGCTTGCGCTTCAGCCAGATAAGGTGATCGGGGTCGACATTTCGGAAGGCATGTTGGCCGAAGGCCGAAAGAAAATGAAACAACGAAAGCTGGAACACCTGATCGACCTGCAGCTGGGCGACTCGGAAAAGTTGTTGTTTCAGGAAAATAATTTTGATGCAGTCATCGTTTCTTTTGGTGTCAGGAATTTTGAAAATTTGGAAAAAGGGCTCGCAGACATGTACCGGGTCTTGAAACCGGGAGGAAAAACGGTGATCCTGGAGTTTTCCAAACCAAAAAAATTTCCGATGAAGCAAGCTTATTCCTTTTATTTTAAATATATTTTACCCCAGATTGGTAAAATCATATCGAAAGATCATTCGGCTTACACGTATTTACCCGAATCGGTAAATGCATTTCCGGATGGAAGGGATTTTCTTGCCATTCTGGAAAAAGTAGGCTTCAAACAAACGCAATGCAAAACCCTCACCTTCGGCATCAGTTCCATCTATACAGGTATCAAATAGTCGTTGTATTCCTGATTTCCTTGCTGGGACCAATGCATCCATCGCAGGCGCAGGACAGAAACATGATCTTTAACGCCTCTGGAAGCGACGATCAGGCCATTTCCTATGGATTTTTTCTGGCTGCCCACAATAGCAGCCTCCGCATCAGGTATTCCGATAATTTTATGGACCCGACTGTAACCGGCTTGCACAATGTGCGGGCCATCATGCCGGTTTTTTCACCCGGTTTCGCCCTTGGCTTTTTGGTTACAGGCAGGATTCACGATCAGGTCAATGTGTTATTTACCCCCAAGGTGGGTTTTTATGAGTACCGGACAGAGCTACAGCTTTTTAGCGACAATACCGGCAGTCCGGACGGAACCGGCTTCAGCACCGTGCCGCTGCTGACCGAGGAAACCCTGGTAGAATTTCCGCTGCTATTGAAGTACAAATCCGAGCGGTTTAACAATACCCGGATGTTTTTTGTGGGCGGGCTAAATGGTCAAATCCGCACCAAAAATCAGGAAGAAGCCAACGAAGATCCAGTCGTGCTCAAGGGTAGGGATTTGGCGGTGGAAATGGGCCTGGGTTTTGATCTGTATTTTCAATACTTTAAGTTTTCTCCGGAAATCCGCTTTTCGCATGGGTTAATGAACCTCTACCAGCCCGGCCATTCGGACGATCGAATCCTGGGTGCTATTCAGGATATCCGCCGTAAATCCATCACCCTTTACCTGAATTTTCAATAACAGGCGAGGCATTCACTGGCTTTTTACTTTTGATACAGGCAGAAAAATTTTATATTTCCCCATGGAAAAAAAGATTGCATGTATCACCGGAGCCACTTCCGGCATCGGTAGGGCCTGCGCCCGGTACCTGGCCGAAGAAGGCTTTGCCATCATCGGTTGCGGTCGAAGAAAAGAACGTCTGGAAGCGTTGAAAGCCGAATTGCCCGAAGGAACCCCGTATCATTTTCTTGTTTTTGATGTCCGGGATCGGGAGGCCGTGGCAGCAGCCATCGACGCCCTACCCGAGGAATGGCAGTCCATTTACGTATTGATCAACAACGCCGGAAACGCCCACGGCTTGGATCCCATACAGGAAGGGAGCCTTGACGACTGGGACGCCATGATGGATATTAATGTCAAAGGATTGCTGTATGTATCGAAAAAGATCCTCCCCGGAATGGTGGAACGAAAGGCCGGTCAGGTCATTAACATCGGCTCTACGGCAGGAAAGGAGGTCTACCCCAAAGGCAATGTGTACTGCGGATCCAAACACGCAGTGGATGCCATCACCAAGGGCATGAGACTGGACCTGAATCCATACGGCATCAAGGTAATGGCGATCAATCCCGGCCTGGTGGACACCGAATTTTCCTTGGTCCGTTTTAAGGGAGACGATGATCGGGCAGCCGGTGTTTACAAGGGGTTTGATCCCTTGCAGGCGGAAGACGTAGCCGATCTGGTGCGGTACGCGGTAACCCGGCCCCCACACGTGGTCTTGGCTGACGTGATTATATTACCCACTGCACAAGCCAGTACGACGCTTTTGCACAAGAAAGAATCGTGAGGATACCTGTTTGGATACGGGCGTTTTTTCTGGCAGTAGCCTGTAGTTCGCCTTCCGAAAAGCAAGCCACGGGAGAGCCGGTACCCCTGCCCCGGTCGGTATCGGAGAGCAAAACAGTGGATCCTGCCAAGGCGGATTCAGTGCAGGAAGAAGTGCAAGTAGCGGAGCAGGAAACGGACACACTGGAAAAACGATTGCTTGCTGCGGGCTTGGTGGATGTGCAGGCAATCATTCCGGAAGTGAGGGTGGACCTGAAGTACGCATCTACCGATAATTTTTTTGGAAAAAACGTATACGGATCTCTTACCCGCTGCTACATGCAGCCTGAAGTCGCCGGGATGCTCAAAATGGCCTACCTGGAGCTAAGCAAAACCCATCCGGAACTCACTTTTTTGGTCTACGATGCAGTGCGGCCCCAATCGGTGCAACAAATCCTATGGGATGAGCTGGACAAACCGGACAGTATCAAACCGCTGTACGTAGCCGACCCCAAAAAAGGAAGCCTGCATAATTTTGGGGTGGCAGTGGACCTAACCCTTGCCAGCAAGGAAAATGGGGAACCGCTGGACATGGGAACCGGGTACGATTACTTTGGCTATCCCGCCTATCCGGATAGGGAAGAGCAGATGTTGGCGGAGGGCAAACTACGTCCGGAGCAGGTAGCGAATCGGCAAATACTGAGGGATGTCATGAAAAAGGGAGGATTCACGGGCATTGGCTCCGAGTGGTGGCATTTCAACGCCTTTGGTAGAAAAGTTGCCGGGGAGAAATTCGACATTGTGAAATAATAATTGTATTATCGTCCTTTATTTTAACTTACCAAATCCATGCATTCAATGAACAATAAACTCAAAACCCTGGGCTTTATGGTCTTCGGGTTGGCCTTACTCTTCGTGCCTGCTTTAAGTCAGGCACAGCAGTTCCGCGCATTGGTGATCAGCAAGACCGCCGGATTTCGCCACCAATCCATACCCGAAGGAGTCGCCGCCATCAAAAAACTGGGAGAAAAGCACCGCTTTCAGGTGTACGCCAGCGAAGACGCCAGCCTGATCAACGATAAGAACCTGGAGCGTTACGATGTGATCATCCTGATGAGTACTACGGGCACCATTTTCAACGCGGAAGAAAAAGCTGCTTTTGAGCGTTTTGTGCAAAGCGGCAAAGGGGTGGTAGGTGTACACAGTGCCACGGATACCGAATACGAATGGCCCTGGTATACCAAGTTGATCGGTGGACAATTTAACCACCATCCACAGCAGCAGACAGCAAGGATGAAGGTGGTAAACAGGGATCATCCTGCCACCTATCACCTGAACGACAAATGGCTTCGCACCGACGAATGGTACGAATTTAAAAATTTTAATGAAAGCGTCAATATTCTCGTTCAATTGGACGAAACGTCTTACGAAGTGGGCGAGCGAAACGGACAAAAAATGGGCATGGGCGCCGTGCACCCCATTTCCTGGTACCACGAGTACGACGGCGGACGGGTGTTTTATACCGGCCTCGGACATGTGGAAGAAGCGTTTGAGGATGCGGATTTCCTAAACCACCTGTATGGGGGCATTTGGTACGCAGCCCTGGGTAAACCGTTTTAATCCACAGGATATTCGTTGGCAAGATAATGCCTGTTGCTGGTTTTGATCGACTGGCGGCAGGCATTTTTTGTAGGCATTCTTTTCCCAACAGGAGGGGTTATGCGGTACCCGTAGCCCGGGCGGAATCCGGCATGGTAAAGAAGCCAACAGTACCTCGTCTAAGGTTCCCGCTGGGGTACTGGTTAGGATCAGCTTTCTATAGCTCGGGGAGCAGTTGCTTCAACTCTCCCAAGTCCTCGTATCGGTCTACGTCCCGAAGCTTTTCCAGAAAAGCGACGGACAGGCCTTCGGTTTCGGCACGTTCCAGCGTTTGGTGCAATACGGCGGAGGTACTCCAGGAGATATCCTCAAATAAGCGGTCAGCGGGCTTGCGGAGGCCGAGGAGGTAATAGCCACCATCCACCGCAGGTCCCAGGACCAGGTCCTTGTCTTGGAGCAAATCAAAGGCTTCGGTCATGTGCCTGGTTTGTAGCTCAAAACAGTCCGTCCCTATAATCAGGGCCTGTTCGAAACCCATGGAAAAAATCTGTTGGAAGGAAATTTTCATTTTGGTACCGAGATCGCCGGAGTCTTGCGGCTGAAAACGATACCTTTTTCCCGGATAGTCTTCCGGGGAAAAAGGACCTTTGTAAAAGACAAAAATGGCTGCATCGAGCCCGGCGAGTTGTTGGTGGGTGTGGCGGACCAGAAAGGCATACAAACGCGCCGCTTTGTCGGCACCGATGGTTTTGGCCAGACGGGTTTTCACGGTTCCGGCTTTCGGATATTTTTGAAAAACGATGATTGCTTTTTTCATGGATCTTTGCCAAATTAAGACATATTCGGTAAACGGCATAAAAAAAACGGAGGTCACTGACCGCCGCTTTTGATCCATTAATTAAACCCAAATTAATCTGATAATGTCTTGTGTTAGATCCCGGAAGACCCGGGTCGCTGTCGATCCCTGGTGCCAGGTCCGGAGCGCCTTCGTCTCTCCTGCATTTTTTCCTGGTTTTCTGCTTTCATTGATTCCCAGGTCTCCTTTTGCTCTGGGGTCAAAACGGCTGCTATTTTTTCCTGAAAGGCCTCTCTTTCAGCCTTCATGGCCTCTCTTTCGCCCTTTCTCTCTTCCCAGATGGCTTTTCTTTTCTGGGCTTCTTCCAGGTGCAGGGCATGGACTTGCTCTTTTTGTTCCTCGGATAGATCCAGTTTTTCTGCCATTCGTTCGGTCATTTTTTCTGCGAGTTGTTCCGGATTGACCTCTTGATTCCCGCGTCGTTGGGCCTGGGCCTGTACGAAGGTAGCTCCTACCAGTACGGCGATGATTAGTATTTTTTTCATGGTACGTATTTAATAATTGGTTTGTAGGGATTAGACCAAAGGCTGGCGCCGAAGTTTAAGCGCCGTTTGTTAAGAAATGTTAAAATGCAGGAAATGCGGCAGTTAATTTTTTTTCAAGGTCAGTTTTTCCCGGTCTTCTGGCTTGGAAATGGTGGGTTTAATTAGCAAACGCAGCGAGGGGTCAAAGGAAAGGTAGTTCCAGGACCAATCCAAAAAGATAAAAATGCGGTTTTTTACACCTACGATGGCCATGAGGTGGACAAATAGCCAGGTCAGCCAGGCCAGCAGACCCTGAAATTTAATAAAGGGCAAATCCACCACCGCCAGTTTTCTACCAACGGTGGCCATACTTCCCAGGTCTTTGTAGCGAAAGGGTTTTTCCGGTTGCTGATGGAGTTTGGCCAGTAAGTTTGCGCCCAGGTTCCGGGCTTGCTGTATGGCCACCTGTGCTACCTGAGGATGGCCGCGGGGGTAGTCCTCCATTTGCTGTAGGCAACCATCTCCGAGAACAAAGATGTTTTCGCTGGAATGGAGGCGGTTATAAGCGTCGACCAGCAGGCGCCCGCCTTTTGCGATTTGTTCCTCCCGAATCCCTTCGATGTGATTGGGCACAATGCCAGCAGCCCAAAGCAGGGTATGGGTTTGAAAGCGGGTTTCACCATTGATGGTTACATTCAGCCCGTCGTAATCGGCGACGGCGGTATGGAGCAATACTTCCACCTGTAGCTTTTCCAGGTAGGTTTTGGCCTTTTCACCGGATTCCGCGCTCATCCCGGCCAGCAGCGATGCGCCCGCTTCTACGAGCACTACCTTCATGTTTTTGAAATTTAGCTGTGGATAATCCTTCGGAAATACTTTGTTGCGCAGTTCGGCCATGGCGCCTGCCAGTTCCACACCGGTAGGTCCTCCCCCGACGATCACGACATTCATCAGGGCTTTCCTTTTCGATTCATCGGCGATGGTGATTGCCCGCTCGTAGTTGGAAATGATCTTATTTCGGATAAAGAGTGCTTCCGACACCGATTTCATCGGAATGCTGTTTTTCATGATGTTTTCCATTCCGAAATAATTGGTATCGGCACCCATAGCTAAGACCAGGTAGTCGTAGTCGATGTACCCGATTTCGGTGTACAATCGGTTTTGCTGCTGGTCTATGCGTTTGGCACCTCCCATGCGAAAGGTTACATTTGGGGTATCGTGGAAGACTTTGCGCAAGGGAAAGGAAATGGCACTGGGTTCCAGCCCTGCCGTGGCGACCTGATAAAAAAGCGGCTGAAACTGGTGGTAATTGTTTTTGTCCAGTAGGATTACGTGATAGGCTTTTTTGCGCAGGGTTCTGGCGAGTTTGAGGCCGGCAAAACCGGCACCTACGATGACGATTCGGGGATGGGGGGATTGCGGAAGGTTGGAAAGCATTTGCTCCATACGTACAGGATTTAGGGTTGGCAGGCTACTATGGTGTTACGGATTTTGAAAGGTTCGGGTTGAAAAAGGGCGTTGCGTGCAAAAGATATGTTTGGGTTTGTTTGACCCCGGTACTAGGCCTAATGAAAAATTTATTTATTTTTACAAACCTGAAAAAATAACGTGTATGGGAAGAGCATTTGAATTTAGAAAAGAGCGAAAATTCAAACGATGGAGTAAAATGTCCAAGGTGTTTACACGCCTTGGAAAAGAGATCGTGATGGCCGTGAAGGCGGGTGGTCCTGATCCGGCAAACAATGCCAAGCTGCGGACGGTGATCCAAAACGCCAAAGGCGCCTCCATGCCCAAGGATCGGATTGAGGCGGCGATTACCCGCGCCAGCAACAAGGACGAGAAAGACTACGAAGAGATCGTATACGAAGGCTATGGCCCCCACGGAATAGCCGTTATTGTCGAAACGTCTACCGACAACCTGAACCGGACGGTGGCCAATATCCGACACTACTTTACCAAAGCGGGCGGTTCGCTCGGCACCACTGGATCGGTAAGTTTTATGTTTGAGCGAAAAGCGGTATTCCGATTTCCCAAAGACGATTGGGATCTGGAGGAGTTGGAATTGGAGTTGATTGATTTTGGACTCGAAGATATCGACGAAAACGAAGGTGAAATATTCGTTTATACCGCTTTTGAGGATTTCGGCAACATGCAAAAAGCGTTGGAAGACAAAGGTATCGAAGTCATCAGCGCCGACATGCAGCGCTTTCCCATGTCTACCACCGAAATAAGCCCCGAACAAGAAGAAGATATCAACAAAATGATCGAGCGGATGGAAGAGGACGACGATGTAAATCAGGTCTACCACAACATGGCCTAAATCAAACGATTTCCAACTTTAAATTACCCAATGGCATTCCCGAAACGAAGAAATTACCAGGAACAGAAAAAACAGAGATTAGTAATTGTAGGTAGCAAAAATCCGGTAAAAATCAAAAGCACAGAAAACGCATTTCAATCGCTTTTTGAAGACTACTTTCTTGTGGAGGGGCTGAACGTTAACTCCAGCGTGAACGACCAGCCTCATGGTGAGGTAGAAACCTATACCGGGGCCTATAACCGGGCCTTTGAAGCCAAAAAGGCCTTTCCAGAAGCCGATTTTTGGGTGGGTATCGAAGGAGGGGTAGATGAAGTAGGAGAGCAGATGGTGGCCTTTGCCTGGATGGTGATCCTGGACCCAAGCGGCCAAATCGGAAAAGCCAAGACCGCTACCTTTTTTTTGCCGGAAGCGATATCCAGCCTGATTCGCAAGGGCATGGAGCTGGGAGAAGCCGATGATCGGGTTTTTCAGCGAACCAACTCCAAGCAAGGAAACGGGGCCGTGGGAATCCTGACAAACGGCGTTGTCAATCGCCTGGAATATTACCAGCAGGCCGTGACGCTGGCCTTGATTCCCTTTGTTCACAAAAAGCTCTACTAGGGCGCAATGACTCATAGATACAATCAATTGGAATTTGATAGCTATAGTTGTTACCTTTGCGCTTTCATTAAAATCAAACGAAACATATGTTACAGGAATTAACAACGGATAATTTAGCGGAGATCATTCAGGAGAACGAAAAAGTAGTGGTTCAGTATGGGGCTACCTGGTGTGGCAATTGCCGGATCATGAAGCCGAAAATGAAAAGGCTGAGCAATTCCCACGAAGGAATTACATTTCTGTACGTAGATGCGGAAAAATTGCCTGAGTCGAGAAAATTGGCCGAGGTGAGTAACTTGCCGACCTTTGCAGTTTTCAACAAAGGAGTGATCGTGAACCAGGTACAAACCAATAAAGAAGAAGTCCTAAAAACACTGATTGATGAGATTACCAATAATTAAACACGTATTGCAATTTATTGAGGAAAACGACGAGGACTGGGTGGTGGAAACCATCGAACTCTTGGAGTCCATGACCGAGATCAGTTCTCTGAAAGACGAGGAACTGGACGTGATGGGAGAACTGCTTTCAAACCTTTACGGTACACTGGAAGTTAACCAAATGATCAAAGATGGGACCGATAAAAAAGAGGCCATGAATGCCTTTATGAAGCGTGTAGTTGGCTCCATTGATAAATAAGTGCACTTTGAAAAAGTAGAAAAGTTGCTTATCACCCCAAAGTAAAATCTGCTCAAACGAAGTGTGAGGCATGTCCAAAGGGCATGCCTTTTTTTTTGAAGTGGAGGCGACCGAAAAACGAATCTGCAACTAGATGGTATGTTTTTGGATAAACCTGCATTGCCCAAAACACCCGATTTTGCTTCCTGGCAAAAAGAGTATCATACCCTACCAGATGTGTTTTTATCCACGTATTTCGGAATGCTCCCGTCGGATTTCTCCCAATCGAAGCTAATGGTTTTTCGCAATAGGAAAAGTGGCCTAGCTCTGGAAAAGCGAAATACTACCCTCCACAAAAAACCAAGCGTTTCGTAAGCTTTCAGTAAAGCGGCGTAATCCTGGCCCTTTTCCGGAATATTTGGTACTTTCAATACCATGAGTAGGAATAAGCAAAAACCGGAGAGTCGAAGGACGTTTTTACGAAACAGCCTGATCACCGGCGCCGCATTAAGTATGTCGAGCCTTCCCCTGGTTGGCCGGAAGAAGTGGCAGCCGGCGCTAGATTATCGCCTGGACTTGCAGGTGCCCACCCGTTTGTTTGATGGCAAGCAGTGCTGGGTA
This sequence comes from Cyclobacterium xiamenense, assembly GCF_009467825.1. GTDB lineage: Bacteria > Bacteroidota > Bacteroidia > Cytophagales > Cyclobacteriaceae > Cyclobacterium > Cyclobacterium xiamenense. The sequence goes on along the minus strand of NZ_WIOK01000037.1, from coordinate 25,548 downwards.
CACCCCCGTGCCGGATTGATACCGCACCGGGGCGAAGCGATTATGACCCTGAGTACCCTGGACCTGGAGGGCAGTGACGTGTTCAAAGGAATGTACCGGATGAAAAGCCCGGACCGGGGTGCGACCTGGACCCAACCGGAAAGGTCTCCAGGATTGGCACCTCGCATGGAAACCATTGACGGTGTGGAGCGGCCGGTGGCGGCCAGTGATTTCTGGCCAAAATGGCACCATAAAACCGGCGTATTGTTGGGTACCGGGCACACCATTGTCTACACGCCAGAATGGAAAGTAACGCACCCCCGACCCCGACACACGGCCTACGCCATTTTTGATACCAAGAAAGGTAGTTGGAATACCTGGAAGAAAATGAAAATGCCGGATGAAGAGCGGTTTAAGAATGCCGGTGCAGGCTGCGTACAGCGCCTGGACCTTTCCGATGGAAGCCTTTTGCTTCCCATCTATTTTAGTCCGCCTGGGGAAAATTCGCAGGTGGCCGTTTGCCGCTGTGCGTTTGACGGAAGAGACCTTACCTTTCGGGAAATGGGCAATACGCTATCGGTAGCTGATGATAGCCGGGGACTGCACGAACCTTCGTTGACCTACTTTGCTGGAAAATACCTGCTTACCATTCGGAACGATCTGCAGGGCTACGTCACATCCAGCGAGGACGGCATGCACTTCGCGCCCATTCGGCCCTGGAAATTTGATGACGGCAGCGACCTGGGCAATTACAATACCCAGCAGCATTGGGTGCGCCACAGCGATGGATTGTTCTTGGTCTATACCCGCAGGGGTGCAGGGAACGATCACGTATTCCGGCACCGGGCTCCCTTGTTTATAGCTGAGGTAGACCCCGAGCGCTTGGTGGTGGTACGGCATACGGAACGTATCCTGGTGCCGGAAAGGGGCGCCCGCTTGGGTAATTTTGGCGTGACCGAGGTCAGCCCCTCGGAAACATGGGTGACGGTGGCAGAGTGGATGCAGCCGGAGGGCGTGGAAAAACACGGCAGCGATGGAAGCGTGTACGTTGCGAAGATCCATTGGAACCAACCGAATGCCTTATTTGAAAGCTGAATCATTGTACCGTGTACACGGCCGGTATCTCCTGGAGCGCGGATGGAAACCCCAAAAGCGATTAGTACGACACCTGTTCCAAAAAAGATTTTAACGCTACCCGCCAATCCGGATCGGCGTCCCAGCGCGTTCCGATGTATTGCTCGTTTCGTACCAAAAACCGGATGTAGTACTTGACGACAACCCGGTCAGGCGATTCAGTTGCCTCGGGGTTCAGGCCCATGCTTTGCATGAGGTCTGCTTCCCGGCCTTCCTGTTTCATCAGAAGAAACTGTACTCCGTCGCGAATCAGTTCCTGATTGGACCGTGCTTCGGTCAGGAAAACCACCTCGTGGGGATAATTGGCCTCAAAAACCGACTCCATACCTTCGCGTTCTGCCCGTTGTTCGGCGGCCACCTGCTCCTCCGGCTTACCGTAGACATCGTGTCGGAAACTGGTGAGAAAACCTTCGTTTCCTGAGGCGCCGGTAAGCAGTACCCCTAGTTTGAAGGCGTCGAGGTTGAGCGGGTTTCGGGGAAGGTAGCCACTTTGAGCCGTGCTATTCTCCATTCCCGGAACGGGCGGGTATTCCGGCACCTCGATTACCAAAAAGTTTTCACTGCTTCTGCCGCTGCCCAGGGATTCGATTTGGTTTTTAATTCCTTGCAGGTCTTCGGAGGAGCCGGACCAGTTTTCTCCCGGAGCAATGATGTTGGCATTGCCGGTAAAGGGAAATACGTGACTAAAAAACCGCCCATCATTTTTCCGGATCAACAAGACGATGTTTTTAACCAACCGTTGGGAAAAAAAGGAGGCATAGGTGCTTTTGATGGCTTCCGATAGGATGGCCTCTTCCAATTCGTAATAGGCTATGGGATCCCCTCCGGCAGCGATGAGAGCGGAGTGGATTTCTTCGGCCAGTTCTTTCCAGGAAAGGGAAGGCGTTGCATTCGTAGAAGCAGAAATAAATACCACCGACTTTCCACTTAAAAACTGCTCCACCACCTCATTTTGGCCGATGCTTTGCAGGTAGGTCAAAAAAAGCAGGCCTGCCGTTAAGATATATTTCGTCAACAAAGTCAAATCTACAAGTGAAAGTTTAGTATTTTCACGAATATACACAAGCCAACGTAAAAACTTCCTGTATGAAAACGATTACCCCGCTTATTTTATTACTTTTTTGGGCTGCTCCCTACCTGGTTTTTGGGCAGAATATTGACCAAAGTCGCCTGCTGGCCGACATGCGCACGCTCTCCTCGGATTCGATGGAGGGCCGGGCTCCGATGACCGAAGGAGGTCGTATGGCAAGGGAATACATCCGGGAGCGATTTGAATCCCTTGGCCTTGGTAGCCAGTTTCCGGGATATCGTCAGGAGTTTGTGCTGGATGCAGCCAAAGGAGCGGAAGGCTTAGGGGTAAATATCCTTGGTTTTATTCCCGGATCTGCTTCGGCCGAGATTATTTTGTTACTGGCTCACTACGACCATCTCGGAAAAAAGGGAGAGGCAATTTATAACGGAGCGGATGACAACGCCTCGGGAACGGCGGCCTTGCTGGAGATGGCGGCTTATTTTTCCGAAAATCTGCCCCGGAATTCCTTTCTCTTTGTGGCCACGGATGCGGAGGAAAAAGGATTAGTGGGGGCAAGGGCATTGCTCAGGGACTTCCCTTTTCCACTGGAAGAGGTCAAAGCGGTGGTCAACATGGACATGATCAGCAGAAGCGATGACCGAACCCTGTATGCGGTAGGTACCCGTTTTTATCCGCAATTTCGCCCCTTTCTTGAGGCTGCCGCCGGAAGGTCTTCCATCCGACTGGTGCTCGGAAACGATGGAGGGGCCGGCCAAAAGGATTGGAGTAAAGCATCGGACCACGGACCGTTTCACGAGCGAAATATCCCGTTTATTTATTTCGGCGTGGATGATCACAAGGATTACCACCAACCCACCGATACCTTTGAAAATATACAGCCCGATTTTTACGTAGCTGCCTGTGAATTGATTTTGGATACCCTCCTTGGTATGGACCAGGAAATGGCTAGCGAATAAGGTAGGAAATTCCCACCTGAGCCACAAAGGTCTGCTGGTCCAATCCGGGCACGAAATAGATTTCCGGGTGATTTTCCAGGTACCATTTGTAATTGAGGGTGTTTACGTATTGAAATTTACCCGCAACCAACAGGTTTTGAAAACGCCATTCGGCAAGTAATGAGGGAACGATGTCCACGTACTTCCTGCGCCAATCTTTGATTTCCTCAAAGCGCTTGTAGTAAAAATCATTGTTGTGGTTGATGTATTCCAGGGCGAAGCCCAGGCGGTTGAATCCCTTCACCCAGGCGGCGTCCAGCGAAAGTACGTTGCTACCCGGGCCGTAGCCGAAGCCAAGTACCTGGCCTTTGTGGGTGTACCCGTGTCGGACGTGGGGATGCGTGTACCAACTGTTGCGTGCCAGAATCACATCCCGGATCGTTTGCCCCGTTTGCGTCATTTCCATGCCGATCTGGAAAAACTCATCGGTTCTTTTTAATGGGATCAGGTTCGAAAACCCCAGCGTAAAAGCCCGGTTTTTATCCGGATTGATAAGAAAGTCGTACAAGGTTCTGCTATTCCCATTGGAACCGTATTCCCCGTAAAATTCAAAGTGACCATTGGTGTCTATCCATCGAAAGTATCCTGCACTCAGCTGGTTTCTTTTGTCCACATCGGGTCTGGAAATACTTTCGGGTCCTTTTTCTCCATTGAAAACCGGTAGGTAATCGGCCAGTTGCTGCATGTCGGTATGGTACATTTGCGATACGGAACTAAAGCCAAGAAACAATCCCGGTAGCCATTTGGGTTGGTAACTAAGCACCAGACCGGATAGGTAGCGCCAGTCCTCCTGCGGTCGTTTGGGCACATACAGCGGCGTGTTCGCGTATACATAGTTATCGTGAGGGGGGGCAAAGCCCGAATCCTCGAGCCTGCCGGCTATGAGCTGTCCTTCGAAGCTGCCGAAAGGCGTTTGAACCGGTTTTCGGGTGTTCAATGTTAGGTGGAGAAAACCCGGCGCGTGGTTACTCATCAGCAGCGAAGCATTCCTTCCCGGACCCCACCAAAGGTTTTCGTTGGAAACTCCCAGAGAGACCTCCCCGAGATTTAGGCGGATGCTGCTTTGCCCCAAAGAAAGGTAGGTATAGGGGGAACCACCGAATCGCTCGGGAATATCGGCCGTGTTCAACCACTCGTAATACTGCAGCCAGGTGCTACCCCAGTGGTCCAGGGGAAACCCCTGGAAATACTGATTGCCTGCATGCATGACTTCCGGCTGGAGTTGAATACTCAAAGGGCCGTATTCGAAATAGAAGCCGGCGTTGAACAGGTATTGCATGCCCCTGTTGGGGATCATGGGACCGTCGTTGATACCAAATCCGTACCCTTCATTGAATTGCGTCCGAACCATTACCGGTAATACTTGAAAGCGCCCTTTGTTGTCTTTGGTACGAAAATTAAACTCCGATAGGTCCTCATCCGTAAACGTTTCGTCCAGGTCCATTCCATTGGAGGTGCCAAAAGCTTCCTGCGGATACAGGGGGCGGATCATAAAACTACTGCTTTCGGAAAGGTTACCCAACAACTGCTGCCTACGCATGTACTCCCCATAAATTGGCAGATTCAAGCTGACACTTTGACCCCATGCAACAGGAACGCTTGCCCATAAATTTAGCAGAATAAAACCAGCGGTCGCAAAAAGGGTGGAAAGACGGTTGCTCATATGCGTTTTAATTTACAGTCATGGTACTCACCTGAATTCGTGCAATGGACCAGCTTTCGTCACAGACAGGGTCGGGTGCGTTTTCTTGTTTCAGCTCATCCCCACAGACGAGTTCCAATTCGCTCTCGGTGTGGTGAATTATTCTGGTAATTTGGTACCTGCTGGTCCAGCCTGGCGTGGTACTGTATTGACAGCGACCGGGAAGATCGGTAGTCACGGCCCCGGTTTTTGGCTCATAAAACCGGGGATACGCATCCGGATAAGATTGGTACAGGCAGTAGGTGGATTCGCAAGGGCTGTTTGAAAAGGTGGTACGCAGCACTTGTGTACCATCCAAATTCATGTACCAGAAATCCGGGCCACCGATGTTGTCCGGATTTCCATCCCAGCTATCGTGCAGCAATAATTCGATTGTGACCTTCAGCGCATTGTGAGAAGGAAGATCCGGTAGTCTTAGCAATATCTCTTCGTTGTGAAAATACCCCAGCACCGTATCACCGTTGAAATCATAGAGCCGGCCTTTTTCAAAATACACCAAATCGGACTCGGCAAAATCATTGTCGTACACCAAAACCTCTTCCAGCAGGCTATCCTCGCAAGAAAAGAAGCTCGTAAGGATAAGGGGCAAAATCCATAGAAAGGCTGGTTTTTTAGCCGTAAAGGGTACTTCCATCGGGGTTTTTTTCAACGATTTGGTTAGACTGGCTCAAGTTCGAAGTAGGCCCTTGGATTGTTAGCGTGACCAATCCGGGACGTCTTTCAAAGTACCTGACAAATAAACAAAAATATATCCAATTCCTCACGACTAAATGAGCGAATCGGCCGGCCGTTCAATCCAATACGTACAGCCGTTTCACACGCCTACCGATCCCTGTCAGCAGTTCGTAGGGGATGGTTCCGATGCATTCCGCGAGTTGTTGCAAGCTAGGGTCCTCTCCGAAGAGCATCACTGCATCTCCCTCGCGTACATCCATTCCTGTCACATCGACCATGCACATATCCATGCAAATGGTGCCGATGGTGCGGGCCTTATTTCCTTTGATTAGGACGTAGGCCTGGCCGTTGCCAAACCGGCGATCGTACCCGTCGGCGTAGCCGATGGCAAGGGTGGCAATTTCCCCGTCGGCATGCATGCGCCCCCTGCGGCCATAGCCGATGGTTTCGCCTTTTTTAAGTTTCCTAACCTGGGAGACCACCGTTTTCAGCGATACTGCCGGCTGTAGTTTTTCTTGTTCCATTCCGTTGATTTCTACACCAAACAGGCCGATTCCCAGCCGTACCATGTCCAGGGCGTATTCGGGAAAGCGAATGATGCCGGCGGAATTAAGCACATGGCGAAGCGGTCGGCATCCCAATCGTTGCATGAGGAACCGACTCCACCGGTCGAATAAGGCCAATTGCTGCCGGCTGAAGGCTTCGTGAGCGGCTTCATCGGCTGCCGCCAGGTGGGAAAACAAGCCGGCCATCTGTATGTGCGGGTGCTGCTGTAGAAGTGTAACGGTAGCTTCCAGGTCCATTTCCTCCATGCCCAGGCGTCTCATGCCGGTATCCAACTCCAGGTGGATGGAGAGGTTTTCTGTAGCGGTATCGGCCAATTCCCTCAATGTTTGTAAGTCGTAGACGACCGGTTCCAGCCGATAGCGAAGCAGCAGGTCCAGGTGGCGAACGGCCGAATTCATCACCATGATCGGCAACTCCACACCCCTTTCGCGGAGATATACACCTTCGTCCGGGTAGGCCACCGAGAGGTAGTCGGCGCCTATCTGTTGCAAGTGGTGGGCGATCTCCGCCGACCCACTTCCGTAGGCAAACGCCTTCACCATGACCATTACCTTTGTGCCCGGTTTTAGCTGTGCCCGGTAGTGGTCAAAATTGTGCCGAAGGCAGTTCAGGTTTATTTCCAGTACCGTGTCATGTACCCGGGCTTCCAGCGCCCGTACCACGCGTTCAAAGTGAAAGGCCCTGGCTCCCTTAACCAAAATCAGGTCCTCCCGCAGATTGAGTTCAGACAGGCGTTCTAACAAGGTATCGGTATCTGGATAAAACGCACGTTGCTCCGGGAATATCCCTTTATGGGAATCGAAGTTCTTCCCTACGCCCACAAAACGATCAATGCCGTAGTGCGTTATCATCCGGGCAATGCGCTCATGGACTACGGATTGCTTTCCTTCCTGAAGCATTTCCGAAAGGATAAGAACTTTTTTTCCTGCCGGTTTTCCCTGCTGGTTCATAAACTCCAGGGCGATTTCCAAACCGGCGAGATCGTTGTTATAGCTATCGTCCAGGATGCGGCAACGGTTTATTCCTTGCTTCGCGGTAAGGCGCATGTCAACGGTATGGAGCAGGTCCAACCCTCTTTGCACGGATTGGGCCGACATGCCCAATACCAACCCGGAAACGATCACGTGGCGGATATTTTCCAACGAAGCCGGATCCCGGAAAGTGGTGGTAAAGGTGTACGTGCTTAGGTCGTTTCCAAGCAATAGTATTCGGCTCCCCTTTTTTCCATCCGGTTTGACCGTAAGCATGTAGTCAGCGCCGGGTTTTTCGGACCAACTGATCCGTACCTCCGGTGGAAAGTGTTGTTCCAGGTATCCACTGATTTTTTCTACATCTTTTCGGTAGATGACAAACCGGCAACCGGCGAAAAGCACACATTTTTCGGCGATTTTTTGTTCCAGATTTTCAAAGTTTTCGTCATGGGCCGTTCCGATGGTGGTAAAAATTCCCAGCCTGGGTTGGATGATCGCTTCCAGACGTTTCATTTCCCCGGGTTGGGAGATTCCTGCTTCGAGCAGGGCCACCTGATGGCTGCTTTCCATTCCCAACACAGATAGCGGAACACCAAGTTGGCTGTTGTAACTTTTGGGGCTTTTCCAAACCCGGTAATTTTCGGAAAGCACCTGGGCCAGCCATTCCTTGACGATGGTTTTGCCATTACTACCTGTAATGCCCACCACCATACCTTTAAACGCGTGTCGGTTCATCTGGGCCAGGTCCTGCAATGCCCGCAGGGGATCCTGGCAAAATAGCAGGTTGGACCCGGAAAGGCTGGTTTGGAGTTCCGGGGATTGAGCAGCCGCCGGGAGTATGAAGTTTCTCACCTGTTGGCGGTAGGCGTCGGCTGCAAAATGCCAGCCACTGCGGCGCGTTCCCTCTAGCGCAACGAAAAGGGTAGAGGTGCCGTTTTGCACGTTTCTCGAATCGATTGACACCCGCTGGATTTGGGCCGGAGCAGATCCAGGCAGGTAGTCTCCGGAATGATTTACCGAAAAAGCATTGAAATCGATGGGCTCAATCATGGAAAAATGGATTCATTTTTTGGTACACAAGGGGTAGCAATACCCGGCGCTTTTTACCGGCTGTACGGCCAAACGACCGTCCGGCAGGTTAAAAGGATTCACGATAATCCTTTGCAATCCAACGAATTTTTCAGTATTTTTGAAGTAAGTTCTCGTTTCTAGGGATTGATTCTTTATCCAAAACATGGCTACCGGTGAATTTACGAAATATACTTCTGAAAATTAGTTTAAAATTTTTATTTGCAGGACTAATATTCTGCGCTCTTGCCGTATCTACTGCCAGTGGACAGACAGCGGAGGAGCGTATTCTCTCGGATAAAGAGAGAAAAGAACTTCCCTATCATCCGCAAACTTCCGAAAACCAGGTGGATAAATCAACCAAACCTTCGGGAGACCGCTCATTTTCGGGATATACCAGGGAAGAAAACACCACGAAAAAGCCAAAGTACAAAGAAATGGGCGAACGGGAAAACCTTACCGGAGAGGCTTCTTCGGAAGAGGTGTCTACGCTGTCCTTTAATATTTTTTTGTACGTCCTGGATCGGTTCAAAGAGGACTAAGCGAAGATAACTGCCGTAGCATTCGTTGTTGACTTGTTGCGTTTTGTTTCCGGGATTTTTTATATTCACGAGGCGTAGGCGGATTTAAATCACCAGTAAACCCAGAACCATGAATAAGCCCCTCCTTTTACTCGTTTTTGCTACCTTGTTGCTCGTGGAGTCAACGAGCGACCTTCAAGCGCAGAAAATCGGCCTTCAACTTTACAGTCTTCGGGAGCAGATGAAGACGGATGTAGAAAGGTACCACCAACTCATCAACCAATGGGGCATTCGCTATATTGAAGGTGGGGGAACCTATGGATTGAGTGAAAAAAAATACAAGGCACTTTTGGAAAAATACGGGCTTCAGTTGGTAAGCGTGGGAGGTACTTTTGAGGAAATGCGGGATAATCCGCAGGCGGTCATTGAGCGGGCCAGGTTTTTTGGCGCTAACTACATCGTAACCTTTTGGATTCCGCATGCGTCCGGTAGTTTTGGCGAGGTAGAGGCAAAAGAGGCCCTGGAGGTTTTTAATCGGGCGGGGAGGATGGCAAAGGAGGCAGGCCTCACGTTTTGCTACCATCCGCATGGGTACGAGTTTACGCCTTACGAAGGAGGAACCCTTTTTGATTACATACTGGAAAATGCCGAGCACTTCGCTTTTGAAATGGATGTTTTCTGGGTGAAAATGGCTGGAGCGGACCCCCTGGCACTATTGAAGGCGTATCCGGATAAGTTTCCCCTGCTACACCTAAAGGACCGCAAGCCAGGCACTCCGGGCAGCAGCGACGGAACGGGAGACAAGCAGTCCAATGTGGTGTTGGGTGAAGGAGACATCGACGTGGAGGGCATCATCCGGCACGCCAAAATGGCTGGTACCGATTACCTGCTCATCGAAGACGAGTCTTCCCGATCGGTGGCCCAAATTCCCCAATCGGTCTATTTTATTCAGTCGATTTTAGCGGAATAATTCCAGGAGCGTGGAAAGAAAAAGGCCGGAGCGCATTGGCAGTCCGGCCAGGTCAATCCAGTTTCAGCTTGTAATGATTTTAGTCCAGGTAGAGGTAGGAAGCACGACCGTTTGCATCCTGTACGCGGAGGTAAATGTCCTCCACTTTCATAAATTTCAGGTGGTACTTTTTCGAAAATCCGCCGGTTTCTTCAATGGTGTCCGAGGCAATTCGTTTGTGGTTTTGGTCGTAGATGGTGATCCGGGTTCCGGGTTTTTTTACGCCCAACATTTTTAGGGAAAAGGTCTTTTCATCCAAAACCTTGGCGTAGGCCATCGGGCGCCGTGGTGCGGGTTTTTTGCTAGCCACCCCGTAGCGCACGGATTCCTCGCCGGTTTTGATCTCCACGTCATACGTTCCTTCGGGGACCTCCGTCAAGTTGTAGGGAATCGTTAGTGGGCAATCAACCTGATAGCGGTCTTTTGCGATCAATTTTCCATTGGGATCGTAGATCGAAACGGTCAGGGGACCTATGGCAGCTGCCAATCGAAGCGTAAATCGCTGCCCTTCTTGTTCTATTGAGGCGATTTCCATCAGGCTTTTTTCCGAGGCCATACTTCCAACGACCAGGCCGAGGGTGAGTACGAGAGTTGCGAATGTTTTCATGATTTTGTGCATTTAATGGATAGTCTGTTTTCCTCTCTTGCTACCAATGCCATACCACGAAATGCGAATAAAAGAGCCCCCCGCCTGCGACGATAATTTCCACACTGGAGTGAAACCTTTTTGCCAACCACTTGCCGCGGAAAGTGTGTCGAAAGCGGACGTTTGATGCAGGAGTTGTCTGAAAATGAGACGGGTTTTGAGAAAAAAGTCCCTTCCAGCAGGCTAAGTTTTGTAAAAAAAAGCAACCGGAATTTTTTAAAAAATGATTAATGTAAACGGATTATCACGGTTTTGGATCGGAAATTACGTCCACTATCGAACAGGTATCGAATGGAAGCGAACACCGGATAGTGAAAAGCAATGTGGGGGCAGGTACGGTCAATGGAATGAAAGGCCCTTTTTGCCAATTCAATTTCGCAGGGGTTTTCGCCTGCGTTTGTAGCCGCCTTTTTTTCTTTTGCTACTCGTATAAAAATTGTAAAGGAAATTCAAGGCCATAAGCGTAATGGTAAGCGGGATGAAAAAGGAAGGAAGCATGTTTTTGATTCCTAGCAAAATAAACAAGGCCGCTATGATGCCAACTTTAAGGGAGGTGTAACTTTCCGGAAAGCTGCCACCTATCAAAATCAGGCTGGCGATTTCCGTTACAATCAGTAAAAGAATCATCCAGGTAAAAAGGGTATGCGTAGGAACGCTGCTCCCAATGAAATACCAGGCAAGGAGGCCGATAACAGCGATTAGGCTCAGGGTTTGCAGGGAGGTGTGGATAGTTTCTTTCATACGACAGGTTTTGGTAGGGAATATAGCATTATTTCACTGAAAACCAAAAAACAGGCTGTGGTACATTCCATTCTTTACAGCTTATTTTTGACATAATTTGTCATCATTCGGTACAGATGCCAGGTGGTATTCCCTCCATAAATGCCGTGGTTGCGATTAGGGTAATAGAAGGTGTCCACCTGCTTATCAGCGGAAATGAGTGCATCAAGCAACTCCACGGAGTTTTGAAAATGAACGTTGTCATCGCCGGTTCCATGAATGAGCAGAAAATTACCTGTAAGTTTATTTACATGCGTGATTGGACTGTAATTGTCGTATCCTGCCGGATTGAGTTGCGGCGTCTGTAGGTACCGTTCGGTATAAATGGTATCGTAATACCTCCAGCTGCTCACCGGGGCGACGGCTATTGCGGTTTTAAAGACGTCGTGACCGATCATGAGCGCTAACGAAGACATGTAGCCCCCATAGGACCATCCCCAAATACCGATTCGTTCGCTGTCAATATAGGGCATGGAGGCCAGGTACGTAGCGGCCGCTAGCTGATCCTGGGTTTCCAGCTTACCTAATTGGCCGTAGGTGCTGTGTTTAAACGCCTTGCCCCGACCACCAGTGCCTCGGTTATCCACACAGGCCACCACATACCCTTCAGCAGCCAGGTGTTGGTGCCACCAATCGCGGGTTCCTCCCCAGGAATTCACCACATTTTGGGAACCGGGTCCTCCGTAGACGTAGAGTAAAAGCGGATATCTTTTTGCTGGATCAAAGTGCGCAGGCTGAATCAAGTAGCCGTTTAATTCGGTGCCGTCTGGGATGGAAAAGGAGAAAAATGTCTTCGGACGGTAAGCATAGGTTTGCATCTGCTCCTGCAGTTCGGTGTTTTCTTCGAGCGTTTTGAGTAACCGGCCTTTGGCATCCATTAGTCGGGTTTTTAGCGGTTCAGCTACCGAACTGTACGCATCCACAAAAAACCGATGGTCCGGACTCATGCGTATGGCATGGGTACCGGACTCGGGGGTAAGTAATTTTTTATCCCGCCCCTCCATGTCAATGGAAAAAAAATGCCGTTCAAGTGGAGAGATTTCGGTGGAAAGGTAATATACTTTTTTCTGCTCCAGGTCCACCCCGACCAGCTGGGTTACTTCCCAATTTCCCTGTGTGATTTGCTGGATTTGGTTTCCCTCCAGATCGTACCGGTAGATGTGTTTGAAACCGTCTCTTTCGGAAGTGGTCAGAAACCCGTTTTCCTCGGGAAGGAATATAAAATGGTCGTTGTAATTCAGGTCCACATAGGTTTCCGAGGTTTCCGTTAGTATGGTCTTTGTCGTTCCTGTTTTGCTGTCAGCGAAAAGAATATCTTTTTGGTTTTGAAGCCGGTTAAGCCGCACAATGGCCAGCGTTTGGCTGTCGCTGGCCCAATACATGCGGGGAAGGTACTGATCCGTTTCCTCGCCTGTATCGATAGGCTGGGTGCGTCCCTGTTTCAAGTCGTGAACCAAAACGCTCACTTCGGCGTTTTTTTCGCCTGCTTTGGGGTATTTAAACAGGTAGTTTTCCGGATACAGGTCTCCCCACAGCTGCATGGAAAATTCAGCAACTTCCCGTTCATCAAACCGAATAAAGGCCAATTTGCTTCCATCCGGCGACCATTCATAGGCTTGGGCCATGGAAAACTCCTCTTCGTACACCCAGTCGGCAGCACCGTTTCGGATGGCATTGGTTTCTCCGTCATCGGTTACCTGCACCCGAATGCCGCTACTCAATTCTTCGTAGAACAAGTTGTTTCCTTTTACATAGGCCACTTTGGAATTATCCGGAGACAGACTTGCATACATGATTTTCTCTCCGTTTTCAAGTTGCCGTGTTTGACCCGTTTGCAGGTTAAGCAGGTGGTACACGGCCTTGCTTGACCTACGGTAAATGGACTCTACCTCCGACGCCAAAAGAGCCATGCTTTCGTCCGGATTGAATGCATAGAAATCAAAATCAATGCCCAATTTTCTTCCGTCAATTAATCGCCGGGATTCTTCCCCTGTCTCCAGATTTACCTGCACCACTACCGGAAACCCATCCACGGTTTTCATGGCGCTGTAAAAGCGTCCGTCCTTCATCCAGTTGATACCGTCTACGGTTTTTGGGCGGAACGCGGCTTCCTTAAAGACGTCTTCCAGGCTAATTTTTTTCTGATTTTGAGCAAAAAGCGGGGAAAAACTCAGGAAAAAGAGAAGCAGACTAATCGAATTTTTGAGTTGTTGTGACATAATTCCGTAGGTTTAACGCAGGTATTTTCTTCCCGGAAAGTTCCTGCAGGGCCATTACCTGATTACTTACTACAAACGAGGTGTTTTTGTTTTCCGGATGAGGGGCTACGTCTGATTAAGAATTATGGCTTTTCGTTTTCTGAATCGGAGGGACGTACGGGTTGTGTCCATGCTAACTGGTAAGGCATATTCTCCACTGGATTTACCTGTGCTTCCGAAGAGGTGATCTTGCATCGGACAAACAACAGGTCCTCTTCGAGTTCGAATGTGGCTGCATTACCCCGGACGGTTTTCAGCACACGCGTTTTCTTTTCTCCAGTGTTGCAGCCAATAAATTCCAGGGTATAGCTTACTCCCGCTTTGGGTTTTGCCCGAACCTCCAATTGGTTATCCGCAAAATGGACCTCCTCCAGTTCTACACCGGTAGACGCGTAGAAATCTCCCATTTCCAGGGCTTCAATCAGTGCACCTGCGGTCAGCTCTCCTGCTTTCACCACTACCCAGCCTCGACCGGAATTGGCCAGTTTGGAGGATTGTTCGTGGTAGCTATGGCTATCGTCGGTGGCCAGACCAAACAGCAAGGGCTGCCCTTTTTCCAGGTAGGCGATGTTGATAAAATCCCACATTTCTTCGTAGCCAATACGGGTGGAATCCCCCAGGTTATTTACTGCTGGATGGCCGTTATAAACTTCAAAGAATCGCTCTCCTTTGAGCCGAATCATGTCTTCCAGCGTAATCGCCCATCGAAAATTCGGATGGTTGATATGTACGATCATGGGCTTTCCGGATTCCTTTCGTTGTTCCAGGACGGCATTGATGTTGTTTTGCAATACTTCCACCACACTTCCACCTTCCCGGGGCTGTATCAATTGGTCCAGGTTGGTTGCATTTAGGTGCAGGGGTTTGCCTTCGTATCCGGCCGAGATTTCTTCCGCGGGCAGCAGTAAAAAGCGTTCCGCTTCCTCATAAAGTGGCGCGTATTCGGCGAAGGTTTTTAACTTCACGCGCAGGGTGTCGCCGTTCTCTTCATAATTAACCCAGGAATCCCCGTAGTCTTTCAGGTAGTTTTGAAAGGCATTTCGGTACATGCTATCCTGACGGATATTGACCCATTTTTCACCTTCCTGAAAAATATTGTGGTCGGAAAGCGCGACAAATTGGTACCCGTTTTCTTTGTACCAACGCATGATTACTTCCGGGAATTCGTCTCCATCACTCCAATACGAGTGCGTATGTAGGTTTCCCTTGTACCAGTTTTTGCTTTCCGGTATTGCGGCATCCTTTGCTGCACATCCGGCGATTAGGAAAGAAACAGCCAGTCCCAGCAGGGGTAGGCATGCGTAGTGTTTGCTTTTTTTCATGTTTTTTGAAGCCAAAAGAAGAAGTCATTTACCCGTGGTGAAGATATCGAATGTAGGGGTAAAATCAAACCTGTATACCAGCTTATCCGTCTCAGCATAGGTAGGACCAACGCATTTTGGTATATTTACTGTTTATTAGTTATTTTACCTAGCTATGGCGATTCAACAAAAATTAATAAATTACTTAAACCAACTATTAAAACATGCCCACGACAGCATCAAGGGATATAAGGATGCCGCCCGAAACCTAACGGAAGGTTCGTTGAAGGATTTCTTTATCGAACGGGCCAGAGAAAAGATGGTATTGCGGGATGCGCTTGTGGAAGAAATATACCGTCTAGAGGGCAAACCGATAGAGGCGGGTAGTTTTTTGAATCTTTTTCAGCGTTCCTGGAAAAACTTCAAGACCTCCCTGGACCACGATAATGAAAAGGAAATCGCAAAATACTGCCTGGAGGAAGAGAAAAAGGCCATCCACGACTTTGGTGTTTTGCTTCGGAATCCCGAACTCGTATCGGCCGATTTTTTCACCGTTTTGGAAGCCCAGCACGATAAAAACCTTGCTGCCTCAAAAGCGTTGATAGAAAGAATTAAGGCTTGAGATCGGGCCTTCATGTATGCCCTTGTTTTTACCAGGTGATCGTACCCTTAACCTTTTTCTTTGGGGAAGGTTGCACATAGTGAATATCGTTAACAACCAGAAACCATTATACTCGCTTATCCTATGAAAAAGTTTTCTATTTGGTTGGTCTGTGTTTTTCTAACCCAGACCTTGGCACTAGGCCAAACTAAGATTGATTTTCGGGAATTTTCCCTGGAAAATGGCCTGCATGTAATCATGCATCGGGATAACCAAACGCCAATTGTGGTGACGTCGGTTCTCTACCATGTAGGTTCCAAAAACGAAGACCCCGAGCGTACCGGCTTTGCACACTTCTTTGAACATTTGCTCTTCGAAGGATCGGAGAATATCGAACGAGGAGAATACACCGAATTGGTGGAAAGCAACGGCGGTGCGTTGAATGCATTCACAAGTAACGATATCACGTATTATTACGAGTTAATGCCGTCCAACTACCTGGAACTGGCGCTCTACCTGGAGAGTGAGCGCATGTTGCACGCAAAGATCGATGAAGTGGGATTGGAAACCCAGCGGGAGGTGGTAAAGGAAGAAAAACGACAGCGGTATGATAACCAGCCCTATGGAACCATCCTGCCGGAAACCCTGGCAAGGGCTTACTCCAAACACCCCTACCAATGGGCACCCATCGGGTCTCTGGATCACCTGAATGCCGCGAGTCTGGAAGAGTTCATGCAATTTTACAAAGACTTCTATGTGCCAAACAATGCCATCCTTACCATTGCAGGTGATATCGATTACGATCAGACCGAGGAGTGGGTCCGAAAGTACTTTTCGGAAATCCCCATGGGCAAAGGAGATATTTACCGTCCGGATGTCAAAGAACCCCGCAAAGAGGAGGAAATTCGGGATGTAATCTACGACAATATTCAGATCCCCGCCATCATTCAGGCCTATAACCTCCCTCCTAAAAATCATCCGGATGCCTATGCCATGGAGATACTATCCACTTACCTGACCGGAGGAAATTCCTCCCTGATGACCAAAGAGCTGGTAGACAAGCAGCAAAAGGCCTTGGTTATTGCGGCCATTCCGCTGGATTTGGAAGATGGAGGCATCTTTATCATGTACGGGATTACCAATATGGGGGTGGAGCCTGAAGATCTGGAGAATGAGGTCGATCGGCTGATTCGACAGGTTCAGGAAGAAGGCATTTCGGAAGACGATTTTCAAAAGATTCAAAACATCCTGGAAAATGATCTGGTGAGTAAAAATGCGACCGTTGAGGGCATCGCACAAAACCTGGCGGAGGCCCGATTGTTTTACGGGGACACCGACTACATCAATCGGGAACTGGAAAAATACCGTGAGGTCAGTCGGGCAGACATACAACGCGTGGCCAGGGAGTACCTCACCTTGGATGGACGAGTGGTCTTGTACTACCTGCCCAAGTCCCAACAGCCCGAAGCCTTCCAAAAATAATCCTTAAACGCTCAAAACCATGAAAAACGCATCGCTATTTCTTTTTGCATTCTTACTTTTCGGGGTTGCTATTGCACAAGTTGACCGGTCGGTTTTGCCTGAGCCCGGACCTGCGCCTTCGATCGCCTTTGAGGAGCCGGCTACCTTTACGCTGGACAATGGGCTGCAGGTCTTTGTGGTACCCAATGATAAATTGCCCCGGATTGCTTTTTACCTGATAGTGGATCGGGATCCGCTCTTTGAGGGGGATAAAGCGGGATTAACCAGCTTTGTCGGAGACATGATGATGGCTGGTACGCAATCCCGAACCAAGGATGAGCTGGACGAAGCGGTGGATTTTATCGGCGCCTCGTTGAGTGCAAGCTCCACCTCGGTCTCTGCCTCATCGCTAAAAAAGCATCAGGATAAAATTCTCGAGTTGATGACGGATGTGTTGTACAACCCCGTATTCCCTGAAGAGGAACTCGAAAAACTAAGAAAGCAGACACTCACCTCGTTGGCCTCCTCCAAAGACAGCCCCGATTACCTGGCCAGTGTGGTCTCAAATGCGGTAGTTTATGGAAAGGACCATCCCTATGGAGAGCCCATGACGGAGGAAACAGTGGCGAATGTGAGCTTGGAAGACGTTCGTCAGTACTACCGAACCTTTTTTAAGCCGAATATTTCTTACCTGGCCATGGTGGGAGATATTGAGGAAAAGGAGGCGAAGAAAATCGCAGAAACCTATTTTTCCTCCTGGGAAAAAGGGTCGGTGCCCGAATTTGACTATGCGAAGCCCAGGCTTCCAGAGGAAAATAAAGTAGCCCTGCATGACCGCTCCTCTGCAGTACAGTCGGTCATTCAGGTTGCTTACCCGGTAGAGATGGATTTGACCAATCCGGACTACCAGGCTACCCGTGTGTTGAATTTTATTTTGGGAGAGGGATTTAATTCCCGTCTAAACGGAAATCTGCGGGAGACCAAAGGATACACTTATGGCGCCCGGTCCAGTTTTGGATCGGATAAGCTGATCGCCCGGTTTTCTGCAAATACTTCTGTGCGGAATGCCGTGACCGATTCGTCCGTGTACGAAATTCTATATGAGATTCGAAACATTGCAGAAAACGGAATCACGGAGGAGGAATTGAAAACAGCAAAAGCTAATTTGAGCGGGAGATTTGGCCGGTCACTGGAAAACCCCAATACGATCGCCACCTTTGCAATCAATACCGCCCGCTACGGGCTTTCCGACGATTTTTACAGCAACTACCTGAAGCGACTGGAAGCACTCACCGTGGAGGAAATCAACGCTGCGGCCCGCAAGTACATGAAGCCAGAAAATCTCTACATCACCGTGGTAGGAGATGGTTCGGAGATTAAGGAAGGTCTAGCCCGTTTTGGAGCGGTGGAAATGTATTCCAATAAAGGAGACAAGGTGCAGGAAATCAACCTTTCGGATGCCGCTACTACGGCGGCTGATGTGCTGGATCAGTACCTGGAAGCGATAGGAGGGGAAGCGGCCGCTTCAGCAATTCAGTCTGCGAAAATTGAAATGTCTGCGGAGGTGCAGGGAACCAAGTTGACGCTGACAGCCCTACACGACATGGAAAAGCAGCGCATGGTTCAAAAGGTGTTGATGATGGGCAACGAAGCGTCCAAGACCATTCTAAAAGATGGGGCGGCCACGGTAAGTGCCATGGGCCAATCGCAAACCCTCACTGACGAGCAATACGAGGACGTGAAAATGGCATCCCTGTGGCTGATACCTGAGTTGTACTACGAAACGATGGGGTACACCCTGGAACTTGATGGAGCGACGGATATTGAGGGGGAAGCCGCCTACAAACTGGTGGTAAGTAATCCGACTGGTGGTAAGGTGATCAATTATTACAGCATGGACAGTGGGCTTAAGTTGAAAAGCGAAAACCAGATTTCCGGAGAAACTATCTATTCGGATTACAAGGAATTTGAGGGCGTAAGGATCCCGGTGAGCATGACGTTGAAAAGTCCGATGATCCCTGTTCCGTTGAATTCCAAGGTGGAAAATCTCGAAATAAATGTATCTTTGTCCGATCAGGATTTCAATTGATTTTAACGTACACGGACTGTTTGCATGAAAAAAGCTATTTTTCTGTTTCTCACGGCCGGTTTATTCGGTTCTCTGTTTTCGGTAGCAAGACCCTACCAAGATCACACACCTCCTGCAAAGACGCCAAAGGAAGTATTGGACGCCTATGTGGAGGCCATTGGCGGTGCGGAAAGAATCAGACAGATAAAGACCTTGGTTTTGGTTATGGAGGCAGAAGTACAGGGCATGACCGTGGAAATGAGCACGGTTCGGGATGTGGTAAATTTGCGGCTAATGCAGCAGGTAGTGATGAACGGAAATGTCGTTCAAAAAACCGTCGTGAAGAACAATGAGGGCTATATGAGTGCCATGGGGCAGGTTCAGTCCCTACGTCCGGAGGAACTCGAAACCTTGAAGACCAATATTTATGCATTTCCCGAGTTGCATTACGAGGAGATGGGATTTTCCATGAAAATGGGCGAAAATACGCGTATCGATGGAGAGGAGGCCTATACCCTTCACGTTACCAATGGTGAGGGCCTGGAGAGTGAGGAATTCTTTAGCGTAAAGACTGGCTTGAAGCTGAAAATGATGACAGAGGTCGCCGGGGATGTAGCCTTCAGTGATTACCAGGAAGTGGAAGGTATTTTATTTCCCATGAAAGTCGCCATTTCCAATGCGGTGTTACCGGTACCGCTGGAGACTCGATTGATCGATATACAGATTAATCAAAAACTGGATGATTCCTTGTTTGAGTAGTTGCCAGCATCCGTGCTGAGTTTATATAAAAAAGGCTGTCGCTCAATCCGCGACAGCCTTTTTTTATGCATGGGGAAATTCCCTAGTTTATTGCGGATGGCGTTAGCGGCGTACAAACGTTTCGAATAGCTCAGAGGATTCGGTGATTTGAATGCGGTAGCTTACGAAATACGCCTGGCCCGATTGCGGTAGTACGACCTCTTTCTTTTCTCCCCACCGCCGCAGGGAAAGGCGTAGGCCGCTATCAGTGAATTTGTACGACAGAATCAGGTCCTGAAGCATAAGCTGATGAAAAGCGGGTGACTTTGGATGGATTCGGATGATTTTGCCATCGGATGCCGTTTTTAATCCGAATTCACTCTCCAGGCGGTTTTCTTTTTTTACAGGCCGAACGGTTATTCCGATGGTTGGCAATAGGGATTCCAAAAGGGGAAACAGGTTTCCGGTGCCCCACACGTACTCTTTAAAAAATTCTTCCATCTGTCCGGGGTTTTCCGACAGCTCGCACAGCACATCCAGGTAATCTTCCAGGCCATAGCCAACTTCGGGCTTGCCGTATTTCGTCCACATGATTTTCATGGCCTGATGCAAGCCTGTTCCCTTTATCAGCAGCATCAGGTCCAGCGCCAGGCTGAGTAGTGCCCCGTGGGTATAGATGCTTACTTTTTTATCCGGGACCCCGGCCTTGTACCCGTCTAGCCAAAGGTCGAAGCTGGAGGCAGCAATGGATTGATTTTCCCAACCCAGGGTCTCAAATCCCCGATCGAAAAGCGTTTCCAGTTTGGAGAGGTACGTCTGCGGGGAATAATACCCGGATTTTAGCAGGTAAAAATCACCCATATACGTGGTCACTCCCTCGGCGACCAATCCTTCCGTCAGGTAAGCTTCCCTGGAAAAATCATAGGGAGCTATCGCCCGGGGCCGAATACGGCAGACATTCCAAAAATGGTACAATTCGTGGGAGCAGATGCCCATCAGTCGATCCATCCCAGTGCTGCTGCCGAGGAGGCTGTCCGGCCCCAGGGTAATGACCGTAGAAAACCGGTGTTCGACGCCATGGTAATGGGGGAAGGGGAGCAGCAGGAGTAGAAAGTGGTAGTCGCTAGCCGGGAACTCGCCAAAATCTTCCACTTGCTTATGGGTAAATCTCTCGAAATGATCCAGGACTTCATCCCAATCGAAGCAAACCTTTCCTTCCACCCAGAGGTGAAAGGTGCTGCCACCAAGCCGATAGCTGCGGTGTTCCAGTTGCGCTGAAGCAAGCAATGGGCTGTCCACCAACTCCTGGTAGTTGCCCGCCTGAAACAATTGCCCGCCCACCTGCTGAAGGGCACAGCCAATACGGTAGGTTTCCGGCAGGATGACCTGCAAGTCAATCGGTTCATCTTCTCTACCGGAAACCGAAAATGCCAGGTTTATAAAATTGATGTAAAAGGTATCCGGAGACACCCAACTGCCTCCTGCATCCAGCTGGGCCGCGTGAAATGCATACCGAACGCAGTAGGTACCCGAAGAGGTGGAGGTAAATGCCCACCGATCTTTGGTCAGCTTTTCAGTAGCAATCGCACCGTCGGGACCGATAACAACAAGATTTTTCAGGTATTGTGCATAATTTGCTATTTCGTAGCGTCCGGGTCGCCAGGAAGGTAGTTGCAGGGACAGGAGTTCCCTGGTATCACAGTAGATTTCCAGACAGATTTCCACAACCTGAGAGGTTGGAATGGGGACGGAAAGCGTATATTTCATGCATTGTATGGATTAGGTCTTAAACAAAAGTAAGCCACCCGTTTGTAAATAAAAAAAACCTATCTATCTTTGCAGTCCTTTTAAAATAAGCGAACGCGTAGTTAAAGATAGCAATAATGAAAAGAACATTTCAACCTTCCCGCAGGAAAAGAAGAAACAAGCACGGTTTCAGAGAAAGAATGTCCACTGCCAATGGCAGGAGAGTACTTAAGGCAAGAAGAGCAAAAGGCAGGCATAAATTATCGGTTTCTTCCGAGAAGACGCTGAAGAAATAATGCTTTTTTTGCTATCTTTAGTGGATAGATCGGTTTGTTTTACATGACGGATTGTACATTTTCAAAAAGGGAAAGGTTACATTCCAAAAAGTTAATAAAGGAACTTTTTGCTAAAGGTTCCTCTTTTTTTTTATACCCGTTTAAGGTCATTTATTTGAATCAACCCAATGACGCCACGCATCGGCTATTGGTATCCGTTTCGAAAAAGAAACTTCGACGGGCGGTGGACCGAAACTACATTAAGCGGAGGGTGAAGGAGGCGTACCGTCTGAATAAATACGTGTTGGAGGAGAGAGGGGTGCCAAAGAAACTTATAGCGTTGATTTACGTATCTCAGGACTTGATGGGGTATCGCGAGATAGAACCAAAGTTGAAAAAAATCCTGCATAAAATTCCGGAAGCAAAAAATCCTACGAATGAATAACGTGAAACGAAGTAAAATCCTGTTAGCCACCTTCCTTCTGGCGGGAGTGGTCGTCACCTTGTTTTCTTTTTATCCCAAAAATGACAAGCTTTTTAGTATTGCCAAGAACCTGGATATTTTTGCTTCGCTTATTAGAGAACTGGATTCCTATTATGTCGACGAGATCGATCCCGACGAATTGGTAACGGTGGGGATTAATGCGATGCTTGCTGAATTGGACCCGTATACGGAATACATTCCGGAAGAAGATTCGGACGATTTTCGGATGATGACTACCGGTGAATACGGTGGAGTTGGCGCAGTAATCGGCAACAGACTGGGGATCAACATGATCTTGATGCCCTACGAGGGTTTTCCCGCGCAACGTGCCGGGCTTCGGGTCGCCGATGAATTGCTTCGGGTAGATACCGTGCAGGTGGTTGACAAAAACACCGGAGAAATCTCGGCCTTACTGAAGGGACCAGCGAATACCGAAGTGGAAGTTGAAGTCAAACGCGGAGAAGATACGCTGACGTTTAACCTTACGCGTAAGAAAATAGTTATCAGCAACGTACCCTATCACGGGATGGTTGACGAGGAAACGGGCTATATCAAGCTTTCCGACTTTACCACCAACGCGTCTACAGATGTGATTCAGGCGGTACAAGCCCTTAAAGCAAACGGTGCCACAAAACTCATACTTGATGTACGTGACAATCCGGGAGGGATTTTGAAAGAGGCGGTAAAAATCGTCAATATTTTTATTCCGAAAAGGCGAGAGGTCGTAAAAACGATCGGCAAACTGGAAAGTGTTAATGCAACCTATGCTACGGAATTATCCCCTATCGACAAGGATATTCCATTGGTGGTGATGATCAATGAACGAAGTGCCTCTGCCGCCGAGATTGTTGCGGGAGCACTACAGGATTACGATCGGGCGGTGCTGGTCGGGAGGAAATCGTTTGGCAAAGGATTGGTGCAGAGCACGGTGCCACTCTCCTACAATTCGCAGGTAAAACTTACCACGGCAAAGTATTACATTCCCTCCGGGAGATGTATTCAGGCTATCGATTACAGCTTGAAGGACGAAGAAGGGAATGGGAAGTCAGTGCCTGATTCCTTGCGTATCGCCTTTAAAACCAAAAATGGGCGAACAGTTTTTGACGGTGCGGGGATTGAACCGGATGTTGAAGTAGATTCCCGTAGTTTCGCGCCGATTACCTACAGTTTGGTAACCCGAAGTCTGATTTTTAGGTTTGCGAATGAATTTGCACTAAGTCGTGAATCCATTCCCGCTGCGCGGGAATTTGAGGTGAGCGAGGAGCTGTACCATGAATTTGTGGAATGGCTTCAGGACAAAGAGTACGATTACGTTACCCGGGTAGAAAAAACCATCGAGGATTTGGAGAGGTATGCCGAACGGGAGAAATATTTTGAAGAAATTCGAGACGAACTGGCATCGTTGAAGGAGCGGGTAACTCATAGCAAGGAGCAGGACTTGATTACATTCAAGGAGGAAATCAAAGATGCCCTCAAAGATGAAATAGTCTCCAGGTATTATTATCAGCAAGGGATCATTGAAGGATCCCTTGATACAGATGCTGAATTAACGAAAGCGGTAGAAATACTGGGGGATACGGAGCTTTATGCGCAAATCCTATCGCCGAAATTGCGCGAATAATGCGTGAAGTAGCCCTGCTAAGTTGTTTGAAGATAGCAAGGGGAGAGATCATTGGTCGGGCCTCAGGCAATCCGGATAGGGGATTGCAGTTGACCCTTTTTTTACCTGGCGATAACCGTGGCTAATCTGTTTTGAGACGTTGGTGGATTCAGTTAGTTGGGGATAACGGGTGACAGTTCCCGATGCAAAGAAAAGGATGAGTAAAATACTTTCCATAGAAACATCCATCGCTATTTGTTCGGTGGCGATTCACGAAGGCGGCCGATTGGTGGGACTGTTGGAATTGCATCAGGAAGCCGTACATGGGAGCAAATTGGTGCCCTGTATCAAGAGCTTGATGGAGCATTCCGGCTATGCGATGGGCGATCTGGATGCGATAGCAGTGGCTGAGGGCCCCGGGTCGTATACAGGCTTGCGGATTGGCGTTTCCACGGCGAAAGGGCTGGCCTATGCACACGACCTCGCGTTGATTGGGGTGAATAGTTTGGATGCGTTGGCAAGACAGGTGATGTCGGAAATGGACCCGGGCGATTTTGTGATTCCGATGATTGACGCGAGGCGCATGGAAGTGTATGCCAAAGTACTGGACCACGAAGGAAATTCGCTGGTGGCTACGCGTCCGGAAATACTGGACGAAAACGCTTTTCGGGAGTACCTGGAACAGGGGGCCGTCTATTTTGTGGGGAATGCCAACGAAAAGGCCAGAAAATGCCTGGAATCCCCTCGGGCTGTCTTTCGGGACTACTTAAATGGTGCCCGGTGGGTAGGGGAGATTGCTGGCGAGAAATTTGTGCGGGGTGAGTTGGCAGACATTGCCTATTTTGAGCCGAACTACTTAAAGGAGTTTATGGTTCTTAAGTCGAAGAAAAATCCATTGCTGTCATGAGTGAAATTAAAAACAGGGTGGCAAGTAGCCCCATCGTAACCATTGATCTTGAATCCTTTTATGAAAAAGGGGACCGGATACTTTTTGATCTGGAGCCTTTGCTTTTTCAGGGCCTTGTGGTGAAGGAAAAAGAGTTTCGTCAGCAGGTGAAGGAATTGGATTTGTCGGTTTATGCAGACAAAATGGTCGGGATACATTGTTCCGTTGATGCCATTATACCGACCTGGGCATTGATGCTGGTGGCAGTTCGGCTTCGGGAGGCTGCCCGGGAGGTAGTGATTGGTGATTTGAAAGACCTGGAAATTCATTTAATGGCGAAGGCACTACGGCAGCTCGATCTGGAGGCATTGAGAGATAAGCCGGTAGTGGTGAAGGGTTGCAGCAAATTACCCGTACCGGACTATGCCTACGGTGAGTTGGTGCGATTGGTGCTACCGGTCGTGAAGAGCTTGATGTTTGGAGAAGCCTGCAGTACGGTTCCCGTATACAAACGGCCAAAGGTGCAAGGGAATTAAAGTAAAATAATCGTGCTGGTTTTCAGGTTTTTTGGGTGCTGGGGCAAATAAAAACGGGTTCCAGTTTGGCTAAATCGTAAAAGAGGTCTATGTTTGCATTCCCATTCGGAAAGAGCGCCGGAAAGGAGTCCGGAAAAGCACGTTTTCCGGCACAAAAAGTAAAAAGTAGCGTAAAGTTTTCCGGGAAATTTTCCACCTTTACATTTGAATATTTGGGATTTTAATCCGACATTTGCAATCCTGTTTGCGCCAAATTGGCGAAAAAGGGATTCGAAAATGATTCGGCAAATGGGCGAGTAAGTTGCCTGTAACGTTCTTTGAAGTAGTGTAAGACAGCATTAATGATTCTGACAATTCGATTCAATTCGAACTGGAATACTATCGTGTAACTAAATTCTTTCGAGAGTTCGTTACACAAACAAACTTTACAATGGAGAGTTTGATCCTGGCTCAGGATGAACGCTAGCGGCAGGCCTAATACATGCAAGTCGAACGGGATTGTTGACTTCGGTTG
>NZ_WIOK01000036.1 GCF_009467825.1 Cyclobacterium xiamenense | reverse complement strand
AAATGAAAGAAGGGATTTTTGAAAATCTAATACAAAGGATGGTGGCGAAGCCACCGTATCCGTACAAAGCCTTTATTTGATAAGTGCCTTATTCAAAAATTTGATTTGTTCACTAGGTTTTACAATATGACCGAAGATACTCTGTTCGTTGGTTTCCAAAGAAATGTATTCAATACTTTCAGCAATCTCACCCAAATTTACGGTTTCCTTCTTACCCGTAAGCAGGGGATCCAACTTTATCACACTAACATGCTTTGCATCGTTAGAAACTGGCTCACTACAAGCCCAAATCAGTGCGAAGAACAGAATATAATATTTTCCATTTACTACCATTAATTTATAGCAAGTTTATAGCAAGATGAATTATTAATGAATTTATTCTAATTTAAACCCTAAACTTCCACAGGATTGACGTCATGTTTTTATTTAAAAGAGTTGCATACAAAACACCAATTCTCATGATAAACACTTTGAAATTCATGTTTTTTATGATTAACTCTATTCCAATTCATAAATGGCAGAAAATAGTACTAAACATAAGCTTATCAACCACTGGAATCTCCTGAGCAAACCTGGTCACCATTGTCCTAAATTAGGTTTACTCTTTTTTTCCATTTAACACATTATTTATGTAAAACTTTTTTCAGGACGGGTCATATCGTAGACATTAATTGGATTGTGAACCAATCCCTCCGCCGCGGCGAAGGGCAAGGGGGATTTACCTACGTAACTATCAATATTTCAGTATATTGAATAGTTGAAATCCTCGAAAAAATCCCCCAACCCCCTTTAAAAAAGGGGGAATTGTTTACGTTGGGATTTTTAGGTACGTAAATACATGCACGTTGTGGCAAATTACTAGCACCGCCTACCGTTTCCAATGCTGCCGCAAGCCGATCGAAGCCAAATCCCTCCGCCGCAGTTGAGGGATTTGCTGAAATGCAGCGGGAACGGGAATGTTGAGTAGGTGTCATTTGATCGGGCTGTCCAAAAGTGAAGCGCTTAATGTACCTCCTATACCGATTACTACCAATCGCCCTTTTTCCACCCTAAAACTGCGCCGCTACCCGCTTGAAATAATCCATGCTTTCCTTGACTTCCGGCAGGTTGTTTTCCCAGTTGTGTTCGTATTCGGCGGAAAAGACGCCTTCAAACCCTTGCCGATTTAATTCGTGCAGGACCCCGGCCACATCGCAAGTGCCCGTACCCCAGGGGATATCGTGCGCATCCCGGACGCCGGCTTTGTTCAGGTCTTTCATGTGCAGGCTGATGATTCTTCCTTCCAGTTTGCGCAGGCTTGCTACCGGGTCCAGGCCGGAGCGCACCCAATGGCCAATATCCGCACAGACCCCCATCAGTTCGGACCGGCCTTCCAGAAAGCGCAAGGGCACTTCCGGGTGCCAGTACATAGAAGGCAGGGGATGGTTGTGCAGGGCAATCTTGATTTGATGTTCCACTGCCAGCTTCTCAATCAGGTCAAACTGATTGGGCCGGGGCTCTGTGGTCAGGATGCCGATGCCCATTTCTTTGGCGAAGGCAAACAAGTCCGGCCATTCCTCATCACTGGGACTGGCTACCCCGTAGGCCACGGCTTCGATACCGTACTGTTGCAGTAAAGACTTGATTTTATCTTTATCTGCTTGGGAAGCGGAAAAATGCGTGGTGGCATCACCGGTTTTGGTGATTTTTTGCCCTGGGTACAGCTCCACATAGCGTACGCCGATACTGTTGAGTTTTTCGAGGGTTTCTTCCAGGGAAAAGAGGCGAAAGGTATAGGCCTGACTGCCCAGTTTCCATCCGGAGGGAATTTCCTGCTGCGCATGGACAGATAGGGTAAGGAAGGCAGTCAATGCTAGGATAAGGGAGCGAAGGAATAAGGTTTTCATAGAGATCGGGTTTTTTGGGAAATAACGTTTTGTTAAAACTACTTATTTTTACCGAATTCTAAAATTGGCTTACTTGCGTTAAACCGGAAGAAAATGGTTTTATACCCAATTTTCGTGGAGAAACGACCATTCTCGTAGGCGACTACTTCCTTTGAGAATGAAAGGCATCCACTAAGCATCAATCTATTGACTCATGAAGGCTAATTTAAACTATTCCCTACCTGTGAATAAACGAATGCAGCGAATTAAATTTCTACTGATTCTGCTTTTTTCGGGATGTTGCCATTCCACTCTTTTGGCTCAGGAATCAGGGTTTGCTTCTTATCAACTTATTGCCCACCGGGGAGGGGTGGTCAACGATACCCTGCCTGAAAACAGCCTGGCCGCCCTGGAGGAAGCCATCAAAAGGGGCTATAACCGGGTGGAGATTGACGTACGGCTGACCAAAGACAGCGTGCTCATCAGCCACCACGACAAGGATTTTCAGCGCTATTATGGGGTGAATCGGGAGGTTTCTGATATGACCTGGGAGGAAATCCAATCCCTGACCGGAAAGCAGGGACAAGGGGTGTTGCGATTGTCCACCCTGTTGGCGCATTGTCAGGGTCGCATTCAGGTAATGATTGATAATAAAATCTCCGGGTTTAATGAGGAGCTGTTCGATTCGCTGATAGCACTGCTGGATTTTTACGATCTTCGGTCAGAAGCCCTGCTGATCGGAACCGAAGCATCGACGGAGTATTTCACCGGAAAAATCAAATTGAGTTGTAGCATGGACCAACTAAAGGAAAACCGGAACCGGGCCGATTTCAGCCCGGACCATTACTACCTGTTTTCCACGGCTATTTCCCCGCAGGAGTTCGAATGGGCCACCGAACAGGGTTTTCTGGTGGTAGCCGCCGTGAATGCCTGGGTGTTTGAAAGCGGCCGGATCCGGGAGCCGGCCGAAACGGTCGTCGAAAACCTAAAACGGGCCGGCGTTCGTACCTTTCAAATTGATTCCGTCTACGAGCCGTTTTTCAGGTAAGGTTGCCAATTTTGCTTTGCCCCGTTCATCCAGTTTCTGGTTACTAATTTCGCTTAATCCGCAATATTACGCTACTATATGTTATTGAAAAAGGGTAAAACCTGTCAGGTTTTATCTACGCAAAGAAAGATTGTATTGGGTTGAAGGTCTACAAAAACCTGACAGGTTTGCGGATTTTCGGAATCATACGAATCAAACTTTTTTCCCAAATAGGAAATTCGAATTGCATCGGGTTATGTACCTTGCGAAAAAGTAGTAGTATCCATAACATCTTTCTCTATGCTTATTGAAGCTCCTTTTTCCGGGAATAGATCCCTAGACTCCCAAACCCTTTCTGCCGACCTGGTTGTCGTTGGTGGTGGAATGGCAGGCATTTGTGCCGCCATCACGGCTGCCCGGCAAGGCATGGAAGTCATCCTGGTGCAGGACCGGCCGGTACTGGGCGGCAATGCATCCTCTGAAATCCGGCTTTGGATACTGGGAGCCACTTCCAGCATGGGCAATAACAACCGCTGGGCCAGGGAGGGTGGTGTCATTGATGAGATTCTTCTGGAAAACCAATACCGCAATCCCGAGGGAAATGCCCTGATTCTGGATACGGTACTGCTGGAAAAAGTGACCAGCGAATCCAACATTACCCTGTTGCTGAATACCGCTGTCCATGCCTGTGAAAAAGCAGGCAGCAGCCGAATTGCCAAAGTGCTGGCCTTTTGCAGCCAAAACAGTACGGAGTACCGGCTAGATGCTCCCTTGTTCGTAGACGCTTCGGGAGATGGTATCCTCGGATTTTTGTCCGGGGCCGCCTTTCGCATCGGCGCGGAATCCAGGGAAGAGTTTGACGAAGCTTTTGCTCCGGAAAAGGCCTATGGGGAGCTGTTGGGCCATTCCCTGTATTTCCACAGCAAGGATACGGGAAAGCCGGTGCAGTTCTTTCCTCCGGCATTTGCCAACACCGACCTGGCCAGTCTGCCCCGTTTCCATACCTTCAACCTGTACGACAGGGGTTGCCGCTTGTGGTGGGTGGAATACGGGGGTCGATTGGATACCATACACGCCACCGAAACCATCAAATGGGAACTCTGGCGCATCATCCACGGGATCTGGCACCATATCAAAAATTCCGGAGACTACCCCGAGATGGAAACCCATACGCTGGAATGGGTGGGCATGATCCCCGGGAAGCGGGAAAGCCGACGTTTTGAGGGGGATTACATGCTTTCCCAGCGGGATGTAGTGGAGCAGCGTACCCACCCGGATCGCGTTTCCTACGGGGGCTGGGCCCTGGACCTGCATCCGGCAGATGGCATCTACGGGGAGTTGCCCGGCTGTACCCAATGGCATGCCAAAGGGGTGTACGGCATTCCCTACCGCTGCCTGTATAGTAGAAATATCGATAACTTATTTCTGGCAGGCAGGATCATCAGCGCCAGCCATGTGGCCTTTGGTTCCTCCCGGGTGATGGCTACCTGCGCTCACAATGCCCAGGCCGTGGGAATGGCTGCCGCGCTCTGTAAAGCGGAGGGTCTGTTGCCCCGGGATCTTATGGAAGACGCGCTGATGGATAATTTGCAGCAACGCCTGATGGGCATGGGCCAATACCTGCCTGGCAGGCATTTGCGGGATACCGATAACCGGGTCAAAACGGCTTCGGTATCTGTTTCTTCTACGTTTAGTTTGCAGCAGTTGCCGGCTGATGCCGGATGGAAAGACCTGGATTGCAGCATGGCGCAACTGCTTCCACTGGAAGCAGGCAGGATTCCGGTTTTTACCTTTGTGGTGAAGGCAAAAAAAGCAACCCATCTGGTACTCCGCTTATGGGGCAGTAGTCTGCCGGGCAACTTTACCCCGGACAGGCAATTGGCGGAAAAGGAGATTGCAGTATCAAGAGGGATACAGAAACTGACCGTAGATTTTGATAGGCTGCTAGATGCGTCAGCGTACTACTTTATAGCTTTTGCCGCAAATCCCTTTGTTCAGCTAGCCATTAGTCAGCTTAGGCTAACCGGGATTTTGACGGTATTTAACCGGGTCAATTTGGATGTTGCCAAAGGCAGCCGGCAGGAGCCGCCGGAAGGGTTGGGTGTGGATGCCTTTGATTTCTGGTTGCCGGAACGGCGGCCGGGAGGGCATAACCTGGCCATCGGCTGCGAACCAGCACTGCGATTATACCGTCCTGAAAACCTGCTCAATGGCAGCTTCCGGCCGACTACACAAACCAATGCCTGGGTAGCGGATCCAACGGATCCCGAACCGACCCTTACTTTTTCCTGGCCCGTGCAGCAGGAAATCAGGAAAATTTTGCTTTGGTTTGATACGGACTACGATCACCCCCTGGAGTCGACCCTAAGGGGCCATGAGGAGCGGGTGATGCCTTTTTGTGTGCGGGAGTTTCGGCTGCTCGATGAGCGGGGCAGCCTGCTTTTTGAGGAAAAAAACAATCACCAAAGCAGGTATGAGATTGTGTTTGGTTCGACGGTTACAATAAAAAAACTGGTTCTTCAGCTCCAACACCCGGGAAAGAACGTACCAGCGGGATTGTTTGGTATTGGTGTATACGAAAGCTGAAACCCTTTAGGGTCCAGGTGTTTTCGGGGGATTGGATTCAGGTGCTTTCCCGGATGATCAGCCTGGATTTGATGACCTCATGCCTTTTCTCAGAAGCTTCCCCGGAATAGGCAATCTCGTCAAGCAGTACCCGGGCAGCCATTTCCCCCATTTCAAAAGAAGGTTGCGCCATGGTGGTGATGGGGGGACTGATGAAGCGACTCGTTTCATCATTCCCGAAACCGGCGATAGACAATTGCTCCGGAACTTGAATGCCCAATTGGTGGGCAGCGTGCATGGCCCCTATTGCCAGGATATCCGCAAAGCAAATGAGTCCATCCGGCTTGTCATGATTGGCCCATAATTTTTGGAGAGCTTCCCCGGCAAGATCAAAAGTAAAATCCTCAAGGGTAATGATTAGCTGCTGCTTCACCTGTAAGCCTGCCGCCTGTAGGGCCATATGAAAGCCTTCCAATCTATCCTTGCATACCCCTAGGGCAAGCGGGCCACCGATATAAGCGATATTTTTTCTTCCTCTCGCTATCAAATGGTTGGTCAAAACAAAGGCTCCGTTTTTATCGTCTGTTTTGATCTTTGAGGTTCCCAGATTGGCACAGGCCCTTTCATAAAGCACCACGGGAACATCCCTATCAATCACATGTTGCACATGATCAAAAGTCCAGGTCTCTTTTGAAAAGGCGATAATAATGCCATCCACTTTACTATTGGCCAGGGTTTCCACAATTTCAACTTCCTTATTGAAAGATTCACCGGACTGGAAAATCATCACTTTATAGCCTTCCTGGTAGGCCATATTTTCGATACCGGCGATGGAATTGGACCAGAAGTAACGGTTTATGGTGGGAACGACCACGCCGATGATTTTGGATTTTTTACTGCTCAGGCTACTTGCCAGCAGGTTGGGGTGGTAATCCATTTGCCTGGCCATCTCCAACACGGCATTTTTTGTCTCCTTTTTAATTTCAGTGGAACCTCTCAAAGCTCTGGAAACAGTGGCAATGGAAACCTGGAGTTTTTCGGCAATGTCTTTTATGGTGGTTGGTTTTTTCAAAGTTAGGTTTGGTTTACTCGATATTGTTGCTGGTATTGTCTGTAAATTAAACCATTTGTTATCCATTTACTAAATAGTCCCATGTTAAATACCCCGACGGCTGTTTGCCTATTTTGTAAAACAACCGAACTTCGTTGATGATTTTTTAAATGTAAACGTTTCCGATAACGTTTCCGGTATAAAAGAACAAAAATAAATAGAGCGATCGTTTTTTGTGTTGCAATATAACAGTAATTTAGAATATAATTTTAATAGTGAATACAATATCCTATACCGTTGAAAAGAAATGCGTTAAACGTTTTCTCAATTAGCTGTTGCACCATGCGAGTGAACGGTGCCTGTAAAGCGTTGACACAACCAGAGGTATCTATTTCCCACAAACCACGTTGGGGTTATGAATAGAGGAAGTTTATCCAGATTTTCCTTGAAATCACAAGGAATCGTGTTTTGGCTTGTTCTAGCCGTAGGGGCTTCTTGCGGCGTTGAAAAACCTACCGAAATACTTCGGGTAGAAAATTCCTTACCGGAAGAAATTGATTACAACATCCACGTAAAGCCAATCTTGTCCGATCGCTGTTTTTCCTGTCATGGCCCGGACCCCAATACCCGAGAAGCGGGTTTACGGCTAGATCATGCGGAAGCGGCCTATGGACGTTTGGCAAATGATCCCGATAAACAAGCTATTTCACCCGGGAATCTTCGTCGCAGCGAAGTTTACGAACGATTGATTTCGGAAGATCCGGAACGAATGATGCCACCTCCCCAGTCGAATTTAAGCCTTACTCCACGAGAAAAGGCCATCATTATACGGTGGATAGAGCAGGGGGGGCAATACAAGCCGCATTGGGCGTATACCAAACCGGAAAAAGGAATGCTTCCATCCGTTTCTGATACCACCTGGCCCAACAACGAAATTGATTATTTTGTACTGGCAAAATTGGATCAAGTTGGCCTGTTTCCCAGCCCCATGGCTGAGAAAGAACGGCTAATTAGAAGAGTCAGTTTGGATTTGACCGGTTTGCCCCCTGATTTGGACCTCGTCGATCGGTTTTTAGCGGATACATCTTCTAACGCATATGATAAGGTGGTAGATAGCTTGCTGGCAACAGTTGCCTATGCAGAAAGGATGGCCCTGGACTGGCTCGATGTTGCGAGGTATGCAGATTCCAATGGCTTGCATGCGGATGGCTACCGACTAATGTGGCCCTGGAGAGATTGGGTAATTGAGGCCTTTAACGAAAACATGCCCTACGATAGCTTTATTAAGTGGCAGGTAGCGGGTGATTTGATGCCGAATCCCTCCAAAAAACAGGTTTTGGCAACAGCTTTCAATCGGAATAACCAGACGAATTCGGAAGCTGGAATAATTGATGAGGAATACCGCCTGGAATACGTATTTGACCGTTCGGAGACAATAGGAAAAGCATTTTTGGGGTTGACGTTGGATTGTGCCCGATGCCATGACCATAAATTTGATCCACTATCGCAAAAGGACTACTTCAGCATGGCGGCTTTTTTCAACAACATGGACGAGTTGGGGATGACGGGAAATGATGGAAATTCGGGACCCCTGATGCTTTACCTGGAAGAGGAGGAGGAAAGGGAACTGGAAAGGTTGAAAGCCAAAATCCTCGCATTAGAAAACAAAAAGGAAAAGGCACATCAAAGTTTTAGGCAACAGCAGGAGATCCGTAGCCTGCCCGAACAATGGTCACCCGAAAAAACGCTAAAAATGGGCTTGGTTGGGCATTTCGGTTTCGATACCGTTGACCAAGGTGTTACTCCTGACAAATCTGGAAAGATTTTGGCAAAGGTGAAAGGGAGTCCGGAATTTATCCCTTCTCCTGCGGGCACCGGGATGCTTTTTAAGAACGAGTCGGACTTTTTGGAAATTCCCGGGCAGGGGCTATTTGAAATGACTTCGTCGTTTTCCTTTTCGTTTTGGGCGAAGCCAGAAAGTCAGGAACCGTATCGTTCGCTGCTGGCTAATTCGGGCAATAAAAATAATTTTTTCAGAGGATATGAGGTGTACCTGGATAGCATTAATCGGCTGCATGTGCGGCTTATCCATGCGTTACCCCATAATTGTATCCACATAGCTTCCAGGGATCCGATTGTTGGGAACGATTGGAGTCACATTGCCCTTACCTACGACGGTTCTGCTTCGGCTTCCGGTACTCGGCTATACATCAATGGAAAACCATCCGCTTCCGATGTTCTCGTGGATAACCTTTACAAGAGTATTTTACCGGTGGGAGATAGTCGGGGAATTTCGGTCAACAGGCCCTTACGACTTGCAAGAAGTTATCGTGCCTTCGGTGGAGACAACGGTATTTTTACGGGTGCATTGGACGAATTGTACGTCTATAACAGGGCATTGACCGAGCTCGAAATTACACAGCTACTTTATAATAAGGATTTTTCTCCGGTGAGGCAACATGAGCGTCCTATTATGTTGGAGCACCTGGACTTTCATACAAATAGGGAGGCTAGGGAAATCCGTGAATTGTTGCACGCGGCAAGGAACGAGCAGCTTGCGATGCTGGCGAACAAGATGGAAGTGATGGTCATGAAGGAAAGAGCCCAACCCCGTAAAACTCACATGCTGGATCGCGGTGATTACAATTTGCCTACGAAGGAAGTGACAGCAGCTGTTCCAGGTGTATTACCGCCTTTAGCCGAAGAATGGCCCCGAAACCGGCTGGGATTGGCAAAGTGGCTCACGCATTCGGATCATCCATTGGTAAGCCGAGTAGCGGTAAACAGGTATTGGAATCAATTTTTCGGAAGAGGTATTGTCGCTTCCGTTGGTGACTTTGGCAGTCAGGGCGAATTGCCTTCTCATCCTTTATTATTGGATTGGTTAGCGGTCGATTTTATAGAATCCGGCTGGAATGTAAAAGCCCTGGTGAAGAAAATGGTACTGTCGTCCACGTACAAGCAACAATCCCTGGCAAGCGAGGAATTGGAGGAGTTAGATCCAGAAAACGTCTATTTAGCAAGGGGTCCACGGCATCGGCTGATGGGAGAGTTTATTCGTGACAGTTACTTACATGCGAGCGGTCTTTTGGTGGATGAGGTAGGCGGACCGAGTGTGAAGCCCTATCAGCCGGAAGGATTATGGAAGGAAAAAGGAGAGTTTTCGAATTTTTTACTCACCTATATTCCCGACAGAGGGAAAGACCTGTACCGTAGAAGCATGTATACCTTTATTCGGAGAACCTCACCGCCTCCGGCCATGACTGCCTTCGATGTCCCCGGAAGAGAGGATTGCATCGTGGAGAGACAAGAAACCAATACTCCATTGCAGTCCCTGGTTTTGATGAACGACCCACAGATCATCGAGGCTTCCCGTGTGCTTGCTGAGAAAATGCAAAAAGAAGGTGGAAATAGCCTGGAAGATCAATTAACCTATGGATTCCGAAGGGTGCTGGGAAGAATGCCGGAGCCAGAAGAAATGCATATTTTCCAAAAAATGTATTTAGAAGAACTAGGTCACTTCAATCAGAATAAACGAGAGCGAGAGGCATTATTAACCGTTGGCTCCTCGACGGTAGATCGGAGCCTTTCCGGGGAAAAAACAGCGGCTTTGACGATGGTGGCGAATTTAATGTTTAATCATTTCGATTTTTACACGAAACAGTAACCGATATGGCAGATTTGTGTTCCCAGGTGAACCACTATTCCAGAAGAGAGTTTCTTACCAAAGCCGGTTTGGGAATAGGAGGAATGGCCTTAGCCAGTTTGGTGAACCCCCTTTCTTCTCAGGCCTTGCCGGACCCGGGTATGGATGGAACTCATTTTCCTCCCAGGGCGAAGCGAGTCATCTATTTATTTCAGAGCGGTGGTCCGTCACAGTTTGAATTATTTGACTTTAAACCCGAGTTGATCAAGCGAACTGGCGAGCAGCTTCCTGACTCGGTTCGACAAGGACAACGATTAACAGGCATGTCGGCAGGGCAGCAGTCGCTTCCGATGATCGGATCGAGATTTGGCTTCGAAAGACGGGGGGAATCCGGCTTGTACATCAGTGAACTTTTGCCGCATATCGCATCTATATCGGACGAAATTTGTGTCATCAAATCACTCCATACGGAGGCGATCAACCACGACCCGGCGATTACCTTTTTCCAGACGGGCTCTCAGCAAGCAGGTAGACCCTCCATAGGGTCCTGGGTGAGTTACGGCCTTGGAAGTGACAATGAAAATTTGCCAGCTTTTTGTGTCCTGGTCTCCAAGGGAAGATCGGGTGCGCAACCCGTCTACGGAAGGTTGTGGGGCAATGGTTTTTTGCCTTCTCAGTATCAAGGCGTGCAGTTCCGTTCGGGTAAAGACCCGGTACTTTACTTGAATGATCCATCGGGTGTGGGAAGGGGTCAACGTTCCAGGTACATGGGTCATTTGAAAGCCCTTTATGAACATGCGTTTCAATCCAATCCCGACGAGGAAATCAATTCCAAAATAGCTCAATACGAAATGGCTTACCGCATGCAAACATCGGTTCCAGAAACCATGGATATTTCTAGAGAACCAGAACATGTCCTGGACTTATACGGGCCCGACGTGCATATTCCGGGTACCTACGCAGCCAATTGCCTTTTGGCCAGAAGATTGGCGGAGAAAAATGTAAAATTTATTCAATTGTACCATAAAGGATGGGATCAGCATGGAAACCTTCCCAACGATATTCAAACCATGGCAAGAAGTACGGATCAGCCCACAGCAGGACTGATTCGGGATTTGAAACAACGGGGGCTTTTGGACGATACGCTGGTCATATGGGGAGGTGAATTTGGGAGAACCAGTTATTCACAGGGTCAGATAACCAAGACTACGTACGGCCGGGATCACCATCCGAAGTGCTTTTCGATGTGGATGGCTGGGGCAGGCGTAAAAAAAGGATATTCCTACGGAAAGACGGATGAACTGGGATACAATATCGTTGAGAACCCGGTACACGTACATGATTTTCAGGCCACCCTGTTGCATTTGATGGGTGTGGATCACGAGCGATTAAATTTTAAACACCAGGGTAGGAGGTATCGCCTCACCGACGTTCACGGAACGGTGGTGAAATCGCTTTTAAGCTGAACTCTTGGGTGATTCTGCCTGCAACTTCAATATTATTTCCCAAAGACTGATAATTACGACAAGTAGCACATCTGTCTTATTTCTTACTAATTCACTCCTTTCACGTATGATTAGCTTGTCAAAAATTTGTGTTTTTCTTTGCCTTTATGCATTGGTTGGATGTAATTCCGGAAGTCGAGATAAGGTTTTTATAGAAGCGGACGAAATAGTCTTGTTGAAGAACGGAATACCGTATCATTTTCAACCGAAATTTTCCATTATTTATAGTCAGGAAGACCCGAAAATGGCCATGAGGCCCGCAGGTATAGAGGGGGTACCCTATAATATCATCACTTGGACAGCCTATCAGGGAAAGGATGCGGACCTGGATGAAGTAAAAAGAAGTGAAAGTTCGGTAGGAGATGGGTTTGATGATGCAATTCTAGAAGGTGAGGCAGCCGAAAGAAGCTCCAATCCATTCAATGCAGGAACTGTCTTTTCTATCAGTGCTTCAGAAATGGAAATGACGGAAGGAACAATTCAACTTATTTTTGATGATCATGAGTGGTTTGATTTTTCGGGACAAATAGCAGATTTGGAAGGCCGGAATCCCTCCATCACCTTTACACTCAAACCCAAAAAAGACGGTTTTTTCTCAGTTGGATATACCGGTGCGCCCGAATTTTCGCTTTCTGAGGTAACAGAAATATGGCAGCCGCTGATTTGGCAGGAAAAAAGATTTCCGGAAAGCCCCATTATGACCTTGGTCTTTCGCTGCCCAATTCCTACGGTTTTAGTCCATAACAGCACCCATTCCCTTGGGGTAATGGCTGCATCGGAGGAATTTCCTTTTGATCCTTTGCCATTGTCCACGAACAGTCGATTTGGTGTAATGGTCAGGAATGAAAATGGAAAAGCCCAGCCTCAGTTATTTGCCCCGGTGCCGGGAGGGCAAGGATCCCAAATGAAAACCGGGGAGGCCTTTCAGTTTAAATCTTTTTTGGTAATTGAACCGGGAAAAATCCATGAAGCCTATGAAACACTTGCGAGGAATGACTTCGGCTTTAAAAACTACAGGAAAAATGAGACGGTATCACTGAACCGGACGTTTGAAAATATGGTGGACTATTCCATGTCGGATTATGCCTGGTTTGTAGATTCATTAAAGGGCTTTGCTTATTCCACAGATGTTCCCGGCGCCGTAAAGAATGTTTCCAGTTTGAATCCCATGGAATTGGCCATCGTAATGGATGACTCGGTGATGTTTGAACAAAGAGCCTACCCTACCTTGGAGTATATGTTGTCTAGGGAGAAATTTCTTTTTTCGCTTGACCCCGAACAAAAAATCCAGCATCCATCCAGGAGCATGACGGGGCCCATAGCCCCGGTTTCTGAGCTCACCTCCTTGTACAACATTTTCGGCCCATCCAATGCGTTTTTTTTGGAATTGGCAGAAAGGGAGTTCGCCGGGAGCCGTATTCGAAACCTGGATGTCGCCGAAAAGGGAGATTCCTGGGTCAATGCCATGCATTTGTACAAGGCCTCCGGGTATAAAAAATACCTTGACCTGGCCATTTCAGGTGCGGACGAATACATTCAAAAAAGGGTTGAAGTCAAGCAGACTGATTTTGCGGATCCTTACTTCCCAGGATTATTTTTCTGGAATGCGTTTACCCCCAGATGGGTGGATTTGACTGAATTATATGAAATTACACAATACAAACGGTACTTAGAGGCAGCCCATGACGGGGCCAGGCGCTATACCATGTTTACCTGGATGTCACCTGCTATTCCGGATACCAGTCTTTTGGTAAATGAGGGCGGCAAAGCGCCGCTGTACTGGTACCTGAAATCCAAAGGCCATGAGCAGATGTATTTTCCGGAAGAAAACGTGGAGGCCTGGAGACTCTCTGAAATCGGGCTTACGCCCGAGTCCTCGGGTACCAGCCAGGGTCACAGGGCTATATTTATGGCCAATTACGCACCCTGGATGTTGCGGTTAGGGTATTACGCACAAGACCCCTTTCTTATGGAAGTGGCCAAATCGGCCATTATTGGCCGCTACCAAAATTTTCCCGGTTACCACATCAATACCGCGCGTACCACGGCCTATGAAAAACCCGATTACCCGCTACGTGAACACAAAGCGCTAAGCGTAAATTCTTTTCACTACAACCACATCCTTCCCATGGCCAGCATGCTGCTGGATTACCTGGTTACCGATGCCTTTGTCCGGTCAGAGGGTGAGATTGATTTTCCATCGGAATACATCGAAGGCTATGCTTATTTGCAAAATAAGTTTTATGGCAGCAAAACCGGAACGTTTTATGAAGAGGACAGTGTACACCTGTGGATGCCAAAAAGGCTATTGACTGTTTCTCATTCGGAATTGAACTACGTATCGGGGTATGATGCATCCGGACTTTTTATGGCTTTTATGAACCAATCCGAACAGGCGGTGACCTCCACCATACGAATCAATTCAGAATGTGCACTTGGCACCATCGAAGATATTACGGTGCTATCGGATGATGGAAAGGCTGCTACCCTGAGTGCTTCCCTCTTTGAGGTGGAGGTTGCTGGGCATGGCATTACGGCGATCCGGGTAGAAGGGCTAACACCAATGGTGTCTTTTCAGCAACGCTTGTTGGCGAAAGGGCCCGATTCCGTGGATAGGTTAAAAGAAATTGATTTTGGAAAGGCCCGCGCCATGGTTATCAATCTGGGAGCTTACGACCGCAGAGGGTATGTTTACCTAGAGAAGGACGATGCACACTATTCCAGCGTGACCTTGCATTACGAGGATCGGGAGGGTACCATCAAAAATCTGACTGACGAACACTATCCCTTCGAATTTACGATTCCTTTGAAGGGAATGGCAGGAGAGATTTCATGTTGGTTTTCCGCCAGTAATACGGAAGGAAGTATCGAAAAAAGTGAAAAATTTAATTTTTGATCTGCTATCGTTCAAAGCGATTTTTTTTAAAATGCCCTACTAATCTGCCGTTGTTGGAGGTAAGTTCACCATGATTCGTCCATTCGGTCGGTATTTTTTTACCTGATTTGCGGTACCACTTCACCGTTACTGCAAATCAGGCGGTATAGCCATTTTCTGATCGAGTTTTTATCACCTTCCAGTATTATCAAATTGTTAAAAATAATATTGATTCGTTATTGAATTTTAAAATGAAAACGTTATCGGTAACGATTACGGAATAAAGTTCCTTATTTTTATGAATAATACCTTTTTTATTACGTTTTTTATATATAGTATTGATAGATATTCTGTGTATGCAGAAAGAGTAACAATGTTTCGCCAAAATAACCGTAACAATGAAAAAAAATTTACCAAGTTTATTTGTATTGGTCCTAATGGTCGTCGCGACCAGTTCTCTGGCCCAATCGATCACGGTCAGCGGTACTGTCTTCGACGAAAATGGGTCTGCATTGCCTGGGGTCTGCATTTTGATAAAGAATTCGACTTCAGGTACGGTGACGGATTTGGATGGAAGGTATCAAATCGAGGTGCCGGGCAGTAATTCGGTGTTGGTGTATTCCTTTCTGGGGTATTTCAAACAAGAGATTACTGTTGGGAACCAACGTGCCATCGACGTTAGTTTGCAAGCGGACATGAGTGATCTCAGTGAGGTGGTAGTAGTTGGATACGGAGATCAGCGGAGAATCAATCTAACCGGATCGGTTGAATCCATAGATGGGGCCTCCATTTCCCGCCAACCGGTATTCCAGGCTTCTCAGGCCCTTGTCGGAATGACACCGGGATTGACAGCTATCCAGTCCAGCAGCCGTCCGGGAGCGGATGGTGCCACCTTACGGGTACGGGGGACTGGATCTCTAGGCGCCTCCAATGATCCTTTGGTACTTGTAGATGGTATTCAAGGAGATATCAATAACATTGATCCTTCGGATATCGAGAGTATTTCGGTATTGAAGGATGCTGCGGCTTCTGCAATTTACGGTTCCAGGGGATCCAACGGAGTCATACTTGTGACCACGAAGCGGGGGAAAGCGGGAGCGATGACGGTTTCCTACAATACCTATGCCGGTTGGCAGGAGCCTCAAACGCTACCGTCATATTTGGGTG
This sequence comes from Cyclobacterium xiamenense, assembly GCF_009467825.1. Classification (GTDB taxonomy): domain Bacteria; phylum Bacteroidota; class Bacteroidia; order Cytophagales; family Cyclobacteriaceae; genus Cyclobacterium; species Cyclobacterium xiamenense. Next base: position 33,638 of record NZ_WIOK01000036.1, on the reverse strand, counting down.
CGATTGACTTTTTAAGAGTGACTAATACGGACGAAGCCGCGATTGCCAATTACGAGCAGAACATGGCGACAAACCCCGACATTTATCCGGACACTGATTGGATGGATTTGTTGTTTTCAGAAAATGGATTCCAGCAATACCATAACCTCACTGTAAATGGTGGAACGGAAAACGTTCAGCTAATGGGATCCATCTCCTATACGGATCAGGGGGCCAATGTAAAGAATTACAATTTCAAGCGGTACAACGGCCGATTCAATTCCGATATCAAGATCAACGATAAATTCGATCTGACGTTTGATTTGAATTTTAGTCAAGAGTTGACTACCCAGCCCAATTCGGGTTTGGATCGCGTTTTCCTGGACGCCTTTAGAATTGACCCCACACAAATTGCCATCCATACCGATGGATCCTGGGGAGATGGTTGGAGTGGTCAAAACCCCATTGCTCACGCCACAGATGGGGGACTCAATCGCAATGAGAATAATTACTTCCGTGGGTTGATGCGGGTAAATTATTCCCCGGTGAAAGGCCTAAATGTAAGTCTAACGTATTCTCCGGAATACCGAGATCTTTTTGACCGCAACTTTAATAAGATGTACACAACGATTCTGGATTGGGACTCAAAGTCAACGCGTAATGTGCCCGATAGAAATTCCCTGAGCAATACCAATACCAGAATATTCGAGGACAACCTCATCGGTCTAATCACCTATAGCAAAGCCGTCGCGGACCACCAATTTACGATACTCGGCGGTTACGAAATGATTAAGACCAATTGGACGCAATTTGGTGCTTCGAGAACGGATTTTATCATTGATCGGTTTGAACAGTTGAATGCGGGCGCAGAGACCAACATGAGAAACAGTGGAAGAGCTACGCATTCCAGTTTGGTTTCCTATTTCTCCCGATTTAACTACTCCTACCTGGACAAGTACCTTTTTGAGGCAAACGTACGAAGGGATGCATCCTCAAGATTTGCACCGGAAAACCGGGTATCCATATTCCCGTCATTTTCTGCAGGCTGGCGTTTGACGGAAGAAGCATTTTTCAGTCCCTTAGATTTCTTTACAGAGTTCAAGTTAAGGGCTTCCTGGGGCAGGCTGGGGAATCAGCAAATTGGTAGTGATTTCCCGTATACCTCCAACATTCTTCTGGGGGCATCGAATTTTATTTTCGGTGACAACGTCGCAACAGGTGCTGCACAAAATGTATTGGCCAACCGCGGAATTCGATGGGAGTCAGCGGAAACAGCAAATATCGGATTGGATGCGGGCCTGATCAATAACCAGTTGACCTTTACGGTTGAATATTATGTCCGGACGACCAACGATATTTTATTGGCATTGCCTGTACCCAGAGTAGTGGGCTTGAGTGCTCCTCTTCAAAACGTAGGATCTGTTGAAAATAGAGGGATTGATTTCAATATCAATTGGAGGGATGCAATTGGGCAATTTAATTACAGTGCGAACTTCAACTTTTCCGACGTGAAAAATGAGGTGACTAGTCTGGGTGGCCTGGGACAGATAATCAGTGGAAACTCGATTACCACCACAGGAAGCCCTATTGGTTCGATATTCGGGTACCAATCCATGGGGTATTTTCAGAATCAGGAAGAAATCGACAATGCTCCCAATCAATTCGGAGCCCTTATTCCAGGCAACATCAGATACGTGGATCAACCTACCTTGGATACGAATGGGGACGGGATAAATGATTCCCCGGACGAGGTCATTAACCCCGATGACAGGGTAATCATCGGGGATCCTTTTCCCAGGTACAGTTATGCGTTAAACCTGACGGCGGATTACAAAGGTTTTGATTTTGCGCTGATGTTTCAAGGAGTAGGAAAAAGGGATTTGTTATTGCAAGGTGATGCGATCATGCCCTTGTGGAATGCGGGGAAGGTGCAAGAATGGCATGTGGAAGAATCCTGGACTCCTGAGAGGCCAAATGCCAGGATTCCGGTACTTGCGCCTACAAGCTCTGGTAGCAATGATGCGAGAGCTTCCGATGTGTGGGTATTTGATGCATCCTACCTTGCCATTCGAAATTTAAGTTTGGGGTATAACTTCCCCACCTTCAAGGATAGATTAAAAGCAAGGAGTTTACGGGTTTACACTTCGATCCAAAATCTGGCCAATTTTAACAGGCTTCCTAAAGGAACCAACCCACTAACTCCAAACGGTAGTTCCGGGGCATTTTTCCCAATTGCCAGAGCCTATACTTTCGGAGCCAGTCTAACCTTTTAACCAGAAAACACCATGAAAAAATTCATCTATTTTATAGTAGCATTGTTTATGATTTCAGCATGTGATTCCGACTTGTTGGATTTGGAATCGCTTACAGAACCAACGGATGCCACCTTTTTTTCCAACGAGGAGGAATTAGACCTGGCACTCACAGGAGTTTATAACTCATTGATTTGGCTGGGAGGATACAACCTGCCGGTACAGGTAAATATGGACAACGGAGCCACAGATATTGGGCTTGTTAGGGGAGGTTTTAGCAGCTTTGACGAATTGGGAGCCGGTTCTCACAGTGCAAATAGTGGAGGTTTTTTAAATATTTACACCCATATGTACCGGGGTATCGGCCGAGCCAATAACCTGATTAACAATTTGGATCGGGCCGCCGAGGTAGTATCCGCTGAGCGGTTAAACCAAATAAAGTATGAGGCAATGGTGTTGCGAGCCTATTTTTACCATTACCTGGTATTTCTATTTGGTGATGTGCCCTACACAGAAACAGTGATAGCAAATCCCCTGGATGCACTTTTGCCGCGGGTAGACAAAGAGCAGATAATTGACAATCTGATGGCCGATCTTCAAGAGGCCGCCCAGAATTTACCAGCAAACGTGGAGGAAAGTAATCGGGTATTCAGGGATGTTGCGCTTACGTTGCACTCAAGGATTGCACTGTATGCTGGGAGGTATGGAGAGGCTGCTACCTCGGCCCAAGCAGTAATTAATGGCGGAAACCTAAACCTCCACCCGAACTATGAAGAGTTGTTCACACCCCAGGGAGAGGGTTCCGCAGAAGCAATTTTGGCAATGCCGTTCAGAGATGGTTTTGGAACCCTCCCAAACTTTTCAGTCGCCCAAGGTTCCAGGAATTTTGGAGCATATAGCGTGGTCGTACCGACCCAATCCATGATCGATAGTTACGAAGCTACCGATGGGTTACCAATAGATGAATCCGCAGTATACGACCCAAAAAGCCCGTTTGAAAACCGTGATCCGAGGTTGAAAGCCTCGATCATTACACCGCAGAGTGAATGGGGAGGAATCATTTTCGAAAGCCACCCCGATAGCCTGGAGGTACGAAATGTGGATGGAACGATCAGGGGTAGGAACAACGATTCCAGGACCGTGATCTGGCCAGCTGCTTTTTGCGGGTATTTGTGGAAAAAATATACCAACGTTGAATCCCAACTTCAAAATCGATTTTGGAGCGATACAGACTTCACATTAATGCGGTACGCAGAGGTCTTGTTAAACTATGCCGAATCCAAGATAGAACTCAATGAAATCGATGCCTCGGTACACGAGGCGTTGAATCGGGTACGGGCAAGAGCATACGGAGTTCCAGTGGAAGCGACAGACAGCTATCCAGCCGTTACGTCCATGGACCAGTCATTTCTCCGAAGCTTGATCAAAAGGGAGCGAAAAGTGGAATTTGCCAACGAAGGATTCCGGCTGTTTGATATTCGCCGCTGGAATATTGCCGACAAGGTGATGCCGGTGGTTTTGTATGGAAGAATTTTGGATGAAGCTAACGCCGAACATGTACCGGATATCGATGAAGATGGTTTTGTATCCTACGCGGGAATCGAATCTCAATACGATCTCAATACGGATGCTCGTTTTCCCAATGCGATTCGGGTATTCGCCAATCCTAGAGATTACTTGCTACCCATTCCACAGGCCGAAATCGATACCTATAGGGCCAATGGTGCTAGCATTACCCAAAATCCCGGGGGGTATTAAGTCTTCCCACTGATTCTTTAAACGGCACAAGTAAGCTTCCTGATTTAAGCATACGCATCATAACCTTTTGTTTTCCTCGCTGCAACGGTAAGGTTATGATGCGTATTATCACCGTCAATGCGCTGCTTGGATGTACCTCCAGTAAATTCTAATGGTTTAGTTTATGCGGAAAAACGTCTATAGAATATGGAAACGAAGCAGGCGAAATTTCGCTGACTTTCTGGTATTTTTGGTTTTATTTTCCTGTGTGAATAGGGAAGAAGTCAAGAATCCACCGAATGTAATCATCGTTCTAGCGGACGACATGGGGTATTCCGATCTGGGAATTACCGGTTCCGAAATCCTTACGCCTAATCTGGATAAACTGGCCAGAAATGGGGTCTTGTTTACCGCTTGTTACAATGCTTCCAGGTGCTGCCCCTCCAGGGCAAGCCTGTTGACTGGTTTGTATTCACATAAAGCCGGGATCGGTCACATGGACAGCGATCTGGGATTGCCTTCTTACCAAGGCTTTCTCGCTGAAAATGTTACTACTATAGCCGAAGCCTTTCGCGATCAAGACTATAGAACAATAATGACCGGAAAATGGCACGTAGGAAATGAAAGAATCCACTGGCCCGATAAAAGGGGTTTTGACCGATTTTACGGAATACCTGCCGGCGGAGGCTTGTATTTTTACCCCTCAAAATATTTAGAGCGACCCATTTACAGAAATCAGAAACAGGTTTTCCCTGACTCCGTATCATTTTACTCAACGAATAATTTTACATCGGAAGCCAATAGCTTTATTGAAGAGGCGGTGTTGGATCAAAAACCGTTTTTTGCCTACCTGGCCTATATTGCCCCCCATTTTCCCCTACAGGCGCTACCTGAGGACATTAAAAAATACAACGGCGTCTATGATCAGGGATATGAATTCATACGATCCAGGCGGTTTGAAAAGCAAAAAAAACTGGGTATCGTGTCGGATGATATTGAAATAAGTTTGCCCGAGTTTCCGTCGTGGGAAACGGTGGAAAACAAAGCAGAAGAGACTAAAAAAATGCAAGTATATGCGGCGCAGGTGGATCGGTTGGATCGAAATATCGGAAGCCTAATCGCTCAGTTAAAAAATTTAGGCGTATATGAGAATACGGTAATCGTCTTCCTGTCCGATAATGGTGCGAGTAGGGAAGAGGTAAATAGGTCTGCGGATGCGCCGATAGGATGCGCCGATTCATTCGTGTCTTACGGAATGCATTGGGCAAACGTCAGCAATACACCCTTCAGATCGTATAAAAGCGAAACCTACGAGGGTGGAATTCGGACCCCTTTGCTATTTTCCTGGCCAAGCGACCCCAAATCAAATGGAAAAGTAATCAAGGAACCAATCCATATCATTGATATTATGCCTACTATGTTGGATATAGCGGGTATTTCGTTGGAAAAGGGGGATTTTGACGGCAAGAGTTTTTTGGGTTTGATATCGGGTACCAAGGAAAACCACCATCAGGTTCTTTTTTGGGAGCATCAGGGCAATAAAGCCGTTTGGAATAATGGATTTAAACTCGTTCAGATGTATGAAAAAGACTGGGAGTTGTATAACCTAACGAGAGATCCATATGAAACAAAAGAATCGCCTTCGATCGTGAAAGATAGCCTGAAAAATAGGTGGAATCAGTGGGCATACGAATCAGGAGTGGAAAGCTGGCCAATACCAAATACCCGCTAGTATGATTCGTTACTCACCAAATATGACAATATCCAATTCTTTCTAAACTATGCATTATTTAGTATATACATTTGTCTTTCTACTTTCAATTTCAACACAAGGTCTTTCTTTTCACGGTAAAAGCTGGAAAATAGAGAAAACGGTTTTTAGGGCTGAGAATCAATCCTACGCCATCTTAATGCGTGGAGACGTCGAAAACCCTGGACAGTTGCTTGTTCAAAGGAAAGGCGATCAAGTGGTTTCCCGGACGGTTCTAGGCAGATTCACAATTTTCTATTCCACTGACGATCCTGTATTTGGATTCGGGAAGCGAGCTACGGGTGGGTCTCCCGTGGCAAATTGGGGAGAGGCGATGGAGGCTGATATTTGGAATCAAACAAAGCAAGTCGACGTGTCAGCCATAGAAATAGTAGAGGAGGGAAATGCCATTCGATGGAAATACGAAGAGAATGAATTTTTTTCATTTTCTGCCGCCGTATCCTTGCCTGAAGGTGAAAGCGAACCGATTATTTCCTGGAATATCGTTTCTAAGGCAGATGGGTATTTCGCCGTAGCCTTTACGGGGCTGGCCGAGAGCGATCCGGAAACAGTAGATTTTTTGTACCAGCCCTTGATTTGGTCATGGAAGCGGTTCCCCGATCAGGCCGTTGTCACGCCTGAGTCGTATGCAACTACCCCCTCTGTGTTTACGGCAAAAGAAGGGATCACCGAGGGGCTTTCCATACCATCGGTTGAGATTCCCTACCGATTCGCAACGGCAACTAACTCCAGGTTCGGTTTGATGTTACGAACGAATACTGGAGCGGCCAAACCCATGGTAATGGCTCCGCTATATGGGGGGCAGGAGTCTTTTTTGAAAAAGGGCGAGACACATCGCTTTTCGGTTCAGTACTTTTTAAATGGCGGAACCTGGATAGAGGGAGTAGATTATCTCTACAAAAACGTAATGGACTACCCGCTTGAACGGCAAAATGCCATGGTATCACTTAATGATACGTTTCACAACATGATTGACTTTGCCATGGATGATTATTACTCGGGTTGGGTGTCGGAGTACAAAGGGTACGACTACAAGTTTGATGTGCCCAACACGGTAAAAAATGTCTCTGCTTTACACCCCCTAAGTATCGCCTTAACCACCGATAACCGGCAAATCTATGATCGGAGGGCATTACCAATGTTGGAATACCTGATGTCAAGAGAAAAATACCTGTATGCAATCAATGCCTTTCCAGAAAAGCAAAACCAAAACCCTTCCCATTTACTCAACGGCCCGGCGATGGAACTCTGGGAAATGGCCAGCATCCACCAGCTACTTGGGAGATCCAACTCGGCTCTGCCAAAAGAAATGGAGCGGCTATTTGGGAAAAGCCGGCAGTTGAATCTTCAGACAGAAGTAAGTGGCGCAAGTTGGAAAGATTACCTGGCAAGGTATCAGGTAGACCAACGCCAGGAATATTTGGATACTGCGATCCGCTTGGCAGATACCTATTTGGACCGAACGTTTTATCAGTATCCCACCGATTTTTCCACAAATGCGGGACTCAGGGATTCACAAGCTACGTTCGTCAACGACTATTCGACTACCTGGCAGGAATTACTGGAGTTATACGAATTAACTAAGGATGAAAAATACCTGGGTGCTGCCTATGAAGGAGCGAAACAGCTTTCGCTTTGGACAAGGTCCACTCCATTCGCTCCAAAAGAAACCATCACCGTAAACGAAGGAGGTAAAGTGGATGGAGTATTTCCCGGGAGGAGGTTTAAGTCCGATAGCTACGAATGGCAGGAATTTGACATGACTACGCAAATTCAGGAGCAAGTCGTCCCGGCTTGGCATACTTCGCTGGTAGGATTATTGCCAGAGCAACCAGGAACCTATGTGTATGGGCCCATTATGCTGTTTCATCAAGCTGGTGCCTTGTTGAGAATAGCTTATTTAAAAGAGGATGAGATCCTACAAAAGATAGCCTACAATGGTATATTGGGCCGGTATGCGAACTTTCCGGGTTACTATTTCACCTCGCTTTACACCAATGTATACCAACAGACAAACTATCCGTTGCACCCATACCTGGAAATCAACTACAATGCGGTATTCTACAACCACATTTGGCCCCATATAGCGCTAATTCAAGATTTCCTCGTTAGCGATGCCTATTTCAGATCCGACGGGAACGTTGACTTTCCCGGTCTTTTTTCTCCAGGATATGCTTTTTTATCGAATAAGGTTTACGGGCATGCCCCGGGAACGATTTATGGACACGAGAACGTGAATCTCTGGTTGCCCAAGAACCCGTTCAAGACAAAGGATATCGGGTTCAATTACGTATTAGGCAGGGATGGATCGAATACTTACATCGTTTTGATGAACACAACATCCAGATTGATCTCAGATACCTTATACCTCAGTCAGGAGGTATTCAAATGGGATCATCATATAGACTACCGCTATGAAATAGTAAACGAGCCTGATTATCAAGCCAAAAACCTGTTTTCAGAGGGGATGCTACCCATTCAACTAGCTCCGCACGGCCTGACGGTTATCAAGATTTCTGGCCTGAATCAGAAACCCTCGTTCCCTCCAGTAACTACCGCTGCCACCGTTTCTTCCATTCCGGGTTATTACAGAAATGCGTTCGGGCAAGCTGCACTGGGTACAATCACCGGGATGAGTCTGAAGGCAAATGATGAATTCAAAGATATCTTTCTTTACAGTTCTTCCCTCGAAAATGAAGTAAACCATGTCCAGCTACATTACCAAGTTGGAGACGGAGATTGGGTGGAAGAAACGGATCGGATGTATCCCTTTGAATTCAGTATTCGCGTGAGGGATGCTACATTACCGGTTCGATGGAAGTGGAAAGCGACGGACCACGAAGGTAATAATCACGAAACAGAATTAGTGAAAATATACTAAACCGATAAACTTATGGACGTTTTATCCCCAGAACAATTGCATGCATACAAGGAGGATGGTTTTCTGATTGTCGAACAGTTTCTCTCCTCAGATGAAGTTCGTTTTCTACGCAAGGCCTCTACCCAAAGTACGGGGCTGACCAAGCACTCGTATGCGGTGTTGGATGCCAATGGAAATGAATCCAGATTGGCCTTGTGGAACGATCCTGGAAACGACCCTTTTGGTATGCTCTCGAGAGATGAGAAATTGGTCGCCATTATTCGGCAATTGATCGGAGGACCAGTTGCCCACTTCCATTCCAAGGTGATGCAGAAAGTACCAAAAGTTGGTGGCGCCTGGGAATGGCACCAGGATTACGGTTACTGGTACAAAAACGGCTTTTTATATCCGGATGAAATGCTTAGTGTCATGTTCGCGCTAACGCCGGCAACTAAAGAGAACGGCTGCCTGATGGTACTTCCAAAATCCCATAAAATGGGCAGGATTGAGCATGGGAAAGTCGGGGAGCAAGTAGGTGCTGCCCTGGACAGAGTCAACCGATACGAAAAACGGGTAGATCGGGAATATTGTGAATTGAAACCGGGGGATGCCTTGTTCTTTCACAGCAATCTCCTTCATGCTTCCAATCCAAATACATCGGAGAATCCAAGATGGTCCATTATCTCCTGTTATAACACGCTAAACAATGTACCCCTCAACGAACCATCTTCTTGTTTTAATGAGATTAAAACGGTTCCGGCTGGATCGATATTAAACGCTTCGGAAAAAGGATTTGAAAAGACCTCATTTAACAAGAAAAAAAGTGATGTTTCGTTACGATGACGAAAGCATGGGACGATTACACTTGTGTAAATGAATAAATTATTTGTTATTCACCTTATGTTTAAGATCAATCAAGTCGTGTTAGGGTCGATCGCTATAAAGGATGTTTTTATAGGGGGCATTGTCTTTCTCGTTTTCGGGTTTGGTTGTGATTCCGGAAGCAATGCTTCGTTGGTTTCCAACTACCACCCCTCCATAAGTGGCATCTATCCCCACCTGGCCTATTACAACGAGGAAGGCGAATGTGGCACCGGTGCCGTAGTGCCCTGGGCGGATAAGCTTTGGGTGGTGACCTATGGTCCCCATTTCCCTTTCGGCTCATCGGATAAACTCTATGCGATCAATCCGGATCTGAGTTTTACCACCCGGGAAGAAAGCATAGGCGGAACCCCGGCCAACCGGATGATACACAAGGAAAGCGAGCAACTGTTTATTGGCCCCTATGCCATTGACAAAACCGGTAATGTGCGAGCCATCTCGTATGAAACCATGCCGGGCCGCCATACCGGAAATGCAAGGCATCTGACGGACCCGGCCAATATGATCTATTACGGTACCATGGAGGAGGGTTTTTACGAAGTGGATGTGCACAGCCTGGAAACCAAGACCTTACACGTAGACGGGAATGTAACCCGCAAAGAAGGGGAAATGGCGCAGGAAGCGGAATTGCTGCTGGGAGCCCATGGAAAAGGGCTTTATTCCGGACAGGGGGTAATGGTCTACTCAAACAACGGAGAGACCGGTCAGGAAGCCCTTAAGGATTTTTCTATAGAAGCTGGAGCCCTGTACGAATGGGACGGTATTGATTGGCACTTGGTCAGAAGAAATCAATTTGTGGAAGTGACAGGCCCGGGGGGAATTTATGGTAACCCAAATCCGGATACCGACCCGATTTGGGCCACCGGATGGGATCACAAATCGGTAATCCTTGGGGTACGGGACGCAGATGAAGGTTGGGAGTTTTTTCGACTTCCCAAAGCCAGCCACAGTTACGACGGTGCCCATGGCTGGAATACCGAATGGCCCCGCATCCGGGATGTGGGCACGGAGGAAGCACCGGATTACCTGATGACCATGCACGGCATGTTTTGGAAATTTCCGGAGACCTTCCAGAAGGGCCAGACTGCCGGTATCCGGCCCCGATCGGCCTACTTGAAGGTCATCGGCGATTTTACACGCTGGCAGGACGGATTGGTTTTCGGCTGCGATGATTCCGCTCAGCGCGAGTTTCTCAACAAGCGTAGTGCAAAAGGAAACATCGAAGGCCCCGGTCAATCCAACTCCAATCTCTGGTTTACCGATATGGATATGCCGGATAAATTGGGACCGGCCACCGCCAACGGTGCCCTCTGGCTCGAGGAGCAGGTAGGTGCCAATGAACCCTCCGAACCCATGTTGTTTTCGGGCTGGCAGGAGAAGAATGTATGGCTGCAAAACCAGGGTGACAAGGCAGTAACTTTCACCCTTGAAATTGATAGGTCAGGTAAGGGAGAATGGGAAGAACTGGAACTAGTTTCCCTGGACGGAGCTGAAAGTAGCTGGCTTTCCTTCGATCAGGATACGAAAGGGGAATGGATCCGGGTCCAAAGCGATGTAGCAACCCGGGCCACTGTGCATGTTTCTTTTTCCAATCCGGAAACCCGATCGGCCTATCAAGAGAATATTTTTCAAGGGATTCGTTCCATTGAGGAAGATGAATTTACGGGTGGACTGTTGTACGGACTGGGCGACAACCGACGAAAACTGGGCATTGCTGCCAGGCGTTATCAGGGCGAAAGCACTGAAAATGCCGGCTATTATGAAATGGACGAGAAACTCCAATTGGTCCGGGTAGACGATCCCGAAACCGAGGCCTTTATCAACAAGGGCTTTGCCATTCCCGAAAATGTATTCGAGGTGGTTGCAGCATCCGTGCTGATAACCGACGACCGGGGCAGAAGGTGGCGGCTACCGAAAGGAGACGAAGCGTTTACGGGACCCTCGCTGGAAGGCAAGCTGCGCATTGCCCGCGAAGTAGCTACCGAACGGGACCTGTTCAATTGCCATGGTACGTTCTATGAGTTGCCGGCCGAAAATGCCGACGGATTTGCGAAGATCCGCCCCGTCGCTTCCCATACATTGCGCATCAACGATTACGCTTCCTACAGGGGCATGCTGCTGCTTACCGGTGCGAACCCGGAGGCAGCCGAAACCAACGATCACATCATTGTATCGGAGGACGGTGAACTTGCCGTTTGGGCCGGAGTGATCGACGACTTATGGAAACTGGGCAAACCTACCGGAAAGGGTGGCCCCTGGGCCCAAAGCCCCGTTAAACCGGGGGTTCCATCCGACCCGTATTTGTTTGCTTTCTATGACCGGCGACAATTGGCACTCAGCCACAATTCCCCCGAACCGGTCACCTTTACCATTCAATTTGAACCCATTGGCCACGGCCCCTGGATGGATTGGAAGCAGGTGCAGGTTTCGCCCGGAGAGACCTATCGGGAAACCTTCCCGGACGAACTGGAAGCCCGCTGGATCCGGCTGGTGGCGGACAAAAACTGCGAGGCGACTGCCCAGCTTAGCTACGAATAAATGACAGGAAACCGATAAACAAACCCATGATTGACCCCTATTCGAAAATAATACCCCTTGGTATCGTACTGCTGATTTGCCTCGGAGCGGTATTGCCTCTCCCTGCAGATTTGGGTGACGGCACGCGTCGCCTGATCGGGCAGGTAGAGACCGATTCGATCCGGTACGAGCTGTTTGTGATCGATGACACCGATGGGTTGGCTCAGGAGTACATGGCCGAGCTTTTCACACCGGTATGCCATACCAATAAGTGTTATCCTGTGTACATCAATCTTTTTTGGGACCTGTTGGGGAATTTTGATCGTTTTGAGATGCCGGAGGGAGAAATATTGACCAAGCTGGACCATGTTCCCTTCGAAGAGAAGGATTATGAAAAATTGCAGGCAATTCTGGCCAACGAACGCTCCATTCTGGGAGACTATTCCATCACGGATTTGGTAGTGAGTACGGAGACGGTCGGCAGCAATAATGGGGTGGATGCCGTCACAGGGGCTACCTCCAAAACCATCCAGAGCGAAGTTATCTCAGGGGCGGTATATTCCTGTTACACGCTCTGGCACCTGGCGCATGGACCCCTGACCGAAGAAACAAAGGCGCATACGGTAGCCAACCACACCGATGAAACCCTGCTGCGGTTTTTACAGAGCGAGCATTATCCCTACCAATACTGGGCGTTGGAACGCATACAAGCGCAGGGGAAAGAAAACGAGCAGCCCTTCGCAGCAGCCCTGCTGGCACAGCTTCGGGGTAAAAATATTTTCCTCGCCCGGCACATGCTAGCCGTCCTGCCAGAAAGCCTGTTTGCCAGTGAGGCCAGGCAACAATGGCTCTGGGATACCTACCAACAAAGCCCTTACCGCATGCAAATGGACATTCTGGATCGGCTTCGGACACTGTCCCTGCGTTCCCCATTGGTGACGCAGTTGCTGCAGGAGCTGGAGGCAAGTAACCCCGCACAGCAGCGAGCGATTCTTTCCGTACTGGAAAAGCAAGCCGCATTAAGCAAGGAACAGCAGGATTTGGCCTTGTCCTACCTGCAGCAAGGGAAATGGGAGGAGCCGCTGCTCCGCTTACTAGCTAGCCAATCCAATCCCGCTGCAGCGACAAAGAAAGCATTGAAGAAGTATACCGAAACAAACCAGTAAATAACCAAACCATGAAACGAATATATTTAACCCTTGCGCTGCTAGTCGGGCTGGCGCTTTTCACACAGGCACAAAACCGGGTACTGGTAGAGGCCGAATCATTTGACAACATCGGAGGCTGGGTGATCGACCAACAGTCCTTTGATGTGCTGTATTCCTCCTACCTGATGGCCCACGGTATGGGAAGACCGGTGGAGAATGCCCATACCACGGTTGATTTCAGCAGTGGAGGCGAATACCATGTCTGGGTACGGACCAAGGATTGGGCACCGTTTCCTACGGGACCGGGAGCATTTACACTCGCCATCAATGGAGCGCCTTTACAGACCACCTTTGGGGTAAGTGGCATGGCCGAATGGGACTGGTATTACGGGGGAACCGTTCAGATGGATGCCGGAGAAAACAGCCTGGAAGTGGAGGATCTTACCGGGTTCAACGGACGCTTTGATGCGATTTATTTTTCCACCGACAAAGACGACGTCCCGACCAACGACAACGAGGCCCTGCTTACTTTTCGCAAGGAATTACTGAACCTGACTGACGGTCCGGAAAACGTGGGGAAGTTTGACCTGGTAGTGGTAGGTGGGGGCATGGCCGGCACCTGCGCGGCCATATCCGGTGCCCGCATGGGGTTAAAAGTGGCACTGATTCAAAACCGTCCCGTATTGGGAGGTAACAACAGCTCGGAAATTCGTGTGCACCTAATGGGCCGCGTAGATCAAAATCACTATCCCAAGCTCGGAAGGATTGTTCGGGAACTGGACAACGGCGATCCGGGTAACGGAAATCCGGATGCTGCCCGGTATGGGGACGAGCGCAAGTTGCAGATCGTGCGATCCGAACCCAATATTTCCCTTCACCTGAATACACACGTGTACGAGGTGGAAATGGAGGACAATACGATCAAAGCAGTAATTGGCCGGGATATCGCCACCAATCAGGAATACCGGTTTGAAGGAGTCTACTTTTCGGACTGCACCGGAGATGGCACTTTGGGTTTTCTGGCGGGAGCCGAATACCGCATGGGCCGGGAAAGTCGCGAACAAACCGGCGAGTCCCTGGCCCCGGAAAATCCGGATGACTTCACTTTGGGTACCTCCAACCTCTGGGCTTCCCTGGAGCGGGAAGCGCCTTCTGATTTCCCCGAGACGCCCTGGGCCATCCAGTTTTCCGACGAGTACCACATAGACGATCACAAGGCCGACTGGCAGTGGGAGACCGGTTTTGGAAATTTCCATACCATCTACGAAGCCGAACAGATCCGCGACCATAATTTGCGGGCGATTTACGGCAACTGGTCCTACCTGAAAAACGAGAAAGCCGACAAATACAGCCATCATGAATTGGCCTGGGTGGCTTATATTGGAGGGAAGCGGGAGTCCCGGCGATTGATGGGCGACCATGTTCTGACCCAAATGGATATTCAGGACGGCATCATGTATCCCGATGGCAGCGTGACCGCTACCTGGACGATCGACCTGCACTTTCCCGATGCCAAAAACTCCCAATATTTTAAGGGTGAGGAATTCTTTGCTGCGACCAAACACATCAAAGTACAGCCCTACACCATTCCCTACCGCTGCCTGTATTCACGAAACATCGACAACTTATACATGGCCGGCAGGAATATCAGCACCACCCACGTGGCCTTCGGCAGTACCCGGGTAATGCGTACCTGTGGGATGATGGGAGAGGCCGTGGGCTATGCAGCGTTTGTGGCCAGGAAAAACAATGCCAGCCCCAGGGAAGTATACACCATGCACCTGAACGAATTTATGGACATCATCGAATCGCCAGTCACCATTTACAACTTACCAACTCTGCCCCAAAACTAATTGAATGGAACTACTTGATTTTTTGACAATAGGTGTATTTACGGGGATTATTTTGATTGCCGGTTTGTCCTTTGGAAAGCAAGGCGCCGACATGAAATCGTTTTTTGCAGCAGGAGGGGCAGTGCCCTGGTCCATCAGTGGGCTGTCCCTCTTTATGAGCTTTTTCTCGGCCGGCACTTTTGTGGTTTGGGGCTCCATCGCCTACGAATGGGGCTGGGTGGCCATCACAATACAGATGGCCATGTGCATCAGCGGATTTTTGATCGGCACGTTTCTGGCAGCTCGTTGGAAACGTACGAATGCGCTAACGGTGGCAGCCTACCTGACCCAACGGTTTGGCAAAAATACGCAGCGCTACTACACCTTTCTATTTCTGGTGCTATCCCTGGGGTATACCGGGGCTTTTTTGTATCCGGTAGCAAAGATTCTGAACGTGGTCACCGGGTTTAATATCTACTATTCCATCTTGCTGCTTGGGGGCTTAATCATGGTATATACCGCGGTCGGGGGATTGTGGGCGGTGGTGGTCACCGACGTATTGCAATTTGTTGTGTTGACGGCAGCGGTGCTAATCGTTTTGCCTTTGTCCCTGGAGACCGTAGGGGGCTGGGGCAGGTTCGTTCAGGAGGCACCGGAAAAATTCTTTCACCTGTTCAACGATACCTACACGCCCGGGTTTATTCTCGCATTTATCGGTTACAATACCATTTTTATCGGTGGAAACTGGGCCTATGTGCAGCGGTACACCGCAGTCAAAGACCAGGCTGCTGCGAAGAAGGTAGGGTTCCTATTTGGAGGCCTTTACCTGATCAGTCCGCTGATTTGGATGCTGCCGCCCATGATTTACCGGGTCATCAATCCCGGACTGACGGGTTTGGAGACGGAAGGAGCCTACCTGATGATGTGCATGAACGTTTTGCCTGCAGGGATGTTGGGTTTGATGCTGGGCGGGATGATTTTTGCCACGGCCAGTTCGGTCAACACCTCGCTAAACCTGGCTGCTGCCGTCCTGACGAACGATGTATACCGGCCCTTGTTCCCGGCTGCCGGCAATCGGCGTTTGATGCAAGTAGCGCGGGTAGCTACCCTGCTGTTTGGCCTGGGTACGATTGGGGTGGCTTTTATGGTCCCCATGGCTGGAGGTATTGTGGAGGTGGTGCTGAGCATAGGCGCCATTACGGGCGGCGCCTTGTATGCCCCGGCGATATGGGGCTTGTTTTCCAAAAAATTAGCGGGCAGGCACATTTTGTTCGTTACCGGGATCAGCCTGCTGATCAATGTGTATTTCAAATTTATTTCCCCGGGTTTGTTTTCATTTTCCCTGGACCGCAGCAGTGAAATGTTGGTAGGTGTTTTTCTACCCCTTCTGTTGCTTGGCCTCGTGGAAACGTACGTACGGCAGCGTCGGAGCAGCTTGCTTCCGGTAGCAGAGGTGGTGCAAGAATCGATGCTTACAGCCGAACAAGCGGCCCTTTCGGCTGCCTCGGGTGAACGGCAGAATACCTACGGGATACAGGTATTGGGCTGGGCATTTATGAGTATGGGATTATTGTTTGTTTCCCTGGGAATGCTGGCTGGATCGGCTCGTTTCTACCTGTTTTTTCTGGGGGTTCTGATTGTCCTGTTAGGAGTTGGCCTGATCCGCTTGTCCAAAAAAAGAAGAGAAGCAAAAAATCAATTAGTTGTCAAGAAGTGAGTCAATGAAAAAAGAAGCGTTTAGTAGTAGAAAGAGAAGTTTCAAACGGGAGGAATGCCAGGCCGACCTGGTGATCATCGGAGGCGGTATGGCCGGTACCTGCTGTGCCATTACGGCATCCAGGCAGGGCTTGCAGGTCGTGCTGGTTCAGGACCGACCGGTTCTGGGCGGGAACGGATCGTCTGAGATCCGACTCTGGATCCTGGGTGCAACCTCTCATATGGGTAATAACAACCGTTGGGCCAGGGAAGGAGGGGTTATCGACGAGATTCTCCTGGAGAATTTATACCGCAATCCGGAAGGCAATCCGCTGATTCTGGATACCATTTTAATTGAAATGGTAAGCAACGAACCCGGCATCCGACTGCTATTGAATACGGCCATGTACGACCTGGTAAAAAGTAGTCCGGACACCATCGAATCGGCATTGGCTTTTTGCAGCCAGAACGCTACGGAATACCTGTTGAAAGCTCCCCTGTTTGTGGATGCATCCGGCGACGGCTCCATGGCTTTTTTGGCCGGAGCGGCCTTTCGGATTGGGGCCGAATCGGCGGATGAATTTGACGAGCCATTTGCACCGGATGATACCTACGGGGAACTGCTGGGACACAGCCTGTATTTCTACAGTAAGGATACCGGTAAGCCCGTACGCTTTGTTCCTCCTTCGTATGCCAATCGGGAAATCGAAAAACTACCCCGCTTTAAATCCTTTAACCTCAAGGACCATGGCTGCCGGCTATGGTGGGTGGAGTACGGAGGAAGGAAGGATACCGTTCATGAGTCCGAAACGATCAAATGGGAACTTTGGCGCGTAATCTACGGTATTTGGGATCACCTCAAAAATTCCGGGGAGTTTCCCGAGATGGCTACCCATACGCTCGAATGGGTGGGTACCATCCCGGGAAAACGGGAAAGCCGCCGTTTTGAGGGCGACTACATGTTGTCGCAAAAAGACCTGGTCCAGCAGCGCCAATTTGAGGATGCGGTTTCTTTTGGGGGCTGGGCTTTGGACCTGCATCCGGCAGATGGGGTCTACGGTGACTTGCCAGGCTGTACCCAATGGCATACCAAGGGAGTGTACCAGATTCCTTACCGGATCATGTACAGCCGAAACCTGAAGAACCTGTTCCTTGCAGGAAGAATCGTCAGCAGTAGCCACGTGGCTTTTGGTTCTACCCGTGTGATGGCTACCGGTGCACACAACGCACAGGCTGTTGCCATGGCTGCGGTTTTGTGCCGGGAAAGCAAGCTGCTTCCTGCCGATCTACTTGCGCCTTCACGGATGAAAATTTTGCAAAACCGCCTGATTCGGTCAGGGCAATACATTCCCGGATTGCGCTTGTCCGATGAGGCGGAACTGGCCCGACAGGCAACGCTGCGACCCTCTTCTACCTATCGGTTGCAGGGCCTTCCCATGAATGGGCCCTGGAAGTCGTTGGAGTTTGCCATGGCACAGTTGCTTCCCCTTACAGAGGGGGAGGTGCCGGGCATTCGTGTACGGCTGAAGAGCTCGGAAGCCGCCCAACTCCGAGTTTCGTTAATGGGAAGCAAACGGAAGGGAAACTTTACGCCAGAGCTTATTTTAGCGGAAAAGGAATTCGAAATTGCTTCTGGTGAATCAACATTACTAATTGATTTTGAGTGTACTATAAAAAATTCAGAATATTATTTTGTTGCCTTTTCTGCGAATGATTTAGTACAAATCAAGACTTCAAATACGCGATTGACGGGTCTTTTGAGTGTTTTTCAGAAATTTAATAAAGCCGTGGCTACCAGCAGCCGGCAGGAGCCTCCGGAGGGTATTGGGATGGATTCCTTTGACTTTTGGCTGCCCGAACGTCGGCCCGATGGACACAATCTGGGATTTGAACTGGACCGTTCCGTGCAGATGTTTAGCGCGGAAAATTTATGCAATGGTATTTTTCGGCCAAGTAGCCAGAGCAATGCCTGGGCTGCCGCCCTCGATGATACTGAACCTTCTGTTGAATTAAGGTGGGATAGTGAACAGGAAATCAGAGAAATAAAGTTGTTCTTTGATTCGGATTACGACCATGCGCTGGAGTCTACCCTAATGGGCCATCCCGAACACGTGGTTCCTTTTTGTGTGCAGCGTTTTTCCATTTCGGACCACCAAGGGAATCGGTTAACCCAGGTTCGCGACAACCATCAGTCCTGTTTTACCCTTCGCTTCGACGAGGCTGTTACCACCCAATCCCTAAAAATCATGCTGGAACATCCCTCTGCTACCACGCCGGCTGCGTTGTTTGGCATCGTGTGTTATTAACTACCTAAAAAATGAAAACATCCCATTTATTCCTTTTTGTCTTTGGGCTGCTACTTTGTTTGGCGGCATGTATACATCCCGTACAGGCGCAGCGAAATCTATCCCTCAGCGGGCGGGTTTCCAGCAGTTCGGAAACACCAAACCACGCCGCTACGCTGGCACTGGACAACGATGCGCAGACGTATTGGGAAAGTGGCGCAGGTGAACGTCCCTGGATCGCGATTCGGCTGCCAGGCGCGACGGAGATCACGGGTTTTAAACTCAACTTTTATCCAGATGGGAAGCCTGCCGAAGGCTTCGATTTCCAGTATTTGCTAAATGGGGAATGGCGGACCTTTCACCAAACCACCGGTAATGAGGCGGAAGAGGTCTCGATTGCTTTTGAGAAAGAATTGCTGACCGACCGGGTGCGCCTCATTGCGACGGAAAGTCGGTCTCTCCGCATTGCCGAACTGGCGCTGTGGGGGCAGCAATACGTGGACGAGGGTGCAGGAGAAGTTATGCCCCTGCTGGTAAATCAAAGTGGGTACAACCTTCACCGTCCAAAGCGCTTTACCGCTGCGGGTATGGCAGATGGTACCTCTTTTGTGATTTTGGAAAAAGGGAGTGGCCGGGAAGTTTTTTCTGGCAGGATCGCCGGAGAAAAAGGTGATTTTTCCGACTTTAACCCGGAGTCAAATCAGGAATTTTTGGTCGCCTCTGGGGATAAGAGATCTTTCCCATTTCGGATCGGGCCCTACTGGCTGGAGCGGGTGAGTTACCGGGGCATGTTGGATTTCATGATGGGGGCGAGGCATTACGTGGGAAACGTATCCGAAAAAAGGATCCTGTCTTTTGCCTGGCGGGACGGAGATTTTTTCAACTGGTCCATGCAAAGCTTGGTCGCCTTGTACGCGGCCAATCCAGCCGCCTTTGAGCGCATGGAGGTAACCGGCACCTACCGGGCCAATGACTCGTTTCCGGAAGATTACCGGGGACTGTGGGGAGCATTGGAGCCCTTTTCGGAAGGCACACCGGATATCGTGCAATTGATTCATTGGGATGCCGATGTGAAGGTATCCCAGCAGTTGGACCACGAGATGCAAAAAGCCGAACTTGCCCATTTCCTTTATGCCTGGCCATTTCTGTCGCGCTGGCTTCCCCGCCAAAACTTCGACCGGGTGTATGCCTATGCCCGGTCGGTATGGACGAAGGCAAGCGTATCTCCTCACGCCACTTCCCGATACGACCTAAGTCCCGAACACGACTTGCTCGCACGCAAAACCCAGTTGGGCAGTACCAAAGGGGAAATGCCTCCGGGCTTTTCCGTGATACCAAATTTGATGATGTACGAAGTTGGAAAGAGGGAGGGAGATCCCCAGGCAGAAACCTATTTTGATGCTGCTTACCGTCAATTGGAGTGGATGATCGCCCATTTGGATTGGGAGGACCCGATGACGACCAAGGGGCAGCGGATGTCTGAGCATCTCACCATGCGGGCCTTTGCCTTTTTTGCGCAGCAATACCCGGACCGGCATCCACCGGGTTTGAAAGCGAAGGTGGAAGAATGGGCAGCATGGATGGTGCAACGATCCGACAACCTATGGGATTTTCGGAAATATGCGGAAGACGAATGGACCCCGCCGGGGTGGAACGAAACGGGCAATATTCTGGGCTTCCCGGCGGCCATCTTTGCGGCCAATACCATTTTAGGAAAGGACCACAAACTGGCCCCCCGGCTCGAAGAAATTGCCTGGGCGCATGTTGAGAATGCCTTTGGCAGAAATCCTACAGGCAGGCATTTCTCCTTCAAGGGACCCGAGGAAGTAGAGGGCGTGGACCTGGGCTGGTACAGTCGGCACAAAGGAGGGATCGGGCTGTTGGATGAACTTCCCTTTGTCTTTGACGGTTCCCCGAAGAATTTCCATTACCCCAATCAGCCCGAAGCGGGTGACCTGGGTTGGACAGAAGGCTGGGTTCAGTTCAATACGGCTTTCAACACGAGTATGGCCTATCTGGCCAATTACTATACCCACCTAACCCATAGCCAAAACGAATCTGGTGATCTACTGATTCATTTGGAGGCCCCGCTCAATTTCTATCCCGATCAAAAGGAACCGGTTGCGGTACAGCTGGCCCTACCGTCTGGAGAGAGCATGGCGGTTACCTTGCAGGAAACATCCCCCTTTTCCCTGGTACTGGAAGGGATCGTGGAAAAAAACCAATCCGAGCTTAGGTCCGGAGGGCAGGTGCTTCCCATAGGGGACCATTCGCAGGTAAAAGTTAGTTATGGGCACGGGTTTTTCGAAAAAAGTGTTTGGATCCCGGTAAAGTAATCTAGTGGGAGGGGTACTCACGTGTTTTCCTTCAAAAAGGTTTTTCGAAAATCTAATCGATAAAAAGGTGCAGGTCAAAAACCAAATAAACGAGTGGTTTCCCGAGTACGGTCGCTACCGTTATGCCGGGTGGCAGCGATCGTATCTCCGGGCAGCATCAAAAAACTGCGGAAAAACACGTCTGCGGTCTGTGAGGAAAGTACCGTGGGGGAATAGGGGATCATGCCTCCGGATGCGTTGATGTTCCTGATCGTTACTTCTGTACCGAAAAAATACGTACCCACCAGACTTTGCACGTACGGGGATATCGTCGCCTGGAAGCGTATTCGCGAAGGTAGCCTTGACCTGAAATAGGTGTTTACCGATTTAAATTCGCGTTTTGCTGGTTTCCGTTTTTGGTGAGGTTCCGGTAAAATTGTATTTTTCTGACTAGAACCGGATCCATGATCCCAGCAAAACCCAAGGTCACATGAAAAAATTTATTTATAGCAGTATTTTCTTTTTGGGAAGTATTCCATTTTTGGTCTTTCCGCAGGTCGATAAAACAGCCGGTAGGGAGTTTATTCTATTGGATGGGGAACTCATGGAGAAGGCCAAAGCGCGCATTGCCTTCGGGGCTCAGCAACCCCTTCTTCCAGCCATGCAGGCACTTCTAAGGGAGGCCGATGAGAAGCTTGAGGAAGGCCCTTTTTCAGTAACACACAAAAAGCAGTTGCCTCCCAGCGGGGACATCCACGATTATACCAGCATGGGTCCCTACTGGTGGCCGGACCCGGAAAAGGAGGATGGACTACCCTATATTCGCCGGGATGGGGAAATAAATCCCGAGTACTACGATTACCGGGATAAGGAAGAGTTGGGTAAGTTAATGACTGCCTTGCGGGTCCTCAGCCAGGCCCATTTTTTTTCGGAAAACGAAAGGTACGCCGCCCATGCGATCGACCTGATCCGGGCCTGGTTCATACATCCGGAAACGAAAATGAATCCCAATCTCAACTACGCCCAGCGAATCCCGGGCAGGACAGAGGGAAGGGGTATCGGCATCATCGATACCCGCTCCTTTGCGGAATTGCCGGATATCTTGTACATTCTTTCCCGTTCCGAGCATTGGGATGCCGCGGTAGAACAAGGCATGCACGAATGGATCAGTCACTACCTGGATTGGCTGGTCAATAGCGCGCATGGAAGGGACGAGGCCATACATGGAAACAACCATACCACCTGGTATTTTGCTCAGACGATCCCGCTGGCACTTTATGTAGATCAGCATGAACGTGCCGATAGCTTGGTAAGGGTGGGGCTTCCCTTAATCCTGGATGAAATGATCGAGGGAGATGGATCGCAGCCAAAAGAACTGGACCGAACCCGGTCCTGGGATTACAGTGCCATGAATCTCCTGGGAATTATGAGCTATGTTCAAGCAGCTGCTCAGTCCGGTCGGGATCTTTGGACCTATGAAAACCCGAAGGGCGGAAGCATCCGGAAAGCGATCGACTTTATGCTTCCGTACCTGAGCGAAAAAAACACATGGCCTCACAATCAGATTCAGGAAAAACGGAACAAGCGCCTGGCAGAACCCCTGGCTATCGCTGCCCGCGTATACCAACACAAACCGTACAAGCATTTGTCCGAGCAAATTGCCGTAGCGGGTAATGGATTTCGCTACTGGGATCTGCTGGATTACCGGGACTTACGGGAGTAGTTTGGACCGTTGGATGCTTTCGCTGTACCTCAACCCGTATTCTTTAACCCGCTGGCCAGCGCCGTGGTGATCTTCAGCAGTCGCGTTACCAGTGGCGAATCCGGTTCTTTGGATGCGCGCCAAAGTTTCAGGTTTTTTAGCTGTAGCTGGTGCAGTCCATGAAGGGCATTTTTTCTTCGGTTGATGCTGTCGAGCAAACCCATTCTTCGGATATCTCGTTCTTTTCCCAGCAGTTCGCCGATCTCTTCCAGGCTACGTCTGTGTTCGTCCGTGATCCATTTTGTAAAGATGATGCCGGTATCCCGGTTGGAGACCAGTCCGGCGTACTGATTCATGATTTCCTGGTCGGCATTCAGCAGGTTGGTTTCTACCTGTATCAGGATATAGCGGAGGAGCGGCCAGGATTGAGCATGGTCCTGCAAGGCCCGGTAATGGTCGGGTTGGGTATCCCGAATCCTTTTGAAGGCCGTTCCGATGCCGTACCAGCCGGTCAGGTTGAACCGGGACTGGCTCCAGCTGAATACCCATGGGATCGCTCGAAGGTCTTCCAGGGATCGTTTCCCCGTTCTTCGTGCCGGTCTTGAGCCGATTTTGCTGAGTTCCAGCACGTCGATCGGGGTGGCCTCTCCATAAAACTCTAGAAAATCCGGGTGCCGGATCAATTCCTGGTAGTGATCCTGCGCAAATTCGGAAAGGTGCTGCAATGCCTCTGTAGGAAACCGGGGTTTCTCTCCGGTGAATAGGGATTGAGCCGTCTGAAGTGCGGTTCCAGAGAAAAGCATTTCCAGGTTGTACCCTGCCGTCAATAAGTTGGCAAACTGCTGGGAAATGGTTTCACCCTGTATGGTGATTTTAATGGATCCTTGCAGGCTGCCATTCGGCATGCTTTCCAGGAAGCGGTGGTACTTTCCGCCACCCCGGCTAATGGTTCCACCTATGCCATGAAAAAAGCGCAGGCGCTTGCCGAGGGGACTAGCCAGGTTGGTGAGTTTTTGCTCTGCCTGGTAAATATTCCAGCGGCTAGCGGTGATTCCCCCGTCCTTATTGCTGTCGCTATAGCCCAGCATTACTTCCTGAAAGGAGAAACGATCCGGGTAGGCTTCGTGCGCTAGGAAAGCCTGAAGTATATGGTCGGCGCGCTGCAGGTCATCGATGGTTTCAAACAGTGGTACCACTTGGTAGCGGTTTCGATCCAATCCCGCTTCCCGCAAAAAGAGATACACCACCAGCAGGTCGCTTAGACTTCGTGTCATGCTGATAATAAAGGATCCAATGCCTTCGTCCCCATAACGGTCGATGTGCGTTTTGACGCATTGAAAACAGCCCAGTACTTTATCCGCTTCCGGGCCAAAGGATTTCCCGGAAAAGGCAAAGGGACGGTTACTTCTAAGTTCTTCGGTAATAAAGCGTACGCGTTCTTTTTCGGACCAGGAGGAGTAGGGGGTTGACTCGCGGAACGTTTCGGCCAGAATTTGGTCCATGGCCTTCTCGTGAAAAGCACTGTTTTGCCGGATGTCCAGCCGAGCCAGGTGAAAGCCAAAACAGGCGATATGCCTTTCAACAGGCAGCAAGAACTGCCGCACCATGCTCCAGGCATCGATTTCATGCAGACTTTGACGGATTACTTTCAAGTCCTCCATCAATTCAGCGGAGCGAGAGTAGACGGGTTGCTTGCGTTTCTCCAGGGTGTTGTCCACCTGTACCAGCATCAGGTTGATGAATTGCCGCCAGGGTTCCCGGGGATTTCGTTGCAAAGCGAGTTCGCTGTCTGCGCCGATATACTCGGCTTTTTCCCGGATTTTTTCGCGAAAACCAGTGGGAACAGGATTACGGATTTCGGAAAAACTCATCTGGGCCCCCAGGATTTGAAGCTTTTCTTTGATCAGTATCAGGGCCATACGCCGGTGCTCCAGCAAGGTGTCTCGGGTAAAGTCGGCCGTTACATAGGGATGGCCGTCCCGGTCACCACCTACCCAGCTGCCCAATTGAAAATCGGGGAAGTCGCTCGTGTCGCTGAATTTATCGGCGTCAAAGCCCATGGCAATCCAACTTTCGATCAGTTGCTGGTCCGCATGCTGCAGGGCTTTGGGAAATACCCTGGAAAAATAGTGCAGCACGTTGTTGCGTTCCATTTCCAGCGTGGGCTTTTCCAGGTACACTTCGCCCGAGCGCCACCACCGTTCGAGCAGTCCAATTATTTCCCTTTCCAGAGCCTGCCTCTCCAAGTGAGAATAAGCGTTGTTTTCCAGCTTGACAAGGTTTAGATAAATCTCCCGGTGTAGGTCTAGAATGGATTTTCGTTTGGCCTCCGTTGGGTGGGCAGTCAAAACGGGATAGACCTGGGTATGCTTGATGCAGTCCATCATCTCAGCCTCGGTCAATCCCTGGGCCTTCCATCGACTGAAGGTTTCGCCCCAGGAACCGCGAATGGCTGCCAATCCCTTTTCATTAAGCAGCTTTCTTCTTCCCTGTACCGCCGCATTTTCTTCCACCAGGTTCATTAGTTGCAGGTAGATACTCAGCACCTGAATGTGCTTTTCCTCCAATTCGCCCGCTTCCCAATCAATGTCCACCGGATTGGATTTTTGGGCGAGGATTTTTTCCAGTTCGTGCTCTCCCAGCTGGTGCAGTACTTTTTGAAAACAGCTCGTTAGAAACTCCAGGTCTTTTCTGGTTTTTTTAAAAAGAAGGTCGCTTGTGGTCATGCCTTTTTCAATTTGTAGGGTTTTCAATGATGGTTAAATATACGAGATAAGGCAATGGAATGAAAGTTTCCGGGAAGGGGGCTATCGTAAAAAAAGAAGGGCTGGATGCTTCCGGTTTCCCGAAATGTTTTTCAGAAGCTTGGTTTTATCCGTACATTCACGCCTGACACAAGCAATCAACCAATGGAACTACCGTCTCCTACCATCGCGATGTTAGGTTGTTTCGATACCAAGGCAGAAGTCTTTGCGCGATTACGCGAGCAGCTATTGGTCAGCGGAGCCCAGGTGATCGGCATCAATGCCGGAATTTTTGGCAGCACCGACCGAATCTCTGTAGACGTGGAAGCGGACTACCTGGCTTCCCTGGCTGGAACCTCCATCGAAGCGCTGCGAAAAAAAAATAATCGGGCTCACGCCCTGGAGCGGATGGCAGCGGGTGCTGCAAAATTGCTTCGGGCCCTCTATGAGGAAGGAAAAATCAGCGGAGTCATAGGTATGGGAGGGGGCGGAGGCACGTATCTCCTGCTAAAAGCCATGCAGGTGCTGCCGCTGGGGTTTCCCAAGGTCTGTCTATCTACCCTGGCTACCCGGGATGTATCGCATCTAGTAGGCGTCAAGGACATCGTTTTGATTCCTTCGGTGGTGGATGTGGCGGGACTCAATGCCATCATCCGGCCACTCATCGATCAGGCAGCCGCGGCTATTGTTGCCATGGCGAAGGTTCCGGAACAGAAATCCAACGGCGTAAAGGGGGTGGTGGCTATTAGCATGTTTGGCAACACCACCGATTGCGTAAACGCCTGCACCCGCTTGCTAGAGCAAAAGGGGTACGAAGTAATGGCCTTCCACGCCAATGGCGTTGGAGGGAAGGCCATGGAAGCATTGATACGCGAGGGCGTATTCGATGCCGTAATGGATTTGACGACCACCGAACTGGCGGATGAGCTATGCGGCGGAATCCTGAGCGCCGGGCCGGATCGATTGACGGCCGCGATCGAAGGAGGGATTCCCTGCTTGCTGGCTCCCGGTTGCCTGGATATGGTCAACTTCGGTACGCCCGACGCTGTACCGGAAGCCTACGTCAATCGGCTTTTCTACCAATGGGCGCCCGATGTGACCCTGATGCGTACCAATGAGCAGGAAAATTTTGAGCTGGGACGGCAGATCGCAGAAAAGCTTAACCAAAGCCGGGCAAAAGAAAGTATCCGGGTACTGTTACCCCTGCGGGGCTTTTCGCAGCTGGATGCGCCTGGGAATCATTTTTATGATCAAAAGTGCACCGCAGCACTGAAGCGTGCATGGGAGACCTATCTGGACCCTGGAATCGAACAAATGTCGCTGGAAGCCCATATCAACGATATGGGATTTGCCGGCGTCGCGGTGGACCTGCTGCTGGATCTGTTGGAAAAAAAGCAAAGCGGTGGGTCAGGCAGCGCCGGGCGGTTTTCTACGGAAAGTTGATTAGCTGCCGGTTTTAAAATATCTTGCAGGCTTAACACGAAATAAAACGTTATGCCCAATCCGTGGACAGGAAAAGGAAACCCGTACACCCGGCAGGAAGTCAGGGAACGGTTAAAGAAAACAATCGCTGATAACAAGGCTATAATCGCTGCCGGTGCAGGGACAGGTATTAGTGCCAAATTCATAGAAAAAGGCGGGGCAGACCTGATTATCATTTACAACTCGGGGAGATTTCGCATGTCCGGGCATGGTTCCACAGCTGGCCTGATGGCCTATGGAGATGCCAATGCGGTAGCCATGGAAATCGGTGAGTTTGAGGTCTTGCCGGTAGTGGAAGAAGTGCCCGTGATTTGTGGCGTTCACGGATCGGATCCCCGACGAAGGATCTGGCATCACTTACTCAAAGTGAAAGACATGGGCTTTTCGGGAATTAATAATTTCCCCACCCACTGCATCGTAGATGGAAATTTCCGTCAGATATTGGAAGAGACCGGAATGAGCTTTGACAAAGAGGTCGAAATGGTGCGTATAGCAGACAAAATGGACCTGTTTTCCATTGTGTATGTGGCCAAACCCGGGGAGGCAATCAAAATGGCGGAAGCCGGTGCGGATGCCATTATTGCGCATGTAGGGACCACCGTCGGGGGCTCCGTGGGGGTTACCGGTGCTTCCTGTACCATGGAGGAGGCGATTGACAAAACCCGTGAAATAATGGATGCCTGCCAATCCATTAATTCCGACCTTTTTTTCCTAACCCATGGCGGCCCGATCAATACCCCGGAGGACGTGCGGCAGGTGCTGGATGCCACGGAGGTGCACGGTTTTGTGGGTGCCTCTTCCCTGGAACGAATGGGCGTGGAACAATCACTGCTGGATCTTACGCGTTCTTTTAAGCAATTAAGATTAAAAAAATAGACCTACTGATTTTTCAGTGGCAAAAAATTGGATCTGTCTGAGTAGGACAGGGATAACTCAAGCAACGTATGGTGTTTTAAAATAAATGAAAAGACATCTGATTTCACGCAGCGATCGCAGCGAATCCGCAGCGCTCGCCGCGTGAAATAGGTACCTTTCACATGTCAATGGTAGCCTAATATTTAAAAAAACGCAGAAATCGGGATGATGGTGTTGATTTTTAACTATTTAAAAATCAATATATTAAAAAGTTAAAGAATGGCATCAAATCACCCCCTGTCTCCCCCTCCTGAAAACAGGAGGGGGAGACAGGGGGTGTTAAGATCCGTAATCGGTAGGTGTTTCCTGTTCAGGATCGGAACTGCCTACCCCGACCTTCGAAGCAGCACAAGTTATCACCATTAAGAAAAAATCAGAAAAACATGAATTGGAAACAGCGGATTCATAAAGACCTGAGCCGGCTTGGGATAGGCGAGGGGGATCATGTGCTGGTTCATGCCTCGTTGAATTCCTTAGGAAAGTTTCCCGACAGGGCCAAAATCGTCGTTAATGCCCTTCTGGATCTCCTGGGACCCAGTGGAACCTTATTGATGCCTGCATTATCCTATCAAACGGTCACTCCGGAGAATCCCATTTTTGATCTGTCGAAAACACCCGTATGCGTCGGTGGCTTGCCGGAGTTTTTCCGCACCTTTCCAGGCGTGCAACGAAGCATGCATCCCACGCATTCGGTATGTGCTATAGGAGAATTGAGCGATTATTTTCTCTCAGAACATTTACTGGACGATACACCTTGTGGTCCGCATTCTCCTTTTGCCAAGCTTCCTGAAGTGCATGGAAAGATTCTGTTCCTGGGTTGTGGGACCCGGCCCAATACCTCCATGCATGCCGTGGAAGAAGAGATCAAGCCACCTTATCTATTGGGTGCCAGGGTTAATTATACATTAGTAGATCAGACAGGGAGGAAAATGTCGAAATCGTATTTTAGGCATGATTTTGCTGGCTTTGAACAGCGCTACGAGCGGGTGGAAGGGCTGTTGGGATCGGATTCCTGCCAAAAAGGCAAGGTGTTGCAGGCAGCATCGGTACGGATGGATGCCCGGAGCCTTTGGGAAAAAGGGACCCTCCAATTAACGAAGGATCCCTATTTTTTTGTAGACCGAAAGGAGTCTTAGTGCCTGCCAACACCGCAGCCGCAGCCGCTGTGCATGTAGGTTTGGATGCTCTCGTGCCAGGGAAAGGCTTCCTGAAACAGGCGATTTTCCCAGTAGAAGGGAGGCCGCTCCCGGTTACGGTGGCCGATCTCGTTCATGTTTTCCGTTTCATACAAACGTCCGTTGATCATGGTATGGGTGATGCTTTCCGAGTGGCGGATATCCGCTAGCGGATTTTTTTCCAGAACGATCAAATCGGCCAGTTTACCGGGCTTGAGTGATCCCAGGTCCGCATCCATACCGATATACCGGGCGCCGTTGATGGTGGCTGCTTTCAGCGCCTCGTGGTTGGACATGCCGCCTTGCGCCAGGCTCCACAATTCCCAATGAGCACCCAGGCCTTGCAGTTGTCCGTGGCCACCCAGATTAACGGTGACGCCTTTATTCGCCAGATCGGTGACCTGTCGGGAAGTGAGGATATGGCTGTTTTCATAGGTTTCCTCCGGTACCATGGTTCGGTGGCGGGACCGCGCATCGATCATTCCCCGGGGACTGAAACGAAGTAATTTTTCGTTTTCCCAAACGTTTGTTTTCTGGTACCAGTAATACTCTGCGTTGATGCCGCCATAGTTGACAATCAGCGTGGGGGTGTAGCCCACCTCCGTTTGGCCCCAGAGCTCCAACACGTCTTTGTACACCGGTGCGATGGGGATGTTGTGTTCGATGCCGGTGTGCCCGTCCTGAATCATGGAAAGGTTGTGGAAAAAGGTGGATCCACCCTCGGGTACCACATTTACCCCCAATTCCCGGGCAGCCTGCAATACCTGCTGTCGCTGATCCCTTCGGGGCTGGTTATAGGATTTTACGGCCGTGGCACCGAAAGCCTTTGTGCGGCGTACCGAAAACCGTGCATCTTCCAGCTTGTTGATGACTGCTTTGAAATCGCCATCCGCGCCATAGAGGATAAAACCCGTGCTGAAAATCCGGGGCCCTACCAGCGCACCGCTTTGCACCATTTCGGAAAGGGTAAAGACCGTTTCGGTATTGGCCGATGGGTCGTGGGCGGTGGTCACGCCATAGGCCAGGTTAGCGTACAATTGCCAGTTTTGCTGCACGGTGAGCCCATCCCGAAAAGCGCCGATATGGGCGTGGGCATCCACGATGCCCGGCATAATGGTTTTTCCGGCCATATCGTACAGAACTGCTCCATCGGGGATGGAAACGGCAGCAGAGGCACCTACTGCCTTGATGGTGGAACCTTCGACGATGACCGTGCCGTTTTCGATTACTTCATCTCCTTCCATGGTGATCAGGGTGGCACCGGTAAAGGCAATGATGCCTTCCGGCCGATCGACCGCAGCCTCCAATCCAATTTTTATCGGTTCAGTTTCGGTTTTTTCCCCTTCCGGACCTGATTGGCCCAGAAAATCAAAGTTTTCGTCCAGTCGCGTGCTGTGATAGGCATCCCCCAGCGTCCAAAAAATGGTCTCACTGTCTGGAGACCAGTGCAGGTTCAGGCCCGCATCTTCGGATAGTTGGGCCACCGGCAGGGATTTGGTTTTATCATCCAGATTGACCGGTTGGCCATTCAGTACAAGCGGTGCCAGGTAGGCTTTGTGCAAGTGGATAAAGGCTACCCATTGGTTGTCCGGGCTGGGCACCAGGCGGTTGGCGTATTTGGATTCAATGTGCGTGCGTTCGTCCTGTCCGTTTAGGTCTACTGACTTCAGGCTTTTGGTCAGGTTTCCGAAGAACTTTCCGCCGGTCTGAAAAAACACCCGTTTGCCTTCTTTGGTAAATACCGGGAAATCGCCATTTTCTACCAGCTTTTTGGGCTCCCGGGATTGCCGATCCATCAGGTAGATGCCGGGGTTTTTGGTAAAGGTACGGCCCTGATCCGGGTTACCCGGTTCCTTCCGGTAAAGAATTTGGGACCCATCCGGAGAATAGGAGGGATTTCTGTAGATTCCTTTTTCCTGGCTGAGGGTGGTTATCCGATTATTGCTCAAATTCACTTCTTTAATGGATCCTTTGTTCAGGTCATTCCAGGTTACAAAAAGGAGTCTGTCCCCAGTCGGAGAAAAGGCAGGTTCCGCCTCAAAGTCCGTACCCTCCGTAATTCTTTTCGGTTTTCCATTTGGCAAGTCTTTGATCCAGAGATAGCCCAATGCCCGGAATACGAGTTGCCGGCCATCTGGCGAAGTGACTGCATCCCGGATCATGCGGGGGGTGAAGGTCTCTCTTGCGATGGAATGGCTGAAATGAACCCGTTCGGCTACGGGAATAGCCACTTCTACCGTAAAAGGGATGCTGCTTTGGTCCAGGTTTTCGGTATCGATTTTCTGGATTTTCCCCTTGGCCCAAATCAGAATCTGCCGGTTGTCGGGCATCCAGGCAAATCCGGGGTATACCCCAAAAATAGCCCAGGCGGTTTGTTGATCTTTGTTTAGTTCCTCATAGACCGGCCATTCTTCGCCCGTTTCCAGGTCGTGGATGTAGAGCACCGATTTGGTTCGGACTCGTTTTACAAAGGCCAGTTTTTTTCCATCCGGAGAAACCTGAGGCCGTGCCGCACCTCCGGGTCCTCCGGTGAGGATTTCCGTTTCGCCCGTTTCAAAGTCGTAGCGTTTGATGACATAGATTTGTCCATTGGGATCCCGGTTGTATGCAAAGCGGCCCCCAGGAGCCATGTCTTCACTGAAATACAGGTACCTGCCATCGGGGGATACGCTGGGTTCGTTGACGTCCTGTTGATCGTTTTTCCGTTGGGTAAGCTGCAATCCTTCTCCGCCGGAAATATGGTACTGCCACATTTCTCCGGCACCCAGCGATCGGCCGGAGGTAAAGTGTTTTCGGGCCACCAGGTAGTTGCCATCCGGCATCCACACCGCATTATTGAGCAGGCGGAAGGACTCTTTGGTAACCTGACGGGCATCGCTGCCATCGGGCCTCATCACCCAGACGTTGTCCCCTCCTCCGGCATCAGATGTGAAGGAAATCCATTTCCCGTCCGGGCTAAAACGTGGCTGAACCTCAAAAGGCAAGCCGGATCTCAGGACAGTTGCGGTTCCTCCGGAGATCGGCATGGAGTAGATATCTCCCAACAGGTCGAAAACAATGGTATTCCCGTCAGGGCTGACATCCAGGTTCATCCAGGTGCCTTCGTCGGTAGTAAAGGTTACGTTTTCAAATTCCCAATCTCCTTCGGGTGCGGCTACCTCCCAGTCGGTTTCTTCCTGGGCCAGGATAGGAAAGGTGATGAATAGGAGTATAAAAGTTGTCTTGATAAGTATACTACGCATGAAATTCCGGATTAGTGATTTGCAGGGTAAAGATAAGGAGAAATTGCTAGTCTGCGATTTTTTTGGAGAACTTGGAGGAACGGAAAAGGGCGGTGCGGCAACACCGTCTGCCGGGGTGAATCAAATCCATAAATAAATCGTTAACTTTACTGGGTAAAATCATGATAGGTATGGACAAGAAATCTATTAAAATCGATCTTATCCACTGGCTTACCGAGCTTCAGGACATATCCGTTCTTAAAGAACTTCAAGGTCTAAAGGAAGCGCAGGAAAGTTCTTTTGAATTAAGTGCAGGAAAAAATAAGGAGCTGGATAGCAGGCTTGGAAAGTATGAAACCGGGGATATGAAGTTTACTTCGTGGGAGAAGGTAAAGGAAGGAGTAATTATTATGGGAGCAATAGACATAAAACAGGAATTAAGAACGCTGATCGAAAAGGAAAATGACCTTCATGTGTTGGAGGCGATTAAAACCTTACTTATAAAGTCCAGTTTAGATCCGGTCCTTAAAGAGAGACTGACCTCCAGGGCATTAAAAGCCGAAGAAGATATCCGGACAGGTAGCGTATATACAAGGGAAGAGTTAGAGAAGAAGTTGGACGACAGGTTGGGTCTATGAGGGTAGTTTATACAGACCAATCCCTGGAAAGCCTAGAGGAATCCCTAAAGTTTTTGCTGAAGGTCCAAAAGGTTCCATTAGAAAAAGCATTAGAGATTAGAAAACAATTACTGGACAGGGCAGATGGTCTGATCATCAATCCCCACATGGGCCAATATGAGGAATATCTGATGCATTTGGGAAAAGGGCACAGAAGGTTGGTGGAAGGCTATTTTAAGATCATTTACCTTATAGAAGACGGCCTGATATTTATAACGGATTTTTTTGATACCCGACAGTCCCCGGAAAAAATGAAAGGATAACCAACCTCCCACAAAAATGAGGAGTGAACCAACGACAGACTTATCAGATTAGGCGGTATTCGTCATCAGTCGTCAGCAAAATACGCTGGGAGTGTTAGCTCAACTCTGTCTGGCTTCCCTTCGGGGGGCTAGCCCCCCGAAGGGAAAATTCACTATTTTTTTAGGACTCTGTCTTCAGATCCAGTT
>NZ_WIOK01000035.1 GCF_009467825.1 Cyclobacterium xiamenense | reverse complement strand
TTACAGAAATAGCATCCAAAATCCTCAAACTTGAGAAAAAGAAAGACAAAATGTCTTTAAATCAACAGATTAAGTGCTTAGCTTGACGGCTATGGCCGGCAGGCAGGCAGGAGATCAAGGCACAAAAATCCTTCGCCCCACATCCCTGCCGCACCCCCCTGAGAAAATTCAGGACAGGCCGGTTTTGTGCCGGCCCCCGCGCTTCTTTCGTTCCTATGCATTTTATCAAAGCTAGGAGATGCTGGTAAATAACCCAAGGTTTTATTGATTACAAAGCCTTCCAAACCTAGTGTTTGATAATATTTGTGGGCAAATTAAAACCAATAAAGTGTTCATTTGCAGGTCATCGGCTCAATACTTCTTTCATTTTTAATTGATATTCGGGGTTAAACGACATCCCATTGTGCTGCTGACCGCTAAGCATGATCAGGGTGTCTTGTTCTTTAAAATGTTCTTTTAATTTAATGGAGGACCCCGGATAAATGACTTCGTCCTGATCGCCATGAAAAATCACCACCGGCATGTTGCAGTTTTGGATATGTTGGTAATTTTCAAAAGGATATTTGTGCAAAAAGGAAGGAAAAATCGGGAAATAATGCTTCACCAGATCGGATAAGCTGTAGTAGGGTGCCTGCAAAATCAAAAGTCTGGGTTGATTGACGGACGCCAGTTTTGAAGCCGGACCAGTGCCCATAGAATATCCCAAAACGATGATCTCCTTCTCGGGATACCTGTTTTTCAACAAATCGTAGGCCCTTTGAACATCCTGATACATTTGCTGCTGATCCTGAATCGTACCTTCACTTTTGCCATAACCTCGGTAATCCAATATAAACAGGTCATAACCAAATTCGGTAAAAACCTCAGCTACCCCACCCCAGGTTCTTAATGATCCGGCATTTCCATGCAGGTAAAAAATAAGGCCTTTTGGATGATCGGTTTTGAATAGCAATCCATTCAATGAAATGCCATCGCTCATCCGAATGTTCATTTCTTCAAATTTTTGGTCAAATTGAAAGAGGAAATTGCTTTTCAGTTTTTCAGGGAAGAAAAGAAACTTTTCCTGAAAAGCATATAACAACCCGTATGCCATCAAAATGATTATTGAAAATAACATCATCGGGATCATAAACCTACTTTTCATAAAACAGCATCAATAAAGTTCCCAAATTAACAATAACCTTTGAAGGCCGGAAAGGCCTGATTTAAAATGCTGTCATGGAGAACTTCGATTATCGATAAGAAAATTTCCAAACAAATAAAGCGAGTAGCCTTTTCCTGTCATCTGTCCCTTTTTGGAATGGAATAGTGTCATTACGAGACCTAACATTTTAAAAAAACGAAGAAATCGGGATGCCGTTAGTTTTTTTCATTATATGGGAATATAAACTTCCCATTGTTTAATGGATAATGGTGAGTTAAAGGCTATTTATGGTATTTTAGCTTGTTTTTATTGTACTTTTGGCTTGATCCAAAAGTACCAAAAAATCAAGACAAAAAAATCCTTCGCCCCGCAAGCCTGCCGCACTCCCCGGTTTTTTGTCGGGCCTGCGCTATTTGCGTTATTAAATATCATTCTTCATTTTTATTTAATTTTTTCTTGAGTTCTAAGTTTAGAACGGTTTTGGTTACGTCATCGGTACACCTACCGTCATCGCGAGCACAGCTGGCCCCTGAGCCTGTCGGCCTTCGGCAGGCTCAGTCTTAAAAGGGAGCGATCTGATTCGGAGAGGCAGTATTAATCCATCGGGAAATGGGAATAGGATCGAAAGGTCGTCCACGTCCCCCTTCAGACTGCCGCGGGTGGATGGCTATTTTCGATTCCTTTTTATTCCCGTCTTCACCCTCGCAGTGACGACCAAACCCGTCATCGGTATACGATCAGAAAATGCCAGCATCACAACAGTTGGCTTCTTACCGTTTCTTCCCGCCTTCTTAAAACCCGGGGCAAAAAATTATACAAAGGTTAATGGAATGATTTAGATTTACCCTGGCAGCTCTTATTTTGAACATTTTTCCCAGGTGGATATTTACTCGCAAACAAACCTCATTCTCCTACATTGACCTGGATGAAAGTAGCAATACCAAACCGAATCCCGCCTTTTTTGTACTTGCCGTTTTCAAAACCAGCACCAATTTCTACCCTGAAAATCCGATACAGGTTGTCCAGTGAATAACCCAACTCCCAATAATGGGGCGCGTTTTGGGTTTTTAAATAATTGAAAAATAGATTTTCCCGGATGCCTGAAAACCTGAGCACTGGCAATTGGGTGAAAAGAAATTTCCTGAATTGATAATGCATGATGCTATTGAAGTAGGGACCTGCGGTGCTGAATTGGTAGTAATCCAAAAACCGGTAATTGCTGGCGGCTCCCATATTACTAAAGATAGTCCGGTTACCTCCAAAATGTTTGAAGTCCATAAAATAGACCTGAGAATGATTCAGGAAAGTACCCGTTTGCACGTTTACATCCAATTTGCCACTTACACCGAAGTTAAGCGCATGCTCCAGTCCTAGTTCCAGGTGATCGAATTTGCCAGCTTCGGAAACATTTTTATTGTAGTTAAATTTTACCAGGGGTGCCGTTTCCATAAGCGGGAATTTTCTTCCGTTTCTTATCCGGTATTTCAATCCAGGACGCCACTCGATGGAGCCGCTTACCAATACGGCCTCATTAGTTGCAAAGGCCTCGTTCCCTGCTTCCTGATTCATGGGTAGATTGGAAGTATACCTTCGTTCCGGCTTATTGTAAAAACTGTAATCGGAATTGTTCTCCAGATTCACCCGATCCTCGAATCGGAAATTCACCCTATAGGTGAAGGCATCTGTAATTCTGTGCGCCAGGTATAATCTGGTAAAGGTTTTCTCATACAGTTTCATGTAATTTTGCCTGAAAAATAAGGAATAAAGGGCATTGACTTGCTCATTGATAGGGTCCTCTCCATTGTATTGGAAAATGTACTTCCCTCCTCCTATTCCCCAGGTGTGGCCCGGCCTTCCTTTGGTCACCGAGCGCCTGATGTGCAGCATTCCGTAGGGCTTTCTACTTGCAAAACCATACCTGAATTCCGGTCTGAAATTCCAGGACCGCAGGTGATTGGTTACACTATCTGCCATTTTGGTGTTCTTCTCAGCCCGGTAATATCCTGAAAATCCCAATTTAAACCCTTCTACTGTATTGAATGACATTTTGGTCCAATTGGAATGAAAGCCTGCAGACCTGCCTTTCCCAAAACTATAATCTCCACCCGTTAGAAAATCAAGTGGTTGGAATTTTCTTTTGGCTTTTTGGGCCACGGAGTCAACATCACTTTCACGGGCCGCCTCCACCACAGCCAAACTATCGTCCCTGCTGTATCCTTTGATTTCTTTGGCAGTCAGTTGGACCGGCCGGATACTATCCCAATAGACAAGATCTCTTTTGGTGGCCATGGAATCTACGGTATAGTTTCTTTCGGATAGGACTTCCGCCTGCTCTCTTTCCTTCAAGGATTCCTTTTCATAGGCATTGACCATTTTTCTGAAATCCTTTCTGCTCATCTGATCAGCGGCTGCCAACTGTTCGATGGGGTCTGCGTTTTTTGTAACCTCCGGAAGGTGTTCGGGAATCTCTTCTACCTTTTCATCCAGAATTTTGGTAGCTACCAGAAGATCGGGATTCAGTGTGATTTGGTAATCCCTGGTTGATGCCAGGTACTGGTACTCCCCGGCAAAACCAAAAAACGTTCCGCCGAAAGTATAGGTATGGGTCAGGGGCATCCAGATGTTTTCCTCCACCGGAGCATATTGCTGGGTTACCCCAATATCAAAACCCATGAGGGAGGTTTTCAAATTCAGGCTATGTATGGCCCATAAATCCTCAATGATATAGATATACCCATCAAATACCTTTTCTCCCTTTGAACGGGGAATAACCCGTATTTTATTTACCAAAATTCCATTATCGAAAAAATTCCCTGCTAACCGGAACCGATAATAAGCAAAGGCGGACCTGGAAAGGGGGGAAACAACGCCATTGATCTGGTCATCGTAAAAACTGGCCCCGATATAGGGAGCAGGTGAAGTCTGGTTGTTTTCACCGCTGGACCGTATACTGATGACCGTCTCAGTAATTTCATCCGGCTGCTTAAAGTGAATTTTAGAGATTGATTCTGAAGTATAGGCCTCATTGAGTCCAACCCCTTCTTCTTTCAGTTTCTTTTTCAGGAAAAAGGGAGCATTGGTCAGTTCTCCCGTTCCTTTAATGTACACCATCATGCTGTATTCCTGAACCTGCAGGCGGTGAAATTTTGCTTTTGCTATGGCTTTACGCACGACGGTAAGCGCCGGATCTTCCTGATCCCCCTTTACCTCTACTTCCTGCAAGGCAAACGTTTGCATTTCTAAACGTACATCCAGATCTACCCAACTGTCCTTTACTTCCACTGCCTGCAATTTAGACTGGTAGCCGAGGTATTGGACAATGATATCGTAGTTTCCAGGTGGTAATTTCCATTCAAACCGCCCGTCCTGGTTGGTGGGGATGCCGTCATTCAGGTTCCTTGCAAAAACCGTAGCGTAAGGTAAGGGTTCGCCTTCTTCAGAAGTGACCAAACCTCTGATCCCCTGCGATGATCCACTGAAAATAAAAGCTTGAAAAATCACAAAGCAAGACAACACCTTTAATTCCCTGGAAAAACCAATCATATCGTAAAAATAAAGGTAATTTTACCTAAAAATACGGTATATAAATAAATAAAAAATAGTTTTGACATTTTTTAACCTGTTAATCCGTAAATCAAAACGTAAGATGAAATTTATCATTCTTAGGAACTGACGTAACCTAATTCGATAACCGTTTTAATCGTCAAATAAGGTTGTGAAAGCTTACCTACTGAGAATTTCCCTCTCTGGGTGTAGATTGCATCTACATTCCTGCTATCCGATTGGTTACGAATACGAGGCATTTGTAATGCCGGAAGCAAAAGATCAATAGAATATAAAATCGCTCTTTAAAAAGCATACGATAAGCCATTACAAATGGCTTTCCAGCGGGTTTTATCTGTTTATGATTCCGTAAATAACTGGGTGATTGGCATACTTCACCCAAAATTATTATCTGTGCAAATCTTTGTAATCTGTGGTGCACCCTGGCAAGGAGGATTGGGACGCATAAGGCTACTCCTGAGCAATATCCGACAGCATTTGTTTGACTTTATCGGGTACAGTATCCCTTTCCAGAAAGCCGATTAGAATATAGGTAATAGCAGAAGAAAGTACCGGCAGGCTTACTTCCAAGGCCAGGCTGTTTAATTCCACATTTTTGGTGATCACAAAGGCCAGCAGCCCCACCAGTATAGACCCAATGGCTGCCTTTGGTCCGCAGGATTTGAACCAGGGGATAAGGCCAAACAACATGGGGATGGCAATAGGCCCCACCAATGCACCAAACCAACTGATGATCAATCCCAATACCCCGCCAAAGCGTTCAAACTGCAATGCAATCACGATGGTCCCCAAGGTAAACAGGAACGTAGTAATCCTGGCCGTGGTCAGGGAAGTGGCTTCCTTTCGAAATTTTTTATTGATAGCCGGCAAAATGTCCCGGGAAATCACGGCCGAAATGGTATTGATATCGGATGAAGTCATGGACATGGTGTTGGCAAATAAGGAAGCGATCACCAGACCGATCAATCCAATGGGCAGCAGTTCCATGGTTAAGATACCGTAGGACTGGGTGGGGTCTTCCATATCGGGCAGGAGCACCGGTGCGGCCCACATAGGAAAAAACAAAATCAATGGCCAAACCAGGTACAAGGCACCGGAGAGCCAGGCGGCTTTTGAAGCCTGTTGTTCCGAAGGCGAGGAAATGTAGCGGGTGGCCAGGTTCCACTGTCCGCCATTGTAGGAAAGGAAATTGATAAACAAAAAGGCCAAGGCAAAGCCAACCGTATAGGGATCGTTAAAGGCCTGGCTATTTCCCTCGGGCAATTGCTCCCAAACGGTAAATAGGGAGTCCAATCCGCCTAATTTCTGAATAACGACCACAAACATGACCAGTCCGGCAATGATCTGTACGATAAACTGGGCAAAATCGGTGATGATCACGGCCCAAAGTCCGCCAAAAGTAATGTACAACAGGGAAATTCCCCCCGATATCAAAATACCCCAGGCGAGGGAAATGCCGGTAAATACGTTTAATAATATGGCAATGGCTGCCCATTTGGCCCCTATATCAAACAATTTCAAAATAACTCCACTCCAGGCCATCAACTGCTGGGTGGCGAGGTTGTAACGTGTCTCCAAAAATTCCAATGGGGACTGAATTTTAAACCGCTTTCTCAGCCGGACCCAAAAGACGGGAAATACCTTTGCTGAAATCATCACGGTAGAACCGATGGTCAATGCCCACCAGATGTACACGGAAAAGCCATGCGTATAAGCCAGGCCCGCATAGGCCACGAAAACTGCCCCGCTGTACCCGGAAACATGGTGACTGATACCGGATAGCCACCAGGGCAGCTTACCTCCGGCCACAAAGTAATCTTCCGAATCGGTATTCCTAAAATAAGACCAGACGCCGATGAGCAGCATCAATAAAAAAAACAGACCAATCACAATCAGGTCAAGGGTACTCAACTCCATAGCAGACGGTTAAGGTGGTGAAAGAAAAAGAGACCAAACCAGGTTTGTTTGGCCTCTTTTGTGGGTATGAAAACTTAGACGCTTGGTTCCCAGCCGGGCTCGTACTCCCGTTTCCAGAGTTCCATAGCGGTGGGATCGTATTGTATTTTTCCGGTTTTGGGATCAATATCCAGGGTCCTGCCCACCCGCTGGGCAATATTCCCCAATTGCACCAGTAGCGTACTTTTGTGGGCGCCTACAATCTCTGAACGAACTTCTGTACCATTCGAAATGCCATCAAAAAAGTTCTGGATGTGCAAGGCATCCAGGGCCTGCGCCGGATTGGTACGGTTGGTCGGGTCGATTACCTGATCGTTTTTCACATCCTTTACCAATTCATTTTTCAGGTTGAAAATTTTGTAAGAATTACCTCCTTCGATCAAGAGGCTTCCCTCTTCTCCATAGAATAAGGTGCCGACGCTGCCACTCTCAATATGCTTTCCGTTGCAGCTTCTGCCCTCCCAGGTGATCACCGAATTGTTGTCAAATTCCAAATTGATAATTTGGGTATCCGGGGTCTCCCAGTCGTCATTGTAGCGATACCTGCCGCCGGAAGAATTTACCCGGGTAGGATAATCCACCTGCAATCCCCAGCGCGCCAGGTCCACCATGTGTGTACCATTATTAAGGGCTTCACCGGTACCCCAGTTCCAGAACCAATGCCAGTTGTAGTGCAGGATATTGTCCCGGTAAGCCTCTCTTGGGGCAGGTCCTTGCCAAAGTTCATAATCCAGCCATTCTGGCACGGGCACCTGCTTTCCTTCACCTATAGGGCCGCGGTTATTGGCATACCAGGTTTTGGCCATATAGGGCCTGCCGATCACTCCGTTGTGCAACTCCTCAATGCCTTTCATCACGTTGGGCCAGGAGCGGCGCTGATTCCCGACTTGTACTACCTTATTGTATTTCTTTTGCGCTGCCATCAGGAGCTCTCCCTCATGGGGGTTGTGACTGCATGGCTTTTCCAGGTAGACATGTTTCCCTGCTTTCAAGGCCATTAGTGCGGCCGGGGCATGCCAGTGGTCCGGGGCAGTTACGATCAATACATCCACCTCTTTGTCTTCCAGCACCTTGCGCACGTCTTTTTCGATTTTCGGAGCCCTTCCCTGTATCTCATTTACCGATCCGGCAAATTTTTCGGCGGCACGGCGATCTACGTCGCAGCTATAGATTACCTCACATTGTTCCTGACTGGCAAAATTGGTTCCCACGGCATGGCCCCTGCTAACCACCCCCATGCTGGCCGCCAGAATGCGGTCATTGGCTCCAAGGATTTTGCCATAGCTTTTGGCTGACATGCCGGGAAGCACGCCACCGACGGATGCGAGAGTTGCCCCTGCTATGGCTTTTTTTACAAACGTTCTTCTGCTATTTTTCATCATAATGGGTGTAATTTAAATGCTGATTTGGGCGGCTTCCCTTCGGCCTTTGTCCAAAACGGCCTGCAAGGAAACAGCCTGCCCGTTAATTTTTTTGCTTTCGTCGGCAGCCTGCATAAAAGCAAAGATTTCTATCGTTTCTTCCTCAGAGACAGGTGCTTTCCCGGAATCAAAAAACTTTGCGATCTCCACTAAAAGTGGTCGGTATCCTCCATAAGATCCCATATCCAGGATGCCTTCTTCTCCAAAC
This sequence comes from Cyclobacterium xiamenense, assembly GCF_009467825.1. Lineage (GTDB taxonomy): Bacteria > Bacteroidota > Bacteroidia > Cytophagales > Cyclobacteriaceae > Cyclobacterium > Cyclobacterium xiamenense. Next base: position 41,065 of record NZ_WIOK01000035.1, on the reverse strand, counting down.
GCTCTACCTCCGTAGCCACTCTTACCAGAGCGGGTGCCCCGAAAAGTCCCGATCCGGCCACCTTCCCAGGTTCCAACCACTACATCTGCCCCGGGTGTAAACGTCCGCTGCACGGTTTGGCAACCCGTTCCCATCAGGGTATAAAGGGTTTCGACCCCATGTATGCCGTACCAAAACAAATCCGGGTGGGTGGGTTCCAACGTCGCCGGGCTATATGCTTCGGCCCCCATCACCTTTCCTACCTTTCCTTTGCGTACAGCAGTGGCGTTCTCCATGTAGCGGAGAGAGCTGCTGGAAAATACCGGTACCTTGTATTTTTTAGCCGCCGCAAAAATAGCAATGGCATCGACCAACGAAGCTGAAATCGGCTTGTCGATAAAAACGGTTTTGCCCGCCTTAAACACTTCCAGCGCCTGCTCCAAATGGAGCCTGCCGTCGTTCGTCTCCAAAAGCACCACATCTACCCTATCCAAAAGGGCTGCGATGGAATCAACAATTTCTACACCTAAGGGCTGAATCTCTTCTGTGTAACCGGGAATTCGATTGACAGAAGAGGCAATATCTCGGCTTCCATGAGGATAGGCGGCCACTACTTTATAGCCGCCGAGGTCGGCAGCTGCATCGGCCGCATTAAAGGCTTTGGTGAAGGCCAGGCTGTGCGAGGTATCCAGGCCAATAATGCCCACCCGCTTACCGTTTCTGGGCAGGGAAGAGGCAAAGCTGATAGCCTGCGGTGCCAGGGTTATGCCTACACCCGCAAGGGCCGCTTTTCCCATAAATTTTCTTCGATTGAGTGCTGTGTCCATAGTTTATAGTGGAATGGGTATACGATTTCGGTTTTTACTGGTTAAATAGTTGGAACTTCTCCTTGTTTACGGTTCAATGTACTAAAAAAATCAACTAGGCACTCATGACTATTCCACGAAAAGCAAATTTCCTCATCTAAAACCGCTAAATGACGAGTGAGTGGACCGACCCATGCCAAGTAATCGGTTCAATCTTATGAAGTTAGCGAAATCTATTTGAATTTCTGAAATTACCTCGAGTTTTCATAAGCGGAAAATGGCATCAGAAAAATCCAACCTCTTAAAAAAACCAGCCCATAAAATCACCCTTCTACTGCATACTGCCACAAAAACCCGGAGCCAAGCCATTTCTACGACACGATGTCTGAACCGATTCAAAAAAAGAACCGTCTGCTCCTTCAAAAAAATACCGGTACCCCCTTTCCGGGCACCGGTCATCAAAGGGATTTACCGCCTCTTTCACGAATTACCTTTTCGGCGGCATGCTAGGGCGGACCTCAATTTTACTCGGCAGCGTGCGAGGATCTAAGTTAAAAAGACCGACGACCATTTCTCCGATATCTTCAATCTGTATTTTCCAGGCATCCTTTTCACTCACTTGGTGTTCGTTAAACCCTGTGGCCACCGATCCCGGCATGATGGTACTTACCCGAACACCCTCCTGCCGCAAATCCAGCATGATGGCCTGGGAAAATCCCGTCAAACCAAATTTACTGGCATTGTAGGCAGATCCACCCGCAAAGAAATTGGTTCCGGCAAGGCTGGAAATCGTTAAGAAAAAGCCCTTGGTGGATATTAACGCGTCTACCGAGGCCTTGATACCGTAAAACACGCCAGTGAGATTGGTATCAATCGTCTCCTGCCATTTTTCGACGGAGAGCTCCTGAATTGGCGCAAAATGCCCAACTCCGGCGTTAGCCACAAAATAATCAAGCTTGCCCCATTTCCGGAGCACGTCTTGTACCGCTTTCTTTTGGGCATCAAAATCCCGTACGTCGACTTCCAGAGGAAGTACCTCACCCTTGGTTCGGGAACTATTTCGGATCTTTTCTGCAGCCTCCTCGGCTCGTTGAAGACTTCGGCTGCTAATGGCCACGTTGACGCCCTCAGCGGCCAATGCCTCGGCAATTCCGTAGCCGATTCCGGTGTTTCCACCGGTGATAATCGCGGTTGTGTTTTTCAATGACATGTTTATGGTGATTAGTTAAAATAAAAAAGGCCAATGATCTTTCATTGGCCCTACTTACCCGAGTGGTGTTATTTGGCTTTTTCCTTTGCCTCGGCCAGAAGTTCTTTTCCCCTCGCTTTGGTTTCTTCGGCCACGGTAGCAATGTTCTTGTTCATCTTGTCCATTTTCTCGTTCATGCCTTTTAAAAGTCCATCGATTTGTCCATTGATGTCCTTCAAGTATTCCTCTCCCTTCTTCGTTAGCTTTTTACGGGTATCCTTGCCTTTTTCCGGCGCAATCAACAAGCCAATTTGTACGCCTACTGCTACTCCTGCCAATGCACTTAAAATTACTTTCGCTGATTTCATACTATCTGGTATTAATGGTTTATACTAGTTAAAAACAATTCTCCATTTCAGAAGAAATTTCTATGAGATTAACATCAACATTTATACCAAAGTTGCGGATTCATGAATTTTCTGCAGGCTTATCCGAATTTTTTTGCCCGAATTTGCAATTTACAGAACACCCAAACCAAACTCTCCGGAATTAACGCTAACTTAACCCTGCCCTTCGATCGAAACTCTTATGATTGCGCTACATTTGTGAAAAGAAGAACCCATGAAAGGACAAAAAACGGGATGTTTTTTCCCGATAGGCTTACTTGTCATTGCACTTGTCTTCCTCGGTTTCCCGACGCGGGCCCAGGAGGTAGCCATACACAGCCACAACGATTACCTGCAGGAGGTCCCCTTTTGGGAGGCCTATGCCCGCGGCGCTGCTTCCATCGAAGCCGATGTCATCTTACAGAACGACACCTTGTTTGTGGCCCACGAAGAAGAAAGTATCCGAAAAGGCCATACCTTGCAAAGCCTGTATCTGGAACCCATGCTTCGGGCAAAACGACTCCGGATCGGCAGCATGCAGCCCTTTATTCTCCTGATCGATTTTAAAACGGAAGTCTATGCTACCATGGCAACGCTTTTGAAAAGTATACGCGGGTACGAAGAACTCTGGGATGACCCCGAACATCCCTTTGTGAAACTGGTGATCTCCGGCAACCGTCCGAAAAAAGAAGAGTACGAACAGTTTCCTTTTCCGATCTATTTTGACTACCAAAGCGTACAGGATACGCTGGAGCTTCCTCTGGAGAAAATTGCATTGTTTAGCCTGAGTTTTCGCAATTTTTCGGCGTGGAATGGAAAAGGCAGGTTGGTTGATGCCGACCGGGAGCGTGTAGAACAAGCCATCGCTGTCGCCCACCGCTACGGTAAACCGTTTCGTTTCTGGGCCAGCCCCGATAGCAAAACCGCCTGGAAGGCCCTGTACGAATTGGGTGTAGATTATATCAACACGGATCACCCCGCAGCGGCCCAAAGCTACCTGTCGAGCCTCTCCTCCCGCTTGTACACCCGGCCCAGTCCCCATGAGATTTATCGCCCCACGTTTGCATCGGACGGCACGGAACGAGAAGTCAAAAACGTAATTTTACTTATCGGCGATGGAAATGGTCTGGCCCAAATCTCTGCCGCCATGTATGCCAACGGGAATAATTTGACCCTTACCCAGTTGAAAAACATGGGCTTGATCAAAACCCAGTCAGCCGATGATTTTACCACGGATTCGGCTGCCGCTGGCACCGCCCTTGCCTCTGGTAAAAAAGCAAAAAACAGAAGTATCGGCATGCTTCCGGATGGGAGCCCGGCCACCAATCTCCCTGAATACCTTACCGAATTCGGTTTTCATTCAGGAATCATCACCACCGACGAGGTAACCGGAGCCACGCCGGCTTCCTTTTTTGCCCATCAACCCGAAAGGGATTGGACCCGGGAAATCGCTTCAGATTTAGCAAATAGCCCCTTATCCCTCTTTATAGGAGGAGGTAAACAGACCTTTTTGGACGAAGAATCCAAAGGAATCGACCAACTAAAAAACGCTGGCTTTTTTCTCGCCAATTCCCTTTCCGAACTGGGGGACCACGAGGGTAGCAAGGTGGGTTACTTTGCAGCGTACCAAGGCCTCCCCAAGGTAAGTCAGGGAAGGCAGCGCTTTCTTTCCGAAGCCACCAAAGCAGGCATCGATTTTTTACAGACAAAAGACCAACCCTTTCTATTGGTAATTGAAAGTGCGTTCATCGATTCCGGAGGACATGCCAATGAGGTGGCAACGGTGATCGAAGAAGGGATAGATTTTGATCGGGCCATCGCCGAAGCGCTACGTTTTGCCGACGCAGATGGGCATACCCTTGTCCTGATCACCGCAGACCACGAAACGGGAGGAATTACGCTTCCCCAGGGAAATACGGAAAGCCGAACCGTAGAACTGGAGTTTTCTACGGAAGACCATACCGGACTGATGGTCCCGGTATTTGCCTACGGGCCGCATGCCCAGCATTTCCGGGGAGTGTATGAAAACACCGAAATTTTTACTAAAATCGTGGAGATTATCGGTGGGAATACCCTCAGGTAAATGAATTGGTATCGCTTTGTTTAAGACAGGTCCCACTTTCTTCCAAATTTGCCGTATATTCATAGAATGAAGACGTACCCATTGCTGTCAGCCACAATCGGCTCTCGTTGCGACATTCCCATCCTGCTGCTACTTATTCTGCTTGCTGCACCTTTTTCCAAAAAAACCATGGCTCAAACCTCCAGGGAAATACTCTACATCGGCACCTACAGTCAAAACCAGAGCAAAGGAATCTACGTGCTCGAATTTGACCGCTCCACCTTTTCTGCCCGGGTTCTGCAAACCGTGCACGACAAAAAGAATCCTACCTTTCTGGCGCTTCACCCTTCGGGAAAATTCCTGTACGCGGCCTATCGCGAGGGCAAGAACGCCGAAGACCCCAATGGTACGGTTGCCGCCTATGCCATCGAAGAAGGCACCGGCCGCCTTTCCTTACTGAATTGGGTTTCGTCGGCCGGAGCCAGTCCCTGTCACATCAGTGTGGACCCCAGCGGGAGCGTGGTATTTGTTTCCCATTACCAGGGAGGTAATTTATCCTCATTCAAGGTACTCGATTCCGGGCAGGTCAGTGAGGCGGTTTCCTTTGTTCAACACGAAGGCAGTAGCATCCACCCTAATCAAACCAGACCCCACATGCATTCCATGATTCCTTCGTTGGATGGAAACTGGGTCTATGCATCGGATTTGGGCATAGATCAGCTATTGAAATACCAGGTAAACACTGAGAAAGGGAGCCTGGAAAATGATCCGGAAGTGTTCCCGGTTAAAGCAGGTTCCGGACCCAGACATTTTGTCCTCCATCCCGTTCTGCCCTATGCCTATTCGGTGGAAGAATTGAGCAACACCGTGGGCATTTATGCGGTGGACTCAAAAAATGGGGATCTTTCCTTGTTATCCCGTGTCGACATGCTTTCCCCTGCATTGCATTCGGACTACAACGCCGCGGCCGATATACATTTATCGGTGGACGGCAACTGGTTGTACGCAAGCAACCGCGGTCAGGATAACCTCGCTGTTTATCGAGTGGACCAAAACACCGGACTGCTGGGTCTACAGGGGCACGTGCCTACTGGCGGAAAGCACCCACGAAATTTTAAAGTGGACGAAAAAGGTGCTTTGCTTTTTGTAGCCAACATGGAATCCGATAATGTGGTCATCTTTACTATCCCGAAAGACAGGGGTATCCCCGAGCCCACCGGAAAAAGTATATCCATTCCCCGTGCCGTATTCGTTGAACAATTATTCATGGATTAACAGGTTCTATCGGGCCTGTAACGTACACATTCGTTCTGAACAATGGCTCATTTGGCTTTCCCACCGGCATTCGCTAGTCGTTCCCTTTTGACTTGTCCGGCGGGCGAAACGATACGAGTTTTAGCCTGCCATTTCTAATTCCACTCGCATCTTCGCTTCCGCTAGAAATCCCGTTTCCGTTTTCTCACACGATCCGAATAGAGTACGCTGCTTACCCCTGTTCCAAGCGGCTTGTATCGGAACAGAAACCAGCAATGACGGAGATGATCGTTTTGCTGTACGCCAAATTTCATTCACCTAACGTGTTTCGCAGAATTAGGACCCCCTGAACTAACCGTTCTCACAGAATGCCTGAATCGGTCGAAAAGCCATACGCTGCCGGCAATTCATTTTGTAGCCTGGTTTGCAGCCCCAGGCGAAACCTACCTTTTCCTGGTGGCGCGATATTTTGCGATCAGGATGAGAAACGCGATCGGAGTTGCAATTTTTCAGAAACACAGCTATTTAACGAAAAATTAAAGGAATCATTGGGTGTTAGTTCCGGGCGGCTTATTCAAGATCACTCAGGCGAAGGCGTGCCAGGCTGATTTCCTCGTAGGGATGCTGCACTCCTTTTTCATAGGCGCAGAGAATCTCCCCATTGGGCAATACCGCAAGGGCCGAATAGGCTGAGGGGCCCGCGTGAAGAACCTTAGAGGCTACCCAGGTCTTCCCACTATCTTTGCTCAATTTCACCGTCATATTTTCCCTTTTTGTACTGGCAGGATTTGAGAATAAGACCAGATCTCCGGTTGGATCTTCCGGCCAGGAGTACCGGATCAATGCTGCCTGACAAACGGGCTCAATCAACGTTGACGCCTCCTCGGGGTCGGACCAGGATCTTCCACCATCCTGGCTTACGGATAACGCCCGCCTGTTCTTTCCGAAGTAGGAGCGCATGTTCATCAGGAGGTCTCCTTGTCCATCCGCCATTTCCACTACCTGGCACTCGTTCATCTTGGGTCGAATGATACCCCCTAGTTTCCAGGTCTTACCCCGATCATCACTGTAAATTACATGCGATCCGTATTCAAAGGGACCGCCCCTTACCTGGCCGGCCGGATCATCGTAACTATGATCAGAGGGGATCACCAAACGACCTTTATACGGTCCATGTTTGATTTGAATACCGATCCCCGGACCTGTGGCATACCATCCCCATTCCGGGTTTTTGGTACTTTGGGTAATGTCTTTTGGTTTGGACCAGGTTATTCCATGATCAGAGGACTTCATAACAAATACCCTACGCGTATCCCGGCTTTTCTTACGAATAATATCCCCTTCGGTATCGTATCCACCATTCCATGTGAGGAGCAGGTGGATTTCTCCTGTTTCTTCGTCCAAAACCGGGCTGGGATTACCGCATACATTCTCCCCATCGTCCCAAACTACGATTGGCTCAGACCAGCTATGCCCCCCGTCTTCCGAACGCCTGAGCAACAAGTCAATGTCGCCCGTATCGCCGCTTCCGGTTTTTCTCCCTTCGACAAAGAACAGCAACGAGCCATCTTTGGCTACCAATAACGATGGAATTCGATAGGTATGGTATCCCCCCGTACCGCTGACAAAAAGTTTTTTCTCGAGCGGCTTATCGGTAACCTGCGCAGCGAGCGGTTTTATCGCCAGGAATGAAAACAAAACCAAAACAAAGGATAACAATCGGATACGCATCGTATTTGTCATTTGATCACCTACTATTAGTACTATTAGTTTGGACGGAAATTGTGGACTAAAGCCCGGCCGCTTCCTGTTGAAAATCGGCAGGATACCGGATGATTGTTAGTAAGTATTCCGATTTAAGAAGTTCTCTGGCTAGCGCCTGAACCTCAGCACCTGTGACCCCTACTACTCTATCGGAGGCACCCAAAACCGTGTCAAGGGGCATGTCCCCGGTAATCGCCGCACTGATTTGACCATGCCAGAAACCATTTCGGCGCAAGTTTTCTTCCAACGATATCCGCTTGGTTTCCCGCACTTTCTCCAAATCAGCGGGTTCTGGACCGTTCTCTTGGATTTTCTTGATTTCCTTCCATACTGCTTGCGTCAACTCCGGAACTGCCTCAGGCCCGCATGGAAAATTGATCACAAAGCTGAACCGCTCACGCGGCACCCTTCCTAAACTTCCCCTCGCACTTACACCATAAACGCCACCAATTTCTTCGCGCAGGGTCTCTATTAATTTGATGGTCAGGATTTCGCCCAGATAGGAGAGTTGTTGAGATTTCTCCAGATCGTAGGCAGCTTCTCCATTGAAATACATAATTACCTGACTTTTTTCATCCACGCCCACTTTTATTAACTCCGTTTGGTCTTGAGGAGCGGTGATCCCCAGATCCCGAAACTCCTCCTTTTCCGTACCGGGTTCTCCGGGAATGCCTCCAAGATATCGTTCAACCATGGGAATTACTTCCTCGAGGTCCATATTTCCGGTAAACAAAAACTCAAAATCTGCGGCATTGGAAAACCGTTCTTCAAAAATTTCCAAACTTCGGTCTACCTGTATACTATCCAGCTGTCCCGGACTGAAAACACCCATTCCTCGTGGGTTCCCGTTGCTGATTATTTCGTTCACCCGTTTGTTGAATTGAAAATCCGGATTGACCTGTGCACTTTCCAATTGGTTTTTCTGGTTTTGTAGAAAGACCTCCCAAAGGCCCTTGTCCATCCTTGGCGATGAAAAGTACAAATGAATCAGTTGTAAAGCCAATTCCAAATCCCGGGGAGAAGTGCTCCCAGAAATGGTTTCCGAATAGGTGCCAATATTGGGTGTTACCTGCACATTTTTTCCAGCCAGCACTTTTCTCAGGTCAGAGGGACTGAAGTCTCCCACGCCCATAACATTTACGGCTGTACCTGCATAGCTGGCATGGTAGTGGTCCCGATCGGGATATAGCGAGGTACCACCTTTACTGGAACCCGTAAACAGGATCTCGTCATTTTTAAAATCAGTGGGTTTGAAGTGAACCTTGAGTCCATTGTCAAGTAATAGGGTCGTAATATCCACCCCATCCAGGAAGGACCGTTTGATAACCTCGCCCGGATCCGGCAGACTACGTAGTAAGTTGTCTCGCAATTCCTTTTCCTGGTAAGGGCTTGTTTCCCAATCTTTGGATTCGTCCAACACCTGTAGCAACTCCGATTCTGTCGGCAGGGATTCCTTGTCTTTTTCAGGGGCTGTCACAATTACGACGGTGTTGGTCTCGCGGATCAGTTCGCCTATCATCTCATTGACTTCCTCCAAAGTAATGGAAGGAATCATTTCACGGTAAAAGTCGTAGCGATGAGCCGGATCATCGGCTAAGGTTTCGTTTAGAAAATGCGAAACGTACTTTCCTACCAGTGAGCGGGATTCCGCCTTGTCCCTTTCTTTGAATGACCTTTCTGCACTGTTCAGTAGGGAGCGCTTTACCCGCTCCAATTCGCTTTCGGTGAATCCGTGCTGCATGGCCCGCCGATTTTCTTCCAAAAAGGAACGCAGCCCCTCGCTTGCTTTTCCTGGCCCCACCACTCCCGAAGTGGTGAAAAATTCCAGGCTCTTCACCAGCTTGCCGTACCGGGCACCGGCAAAGATAAAGGGTGCATCGGGGGTTTGCCTGATTTCATCCAGCCGCTGGGTCAGCATACCGCCAATCATGGTACGCAAAACACGTTCTTTGTACGCCGCGTAGGTACCGGAAGAAGCCGGCGGATGTTTGTAATACAACTGCACCTGAATTCCAGGCGCTTCTTCGTCTGTGACAATTTTTACAAAATTCGCTTCGTGTTCGGGTACCTCGTAATACTCGCGTTCGGGGGCATCGGCTGGGTTGCTGAGATCGGAAAAATACTCCCGGATCAATGCTTCGATTCTATCCGGATCCAGGTCGCCCACGGCGACAATTCCCATTAAATCCGGTCGGTACCAATCCCGGTAAAAATCCCGAATCACTTCTTCACTGGCTCCGCGGATGATATCCATATCCCCGATCGGCAATCGGTTGGCATAGCGGCTATCGTGGAGCAAAACAGGCAAATACGCATCTCTCAAGCGCTGATCCACACCTTGCCCGGTTCGCCATTCCTCCACCACGATACCCCGTTCGGCATCAATGTCCTCGGATTCCAGCAGCAGGCCTCCCGCCCAGTCTCGCAATACCTGAAAACCGTTCCGTATTTTTTCTTCTTCATCGGTGGGAATGGGCAGTATATATACCGTTTCATCAAAACTGGTATAGGCATTCAGGTCACTGCCAAAAGCAACGCCTATCGATTGCAGGTAACTAATGAGCTCATTTTTTTCAAAATTTTCCGATCCGTTAAATGCCATGTGCTCCACGAAGTGGGCCAAGCCAAGTTGATCCTCCCGCTCCTGCATGGAACCCGCTTTGATAGCCAGGCGCAGTTCCAGTTTATTTTCTGGTTTTGGGTTGGATTGGATGTAGTACTGAAGGCCATTATCCAATTGCCCAACATGTACCCGCTCGTCGAGGGGAACGGAATCCGTTGGGGCGAACTGGCCACGCGTACTATTGGCAAGCAGACAAAAACTAACGACGAGCAGCTTGATTTTTTCCTTCATAAGACGGTAAAGAGGGGGATCAACTAAATAAAGCGAGTTCAATATTGCGAATAAATAAGCAATTTGAAAAATATTGCCTGTAAAAAGGGCAGTGTCTCCCCTGTGCTTCAAAATATCCCGGCGGTAAATTGGATTTTTACAAGGCCCTTCCGATATTTCATCTCCCATTTTCCATCAACCTCCAAACATATGTCAACCAATCACCTCTACCTTGTTCTTTTATTGCTCGCACAAATGGCCTGCTCGTCTTCGCCAATTATGAGCATTTCCCTGGATGCCGGAGACCTGGATCGGAAAAATAGTCCCCTGCTAATTCCCCTGGATCGGGATTTACCGGCCGGTAGCGACTACGAATTGATCAATGAGCAAACAGGAAAAGCCTATCCTGCTCAGGTTTTGTCCTCCGGACACCTATTGGTGGTAGTAGACGAAATGTCCGCAGGCACAGAAGGTGACTTTGGATTGCGTCAAGCAGCCGGAAACGTGGAAAGCCGGGTCACCATTTCCCAAACGGAGGAAGGCATCGAACTCTCTGTGGCGGGCAAGCCCGTCCTTTTTTACCAGACTGCCACTGCCTTACCCGGGGAAGGATTGCCGGATTATTACAAACGAAGCGGCATGATACACCCACTGTATAGCCCGGAGAGCCAGGTGTTGACCGATGCATTTCCTGTAGGCCACACACACCAACATGCCATTTTCAATGCCTGGGTAAATACCCAGTTCAGGGGGGAAAAGGTGGATTTTTGGAACCAACATCAGGAAACCGGAACGGTGGAACACGTGGATCTGCTGCACCTGGAAGAGGGCGTCAATGCCGCAGTATTCGAAAGCCTGCTGCGGCACATAAGCCTAAAACACGGAGAAGTGCTCGAAGAAACCTGGAAAGTACAGGTATACCCCTTTTCGGAATATTTCTTATTTGACTTGTATTCCGAGCAAACGAATACCAGTAGCGACACCTTGTTTATCGTAGACTACCATTACGGGGGCATGGGATTCCGGGGTAGCCGGGAATGGAACTCGGTGGATTCGCTGCATTACACGAATACCTGGAACATAGAAACCTCGGAAGGCTTTACAGGCGAAACCGCAAATCACACCCATGCATCCTGGGTGGGGGCATTTGGCGAGGTAGACGGAAAGATGGCTGGAGCAACAGTCTTCGGATTTCCATCGAATTTCCGGTATCCCCAAGCGATTCGGGTGCATCCTACCATGCCATACTGGGTATATGCTCCCATGGTCGATGGCGAATTCACCATTGCGCCGGGGGAAACCTTTACCAGCCGCTTTCGGTATTACGTACATCAGGGGCAACCCGATCAGGCCATCATCGATCGCATAAACAACGATTTATTGCATCCCATACAGGCCCGCATTGTGGAGTAAACGCGCCCACTGAGAACCTGGTAGAGCGGCACCGGTTCGTAGGATCAGTGCGGCTGCATCGTCATCCGACTGATTTCTTGCATTTCGGACGCCTCCACTACCCGGTCGAATACGGCCAAGCCACCAATAAGTCCATTAAAAAAGTTCCCCATTCCTCGTTGCAACACGACTGCTCCGACGGTAAAATCCGAGCCATTGTTCCCGATTCCATCCGAGAAATAATAGGGATTTTTGGAATGAACCAGGCCCTCCGGCAGTCCAGGAAAACCCTTCGTATTTTTTATGGGCTCGGGGGGCCTTTCCTGAAATTCTCCATCCAAATAGGATTTGATGTAGGTACCATCGTAGGTAAACGCGATAACGTGCCACTGACCTTTCGTTAATTGCTGCTTGCTTGCCGAATAATCGCAACTGTAGGGAAAGGGAGGCGTGGGTCCACCTGTGGCAGACACATGACCACAGACTTGATTGGCGCCGTTGTAGTGCGGTAGATCGACAAATAAGCCATACTGCCGTTTCCCACCATCTGTGTATTCGTTCCACATACCTCCCACAAACCCCGTCTTACCGTACCACTTGACCCAGGCCATCACCGTGATCCCCTGCATCTTTCCATGAACATTCAGCGCACCGGTACGATCGTGTGGAAGGCTAAAAAAAGATTGGTTGTCCAAATGCGCCGCATATCCGGAAAGGGGACCTTCCTCAACCCGCGGAATCCGTCCATTTCGTTCCTCCAAGGGGAAATCTCCTTTTCCGACGGCTTTTCGCGGCATCCCTGAAGGCTCGCGAAAATCCCAAAGCGCTACCAATCCTTCTTTTGCGCTCAGAAACGCGACCGGATCCTGCCTGCCGGTGGCCTCAGTTACCCAGACGAAAACAAACAAAATCAGGGCGCATCGACTATTTTTACCAGCCATGTATCAAGGAGTTTAATGAGAGATACCCGGACGGTAAATTAGGGTAATTTTTTAAGAAAAACACCAGGTATCCGATTTGAAATCCCCAGAAAATCAATGCCTCCTACCCGCTATCCCCATTCGGAAAAACCGAACGTGATTTTCAAGCCGGCAACCCGCTTCACCTAATACCTGCCCGTTTTGCTGCGATCAAATTTCTTTGGCAAAAGAAATATCTCTATATTGTTTGCCAGCCGATTATCGGCGGTCCAAACAAATAAAACCCATAGCAATTGATTGAAACGAATGATGAAACAAGTCCACGTACACTCCTTCAGTAACCTGATGCTCCTGCTTGTCCTTTCTGCAGCTACCCTTTCCTGCGCCGAAAAAAGCACCGAAACGATCTCCGAACCTCAGCGGCCCAATATTTTATTTATATTTTCCGATGACCATGCATTTCAAGCCATCAGTGCTTACGAGCACCAGCTTGCCGACTATGCCCCTACGCCTAACATCGACCGGATTGCGGAAAATGGCATGCGGTTCGACCGGGCTTATGTTACAAATTCCATTTGTGCTCCCTCGCGGGCAACCGTTCTGACTGGGGCGCACAGTCATGTAAACGGTCACCGTACCAATGGTGATATTTTCGATGGCGAACAAATCACGTTCCCCAAACTCCTTCGGGAAAATGGATACACCACCGCGCTCATTGGGAAATGGCACCTTCGGTCCAAGCCAACCGGATTTGATCATTGGGAAATTTTGCCGGGGCAAGGCCATTATTACAATCCTGATTTTATCTCCGATACCGATACGGGTGCCGTCGAAGGCTACGTTTCCGACCTGATCACCGATAAATCCCTCGCCTGGCTGGACGCCAATAAAGGAAGTGGAAAGCCCTTTATGCTGATGTTGCAGCACAAAGCACCGCATCGGGAATGGGAAAAAGGACCGGATCACCTGACCTTGTATGAAGACGTGGAATTCCCCGAGCCAGCCAACCTGTTTGACGATTACAGCAACCGCGGGACGGCAGCCAAAGAACAAGACATGACCATTCGGGAGACCATGCTATTGGACTCCGATTTGAAGCTTTGGACCGAAGAAAACAAGAATAAAGGCAGTTATAACCGTACGTATGGCCGCATGAATGACACACAGCGGGCAGCCTGGGATGCCGTTTACAATCCCATTATCCAGGAATTCCAGGAACAGAACCTTCAAGGCAACGACCTGGTCCGATGGAAATACCAGCGGTACATGCGCGATTACCTGGCCACCATCCGTTCCGTCGATGACAATGTGGGAAGGGTACTGGATTACCTGGAGGAGAATGGCCTGGATGAAAACACCCTGATCGTATACACCTCTGACCAGGGGTTTTACCTGGGCGAGCACGGCTGGTTCGACAAGCGGTTCATGTACGAAGAATCCTTCCGTACCCCTCTACTCATGCAATGGCAGGGAAAAATCCCGGAAGGAACGGTTAACAGCGATCTGGTTTCCAATCTGGATTTTGCCCAGACCTTTTTGGATGTAGCAGGGGTAGAAGCTCCCGATCGCATGCAAGGCAGGAGCCTGCTTCCTTTAATGCGCGGCGAAACGCCCGAAAACTGGCGGGATTATCTTTATTACCACTATTACGAGTTTCCAGCAGTACACAGCGTAAACAAACACGAGGGGATAACCGGGGAGCGTTACAAACTCATGCATTTTTACGAACTGGGCGAATGGGAAATGTACGATCTGGAAAAAGATCCGATGGAGATGAACAATATCTACAACTATCCCGAATACGATTCCATTCAACATTCGCTCGTTGATCGGTTTAAGCGAATAAAAAGGCAATACGGGGTGATTCACCCTAGAAATACCCCCTAACCTTTCCCAATTATTTTCCCATGCAAAAGCTGCTGATCCTTAGTTTCCTGCTGGCCTTGTACGGCTGCGGAGGAGGGCAGGGTGTTGAAAACCAACGCCTTTCGGAAGGCCCTGTGATACTCACCATCATTCGGGATGACGCCAACGGGCAACTCCGGGTAGTGCGAAAAAACCTGCCGGATACCCCATTGCTGGTACAGGAAGCGCAGGAGGGGTTTCGACCCTACATCCATCCAATTCTTTCTCCGGATGGCAACGGGATAGTAACCGAATACAGCCCCGGACACCACAAGCACCAAACGGGGCTGTATTGGGGGTTTACGCGGGTAAACGAGCGGGATTTCTTTCACCACCCGGAAGCCAGCCACTGGCGAAAAGTCGCAGCAAATGTACTCCAGGAAGAAGGAGAACAGGTGAAATGGCAGACGGTGTACGAGATGCTCGACAGCCTGGGAAACGTGGTCCTAACGGAAACGCAAACCTGGTCCTTTCAGGTGGAAAACGAGCGGTATTTTTTGGACTTGGAATGGCAGGGACACGCGGAGGAATCGCTCACGATTGGGAAATACGACTACGGAGGCCTGTTTCTTCGAATGCCCTGGCAGGAAGGGATGGATGCCGAGGTTGTCAACACCGCCCGGCAAAAAAACGAGCTGGCTGAGGGTCAACCTTCCATGTGGCTTAATATTGGCATGCAGGTAAAAGGACGTGACGACCGGGCAAACGTGGCGCTATTTGATCACCCGGACAACAAGGGATACCCTCAAAAATGGCGCGTAGATGGACAATTTGGCGTAGGTCCTGCTTACACCCGGGATGCAGACTGGAGCCTTCCGGCCGGGGAGACGCTGGTCCTAAAGCACCGGCTGCTGTTTTATACCGACAAATTTGAGGACCTGGCATTGACAGAAGCCTGGGGAGAATACGTGGGAAATACCGGCATGTACAATACCACGGCCCTTTGGCGAATTGCGCAGGAAGAGGGCAGAAACGCCCGGTTTCTTTCACCCGAGGAAGCCGTAGAAGAGATGCGTGTAAAAGAGGGCTATCGCGTCAATGTATTCGCTTCCGAGCCAATGATTACCCAACCCATGGCTTTCTGTTGGGACGACAAAGGCCGGCTATGGGTGGCAGAAAACCGGGACTACGAATCCCGGGGGCATGGTTTCTCAGAGGCCGGTGACAGCCGGATATTGATTTTGGAAGATACAGATGGAGATGGAAAGGCAGACTTGAAAAAAGTATTCATGGAGGGACTGGCTTTTCCTGCCGCACTGGCGGTCGGTTTTGACGGTGTCTATGTAGGCGCACCACCTAATTTGTTATTTATCCCGGACCGGGATCAGGACGACCGGGCGGATACGGATGCCATCGAAGTTTTGCTGACCGGCTGGGGCATCCGCGACCGGCACGAAACCTTAAACAGCCTGCATTGGGGCCCCGACGGCTGGTTATATGGGTTACAGGGCTTCGCCACTCCCTCTAAAATCCGGAAGCCAACCGAAGAAGAAAAAAAGAAACTGTATTACCACAAGGATCCTTTTCCGGAGGATTTGCTGGACGCCGAGGGTGTGGACATCAATGGCGGTGTCTGGCGCTATCATCCGGTCAAGCAGAACTTTGAAGTGGTGGCCCATGGATTCAGCAATCCCTGGGGGATTGATTACGATCCAAAGGGACAATGGATCATGACCGCCTGTGTAATTCCCCACCTCTGGCACGTGGTGCCAGGAGGGATTTACCACCGGCAAGGGGGGCAGCACTTCAATCCCTACGTATACGAAGACATCAAAACCATTACCGATCACAGCCATCGTTCGGCACATGGGGGCGCGCGAATCTACCAGTCCGATGCCTTCCCCGAAGAAGAATGGGGCAGGGTATTTATGGCCAATATCCACGAACATGCCGTACTCACAGACGAACTCGTTCCAAATGGATCCGGGTTTACCGGCAGGCATGCGGACGATTTTTTACTGGCAAACAATGCCCAATGGGTGGGTTTTAGCATGGAAACCGGTCCCGAAGGTGGGGTATACGTATTGGATTGGCACGATGCCGATATCTGCGGACAGGAAGTGCTGAACAGTGAAACCGGTCGCATTTTCCGAATCATGCCCGACCAATCAAAGGCAGAAGACTGGGAAGGGCGGTACGGCGATCTCAATGCTTTGCCGGATTCCGCATTGGTACACCTGCAAACCAGTAAAAGTGACTGGCATTCCAGACGGGCACGGGGAATCCTTCACAAACGCGCGGTACAGCAAAAACTGGAGGAAACCACCATTTCCCGGCTGAAAGCGATTTTTCACCAACAGGAGAATAGTAATTACCGGCTAAAGGCGCTTTGGGCCTTGCATCAGGTTGATGGATGGCGAGAGCAGGAACGCCTGGCGTTATTGGATGATCCGGATCCCTATGTACGGGCCTGGGGTATCCAATTGCTTTGCGAGGACCGGAATCCGCCCCAAGCCGCCAGGGATCGCTTTACCCAACTGGCCAACGAGGACCCTTCTGCGACCGTACGCCTGTACCTGGCTGCAGCCCTGCAACGCATTCCGGAAGACTGGAAATGGGACCTGTCAGCCGCACTGATGCGCAGAGCAGAAGACCGAGAGGATCACAACATCCCCAAAATGATCTGGTTTGGAACGGAATACCTGATCGATAAAAACCCCAACCGGTTTTTGGCCATGGCCGAGGAATCGGCATCACCCTTACTGACGCGATTCATGGCGCGAAGGGCCGTAGATGGCGATCACCTCAATGCGTTGGTAGCGCGCATTGCGTTGGCGAAACAAAACCGGACCGATCTTCTGTCCGGCATGGTGGAGGGAATGGAGGGAAGAACCGATCTTTCCCCTCCGCAGCGCTGGCAGGAAATTGCCGAAAAACTGAAGGGGACGGAAGAACTCGGCGCTCTTGTAGCTGAAGTCAGCGCTCGATTTGGGGATGCGGCAGCTACGCAGGAAGCATTGGCTATGCTGCAAAACCCTTCTGCCTCAGAGCAAGAGAAACTTACCGCCCTCCAAATGCTTGCCGCGCAGCAAAAAACGGAGTTAACCCCACTCCTTCCTGCGCTGCTGAAAGAGAAGACACTTCGATTGGAGGCCATACGGGCCGTGGCTGCTTTTTCCAAAGCGGACCTCGGATCTGCGCTTATAAAAGCCTATCCGACAGCTTCGGCAGAAGAAAAGGTAGCCATCCTGCAAACCATGTCCGCTCGTTCTTTATATGGAAACCAACTGTTGGACGAAATTAAAGCGGGAAACATCGCCAGGAAGGAAATCCCGGTTACGCTGGCCCGGCAATTGCACCGGGTAATCGGCAGCGGCTTTGTCGAAGTATGGGGGCCGATAGAACATGTTCCCAGCGACGAAGCCGCCTACCAACGCTACAAAGACCTTTTTACGAAAGAAGCCCTGGCAACCGCAAATCTACTGGAAGGCAAACGGCTGTTTACGCAGTCATGTGGTAGTTGCCACAAGCTATTTGGGGAAGGAGCGGATATTGGACCTGATCTTACCGGTTCCAATCGGCAGGACCCGGATTACATTCTTCTGAATGTACTGGAGCCCAGCGCGGAAATTCAGGACGCTTACCGCCTGGTGGTCATTACCACCGTTGACGGCCGTACCTACACCGGAAATGTGGTAGGGGAAAGCGCCCGACAGCTTCGGGTAAAGGTGGCTGGGCAGGACCCGGTCCTGATCAATAAATCGGCGATTCAGAACAAGGAAGTCACGGATGTATCGTTGATGCCTCCGGGTTTGTTCGAACCGCTTTCTAACGAAGAGGTGATCAACCTGATGGCCTACCTGCAAACCCAAAAACAAATCGACTAAGAGAGGGCTACCAAAACCGCAGCCGAACGCCCGCGGACTGCCCGAGACGGTGGTTCCATTTGGACGATGGGTCTCCCCAATTCGGCTGAGATCCGAAGTACTTGCCCAGGTCGTATTGCAGCTTGTAATAAAGTGCCAGGGAACGGCTAAATTCAATGTTCACTCCTGCATTGGGAGAGAGCAGGCCACGGGTATAGATTTGTGTGCTTGTATTTTCCGAAGAAGAAACTGGCTGATCCGCATGAAGGTTTGTAAACGCGAAACCAGCGGCCGCCCCGTAGAAAAACGAAAGTGCATCGCTGTAGTACAGGTCGTACCGGAATGTGGCGGTTGTCTCCACAATTTGTTGAAATTGCCCGGCAGTTCCTTCGCCTGTCGTATTCATACGAAAGACCCCTACAGTAGCTCCCCAGGCAACCATATCGGCGGAAAACGGGGACTGCTCCTGCCTTGCTGCGGCCAATTCAATACCCATAAGGGGCTCGAATACCTGACGCTGCGCGCCCAGGAGGTGTTTGTATGTGAGCCCTGCACTAAGCTCAAGTTCCTGGGAGATTGCCTTTGGAATGCACCCTAGCACCGTAAAAAAGAAGGAAATAGCAAAGAGTTTCATGCGCTGTGAGGATAACTTGTTACAAATGAAGCAGCCAAAACCGATCCGCTTCCCCGTCCGGTTTGGGTAAAGCAGGCAATTTTTATTCCAAAATCGGCATCTATCTCCCGACTCCGCCCCTACCCGACGTGAATCAAAGAGAACAAAACGGGGGGAAGTTTCGCCAGTACTGTTTTCTTTCATTCGTATTCCCCGTACCTTTGGGTCTGAATTCGACATTCTCTTGACAAGCGATACAAAAGAAAAATTTGTTTGGCAGTGGCAGCAGACGCACCTGGTTTTTCTCAAGGAGAAAGCCCTTTGGCTGGAAGAAGAAAAGAGTCTGCTGGTAGCGGATACCCATTTTGGAAAAGCAGGGCATTTCCGAAAATCCGGAATTCCGATTCCGGAAACCGTACATGACCAAGACTTTAGGCAATTGCAGCAATTGATCGATACCTACAAGCCGCTTCGGTGTCTATTTTTAGGCGATTTGTTTCATAGCGAACACAATCTGTCTTGGGAGCAATTGTTACAGTTTGTTGAGTTTAACGATACCGTTTCTTTTCACCTGGTCAAAGGGAACCACGATATCTTGCCAAGACGGATGTACGACAACAGCTGCTTTCGGATCCACGAAGATACGTTGACACTGGGAAAATTGCTCCTGACTCATGAGCCGTTGGCAAGAGTTCCAAAAGGCTTCCTCAATGTATGCGGCCACCTGCATCCCGGCGTGGTCATTCAGGGAAAAAGTCGACAGCGCATCACCTTGCCCTGCTTTTTTTACCGGAATAATTGCCTGGTCTTGCCGGCTTTTGGACGGTTTACCGGCCTGATGAAAATTTCCCGGGAGACAGCTTCTTGTATCCTGGTAACTACTTCAGATGCTGTGATTCCAATCAAATTAAATAATAAGGTTGGTTAAGTTAATATCCCTGATTAATTTTGATTCGAATACGTACCTCCAATGAGCAGAAAACAACGGAAAAAGACCCGACTGGGGAGCTATAAATTTGTAAGTGTGCTTTTTAGCATTACGCTCTCCTTGTTAATGATCGGGATCTTTGGCGTCGTGTTGATTCAGGCCAAAATGCTGACGAGCCTGATCCGAGAAAACATCGAGGTACAGGTGTTTCTTTCAAAAAACCTAAAGAAATCGGATGTAGACCAACTGCTCCGGCAAATGGAAGATAAACCCTATGTACTAAAAAAAGAATCAGAGACTGTCTTGCATTTTACCTCGAAAGAAGAAGCCGCCAGCCTTTTTATCGAGGAAGTAGGCGAAGATTTCACACAATTTCTGGACGAAAACCCACTGAGGGATTCCTTCACTTTTTCCGTTAACGAAGAATTTCAGACCTCAGAAGGGATCGCTTCCATCGTGGAGGAATTAGAGCAATTGCCCGGCGTATTTGAAGTGACCTACATGCAAGATATGGTAGCGGCAATAAACGAAAACCTGGTAAAAGTGAGCTTGGTTTTGGGTACGTTGATTTTGATACTGTTGGTTACGGTGGTGATATTAATTAGCAATACGATCAAACTGGCGTTGTTTTCTCAACGGTTCCTTATCCGAAGCATGCAATTAGTGGGTGCTACCAAAGGATTTATCCGGCGTCCGTTTCTCTGGCGCTCTTTTTTGTACGGCGCCCTGGCGGGGCTGATTGCCTCCGGGATCATTTTCTCACTGCTGGAATACGGAAAAAATTTCATTGAGGGCTTCCAATTATTGTACAACATCGAATTGCTGGCCCTTTTATTCGGAAGTTTGATCCTCCTGGGTGCATGCATGTCCTGGTTGAGTACCTTCCGATCCATCAATAAGTACCTGAACATGTCCCTGGACGAATTATACTGACGTTATGAAAGATAGCAAACTACCCTTTACTAAAAAAAATTACCAGTTGATGTTGGCAGGCATTGCCGTCATTGTTATTGGCTTTGTGATCATAGGGCTGGATCAACAGCCGCATGGTTTCGGTATCATGGGACTAACAATCGGCCCGATCGTGGTACTGTTGGGGTTTCTTTTTCAATTTTATGCCATATTTTATAAAAAAACGAGTTAATGACATTCTTAGAAGCAGTGATACTGGGTATCGTTCAGGGGCTGACCGAATTTTTACCCGTTTCCTCCAGTGGCCACTTGGAGATCGCCTCGGCACTTCTTGGCGGAAATTCCGTACCTGAGGAAAGTTTACTATTTACGGTAGTGGTTCACTTTGCAACGGCCTTGAGCACAATCGTGGTCTTTCGAAAGGATGTATACGACATCGTCAAGGGACTTTTTCAGTTTAAAAACAACGAAGAAAGTCAATTTTCATTGAAAATAATTCTGTCCATGATTCCGGCAGTCATTATCGGGTTGTTTTTTGAGGAAGAATTAGAGCAGCTTTTTGGGGGAAAAGTGGTTTTTGTGGGCTTTATGCTGCTGATTACGGCACTGCTTCTCTTTCTGGCCGACCGGGCGACCAACACCGGAAAACCGGTTTCCTACGGGAATGCCTTCGTTATTGGCCTGGCCCAAGCCTTTGCCATGTTGCCGGGAATCTCCCGATCCGGAGCGACCATTTCCACCTCTGTTTTGCTGGGCATCGACAAAAACAGGGCGGCCCGGTTTTCTTTTTTGATGGTGGTCCCGTTGATTTTGGGGAAAATTGGTAAGGATATTCTGGATGGCGCCCTGAGCTATGAAAACGAGCAATTTGGTACCATGGCAGTTGCCTTTTTGGCTGCATTCTTTGCCGGACTGGTTGCCTGTACCTGGATGATTCAATTGGTCAGAAGGAGTAAGTTGCGGTACTTTTCTGTTTACTGCACAATAGTTGGCCTATTGGCCATTCTTTCCGGATGGGTATTTTGATGGGGCTTCAGGAAAAGGCATATGGTGAGGTATTTCTGGTCAATAAGCCGTACCAATGGACGTCTTTTGACGTCGTAAAAAAACTTCGAAATGCACTCAAGGTCAAGAAAGTAGGACATGCAGGTACCCTTGATCCGCTAGCTACCGGACTACTGATTATCTGTGCAGGCAGGGAAACAAAAAATATCGATCGCTACCAGGCACAGGAAAAAGAATACGAAGGCAGTCTGGTCCTGGGGAAGACCACGGATTCCTATGATTTGGAGCAGGAAGTACGCGATATCGCGGATCCGTCGTACCTCGACGATTCTGCCATTTTAGCGGCCGCTCAATCGCTGACAGGAGATATCCTGCAGGTTCCTCCCGCGCATTCGGCGATAAAAAAAGACGGAAAGCGGGTATACGAATCGGCAAGAAAAGGGATCGCGGTTCACCTGGATGCCAGACCGGTTACCGTAAAGAGTTTCGAAATCAAACAGATTACCCTGCCGGAAATTCATTTTCGTATTCGCTGCTCCAAGGGTACCTACATCCGAAGTCTGGCCCGAGATATGGGCGAAAAGTTGGAAGTAGGTGCCTATCTGTCTGCATTAAAGCGAACGGCAATCGGCGATTTTCGGCTGGAAAAAGCCTGGGAATTGGGCGATTTGATCGACAAAATCTACAAAGAGCGAAATGAAAATTTATAGATCTCTTGATGATTTCCCACAAATAAACCGACCGGTAGTCACTATCGGTACATTTGACGGCGTTCACCTTGGTCATCAAAAAATCCTCAAACGGATTAGCCGAATTGCCCGGAATACCGGGGGGGAAACGGTCTTGATCACCTTCTGGCCGCACCCCCGAATGATTTTGTTTCCGGAAGAGCACGGTGTACGCTTATTGAATACATTTGAAGAGAAAGCCAGGTTGCTTGCTTCGTTTGGCATAGATCATCTGTTAAGTATCCCGTTTACCCGGGCATTTTCCGAAATGCCCTCGGAAGACTTCATTCATTCTATACTCGTCGAGAAAATCCAAACCCGCATACTGGTTATCGGGTACGACCATCGATTCGGAAAAGACCGAAAAGGCAGCTTTGCACATTTGAAAGCAAGGCAACAACAGTACCAGTTTGAACTGGAAGAGATCCCGCGGGAGGACATTGACAACGTGGGCATCAGCAGTACGAAGATCCGTAAGGCCCTGGAAGCCGGAGATATCGCCACTGCAAACGAGTTTTTAGGCAGAGCCTATACCCTGGAGGGAACGGTCGTGGAGGGAGACAAAATCGGCCGGACCATCGGATTTCCGACTGCTAACATTGGTGTGGCAGAGCCAGATAAGCTCATTCCCATGGATGGTGCATACATCGTCCAGGTCCGGTTGGGAACCAAACAGCTCGGTGGGATACTCAATATCGGAAAAAGACCTACTGTTTCGGGACTGATGAAGAATATTGAGGTAAACATTCTGGGGTTTGAGGGCACGATTTATGGAGAAAATCTAGAA
This sequence comes from Cyclobacterium xiamenense, assembly GCF_009467825.1. Lineage (GTDB taxonomy): Bacteria > Bacteroidota > Bacteroidia > Cytophagales > Cyclobacteriaceae > Cyclobacterium > Cyclobacterium xiamenense. The sequence continues at coordinate 17,796 of NZ_WIOK01000035.1, read as the reverse complement.
GTAGCTTTTTTGGAATTTTTGAGACCGGAAAAAAAATTCGGAAATTTAGAGGGATTAAAGGAGCAATTAGAAAAAGACCGGGAACGGGCGCGTGCTTTTTTTGGAATGGATAAACTCAAACCGAATGATAAATAAAAAAGTAGCAAATGCGGCGGAAGCAATCCAGGACATCGCTGATGAGTCCGTACTCTTACTTGGAGGATTTGGCTTATGTGGCATTCCGGAAGCAGCGATACAGGCATTGCTAGAACGAAACCCAAAAGGATTAACCTGCATATCCAATAACGCCGGCGTGGACGATTTTGGTGTGGGCCTCTTGCTCAAAAAACGAATGGTGAAAAAATTGATCGCCAGCTATGTAGGTGAAAACGAAGAGTTTGAAAAGCAATACAAAGCGGGAGAACTGGAATTGGAACTCATCCCGCAAGGCACGTTGGCAGAACGAATTCGGGCCGGTGGAGCGGGTATCCCGGCATTTTTCACGCCCGCGGGAATCGGCTCACAACTGGCGGAGGGAAAAGAGATTCGCGAATTTGATGGCAGGCTGTATTTGCTGGAGCGCTGGATAAAAGCGGATTTTGCCCTTATCAAGGCCTGGAAGGGAGACACTGCCGGTAATTTGATCTACCGGGGTACCGCCAGAAACTTTAATCCGCTAATGGCGGCGGCAGGTAAAATTACCATCGCGGAAGTCGAAGAGTTAGTCCCTGCAGGAGAATTGGACCCCAATCAGGTGCACACCCCTGGTATCTATGTACAGCGGATCTTTCAGGGAGATCACTACGAAAAGCGAATCGAAAAAACGACCATTTCCCCCGAATAACAGCCCATGCTAACCAAAGAACAAATAGCCCAGCGAATAGCCAGAGAGATAAAAGATGGTCAATACATCAATTTGGGCATCGGCATCCCCACCCTGGTAGCCAATTACATTCCAAGCCACCTGCAGGTGGTCCTGCAGTCGGAAAATGGTCTGTTGGGTATCGGGCCCTATCCAAAACAAGCTGACATGGATCCGGATCTGGTCAATGCGGGGAAGGAAACCATATCCATGGTCCGGGGGTCTTCGCTTTTTGATTCCGCAGAAGCCTTCGCCATGATCCGTGGCGGCCACATAGACGTAGCCATTTTGGGAGCACTGGAACTTTCAGAAAATGGCGATATCAGCAACTGGAAAATTTCTTCCAGCCTGATAAAGGGAGTAGGCGGAGCGCTGGATTTGGTGGCGTCGAATGCGAAACTCTTTGTGGCCATGCGCCATTGCCACAAAGACGGTAGTTCGAAACTAAAAAAACAATGCAAATTCCCAGTGACGGGCCTTCGCTGTGTGCACAAGATTTTTACTGACTTGGGGGTTTTTTCCATTCTCCCGGAGGGCGGTTTCAAATTAGTGGAAAAAGCTCCCGGCGTTGACCTGGACGAGATTCGGCAAAAAACAGAGGGTCGCTTGGTGATCAAAGGAGAAATTCCCGAAATGACCGGCTTTGCCAAATAGGAATAGTCAACTTTCGGTATTCTTTGTTAGTTTTGCAACCTCAAAACCAGATACCAAAAAATGAAAAAGTCAGAAATAAAATTCTCCGTTGAACTGGACGATCAAAACCTGCCCAAAAGCATTGAATGGGATGCTTCGGACAAAGAAGCGGAGGGGCTGGAATCTACCCGTAGTATCAGCCTAAATGTGTGGGACAACTTAAACCAAAGCACCTTGCGCATTGACTTGTGGACCAACGACATGTCGGTTGCAGAAATGAAACGCTTTTACATCGATATTTTAGGAGGAATGGGGCAGACCATTCTGAACAGTACTGGAGACGAGTATTTCTCCGAAGAAATAAAATCGCTCTGTGACCGACTTGTTACCCACGTCAACGAAGAAAACAAAAACCAAAAAAAATAATAGCCGCAACAAAAATACCTTTACTTTCGTTTTGAGAATGGAGTGTATAGGCTTTGATTCTATAGTGAAGTCGAAAAGCAACCTCTTTTCGGGAAAGCGCGGTCGATGAACACAATTGTTTTTTAGGAATCTGCCATGGAGATTGGGGTAACGAAACTAAAACTGCCGCAAAATCCCACTCGGAGGTGTACGTTGCTTGTAATCTGTTTGACCTTTAGCTGTAAAAAAATGGTAAAACCCCTAAAATCGTTCTATACCGTGCTTTTGGTATGGATCTATCTGGCAGCAGGAGTACAGTTGTCAGCAATGGCCCAACAAAGCACCGAAATTTCCGGTACCGTTACAGAGTCCGGGTCCGGCATGCCGCTAATCGGTGTAAACATCCTTGTTAAAGGTAAAGTGATCGGTACCATCACGGATAACGATGGGAATTTTACCCTAGAGGTAAACCAAGCCCCTCCGCTTACGCTTATTTTTTCCATGATTGGGTTCGCAAGCCAGGAGTTAGCGATCACGGAAGCCAACACAAATAACCTGCAAATACGCCTGGAAGAACAAAGTCTTTTGGGACAGGAAGTCGTAGTCTCCGCATCCCGGGTTGAAGAAAGCATCCTGCAATCGCCCGTTTCTATAGAAAAAATGGATATTTTGGCTATTCGAGAGGCCGCAAGCGACTCCTATTACAAGTCCATCGCTAACCTAAAAGGCGTAGATGTTACCAGTACCTCCATTAATTTCCAAATAGTAAATGCCCGGGGTTTTAACTCCACTGGAAATACCCGGTTTGTCCAATTGATAGACGGAATGGACACCCAGGCCCCCTCGCTTAACTTCCCAATTGGCAACTTAAATGGCCCTTCTGAATTGGATGTTGAAAGTGTGGAATTTATCCCCGGAGCCTCTTCGGCACTTTATGGCCCCAATGCCTTTAATGGTATGTTGCTGATCAATAGCAAAAGCCCTTTTGAATACCAGGGATTAAGCGCCTCTTACAAGCAAGGGCTTAATCACATCAATGGCTTGCCCGGCGAACCAAGTTCTCCACGTCCGATGTTTGAAGGAGCCATTCGGTATGCGCAGGCTTTCTCCAATAAATTGGCCTTCAAGGTCAGTGCTTCCTTCATGGAGGCGGAAGACTGGTACGGAACCGACCAGACAGATCTCAACGAGTCGGCCCAGGGGGAATTACCCTTTAATCCGGGCGAGAACCGCGTCCATGTATTCGGAGACGAGGTGTCCAATAATATCGGTTTGTTGCGAAACGTGGCTGCCATACAACAGCAGGCAGGCCTACTGGGGTTGGGCGGCTACATTGGGAGTATCCCGGATCAGGTGGTTTCGCGGACGGGCTACGACGAACGCGAACTCGTGGATTACGGAGCTAAAAATTACAAAGTAAGTGGTGCCCTGCATTTCCGGGTAAATGATCAGTCAGAGCTGTCTTACACCTTGAATTACGGTGCAGGCACTTCGGTCTATACCGGTGCGCAGCGGTACTCTTTGAATAATTTTTCCATCACGCAACATAAATTGGAGCTGAAAGCAGACAATTATTTCGTTAGAGGCTATACCACCCGGGGAAATTCGGGTGATTCCTACATTGCCGATCTTACCGGGGTAAATATAAATGATCAGTGGAAAGGCAATGCACAATGGTTTGGAGAATACGCGCTGAATTACATGGGTGCGCTCGCGCTTCAACAGGTAGCCCCCGGTTCTCTGGGAACCGTCGCCCAACAGGGAGAAGCGCATCAATTTGCCCGTACCCAGGCTGACCAGGGACGTTTGCTGCCCGGTAGTGCTGAGTTTAATCAGGCCGAGACCACTATTCGAGCGGATTTCATTCCGCAGGGTTCGTTGTTTAACGACCGATCCCGCATGTACATGGCAGAGGGGCAATACGACTTTAAAAACGAAATTGATTTTATGGACCTCCAGGCAGGTGCCTCCTACCGGGTCTATGACCTCCGTTCAAACGGGACCATTTTTGCTGATGTAGCGGGCAACAATATTTCGGTTTCCGAAATTGGAGCCTTTGCCCAGGCTTCCAAGCGCTTCGTCGAAGACAAACTCAAAGTCACCGGTTCTGTCAGGTACGACAAGAACGAAAACTTTGACGGGCAGTTTAGCCCCCGAATATCGGGGGTCTACACCGAGGGAAACAACAATTTTCGAATTTCTTACCAAACGGGATTCCGGATGCCTACCACCCAGGCCCAACACATTGATTTGAACGTCGTGTCGGCTCGGTTGATTGCCGGTTTGCCCTATTACCGGGAAAAATATGCCGTTTTTGAAAATGCCTATTCCCTAACTTCTGTGCAGCGGTACACCGAAGCCGTGGCAGGGGGAGCGAGTCCGGTAGCCGCATCGGCCACGAATTTGCTAGAGCAGGTCACTGATCTACCTGCGTTGAGGCCGGAAAAGGTAAATTCTATTGAAGGGGGATACAAAGGGCTCTTGCTAAACAACCGCCTGCTCGTCGATATGGCGTATTATTACAACATTTACAACGACTTTATTTCCCAAACAGCCGTTCGGAAGGCTCCCGGACCGGTATTCCCGGGTGCGGCACCGACTTCTGATCAGGGGGCAATCAACGCCGTTAATGCTCCTTCCCTACTAACCCCCATAACCATACCCGGACAAGAAAACACCTTTCAAACCTATACAAATATCGTGGACAGGGTCGTTCGGGCTCATGGGCTGGCGCTCGGATTGACGTATTCCCTGCCGAGTAATTTTACCATTGGGGGAAATTACAATTTCAATAAATTACTGACTGATTTCGAAGAAGGTTTCCTTGCTGAATTCAATACACCCGAACACAAGGCCAATGTGGTTTTTGGTAACCGGAAAGTGACGGAAAAAATCGGATTTAACCTGGCCTACCGCTACCAGACTGCCTTTCGCTGGGAGTCATCCTTTGCGCAGGGGAATGTGCCGGCCGTGCACAACCTCGATGCGCAGGTTTCCTATCGGTTAAAGCCCTTGCAAACCATCGTCAAATTGGGAGGCTCCAACGTCTTAAATAACCGCTATTTCCTCAATTTCGGAGGACCCAATCTGGGAGCCATTTACTATGTCTCGCTTACCTTTGATGAATTGCTCAATTAAACCAGTATCGCATGAAACGGATCCCTTCAATACTCTTTTTGCTTTCGTTTGGCTGGCTGGTATCCTGCCAATACACCTTCCCGGAAGCACCCGTATCAGCCCCAGATTCCGGAGAGGCTGATTTCAGTAAAATGATCACCATCGGTAGTTCAATTACGGCGGGCGTAATGGACGGCGCTTTGTACAACCGTTCTCAGCAAAACTCTTTTGCCGTCATCCTGGCAGAGCAAATGAAGGCTGCCGGAGGAGGAGCGTTCAATGTACCTGAGATAGATGCCGAAGTAGGTTCCTTTATTTTAAGTCCGCCTGGCCAACTCTTGGGAAGACTCATATTGCGCGTAAACGGCGGGTCGATTACCCCCGAACCCATTGTACCGGGTAATCCAATTGGGCCCTTTACCGGAGACAAATCCAGTATCAATAATTTTGGTGTCAACGGGATTTCCCTGGCAGGTGCCTTGTTTCCAGAAGCCGGCGACAGTGGCAATCCCAACCACCCGCTGTTCAATCCCCATTATGCTCGATTTGCCAGCAATCCCGGCACCTCTACGCTGGTCGGAGATGCGGCAGCTGCCCTCGCAGATGGGGGCACCTTTTTCGTGTTCTGGTTAGGTAAAAATGACGTGCTCCCATTTGCCATTGCGGGAGGGGCAGTCCCCGAATTATTGACCGATGATCAGGATTTTTTACAAGCCTACCAAACCGCTTTGGGCGCCATGCTCCGGGCAAACCCCGAGGCAAATGGGGCCGTTGGCAACATTCCCGACCTCAATTCCCTGCCCTTCTTTAGTACCGTCCCCTGGAACGCGCTGCCCCTCTCTTCTGCACTTGCCTCCCTGGCTAATGGCGCCTATACCCAATACAATCAGGTGTTGGATGGGGTTCAGCAATCCGGCCTTCTCAGCGAATCGGAAAAAGACCTCCGGCAAATTACGTTTACCGCCGGCCAAAATGGTTTCGTCATCGAAGATAAAACGCTCACCGATCTACGGGAGCTCGGAATTCCCTCCATACGACTGACCAACGCCCAGGATAAAGTAAGCCTGACTGCTGCGCAGGTGCTGGGGCAGGTAGTGGGCGGCAACGCTTCCGCCATACAAGGCGTTACCATTCCATTAGGCGATCAGTTTGTCTTGTTGCCTTCCGAACAAGCCCTGCTTGCCGAGAAGATAGATACTTTTAACCAGATCATCCAGTCTGCGGTCGCTTTGGAACCGGATCGGTTGGTACTGGTAGATGTACGGGATCTGATGAATCGGGTTGCAGAGGGTACTGTCAACGCAGGTACTGTCCCACTTTCCAATTCCATCATTCCTCCAAACGGAGGCTTCTCCACCGATGGCATTCACCCAAACGCCCGAGCTAACGCTTTTCTGGCCAATCACTTTATCGAAGCCATCAATCAAAAATGGGGAAGCACCATTCCGTTAGCAAATCCCAATGCCTACATGGGAAACGATCTTCCCCGGTAATCCGTGCGTACGGGTGTCCTCATATTGGCCGCGGGCAACTCCAGCAGACTTGGGAAACCAAAACAATTGGTAGCATACCGCGGTACTTCCTTGCTTCAGCAAACAGTAACGATGGCTCTAAAATTGAATTGTGGACCAGTAATTGTGGTTGAAGGTGCCTACTGTTTTGATCTACCTGCTCAGCCTGGGCTCATTACTGTACGCAACATGGCCTGGAAAAAAGGGATGGGAAGCTCGATAAAAACCGGTTTGTCTGCGCTGGAAGTCGACCCATCGATTGATCAGCTGCTGATTCTACTTTCCGATCAACCGCTAGTGCCAATAGCCCATTTAAAAGCCCTGTTAGCGAAAAAAGCGCATACAGCGTATCCCATGATCGCTACCTTTTACAAGAATTCCTACGGGGTTCCAGCCCTTTTCGATCGGGCTTGTTTTCCGGATTTGCATCGTCTGGAGGACGGGCAGGGTGCAAAAAAGCTATTTCAAGCCAAACCTAATGCGATTGACTGGGTACCCCTGGAAGCAGCCAGGATAGACATTGACACGCCCGAAGATGTACAGGCGCTAAACGAATCGAACTGGAAACATTTTGACTAAACTTTGCTCCATTTCCGGATGCGATAGCCTCTGAACGCGTAAAACATCAGGTATAGATAGCAGGGAATCAGCACTCCGTACGCCTCCCGCAATCCGATGGTGTCGGCGAGGTAGCCGTACACCATGGGCAAGATGGCATTGCCGCAAAGGCCCATGATCAAAATGGACGCCCCCAACTTCGTGAATTTTCCCAGCCCATCCAGGGCAAGGGGCCATATCCCTGCCCATACAAGTGAGTTGGCCAGGCCGAGCAATACGACGAACCAAATAGAAATATCCACCTGCATGCCCAGAAACGACACCTCCCCTCCCAGTCCAAGGATGCATGCCGTAAACAACAGCCCCATGGTTGTAAACGATTTAAGGACCGTCACCTGGGACAGGTAACGTGGAATCACGATGATTCCAAAAATATAACCGGCGATCATGGCCGCCAAGGTGTAGGAAGGAAACACTTTTGCGTCGAGCAGGGATATATCCATGGAAATGGCGTAGCTCATGATGGTATCAATGGCGATCACCTGTGTCCCCACGTGCAGAAAAATTGCGAATGCCCCGAGGATCAAATGGGGAAATTGAAGGATGTAGGATTTATTGGCATTCGCCTGAGAGACGGCTTCGCTCTCATTTTCGGTATTGATCTCGGGCAAGGGGGAAATACGAACCAAAATACCCAAAAGAACCAAAACAGCACCTACAACTGCATAGGGAACCATCACCCTGCGAACCAATTCATCCAGAAACTGATCTTTTTCCGATACGTCCATCATGGGAAGTTGCGAAATAATCTGATCGTCCGATACCCGAAGGATAACCGCCGCAAAGATCAGCGGTGCTAAAATCCCAGCTCCTTTATTCAAAATACCCATGATGCTGATTCGCTGGGCAGCACTTTCCTGGGGACCGAGGATGGTGATGTAGGGATTGGCAGCGGTCTGCAAAACCGCCAAACCTGCTCCGATCAAAAACAGTCCCAAAAGAAACAGTTCGTAGGTCCTGCCCATGGCTGCCGGGAGAAAGACAAAGGCGCCCAACGCCATGACCCAAAACCCTACCATCATTCCCTTTTTAAAGCCTACGGCTTTTAGTAAGTACGAGGCTGGAACGGAGAAAATAAAGTAGGAAATATAAAAGGCAAAGGCTACCAGGTAGGACTGGAAGTTATTCAACTCACAGGCAATTTTGAAATACGGGATCAAAATAGCATTTACCCAGGAAACGAATCCAAAGATAAAGAACAAGCCACCAATGATTGCGATGGACTGATAGGTTTGCCGCTGGCTTAGCGCACCTACTTCTACGGTTTGGGTTTTGGGCATGATGGGGCTTGGCTACTCGCTTAGGGCTGTGGAAGAAGGCAAAAGTGAAGCAGAAGCCTCGTCCAGGTACAGGGAACAATCCGGATGCTCCTGCAAAATACTCGCTGGAAACCTGGGATCCGGCGCATGTTCCAGGCAGGCTTTTACCGCAGCGGCCTTGCGGGAATCCGGTACGGAACAAATGATTTTCTTTGCTTTCATTATCTGGCGAACCGACATGCTGATGGCTTGCGCCGGTACGGCTTCCAGATTGGGAAACCAACCTTCTCCGAACTGCTGTTTTCGACAAGCTTCATCCAGGTCGACAACCAGGTAGGGCATTTCCGTTTCAAAATCCGCCGGAGGATCATTAAAAGCCAAGTGTCCATTTTCCCCAATACCAACCAGCGCCACGTCAATCGGATGTTTTTGAATCAGTTCGCTGAGCCGCTTTGTTTCCTCCGCAGGATCCTTTTCCCCATCGATCAGGTAATAGGCCTTAAGGCCAGGCACCTGGTCCAGAAATCGCTCTTTGAGGTATTTTCTAAAACTGGCCGGATGACTCATCGGCAATCCGAGGTATTCGTCCAGATGAAACATTGTGACCTTTGTCCAGTCGATAGCTGTCTGCGCCAATAGCTGCCTCAGGGTTTCAAACTGACTGGTGCCAGTGGCGAGGATGATAGTAGCGCTGCCGTGTAATTCTATGGCGGATCGAATCGCTTCTGCAGCCTGAATTCCGGCAGCATTTCCCAGGGCTACCGGGTCTTTGCGTTTATAAATTTTCATTCAAACAAATTATAATTAAACCAAGCGTTCAAAATGGGGTAAAAACCATGGATTTCCAAATGGATTTCGGTTCGTGGCGATTATTTCCTGTCAGCCGGGGTATCAGACGGCAAGGATATTGGTCGTCCCACCCTTGGTCAATTCCACGTCTACGGGTGTATTTTGCTTCCAGGCCCCGCGGGTAAAATCCGGTACATCGATCGCCCCGCTCCTATTGGCTACAGACCATTCGCTTAACGGGCCGATGGAACTCCATGCAGCCGCATCGTATACATCCATATCCAGGGGAATACCGTTGCGCAGGCAATCAATCATTCGCCAGTCCATTAGGAAATCCATCCCGCCGTGACCGCCAATTTGCCGGGCCAATTCCCCGATTTTTTTTACGATGGGCGGTTGGAAGTTTTCCTCCAATGCCTGCATGGCTTCCGCTGATAGCCAGCCTTCGTGCCCTTCGGAGATTTTTCCCGGCTCCGGGTATTTTTGCGCATAGGCTTTGGTTCCACTAATGGTATGCAAACGAGAATAGGGCCTGGGTGAGGTGACATCGTGCTGCAACAAGATGGTTTTTCCGAGCTGGGTTTTGATGGTGGTGGTGTTCATGTTACCCCGGTAACTTTTGCCGGCAAATTGCTTGTAAAAAGCGTCTCGTTCGGCAAGCTCTCCGGCCATTTTTCCCATCATAAAATCCCGGCTGGACACCGACACCAGGTAGTCCATTCGGTCACCGCGGTTGATATTCATGATCTGCGCAACCGGGCCCAACCCATGGGTGGGATAAAGACTGCCATTGCGCATATTCTGTTTGAGTCGCCACATATCGAAGTACTTCGTTTTGGAAAAATTCCCCTCCAAAATGTCGTGGATATACGCCCCTTCACCGTGAATGATTTCCCCGAAATACCCCTGACGGGCGAGATTTAAGGTAAGAAGCTCGAAAAAATCATAGCAGGTGTTTTCCAGCATCATGCAATGTTTGCGGGTTTTTTCAGAGACCTCTACCAATTGCCAGCATTCCTCCAGGGTAATGGCTGCGGGCACTTCGGTCGCTGCATGTTTGCCCTGCTCCATGGCATAAACGGCCATGGGTGTGTGCAGGTACCAGGGAGTGGCAATGTAAATTAAATCCAGATCTTCCCGCTCACACATTTGCTTCCAGGCATCTTCCGTGCCCGTATAGGTGGCGGGTTCGTGATTGGTCTTTTCAAGAAGCTGCTCCACATGGCGGATACGTTCCGGGCGTAGATCGCACAGTGCCTTGATTTCTACTCCTTCGATTTTACTCATGCGAACCACCGCTCCAGGTCCCCGGTTTCCGAGTCCCACAAAACCAATGCGCACGGTATCCAATGCGGGAGCTGCGTACCCGCTCATGTTGACGTTTGCCGGATTACGCGTGGTATTCGTTCGTCGTGTGGCTCCGGTTGATTCTGAGGACCAACCCGATAGCGCCGAAAGGCCTGCCAAACTTCCTATTTTTAAAAAGGTTCTCCGATTCTTTTTCATACCCATTATTTGTCGTTGATTACCAAAATGCATTCAGCTGTCTCCTTTTTTTTGGAGATGCAGAAATTAAAAATACTTTTAAATTCCAAATAAATAAAATAAATTGGAAGGATTCCATCCAAACTTAAGATAATCGGATAAAAACTCACCATTCACCTAATATTGTAATCATGAGTATTTCTTCTTCCAGCGAGATCCGAAAAGATCCGGAAATGGGTTCTCCTGTCTCGGCTGCTCCTACTGCTTCCAAACGTCTGCTATCAATTGACGCCCTCAGGGGATTTGACATGCTGTTAATTGCGGGGGGAGGGACCTTTCTTGTCTTACTCAAAGGAAAAACAGGAATCGGTGCCGTCGATTGGATCGCCAATCAACTTACGCACCCGGCCTGGAATGGCTTTACGTTTTATGATTTTATTTTTCCACTGTTTCTATTTATTGCTGGTGTATCCCTGACCTTTTCGCTGAACAAAGGAAAGTCCCTGGGCCTGTCGAATGGTACGCTGTACCGAAAAACCTTCGTCAGAATGATTGTGCTGATCCTATTGGGGATGCTGTACAAAAACGCTCCCGTTCCTTTTTTTGAACCTGCCCAAATTCGACTGGGAAGCGTTTTGGGAAGAATCGGGCTGGCTACTTTTGTGGCTACCTGGTTTTACCTGAACATGGGTTTTTACAAACGGCTGGCCTCCGGTATGGTCATTTTGCTGCTTTATTACGCCGCCTTGTACCTGATACCGGTGCCGGGATACGGAACCGGAGACCTGAGTTTTGAAGGCAATCTGGTTGGATGGTTTGACCGGACCTTTCTTCCGGGGCGATTGCATCAGGTGACCTACGATGAATTGGGAATCTTGACCCAATTTCCTGCACTTTGTCTAACCCTTTTTGGAACCCTGGCCGGGGAGGTAATCGGAAAAGCCTGGTTGGACAAGCGAAAAGGAAGCTACCTGGCCATTGGTGGAATTGCCGGCATTGCACTGGGGCTACTTTGGGGATTGCATTTCCCTATCAACAAGCACCTTTGGTCTAGTTCGTTTATCCTGTTGACCACAGGAATGGCTTTCTTGTTTCTGCTGGCTTTTTACTGGGTCATCGATGTGTGGAAAATTAGAAAGTGGGCCTTTTTCTTTCAGGTAATCGGCTTGAACTCGCTAACCATTTATTTTGCGTACAGCTTCATTGACTTTGGCTTCACCAGCAGGAAACTATTTTATGGATTATACGCCCCATTACCGGAGGAATGGCACGCTGTTTTTCAGGCTTTCGGTGCATTCTTATTGGTATGGGTATTCCTCTATATCCTGTACCGACTCAAGCTATTTGTGAAGGTTTAGCGAGCGGCAGATCGCAGCTGGTGCAAAGCCATGGCCGCTGCAATGCCCATCAGCGCTTCGGATTCCTCCGTGGTAAATTCGTAGGGATCTTTTTTGGCAATCCCCAAGGTGCCAAAAAGTTTGCCTTGCCAAAGCATGGGTGCGGTGATGGCGCCCTCTACTTTGGTGTCTTTGGCGCCTGGACGTACCACGCCTGATTCATCCGTCTGAAGGTTACATACCTGCACCGCTTCTTTCCGCTCGGCAGCGATACCGGCCATCCCCTTCCCTACCGGGATGCGGCTCATTTTCGGTAATAAAAAATCGGGAATACCTTGCATGGCTTTCAATTCCAACTCGTCGGAAGCCGGTTCCAGTGTGTGCAGCGTCCCGGTGACGCAATCAAACAGCGAAAGGGTTTGTTCCAACCATGCTTGCCAATCCGCATGTGGCGCGTTTTTTATGGATTCAATAAAGTCTTCTGTGTTCATGGATTCGGTGTATTTGGGGTTCTCGATTGGTTATACCTGCAATTATAGGGATTTTCTTCCTTCCTTTTGCCCGGAATTTCATAATTTCGTCAAAACAACGACGGAAGGAATGCAACTTTTTTTTGAGGAACAAATTAATGGAGAAACCTTTGACCTGAAGGAAAAGGAGTCCCATCACCTGGTCAAGGTGTTGCGAAAAAATGCGGGAGACACCGTGCTTTTCACCAATGGGAAAGGCTCTTTTTTTACCTGCATGATCGAAAGCAATCATCCAAAAAAATGTCGCCTGAAAATCATCGAACAGGAGTTTAGTCCTCCGGAAAAATTCCATATCCATCTGGCCATCGCTCCAACAAAAAATACAGATCGGATCGAATGGATGTTGGAAAAAATTACCGAAGTGGGGTTTAATGAAATTACCTTTCTGAAAACCACCCATATTGAGCGAAATCAGGTCAATCTGGATCGCCTTTCAAAAAAAATTGTTGCGGCCTGCAAACAAAGCTTTAAAGCCTGGCTGCCTGAGATGAACGAAATGAGATCGTTTGAGGAGTTTGTATCCGATAAAACTTTTGAAACCTACGAACGATACATTGCCTATCTGGACACAGACAATACCAGCCATTTGCTGGAATTGGCAAAACCTGGCCGCTCATATCTTGTTTTGGTCGGACCTGAGGGAGATTTTAGCCCGGGAGAAATCCGGCAGGCGCTGGACATGGGCTACAAATCCTGCTCCCTGGGCAAACACCGGTTGCGAACGGAAACTGCCGGATTGGTGGCCGTACACACGCTGCACTTGGTCAACGTGTCCAAAGGCTAATGGCAGGCGGAAGGTACATAAACCTATTCACGACCTGGAAATGCGCTTCGATATACACCTACTCTGCCTTATTTGCATCCATTACCACCTCCCGACTCAGGTGGCCATTACGGTAGGGATCCGGCCTTGAAACAGTGGGCAAATCCTGCATTAAGAGGGGTATAGGGAATCGTAATACCGGAGAGCCCGATCCAAATCTTCGGGCACATCGATGGCAATGGCCTGATGACTGGTCTCTACCATCTTTATCGCGTAGCCGTTTTCCAGCAAACGCAACTGTTCCAGCATTTCCACCTTTTCCAGCGCTGATTTTTCCCAGGAAGTAAATTTCATCAACAGCGCTTTTTTGTAAGCATAGATACCGATATGCCTGAAATAATCAGGGCTGCATTCCTCGTTGCGTTGGTAGGGGATTGGCGAACGGCTAAAGTAGAGGGCGAAGTTACGGGCATCGGTGACTACCTTCACAAGGTTTGGGTTTTGCACCTGGTCCCTGTCGGAAATCCGTGCCATTAGGGAGGCTACGGATACCCTGTCGTCTGTAAAGGCGGCAACCAAATCGGAGAGGGATTTTTTATCCTGAAAGGGCTCATCCCCCTGAACGTTTACGATAAGGTCAGCATCCAGGGATGCCGCAGCTTCGGCAATTCGGTCGGAGCCACTTTCGTGCTCCCGGAGACTGCGGTATACCTGCCCCCCTTCCCGTTCGATTGCAGTGGCGATGTCCGGATGGTCGGTGACCACCCGGACCTCATCAAACACACCGGTGGCCAGGGTGCTCAGGTATGTTCGGGCGATCAACGGCTTCCCCCTCAAATCAACCAACAATTTGGCTGGAAAGCGGGTGGCGCCAAATCGTGCAGGAATTAGTGCAACGGTTTTCATTTATTTGAATTACTGGTTTAACTTTATCCCTGAATAGGAAATGTGCTCCTTTTGCCCAACGTGCGGAAAAATCCGTTTCATCGAAAAAAGGTTAAACAAAACTAATCATTTTTAATCCAATTGAAGTTCTAACCTTTTAAAAAAGGAAGCGTTTCTAAAAGGACTACGTGTAAACTAACAAACAAAAATGAGACGAACACTTACCAGAATGGTGCTATTGGGCGCATGGATGCTACTTTCCGTGTCGTTTTCCCAGGCACAAAGCGATGATTACGTAAGAGAAAATTACGTGAAAGCCGAATACGACATCCCAATGCGGGATGGGGTAAAACTGCGCACCGTGGTATACAGTCCCAAAGACACCTCGGTGAAATACCCCTTTCTGATGCAGCGAACGCCCTACAACGCCGGCCCCTATGGAGAGGGGACCATGCGTAACACGCTTGGCCCTTCCCCGTTTCTTATGGAAGACGGTTATATTTTTGTTTACCAGGATGTACGCGGCCGCTGGATGTCGGAAGGTCGGTACGATAACATGCGGCCAACCGTAGGCGAACGCACGGGCGATCCAAACGAAATCGATGAAAGCACGGACACGTACGATACGATTGAGTGGCTACTTGAGAATGTAAGCAATCATAATGGAAAAGTAGGACAATGGGGAATCAGCTATCCCGGCTTTTACAGTGCAGCGGCCCTGCCCTACGCCCACCCGAACCTGCTAGCCGTTTCTCCTCAGGCACCCATCGGCGATTTTTACTTTGATGATTTTCACCACAATGGTGCCTATTTTCTGAGTTACTGGTTGGCGACTTCCGTTTTTGGATATCAAAAAGAGGGACCAACAGACGAAGCCTGGTACGAAATGGTCAACCCCGGCACCAACGACGGTTACCAGTTTTTTATGGACATGGGTTCCCTAAAAAACGCAGACAACTACTACGGCACGGATAATTTCTTTTGGCAACAACTAAAATCCAATCCGGATTACAATGATTTCTGGCAAAAACGGAGCATCATCCCCCATTTGACAGACGTAAAACCGGCAGTGATGGTCGTGGGTGGCTGGTTTGACGCGGAAGACCTGTATGGCCCACTTACGATATACAAGACCATTGAAAAAAACAATCCCGACACCTACAATACCCTGGTTATGGGCCCTTGGTCCCATGGGGATTGGTCCCGGGAACGAGGCCATCAGACCGTGTCCAACATGTATTTTGGTGATTCCATTTCCACCTGGTACCAAAAAGAGGTAGAATATACATTTTTCACCCATTTTCTAAAAGGAGAAGGGGATAAGAATACGCGCCTTCCTGAGGCCTATGTATTCAATACGGGCACCAACGAATGGGATCAATTCGATACCTGGCCGCCAAAAGAAAGCAGCTGGGAAAGCTTTTTTCTACAACAAAACGGCGGGTTATCAACCGATTTACCCGAAGGTAACCGCTTCTCCTCCTTCGAATCCGACCCAGCCAATCCGGTTCCCTATACACAGGATATCAAATTAACCTTTACCCCGAGAAAATACATGGCCGACGATCAGCGCTTTGCCGCGAGGCGACCCGATGTACTGACATTCGAAACACCTGTGCTAGATGAGGACCTTACGGTAGCCGGCGAGGTACTCGCTCAACTTAAAGTAGCTACCTCTCAAACGGATGCCGATTGGATTGTCAAGGTCATAGATGTATTTCCAGGGGACTACCCCAACCACGAATACGTTTTAGACGGCGTTGACATGGGAAATTACCATCTCATGGTGCGTTCTGAGGTGATACGGGGTAGGTACCGGGAGAGTTTTTCCGATCCGAAACCCTTTGTGCCCGATCAGATTACGGATGTGGATTTTAAACTCCAGGATATATACCATACCTTCAAAAAGGGCCACAAACTTCAAATTCAAATCCAGAGCACCTGGTTTCCACTGATCGATCGGAATCCCCAAAAATACGTGCCCAATATATTCGAAGCCGAAGACAGTGACTTCGTCAAAGCCCTCCACAAGGTATTTCATACGGAGGACTTTCCCAGTAAAATCAACCTGATGGTTTTGCCTTCGGGTAAATAATTGGAAACTTTCGCGCGGATTTCCGCGTACAACACGTATTCGGCTTGGAAAAATTGTTATTTTACATCCGATAAAAACAGCGTATATACCTATGAAAACGACAGAGAAAGAAATCGTCACCTTAAAAAGGTCCTTACTAATCGACACCGAGAATAAGCTCAATAAACAAGTGGAAATGGAAGGGAAATCCTCTGCCTACTACTTGTCCATGGCCTCCTGGGCAGATATGCAGGGGTTTACCAATTCAGCCCGATTCCTCTACGATCATGCAGAAGAAGAACGGGGTCACATGCTGAAACTGTTTCGCTACATCAACGAAGCCGGTGGACATGCCATTCAACCAGAGATAACGTCCATACGCCAGCACTTCAATTCGCTGCGGGAAGTATTCGAATTGATTCTGGAACACGAAATCGAAGTCACCAAATCGATCAACACAATCGTTGACCATTGCTTCAATGTGAAGGATTTTGCAACCTTCAGTTTCATGCAATGGTACGTCACCGAACAACGTGAGGAAGAAACGCTGGCAAGAAGAGCCCTCGAGATATTTGACATCATCGGAGAGGAAGGGATTGGTCTATGGACCATTGATCAGGAATTGGGCAAATTGCACGCCACTACCGATAGCCAACCTTGATTTACTAGCAGTTTCTGTAATAGACCCTTTAGCGTATTTCGTCCTAAAGGGTCTTTTTTTTATTTTTCCCATACAGCATTGGGGAAATGGCTTAATTTTTGACGAATTCGTTTTAATCTTCTTAATTAATTGGTATATTTCACTTAACAATAACCCAATAACCATGAAAAAAATATTCCCTATATGGATGGTATTGTTTTCAACGTTGGCAGGTTTGGGATTTGCCCAAATACCGGATATCGTAGAAGTCGAGCCATTTCCTGAACGCGCACAAAAATCCACTTCCCAAAAGGACCTGGAAGGGCTTTGGGAGTTGAGTTACATCTACGACAAGTTCAAGCCTTTTGATGAACTATTTCCGGACAAGAAGCCCACGCTCTATTTTGATACCGTTAACAAAACAGCGGTGGGCCATACCGGCTGCAACATCTTTAGCATCCTTACCTATTTGGAAGGAAACGGTATTGATGTTTTGGGATTTCAGGGAATGACTGAAAAATGGTGCGAGGGAGATGGTGAAGACATTTTTTTAACCGTACTCAAGTCCGCACACACCTTTAAAATCGACGACGAAGGAACGCTTTCGTTTTCCTGCGGCAATCTGGAAATCATGAAGATGAAGAAACTGGACGATAACCAAAGTCATCCTTTTTCTATTCCAAAAATTCTGGCCTTAAACCGTCCTTCGCTTTATTAAGCAAGGTTTGCTATTGGTAGAGGTTACATGTGCCCTGTACTGCCCAGTTGTACACGATGACTGGCCCAAAAAACCTTTGCCTATGAATTCAGCTAGTGTTATGTTAATCGTAAATTGACGGATAAAGTCTTTTTAATTTTATCCTTGAATCGGCAGTAGTGAACTGCCAATTTATCTTATTGTTTTTATTG
>NZ_WIOK01000034.1 GCF_009467825.1 Cyclobacterium xiamenense | reverse complement strand
TTCGAATATAGACAGACTCTTATACTTCTTTTCCATAAAATCAGCGTTTAACGACAATATAGCCTTATTCCAACCATTTAACAAACGCCTTATTCAATAGTTATTTTCCAAAACACTATACCTGACATTGTTTTTTAAATAACCCACCAACCGACATGAAATTCCATTTTCCAACACATCCCGTTTCCCGGTATGTAGTACTTGCCCTTGCCCTGGTAATTTTTTCTTCCTGGCAGCAGCGACCCGATCGAAGTGAGTTGGATAGTTTGCTGGAGAAGGTTCGCCGGCAGATTGATGTGTATGCCCTTGATTCCGCTAACCGTACATTGGATCTGGCGCTAGACCAAGCCCTTTATCTGGGCGATTCCAACCGTATCCGAAGAATCTATGGCGACAGGGGATACATACTAAACCTTACCGGAGAGTACGAGGCCAGTATTACGGCCTACAAACTTGCCTACGCCTACGCAGAAGGACTCCGGGATTCCAGCCTGATGGTCGCTTTCTCCAGAAGCATCGGACTTAATTTCCAGCGAATGGGCCTCCATGCCGTCGCCCTCGATCAGTATTTGGCAACCCTGGAATTGGCAAAGAATGTTTCTGATAAGAAAATAGTGGCCAATTTAAATAACTCTATCGGTGTGCTGTACCAGCAAAACAATGCGCCCGATGTGTCTATGAACTACCTGCGACAGGCGCTAGCGCTTTACAACGCTATTGGTGACCAGGAGGGTGTGGCCTATGTATACAATAACATGGCGATCAATTTTCAACAAAAAAGCGAGTTCGATTCCTGTATTTATTACAATGAACTGGCACTTGAACAAAAGAAAACCTTGGGTGACTTGCGAGACATTTCCTCCACCTTCAATAATTTGGGAGAAATTTTCCTGGATCTGGCACTTTTGGATTCCGCCTACGCGTATTTACAGGAGGCCTATTCCATCCATCGCCAATTAAATGAACCGGAGTCGATGGTAATCAGCTATAACAATTTTGCTGACTACTGGCTAAAAAAGGGCGACTACTCCCGCAGTGGAGAATATTTGGATTCGGCTGCGCAAATTATCCGGGAGATCCAAACCAAAGAACTGGCCATCAAAAACGCCGCCTTACGCGTGCAGCTGTACGAAATCACCCATCGCTATGACCGGGCACTTCAAACCTATAAGATTTGGGACAGCCTGAAAACCGATTTGTTTATGAATGAAAAAATCCAGGTACAAGAGCTTGGAAACATGTATTTACTGCGGGAAAAAGAGTTTGAGAAAGAACAAGTCGCCCAACAAGCCAATTTGTTCGAAATCAAGTCCGCCCAATTCCAAACCACCAGTCTGCTGCTCGGTGTCGTGGGAGTATTGCTCACCTTCTTTTCGCTAATCACGTACCGAAACCTCAACACCCAAAAACAGCAATCCAAACTGATACAGGAGCAAAACTATGTAATTAAGGCACAGCAAACCGAAATTCGGCACCGCACCAGCAATAGCCTGGCCAAGATTCAAACCGTAATCCATACCATCCGAAGGAAAGCCACCGACTCCGGTACCAAGTCGGAACTGGTATTGGCAGGACGTATCCTGCAAACGGCGGCTTCCCTGGAACGGCATCTGTACGACGTAGAGGACGAACTCGAGGTGCCATTGGCTGAATACCTTACCGGACTGCTGGACCTTCACCGGGAACTATTCCGATTGGAAAAAAGTACGACACAACTTACTCTGGACTGCAGAGAAGACATTGTGCTTCCGGTCAATCAAATCCTGAGCCTGGGAATTCTTCTGGACGAATGGCTGCGAAATAGTAGCAAATATGCCTTTGCAAACACCCAAAATCCCCAGATCTCCATTCAACTCCAGGAGGAAAACCAAGTTCTTACGCTGCACTACCGGGATAACGGATCCGGCTTGACGGAGAATCAGCAAAGGAGGGGTACCGGAACCGAGTTGATCGAAAAATTTGCTCAAGACCTCGACGCAACACTAACCACCGAAAGCGATGCGGGAATTCACCATTGCCTTCGCTTCAAAATCGAAACAAAACCCACCCAAACAGACGTATGAAAATCCTGATCGTAGAAGACAATCCCTCCATTGGCGAAGAAATTGCGCTTTCCATAAGCGAACACTTTGCCGAGGACCCCCACGAAATCCTTGGGCCGGCCGAAACCTACCAGGCAGCACTGGAAATCGTGCTGCACCAGCAACCGGAAGTGGCCCTACTGGACATTGCACTCGGAACCGATGTGGATGCCGGAATCCGCCTGGCACAATACCTCAATCGTTCGTACCCCATCCCGATCGTATTCTTATCCGGTTTACCCCGCAGCCTGGGATTTAATTTGGCCAAGTACCTCATGCCCTTTGATTTTATCCCGAAGCCAGTGGACTATGATCGATTAATGGACAAAATCGAACTTGCCACCATCTTTCAATCTCAACGCAGCAAAGTGGAGTCCATGGAGCCCAACCAGAATGGCATTCAGAATAAATCCATCTTTGTCGCTACCTCGCACAACGAGGCCACGGCCATACCGATTAAAGAGCTCATTCTGCTGGAAGCCGATGACAAGCTCATACGTGCCTATACTACCGACAATAGTACCCCCATTCCCTTTACCAGCCCCGGACTCAAAAACTTTTACCGGGACAACCTGTACCTGCTCAAAGATTTTCACCGGATCAATCGAAAGTACGTGATCAATCTTCCCATGGTCACGCAGGTTAAGGACAATCACGTGATCCTTCCGCGGAAGGCAAAAACCGGCGAAGATCCCTTTTTCCGCATCCCGATCCCCAGAAATGGCGACGCCAGAAAGCTCCTCTATGCGCGGCTGGGTTTTAAACTTAGACCCGACTGACCCGCCGGGAAGGAAAAAATCTGCCGAAACGGAATCGTTTCGGCAGTACTGTAAATAAAAATAACCCGTCAAAATTGATGCAACCCCTTCCGGAATAACTGGAGAAGGAATTAACTTCCGATTGACTCCTCTACTTTCACGAGCTCAATATTTTCAAAGGAAAGCTCAACGGTACCCAAGGGTTGATCACTTTCCTCAGAAAGTAAATTCCCTTTTACTGAACCCGAGGCAAGCCCTGATCCAACATCCAATTTCTGAAACGTCAGTTCTACTTCATTGACTAGTCTGGAAACGTAATCGTCATCACTTCCCACACTGTGTAGGCCTACAAAGGTTTCGTCAGAAGAATTCCCATAGGTAACCCCCGCAATAATGTCATTGCTGAAAGAGGTAAGGCTTATGAAAATCATTTCATTTCTGTCGGGTTTCAAAACCATTCCGACCAAACTAACCATTTTATAAGTTATACCAGGGATACCCTGAAAATCGGTATACATTACCGATTTCAGTTCTGCGGTAAAGGATTCGTTTCCAATTCTTCCGCTGAATTCCCCCTTGGTAAATAATTCGATACCATCGGCGGTTGCCAGAAATTCACTCGGGATTTCAGCGATAAGGTCCTCCTCAGGTTCCATGTCATCATCTGAGGAACACCCGGAAACAATCATGGCGGCAATTAGACAATAACGTGTCAATAAAGATTTCATGTTTATATACATATCTAGTGGTAAAGAAAGTAACAGTTGAGGTAGATACTACCCATCAATAGGACCTTCGGATCTAATCGTTGATTACACGTGATCAGGCCCGCTCAAAACGCTGCATATCGGCCAATACGGCCCACCGAGATCCTTTTGGTATCGGAAGTAGTCGCTGTTGCAACCGAGCCGATAGTAGCGTCGGGTAAAACCTCCCGAAGGTCTTAATCGAAGACCCTCCCCTTGTTTCTTTATGGATGTCCGTCGACGGTGTCGACAAGCTCCCGGGCCTGTTTTTCGCTCAATCAATCCCGCCGGAAACAATCCAGACAACTTCGGTGATTTTCTACAAGGGGGTCGGTGCGTGGCTGAGGTTGCGTTCCGAATAATTGAAAGGCAGACTTATGCCAATTCCGACTAGTTCTCGACACAACCTCCGCACCCATTCAGAAACGTTTACCGCCCAAAGGTGACTCCCACATTGATCCCTGTCCCCATGCCGGTGTTTCCCCGGGAGGAATACTCCAGCATCAGACCGAATTTTCTGGAATCTCCAGGGTACCAGCGGGTACCCAAAACCACCCCAAATCCACTGAAGCTGAGAAGCGATCCGATCTCATCAAAGGGCTGAGGCATATAATAGCCATAGGTAAGCCCAAAATAAGGTTCCAATCCGGCAGCATTTACCTCTCCACCGGAAAATTTCTCTACTGCCTGCAAGGCATAACCGACAAAACGGCCAGTAATTCCGACAGCAACTGTGCTCTCGGTGGATACCCACTCGCGCATATCAGCGCCAACGGCAAGACCAACACTCAAAAAATCAGCAACCCCTTTTTCCATGTAGAGTGCTACGGGCGGAACAGATACGAAACTACTATTGCCACCGAAAGTCGGATCCACAGCGATTGTGTAAAAGGATTTGTTCGGTTCCGATTGGGCAAGTAGGACCCCACTGTTAAGAAAATAGCCGAACATACAAGCTACTACGAAAATGATTTTTGTTTTTAAACGATTCATGATTTTTATGTTTACGTTTTTAATTTTTTTTATAATAAATTTTGTTTTTACCGGCTTTCAGACCAAGTCAGTAAAGCATCCATTATCGGCCGCAAACTCGGACCAATAGGTAGTTCTGAGCCAGGTCGCTAATTATCCGCGACCGGACCGGGTAGTTACGTGCAAGCGCCGTTTCGATTTTTGACTTTTTTCATTTTTTTTGCTTTTGTAGCGAATTCATTGTACAATTGGGAATTGATGCATCGGTACCCACGAAGCAATCCACGATTGATGGAAGCGGGAGCAGCGGGGTACCCTACAACCGGGCCGTTTTTTTACCGCTACTACCTGCCGATCTGTGGCTGTTTCTTGATCCAATGTACCCATCCCCAGGGTATGGATCGGTCTAAAATTCGGCAAGCTGCCCTACAATTCCGTAAAGATGGCGTATCTGGGAGTAAGGCCATTTGTGGTAAACCCCGTTAATCTACGGATGAGCTGCAAATTTTTTCGAATAAGCTACGGAATCACCCCCTTTACCCGCAGTAAAAGGCAATGGGCGAAAGGTCCAACAAGGTATCGGACACATTGCAAAAGCCATCGGGAGGACAAAAATTGCAGAAAAAACTGGAATGAGCAGACCGAGTCTTTACAAAGCATTGGCCGATGGAGCGAACCCACCATTCGAGACAATCATGAACGTTTTAAAAGCTATCGGTGGACAAATAAATGTGACACCAAGTGCTTAAAAAAAAATAAAAAACGACACCACAACAATGGGTACAATGCGTAAGCTCCTAAGGTCGTTTACGACATCTTACCCGGGGCCGTTTCAGTAGGAGATCACCCCGGATTGAAGGAATCGATCTGCAGCACAGGCACTGGCCACACGGACAGATGGTCTTTGCTCCTCGAATCCGCCGCCCAACCCAAGGACACCTATACCGAGTTAGTTCCCAGCAGCCTCCATCCGCTAGTATCCCTGCGGCTAATCGAGCCGAATGCCTCGCTCCCGAACGAAGGCCAACCAGGCCTCGGCCTTCGCCCCTTTCAATACCCGGGGAAATTTGTTTTGACCGCCTTCTTTTCCCTGGGACCGCAGCCAGTCGTAAAAAAAGGAAACTGGTAGCTTGGTCAGAACCACTTTTTTAAGGGCATGGGCCCGCTCTACGGCGTAATCGTCGTTCAGCCGCTTTAGCGTCGCGTCGATGCGGTCCATCAGCTGCTGCGCATCTACCTCGTCCTCGGTGCCCACAAACCAATGATGCATAAACAGGGCACCATCCGGCAAGCCCAATACGGTAAACTCGGAGCTATTCATAGTCAGCTCCCTGGACACCAACTCCATCGCGCGGTTCATGTTGTCCATGGACAAATGCTCTCCGCACAAACTCAGAAAATGCTTCGTGCGTCCGGTGATCCGTATTTCACTCTCCAAAACCGAATCAAACCGGATCACATCGCCTATCAAGTATCGCCAGGCACCGGCACAGGTGCTAATAAGCAAGGCATAGTCGGTATGCGGATGCACCTGATCGATTGACAGCGTTTGGGCTTCGGGATGCATGTCCCCATTTTCGTCGAAGTTGGCGTCGGTAAAGGGAATAAATTCGTAAAAAATTCCGTTGTTCAGCACCAGGCGCATGGATTTCCGGTTCGGTAGGGCCTGAAAAGCCAAAAAGCCCTCGGAAGCCAGGTAGGTTTCCATGTAGATCAAAGGCCTACCCAGCAATTTTTCGAACCCCTTTCGGTAGGGTTCAAAGGAAACCCCGCCGTGAACAAAAATTCGTAGGTTGGGCCAGATTGCGTGGATACTGTCCACCCGATAGGTGGCAACAATTTTCTCCAGCAAGATCTGTAGCCAGGCAGGAACACCCACGATGATCCCAATATCCCAGTTGGGTGCCATTTCTACAATGCGATCGATTTTCTCTCCCCAGTTTTTATTCCTGGAAATTTTCTTGCCCGGCTTGTAAAAGCGCTGGAACCAGACCGGGAGTCTTCCGGTGGTAATCCCACTCAGGTCTCCCGAAAAAAACGTCCCATTGAATTCCAAATCCGTGCTTCCTCCCAACATCAAAATGCCCTTGGTAAATAACTCATCCGGAAGATCGTATTTCGATAAGGAGAGGATTTGCCGAACGCCGGTTTTGCGTATCGCCCTCACCATGTCTTTACTGATCGGGATGTATTTTGAGGCCGCACCGGAGGTGCCGGAGGTCAGGGCAAAATACCGGATGGCTCCCGGCCAGGTAAGGTTTTTACTTCCCTCCTTTAGTCGGAACCACCATTCCGCATACATCTTTTCGTAATCGTACCGGGGAACCCGGGAAGAAAATACCCGGTAAAAATCATCGTTGCTCGTTTTAAACGCTCGCAGAATGTGATCGAATTCGTATTTTTTTCCGAATTCGGTGTCCCTGGCCCGTATCATCAGCTTTTTCAGTTCCTGCTTTTGCAATTCATGCGGAGAACTGTATTCCTGCTCCAGGGATTCCCGCAGGCGAATACCTTTTTTAAGCAATGTACCAAGGATAGCCATTTTCCTGAGATGACGATTTGATCAAATTTACTGGATTGCATGCAACTACCTAGCAATCATTCAAAAAATATTTTTACCTATCCGGTAACCCTGGACCCGCCTTGGGATACCTGGAAAAAAAATCCAACCAAATTTGACTCATCGATCGTAGGAGCGGCCGACTCGAAACCCGTTGTTACGTTTCAATTCGTTCGGCAGAAAACGGGCAAAAAAAAACAGAGGTTTCGACGCGAATCGAAACCTCTGCTTGGGATAGTAATCCTGAGTCAGGAAGGAATTAATTTCCTCCGTCCCACCAGGTACGTGTGATCCAATCATCGCCTCCCATTCGGGAAACGGCGGCATTCAGGGATTCCCCGTTTACTCCGCTTTCACCGGCTGGATAAGGCTGTCGGCGAGGAATCTGACCGGAGGAAAAGTTACCCGGAAAGTTAACGGGCGTCAACTCAGGATAACCGGTTCGTTTCCAGTTATTCCATGCCTCCACGAAATTGGCAAAAAGACTGGTGGTAACCCAGATTTGTTCGTTGATCATTTTCAGCGAAGCGTCTGTGGTAGACTGATCCAGTGGATTGGCATCCGTATAGTCCGTGATGTCTTCGATAGCTACGGTTCTGCCTCCAAATTTACCGATGGAAACAAAGGCCGCTTCCACGCCATTTTTGTAATACTCGGCTGCTGAGCCGGAAGCCAAACCGCGCACGGCGGCATCGGCCAACAGCAGTTGTACTTCTGCGTAGGTTAGCGCGAATACGGGCGCATCCCGGTCTCTGTAAATTGCCGTTGGTCGGGAATAGGCGCCAATGATGGCGATATCTCCACCCGTACCGGTTGGTCCGGGGTACTCCGGATGCGTGGTAATATCAAACGCGCCTCCGGTCAGGTCAAAGCCATTGGGCAGGCCGATTTGAACGGCCGGATCGCTGTTTCCTTCCACCACGCCGTCTCTATTGGCAGCCAGTCCCGCAGGGGGTACCTCGGCAACAATGGATAGTCGTGGATCGTTGGTGGCTTGCAGGAAGTCGATCGTTTTATCGGACCACCTTACTTCGTAGATGTCATCCACCACGTTCAGTGCGTTGGCACTTTGGTTGGAATAGCCATTTGCCTGATCGGAAGGTATCAGCGCGTCGTCATCCGGGGAAGTAAACACCCCACCGGCGACCGCTTTTTGCACCCATGTCTGAGCGGCAGCAGGATCCACCTTCACAAGGCGCAGCGCCATTTTTAGCATCACGGAGTAGCCAAACTTCCGCCATTTTTCCAGGTCTCCCCCATACATCACGTCGTTACGGATAGGGTCGCCTGCTGGATTCAAACTAGCAAGGGAAGTCTCCAGATCAGTCAACATGGCCATGTAGGCTTCCGATTGGCTGTCGTACTTGGGTTGGGTGATTCCCTCTTCTGCCTGCAGCCCTTCGGTGTAAGGAACGTCCCCGTATACATCCGACACAAAGGCCAAGGTGCTTGCTTTGAAAATCCCGCCCACGGCATCCAGATTGCTTAGATCCTTGGTTCGGGCAAGGCTCTGCATCTGATTGATACGGGAAGCGATTTGATAGCCGTTGTTCCAAACGCCCTGAATATAGGAGTTGGTACTTCCGGAAATCACGTACTTATCTGCGTTCGAATAGTAATTGGCCCCTCCGGTGGAGGTAGAAGCCAGGGACTGAATCCACATACTTTGAAACAAAATCGGTCCGGAATAGCCCGTTAGCATGTTGCCATAGCCATAGGTGGCCACCGGCAAAATCAGGTTCGGATCGAAAACATCTGCACCGGGCCTGTTGGGATCCGTATTCAGCTCTGCAAATCGGTCGTCACAGGAGGTGACCACCAGAAAGCTGCTTAGAAGAAATAAACTTATGTACTTTTTCATGATTAGTGCAATTTGAAATTTAAATTGAATCCAATGGAACGGGTAGGAGGCAAACTGGTACCTTCTATACCGAGGTAATTGATGTTGGATCCAAATGTTGCCTCGGGATCGATATTATCCGTCTTTCTCATTAAAATCGCCAGGTTTCGTCCGACCAGTGAAGCCGTCAACCCTTTGAATACCGGTACGGAATTAAACCACTTCTGCGGGAAGGTATACCCCAGGGTCAACTGCCGGAGTTTGATAAAATCGCCGTCCACGACGCTGGTACGCGTCACGTTTTGTACGAGGGCCTGGTAATAGTTTTCTGCCGGAGCGGTAATTTCGTTCGTGGTTATGCCCTCTTCTCTACCCACCAAGGTATTTTGGTGCAATCCGCGGAAGTGCGAATAAAACTCCGTTGCAGACAATACCTTGTTTCCAAAGCTGTAATCCACCAAAAACGAGAAACCGATTCCCTTGTAATTGAATTCGTTATTCCATCCACCGTAATGGGTTGGAAGGACCGAACCCCAGTTTTTGAGTTCTCCTCTAACCGGCAGGCCGGCATCGTTCACGACGATATCGCCATTGGCATCGTACTGGTAATCGTAGGCCCGTATCTGGGGACCGGGAAGACCGGGAACGTAAGCCGTTACGGCATTTCCCAGGGTAGCCCTGTTCTGTCCGAGGTTGATCGGGTTGTTGTCCAGATTCGTGCTCAATACTTCGTTTCTCACGTTGGTGAAATTCAACGAAGTCCTCCAGGTGAAATCGCTGGTCTGTATGGGAACGCCGGTGATCATTACTTCCAATCCTTTGTTGTTGGTCGAACCGGTGGCTACTACTGCACTGCTGAAGCCAGAGGCGATGCTGTAGCTGGCATTCATGATCTCGTTATTGGTAGTTTTGGAAAAGTACGCCACGTCAAACGTCAATCGACTGTTGTAGAAACTCAAGTCAAACCCGAATTCAATTTCATCCGTAGTAAACGGTTTCAAGAACAGGTTGGGCAAACCCAGGGGAGAAGATCCCGCGGCCACGCCATTGAAGGAATTGGCCGAGTTGTAGTAAAACTGCGTCTGATAAGCCGCAAACGGCTCTCCACTCGTTACCGCATAGGAAGCACGAAGTTTACCGAAGTCCAACGCAGGAACATTCAGAAACTGATCAAACAGGAATGCACCCGTCACCGATGGAGAGAAAATGCTGTTGTTATCCGTAGGCAAGGTACTGTAGACATCGTATCGTCCGGTGGTGGTCAAGGTAAGGTAATCCTTGTAGCCGAAGCCCATGGAATAAAATCCCGAAAGCACTTCCCGTTCGTTGAATCCATAGGAACGGTTAAACACCTCCACGTTGAATGGCGAGTACAGCTCGGGGATTACAAATCGGGTTCCTCCCACGCCTACTTGCTCAAATCGGTTGTTCCGGAAGGTTCCTCCAGCCAATGCATCGAGCGAGATGTCGTTGGTCAGCATCAGGTCTGCCCCAAACAAGGCATCCACGTTTAATTCCGATCGGGTAGAGAGGCCTCTACCATTCAAGTTTCCTTTCAAGTCGGAAGAATAGGCCAGTCCGGTAGGGTCCACGGAGAAAAAGTCGTCGTTGGACACGTCATTACCAACCCGTAGCAAGGCATAAATTTTCGGTGCGAAGCTGTACTTTGCAGACAGCGTGGAGATGGTTCGCTTTCTACCCCGGTCGTTTATCCCCTTATTGGCGATAAAATACGGGTTGGTCACGAAGATATCGTCACTGAATACGATCTCCCGTCCTTCTTCGTCGTAGCCCGGAGCAAAAATGCTGGGCGCTACGTTCGGTGCCAGGAACAAGAAGTTATTCGGATTTTTCGGACCGTCACTCAAGGCTGGAATGTTGGTACTTTTCTGGTCAATGTAATTGATCATTGCGGACACATTGAGTTTATCCGTAATGTTCTGATCCACATTCAAATTGATATTCAACCGGTCATTTCCACTATTTGGAACAATGGAATTGGAGTTCAAATTGGATAGGGACAGTCGGAAGGCACCGTCATCGCCCAGGCCTTTTGATACCGCTACCGTATTGGTCACGTTGGTACCTACATCGTAGAAATCCAGGTAAGTTTCGTCAGAAGGAACATAGGGATACTGATTGCCATCGTATGCGATCGCAGAACCTCCCATGGGCTCACCCCAGGCAAACCTACCTGTAGTACGCGCGTCGGAAGCCGATTGGGGCCTACGTCCGCCTCTACCCTGACCGTATTCGTTTTGGAAATTGGTGAAATCCATCGCCTGATCGGTCATTACGTTTAGGTTGTAAGACAGGGCCCAATCTTCACCTTTTTTTGCACTTTTGGTCGTTACCAAGATGACACCATTGGAAGCCCTGGCACCGTACAGTGCAGAAGCGGCCTGTCCTTTCAGTACCGTCATGGATTCGATATCATCCGGACTTAAGTTACCGATACCGTCGCCATTGTCCGATCCGCCCCATTGCCCGGCAGCTCCCCGCTGGGTATTGTCCATGGGCACGCCGTTGATAACGAATAGCGGAGATCCCGTTCCCGAGATGCTGGGAAGACCCCGAAGCACGATATTGGAAGAACCCTGCGGTCCGCCATTGGTACCCTTCACCACCAGACCGGCTACCTGGCCGATCAATGAGTTGGCTACGTTTGGCTCACGCGCCTTGTCCATCACGTCGCTACTGATCGTGGAGACCGCATACCCCAATTTTCGCTTTTCTTTGGTCAAACCCAGAGCGGTCACCACTACTTCGTTCAACTCACTTGCGTCCTCGCTAAGTTCAACGTCCAGCCGGGAACGATTCCCGACGGTGTATTCCTGGCTGGCAAATCCAATGAATGAAAATACCAAGACCGTGTTGTCGGTCACACCGATGGAATAGTTTCCGTCCATATCCGTGGCCGTTCCGGTTTGATTGGTCTTGTCCAGCACCGATACGCCAGGGATTGGCATGCCATCGGCCTCCGACACGACCGTACCTGTCAGGGTACGTGTTTGGGCATGACCTTCGAAGCTCAAAAAGAGCAGCAAAGCCAAGCCGTACGAGATTGATAAAATTTTTCTCATAACTAATTAATAATGTTAGGAATAGATTGTTGAAACCGTTTCACCGAACTTTCCGCAAGAAACCTCTTATGAAACGTAACTAGTTGACTAATTGATACTTATGACTTAATAGCGTATTGCTTACACCGCAGATCGTTTGCCGCCAAAGAAATTACCCGTTAAGTCTACCAATGAGCTTAGTTGGCATAAAGATAGGCAAATCCTAAACCCTTAGAAAAGAAATTTGTATTTTTTTTATAAAAAAACCGGATCTTTTTAAAGATTATATACAAAGTGGCGGTGATTTTTTTGAAAGTTTCCGCGAAATGCGTGTATAGGCCACACATTATTGATGAAATTTGTGGAATTTGGGTAAAAAAAATCGGATTAGTACAGCTTCCTACCGAATAAAACGCATGCGTGCGGGAACGTATCAGGTTAAATCACCCCGTTTTAATGCCGCTACCGCATGGTCTACTGCCCGGGCGGTAAAGGCCATGTAGGTCAGGCTGGGGTTTTGGGTGCCGGTAGACGTCATGGAAGCACCGTCGGTAACGTAGACATTCGGGCAGGCATGCATCTGGTGAAATTTTCCCAGCAGCGAGGTTTGAGGGTCCCTTCCCATCCGTACGCCACCCATTTCGTGGATATCCAAGCCGGGTGCCTGTCCGCTATCGTTTTGGCGAATGTCTTTGCATCCCGCTTTTTCCAGCATTTCGGCTCCCTGATCCAAAAAGTCCCGGAGGGATTTTTCGTCGTTATCGTCGTAGCCCACGTCCACACGCAACTGGGGCATCCCCCATTCGTCGGTGAGGGTCTCGTCCAGGTAAACCCGATTGCTTTGCTTGGGGATGGTCTCTCCCTGCATCATCATGTAGATGCCCCAGGGCCCCGCCTCGGCGTTGGCTGCTTTAAACTCCGCACCAAAATCTTCCGAACGGGCTCCTCCCCAACCACTTCTTCCTGCAGAATAAAAACTCATGTACCCCCGCAGAAAGTCCATTTCCTGTTTTTTTACATTCCTAAAATTAGGCAACATGACCGCAGTAGGCCGCCTTCCATAGTAATAGGAATCCAGGTGCCCTTCAATTCGGGCCGAAATGGAACCCCGGTAATTGTGAAAGGCAATATGCGTTCCCAGCAGACCGTTGTCGTTGCCCAGGCCATGGGGGAAACGGCCCGATTTGGAGTTCAGCAAAATCAGGTTCGAATTCAGCGCAGATGCGTTCACGAAAACGATCTTAGCGAAATACTCCGTGGTTTCTTTGGACAGCGCATCGACCACGCGCACCCCCGTGACTTTGCCTTTGGCATCGTCGAATATCAGGGAATGTACTACTGAATGAGGCCTCAGCGTCAGATTACCCGTGGCAGCGGCAGCCGGCAAAGTAGATGCGTTGGAACTGAAATAAGCACCAAAGGGACAGCCCCGTTGACAAAGGCTTCTGGCCATGCACTGTCCCCTTCCCTGTGCGATGTGATGCGGCTGCGGTTGGGTCAGATGGGCACAGCGTCCAATGACAAATCTGCGGTCAGGATAAGCTTTCAGGATTCGCTCCTGAACCAGTTTTTCGACGGTGTTCATTTCCCAGGGCGGCAAAAACTCCCCGTCAGGCAGCGTTTCCAATCCGTCTTTGTTGCCACTCACGCCAATAAACCGCTCCACATAACCGTACCAGGGCGCGAGGTCCTCGTACCGAATCGGCCAATCCACCGCAAAACCGTCTCTTTCGGGTCCTTCAAAGTCAAACGCACTCCACCGCTGCACTTGTCGGGCCCAGAGCAGGGACTTCCCCCCTACCTGGTAGCCACGAATCCAGTCAAACGGCTTATCCTGAATGTAGGGATGCTCCTTGTCTTTGACAAAAAAATGATCGGCATCGTCCTTAAACGCGTAGCAACGAGAAACCACGGGATTCTCTTTCCGGAGTTCCAGGGGCAACTGACCCCGTAGCGGAAACTCCCAGGGAGGCGTATGCATGGTGGGATAATCCTTCCGGTGGCTTACCTGCCTGCCCCGTTCCAGGACAAGGGTTTGCAATCCTTTTTCACACAGTTCTTTCGCCGCCCAGCCTCCGCTAATCCCGGAGCCGATAACAATGGCATCGTATGTATTCTTCGTCATCATTCGTCGTCTTTATTCGTACCGCAAGGACTCAATGGGATCCAGCCTGCTTGCTTTGTAGGCAGGCAAAAGTCCGGAGACCAGACCGACGACCACGCACACAACAAAGGCGAAAATGATCCAAACCCAGGGAACCAGGAACCCGCCCGGCCCGACGGTATTTCCCACCAGGTTGCCAATGCCAATACCCATCACTACGCCCAAAAGCCCTCCCATCACACATATAACAATGGCTTCGATCAAGAATTGTTGCCGGATCCATTTGGGCGTAGCGCCCATGGCTTTCCGAATACCGATTTCCCGGGTGCGCTCGGTCACCGATACCAACATGATATTCATCAGGCCGATAGCTGCTCCCAGGAGTGTGATGAATCCGATCCCAAAACCTCCAATCCGAAGGAATCCGGCGATTTCCTCCAACCGTTCTCCCAGGGTTTGGGATTTTACTACTTCAAAGGAATCGTCCATCCCAATCCCGTCTTCCCGGACAGCGCGCATGATACCCGTTGCCTGGCCCATTTCGTATTCCAATTTGAGTGGATCCTGTCCCGCTACCGTTATCGTGTACCGAAAAGTGCCTCGCTGATCCAGGTTTCTGGCATTGAGGATGGGGATGATAATGGCCCTATCCGGCCCGGTATCCCCCCCGACACCGCCTTGACGCTCCATGACACCAACGATCGTATACCTTCTGCCAAAAAACGTCAGGTGTTGATTGACGGGGTTTTCGCCGTCTTCAAACAAGGTGCTTTGAATCTCGGTGCCTATTACGCACACGTTGTTTCCGTATTGGATTTCAACATTGCTAAAGCTTCTTCCCTTCTCCAAGGCGATGCCTTTGATCAAAAAATAGTTTTCGTCCCCGCCAATAATTCGGCTATTGGGGTTGGTTTTTTTGGATCCCCTGGAAACTTCCGCCGAACCGGTGACACTGGTGGTAATGGTAGAAATTCCGCGTTGATTGAATTTTTCTTTGAAGGCCTCCGCCTCCCGAAAAGAAATGGCTGGATAGTTCTTCTGCGCTACTCCGGCAGTAGTAGCCCTGCCCCCGGAAAACCCCCGGCTCCTCACATCGAAATTGTTTGCCCCGAAACCGGAAAGGCTCTCCTCAATCTGCGCCTTCATGGCGTCGATGGCCGTCAGCATGCCTACCAAGGAGGTGATACCTATGGCGATGATCATGGCTGTCAATACCGTGCGCAAAAGGTTAGTGCGTACCGACCGAAAGGCCTCCCGAATATTTTCAATCAAATTCATGTCTGTTCCGATACGGACCAAAATTCATTTTCTGATCCAACTATTTTTCTAATGTTACGCATAAAATGTTTTTAGGCAAAGCTTTTCAGGTTTTTTAACACCCGCACCAGCCTTCAATGCATGCGATCTCCCCGGATTTCCAGGTGTGCCATGACCTCTTTTTCAAAATCCAACCATTCTTTCCAGCGCTTTTCCACTTTTTCCGGGTCTTGATAGGTCTTTGCCAACTGAATAAAGTTTACGTAGTGCCCTGCCTCAGAAACCATTAGCTCGTGGTAGAATTTTTTTAATTCCTCGTCATGCAGGTTTTTTGACAGCAACTTGAATCGTTCACAGGACCGGGCTTCGATCAGCGCATTCATGAGCAAATGCTCCGTGAGCTGCTCGGTGCGACTCCCCCCTTTTCGCACAAACGACTGCAATTGTACCACGTAGGCATCCTTTCGGGGATGCCCAAATCGGTAGCCGCGTTTTCGGATTTGCTGCATGACCGCTTCAAAATGTGCCCACTCCTCGGCTACAACGGGACTGAGCCGATCCACCATGACTTCAAACTCGGGAAACTTCAGAATCAACGAGATGCACGAAGAAGCGGCTTTTTGTTCGCAATACGCGTGATCCACCAAAATTGCTTCCAGGCTCATTTTCGCCACATCCACCCAGCGAGGATCGGTGGGAAGCTGCAAGCGCAACATTTTATTTTTTGTCGTTTCTTTCCAGTCCATCGTTATCCTTAGTCAAAGAAATACCAGCTAATTCCCAAATCCAACATGTTCTTTAACCCGGTATAGCCCGGGGTGATAAAGTAGCCGTCATTTTCCATAAATCCGGCATTTAGGTGGTTGTAACGAAATAATACACGGGTCCGGTTAATCCTGAAATTTAAAAAGGCATCGGCTACCGGATAGGCGTACACGTTGAATTCGTTTTGCAGGTGAAATTGTTGGGTAGCCGGCATGTACGCCGGGGCAAAGTTGCCCGAACGGTACCGTACTTCCAGCCCCATTTGTACGAAAACATTTTCATCAAACAAGGGTCCATCAAAGTAAATCCGGGAATTGATAAACCATTCCGGAATCCGAAATGCATCGGCGGCCCCGCCGGTAATGAGGGTGTAGCGAACGTCCGACTCCCAATGAAATTTCCCCGAAAGCACCAGATCTCCTGAGAATCCAGGAATGACCATAAAGGCCTCCGAACCTGCCTGATCGGGTACCTGCTCCTCGTTGTAAAACACGTAATTATTGATTCTGTTTACCGTCAGGTTGGGGCGAAGTGTACTTTTGCCCAGATTTACCTTGATCGTTCCTTTAATCTGGTCCACGCCTATGTTGGAAAAATCGTTATCCCAGCGGTAATGGTTGCCGGCATACCGTTCCTGTGCGAGTGTCGGCTTGTAGAGTGCCTTGGTATACCGCACATCCAGGTAGGGCGAGATAAACAATCCGGATATCCGGTACCCATCCGGAATCAGGTATTCGCCTTCCGCCTCAAAGATCCAGTTTTCATTGATTTCTCCCCGAAGTGCACCCCCTAAAAACAGCTCGGTAAACGAATTGTTTTCGGAGAAAAAACGGCTGGCCATGCGCCCGGTGCGAAGCTTAATGTAGGCATTGTAATACACCGGTCCCAGGTCGCCTTTAAAGCCGAATTCGTTCTTCCATTCCGAATAATGATTGTGATTATTGGTGGTATCCGGTTTGCTGTGCACCAGGCTGCTGTCTGAGGAATTAAACCGGTTTTCGTTGAAGAAATCGGCATCGGAAGTCCCCAGGTTTGAAAAGAAAGTGACCTCCTGTTTCTTTTTATCAAACACCTGGTAGACTTGCCAGCCTTTGACGATTTCGTATTGCTGGTAGAGGTGGTACGCCTGCCGCAAATCCCTGGCCCGGGAATTTCGCAACCAGACTTTGGAATCTTCATAGGTGAAATACAGTGAAGTGGTGTCGACATCCGGAGGAATGATGCCGCCTTGTTCGTTGACATTGTGCTTCATCCGGGTAAAACTTGCCAGCAATCGGTATTTCCCGTTAGGAGACACGTAATTGGTATGCATCTCGTAGGAATCGTTGACCACATTGTTGTCATCCCTTCGGGTAGGGTTCAGGGTTTTCCGGGCGCGAATGGTCCGGTAGGCGATGCCCACATTCCAGTTTGGCTGGATATTTCGTACAAATTCCACATCCAACTTGTTGCGGTTGCCGCCACCAAAAAATGCCGCAATGTGTGTATGCGGCGATTTGGTGTCAAAGTACCGGATACTATCTGGGGAATGGTAATACAGGTCATAGGCATGAAACCCAGAGGTCCGTCCGATCTGCAGGGGTACCTCGTAAAAAATGGGGCGGGCGGCTGTGCCCAGATTTCCGAGATCCTGATAGGTATACCAGGTATCGGCTACCGGCTCGTAGTTGTGAAAACCCGTCAGGGAGGTATCGAGCGCTACCTTTTCAAAGCGATTGTCCCGGACGTATTTCTCGTAGAAGTACAGGGAGGTATTGGGGCCGTAGACCATTTTCGTAGAATCATCGAGCAAGCCCCTCCTGGGGCCCTCTTCTCCGTCAGCCGGAGGGCTTTGCTGCGCCTCTGCGGTCGTCAGACCACACAGCATTGCGAATAAAAAAGCTACAAAAAAGATACCCTTGCTATGCTTCACTATCAAATTGTTTGTCGGTTATCATTTGCTCCACCTGTTGCAGGAGTTGTTGCCTGTCCCGGGAATCCATAGTCACCGCCACGGGCAAAACAAAAACGGGTATCTCCGCCAACACAGACTGAAACGCTTTATCTTTCAATTTTACGGCATCTTTTTCTGTGGTCAAAACGGCGGGCCGGTACTTCCGATAGTTCGTACAGGTCTGCTGGATTGCACGCAGGTCGTTCATCGTATAGCGGTGGTGATCGGCAAAGGCCATCACCTCCAATACGGTATGGTTTTTTGAAAGTTCTTCCACAATCGGCCCCGGATCAACGATACCCGTGACCAGGATCAAATGCCGGGGTAGTGCTTCTGACTGGGGCCCAATGCTGTAGGGCTCGCCATAGGAAAGTCCGGAAAAATAAATCGGCACCCCTTCCCGGGCATAGCGGCGAATTTCCCGGCGGTACCATTCCTCCTCCTGCAGCGACAAGGGCATGGGGCATTTGGTGACCACCACGATGTCTGCCCGGTTTGCATTTTTCCGGCTTTCCCGAAGTCTTCCCTGCGGGAGCAGTTTGTCTGAAAAAAACGGGCGCCCGTAGGTAGTTAGCAGAATCCGCAAATCGGGCGCCAGGTACCGGTGTTGATAGGCATCGTCCAACAAAATGGCCTCGACTGGGCCGCAGGTGGCCAGGATCATGGGAATGGCGAGTACCCGTTCTTCCCCGACGGCGACACGCACGCGCTCCTTAAACTTTTGGTATACCTGAGAAGGCTCGTCCCCAATTTCGGACGGGCCGGTGCTGTCATCGGCCACCAAAAACCCCCGTGTTTTTCGCCCGTACCCCCTGCTCAAAACGGCCAGGCGGTAATCATTGGCCAGCTGATGCAACAGAAATTCGATAAAGGGTGTCTTGCCGGTACCGCCTACGGCCAGATTCCCGACGACCAGGGTGGGGACGTCGAAGGCCTGACTTTTCTTCATGCCCAGATCAAACATCTTGTTTCTGAACGCCGTAGCTGCCCCATACATGCAGGCAAAGGGAAACAGCAAGAATTCAGAAAGGCGCATTGTGGTTTTTTTTGTAAGTTTGATTGGAAAAACAAACGCAAATATATGGTTTATTTGATTAAGGATGTCATATCTCATTTGGAATCCATCGCACCGCCCGCCTATCAGGAACATTACGACAACTCCCGCCTGATCACCGGCGACGCCGATGCGGAGGTTTCCGGGATTCTTTGCGCGCTGGACACAACCGAAGCGGTCGTAGAAGAAGCAAAAGACAAGGGATGCAACCTGATTATCGCCCACCATCCCATTCTGTTTAAAGGGATTAAAAGCCTCACCGGCAAAACCTACGTCGAACGAACCATCATCCGGGCCATAAAAAACGATGTTGCCATCTATGCCATCCATACCAATTTGGACGCGGTACAGCAGGGGGTTAATCAGAAGATCGCCCAAAAGATCGGCCTGCAACAGCCCCGGATTTTAGCACCGAAAAAAGGAATTTTAACCAAACTGACCACGTTTATACCGGCCGAAAATGCGGATGAGGTGCTTCAGTCCTTGTATCAGGCTGGCGGAGGCACAATCGGTCAATATGCACATTGCAGCTTTCGGGTCGCGGGAACGGGTACCTTTTTGCCCTTGGACGGCGCAACCCCTTACCTGGGCGCCGCTGGGACAGAAAGCCGGGTAGAAGAAGTGCGCGTGGAGCTCATGTTTCCCAACCACCTGCGCGCCCGCATGGTGCAAACACTGAAAGCGGCCCACCCCTACGAAGAAGTTGCCTATTACCTGCAAGCCCTGGAAAACGAACACCAGGAGGTGGGTTCGGGTATGATCGGTCAACTTCCGGAACCCATGGAAGGGCGGGAATTCTTACGCCATGTAAAAAAATCGATGGGGTTACAGGTGCTCAAACACACGGCACTCTCCGGCAAAAAAATTCAGCAGGTAGCACTTTGTGGCGGGGCCGGGATTTTCCTACTTCCTGCCGCTATTCATTTAAAGGCGGATGTATTCATCACGGCAGATATCAAATACCATGAATTTTTTGACGCCGACGGACAAATCACCCTCGCAGATATAGGGCATTACGAAAGTGAAATTTATACAAAAGAACTTTTAAAAGATTTATTGTCGCAAAAATTTAGTAATATTGCAACCTATTTGACAACTATCGTTACAAATCCAATAAGTTACCTATAGTACATGGAAAGTCCAGTCGCACAAAAGTTAGAAGCCATTCTTAATCTTCAGAACATCGATTCCCGCCTAGATGCTATTTTTAAAGTCAGGGGAGCCCTCCCCGAGGAAGTTCAGGATCTGGAAGACGAAATAATTGGCTACGAGACCCGACTGAACAAATTCAATACGGACATCGAGGCGATGGAGACTGAGATCAAAAAGCACAAAGATGCGATCAAGGAATCCGAAAAATTGATCAAAAAATACCAGGATCAACAAATGAATGTGCGGAATAACCGCGAATACGATGCCATCACCAAAGAATTGGAACTACAAGATCTGGAAATCCAGGTATCAAAAAAGAAAATAGCCGAAGCGCAGGTACGGATAGAAGGGAAACAGCAAGACATCGCCGATCTCAACGAGATCCTAAAAGACAGGCAGAATGACCTGGACCAGAAGAAAGGAGAACTGGATACCATCGTGGCAGAAAGCGAGTCGGAAGAAAAGAAATTAAAAAACGAGCGCGAAAAGGCTGCAAAAAAAGTAGAAGACCGTCTCATCAAATCCTACGATAAAATCAGAAACAACGCTAAAAACGGACTGGCGGTAGTTTTGGTGAAACGGGGTGCCTGCGGTGGCTGTTTCAATATCGTACCTCCCCAGCGGCAAGCCGAAATACGGGAACGTAAAAAAATCATTGTTTGCGAGCACTGTGGACGAATCCTCGCCGGTGTCGAGGACGAAATTGTGGAAGAGACCACGCCGAAACGAAAACGCAGCAAAGCATAACCATTCAGATCAGCTAAAACCGGAAGCCCTCCGGTTTTTTTCTTTTTTGGGCTTCAGTAAAAACTTTTGTTGGTTCGTATGCGTTTATTTTTTATATTACGAGCCTATGAAACAGGTTATTTACATCCTTCTATTCCTCGGTATTGCGCAGGTTTCGCTGGCCAAAGAAGGTCCGCAAAAGACCTTTCTGATACTTTTTGACCAAACTGAGCTGGCTGCCTATCAGTCAAGTGCCGCGAAAATGGAATTGAGTTTCATGGATTCCTTTAAAACGCGCACCTACACTGGCAATTCGGAGCATGCATTGATCGTCACCGTTCCCTTCTCCGACTGGACCGTCTGCGAAATGGGAAGTTCCCTGGTCCGCATTTCCGAGGGTCAGGAAGTTCCTCTTGAATCCGTGGCCTTCCGGATCATTGATATGAACGAATGCCAGGAAAATTTTCAGTCCTTGCTTTCCGAGTCGGCGGAGCAGTCCTCCGCAAAAAAAGTAGCTACTATCAAACTCACCTTATAAATCACGTAGCTTTTTTAACGGCGACGGGTGGTAGGTGTCCAAATAAATGGTGCTGTCTTCTTCCTGACGCAATTCATAGCAACACAGGTTTTCGTGCCGAAATACATCCATGTACCGCAAGTCATAGCCAAGCAGCACTGTCATTAGGATGCGGATTGCTCTTCCGTGCATGCAAATCAGCAGCTGATTGCCTCCCTTGGAAAAAATATGTGCCATGGCTCGTTTCAGGCGAATGACTACATCCACGGGAGATTCCCCCCCGGCGATTTTGTGATCGAGCTCCCCCTCCGACCATTTTGCCAGCATATTGAGGTAGTATTGATTTTCGTCGTGATCCATCGGTAGTCCCTCGTAATCGCCCCAGGAAATCTCGTTTAGATCCGGGAGTTCCTCGTGATAGACATCCGGGGTAAGAAACCGCTCAATGGATTGCCTCGTTCGTATCAGCGAAGAAAAATAGATCCGATCAAAGGGTACCTGTTTAAAATTTTGGTAGAATGCGGCTGCTTGTTTTTTGCCTGTTTCATTGATGGGAGCATTTATTCCACTTCCCTGCACCACGCCTTTCAGGTTGAAATCTGTCTGACCGTGCCTAACTACAAATATTTTTTTACTGCTCAAGATTCTTTATTTTTGGAATTCCGTTCAAAGAAAAAAATTTTATCCCATAAAACATGGTATTTAAGAAAAAACCCGACCTGGATTTTTTAAATCAGATGGGAAAGGACAGCATGACTGGATTTCTGGGCATCCGATACACGGCGTTTGGTGAGGACTACCTGGAAGCCGAAATGCCGGTTACCCTTAAAACCAAACAACCCTTTGGTCTGTTACATGGAGGAGCGAATGTGGTATTGGCTGAAAGTTTGGGATCGGTCGCTGCCTTGCTCTGCCTGGAGGATGCCGCTGCCTATCCAGTAGGCCTTGAAATCAACGCCAACCACCTGAAGGGGGTCAGAGAAGGTAAGGTAACCGGCAGAGCTACTCCCATTCATCTTGGAAGAAGCACCCAGGTATGGGAAATCAAAATATCCGACAAGGATGGCGATCTTTCCTGTATCAGCCGTATCACCCTGGCCATCATTCGAAAGTAACTTGCATGGAAACGATTAACGTAGCGCGCGACACTTCCCAAAAGCTTTTTCTGGAATCCTTCATCGCCAGGGCTTTTCGGGACAAGCTGCCTTTTGCCATCTGGAAGAAACCCAAGCTGGGCCTGGTGGAAATGATTCTCGACAAAGATCCCCAAACGCATACACCGGATACCCTGGACCTGGACGAACTTCCGGAAGGATTTCTAATTCATCCCTTTCAGCGCTCCGAAACCAACCAACCGGTGTACATAAAGGCTACGCTGTACGAACGGTTAATCCTGGGAGAAAATGTACCGATAGCGGGCAGGGAATGGGACCGTGAAGAAATCGCCGATCAAGCGAACGAAGCCTTTATTCGAAGCGAGATTGCGGCGCTTCCCGCCCGGAAGGACAGCAATTCCTCCAAGAAAGCGCAGTTCATTGCGACCGTTTCAAAAGCAGTCGCTTGCATTGAGCAGGGAGCGTTTTACAAAGTGGTCCCCGCTCGTTTGAAAAAAAAGAAACTCCCGCCAGACTTTGATTTGGCTGGGGTGTTTTTAGCCTTGTGTGAAGCCTATCCCAATGCCTTTGTCAATTGCTATTTCAGTGAAGGGAGTGGTTGCTGGATTGGTGCCAGCCCGGAGACCCTAATCCGAACAAAAGGAGACAGCTTCTATACCATGGCATTGGCGGGAACCCAGAAAGC
This sequence comes from Cyclobacterium xiamenense, assembly GCF_009467825.1. GTDB lineage: Bacteria > Bacteroidota > Bacteroidia > Cytophagales > Cyclobacteriaceae > Cyclobacterium > Cyclobacterium xiamenense. The sequence goes on along the minus strand of NZ_WIOK01000034.1, from coordinate 27,585 downwards.
AAGGGGGGACAACCCCCTGAAAAATGCCGCATGGACGCAAAAAGAAATTGAGGAACAGGCACTGGTGAGTCGGTACATCGTCAATTGTTTTAAAAAAATCCGCCTGAGAGAATACCAGGAACTTGGTCCCAAAACAACGGTGGCCGGTGGGCTACTCCATTTAAAATCGGAGTTTTTGGTCGACATGCGGGCCACGAATTTTCCGCAACTGGGCTCCGTCATGCTGAAATTACTGCACCCCACGTCTGCCGTGTGCGGCATGCCAAAGGAAAACGCACTGGATTTTTTGGATTCTGAGGAGACGTTTGACCGTACGTACTTCTCTGGCTTCGTAGGACCGGTAAATCTGGACGGAGAAACCGACCTCTTCGTAAACCTTCGTTGCGCCAGATTGGAAAATAACGAAGCACTTCTTTTTGCCGGCGCCGGCATCACGGAAGATTCCGTTCCTGAGAAAGAGTGGGAAGAGACGGAATTAAAATGCACAATTTTAGGAAAGTTCATCCAAACCAAAAAGTCCCGTTGATACTCCCTCAACTTAGCCATCTGGCCTCTATTTGCGCGAAAAGCGGCATTACACAGGCCATTTTATCGCCAGGATCCCGCTGCGCCCCGATTGCTTTGGCCTTAATACGGCATCCCCTGATCCACTGCCGAACCATCCCTGATGAACGATCTGCTGCATTTATCGCCCTGGGGATGGCTCAACAACTGAACAAACCGGTGATTCTGGTATGTACCAGCGGATCGGCCGCACTAAACTACGGCCCGGCACTGGCCGAGGCATTTTACCAACAGATCCCCTTATTGGTACTCACAGCAGACCGTCCGGCTGAATGGATCGATCAGTGGGACGGGCAAACCATCCGGCAAGACAACCTCTACGGAAGGCACGTAAAGGGCAGCTTTACCTTCCCTGACGACGCCGGAATCCCGGACAAACTTTGGCATGCCAAACGGCTGGTAAAGGAAGCCCTTTCCCTTGCCAGATGTTTCCCCATGGGGCCCGTGCATATCAACATCCCGGTACGGGAACCGTTTTATCCCAAAGCCGACGAACAGTATGGGTTTGACGTCACCGATCTCGAACCCGTATTGGAGATACAACCGGGCAACCAAATCCTGGGAACCGACGCCGACGGTAAGTTACGGAATCAACTGAAAGCTTTCCATCGAATGCTACTCATCCCGGGCCAACAACGCCCAAGTCCCAAAATTTCTGCCGCTTTAGCGGAAATTATCAGGAATCAACAGGCCGTCGTGATTACCGACACGATCAGTAACCTGGCGCAGGAGGAATCGGTTACCCACCATGATTTTTTTGTTGACGACCCGACCCGGCAGGAGGAAATGGCACCCGACCTGATCATCAGTTTTGGCAAATCCATCCTTAGCAAAGCCCTGAAGCAGTTTTTGCGAAAAAGTCAAACCGCACATTGGCACGTGCAACCCGAAGGGACTGTTCCCGACCCATTTAAAAAACTAAGCCAGATCATTCGGCTGCAGCCAGAAACCTTCTTGCAGTTCTTTTTGGGGGCGGCAAATCCTACGGACGCTGATTTTGCGCAGCAGTGGACGCAAAAAAACCAAGCCGTTCGTGACAAGCTCCCGCGGTATTTGGGAGAACTGGAAGCATTTGGGGAGCTTCAAGCGTTGCAGCAGATTTTGCCGAAGCTTCCCCCTTTCGGGAAGGTCCATTTAGCAAATAGCCTGGCTGTACGCAACGTTAATTTTCTGGGGCGGCCCCTGTCAAACGTGGAGATCATTAGTAACCGGGGAACCAGCGGGATCGACGGCTCCAATAGCACCGCGGTGGGATGCACATTTACGACCAAAGAAACCGTCACATTGATTACCGGAGACATGGCCTTCTTTTACGACCGCAATGCCTTCTGGCACCAGTACCAGCTGGCTAACCTTCGGGTATTGCTTTTCAATAATCAAGGGGGAGGTATTTTCCGGATGATCGACGGACCTGCGGCCTTGCCCGAATTAGAAGAGTATTTCGAGACCCGCCAAAAGCTATCCGGTGCGCACCTGGCGGAAGAGATGGGCTTTGATTATTGGAGCGTAGAAGATCTTTCTTCGCTACAAAACTGTCTGGATACATTTTACCAAAAATCCCTGAAACCAAAAATTCTGGAGATTAAAAGCAGCAGCGAAACCAATACCCGAAACCTAAAGCTGCTGAAGGAAAAAATTCGCATGCATTTGGATAAAAATAATTTGTAAACTATTGTTCTGAAAAACAAGGGGACTATAGAAAATACAATTAGTTTTTTCTAAATTTAGGGCAGAAAAAAGACCTGTTGACATGAACAAACAATTCACCGATAAAGAGAGCGCTCCTCTTGGAAATATTGAAGAATGGGAGGATGATTTAAAAATCAGGTATCCAAAACCCAAGTCCGAACAAGCCAAAGCAAAGGGCGATTACCGCAACTACCACGACTCCGAGCGAGTGGATACCGTCCGGGATTTTTATCGGTTGAACCACCACTACCAGACCTACGACTTCGTCACAAAAAAAGAGCAGGAGTTTCTGAAATTTGATAAGAAAGAGATGCCCTTTTGGGAGGCAATCGACTACCTCAATACCCTGGTAGACGATTCCGATCCCGATACCAGCCTGGACCAACTTCAGCACCTGTTGCAAACCTCAGAAGCCATCCGGGCTGACGGCCACCCCGATTGGTTTGTGCTGACGGGTTTTATTCACGACATGGGGAAAGTGCTTTGCCTGTTTGGAGAACCCCAATGGGCCGTGGTGGGCGACACCTTTCCGGTGGGATGCAAGCATTCGGACAAGATCGTCTATCCGGAGTTTTTTGAGGGAAATCCCGATTACGAAGACGAACGGTACAACACCAAATACGGCATTTATGAACCCAATACGGGCCTGGACAATGTAAAAATGTCCTGGGGTCACGACGAGTACCTGTACCAAATGACCAAAAATTACCTGCCCGAACCGGCCTTGTACATGATTCGATACCATTCCTTTTACGCGCAGCACCGGGAAGGTGCATACGATCACCTGCTCAATGATCACGACCGGGAAATGTTCAAATGGGTGGATAAATTCAATCCCTACGACTTGTACTCCAAAGTACCCGTGCCCCCGGATGCAAAGGCACTGCGCCCTTACTACGAGGATTTGGTAGCAAAATACCTACCGGACACACTGAAATTTTAAGCTTTTATAACCCTCATAAACCGACGTGTTGCTGCCCGGAATTCCGGGCAGCAATTTAGTTTTATACCATGCTTACAGCCCTGACGTTTATCGGATTTACCCTTTTTGTCGCATTTTTTTCCTGGTACAAATTGAGAAAAGACGATATCCGCTCCAGGGATGGGTATTTTCTGGGAGGGCGCTCCCTTACCGGTGGCGTGATCGCCGGATCGATGATTTTAACCAATATATCCACCGAGCACTTGATTGGCCTGAATGGTTCTGCCTACAAAAACGGAATGATCATCATTGCCTGGGAAGTGACCAGCGCCATCGCCCTGGTCATTGCCGCTTTGTATTTTTTGCCGATCTATTTAAAGATGGGCCTAACGACCATTCCTCAATACCTGGAAAACCGGTACGATAGCAGCACCAAGACCTTGGTCGCGTTCTTGCTGATGGTGTCTTTTGTGGTGACCCTACTCCCCATCGTGCTGTACACGGGGGCAATCAATCTGGAAAGTATTTTCAGTGTATCCGAAGTATTGGGCGTGAGTTTATCGGAAGGCATCTGGATCACCGTGGTGACCATTGGGGTGATTGGCTCCATCTATGCCATCTTTGGCGGGTTAAAAGCTGTGGCCCTGTCCGATTCCATCAATGCAATTGGCCTGGTCATCGGCGGGCTGATGGTCCCCGTTTTTGCACTCTGGGATATCGGCGAGGGTAATATCATCGATGGCATGAGTAAAGTCTATGCTTTTGCACCAGAAAAATTCAACGTCATTGGCAAAGCCGACTCTGTCCTGCCTTTCGGAACCATTTTTACCGGATTGATGATCAATCAACTGTATTTCTGGGGCATGAACCAAACCATCATCCAACGGGCATTTGGCGCCAAAAACATGGCGGAGGCACAGAAAGGACTGTTATTTACCGGTATCTTCAAAATCCTGATTCCCCTGATCATCGTGCTACCCGGCATCATTGCTTACTATTACTACAAAGATCAATACTATGACAACCAGGACTTCATCTACCCGGTTTTGCTGATGCGGGTGATGCCCTTCGGCCTGCTTGGATTTTTTGCCGCCGTGGTGCTGGGGGCCATATTGAGTACCTTCAACAGTGTCTTGAATTCCGCAGCCACGATCTTTAGCCTGGACATCTACAAAAAACTCATCAATCCCAACTGCTCAGACAGACGATTGGTCCGCGTGGGAAGATTGAGTTCACTGGTCCTTGCCCTCTTTGCCATCGGTATCGCCCCCCTGGTTGGCAATGCCCCGGAAGGTCTCTATCAACTCATGCAACAGCTCAATGGAATATTTTTTATCCCCATTGCTTCTATTTTAATCGCCGGCTTTTTCATTCCAAAGGTCACGGCAAGAGCTGCCAAAATAGGCCTGGTTACCGGCCTGACTTTTTACCTATTGACGAGTTTTGTCTTCGATTCCGGCATTCATTTCATTCACATTTGGGCGATCGAATTTGTCATGAACCTGGTGCTGATGGTTACGGTCAGCCACTATTTCCCCGGCAAGCCCAACACCTTTGTAAGTCAACCACCCGTATTGGAAATGAAACCCTGGAAATACGCAAAACCCGTATCGGCCGCTTTGTGCGTGGTAACCGTACTCATCTATATCTGGTTAGGCAGTTAATTTCTCGTCCTGGCGGGCTGATTTTCGGCCAGGTTGGAAGGAATTCGTCTTTACCGGTATCTACCATTCATTTTATCTACAACCCTTGTTTTTTTAGGAATTTTTTTCCTTTTATTAAATTATTTTCAGAATTTTAGTTTGATTATTTACTGAACGGCAACGGTTTAATTTGTTTTTATTTCTTTATTAGCGTTAATTTTCCTTTGTGAACGGTATCCTTCTTGGGAATTTTCTTGTTATTTTTGTATCGTGAATCGCAAGTATAAAAAAATAGCCGCCTTTTTGTCCAAGTACCTCCTCAGCAACCTGCTTGCGCTATTTTTGGTGGGACTTTCGGTGGCCGAAGGTGAAGAAGCGATCCATCAATTCCCTAAAACAGGGATTCACCTGGACGTGTCGGATTTTGATTACCTCGATTTTCCTACATCCCTGAGCCGGACCCAATCCAGTAGCCAGCAATCGAGAGACATGCTGCTTCCGGTTTTTTATTTGCGCAACGATCCCTTTCACCTGTTACAGTTTTTTCACTCCGTAGCACCCGGGGCCTTTCCCCCATTGGATACCTGGAACCAAATCAGGCACATTGTGTCCCTGGTGATCTGTTCCAACGCTCCCTGAGGCACATTCCTGCCACTTACGTTAGCTGGAGGATTGGCTTTTATCGAACACCTATCATCCGGAATTCCCAAAAATAACCGTAATACCGATGTGCCGCGTTGTGTGCTACGATCGCATGCTACCTGCGCATTCGTTGGCTGAAAACATTGCGTTCTATTGTTTGTTTAATCCCAATTCTGAAATGAATACGAAAAATTCTGGGCTCCGGTATTCCGGTAGCAAAATTGCCCGTTTGAAATCCCTCTGGAAAGTTATTGGTTTCCTGGCGATAGGGAGTGCTCTTTTTTCCTGTAACGAAGGAAGTGGCAAAAACAATAAAAATGCAGAGGTCCTGGAAGTACCAGTATTTACCTTGATGCCGAAAGACATAGAAGTGCCTCAAACGTACGTGTGCGATCTGCAGGCAATTCAGTTTGTGGAGGTTCGTTCCAAGTTGGAGGGTTTTGTGGAACAAATCTACGTGGACGAAGGGCAGGAAGTTCGCAAAGGCCAACCGCTATTTCAACTCTCTTCGGCAGAATACAACGAGCTCGTCAACTCGGCAACCGCCAAACTTATGCAGGCCAAAGCAGAAGAAAAAGCAGCCAGTCTGGAAGTAGAACGACTAAAAGTGCTGGTGGATAAGAAAATCTACTCTTCCTCCGAACTCGAACTGGCCCAATCTAGAAAGGAAATGGCGGAATCTGCCATCCTGGAGGCCGAATCCATGCTTAAAAATGCCCAGGTAGGCCTGTCGTATACCACCGTGAGGGCTCCCTTTGACGGCATTGTGGACCGTATTCCTTACAAGACAGGCAGTTTGGTGAAGAGTGGAGATTTGCTTACCAATATTACCGATATTAGCGAAATTTTCGCCTATTACCGCATTACGGAAAACGAATACTTGCGGTATATGCGGGGTGAACTGGACAAGGATGCCGACTCGGAACAAATGAACGAACAAGTTCGAGAAACACTATTGGACGAGCAGGAGGAAATTTCCCTTATCCTATCGGATGGGGTGGAGTACCCGTATAAAGGCAGATTGGAAACCATGGAGGCGGATTTTGAACAGGGTACCGGATCCATTGCCCTTCGGGTTCGTTTTCCCAACCCGGATGGCTTGATCAAGCACGGGGCCAGTGGCAAGGTGCAGATGAGCAACGAACTGAAAGACGTCTTCCTAATCCCCCAAAAATCTACGTTTGAAATCCAGGAATACAACTATGTATACCTGGTAGACAAAGACAATAAAGTAAATGTCCGAAGTTTTAGGCCGTTGCGGAGACACGGGCTTTTTTACGTGGCGCAGGATTTTGCCACCAACGATAAAGTGGTGTTGGAAGGAATTCAACTACTCAAAGATGAGGCTACGGTAAAGCCCAACCCGATTGGAGAAGAAGAAGTATACCGGTCCCTAAACCTATCGCTCTAGCCGTTTAAACCCCTTGACACATGTTTGATTTGTTTATAAAACGACCCATCCTGTCGACGGTAATTTCCATTTTGATTACCCTGGTAGGTTTATTAGCGCTTTTCGGATTGCCCGTCACCCAGTTTCCGGAAATTGTCCCTCCTTCGGTGACGGTGACTTCCCAATACCGGGGAGCGAATGCAGAGGTGGTAACCAAAGCAGTCACCACTCCGCTGGAACGCGCCATTAACGGTGTCCCGGGCATGACTTACATGTCATCGGTCAATACCAATGACGGTGTATCCGTTATTACGGTCTTTTTTAGTGTAGGTACGGATCCGGATCAAGCCGCCGTGAATGTGCAAAACCGCGTGGCCACGGTCGTGGACGAATTACCCGAAGAGGTAATCCGCGCAGGGGTAATGACTGAAAAAGAGGTAAACTCCATGTTGCTGTACCTCAACCTCATGACCTCTGATAGCACGCAAGACGAGAAATTTGTCTACAATTTTGCAGACATCAATATCCTTCCCGAGCTAAAACGAATAGATGGGGTAGGCCGAGCGGAAATCATGGGGAACCGGGATTATGCCATGCGCATCTGGCTGAATCCGGACCGAATGGTGGCCTACAACCTGACCCCACAGGATGTGAGCGAAGCCATTCAAAGCCAAAATGTGGAAGCCGCTCCCGGAAAATCCGGAATCAGTTCGGACCGGGACCCGCAGTCCTTGCAGTATGTTCTCAAGTACACCGGTAAGTTTAATACCAAAGAGGATTACGAAAACATTACCTTAAAATCCCTTCCGGATGGATCCCTGCTAAAAATTCGGGACGTGGCGGAAGTTGCCTTCGACTCGGAGGATTACAACATGGTATCGATGACCGATGGGCAGCCCTCCGCTTCCATCATGATCAAACAACGGCCCGGTTCCAATGCCCGGGAAGTGATACAGAACATCAAAGACAAAATGGGCGAACTGCAGGAAGCCTCCTTTCCCCCCGGGATGACCTTCAATATTTCGTACGATGTCTCCCGTTTCCTGGATGCCTCCATTTCAGAAGTTGTCAAAACGCTTATCGAAGCCTTTCTATTGGTGTCCCTGGTGGTATTTATCTTTCTTCAGGATTGGCGTTCCACACTAATACCGGCCATAGCGGTACCTGTCTCTCTGGTGGGAACCTTCTTTTTTATGAGCCTTTTTGGATTTTCGATCAACATGCTCACGCTATTTGCCATGGTATTGGCTATCGGGATTGTGGTGGACAATGCCATCGTCGTTGTGGAAGCCGTGCATGTAAAAATGCACCAAAACGGAATGAATGCCAAGGAGGCCACTTTTGCGGCCATGCACGAAATCGGCGGTGCCATTGTGGCCATCACGCTGGTGATGTCTGCCGTGTTCGTTCCGGTAAGTTTTCTCTCCGGTCCGGTGGGGATCTTTTACCGGCAATTCTCCCTGACCCTGGCCATCGCCATCGTGATTTCCGGTATCAATGCGCTTACCCTTTCCCCTGCCCTGTGTAGCTTGCTCTTAAAACCCGTACATCACGAAAAAGGAAAAGGCCTGCTCAGTCGCTTCTTTACGGGTTTCAATGAAAAATACGAGGCATTTGCTGGGAAATACGCTGGATTGATCGGCAAAACTGCCGGTAGAAAAACCCTCACATTCGGTATTTTGCTTTTGTTTTTTGGCCTTACGTATGGGATGACCTTCATTCTACCAACCGGATTCATTCCCAACGAGGATCAGGGAATGATTTATGTCAACGTGACGACCCCCCCGGGGTCCACCATGGACCGAACCCAGCAAATCATGGATGACGTGCAGGCGTCGATTTTGCCCTTTGAGGAGGTTGAAACCATCTCGACACTGGCCGGATACAGCCTGCTTACCGAAACTGCCGGAGCCTCCTACGGCATGGGCATGATCAATTTGGTGGGTTGGGATGACCGAGAGGCAAATGTCGACCAATTGATCGAAAAATACCAGGAACGGACCGCACACATTACGGGCGCTTCCGTACAGTTTTTTGCCCCCCCGCCCGTTCCAGGCTTCGGAAATGCCTCCGGTTTTGAATTGCAAATGCAAGACAAGACCGGTGGGGATTTGGCCTTCACTGCCCAAACTGTAGACGATTTTCTGACAGCTATCCGGGAAAGACCTGAAATCCAGGAAGCGTTCACCAATTTTGATCCTTCTTTTCCGCAGTACATCCTGCGGGTGGACCATGACAAAGCTGCAAAGTTGGGCGTGGATATCCGTGCTTCGATGGAGACCCTGCAAAGTTTTATTGGGAGCTATTACAGTTCCAATTTTATCCAGTTTGGGCAAATGTACAAAGTGATGCTACAGGCCTCGCCGGAATTCCGGACCAACCCGGAATCCTTGCTAAAAATGTACACCAAAAACAAGCAGGGTGAAATGGTACCCTATTCCAATTTTGTCAGCCTGGAGCGAATCTACGGACCGGAGCAACTTACGCGCTACAACATGTTTATCTCTGCCATGATCAATGGTGATGCCGCACCGGGATATTCCAGCGGTGATGCGATTCGGGCAGTCGAAGAAACTGCGGTCTCCATCCTACCCCGGGGCTTCTCCATTGATTGGTCCGGCATCACCCGGGAGCAAATTGCCTCGGGCAATCAGGCAGTATACATCTTCCTCATTTGCCTGGTCTTTGTTTATTTGCTTCTCGCCGCCCAATACGAAAGCTATTTGCTGCCACTATCGGTGATTCTGTCGCTGCCTGCCGGTGTTTTCGGTTCCTTTCTATTGCTGCAACTGACCGGATTGGAAAACAATATTTATGCGCAGGTTTCGCTAATCATGCTGATCGGACTGTTGGGCAAAAACGCAATTCTTATCATTGAAATCGCCGTACAGTCCAGGCAAAAAGGCATGGGAATCCTGGAGTCGGCCGTTCATGCGGCGGTGGAAAGGCTACGCCCAATTCTTATGACTTCGTTTGCCTTTATCAGCGGATTGATCCCACTCGCCCTCGCCACCGGCGCCGGAGCAGTCGGAAACCGAACCATCGGTACTGCCGCGGCAGGAGGTATGTTTATCGGTACGTTTGTCGGAATCATCCTTATTCCAGGTCTATTCGTAGCCTTCGAAACCCTGGCTGTTTACCTCAAAAAACAGCCCGATTCCATGCCGTCCGATCAGGCGGTTCATTCCGGTAGCCTAAAAACTTCGTAAGAGTGATGCATAGAACGAAAAACACCACCATCTCCCCCTGCCTGCTGCTATTCGCTATTGTCGGGCTGGGGCTCTATTCCTGCAAAGTAGACCAACCACTCCTCGATACCTACAACCAACCGCCGGAGGAATACCCCGAATTTGTCAACTCGAAAGCCGATAGTTCCAACATGGCGCTTGTCCGCTGGGAGTCTTTTTTTAGCGACCCACAGCTGCAGGGTCTTATTCGAAAGGGTCTGGAGCGCAACCAGGATGTTAACCGCACGCTGGCCCAAATAGAAGTTGCCCGGGCTGCACTCAGCCGGGCCCGCATGGGCCAACTGCCGGAATTGAACCTGCAGGCAGGGGCGGAAGTCAGAAAATTTGGCGATTTCACCATGGATGGCGTAGGAAACGACGATACCAATCTCTCGCCCACTGTCCCGGAAAACCGGCGCATCCCGGTTCCTTACCAGGACTTTATTCTCGGCGCCACCTTCAATTGGGAGGTGGATATATGGGGCCGGCTACAGATGCGGAAAAAGCAGGCCCTGGCCCAGTACCTGGCGTCGGAGGAAATGGTTAACCTTACCAAAACCTGGCTGATCGCCGAAATTGCGAGCACGTACTACACCATTGTCGGGCTGGACGAGGAAATTGAGACCTTGCTGACAAACATTGCCTTTCAGGAAGAAGCCTTCGAACTGGGAAAAAGCCTAAAAAACGCCGGTCAGGAGAGTCAACTGTCCATCGATCAGTTTGAGGCATTGATGCTCAATTCGAAAGGTATTCTGATCAGCAAGCGCAGGGAATTGAGACAAGCCGAGCTAAATCTGGCCTATCTGACGGGAGACTACCCCGAACGCGTGCAGCGCCAATCCTTGTCAGAGGTAACGGTGCTACCGGAGGTTTTGGAATTGGGGCTTCCCTCGGACCTGCTTCGGATGCGTCCGGATATCCGCGCAGCCGAGCAAAACCTGCAAGCCAATAACCTGGAAGTGGGTATTGCGCGAACCGCCTTTTTCCCCACATTTAATCTATACGGCATGGCCGGGTTCAACGCTTTTGAATTCAGCAAGCTCTTTTTGAATCCAGGCTCTGCCGTCTACCAACTGGGCGGTGGACTGGTGGCTCCAGTATTCAATCGGAACCGAATCAAAGCCAGCTACGAATCGGCAAAAGCCCGCCAAAAAATCGCCCTGTACGATTACGAGCAGACCGTCCTCAGTGGATACCTGGAGGTGATCGGACTGGTAAACGACTACCGCACACTGAGGGAGGAATTGCAATTAAAAACGAATGAGGTACTGGTACAGCGGCGATCGGTAGACAACGCCAATACCATGTTTAAGGTAGGCTATGCAGACTACCTGGACGTGATCAACAGCCAATCCAATTCCCTGGCTTCCGAACTGGAATACATCGAATTGAAGATGCTGCAGCTGCAGCGGCTGGTAAGCCTGTATCGTGCATTGGGTGGTGGCTGGCAGTGAGGTAGCAGTTATCCTTTTCTGCTTTTGAAAAAAGCCTGCTCCGGATGCAAACCGGAGCAGGCTTTTTTATGCATCAACCAGACAGGAGATCGAAAGGACTTCTCTACGCCGAATCCTGTACGGGTACTGCTCCTTTTGCAGGTGTCGGGAATAGACTTTTACGTTTTAGACCGGAAGGCCCCGGCCGCGGGTTCCTGCTGACTAAGGCAGTGAAACGAGCCCAGCCCCCAAATCAGGTCCCAGGAATCCACGCCGACCACCTCCCTTTCGGGAAAGCAAGCGCCTATAATATCCAATGCCCGCTCGTCCTGGGCATCCCGAAAGGTAGGCACAATCACATAGGAATTGGCAATGTAAAAATTGGCATAACTTGCTGGCAGCCGAACCCCTTCGTAGATCACGGGAGCGGGCATGGGCAATGCCACGATCTCCAGAGCACTTCCATCCAGCAGTCGAAAGGATTCCAACAGCTTTAAGTTGTCCTGCAAAACCTTGTAATTTTCATCTTTCTTGTTGGATTCAACCACAGTCAGGACTTTGTTTTTACTGACAAAACGCGTCAGGTCATCCACGTGACCATCCGTATCGTCTCCAAGGATACCGTCCTTTAGCCAAAGTATTTGCTGGACGCCATAATAGGCTTTGAGGTAGCTTTCTATCTGCTCGCGACTTAAATGAGGATTTCGGTTGGGATGCAGCAAGCAGGCTTCCGTGGTGAGCAGCGTTCCCGCCCCGTTAAAATCCACCGAGCCCCCTTCCATGACAATGCCCGGTCGAAAACAGGGGATTCCCAGGTGGAGGGCTACCTTCCCTGGAATCAGGTTATCCAGGTCATAGGGCGGGTATTTATCGCCCCATGCATTGTAGCCCCAATCTACGATCGCTTTGCTCTTGTCCGGGTTTGGATGAATCAGGAAGGCCGGACCATGATCGCGGCACCAGGCGTCGTTGGTCGGAAAATGATGAAAACGGATGCGTTCCTCCACTACACCGGCCGTTGCCAATCGATCTTCTGCCAATCGCTGCATGCGCTCGTCAGCAACCAATAGGTTTACCAGCTCGCTCCTGGACAGGTAGGCAACAAATGTTGCGTAGGCAGGATAGATTTCGTTGATCTTTCCGGGCCAGGAGGCTTCTTTGTGCGGCCAGCTTAGCCAGGTGGCATCGTGGGGATGAAATTCCGCCGGAAAGAAATAGCCCAAATCGGCGGGGTGCATGGGATCCTTCCCTAAACTACCCTTGAAAAAAAAACTGGGGTCAATCTTCATCGAGAAAACGCTTGAGTATCGGCTGGTAACTATCGATGCGGCGATCCCGGAGGAATGGCCAATGCGTGCGGTATCCGTCAGACTGAGTCAGGCTTACTTCCACCACCTCCACCTGCTCTTCGAGGTGAGGCGCCTGATACAGCACCTTACCGAAGGCATTGGTAACGAAGGAACCTCCCCAAAACTGCATCTCACCCTCAACCCCCGTTCGGTTCACGGCCACCACGGGCACGCCATTTGCCACTGCATGGGCTTTCTGAATGGTCTGCCAGGCCTGGTATTGCTCTTCATTGGTAGCCGCATCCTGGGATTGGTGCCAGCCGATTGCCGTGGGGTAAAACAGAATCTCAGCCCCCATCAGGCTGGTGATACGTGCGGCCTCGGGGTACCATTGATCCCAGCAGATCAGAATACCCAATTTGCCATAGGCCGTAGAAAAAACCTTGTACCCCAAATCCCCCGGCGTGAAGTAAAACTTTTCGTAATACCCCGGATCATCCGGAATGTGCATTTTTCGGTATTTACCCAGGTAGCTACCGTCGGCATCCAATACGGCGGTAGTGTTGTGGTAAATGCCCTCTGCCCGCTTCTCAAAAAGCGAGGCAACAATCACCACTCCCAACTCCTTGGCAACACGGCCTAGTTCTTCTGTCGCAGGCCCGGGAATTTTCTCAGCGAGCGAAAAATTTCGGTAATCCTCCACATCGCAAAAGTAAAGGGATTGGAAAAGCTCTTGTAGGCACAATACCTGCGCTCCGGATTCAGCCGCATTTCGTATCGCTGCGATTGTTTTTTCCAGGTTCTTCTGTGGTTCGGCGCTACAGCTTAACTGCACCAACCCGATTTTTACAGATTTTTCTTTCAAACGATTACTATTTTTTTCTGAACGATTAGTTTTCTAGCGGGATGTTTGCGGCAACCTTCGGCTAGGGGGCCAGCAGGTGCATTTTTTCTTTGTGAATGACCGGGTTGGCATACATCGAGAGAAAGTTTCGCACGGCCACTGCATTTTCCATCTCCACGCCTTTTCGGATGCGTGCCTGAAACTCTTCTTTTTCTTCTACGGAATAATGCTCCCGGTGTTCGTCGGTCTGGTTCAGCAGGTCCAGGGCAATGTAATTGGTAGGCCATAGTCGGTAGTTCCGTACAATTACCCGGTCCAGCTCTTCCACCAATGCCTGAAGCTGCTTGTTGACACTGTTTTCTCTTTCAAAAATAGTGTTTATTTCCTGATCCAAGACCTTCCCGACGGAAATGTGAATCCGCTTTTTTTGTCCCATGATGCCACTCATGAGGGTTCGGAAATCTTCGTTCTTTTGTTTGACATAGGTTTCCTCCCGCGCCTTTGCCAGCAGCTCGGGCATCTTCAAGACATCGGTCGGATCGTTTTCGTAAGAAATGGATACGGGAACAATCTTTAGCTTTAGGAAATATTCCTCCAAAGATAAGGATTCACAAGCTTTTGAAAGCATTTTAAGAACGCCTTTTTGCGTTAGGTCCATACCGTCTTTGGTCCGTCCTTCCCGCTGTGCGATCCACACGGAACGGTTTTGAGAAAAAATCGCTTCCCGGATAAACTCGGAGTTTAACTTTGAATATTCCAACATGGCCTTGTTGCTCAGCCCCCGGTACACAACAAAATTACGCGTTAGTTTGGAGAGCGTTCGCAAAAACGGCTTTTTTACCAGGTTATCACCAATGGCTGAGGTGGTCATGAGCAGGCCATGCTCGAACAAGGTCGCATTCAAAAGGGAGGTATCCAGAATGATGTCCCGGTGGTTGGAAATAAACAGGTACGCTGTATTGGGCTCCAGTTGCTCAAATCCGGAGGTAGTCAGTCCATTCGAACTGATATCCAATACTTTCCGAACGGAATGGTAAATGAAATTGATTTGAAAATCGCGAATGGAATGCGTCTTTAGCAATTGTTCTGTCCATTCTTCATCCCGTTGGTCCGGAAAGGTAAAATTCATTATCGCCTTCATCATCGGATGGGAGGCGACTTCCTTCAAGGCTTGGTTGACTTCGCTATCATAAAAAGGTCTTATGGAATCAAATTTCGACATATAGTATCTTTTAGCAGGGCGCAAATTACAAAAAATGCCCCAAAGGTTCTTTCCTTTTGTCAAACATTAGGCTTGCTACCAAAAAAAGCCCCGTTGTTTCGGGGCTTTTTTATTTTATTTTGTACCGACAGCAGCCCACACCTACAAAAGCGCCGGCTGCGATTGGTTTAGAGTTCCTTCACTTCAATGTCCTTCCAGGAGATTTTCAGACCACCTCCGCTGTGGATTTGAAGGGCTATTTGCCCCTCACCCTGTCCGATTTTTTCGTCGCTGAAATCCACCATTTTCTTTCCATTGAGCCAGGTAACCACCCGATCGCCTTTTACCCGCACCTTGATGTCGTTCCACTCACCAAACTTTAGGTATTTGTCTTTTTCGGCATCTGGTTTGATCAACCATCCCCTACCATAGGACTCGTACACCCCTCCCGTATCGTTGCCTGGAGGTGCCACCTCTACCTGCCAACCGGACACCTTGGTTCCTTCAAAAGTTGACCGGAAAAAGATCCCGCTGTTTCCATCCTGATCTTGCTTAAATTTTGCGGTCAACTCAAAATCTTTGTAATCTTCCTCGGTTCCCAGGTACCCATATTCTGCGTCAGGTCCACTTTCGGAAACCAGAATCCCATCTGCTACGTACCACTTTTCGGTACCGTATACGATCCATCCGGAGAGATCTTTTCCATTAAAAAGTGAGGTTTGGCCCGCGGCAGTAAACACCAAGCCGACCAACGCGGCCAACAAAAGGCCGGACTGTTTTGCTATTGTTCTCATTATCTAGTTAGTTTATTTAAATTAGTGGTACATGCAATTTGTTTACACCAGTTTCATTTGAACCGGGTCCCAGGCGATAAATTTATCCTGGAAATAACTATCGTTGCACAAAAGTGCAGGAGCGGCCGCACGGAAAGCAAAAACAGGATCTTCCGCCACGGTTCCCTTTTCACGAATCGCCCGGAAAAAATTCCCAAAATGATCGTAATGTGCTCCTTTGTATCCGGGTTCAACCTTGTACACCATTTCATTGGGAGGCAATATACGCTTGCGGTCGGAAGCCCCTCCCCGCATTTGGGCCTGCGCCTCCAAAAACGGATCGTCACTGGATGCCTGTTGATTGGTTTTGACCACTACTTCGTCCCATTTTACGTCCATGGAGCCCTTACTCCCCACAATCTTTAGATAGGTGGACCCACTGGTGCCGTCTACAAAATTGCAGCGCAGGGACAAATTAAACCCGGGATGCTCCTGACTTTCGGGATACTGAAACATACCCAACAATACATCCGGAACCTCTCTGCCGTCCTTCCAATACCGCAGTCCCCCCATGGATGAAATCTTGTTCGGCCCCAGAGAATTGGTAATGAAATGAAGACTGGTAAACAGGTGTACAAAGAGGTCCCCGGACATACCCGTTCCGTAGTCCAGGTAATTTCTCCAGCGAAAAAAGCGCAAAGGGTCAAATTCCCTTTCGGTGGTATTGGAAACGTACCGTTGCCAATCCACGGTATTTACGGATGCATCTTCGGGCACGTGGTACTGCCAGGCTCCTTCCGGTGAATGCCGCGCCCAAAAGCCCTCCGCATAATTGATGTCGCCAATGGCCCCCTGGGCGAGCAATTCCTTCGCCTTTTCGTTTCCAAGGCTGGAAATCCCCTGACTTCCTACCAGGAATACCTTGCCTGATTTCTTCCAGGCATCGATCACTTCCTGTCCTTCTTTCACCGAATGAACCATGGGTTTCTCGCAATACACGTGTTTTCCGGCATTCAGCGCATCCACGCTAATCTGTTTGTGCCAGTGGTCGGGCGTTCCTATCAGTACCGCATCGATATCGCTTCGTTTCAACAACTCTTTGTGGTCCTTGGTAAGAAACAAATGCTGTCCCCACTTTTCTTTCGCTGCCTCCAACCGGCCATCGTATAGGTCACAGACCCCTACTACCGATACGTTTTCGTGCTGAAGTGCGGTGTTCAGGTCTTGGGTCCCCATGATCCCGGCACCGATCAGTGCAATTTTCAATTCACGGTCATCGACGCTTTTTTTAGACAATCGATCCAGGCGAACCACATCCGGTACCGGCTGCCCGGCAAATGCGGTCGGGGCCAACGCCGAAGCGGCACCGGCCATTCCCAATCTTTTTAAAAATTTTCTGCGGTTATTTTCCATTTGTTTACAGTTGATCCGACGATGAATTTGAAACCTTTCGGGAAATACGCCCCAGTCCTTGCCTGGAACGCCAGAGGAAAATTAGCCCCTTGTTCGCTGCTACTCCTCGTGCATTGCCTTCCGTCTTTAGGTACCCAAGCCGGTGCGGCAAAACGCGCCGTTTTGAGGAACCCTACCTCCCGATGAAAGGACGCCACCCATTCGCATCCGTCGGTGATAGGCGAATTGGTCAACCAAACTTACTAAAATTTTTAGATTATCGTTTCTGGAAATCGGATTTGTGCCAAACAAAAAATCACCCAAAAGGGATTTAGCGGTGCCCGTTGAGATTCCAGCGATTGATTTGCAGGAAATTCACTGATCGGGTTGCCCGTCTTGGGTATTATCGTCGTACCTGTACTCTTCGTCCATCATTCGCTGCCGGGGCCATTGAGGGGCCAGTTCTTTTTCTTCCAGACTCACCAATTCCCCATTTTCAAATGTCGCAAGTATATAAAAGCGATCGTCGTTGGTGAGACGGTATACTTTTTTGTTCTCGTTCAACTGACTTATGACCGCTTCCTTATTTTGCCGAAGAAATTTGCTTTCCGACATGCCCAATTGGTAGGGAATCCGTGGCTGAAATACGGCGCAAGCGCCCAACAGAAAAACTACACTCAGGGTAGCCAATGTTTTTATCATCATATCAAAACAGATTTTTAGTGAGAATAGGTAGTTATCCTCAGAGACAACCAAAACCCGGCAATAATTCGGCCAAAAAATTAAGATTTGATAGCGAAGCAATTAGCTGCTTGCTGGTAAAATAGTTTTGTTTGAGATGAAAATTTACCTACCTTTGTACTGAGCGGCACGACCAGCTCCCGCTAAATCCCCCAGGTCCGGAAGGAAGCAAGGGTAGGTGGTTGTAGCGGTGCGATGCCGCTTATTTTTTTCCTTTTTATTTTACGCTCCCCATCTTTTTGATACTTTTGACGTAAATTTATCGGCACATACACTCAAACTTACTACTCGCACATGAAATTCTTTATCGATACCGCAAACCTAACCGAAATAAAAGAAGCCTACGACCTGGGTGTTTTGGACGGTGTGACCACCAACCCTTCCCTGATGGCCAAAGAAGGCATACGAGGGGACGAGAACGTTCGAAACCACTACAAAGCTATTTGCGACATCGTGGATGACAAGGTAAGCGCGGAAGTGATTGCCACCGATTTTGAAGGGATTGTGAAGGAAGGTAAGGAGCTGGCTAAAATAGATGACAAGATCGTCGTAAAAGTTCCCATGATCAAAGACGGCATCAAGGCCATTAAGTATTTTTCCAGCGAAGGTATCCGTACCAATTGCACGCTCGTATTCTCGGCCGGTCAGGCCATTTTGGCAGCGAAAGCGGGTGCCAGCTACCTGTCTCCGTTTATTGGCCGCTTGGATGACATCGCCTTTGACGGGCTGGATCTCATCGGGCAAATCGTACACATTTACCAAAACTACGGATTTGAAACCGAGGTATTGGCGGCCTCTATCCGGCATACCATGCACCTGATCAAATGTGCGGAACTGGGAGCCGATGTGGTCACCTGTCCACTTAAGGTAATCACGGGCCTGTTAAATCACCCGCTTACCGATAAGGGATTGGCTCAGTTTCTGGCAGATCATGCCAAAGCAAATTCCTGATCGGCTGGTTTTTCGCCAATCGTTCTCCGCAAATGAACGGCACCTGACACGAACCAAAACATACCGGCTATGTACATCATCAAAGTAAAAGGGAAAGCAAAAATCCCGGATTACATACAGATCCGGGACGAAAACTTTGTGTTGGTAGCCTATTTCCGGGCAGACCGCCCGCTAAAGAACATTGAAAAATTCGGACTGCAAGGAAAGGAAGCGGAACTGGAACAATTGATTCGGGAATTGCCATTTGGCAAACTCAAAAAACTCAGTATTTAATATGGTCTTTTCGAACGAGCCGGTGGTGTCGGTGCAGCAGGCCTGTATCTTTCAGGGTATCAACACCATATTGAAGGACGTGACTTTTACGATCGAAAAGGACGAATTTGTATTTCTAATCGGAAGAACGGGAAGCGGAAAAAGTTCGCTGCTAAAAACCCTGTATGCCGACCTCCCCCTTATCATGGGCCAGGCAAGGGTGGCCGGTTATTCGATCGACAAGCTGAAAAAAAAGGAAATCCCGTATTTGCGCCGCAAATTGGGAATTGTGTTCCAGGATTTTCAACTTTTTCCGGATCGGACGGTGGCCGAAAACCTGTATTTTGTCCTCCGAGCTACCGGCTGGAAGGATAAAATCAAGATGAAAAACCGGATGATCGAAGTGCTGATGGGCGTGGGTCTGGGCGGCGCAGCATCCAAGATGCCGCACCAACTTTCCGGTGGAGAACAACAGCGGGTTGTCGTTGCACGGGCTTTGCTAAACGAACCCTCCATCCTTCTGGCGGACGAACCTACCGGTAACCTGGACCCGGAGGTGGCGGATGGTATCTTCCATTTGTTCCAGGAAATCAATAAAAAGGGCACCGCCATCTTGATGGCTACCCACAATTACGAGTTGCTCAAGAAGCATCCCTACCGCATACTAAAATGCGAAAACGCCAGGGTGTTGGATAGCAAAACTACCACCATCTCCCTGGGTAACACCGGTCTCTAATCGGTCCTGTCTATCGTTGCTCCCTCTTGTTCCAGATTTCTACTACCGCACCGGAGCCAGTACCCGGAACAGCCTGCTTTGGCGCTGTAATTGCTCCTTCCTACCGACACCATACCTTTGCGCGCTTCAATTATTGATAGCAGCTACGGTTTTTTGGAAACTCGTTGCCAAAATCCTGACAAGCCTTGGCCCCAAAAGCCCATGCTCTGGGTCCCCCGGAACAATCCGCTACCGCCCGGTGTTTGCTACATGTTGTATCTGTCCAATCGTCCGCTACCATGGAAATCGAACATTTTTTTCAATGCCCATTTTGCTTCTCCGAAATCTCCATGCTGCTCGACCCCAGTGTAACCGAACAGGAATACATTGAGGACTGCGAAGTCTGCTGCAACCCCATTCAGATCAGTTATGGAATGGAAAATGGAGATCTTAGCTGGTTTAATGCAACTGGTGTGGATCAGTGAAATTTTATAATTTTTTGCCTTGAATATCCTTTTCAAAAGCCTATTTTAGAAGGCGAATAAAGGTACAGCTATGGTAAAAAAACTACTGCTTGGTATTATTTTCTGGGGAACGATGCTATCGCTGCACGCACAAAACCAGATTAGGGAAGAGATAAAAACTGCCGGACAAATTTATGCCTATGCCCAGTTGCACGGAGACCACGAGATTCTTTTGGATTTTACCTACCCCGCACTGATCGAAAAAGCCGGAGGTAGGGATGCCATGAAAAAGCTGTTGAAACAAATACAGGAAACCAAGCAAGCACGCGGTCAGCGCTTGGCTTCCCTTGAGTTTGGGGAGGAAATCGAGGCCGTGCAAGTAGCGGATGAGGTTCATGCGATTGTACCCGTCACCCTGGTTACGAAAGTTCCGGGAGGGACCCTGATTTCGGACAGCAACCTAATTGCCGTAGGTACGGAAGACCGTGCCAACTGGTACTTTATCGAGACCACCTCTCTGGAGGAGAAAAACATACAGAAAGTACTCCCAACCTGGGATTTCAGGCTGGCGCTTCCGTTTAAAAAGCCCCCGGTATTCAAAGAAGACAAGCGTTAAGACCGGCGGGTAGTATTATTCGCCGGATTAACCGCCCTTTTTTCTTGCCGCGGCAAGCGCATCCCATTCTTCTGCTTTCACTTGGCCAAAGCCGTTAAATTGACCGGCTCCTTGCAGCCATTCCCCCCCGTCAATGGTGATCACTTCTCCATTGATATAAGCCGAATACGGAGAAATCAGGTAGGCAGCCAGATTGGCCAGTTCCTGGTGCTCCCCTACCCTCCCCAAAGGAATGCGCCGAACGGGGTCAAACTTCTCCGCCAGATGCCCCGGCAAAAGCCGCTCCCAGGCGCCCTCCGTCGGGAAAGGACCCGGTGCAATGGCATTGGAGCGGATTCCGTGTGGCGCCCATTCCACTGCCAGTGAACGGGTCAGGGCAAGAACGCCCGCCTTCGCGGCTGCACTGGGTACCACGTAGGCGGAACCGGTAAAGGCGTAGGTCGTCACAATGTTTAAAAAAACGCCAGGTTTGCCATCCTGTATCCAATCCTTCCCCGCGATCAGGGTCATGTTGGAGGTCCCTTTAAGAACGATGTCCAAAATGGTGTGAAAGGCATTTGGTGAGAGCCGGTTGGTAGGACTGATAAAATTAGCCGCCGCATTGTTTATCACCCCATCAATTTTCCCAAAATGCGCCTTCGCTTCCTGATACATCTCGGAAAGCGCCGCATAGTCGCGTATGTCACAGGCAAGCGGCACTACCTGTCCCCCGGTCACCGCCTCCAGTTCCGAGGCCGTGGCTTTCAAGGTTTCGATTTTCCGGCTACAAATTACCAGCTTGGCACCAAGCTCCAAAAAATAACGGGCCATTGCTGCCCCCAATCCGGTACCGCCACCGGTCACCAGTAGCACTTGCCCTTCCAGGGCTCCGGCTACCAGCATTCCTTTCTGATAGTGCATCTTATGTCCTTTAACTGTTACATAGCTCAAAATACATAATTTTCCATGCTTTGGGACGCGGGGATGGAAATTAATTAAACTTTCAGTAATTTCACCTCGGAGGAAGATCCGGATAACTCGGAGGATTCATGAAAAGAATAATCACATACGTTTCGTTACTCGTACTGTTTGCCTGTCAACCGGATGTCAACAGGGACCTGCAGATCAATCAATCGTTTGAGGGCGAAGAAGCCTATTGGGCATCCAAGAGCCTGGATGAACACCTGTACCTGGTTTTTCAGCCGTGGGCATTATTCGACGAGGAGTCCTTTTTGGATTCGCTGCCCGGATGTCCGGAAATCTCCCGGGATACGGCTGCTTTCTCCGTGACACTGAATTACGATCGGCCCGGTTGCACGGAGGTGCCGGTCGGCAGAAAAGGGTCCATCACGCTGGAATACGGCAGGGAGTCGCCTACCGAAGGGGATACGCTTCGGCTGACGTTTACCGATTACGAACGGGAAGGAACAGCGGTAGTGGGCCAGCGGGTTTTTCGATTTACCGAGCTGCTGTCCGGAGAGATTACGGTAGCTGAACTAACGAATTCCTTGCGCTTGCTTCATCCCGAGGGTTCTTCCACCCGGTTGAAACCCGCTTACCTACACCGGGCAACAATGGAATCAAATAAATTGATCGAACTCAGTAGTCAGAGACAGATGCAGGGCAGGAATTGGAGCGGTAATGCATTTGAGGTACTCGTGGACCCACAGAAACTACAATCCAGTGCCTGTCTGTCGGAATCGCTGCCCCGGCCCGCCTCTGGTACCGAAACCTGGACCATACACCGTACTGGCGGCAATCCGGTAACCCACGAATTGGTATACACTACCTCGGACGCTTGTGAATCAAGAACGACGATTCGCCTGGATGAAGGGGTGGATATGGAAAAAACACCCTGATTTACAAACTCAAATAGCCCGCAATGCCTGAAAAAAGGCGTCTTTTTTGGAATATTTTTCTTCGCACAGGCAGTTTACCAGAGAGGTAGATGCCGGCATTGGCTTGGAATGCTCTCCAATGGAATACCTCACCTAATTCCCAAACACCTGCATCTGGCTACCTTAGAAACAGCGAATGTGGCAAGCCGGAGAAAAAGGGACAATATGACTTTGTGGAAATACTGAAAACCCGTTTTTTTAAATGAAGATCAGATGTTTCCGGGTTTATTACCATTCTACGCTGCAACTATTTGATTCTCGGTCAAGTAGCGCTATGATGTCAATAGCCCGGTCCCGAGACGCCGAACTGGGTCCTTCCCACATGAACCAGGGCATCGCCGGCATTGACTACCGGTTGGTTGTTTATTCCAATCACGTGGCCGGAGGAAGGGCTTTTGACAGGTACCTTCACCTGTCCATAAGGGTCAGATATTTTTGCCAATACCTGCCCCTTTTTCACTTCATCTCCCGCAGAAACGGACGCATTGAAAATCCCGGATATTTTGGCTCTTACCCAGCTACTGTCTTGGATTTTGAGACTTCTCACCGGAGGATAGGTGCCGTCTATCATGCCCAGGTAACTCAATAAACGGCCGGTACCCATGATACCTTCCTGGATCACCTGCTCATCGAGGCGCATGGACTCCCCCCCTTCGAAAACAAGTATGTGCTTTTTATGCTTATACGCCTCCTTTCGAAAAGACCGATCGATATGCGGTGAGTTTACCGTAAAGTTGGCGCCAAATACTTCGGCAAGCTCTAATCCTTTTTTGTCTTTGAAATCCACGCGCACCTGGGGGAAATTGGAGAGCATGCGTCCCCCGGTGTGAAAATCGATGCCAAAATCGATTTGAGGGATTATTTCATGGGTCAAAATATACGCAATTTGCGAGGCAAGTGAGCCTTTACTGCTGCCTGGAAAGCTCCTGTTTAAGTCCCTACCGTCTGGAAATGTGCGGGAGTTACTCAAAAACCCGTACACATTTACGAGGGGAATAAAAATCAGGGTACCGCGTTTCGGCTCGAAAATCGCCTCTTCCAGCATCCGCTTTACCGTAACAATGCCATTAATCTCGTCTCCATGGACACCGCCGCTTATCAGCACCGTGGGGCCGGGGTTGCTGGAACTCCGAATAAATACCGGCAAATCAATCAAAGTATGCGTAGGAAGCCGGGCGATAGCTATTTCGATATTTAACGTTTGCCCCGGCCGAATCCGGATGCCATTGATCACCATTTCTTTCATATCACACCTTTTTTACCACATGCTTTACCCGCTCCAGAGAAATCCCGGCCCTGTGGAAAATACCAGAATCTTTTTCTATTTGATCAAATAATTCGTAATTCGTGCATAAAATAAACAATGAAGATACGGGAAAATTTTTCTTTACGCGCCTACAATACCTTTGGGATAGACAAAAAAGCGCGCCTCTTTTTCGAAGCCCATAATTCGGAAGATGTTTTGGAAGCAATCTCGCAGGCAGATGCAATGGGGAAGCACCTGTTTGTATTGGGAGGGGGAAGTAACGTTCTTTTGGTAGGAGACATTGATGCATTGGTGCTGAAGATTGCCATTCAGGGAATCGAGAAAACGGAGGAAGATGAGGACACTGTTTTACTCAAGGCAGGAGCCGGGGTGATTTGGCAGGACCTCGTGCATTTCTCTTTAAATATGGGGCTGAGTGGTTTGGAAAATTTATCCCTTATCCCCGGTACGGTGGGTGCTGCACCCATGCAGAATATCGGTGCCTATGGCGTTGAGCTACAATCCGCTTTTGACCATTTGGAAGCCATAGAAATTGCCACCAAAAACCGTAAAATAATAACCAAAGCTACCTGCGCTTTTGGGTACCGGGACAGCATTTTCAAAAACAAATGGAAAGGCCGGTACATCATCACCCGGGTAGCTTTTCGCTTGTCAAAAAAGCACCGGCCGATTACCAGCTATGGCGATATCGAACGTACACTAAAAGAAATGGGATCACTTCCCGCAACCCCTGAAAATATCAGTAGGGCGGTCATAAAAATCCGGCAACAGAAGCTACCGGACCCAAAAAAAATTGGAAATGCAGGGAGCTTCTTTAAAAACCCCAGCATTCCACTTGGTGAATTTTCGTTACTGAAGGAACGCTTTCCAACCATCCCAGGCTTTCGATTAGGAGAACTGGTCAAAGTACCCGCAGCCTGGCTGATCGAGCAAGCCGGCTGGAAGGGAAAACGATTCGGGGCGATCGGCGTCCACGAAAAACAACCTTTGGTCTTGGTGAACTATGGAGGTGGAGAAGGGTCGGAAATTGTGGCACTAAGCGAAAAAATTCAGGCAGATATCCGGGAAAAATTTGGCATCACGCTCGAAAGAGAGGTCAACCTAATCGGTCCCGATGAATGGGCCAAAACCTAGGGTTTCCGCGGGGTACCCACGGGCTGCCACATTTAGATCAGTTGGTCCGGGATACGAAGTGTTTTCTTGTACTGCTCCGCTTGTACGCCAAATTTTTCAAGAAATTGAATCCCCTCATCAATGCCAATGCCTTTGTACGCGGCATAGGAATATAAGTACACCACTTTTTGAATTCCCATGGAATAGATGATCCTGGCGCAGGGCAAACAGGGCGCTAATGTTACATAAAGGGTAGATCCCTCCACAGATGCTTTGTTTTTTACCGCATAGAGGATGGCATTCTGTTCGGCATGCAGGGCGAGGGAGCAACTGCCTTTGCTATCCCTGCTGCACCCCTCCTCGGGAAACTCCTCGTCGCAGTTATGGGTACCGGAGGGAGGGCCATTGTATCCAATCGAAATAATCCGGGTATCCTTAGTCAATACCGCCCCCACGTGCTTTTTTATGCAATGGGACCGTTGAGCAAGACTCACCGCCAACTCCATGAAAATATCATCAAAATCTGGTTTATTCATACGCTTTCTTTTTTTTGGCTGCGGACCGATTACGCCCCCCGTCTAGCGTGGAATAAAACCGGCCCCTTTTTCGTTTACGAAAAGCTGGCATAAAATTAGTTATTTATCTATTTATAAATCAGGGATTCTGCAGGATAAAGAAAAAAAGGGGAAATAAAAGTTTAATGTGAAATTATTTAATTACTTTTGTCCCTGGTATTTTGCTTTTCAAAAACAGTTTTATGTATTTTAATGATTAAGATAGTTCTTATAGACGATGATCCCATCAGCATTTTCGTGACCGAAAAACTGATTCAGAGAAACCTCATGCAGCCCTGCAAGGTGTTTTCTTTCGATAATGCGACGGATGCGTTGCGGGACATCTATCATATTGGCCCGCACTATCTTTTCCTGGATCTGAATATGCCTGAAATGACCGGCTGGGACTTTTTGGAAGTGTTTCAACCGGTGCAGTCGGAACCGGAAATTTATATTTTGAGTAGTTCAATAGACGAACGGGACATTATCAAGGCCAATCAATACCATCAGGTAAAAAAATACCTTTCCAAACCCTTGATCAAGCAATACATCAACCTTATTTTCGGTAAATACAGAAAAAATCTGTCTTGATCGTTCATGAATTTATACGTGTCTTTAAGCGGCCATATGCCCGCCAGGATACCGCCTATTGGATATAGAATCCCTGACTACCGTCCGGCAGGTCGCCCGTTTGATAATCGTCCCTCCCTGTGCTGCTTGCGTCATGCCTGTCTGCTTCGAGCAGGCTCGATTTCCCATTAAATTCTTTTTTTTAAAAACTACTTTTGCCAAATTGAGTTTACATAGTAAAACCAAATGTACATGGCAACAGCAAATCCTAAATTAATTCTGGCCCTTAGAAAGACAATCTCGAAGCTAAAGAAAGGTGCTCCCTATCAGTGGGGCCACATGGGAGCCTGCAATTGCGGGAACCTGGCACAGGAAATTACCCAGATCAGCAAATCGGACATTCACCGGTTTGCCATGCAACGCAGTGGGGACTGGAGCGAGCAATTGAACGATTATTGCCCAAGCAGTGGCTTGCCCATGGATCTGATGATTTCGGAGTTGCTGGGAATCGGGCTGAGCAGGGAGGACCTTATCCATCTGGAACGATTATCCGACCCCGAAATTCTTGCGCTGATACCGATGGACCGGCGCATGCATCTGGTAAAAAATAAGAAAGAAGACCTGCTGCTTTACCTGGAAACCTGGGTTCGTCAACTTGAAAACGAATGGGCTGAAAACCAACGAACTACCCTTCCCTCAGGTGGTAAAAAAATAATTCCCACAGAGGTGTTGAGTTAGTTATAAAAATTTCATTAATTAGCGCAAAAAAACAGCCTTTCTTAACACTTGACGCTTATGAATGAAGATTTTGAAGACGAGTTCGACGAAGAAGACGAATTCAGCAGTGAATTTGACGATCAGATTTACGACGAAGACGAAGATCATGGTCTGGAAGAAGATGTTTTTATGGATTTTGAGGACGATGGGTTTGACGACACGGGAGACGACTTTTCGGACCGATTTCCCTTTGATGAGGACGAAGAGGAAGAGGAAGATGATTTTATCTAGTTTGGGTTGACGATCGATGAAGTTACCAGTCGCTTCTCAATCCTCCACACCTGATTTGATTCCTTTTTATTTTTATGCTTTGTTATCCTCGTTTTCGATGCTAACTTGCAATCACAAAAGCTTTCATAACCATTAGCGTATGTTATTAGAAATATTTAATTCCCCCATTGCTTCAGGAGCACAAACCTTTTGGCTGATCGTTGCGATTTTAGTAGGCTTGGGAGCAGGACTCTCCGCCATTGATTTTAGAAGTACGGTCTTTAAAAAGGAAAACAAAGAAGATTAAAAAGGGCTTCTTGGAAAATCCAATAAAATTTGACCACGCAGGATGAAACTATATCCTTCGTGGTTTTTTTATGATTATTTGCTCTGATCGACAGTACAATTCCGCTACGGTAAAGTACAATTTTCTGGTGAATCGAGTACCTCTTTTTTGCTTTTTTGTCAA
>NZ_WIOK01000033.1 GCF_009467825.1 Cyclobacterium xiamenense | reverse complement strand
GGATCTTGATGACCTGCTCTTCGCTAAATTTGCTCTTTTTCATAATCACTAAGTTAAAAATTCTAGTTTTAACCTGTTCAAAAAAAGCAGCCTGGTACCATATCAAAAAGCCTGGTCAGTAGCTTTGATACGATTACGATTAATATAAGATCAGGGAACAAATTAAAGATAGTAAGCAGTTTTGCCGAGTACAATAATTTGAGTTACCCATGTAGGTACAAACATATGGGCTTTGAAGAATTGAGAGAGCTGATAAAGAATCAAAACTTGTTCGATTCTATTCAAATTACTTGGAAAACGCAACTAAATACAGTTACTTTGAGTTTATGTCTAAGAAGGAAAAACTGGTCGCCAGGTTTTTGGGCATGCCATCCGACTTTCATTATGAGGAGATGGTGAAACTGCTTGGATACTTTGGTTTTGAGGAAGTAAAGAAAGGTAAGACCTCCGGTTCGAGGGTGAAATTCGAGAACGGTGAAGGGGTTCCTGTCATGCTCCACAAGCCCCATCCAAGCGGGATTATGAAGCAATACCAAATGAAACAGGTCAGAGAATTATTGGAGTTATGAAATTGAGCCTGCACGGGGCAGTCGGGCATGACGCAAACAGCCTACGGAGGGATGATTATAATGGTGAGATTCCTCGTCCGACTGGTGTCATCCGGGCGGGCATATGTCCTTTAAAAAGCAAATTAAAATCATATGAAATATCTGGAATACAAAGGTTATACGGGCAGCATTGAGTATAGTCCCCAGGATAGTCTGCTCTATGGAAAAGTGTTGGGAATCAGGGGTCTGATCTCCTACGAAGGAGAGACAGGAAAACATCTGGAAGAGGATTTTAGAGAAGCCGTTGATGCTTATCTGGCTGATTGTAAGGAAGGGGGAAAACCCCCTGAGAAGCCGTTTAAAGGAAGTTTCAATGTGAGGATACCGCCATCGTTGCACCAACGGGCTGCATTGCTGGCCATGGAGGCCAAGACCTCCCTGAACAACTTTGTGGCCGAAGCGATTCGGTATAGGGTCGACAAAGAACCTGCCTGATTATTTTTTTACAGGAAAGGGATCCGTTCCGAAAAGACACTCGACGTAAGGGAAACTGTCACAGGTTAAGCGGCGTTCCTCATCGTCATCCGGCAAAAAGCCACGCCAGCCCTCAGGTAAGCTTCGTAGCTCAGCCCACCTGCCGTCCTTCGGGTCTTCGCTGTGCTCCGAGGCTGTCATGTCTTTTGTGCTCCCTCTTCTTTCTCATGGCTGTCCCCGTGTCTCCGTGCAGATGCTTTCCGCCACGGCGGATCGCTTCGCCAGTCACTGCCGGGATCTACCCACCGCTTAAACCGCCCCACTCCCTTGCTTTTTGCCCATACCCGCCTAATTCAAGGCTTTCTTTTTTCGACTGAAATTTTTCAACCGAAAAAAACTATCTTTATGGTTGTCCAATGGGGCGAAACGTTCTTTTTAAATGTTGTGAGGAGGTTGGAAAAGCTCAGGAAATTGTTGTGCAGGGGTGTACCGATACCTCTACAACGGGAACGAGATCATAAGGGATCTTAATCTGGAAATATACGACTTCAAATCAAGGTTTTACGATCCTGCAATTGGGCGGTTTATAAGCATAGACGTGCTGGCCGACCACCCAAGGCAGATAGGGATGTCCCCATACCAGTTCAGTTGGAACAATCCTATCAGGTACAATGATCCAGATGGTAAATGTCCCAGCTGCTGGCCTATGCTTTACGCCGCATATCAAGGGATGAAAGCAAAATATTCAGGTATTTTAAGTCAAGCCAACACTCCATCACAAAGATTGATTTCGGGAACGTCTGGTAATACCCCTTTAAATATCGGGATGAATGAAACCACGAGGTCAGCCATTAAGATTGCAGGGGTTGCTTCCGATATCAATGCAGTGACCGAAGTCGGAAAAACCTTTGCAAAGGAAGCAACAATGGATGTGGGAAATGTTCTTGATAAAGGTGGAGAGGCAGTATCAGATCTAGGAATCTTGCTTGCGATACCGACAGAAGGGGCTTCTATGGTTCTTGTACCTATTGGTGAAGGAGCTTCCATACTTGGTAAATCCATGAAGGCGGGAGTTCATTTGAGCAACAGAAATGTCCCAGGGGCAGTCCAAGAAGGTGTTAACCTCGCTGTAGGTGCAATTACTAATTCGGCTGCAGGTGTATAATACTCCCCAAAAACTAGACCGGAGGTTAAGTTAAAAAAAACGATTAAATTTAACCTTATGAGCAAGCAAACAAGACGTAAATTTTCATCTGAATTCAAGGCCAAAGTGGCACTTGAAGCGGTCAAAGGTCAGCATACATTGGCAGAACTGTCTAAGAAGTTCGATATCAGTCCCGTGGTTATTTCTAAGTGGAAAGGGGAGTTTTTGGACAATATGTCCACGGTATTCGACAAAGACCACCCAAAGAAAAAGGACGATGATCCTGTATTGGACCAGCTCTATGCGAAGATAGGGGAATTGAAGGTAGAGAATGACTTTCTAAAAAAAAGTTGCAAGAAACTGGGGATATGAAAGCGCGGTGTAGCCTTGTTTTGCCCGATTCCAAGTCACTGTCTGTTAGACAGCAATGTAAACTACTGGAAGTGCCTCGTAGCAGCCTGTATTACAAACCAAAGGGAGAAAACGAACTGAACCTGAAACTAATGGGTATAATGGACCGACACCTTACCGACCACCCCACCGAAGGAGTAGTGTCGATGGTGTACCTGTTGACCGGACTGGGCTTTGTTGTCGGTCCGAAGCGCATCCGTAGGCTTTTCAGGCTGATGGGAAGAGAGACGCTCTATCGGAGGAAGAACCTCACCAGATCGGGCCTGAGAGAATATATCAGGCCTTATCTTCTCAGGAATCTGGAAATAGAGCGTCCCAATCAGGTATGGGTGACCGACATCACCTATATCCCCATGCGGAAAGGATTCATGTATCTGACGGCAGTCATGGATGTGTACAGCAGAAAGATACTCTCCTGGGGCCTATCCAACAGCCAGGATGCCAAATGGTGTAAAGAGGTACTCGAAGAGGCAATAACAGCTTACGGCAAACCTGAGATAATCAATTCCGACCAGGGAGGCCAGTACAGCTCAGGCCTCTGGATCAATTATGTTGAACGCCTGGGCATCAGGGTCTCCATGGACGGCAAAGGAAGGGCTCTGGACAATATCTACATTGAAAGGTTCTGGAAGTCTATCAAGTATGATTACATCTACCTGAACCCCTGTGACGATGGTTTTGAACTGGCAGAGGGAATCGGTAAGCACATGGTGTATTATAATCATAAGATCCATCATACTACCAAAAAGAGACCCGAACAAATGTACGGGGACACGATAGGTGTCGCCGCATAAAATTAAAATTAGTTGTCTTTATTCCCAAGGGTACCCTTGGGAATAAAGACAACTAAAGATACATTAATAATCAAATAAATTAACTTAGCAACTGATACCTTTGGTCCAATAAATAGGGAGTATTATAGTGCAGCAATTCTGCAATCTAAAAAAGTAGGATTGATAAATAACCCCATTCAGGAATATACTCAAAAATCTGCCTTAGGTGTTGTTGAAAGTGGGGTTAATAAAACTAGCGGGTTAATCAATGAAAATGTTCAAAGAAGAGATGAAGAAGAAAAAAGACGATAATGAATTTTTATTAGCAGGCAGGATGAATTTTATTGGCCTACTTATAGTATTACTAATGATATTATTATACTATCTTTTTGGCTAGTTTTCTTTAAGAACAATTTAAACTCTTTAGTAAGTTATATTAAAAAAGCCCCGATTAAGGGGCTTTTTCTATTTAGCGAAAGCCTGTTTGGTTTTAAAATTTTGGATGTAAGTATCAATGACGTTTAATAAAACGCTTTTGGTATCTGCATCCATTTTTTGTATGTCGTTTATACGATCCACCGTTTCTTTGTCGTAAGAAGCGTTTTCACCTTCCCCGAAAAAAACTCCACCGTTACGCCAAAAGCCCTGGCCATCTTAGCTACCATCTCGATAGAGGGTAAGTTTTCGTTACGCCCATACTTGCCGATCATCTCCCTGGAAGCGGCGATCCGCTGCGCTAATGAAATGCAGCTGCCGTCACTCAGGGATCAGGACGACGGTGTGGAAATGCCATCTTTTCGTACAGCAGAAACTTAACTGAACAAAAAAACCAATAACTTTAAAGAACAGATAAAACTGATCAAAATGGATATCCAAACCATCAAAGTCGACCTTATCCACTGGCTCACGGAGCTACAGGATCCGAAAATACTGGAACAGCTTCAGGCTCTCAAACACCTTCAGGAGGGAGGGTTAAGCGATGCCCACAAGGCGTTGTTGGATGAGCGTATAGCTTCCTATGAAAAAGATCCCGGCAATGCGTTGGACTGGGATGAAATAATGAAAGAGATTGAAAAGGATTTATGACCTACAGGATTAAGCTGCTCCCGGAAGTTCGTTTCGACATTAAGGAAATAATGGAATGGTACAATGAAGAAAGGCCTGGATTAGGTAAAGCGTTTTATTTGGTATTGAAATCAAGGCTTGATTATATCCGGAGGTATCCAATGCATTGTCAGGTTATCTATAGGGATCTGAGAAGCATTTTGTTGGACAGGTTCCCCTCTACCAGGTACATTACAAAATAGAGGAAACGGACGGATTGATTGTTGTTTTTGCGATCACGCATACCAGCAGGGATCCCGAGGTCTGGAAAAGCAAGAGGTGATACCATACGGATTGGTATGAAAACCTCAAGATCCAACTGCATTCTTTTGTGATAGCCACTTCGAAAAGTAAATTCAGCATATCGATAAAGTTGACAGGTTAGCGGCGTTCCTCATCGTCATCCGGCAAAAAGCCACGCCAGCCCTCAGGTAAGCTTCGTAGCTCAGCTGTAATAGCTCCGATATTATCTGACAGTTGGCTAAATTTAGTCCGCGTTTTCTTAAGGGATATCACTCCCAAAATGATTGTAAGGTAAGATAAATATCCTTTCTGTGGCCCAGATCGATCACATCCACCAGCGGGACACTGTCCTGTATCTCGTAGATGATTCGGTAGTTGGCCATACGGACACGGTAGCCGTCCCTGTCTTTTAACTTCTTGCAGCCTTTTGGGCGAGGGTCATTTCCCAGATCCAGTACTATGGATTTGAGGGTGAATCAATGCGGTTTGGCTTGACTGGCGTATTTCCGGCACCTGCTGCCTCGTCGAACGGTGTTTCTCTTCACCCAGGGCCGCATCTTCGATCCCGCGAAAAGCCTGTTCGACCTGGTTATGCGCCGATTCGTCCTGTTAGCCTCCGGACCGGATCGTTCCCGATCTTACCCACCTCCCGCATCCTATTTCGGTCCGTATGCCTGCCCATGCTGTTTGGAGTACCCGGTGCTAGCGATGGTGTATACGAATAAGTTCTCAGGAAAAGCACTTTCAGTTTTTTTCCTTGCCATGGAGGCAAGGGTCCGGGATGCGGGAAGAAGCGTCAGGAAGGGTACAGGCGATTCAGCAGACCGGATAGTATTTTACGCATCGCGGGTTCGGCGCTTGCAGCAGCTCGCAGCACATCGGCAATGCTGATTTTTTGGATATTTCCCGGCGTACCGAGATCGGTAATGGCCGAAAGGGCTGCCACTTTCATGCCGCAATGAACCGCTACCTGCACCTCTGGCACGGTGCTCATTCCGACCGCGTCTGCACCGAGGATTCGGAGGTAGCGGTACTCGGCCGGGGTCTCCAGATTGGGTCCCTGCACGCCTGCATAGGTACCCCGGTGCAGCCGGATTCCATCCGCTTGTGCGATCTCCAGGGCCCATTCAATGAATCGGGGACAGTAGGGAGCACTCATGTCCGGAAACCGGTCTCCAAATTCGTCCAGGTTGGGCCCACGAAGCGGGTTTTCCGGAAAGAGGTCAATGTGGTCGTCAATGAGGAGCAGGTCGCCCACGTTTTGCGCCGGATGTAATCCCCCGGAAGCATTGGAAATCAGCAGGTTTTTCACGCCCAATTTGTTCATGACCCGAATCGGAAAGGTCACCTCTTTCATGGAATAGCCCTCGTAATAGTGAAACCGTCCTTTCATCGCAAGGACCGGGTGTTTGCCCCATTTTCCCAGGACCAGTTTTCCGAGATGGGATTCCACCGTAGAAACGGGAAAAAAGGGAATGTCGCCATAGGGGATTTCCCGCACCGGCTCGATGTCCCGTAGGAGGCTGCCCAGTCCGGTACCCAGAATGATTCCGGTTTCGGGAGGAGTTTTTAGAAAAGGCGCGAGGTAATTCACCGCATGGGTGATTTTTTCAGCATAGGGAATGGAGGGTTCGTTGCGCATGGGGAAGAAAGGGTACAGTGAGGCCGGAAGGCAATGGATTCCGGTTAAAACCAAATATATGGAAAGGGAAACTTTATGGGGTACTTGTTTGTATTTATGTAGTTAAAAATTATTCTTCATGATCAAGATCATCGTAAGCACGAATCGTAAAAATGCAGTATCGGCCAAAATGGCCGGGTTGTATCAGCAGATATTGGATCAAAACGGAGCAGAAAGTGAAATCATTCACCTGACTGACCTTCCGGATGACTTTGTGTTTACTGCCCTGTACGAAAATAACGGGAAAAATAGCGCCTACAACGCCATCCACAACCGCGTAAAAAGCGGGCACAAGTTTGTATTTATTGTGCCGGAATACAACGGGTCTTTCCCCGGTATTTTAAAGTCCTTTATTGACGGAATGACCTATCCAAATAGTTTTCGTTCAAAGAAATGTGCCCTGGTTGGCATTTCCTCAGGTATCGGCGGTGCCAGCATAGCGCTGAGTCACCTGACCGATATATTTAATTACCTGGGGATGCATGTACTGGCCAATAAGATTAAACTCGCCAAGATCGAGGAAAACATGGTTGACGGGCACCTTTCCAATAAGCTATACATCAGCCTCTTGCACGAGCAGGCGAGGGCGCTGATCGATTTTTAGGCTCAGTCCACGTTATCGTGAAGAAACCGGTTGTTGCTGATGATCTCGTTGTCATCGTTTAGGTTAAATTTGGAAAGATTCCGCTCCGAACTGTGCTGTACTTCGTGGAGTTTGATGTTTTTCCGTTGGTACGCCGGTATTTCCAGTTTTTCTTTAAACTCCTCCGGCGTCTGGTTCACCGAGCGCATTTGGCGCAGTTTTTCGAAACGGTCGTGCGCCCGCTTCATTGCCTTTTCCTTTATTTGCTCGAAGTAGTCGTTTTGATACATGTTGGGCTCTTCCTTTTCCCTGGGAGTTTCCCTGGGCGCGGCTTCCTCCGGCCGGTCGAATAAGGTCAGTACTTTTTTTGCTTCCGGAGCAGGGGCTCGTGCGACGAATTCGAAATCGTGCCTCTCCTCCTCTTTCTGACTGGTTGCGCTTGGCGTCACCGGGTTGTTTTTCCTTTCCGCAGGGGCTTCCTGAGGAGTGCCGGACGCATTTCTGGAGGCATCCGGGGAAGGTTGTGGAGGTTGTTTGACAGAAAAGGTCACGGTTTGTCCCGGATTGCTTTCGTCTTCCTCCACCTTTGAGGTTTTTCCCGACTCCAAATGGATCACTTTTTTGCTTTCCTCCGCTTCTTTTTTCCTGGTTTCGGCAAAGGTTTTGTCTGCAAGGGAATCGGTTTGAAAGCCGGTGGCAATGACCGTTACCCGGATGGCCTTTTTCAGATCGGGATCGATGCCCTGACCGAAGATGACGTCTGCCATGTCTCCCGCCCGGTCTTGAATGAATTCGGTGATCTCCACCAACTCGTCCATGGATAGCTCTTCGTCTTCTCCCGACATGATGGAAAGGAGTATTTTTTCGGCTCCTTTGATGTCCACGTTGTTGAGCAGGGGAGAAGAAATGGCTTTCTCGGCAGCTTTGATGGCACGGCCTTCCCCTTCTTCCATAGCCGAACCCATGACGGCTGCTCCCGCGTCCTTCATGACGGTTTTGACGTCCTCGAAGTCCACGTTGACATCCTGGGTTTCGGTAATGATCTCGGCGATGGACTTGGCAGCGGTACTCAGGATATTGTCAGCCTTGCCAAATGCCTGGCGTATGGGTAGGTTGCCGTAGATATCCCGAAGTTTATCGTTGAGGATGACCAATACGGTATCGCAGTTTTCCCGCAGGGCTTCGATTCCGGCCTGTGCGGAAAAGGTTTTTTTCCTTCCCTCAAATACGAAAGGTGCGGTGACAATGCCCACGGTAAGGATGTCCATGTCTTTCGCGATTTTTGCAATGACGGGAGCTGCCCCGGTGCCGGTGCCTCCGCCCATTCCGGCGGTGATAAATACCATTTTGGTAGTGTCTTCCAGGAGTTTTCGGATTTCCTCTTTGCTCTCAAGGGCGGCATTTTTTCCTTTTTCGGGGTTGGCACCCGCACCCAGCCCTTCGGTGAGGTGCGCTCCGATCTGCAATTTCAGCGGTACCGGGCTGCTTTTCAACGCCTGTGAGTCGGTGTTGACCACCACAAACTCTACGTCTTTGATCCCTTGGTTGAACATGTGGTTCACGGCATTGGAACCTCCGCCTCCGACACCGATGACCTTTATGATCGATCGGTGATTTTTTTGAATATCGAATTCATAATCTCTCATGATCTATGCTATTTTTTTGGCTATGTGTGATGCTGGGCGAAACCGCTCAGTAGTTTTCGTTGTCGTCGCCGATATCATCGGTGATGAAATTTTTCAGTTTTTTGGTAATGGATCCAAATATGTCCCGGCCTACCTGCTCGGATCGGTAGGCTTTTCTGGCCGCCGGATTGCGTACGGTTTCCTTGAGGCGGTAGGTATCCTCGCGGTCATCCAACGCCTTGAATCCGGCCAGTACCAGGCCCACGGTCGTAGCGTACATGGGACTCTTTACATCGTCAATTTTAGATTTACCCAGGTGCTCGTTGGGATAGCCGATGCGGGTATCCAGCCCGGTAAGGTATTCAAACAAGGGTCCCACTCCATGCAGCAGGGAGCCGCCACCCGTCAGTACAATTCCGCCGGCCAGCTTTTTGTACACCCCACTGGTGGCGATTTCGGATTGGACCATTTCGATGATTTCTTCCATGCGGGCCTGAATGATGGAGGCCAGGTTTTTTACGGAAATCTCTTTGGGCGGCCGGTTGCGCAGGCCCGGAATCGAAACAATCTCGTTTGGATTGGCTTCTTCGGCGATGGCCTTGCCAAACTTGGTTTTCAACAACTCCGCCTGATGGTGCATGACCATGCACCCTTCCTTGATATCGGCCGTGATGATATTGCCTCCAAACGGAATTACCGCGGTATGCCTAATGATGTTTTCGTAAAAAATGGCCACATCCGTGGTGCCTCCACCGATGTCTACCAGGCAGACGCCTGCTTCCTTGTCCAGGTCGCTCAGCACCGAAAGGGAGCTGGCCAGGGGTTCCAGGATGAGGGCTTTGGATTGAAGACTGGCCCGCTTCACGCAGCGGTCGATGTTGTTGATCGCCGCCGACTGGGCGGTAATGATGTGAAAATCTGCTTCCAGACGTGCGCCGGACATGCCCACCGGATCCCGAATGCCCTCTTCGTAGTCTACGGTGTAGTCCTGCGGCATGACGTGAATGATGCTGTTGCCGGGTGGAACCACGATGTTTTCCATGTCATTGGCCAGACGGCGAACGTCTTCCACGGTGATTTCGTCGTCCTTGGGGTTGCGGATGATCACGCCATGATGAATCGCACTTCGGATGTGCTGTCCGGCGATGCCGACGATCACCTCTCCGATGTCTACGTTGGACATTTCAGAGGCCTCGTTGACCGCTTTGGTGATCGCGTTGACGGTTTTATCGATATTGGTGACGATGCCACGGATTACTCCGTCGGATACGGCTTTGCCCATACCCAATACCTCTAGCTTTCCGTATTCGTTCTTCCGACCGATAATCGCACAGATTTTCGTGGTACCTATATCCAGTCCTACAATGAGTTTTTCGTTTTCCATAGCGCTAACAGTTATTCACAAATGATTTGATCCTTGTATTTTACATTTACCCGTTCGTACCTATTCCATCCTTTTTCCGGAAGGATTTTCTTGTAGTAGGTTTTGATTTTTCTAAACTTGATGTCGATGTTTTCGGGTTTCCCAAACTCAATGACCTGCTTCCCCACCTGTTGGTACAGATCGATGTCTCCATTGTCCCGCAGCTCCAGCGAGCTGATTTGTGCCGCCCAGAAGGGGTCTTCGTTGATAAATAGGATCAGGTCCAGCAATGCGGGTTCCGATGCGGACAAATCTTCCAGCTTCAGTAAAGCTTCTGCCCGTCTTCCGGTCATTATCAGCACCCGACTGGTGTAATTGGACGAGGTGGGTAGGATTTTCCCCGTGCTGCTGATGTAGCCATCCGCTGCCATGGGACGGACAATCCGTGCCATTGGGACATGCTGGCTTACACGAATCCGTATCGTTCCTTTCAAATCACGATAAACCTCGGCCTTCTTCACGAAGGGGTGCGCTTCTACCTTTTTTTCCAGCGCATTGATGGAAATATCCTCTAGCGTTCCCTGCTTTTCCAATTCGGGAAAGGCATTGGTCAGGAGGCCGACGAGCTCTTTTTCTTCCACAAAGTAGACGTCGCTGACCCCCTCTACGTGGATTTCCAGGCCGGATAGCGTTCGTGATGCCGCCTTCTTCTCGACAAAAGCAATGAATCCCGATACTACCAGGCCAGCCAATACCAGAAGGACGATTTTTTTAACCTGTCTCATGTTAACTCCTTTCATCCGCTATCCATTTTGCTATAGGTTCCACCAAACGATCAATATCGCCCGCCCCGATGGTCACCAGTACTTCCGGTGGCCGTTGCTGCAGGTAGGGCAGGAGGGCTTCTTTTTCCAATACTCTTTTCACCGGGCTGCTGATTGCCGGCAGCAACATGGCCGCTGTCACCCCCGCTATGGGTAATTCCCTGGCGGGATAGATGTCCAAAAGCAATACCTCGTCCGCAAGGGACAGGCTTTCCGAAAACCCGGCAGCGAAATCCCGGGTTCGGGTAAATAGGTGGGGCTGAAAGACAGCCGTCAGTTTTTTAGTAGGGTACATAGCCTTTACCGAACGCAAAAAGGAACGGATCTCTTCCGGATGATGGGCGTAATCATCGATATAGGTGATCCTTTCTCCGGAATGAATGAACTCAAACCTTCTTTTAACTCCCCGATAGCTGGCAATTCCTTCTCTAATTGCGTTTTCGGAAAGGCCAAAATACCGGGCAGCTGCGATGGCTGCCAGGGCGTTTTCGATGTTATGAAAACCGGGTACGTGAAGGTTTAGGTCGTCGATTCGTTCGGTTTCGGCACAGTAATCAAAGGAGAATGTGACGGTACCTGCCTGAATGTTCGCTGCCCGTATGTTACCGGAGTCCAGGCCATAGGTACGGACCGGAACGCTTCCGTAGGCCTTGTCCTTGATTTTCTCGTAGGCCCGGTGCTGAATAAATAGTTGGCCGCTGGGATTGGTCAGGCGAATGAAGGCAAGGAATCCCTCCAGAAAGTGGTCGGGGTCGCCGTAGATATCCAGGTGGTCGGGGTCGATGCTGGTGACGATGCTTACATTCGGATGCAGTTGCAGGAAGGAACGGTCGAATTCATCCGCCTCCACTACCACCAGGGGAGCTTCCTTGCTTCCTTCGTCGTGAAGGATCAGGTTGCTTTGGTAATTCTGGGTAAGGCCGCCCAAGAAGGCTGCCGTATTGTGTCCGGCGTTTTTCAGCAAATGGGCGATCATCGAGGAAGTCGTCGTTTTGCCGTGGGTGCCTGCGACGGCCAGGGTTTCCATGGACTTGGTAATCAAGCCCAACACCGCGGAACGTTTCATCAGGGTGTACCCCTGATCGGTGAAATAGCGAAAAAGCGCGCTGCTTTGGGGAACAGCGGGCGTCCAGATCACCAGGGTTTGTTTCCTGTCCGTTTGCAGGAAGGCAGCGGGTATCTGATCGGGGTCATCCCGATAGCTGATGTCCATCCCTTCGCTTTCCAGGGTAGCTGTAAGGGGAGAAGGGGTTTTGTCGTAGCCAAAAACAGGTACCCCGATGTGTGCAAACCAGCGGGCAATGGCACTCATGCCAATACCTCCAATACCGAGAAAATAGACGCTATGTAGGTTTTTTACGTTCATTGTATCAGATTTTCCATGACGCCGACGATTTCCACCGCAGCGTTTGGTTTCGATAGTTTTTTGATGGCCTGCGAAAGAGATCGCTGTTTGTCGGGGTCCTGAAGCAAGGCATGTACCATGGACTCCAGCTCCCGAACCGCCATCGAATCCTCCAGCAGCAATGCACCTCCCTGAGTTACTACGGCTCTGGCATTTTTGGTCTGGTGGTCTTCCGCCACGTTTGGCGAAGGAACAAAAATCACCGGTTTGCCAACCAGGCTCAGTTCCGAAACCGAAAGTGCCCCCGATCTGGAAATGACCAGGTCAGCGGCCGCATAAGCCAGGTCCATCTCCTTGATGAATTCCTGGGCATGAATGTGAGTCAACCCGGAGTCCTGAACCTGCTGTTGGATCTTCTGGAAATAGTACGAGCCGGTTTGCCACAAAACCTGGTATCCCTTCGCTTCGAATCCCTGCATGCTTTCCAGCATTGCTTCGTTGAGTGTGCGCGCGCCCAAACTTCCCCCAATAGACAAGATCACGGGCTTGTCTGGCTGTAGGCCAAAGTGTTTTCCTGCGGCTTCTTTTTTGCCGGTTACATCCAAGATGTCTTTGCGTACCGGGTTGCCGGTATAGTGTATTTTTTGTTTGGGAAAATAGCGCTCCATTTGCGGATAGGCCACGCAGATTGCCCGGGCGTTTTTTGCCAGCAAGCGATTCGTCAGACCGGCATAGCTGTTTTGCTCCTGTATCAGCGTAGGAAGTCCCTTTCGTTGGGCGGCAAAAAGTACCGGGCCACTGGCATAGCCACCCACGCCCACCACCAAGTGAGGCTGGAAATTTTTGATTAGTTTTCGGGCTTTTTGGAGGCTGTCCAATACCTTAAACGGAAAGCTGAGGTTCTCCAGCGTAAACCGGCGTTGCAGGCCGGCGATCCGCAATCCCTCGATCGGGTACCCGGCTTCCGGAACTTTCTGCATTTCCATCTTTCCTTCGGCACCGACAAACAACACTTCGCTTTCCGGAAACCGCTCGTTCCAGGCCTTCGCAATGGCTATGGCCGGATAGATATGGCCTCCGGTGCCCCCTCCACTGATAATGATTCGATATGTCTCTCCGTTCTTTTTCAACCGATTATGCAACGTTTACCAGGTTTTTGACCGATTTTTCTTCTCCCACGAAGGCATCTTCGTGGTCTCCCCTGCTCACACTCAGGATGATACCCAGGGAAATTCCCGTAAAAATCAGCGATGTTCCGCCCATGCTGACCATGGGCAAGGGCAAGCCGGTAATCGGGACCAATCCCACGGCTACTCCCATATTGATCATGGCCTGTATCACCAGGGAAAAACTCAGGCCTGCCGATAGCAAGCCGCCGAAAGGCCGGGTAGAAATGGCGACTACCCGCATGCCGCGGTACAGCAGCGCCAGGTACAGAAACAGTACAAAACCTCCGCCTACCATGCCGTATTCTTCCACGATGATGGCGTAAATGAAATCCGAATAAGGATGTGGTAAAATGTTTCGTTGCTCGCTTTTCCCAGGTCCTTTGCCGGTGATTCCACCGGTGGCAATGGCTATGTAGGAGTGTTTGGCCTGAAAGGGTACTTCGCCGGGATCCTCGTTCATGAATTTTTCGATCCGGGAAAAGAAAACACCGCCTCGTTGTCCCATCAGTATGGCCGTGGACAACACGAGCGCCCCCACCATGCCGACGACCAGGAGGTATTTAAGGGGCACCCTGCCGATAAACATCAGCAACAGGCAGGTAGACAAAAGCATGACGGCGGTGGACATATTGGCCAGGGCAATGAGCAGGCAAATGATCCCGATCCAGATAATGATCGGGATAAAGGTGCCTTTTATATCTGCAATTTTTCGTTGCCTCTTTGCCAGCATCCCCGCTACGGCAGCAATCAGTGCCAATTTGGCCAGATCGGAAGGCTGGAAAGCCTGGTTGATGATGGGAATGGTCAGCCACCGGTTGGCCTCGTTGATGGTCGCACCAAAAGCATAGGTGATCAATAACAACGGCACACTGATCCACAAGGCAAAGAGACTCAGTTTGGAAAAATACTTGTAGGGAATGGTGTGCACTCCCCACATAACCACCAGGCTGCTCAGGATCAGCGCACTGTGCTTGAACAGGTAGATCTCCGTATTGCCTCCCATTTTTCGGTAGGCGAGGGAGCCGGTAGCCGAATAGACGGCCAGAATGCTGATCATGGACAGCAACAGCACGATACCCCAGATAATGGGGTCTCCTTTAAGGTTCTCTTCCAGCCAAACTTTAACTTTCGCCATTTTCAATTGCTGTTTTTAGTTGCTTCACGGCCTCCTTGAATTGGTTGCCACGGTCCTCGTAGTTTTTGAACAAATCAAAGCTTGCACAAGCCGGAGACAGTAGGACCAGGGCCCCGGGACTTCCCTTTTCCAGTGCCCAGCGAAGGGCCTGATGGATGTCCTGGGTTTCCAAAATCTCCGGTATTTTTCCGCCAAAGGCCGATTTGAGCTTTTCGTTGTCCCGGCCCAGGCAGATCAGTACCTGTACCCGTCCTTGCACCAGCGTATCGAGCTGGGAATAATCATTTCCTTTATCCACTCCGCCCGCAATCCAAATGAGCGGGGAATCGTAGGCTTCCAGCGCAAATGCCGTTGCATCCACGTTGGTGCCTTTGCTATCGTTTACAAATTGAATGCCGTTGATTGCTGCCACCCACTCCATTCGGTGTGCCGCATTCACAAAAGTCCGGAGAGCCGGGCCCAGCGTAGTTGCCGGCACCCCCGCTGTGGTGGCCGCCAGAACGGCCGCCAGGGAATTGGCCAGATTGTGTGTTCCCTTTAGGGCCATGTCTTCAATCGGCCAGGACCATTCT
The DNA here is from genome assembly GCF_009467825.1 of Cyclobacterium xiamenense. GTDB lineage: Bacteria > Bacteroidota > Bacteroidia > Cytophagales > Cyclobacteriaceae > Cyclobacterium > Cyclobacterium xiamenense. The sequence continues at coordinate 39,502 of NZ_WIOK01000033.1, read as the reverse complement.
CCCGCATCGGTTGTTACCCGCAGGTTTCCTGCAGCCACATAGGCCCTGCGTGCAGGACTGGCCTCCAAACCGTAGGGCAGTGCTGCGGGCTGACTTTTCTTGTGGGCCAGCGCCAAGCGAATGTTTGCGTCGGAATCGTAGTATATGAAATGGTCTTCCGGTTGCATGGCATTCGTCAGCTGTACTTTGGTGGCCGCATAGAGCGAAAGGTCGTTGTGATACCGATCCAGGTGATCCGGGGTTATGTTGAGCAACACGGCGATGCGTGGGCGGAATTTCACCAGGCCCTCAATCTGAAAACTACTTACTTCCAGTACCCACCAGTCCCGGTCGCCTTCGCAGAGCTGTAGCGCCCAGCTTTGGCCCACGTTGCCCGCCAACCCTACCTCCAGCCCTGCCGCTTGTAGCAGGTGATGGATCAGCAGGGTGGTGGTGGTTTTTCCATTGGTCCCGGTAATGGCTATAACCTTTCCCTGCGAATAGCCGAAGGCGAATTCCAGTTCGTCTACCACCGGAATGCCGGCGGCTTTGAGCTTCACAACGATGGGGTGGACATAGGGGATTCCCGGGCTTTTGACCACCGTATCGGCAGCCAAAAGCTCCGCAATGGTATGGGTTCCTTCTTCAAACCCAATACCTCGCTTCTTGAAAACGGCTTTCTTCTCCGCAGCGATTGCTCCGGCATCGGACACAAAAACCCGATGTCCCTGCTTTTGGGCAAGAAGCGCGGCTCCAAAACCGCTTTCTCCGGATCCTATCACGACCGTCTTCTTCATTTATCGCAGTTTAAGTGTAGCCAATGCCAGTATGGCAAACAAGATTCCAAGTATCCAGAATCGCACCGTAATTTTTGCTTCGGGGATGTTCTTTTTCTGGTAATGGTGATGCAGCGGGGACATGAGAAAGACGCGCTTTCCCTCCCCGTATTTCCGCCGGGTATATTTGAAATAGCTCACCTGAATGATCACGGAGAGCAATTCGATCAGGAAAATGCCGCAGAGCACGGGCAGCAGGAGCTCCTTTCGAAGGGTGAGGGACAATACCGCAATGACTCCCCCGATCATCAGACTGCCGGTGTCGCCCATAAACACCTGGGCGGGGTAGGAATTGTACCAAAGGAATCCCACGCAGGCACCGACAAAGGCAGCGCAGAAGATTACCAATTCGCCGGAATTTGGGATAAAGAGGACGTTTAGGTATTGGGAAAAGATCGCATTGCCGCTGATGTAGGCGTAAATAGCAATCGTAAGCCCGATGATGGCCGAGGTGCCGGCCGCCAACCCGTCTATGCCGTCGGTGATGTTCGCGCCGTTGGAAACAGCCGTCACCACAAAGATCACGAGTAGTACGTACAACACGGGGGTGAAATTTTCCCCCAGGAACCCAAAAATCACGTCGTAGTTCAATTCGTTGTTTTTCAGGAACGGAATGGTGGTTTTCATGGATTTCACATCCTGGAAGGCCGGTGTTGCGACCACACCTTCGGCGATGGAGACCGTATCTTGAAACTCACGAATGACCACGTCCTCGTGAAAGTACAGGGTCACGCCCACGATAATCCCGATCGTTACCTGCCCGATGATCTTAAACCAGCCGGCCAGTCCTTCTTTGTTTTTCCGGAATACCTTGATGTAGTCGTCCAAAAAGCCAATGCCCCCCAGCCAAAGGGTTGTTACCAGTAGCAGAATGATGTAGATGTTGTAGATATTGGCAAACAGGAGCGTGGGCAGCACGATGGCTGCCATGATCATCAATCCACCCATGGTCGGGGTTCCTTTTTTTTCCAATTGGCCCTGTAGACCCAATTCCCGGACGGTTTCCCCGATTGACTTTTTTCGGATCCAATCAATGATTCCTTTACCCAGGGTAATGGTAATCAGTAGAGAAAACAAGGCTGCCATACCTGCACGGAAAGAAATGTAGCGAAACACCCCTGCACCGGGGAAATCATACGTTTGGTCGATATAGTCAAAAATATGGTACAGCATTCGGTTATTCTTTGTGTAACATTTCTAAAAATTCCTTTACCACTTTTTTATCGTCAAAGGGGTGTTTGACTCCTTGTATTTCCTGATAGGTTTCGTGCCCTTTGCCCGCAATCAGCAAGATGTCGCCTTTTTTTGCCAGGCTGCAGGCGGTTTTGATGGCCGACCGTCGGTCAGTCAGGCTGAGCGTCTTTTTCTGGTCGACCGGATTTATACCGGCTTCCATCTCCCGAATGATTTCCATTGGGTCTTCGTCCCGGGGGTTGTCTGAGGTAAAAATGACCCGATCGCTCAGGTTGCAGGCAATTTTGGCCATCAGGGGCCGCTTGCTCCGGTCCCGGTTTCCTCCGCAGCCTACCAGGGTGACCAGGGTTTCCCCGCCGGTTCGTAGTTTTTGTATGGTTTTGAGTACATTCTCCAGGGCATCCGGGGTATGTGCGTAATCGATAATGGCAGTGATACCTCCGTACACGACCTGATCAAAGCGGCCAATGGCTCCCTTTAATTTCGATAGTTGGCGCAGCACTTCCTCCTCTTCTTCGTCCAGCAAGAGAGCGACCCCGAGCACTCCCAGCAGGTTGTAGGCGTTAAATTCACCAATCAGCCGGAACCAAACCTGTTTGCCCTCGAAATCGAGTTCGAGTCCGTGCAGGGAGTTGGCCAGTATTTTTGCTTTAAAATCCGCGGGGTATTTCAAGCCGAAGGTAAAGGGCCTGGCCCGGCAGTTTTGGAGCATGACGCGACCTCGTTTGTCGTCCGCATTGATCAGCGCAAAGCCGTCTTTCGGAAGTTCGTCAAATAGCTTTTTCTTTGCTTTGATGTACGAATCAAAGGTGCCGTGATAGTCCAGGTGGTCGTGCGAAATGTTTGTAAACAAGGCGCCCGCAAATTTCAGTCCGGCCGTGCGTTCCTGAACGATGGCATGCGAACTGGCTTCCATGAAACAATGGGTACAACCATTTTCCAGCATTTTCACGAGCAACTCGTTGATCGCCACTACGTCGGGCGTGGTGTGGCTGGCAGCAAGCACCTGATCTTTGATTCGATTTTCTACCGTGGATAGCAGTCCGGTGGCATACCCCAATTCGGAAAACAACTGGTGCAACAGCGTAACGGTTGTAGTTTTTCCATTCGTGCCGGTCACGGCCACCAGCGTGATTTTTTCGGAGGGATTCCCGTAAAAATTTGCCGCCATGAGTCCGAGAGACCTGGCGGCGTTGATTACCTGCACGTAAGTAATCCCCTCCCTGAGCTTTTCGGGGAGATGTTCGCAGACGATGGCCGATGCCCCTTTGTCCAGCGCATTGTCGATAAAGGCATGCCCGTCCACCTGGGTGCCCGGTATGGCTACGAATACAGCTCCCTCCCGAACCGCTCTGCTGTCAAATGCGATGCTGGCAATTGGTACATCCATGGAGCCTTTCGTAGATACCAAAGAAACCTTGTAGACGATATCTTTTAATGGTTTGCTCAACGTAAATTTAATTTAATGATCTGGTCCTTGTTGATCCGGCTGCCCGCGGGCAGGGATTGGGAGCTAACCCGTCCCTTGCCTGCATGCTGTACCCGAAGTCCCTTGTTTTCAAGGACATACAGCGCATCCCGAAGAGTCATGCCGGTCACGTTCGGAACGACCGGTTTTTCCACCGCATTGCTGATCCATTGGATCGACCGATTCGAAACCTTGGAAGTCACCCAGGTTTCGTTCCCGGAATAATGATTGGAGATACCCATGCTGTTGCATATCATCTGCAATTCCTCCACTTTTCCTGCCCGGATATAGGGAAATTCACTTCGGTCTATTTCGGGTATTTTCCGGGGTGTTTCGCTGCTTACCTGTACGCTCATGTCCTGAGCGTACAATTTGTCTGCGATTTCCCGGAATACCGGGGCCGATATATCTCCGCCGTAGGCATTGAATCCCTTGGGACTATCGATCACCACAATGGCGCTGTATTTAGGACGTTCCGCAGGAAAATAGCCGACGAAGGAAGTGTAGTATTTTTGGGTGTACCTTCCGTTTTCTAATTTTTGCGCAGTGCCGGTCTTCCCGGCAATCCCGTAGGTCGCCGTTTTGATGTTTTTTGCCGTTCCGTTATCCACCACACCTTTCAGGAGGCTTTGGAGTTGTGCAATGGTTTTTTGGGAGGCGATGTTTTTTTGAACGATCTTTGTTCGAAAGCGGGCTTCTATTGCGTTGCCTTTGGATATTTGCTGCACGATCAAGGGTTGCACCAGGGAGCCTCCATTGGCCACTGCATTGTACAGGGTAAGGGTCTGCAAGGGAGTAATTTTCAGTTCGTACCCAATGGACATCCAGGGGAGGGTGGTTCCGTACCAGTTTTTATCCTCCGGGTTTTTAAAATAGGGCAATCCTTCCCCTTTGATTTGAAAGCCCAGGGGCTGGTCCAGCCTGACCCGGGAGATGTATTCCATAAATCGGTGGGGCTGGTGACCAAAATGGTCGTTGACCATTTTCGATATGCCCACATTGGAGGATTTTTCAAAGACTTCCCGAACGGTTAGCTTCCCATATCCTCCGTTTTTCGCATCCCGCATAAAGCGGTCGTAAAACTTAAAACGACCATTGCCGGTGTCAATGCTGTCGGTCAAATTGATTTTGCCTTCTTCCAAAAGAGCCATCATGGACAGCAGCTTAAAGGTAGATCCCGGTTCGGTAAGTCCCTGTTCGCCTACCGCGTAATTGTAATATTCGCCGTATCCGTACCCGTTTTTGTTTTTTTGCAGGTTAGCGATTGCCTTTATGTGGCCCGTGGCCACTTCCATCACAATCACGGAACCGTAGGCGGCGTCCTTGTTCATGAGTTGCCGGAGCAGGGCCGATTCAGCCAGGTCTTGTATGTTTACATCCAGGGTCGTGACGATGTCGTAGCCGTCCGTGGGTTTGATGTCTTCGGCGTCGTGCAGGGGTTTCCAACTCCCGCCGGCAATTTTCTGAAACATCGCTTCTCCATTTCTTCCCTCCAGGTAGTCGTTAAAACTGTATTCCAGGCCTACTCCGTACTGGTCTTCGTTTAGAAATCCGACGGTTCTTCCAGCCAGGTTTTTGAACGGCCGGTAGCGCTTGTCGATTTTTTCGAACAAAACACCTCCACCCATTCTGCCTTCCCGGAAAATGGGCCAGGTCATCATCTTCAGTTTGTCCTGATAGCCGATTTGCTTTCGGTTGAGAATCAGGTATTTCTTGCCATCGTTTCGGGCATCCAGGATCATGCGCTTGTAGCTCGCTGCCGATCGATCCCGGTAAAAGTCCGAAAGCAACGTTGCCAATGAATCCACCTTTGCTTTGAGTTGGGCTCCGGAGACGATGGAGGGATCCATCGCTACCCGGTAAAAGGGCAGGCTGGTCGCAAGGAGACTTCCATCCGCGCTGTAGATATTGCCACGGGTGGCCTTTACCGGCCGGTATTGCAAATGAATGTCCTCGGAGAGCTGGCGCCATTTGTCGCCCTCGACCAGCTGGATGGTACCTATTCTGTAAAAAATAGCACCGGCGATTACAGTGACTGCCAGAAAGGCCAGCCGAACCCGGAGCAATATGGATTTTTTGATGTTCACTTCTCTAACACGATTCGTTGTGGCGGTTCTTCTATTTCAACCAATCCCAGCGGTTGGATTTTTTTGGCAACTTCGGATTGCTTGCTGGAAAACATGTATTCCGCTTCCAATGTGGTGACGTCCGCACGGAGGTCTTCCACTTCCTGCTGGGTCCGTTCAATTTTTCGAATGGTATTCTCCGCCTGGTGATTGCTCCAGATGTAGAGCATGGCCAGAAAGGCTGCATATAAAAAAGGGGGCACCAATTTTACCGGTACTTGCTCACCCAGCAGTCCGCTGATATCCAACTTTTGCTCGATAAACGCAAATGGATTCAGCCAGGACTTTTTTGTCTTGCCAAGGGGCTTGATTGGTTTTCTGAAACTGTTTTTACTCATGGCTGTATTTTTTCGGCGATGCGTAATCGGGCGCTTCGAGCCCGTTTGTTTCTTTCGATTTCTTCCGGATCAGCAACGATGGCTTTTCTACTTACCGGCTCCAGGGGTCGAATCGGGTTTCCATAGAAGTCTTTTTCAAGTTCCCCATACAGTTTTCCCTTGGTCATGATGTTTTTTACCAAGCGATCTTCCAGGGAATGGTAACTCATGATTACCAAACGCCCGCCGGGTTTTAACAGGTCAATGCTTTGGAGCAGCATCTCCTCCAGGGCCACCATTTCCTGGTTTACTTCGATTCGGAGCGCCTGGTACACCTGCGCGGCATATTTTGCGTATTTTCCGCGGGGAGCGTGGTGGTCGAGCAAGCGTTTGAATTCGGCACTTCCCTCGAAAGGACTGTTTGCCCGGAAGGACACGATTGCCCGGGCCAATGTTTTCGCGTTTTTTACTTCTCCATAGGTTCCGAGTAGTCGCTGCAGCTCAATTTCCGTGTAGGAGTTCAGGACCCCTGCTGCCGTGAGCTCCCCGGATCGGCTCATTCGCATGTCGAGCGGGCCTTCGAAGCGCGTCGAAAAACCTCGCGAGGGTTCGTCGATCTGGTGGGAGGAAATCCCCAAATCGGCCAATATGCCGTCTACTTGTTCCACCCCGTAGAGCTTCAAATAGCGCCGTACGTCCCGGAAGTTTGCCGGTATAAAAGTGAAGCGTGGATCCTCGGGTGCATTTTTTTCGGCGTCGGGATCCTGGTCAAAGGCATACAAATGCCCGTTTTCCAACCGGTTGAGGAGCTCCTTGGCATGGCCACCTCCTCCATAGGTCAGGTCTACATAAATCCCATTGGGATCGATAGCCAATCCGGAAAGGCAGGCCTCACGCATAACGGGGATATGGTATACCGGATCAGACATGCTTTCCTAAAAATTTTCTGTTCAATGCTTTATACACTTGCTCTTCTTTGGCAGCGAATTCCTCGTGAAGGTCAGGATTCCAGATTTCTATCTTGGTCCCGATCCCGATGAGCACGGCATCTTTCTCCAGCTGCGCATGGCGAAGCATGTTTTTGGGAAGCAGAAACCTTCCCGCACTATCCAGTTCCACCGGCGATTCCCGCCGGAAAAAAGACCGTTTGAAAATCCGTACCTCCTCGTCGGTATCGTCCAGACTGGCCAGTTTGCTGTGGTCTTTACGGACCTCCATCATGGGAATCAACTCAAGGCAGGGTTCCAGACCTTTGCGCAGCATCATCTCCTGACCCAAGGATTCAGGAAGGGATGCCTTCATCTTAGAAGGTAAAACCAACCTGCCCTTGGCATCCAGTTTACACTCAAATTCACCGGTGAAAGATGCCATGTCTGTACTTCCTGATTCGTGAATACAAAAGTAGTAAATAGCCAAACACTTTATACCACTTTGCCCCACTTTTTACCACATCGCTATAAAAGTATCCAAAACAAACTACAAAGACAATATTTTTAGTAAAAAATTATACGGGTATCCCTGAGGTACAAACGGTTATAAATCAGTAGTTAAAAGGGTTCAAAGGGGGATGATTTCCCGTTCAGAGCCTTTTTTTTGCTGATGGGATAAAGGTAATTGCGATTCGGGAAAGGGCGTATAAAACGAAGGTGGGAGAAAATCCCAAAGGATGTACAAAAAAATAGAAAGCTGCTTATTTTTTTCGTGCGATGGTGTAAGTCACCAGGGATGAAAGGGAGGATTTGTAGGGAGATTCGGGAAAATCTGCCAAAATGGCCAGCGCTTCCTGGTAAAAGTCGTTCATGATTTTTTGGGAGTACTCCAATCCTCCCGAGGCTTTAACAAAATCAATGACCTCCGTGACTATTTTTTTGTTTTCGCTGCCATTACGGATTTTGTAAATGATCTTTTTCCGTTCCACCCAGGAGGATTGATTGAGGGCATAGATCAGTGGAAGGGTCATCTTCTTTTCCTTGATGTCTATACCGACCGGTTTGCCGACCACGTCTTCGCCGTAGTCAAACAGGTCGTCTTTGATTTGGAAGGCCATCCCCACTTTTTCACCAAATAGCCTCATTTTTTCAATGGTTTCCGCCGTGGCATTGGCCGTTGCGGCTCCGACGGCACAGCAGGAAGAGATCAGGCTGGCGGTCTTTTGGCGGATGATGGTATAGTAGACCTCTTCGGTAATGTTGAGCGTACGGGCTTTTGAGATTTGCAATAGCTCTCCTTCGCTCATTTCCCGAACGGCATTGGAAACGATTTTTAGCAGGTCAAAATCATCGTTTTCCACGCTAAGCAGCAAGCCTCTGGATAGCAGGTAATCCCCCACCAAAACGGCAATTTTGTTTTTCCAGAGGGCATTGATCGAAAAAAATCCCCTGCGGTAGTTGGCATCATCGACCACGTCATCGTGCACCAGGGTGGCGGTATGAAGCAGCTCAATCAATGCTGCGCCCCGATAGGAAGCTTCGGTGATGCCACCGCTCAGGCCTGAACTCAGAAAGACAAACATCGGACGCATTTGTTTGCCTTTTCTCCGAACGATGTATTGGGTGATGTGGTCAAGCAATTTGACCTTACTCTGCATGAAGGAGCGGAATTTTTTCTCAAAGTCAGCCATTTCGCTGGCTATGGGGGCTTGTATCTGCTGTAAATCCTGCTTCATTTGTGTTTTGGATGGTGCAATATTACAACCTATTCCACCATTGACAAAACCGCCCAAATGATTATTCTGTTTAATGAATTTTATTTTTGGTTATCTTTGAGCAAACAAAAGACATTCCCTTGGCCGACGACTACATCAAGCATCAATACGACCCTATTTTGCCGGAAAAAGACGAATGGCCCGTGGTGAGGCTGAGTAAGGGGAGAAAAGCGTTCATTCAACAAGTAGTAGCGTCCAGCAGTGAAAAAATCAAAAGCCTGACCGGAAATCAGGTGCCTGCACTCAAGGAAGAACTGGAACTTACCCTGTACCGGGAGCGAATGCGGATCAAGCAGAATCCCTGGCTGGTGGATCCCGATGACGAGGCTTCCTTTTGGTCCGGTGTGAAATCCTCCCTTTTATCCGTGGGTGTGGACCAGAAACTTACCGAGGACGAAAAAAAGGAGCGGTACCTGGCGATTTTAACGGGCATTACACAGCGGTATTCAGAGGAGATTGCCAGTAATTTTAAGCACAGCCATTACAAGATGACCCGTAGGATTGTCACCTTTGGTTTTTCGCGATTGTTGAATACCGCGCGGGTAAAAGGGTTTAAATCGATTTTTAGTAACCAATACAGCCTGCAAGACAAAATACAGATTATTGGAGAGACCGATCAGTTGCGGGACCTTGCATCGAAAGGTACCATTGTGATGGTGCCAACCCATTTTAGCAACCTGGACAGCATTTTGATCGGCTGGACCATCAGTACCCTTGGCCTTCCCCCCTTTATCTACGGAGCAGGCCTCAATTTATTCAACATCCAGATTTTTGCCTACTTTATGAATGCCCTAGGCGCTTACAAAGTGGATCGGCGAAAGAAAAATCAGATCTACCTGGAAACGTTAAAGACCTATTCCAGGGAAGCCATCCAGTTTGGCTGTCACAGTTTGTTTTTCCCGGGCGGTACACGCTCCAGAAGTGGAAACATCGAATCGAAATTAAAACTGGGTTTGCTGAGCACCGCCATCGAAGCCCAGCGGGCAAATTTTCAAAACAACACTGAAAACCCAGGAAAGGTCTTTATCGTGCCGGTGACCATTAACTACCATTTTGTTCTGGAGGCGCCGGGATTGATACGGGATTACCTGAACCATACCGGTCAGGAGCGGTATTACAGCGAATCGGATGAGTTTTCTACCTCGTATCGAATATCAAAGTTTCTGGTTAAGTTCTTTACCAAGGGCTCGGACATCTCCGTTTCGATCGGGCGGGCCATGGATATTCTTGGCAACTACGTGGACGAAAACGGCAACAGCCGGGATCAGCACGGCAGGCCGATCGACTGTAGGGATTATTTTGTAAGCAATGGCAAGGTGACCGTAGACCTGCAGCGCGAGGAGGAATACACCAAGAAATTGGGCACCCGTATCGTGGAGGAATTTCATAAAATCAACCGGGTGTTTAGCAGTCACCTGGTAGCATTTACCGCATTTCGACTAATCAAACGGGCCAATAGCAAGTTGGATTTGTTTAGCCTGCTGCGGGTTCCGGAGGAAGACATTCACCTGTCGTATGAAACGTTCAAAGACGCCTGTGGAGAAGTTCTGGATGGGATCCGGCAACTGCGGGCGGAGGGAAAATTACACATGGCTCCTCACCTGGAAATGCCGCTGGAAGAGATCATCCGGCACGGACTGGAAAATGTGGGGATGTACCACGCAAAAAGGCCCCTGATCCGGACCGAGCAGGGGCATGTCGTGACCGAGGATATCAGTTTATTGTACTATTACCATAACCGACTGGATGGATATGAATTGGACAAAATCATTTAAAACCCGACCCATAGGTGTAATTGGTATAGGAAGTTTTGGGGCAGCCATTGCGAATCTGCTGGCAGAGAAAAACGAGGTTTTGGTGTATGCCCGGGACGAGGCGGTAGTGGAGGCCATTAACAAAACCCACCGGGTCAAAAACCGGCAATTGGCGAGTAAAATACGTGCCACTACAGACCCGGAATTGCTTTGCGAGGCCTGCGAGGTAATGTTTCCGATGATACCCTCCTCGGCTTTTCGGGAGGTAATGGTGCAGTTTGCACCTTTTCTTCATCCCTACCATTTTTTAATCCACGGCACCAAGGGCTTGTCGCTGAATCTGCCCGAAGGCAAAAACCTGGAAAACATCTCTCAACTAAAGCGGGAAAATATTTGCACCATGAGTGAGGTGATTCTACAGGAAACCGTCGTGGAACGAATCGGCTGCCTGGCCGGTCCCAACCTGGCAACGGAACTGCTAGAGCACCAGCCGGGCGCCACCGTGGTGGCTAGCCGGTACGAAGAGGTGGTTCTGGAAGGGCAGCGCCTGCTTCGCTCGGATAATTTTCAAGTGTACGGAAATTCCGATATCGTAGGGGTAGAGCTTTCCGGGGTGTTGAAAAACATCATCGCCATTGCGGCGGGTGCCTTGTCCGGGTTGGGTTTGGGGGACAATGCCAAAGGCTTGCTGGTCTCACGCGGCATGGTCGAACTGATCCATTTGGGCACTGCCATGGGTGGCTGTACCAAGTCGTTTTTGGGGCTGGCTGGGATCGGCGACCTGGTTACTACCTGTAATTCCACCTTATCCCGAAACTACACGCTGGGTTACCGTCTCGCAGCAGGGGAGAAGCTACCCGATATTGTTGCCGATATGGAAGAAGTAGCCGAAGGCATCAATACCGTCAAGTTGGTCAAGCGCTACCTGGAGTCTACCGGCATGCGGGCGCCCATCACCGAAAATTTGTACAAAGTGCTTTTTGAAAATTTCAAAGTAGAAACCGCACTGCAATACCTGATGAAGTACCCGAGCTATACCGACATTGATTTTTTATGAGTGTTCCGAAATTCCGAGCAGCTGCAGCGCCGCCGGGCTGATTCGGTTTCGGGTGGCTTCCCGGAAGTACTGAGCTTGGTTGATTTGCTGCACCTGGTCCCTTCGACAAAAATAGCTGTGGATCGCTCGCCGAGGTGCGGAAGTACGGTTGGTGGTGCCGCCATGCCAGGTATGGGAATTGAATACCACCACCGAACCCGCAGGCGCTTGGATAACTATTTCGTCCGGGTGTGTATCCATGGGGTTTTCCATTTCGTCCTGAGGCAATTTGGATTTCAGGTGCGTTCCTGGCACCACCCGCGTGGCACCATTTTCTGCATGGAAATCATCCAGTAGCCAGATGGAGTTACAGACTTTAAAATCGGCACTTTTCACGGCTTCTGGCCAGTCGGCGTGCAGTTTTTGCAAGCCGGCGCCTGGGAGGGCGGCCCGGAAATTAAGGGAAGACAGTTTGAAGGAATTTCCCAAAACAAAGGAAATCGTAGCAAGTACTTTGGGCTGGGTGTAGAAGCAATCAAATTCGGGCCCTTTGTTCACCAGGTCACCCAGACGAACGGAACCGGGATCTTTGGGATGCCGGATATTCGGAGATTCTTCCAGTTCTATCCCGGCCCGATCGCCTTCCTGCTGCAGCAATTCCTCGATTTTATTCCGTAGGATTTCCACGGTTTCATCGGAAAGGAGTTTGCCCAGGTTGAGGTATCCCTGAGTACGAAGAAAGTCTTTTTCGGAGTCGGTGAGTAAATCTGCGTGTACGCCTAATTGTGAAAGGGGGTCTTGTATCATTGTGTTTTGGCTGTTTTCGTCGTATTCTCTCTGATCATTTACCCTGCTTTACCCCATGCGGTAGTCGATTTACGCTGGGAAAAGAGGGAGAAATGGCGTATCAGTCGGCCTTTTTCAGGGGGTTGTTTCACAAATTAAAGATACGGGCTAGAGGTAAAAAAACAAGCCGGTTACTCCAATCTTTTTAATCGGCTGAGTAAGGGAGGGTGGGAGTAATTCACAAAAACATAGAGCGGATGGGGGTTGATATCCGAAAGGTTTTTTACGGAAAGGGTCTTCAATGCCTCCGCGAGTGGTTTGCCGGAATAGGTGCTTTTGGCAAAGGCATCGGCTTCAAATTCGTGTTTACGGCTAAAATAGTTGGTGACCATCCCCAGAATCAGCGAAATGGGGGAGAAAAGCATGGTAAAACCAATGATATTCAGGTGTATGGACAATTGATCGCCACCCAAGGCTAAGCTGATCTGTTTGTTAAAGACAAAAAGCGAAAGGATGTAAAGAATAATTCCTGTTTGCAGGATCCCTGTCATTACGCCCAGGGTTATGTGTCCTTTTTTGTAGTGGCCGATTTCGTGTGCCAAAACGGCTACAACCTCATCCGGGGTATGCTGTTCCAGCAAGGTATCGTATAGGACCACCTTTTTGCGTTTCCCAAAGCCCGAAAAGAAGGCGTTGGCTTTCGTGGAACGTTTACTACCGTCCATGATAAACACATTTTCCAGGGAAAAGCCCACCGATTGGGCATAGCCCAAAATGGTATGTTTCAGTTCTCCCGCTTCGAGCGGAGTCAGTTTGTTGAACAAGGGAAGGATCAGTCCGGAATAAAATTGATTGACCAAAACGATAAACAGGGCCGAAATCATCCAGAATATCCACCAGAAATCGCTTCCGATTTCCAGGATCAACCAGAGTAGCACCAGAAGCAAGCCCCCGCCAACCGGTATGGACAGGAGGTAACCCTTGATTTTATCGGCAAAAAAGGTCCGGACTGTGGAATTATTGAACCCATAGTCTGCTTCGATTTTGAACGTGTGGTAGTAGTCGAACGGAAGGGAGAGCAAATCCGACCCAATAAACAAAACGCCAAAATAAACCACGGACAAGGCCAGGGGAGCGAACCCAAATTGACGCAGCCATTCATCCAGCCATCCGAAAAAACCGAAACCAATAAAGAGCAGGGTAATGACAAAGGTGAAACTGCCGGAAATCAGGCCGAAGTAATAGTTTGTTTGCTGGTAGCGTTTACTTTCCTGTAACTTACCTTCTTCCAGGTATTGATCAAGTGTAGCCGGAATGCGGCCGGTTTTTCGGGTGGCGTTAAGAAAATTGACCGATTTTTCGAAAATAAAGGAGAGGCTTACGACCCCCAAAAGGAAGTACTTGATGAGTTCCTGATCCATGCTACGCGCGTATCAAAATTTGGGACAAGGTAAAATGGTGTCTCGCTTTCGTGGAGCTCCGGGATTGCTGGGAGGGAAAATATAGGAAATACTGATTTCGTGCGCTCCTCCGGACTGAATTCCTAACTGAGAAACGGTATAGTCAAAACTATAGCCGATGTTTAACCCAGAAGGCAGGTTAAAACCCGCCATGAGCACCAGGGCGTCCCGATTGCTTTGGTTTTCTACCGGTTTGTAGGGAAGTCCCCGGTACCAGAGTCCGAATACGATGGGTTCGAGGTATACGTAAGCGCCTACATCCAATTGTTCAAAAGGTCCCTGTCGTTTGTAATTGATGGTAGGCGTAAAATACCGTTGGCGGTAGGTATGGGTAAAATCCCGTTTTGGAGCACCTCTTCCCAGAGAAATCCGGTAGCCCGTATGAATCGAATATTTGATGGGAAGCCTGCTGATTCCCTCTTCAATAAAACTTTGATTGGGTTGGTTTACGTGATGGGTGGATAAGCCAAACCAAAAGTCTTCCGTGAAAACCAGCCCGCCAAAAGACAGAGAAAGCAGGTTTACGGGCTCGCCAAATCCCTGCAGGTCGTTGCCCGGCAACAAGGGTCCAAAGGGATCCGTGGGGTTGATTTGGTTCGCAAAAACCAGGTTTTCGTAAAACCCAATATCCCGGCGCATGTAACTTGCCTGGAACCCGGGCCGTACGTAGAGGTTATCGGCGAGTTTGAGTTCGTAGGAAAGCATTCCGGAAACGTGGGTGGACTGCAGGCCTGCCGCCCCTTCGGTGTCGTTGGTTACCAAAAAGCCAACGCCGGTATTGTATTCTTCTAAAAAGGTGTCCCCATAGGCAGAAAACGTCGAAAATGTGGCATCCAATCCGGGCCATTGATTTCGGTAGTTTACACCTACCCGGGTTGCCAGTTCAGACCCTGCAAAGGCAGGGTTCAAATAAAGCGGTGCCGCGTAATATTGACTGTATTGCGGATCCTGACCGAAGCAAGTGCTCGCAAGGCACATGGCGGACAGGGTTAAAAAAACTGAATTTATTTGTGACTGAAACAAAGATTTATTCGTTTATTGGATACCAGACAGTTTATAAACGTTTTGCTGCTTTCCAGTGTATATAAAGCAGCGTGTAAATTATGAAATCTAACTATTTAAACACCATAAATGATTTTATTTTTAAAGCAATATTTTTATTTATTGGTCTTTACACGCCTTTTTTGGGGTATTCTCAAGGTTTCAACGAAAATGAATGGATATTTGGTTATTGTGAAGGAGGGGAAAATAACTACCTCTCTTTCGGAAAGGACCAACGGGCACAGGTAGCTACCCTTCCCGGATCGATCACCCTGGGCAGCGCCAATTCAGCCATGGCCATTGATCCGATTACCGGGGAGATACTCTTTTATACGGATGGCGCGCTGGTTTATAATTACCTTAATGAGGCCATGCAGGGGGTAGTTGGGGAGTTGGGAGGCGTGGAAACAGGCAGGCAATCGGTAGCCATCGCTTCCCTGGACTACGATCCCCAGCCCGGTGGTTCCAGGGAGTTTTATATTTTCTACATCAGCCCGGCAGGGGAATTGGAGTACAGCCGGGTAGATATGAACGATCCGGGCGGAGCCCCGGCGAATCAGCCGCCAGCCGGTGCAGTAGCTGCCGGCGGGAGCATTGGTGCCGCTGAGGGGCCGATTTTGGTGGTGAAATCCGGCGTGTCATCCAACTTTCTCCTAAGTATCGAAAACGGACAAGTGGTTTCCAGAAGGCTGGAAGCGATGGCCGGGCAGTTTACCGAAACGGGAGCGGTTGCTTTGGATGAGGACCCGCATACCATCGTTTATGACGAATCGTCTGGAATCCTGTACCTGATTCCCGAAACGGCAGGCGCGGATATTATTACTGTACCCTTCGATACCTCGACCGGGCTATTCGGAACCCCCGCTACGGTACCGGATACCGGAGGAGCGGAAACCATCGAAGGCCTCACGGTATCCCCCGATGGGAATTTTTTATACGTTTCCCGGGGCGATGAATTGATTCGGTACTTTCTGGGCGATCCGGAAGATGCAGATCCGGAATTGGACCCCTCTCAGATACCCGGCGACGAACCGGTGAGTCTTTCGCTCACCAATGAAATACATCGGATTTATTCCCTGAAAAACGGTCCGGACGGGCAGCTCTATTACATTTACGAAGAGGTGGAAGGCGGCCCTCAATATGTGGGCAGGGTGACCAATCCGGACGAATGGTCCCAGGCAGCGGTGGTCATTGAAGAATTGCCTTTTGGCGGAACGGATTTTTGCGGGACTGAATTTCCCCAGTTTGCGCCAAACGTGGACCTTGATCCCACGGCGTATTTCACCTGGGAACCGGAAATGCCCTGCATGAACAATCCGCTTCAACTCACCAGTACCATTACGCCGCAGAACTACCAGCCGGTGAGTTTTGAGTGGGAAATACTCCCGCCACTGACCGATGAAGAAGGGAACGAGATCGAAATGGATCTGAGTGCGGAGCACCTACTACTGCCCCAGGATGCTACCTCTGAGCAGCAGGTGACGGTAAACCTCACCGTGACCTATCCCAATGGCGAAACCAGCAAAGTAAAAAGGAGTATCACATTTACGGAGAATAATTTGACGGTCCAGTTCAGCCCGTCTGATACCACGCTTTGTGATCCCTCCTGCCTGGATCTGATGCCGCTGGTGCAGGCCCAAAGCGGAGAAGAGGGCGGCCAGGGCGGCGGGCAGCCGGGAGGGCAGCCCGGTTTTGGGCAGCAGCCCGGCGGCGGTCTGGGCGGCATACCGGGATTGGGCCAACAACCCGGTGGTGGCATACCAGGTCTGGGCCAACAGCCGGGAGGCGGTCAGGGACAGGGGCAGCAAAACCTAGAGTATTTTTGGTCCAATAAGCGGGAAGAACGCTGGGGTCCAGAGGCGCCAAACGAAATTTGTCGCCCTGGGTTTTATTGGGTCTTGGTCCGTGAACAGGGTTCCTCCTGCTATGCCTATGCCAGCATACGGGTCAACATGTGGGACGTGCAGGATCAGACCAATAACATCTGGTATTTTGGCGATGGAGCAGGGCTGGACTTTAACCCCGACCCGGACGATCCGGACGCGCCTACCCCGAGACCCATTGAATCCCCCCATCCGCAAAACATTCCAGCGGGGGTGACGACGGTTTCCGATCAGGCCGGTCAGGTGTTGTTTTATACCGATGGACAAACCGTCTGGGACCTGAATGGCAATCCCATGCAGAACGGGGAAAATATTGGCGGAGACAACCTTTCGACGGGAAGTGTTTTGGCCATCCCGGTAGCGTCCGACGAAACCTTGTACTACCTGTTTACCACCCAGCAGGGTGCCGGAGGTGAAAACGAAGTGAAATTTTCTCTCGTAGATATCAAAGGAGACAATCCGGATGGGATTGGTAATGTCATCAGCAAGGATAATTTTTTGTTTAGCCCGGGCACCGAGCATTCCGCGGCGTTTAACTCCGGAGACACCACCTGGGTTGCTTTTCACGAACGAGGCACCGATGCATTCCGTTTGTATCCCGTTTCCTCAGAAGGGATCGGGCAGCCGGTATTCAACTCGGTTGGAGGAGAACATGATTTCGGTGATGGCATTGGTACCTTGAAGTTTTCTTCGGATGGGAGTAAAGTGGCCGTTGCCTATACCGAAGGCGGTACGAATTGGGTGGAACTATTCGATTTTGATCAAAGCACGGGGGAGATGACATCCTACGCTACGCTTGATTTGGGCAGTGAAGGGGAGGTGTACGGGTTGGAATTATCCTCAGACGCTACCCGCCTGTTTGTTTCCTACCGAAACGGAGGTCCCGGAGTGGAGGAATTTTTTATTCAGGCAGCAGAAGAAACGGATGAAACCGACCCGGAAAATCCGGTAACAACCACCTGTCCCGAATGTTTTGAATCCGCCACGGAGCAGGAAGCTATCGAACAATGCATCCTGGACAGCCGGGCCGCGGTTTCCGGGACGGCAGGATTGGACCTGGGAGCGGTACAAATCGGCCCCGATGGGCAGGTGTACGTGGCCGTGGTGGGATCCAATCAAATTGGGCAGATTCAAATCGGGTCGGGCTGCAACCCCTCCACGTTTAATCAGGATGCTGTAGAACCCATGCCAGGGACCACCAATCTCGGGCTGCCTGCATTCGTACAAAATTCCGGCAGCAGTATTCCCGAGCCAAGTCTGAATGGTCCGGATCGGCTTTGCCTGTCCGACGAAGAGGGGGCCGTGGGTTTGTTTGAGGGTGGAGGAGAACCCGATATTGACACCTATAATTGGACGATTTTCAACGAAGAGGGAGAAGTGGTCGATGAATTTCTCAATGGTGGCGAGGATTTCCAGGATCTGGAATACGCGTTTGATACGGTGGGCGTATTTACGGTACAGTTGGAAGTGGATCGATGCGGAACCCCCTGGGAAGAAGTATTTTCCATGGAGGTAGAAGTCATCGCCTCGCCCGAAATCATCCTGCCTTCAGATGTTTCTTTGTGCGGTGCCTCCGTGACGCTGGTTGCCGTAGACCCGGAAGATCCCCGACTCGGTGAGTACGAATTTGTATGGGAGAATGCTGCTGGAGAGATCGTCGGAAACACCAATGAATTGGAGGTGACGGAGGAGAGTATCTATACGGTAACGGTGGCCTATGCGCTTCCGGAGGGGGGCGACGAAGCATTGTTTGAAAGTTGTCCGGTGAGTCAGGATGTATTTGTGGGACCTCCCTTTGAATTCGAATTGGAGCAGTCGGCCGACGAGGTCTGTTTTGGAGAGATGGTAAGCTTTAACCCGGACACCCCGGTTTCCGGCCTGTGGTCGATCCGTGCCAGCCCCGACGGGACCTACGCCATTCTGGGCGAAACCCAGGTGTTGGAGTTAAACACCGGTGAATTGGATGGGCCGGGCGTATTTGAGTTGTTGTTTCAAACCCAGGATCCCCTGGATAGTACCTGTACGGTGGAGCGAACCATTCCCTTGACGGTAAACGCTCTCCCGGATTTTACCCTTCTGGCGGTATCTCCTTCGCAAAGTTGTGAAATCGGCGATGGATCCATTCAGTTGGATGCCGGTTCCGGACTGGACAGTCTGTTGGTCGAACCCACCGGCGCGGTTTTTTTCGATTTGCAGCCCGGAGAAGAAGTGGTTCTCGACGGGCTGGCTCCGGGGAGGTACACCTTTACGGGGTATTCCGGATCCTGTCCACAGTCGCAGGTGGCGGTGGTTGAAAATGCCACACCTCCGGCCGATGTGTTGTATTCCATACGCGTGGAGCCAGAAACCTGCGTTGGGGAGGGTTTCGAAGAGGGGGCTATCGTCATTTCCTTTTCTCAAGGAGCAGCTTCGGGTAGGTATAGCTTGTTAAATTTGGGTAGTGGCGAATTGGTTGAGGCTGACTTCAGCAATCAGGACAGTATTGTGGTAAATCTACCTCAGGGAGAATACCTGGTAGAAATATCGGACATTGGAGGATGTGTGGTGCCGGACCCGGAGGTGTACCGCATCGAAACGGGAACGGATGTAGAAGTCAGCTTGAGTAGCCCGGGTCTTTGTGGCGGCGTTACGGAAACCGAAATCTTAGCCGAGGCAGATTTTTCCCAGGTTGAAACGATCGAATGGTATCACCTGGTGGGCGCTGGAAGCAACCTGCTTGCAGGGGCTTCCGATTCGGTATTGCAGGTAGATCAACCTGGAACGTATGAAATTAGGTTGTTAAATGCCGCGGGATGTATTTTGGGATCCGAAACCATCGATATCCCTTTTTCCGATGCCAGCCCGCCGCAGTTGGAAGATATTTACGAGATCTGTCGGGCTACCAACGAGCTGGTTTCACTGAATGCGGGCAATTGGGCGAGCTACGAATGGTACCGGGAAGGCGTAGTGGTAAGCGAGGACGCGACGTTTGTGCCGGAGACAGAGGGAGCCTATGAATTACGGGTTCAGGACGAGGCAGGCTGTGCGTTTGAGGTCGCCTTTATCGTCAACGAAATATGTGAGGTCGATATCCGCTTTCCGAATGCCATGCGACCAGGGGATCCGTCGCGCGACTTTTTGATCTATACGCAGGGGGAAATTGACACACTAATGGTGTATATTTACAATCGATGGGGTGAATTGGTGTATTTTTGCGAGGAAGCAAATGTATCCGAAAATGTTTCGGTGTGCAGGTGGGATGGGATTGTGAACGGAACAAAAGTGCCCGTAGGAACATATCCTGTCGTTGTGAAGTTTACCAATGAGGAGCAACAAATTCAAAAAACAATACGAAACGCAATAGTAGTAATTGATTGACACATGATAGTAGTAATTTCACCGGCCAAGACATTGGACTACAGTACGACGGAGGTGCCGCTGGCATCGCAGCCCCAGTTTCAGAAGGAGACGAAAGAACTGGTAGGGATTATGAAGAAAAAATCCAGCAAGTCCCTGCAGCAACTCATGGGAATCAGTGAAAACCTTGCCGAGCTCAACGAAGCGCGTTACCGGCAGTTTGCGGACGCCTACACCCGGGAAAATGCCAAACAGGCCTTGCTTGCCTTTAAGGGTGATGTCTACATGCATATTGATGTGGAATCGTTTTCAGCCGCCGATTTTGCATTTGCTCAGGACCATTTACGCATACTTTCGGGGCTGTATGGATTGCTGCGTCCCATGGACCTTATCCAGCCGTATCGCCTGGAGATGGGTATCAGCCTGAAAAATAAGAAAATCAAAAACCTGTACGGGTTTTGGGGAGAAAAAATTGCAGCGGCATTGAATGAAGCAGCAGGGGGAGCGCCCATCATCAATCTGGCGTCAAAAGAATATTTCAAAGCCGTGGCGGTAAAGGCCTTGCAATCGACCGTCATCCATCCGATATTTCACGAATACAAAAACGGAGCGTATAAAAACATCGGGATTTTCTCGAAGCAAGCAAGGGGAATGATGACGGATTTTATCATCAGAAATAAGCTAACCGATCCTGAGCAACTAAAAACCTTTACTCAGGGAGGATATGAATATGCTGAAAACAAAAGTACCGCTGAGGAATGGGTTTTTATTCGGTGACCTCCCGGAATAAATTCCCGGCCGTTCAGGTTGATTCCTACCGGTGCATGACTTGGTATCCTTTTTGCCAGGGTCTTTGGTAATGTAACGAAACGTATTAATTCATCATGTATACTAATTGCAGGTGTCGGCTCGTCAAGTAGTTTCTGTTTTGCCATTTCTGCTCGTGTTGCTCACCGCTTTTTCGGCCGACAGCCACCGGGTAGAAGACTTTTTCAATGAACCCCAATTACAAGGTCCGGAGGGGGTTTGTTTAAATGGAGGATTTGCGTACGCAGACTTTTCCGCAGGAGGGGACCCGGGCACGGACCGGTATATCTGGAGCATTACCGATGCCAGCGGTTTTGAGATTTTTTATGAATCCGGGGGAGCTGCTGCGCAGGACATTTCGTTTCCCTTCACTGCAACCGGCGTGTTTACGGTCAGTTTACGCGTGATTCGGGGAGCGGACCAGAACTATTACCAGGCATCGCAAAGCGTGACCGTAGAGCGGGGCCCATCTTTTGTCTTGCCCACCGATGTGGTGTTTTGTGGAAGTGATCCGGTCACCTTGCAGGCATTGGATCCCGTGGATGCCGGCAGTGGGCGGTATACGATCGAATGGCTCAATCCCGCAAATACGGTTTTGGGAACCGGAAATACCTACGTTGCGACAGAGCCTGGAAGGTACTATGCAAAAGTAAGTTCAGTTGCCTGTGAAGCGGTGGCCACTACCTTTGTCGGACCGTCCATATCGGTTTCGGTGCAGGCGTCGTCCACGGTGGCCTGCCTGGGTAGCACCGTGACTTACCGCCCGGATGCTCCCTACCTGGCATCCTGGTTTTACCAAAAAGACGGGGCTACCGAACGAACATTTATTGAAAATGCATTCGAACTGGCCCTGGACACCGATGCGCTCGAGGGATTGGGCGGCTATACCGTTTTTTTTACCGTGGAGGATCCGGATAGACCCGGGTGCAATGTGGAGCAATCGTTTGACCTGGAGGTTCGCGAAGCGCCGGAGTTTACCCTTACCAAACGGAGCGACGCCGAAAGTTGCGCGTCGGCGACCGGTATGTTTGAGATTCAGGCAATTACCCTGCTGAATTCCGTGCGAATTTCAGGCAAGCAGGAAATCACGATCAATCAGATCGCCCAGGGAGAGATCCGTACCATTACAGGCCTGGAGCCGGGTGTATACACGGTGACCGGCAGGGTGGGCGACTGCGAGATTAGCCGGTCCGTCAGCATCGAAAACGAAAACCCGGACGAGGGGATCGACTTTGAGGTAAGGTCTACGCCCTCCGTTTGTACCGCTTCCGGCGTGCAACGAGGCGTGTTGACGCTGGATTTTAAGGGATTATCGGTGTCGGGATCCTATCGAATAGCTGGGGCGAATGGCCAACTTTTTCAGGGGAATTTTCAGAACCAGGCCCAGGTGGAGGTAGACGTGCCCACGGGAACGTATACGGTGAGTGTAAGCGATGAAAGCGATTGTAGCTCGACCCAATCACAAACCTACCAAATGACCGGTGCGCAGCAAGTTAATTTTTCCGTTCCGGCCAGCCTCACCGTTTGCCAGGAATACACCCTGGTTCCCGAATCCGGCCAATCCCTGCAATTCCGCATGGTGGCTCCCGATGGTACCGAAATTGCTCCGGCAGGGGGTGGGTTTTTGCTTGATCAGACGGGTACGTACCGCCTTACAGGGAGCCCCGCAGATCCCGGTGTGGTCTTGTGTCCCAGGACCCGGAGCATTGAGGTATTGGTAAACGAACCCGTGGAATACGACTATACGCAGCGGACCATCAACTGCTTTGGAAATCAGATTTTTGGCGTTGAACTTTTTGGTGAAAACCCCAATCAATACATCATCCGGTGGATGCGGGAAGACCGGACCATACTGGGGAGAGAAGTAGAGTTTTTTCCTCCTTCTACGGGGAATTTCCTGCTGGAGGTGCAGCCAAGAGGAAGCAGTGCCTGCCCGGTTACGCCGGTGCAATTCGAGGTCACCATTCCGGAAAACGATGCGCAGGCATCTGTAACGGGTACACCGATTTGTGGAGCGGGGTCGATTGCGATCGTACAGGCCGAGGTAAGCGGTTCAGCGGTTGCGAAAGTCGAGTGGTACAAAGTCGAGGAAGCTGGGGACAATACCTGGCTTTTTGATTTCGACGACCAATTGGAAATCGAAGTGGAAGAGCCCGGGACGTATGAAGTGGTATTGCGCAACGAAATTAACTGCAGGCTATTTGGGGCGGTATACGAGGTAGTGGAAAATGTACCCGCAGCGATTGATTTGGTCGACTCCTACTCCATCTGCAGTGCAGAAAACAGGCGACCGACGTTAAACCCAGGTACGTTTGAGAGCTACCAATGGTACCTGGAAGACAGTTTGCTGAGCGAATCGAACAGCTATGTGCCACAGGCGCCCGGAGCGTACACGCTGGAAGTGGTAGATGAAGCCGGATGCCCTCAGGAGTATGAATTTCGGGTAGAGGAAGACTGTGTGATCCTTATCCGCTATCCAAATGCCCTGGTGCCGGGCGATTCGGAGCGGCAATTCAAAGTTTTTGCTGCTCCGGAAATCGATTACATGGAAGTATTTATCTACACGCGTACCGGAGAGTTGATTTTTTATTGCGAAGAAAACAGCGGCGGACAGGCAAGTCCCGGCTGTACCTGGGACGGTTTGGTGAATGGCAGGGAGGCGATGGATGGGACCTATTCGGTCATCGTGAATTACAAAAGCAGCGAATTGGGTTTGGACAAATCGGAAAAGCGATCCCTTACCGTCATTGGAAATTGATGTAGTTTGGCGGCGCGATGTGATGCAGCCTGAGATAAACGATCAGTTGGGCGCGGTGGTGGGTGACGTGATCGGCAAGCAGCAAAAGAAATTGCCGTCTGGTTCGGCTAAATGCGGCATAGGAAGTTGTTTCATCCAATTTGTCCGGATCGAACTCCTTGATTAGCTCTTTCGCCCGATCAAATTCCCGAGCCGTTTCCTGAATCAGTTGTGCCTTGTTTTTACCCGTTACCTGAAAATCCTCCCAGCGGATTGGCGCTTCGCTGCCGCCAAATTTGCTGAAAGCATGCCAGTCCATGACGACGGCCATGTGCATGAGTTGCTCGGCAAAACTTTTCCCCTCGTCAAAAGGGGCCTGAAAATAATGCGCTTCGGGCATCGCTTCCGCCACAGCAAGCAGGTAGGCTTTGGATTGGTCCCAGCGCACCAAAAAATCACGAAGAAAGGGATCTTCCTGACCCGTACCCTTAGGGCAGATCGAAAGTAGGAGGAATAGGACAAGAATCACATACTTTTCCATTTTTATTGGTAACTTTTGAGTTTTAAGGATAGTTATCGAAGGCAATTACCACCGCACACTCGAAGTTATGAAATTGAAGCCAACAAGAAAGGAACCATGAAAGCATTTTGGAACGAAAGGTACAAATCTGCCGATTACGTCTACGGGGAGAAACCCAATGCATTTTTTGCATCGAAAATTACTTCTCTTAGCCCAGGAAAGCTGCTGCTGCCGGCAGAAGGGGAGGGCAGGAATGCCGTCTTTGCGGCTAGTCTCGGCTGGGAGGTTTGGGCCTTTGACTATAGCGAAGAGGGAAAAAAGAAAGCGGATCGGCTGGCAAAAAAAAATCGGGTAGCTATTCACTATGAGGTCTGTGATACAAATGACGTTCGGTACGAGGCGGATTCCTTTGATCTAATGGGATTGTTTTTTGCCCATTTCCCGGAAGCTGTACGTGCTACTTACCACCGCAAACTCGCAGCTTTTGTAAAGCCGGGCGGGAAATTGCTGATAGAGGGCTTTCGAAAGGAGCACCTGGAGTTGAGCCGCGCGAATCCCCAAGCCGGTGGTCCCAAAGACGAAAGTATGCTTTTCTCGCTGGATATCCTGCGCAGCGACTTCCCTGATTTTGAATGGGAACAATTGGAAGCGCTGACTGAAAACCTGGAGGAAGGAAGCTTTCACCAAGGCAAATCGGCCTTGATTCGCGCCCTGGGCACCAAACGTAAACAAGCAAACCATTAACGCCATGCGCATACCGATACCAGGCACTACCCTACGAAATTTCATGCTGCTGTGGGTTCTTTTCCCAGGCACATCTTGCGATGTTTCCGATAACCCCGACAATTCAGTCGGCGCGTTTCCCTACGAAGAGTGGCAAATTGACGATTTCCGGGAGGCCTATGCAGCTGAAACGGTGACGGTAAGAGAAGTAGTGGAAGCGTACCTGGACAGAATTGAAGCCCTGGACCAATCCGGTCCGGAATTGAATGCAGTGTTGCAGGTCAATCCGGATGCCCTGAAACTGGCAGACTCCCTGGACCTGCTGCGGGCATCGGGAAGTCCGGTAGGCCCCATGTTTGGGATCCCGGTACTGCTGAAAGACAACCTGGACACCCACGATGCCATGGCGACCACGGCTGGTTCCCGGGCACTGGCCGGCTCCAGGCCAACGAAAGACAGTTTTGTGGCTAAAAAGCTACGGGAATCGGGGGCGGTGATTTTGGGAAAGGCCAATTTAAGCGAATGGGCTAATTTTCGGGGAGAACTATCCAGCAGCGGGTGGAGCGGAATGGGTGGGCAGACCAAAAACCCCTACCAGCTGGATAGAAACCCCTGTGGGTCCAGTTCCGGATCGGCGGTCGCCGTATCTGCCAATTTGAGTGTACTGGCCATCGGTACGGAAACCAACGGATCCATCGTTTGTCCTGCCCATGCAAATGGAATTGTGGGTATCAAACCCACAGTAGGATTGGTGAGCCGATCGGGTGTCATACCCATTTCCGATACCCAGGATACCCCTGGCCCCATGGCAAGAACGGTAAAGGATGCAGCGATAGCGCTGGAAAGCCTGGTAGGCGTTGATCCGGAAGACGCAAAAACCCTGGCCAGTGCGGGAAATTACCAGGTCGATTATGTTCAATTTCTGAAAAAGGACGGGTTGAAGGGGAAGCGGATTGGTTGGTTCAAAGGACCTTCCGGAAGAAATTTCAAGGTGGACCGCTTGATGGAGGCGGCAATCGCCTACATGGAAAGTCAAGGTGCGGAAATTATACCCATCGATCAGGTTGAACCTGCGGGTACCGGCGCTCATTCCCTGCAGGTAATGCTGTACGAATACAAGCAAGGCTTGAATGCCTATTTTGAATCGCTGGGTGCGGATGCCCCCATTAGGAACCTGGAGGAGTTGATTGCCTTTAACGAGCGAGATAGCATTGAACTGCGGCATTACAACCAGTTTTATCTGGAACAGGCGCAGCAAAAAGGCGGGCTGGAGGAAACGGCGTACCAGGAAGCGTTGGCTTCCATGCTTCGAATGAGCCGGGCAGAGGGCATCGATAAGGTCCTGGAGGAAAACCAGCTACATGCCATCGTCGCGCCCACCGGAAGCCCTGCCTGGAAGACCGACCCCGTCAATGGCGATTCGTTTCAATTGGGGAGCTCCTCCCCGGCAGCACACGCCGGCTACCCCAACATTTCCCTACCCATGGGATTTGTGGAGGGCTTGCCGGTTGGCATTTCCATTTTCGGAACCGCCTGGTCGGAACCTGCTTTACTGGAGATCGCCTACGCTTTCGAACAAGGTACCAACCACCGCAAGGTCCCGGAATTTAGGTAGGGGGTACACAAAAACCGAATAATTTCAAACCTTTCTCCACTTAGTATTCCCCAAGTATCCATTTAATTTGGTAAACTTGGCAAATTAAATTTTTGATTCATGATATACATAGATTTGATTGCGGGCGCAAGGCCCAATTTTATGAAAATTTCCCCAATTATTGACGCAATTCTGGCGGCGTCCAATGCGGGTAACCCCATTGCTTTTCGGCTGATTCATACCGGTCAGCATTACGATAAAAACATGTCGGGTAGTTTTTTTGAGCAGCTTGGTATTCCGGAACCGGATGTGAATCTGGGAGCCGGTGGCGGTAGCCAGGCCGAACAAACAGCAGCCATTATGATCGGCTACGAAAAATTGTTGCTGGAAACCAACAAGCCGGATCTTTGTTTAGTGGTGGGCGACGTGACATCTACCATGGCCTGTGCCATCACGGCGCAGAAACTCCATGTAAAAGTGGCCCATGTGGAAGCTGGCATTCGCTCCGATGACTGGTCCATGCCGGAAGAGATCAACCGCATGGTTACGGATAGCATTACTAACTACTTTTTCACCACTTCTGAGGTAGCGAACACGAATTTAAAAAATGCCGGAGTGGGAGAAGACCGGATATTTTACGTAGGGAACACCATGATAGATACCTTGCTAAAACACCGGTCACGGTTTCAGAAACCCGAGGTATGGGACAGGCTCAACTTGGAAAAAGGCAAATTTTTGGTGATGACCCTGCACCGGCCGGCAAATGTAGATCAGGAGGAAAAGTTAAAAGAACTGATTCAAAAAATTGTAGACCATACGTTGGATCTACCCTTGGTATTTCCAGTCCATCCCAGGACGAAGAAAATGCTTCAAAATATAGGAATAAGTCACGACAGGCTACACATGGTCGATCCCTTGGGGTACCTGGAATTCAATTATTTGGTAGAAAAAGCCAAAGCCGTGGTAACCGATTCCGGAGGGATCACCGAGGAAACCACCGTCATGGGAATACCCTGTATGACCCTGAGGGATAATACCGAAAGACCCGAGACCATCACCCAGGGAACAAACGAATTGTTGGGTACGGACCCCAAAGCGATCCCTCCGGCTATGGAAAAGTTGTTTTCCGGAAACTGGAAAGTGGGACAAATACCTGAGATGTGGGATGGAAAAACGGCTAGCCGGATTGTAGCGATTTTATTGGAAAAACTGGCGTAGGAAGCCTCTCGGTCGGGAGCCCCGGGCGTTACTGCCGTGCGGGTCCCGATTCGTTTTTTTGACAAAAATAAATGGGTTCCTTTTCTGGAAGTGCGTGCTTTTTAATAAGGGAAGGAGCCAATCCATGAACAAACGGGATTTCCGTTACTCTTAGTCCCGATCTGCTTAGTCGTTTGGCGTAGTCGGTGCCGTATTTCCGCACATGGTCTCGTTGGCCGAAAATCCGCTCTCGTTCTACAGGGTCTTGAATGGAAGGGTCTTCGATGGTCTGTTCCATGTTGTAGACGGGCGACTGTACAATTCCCCATCCGCCTGGTTTTAGCACCCGATTAATTTCTTTACACGCTTCGATATCGTTTTCGACGTGCTCCAGCACGTGGTTGGAAAACACCACGTCGAAGGTATCGTCGGGGAAAGGGATCTGGTGGATGTCCATTTTTATTTTTGCAAGGGGAGATTCCAGATCCCCGGTGATGTACTCCAGGTTATCCATCGCTTCAAATCGATCTAAAAAGCACAATTCCGGGGCGATATGCAGCACTTTTAGGGGTCTCTTGAAAAAATCGGTTTTCTGTTTGAGAAACAGCCACATGAGCCGGTGCCGCTCCAGGCCCAGGCAGTTTGGACAGAGCGCATTGTCTCTACCTACTCTTCCGTAGGGCAAAAATTTCCGAAAACTCCGTTCGCATATGGTGCATTGGACGGTATTTCCGCGGTAAAACACCGCAGCCAATCGTAAGAAAAAATGGCTGAAAAGCTGTAGGTATTTCCGTGGAATGTATCGGATCGTCCAACTTATCACTGCTTTCATGCGACAAATATAGCGAATCACTGCAAATGGCATACGTTTCGCTGAAATTTAAGGAAACGGCTTTTCCCGATATACCGGCGGTTAAAAAAAAAACGAAATAATTAGATTTGAAATTACGTTTTTATGTCAATGGACAAATAAAATGCTCATTGGGAAGGACTTAATTGACGAAAAAGTTACCTTTGAACCAGTAAATAACAGGAAAATGAAAAAGAATTTAATTTACGTAGCCATTGGAAGTGTAATTGTTATCGGTGCGCTGTATTACTTTTTTGCCTCTGGAAGTGCGGGTGTGGAGAACGATATACTGGCTACCGTCAGGAAGGGGGAGTTTCGGGTAGAAATTACTACCTCTGGGGAGTTGGAGGCGTTGCGATCGGTACAAGTCTTTGGTCCCGCGGAAGCGCGTCGATTTAGAATTGGCAATTTTACCATTGACAAAATGGTGGACGAAGGCACGGTCGTAAAGAAGGGAGATTTTATTTGTTCCATCGACAAGACAGAATTGTTTGGCCGTCTGGAGGACAGAAGGCTGGATCTGGAGCAAACCCGGGCACAATACGAACAGATTCAATTGGATACCTCCTTGAATCTTCGGGTCGAGCGAGACAATATCCTCAATCAGGAGTACATTGTACAGGAACAGGAATTGATATTGGAGCAGTCTCAGTTTGAGCCGCCTGCGATTATTAAACAAAACGAGTACAACGTAGAAAAAGCCAAAAGAGAGCTTGATCAAGCCAGGGAACGCTACCGAATCAAGAGTCTTCAGGAAAAAGCCAGAATGATGGAAATCGCCGCCAAACTCCGGGAGGATGAGTTGGAAGTAAATCAAATGGTGGAGGTTTTGGATAAATTTGTCGTAACGGCTCCCCAGGATGGGATGGTGATTTATGTCGATTATCGGGGTAGTAAAGTGAAAGAAGGTTCTCAGATAAGTTCCTGGAATCCCGTTGTCGCCACACTCCCGGACCTGACGACCATGCAGAGCATTACCTACGTCAATGAAGTAGACATCCGCAGGGTAAAAGTGGGGCAAAAAGTGGAACTGGGAATGGACGCCTTTCCAGATAAAAAATATACCGGAGAAGTGACCAAAGTGGCCAATGTGGGGCAACAACGGCCAAATTCAGATGCAAAAGTTTTTGAAGTAATGGTAATCGTCAACGAGAGTGATCCCATGCTCAGACCGTCCATGACTTCCAGTAATACCATCATCGCCGACCAGCTAAATGAGGTTCTGTACGTACCATTAGAGGCCGTCAATGTAGAAAACGATAGCATAAATTACGTATACCTTCGGAACGGTGTCAAGCAGGAAGTACTCCTGGGAATGACGAATGCCAACGATGTGGTCATTGAAAAGGGACTGAATGACGGAGACTATGTCTACTTAAATACACCGAATTGGGGAAGCAACTTGACGGTGAATTTACTCGAAGAACTGAACGGTAAACGAAACCTGGACAATAAGGATGAGGAGCCTGTGGCGGAAGTCCCGTCCTTCGGTCAACGAAGGTCCACGCCAGCTCCCTGAACAGACACCGCTAAAAAGTACCATTCCTTATCTTAATCAAACCTATGTTTAACGAGAGGCTTTTAGCCAATTTTTATATCGCTTTTGAGGCAGTACTGGCCAATAAGGTACGTTCTCTTTTGACCGCTTTGGGGATTATTTTTGGGGTAGCAGCCGTCATTGCCATGCTGGCCATCGGTACCGGAGCACAGCAAGAAATCATGGAACAGATCAAGCTGGTAGGTGTAAACAACATCGTGGTCGTACCGGTAGTGGAGCAACTAGAGGAGCAGCTGGATGAAAATAGCAGTTTGGAAAAGGAGCGCAATAAATTTTCTCCGGGTCTGAAGTTACAAGATGCCGAGGCCATTCGTGACATCATCCCTGGAATCAGCAAGATCAGCCCGGAAATCGTATTGGACACCTATATTGTAAAAAGTGGCGTCCGAAGATCTGCCAAGCTGGTGGGTGTAACCCCGGCGTATTTTGACGTGCTCGATTTTAAGTTGAGAGCCGGCAGAATGTTTAGTGAAAAGAATCTGGTAAAGGGAGACCCCGTTTGTATCATTGGGAGAAACGTGGCGGCACGCTTTTTCCCAAACGAAAGTCCGATTGGCAAAAAGATAAAAAGCGGTAATCAATGGCTAGAGGTCGTTGGTATTTTGGAAGAGCGGATCGTTTCGGAATCAAGTATATCCAAGCTAGGCATCCGGGACTTCAATATGGATGTCTACGTACCGATTCAAACCATGCTCATCCGCTATAAAAATAGGGACCTGGTCACCGAATCGAGATTAAACGATAGCAATAGCGGATCCAGTAATTACCACCAACTGGATAAGATGGTCATTCAGGTATCGGAAAGCGAATTGCTGAACCCCACTGCGGAGGTATTGGCCAAAATGCTGGAAAGAAGGCATTTCAATGTAGTGGATTTCGAAATCACAATTCCCGAGCTACTTCTTAAACAACAACAACGCACTCAAAATATATTTAACATCGTATTGGGGGCGATTGCAGGCATTTCGCTGCTGGTGGGAGGTATCGGTATCATGAACATCATGTTGGCATCGGTGATGGAAAGAATAAAAGAAATTGGCCTAAGGCTTTCGTTGGGAGCAAAAAAGAACGATATTGTGAATCAGTTTCTATTTGAATCCATTATGATCAGTGTTTCTGGCGGCTTGATAGGTGTGATTTTGGGTATCGTATTGGCCCATTTGGTATCCACTTTTGCCGATTTCCCTACTGTAATTACGCTGAGTTCCATCGTATTGTCCTTTGGGGTGGCAGCCACAGTAGGCTTGGTTTTTGGGATTACCCCAGCCAAGAGAGCCGCCAGCCAGGATCCGATAACCTCTTTACGCTATGAATAAACTATTTCTACCAAACCTGATCGTTATGTTTTTAGCGATCATTTTTTCTGTCCATTCCCAGCAGGTCGTTTCGTATACCCTGGAAGAGATCATTTTACGGGCTAAACAACAATCTCCGGCTGCCCTGAATGCGGATACCCGAAGAGAAAACCGGTACTGGAGCTATCGCCTGTACCAATCCAATTTTAACCCCCAGTTGCGCCTGGAAGGCACCCTGCCGCAGTATTCGCAGGCCTTCAATAACGTCACCCAACCGGACGGGACCATTGAGTTCCGGGAAGTGAGGCAAAATTTGGTGGATTTGGAATTGGGACTCCGCCAGGTAATTGGGCCCACGGGTGGCATCATCTCCGTCAACAGTTCGACCAACCGTTTTGACAATTTTCTGGCCTCGGATTCCGAAAGTCAGACGCGGTGGAGTGGCGTTCCGGTAAACATTCGCCTGTCCCAACCCATTTTTGCCTTTAACCCCTTTAAGTGGGATCGAAAAATTGAACCCATTCGTTATGAAGAGAGTAAGCGAGAATTTGTAGAGGAGATGGAACAGATCAGCGAATGGGTAACCCAGATGTTTTTTGATTTTTTGGTGGCCCAGGTAAACCTGGATATTGCCACAAAGAACCTGCAAAACTCCGAAGCGATTTTAAGGATCGAACAGGGGCGATACAATATCGGCACCACCTACGAAGATAAATTGTTGCAGGTGGAATTGCAGGTGTTGGAAGCGCGGCAAGATGTGGCACAGGCTCGGTTGGATATGGAAGCATCTTCCCTTCGCTTGAAATCCTACATAGGGCTGAACGAAAGCACGACCCTAAATCTGAAGTTACCTGATGAAATCCCGGATTTTGAGGTCAATGTGGAACAAGCAATCGAATATGCGTTTCAGAACCGATCCGATGCTATTAGTTTCGAAAGGCAGCGAATGGAGGCGCAGGCAGACGTAGCCCAGGCCAGGGGGCAACGTTTTCAGATGAATTTGAACGCCAGCTATGGGTACAACAAGGCGGCCTTGATGTGGGGAGATATCTATTCCAATCCCAATACCCAGGCCTTGGTAAATCTGAGCATTGGAGTGCCCATTTTGGATTGGGGACGGAACAAAGCCAGAATGAGTATGGCAAAGGCCAATCAAAAGCTCACGGAATTTGAAATTGAGCAGGAAATCATCAATTTCGAGCAGGAAATTTTTACCCGGGTTCGGAATTTTATCATGCTCAAAGATCGGCTGGAGATCACGAAGACTTCCGATGAGGTTGCCGACAAACGGTACGAAATATCTTTCCGCAGGTACCAGAGTGGAAATGTATCCATTACCGATTTGGGAATAGCCCAGCGCGAAAAGGATGAAAACAGGAGGAGTTACGTTGAATCCCTAAGAGACTATTGGACGGCGTATTTTGAGCTCAGAAGGCTGACACTTTACGATTTTGAGAATAAGGAGTTGCTTTACAGCCCTGAAATGAGTTTCCAGGAAGAGTAAACCGAGTTTAATGAGGCCAAGGGCGGGTAATCCGCTCAGCAACGTATGCTTTAAAGGAATTGCCCAGGCAGTAAATGGCGGCGCCAAAAAGCAGGGCGATGTGAAAGAGCCCGTTGTTATAGATGCCAAAAATGGAGTTAAGCGCCGAAAGAAAGGAATCCGTTTGGAGGATATGACCGCGCACCCATTCGATGGAGAAGACCACCCGAATAAAGATGGACAATAGGGCGAGTATGCCCCCAACCATCCCGATCAGCGGCTTTTTGTAATGGATCAGTAATCCAAACGCCGCGAAGGTTTCGATTCCTGCAAGTAAAATGGCCCAAAAAAGACTATACTCCAGGGCACCAATGAGCTTTAACTTGGTAAATCCGCCAAACAAAAGAAGGCAGGCCAGAGAAATACGGACGACATGACCACCAACTCCTTCAATTTTTAGGTATTTAAGAAATTTTTCCACTTACTAATATACGAATTAAACCCAACTATTTCCTATTGTACCGCAATTAAACTGGAACCGGATTGGTACAAATTGCGGACTTGATGTATCGGGGTTTTTTATCTGCAGCCGTTTATTTTGTCGTCGGACTGACTTCGATAGCTACCAGAGCAGACTGGTACAACAGCCTTCCATCGTGGGCGTATACCACCACTCGTAGGTCGTAAGGTCCTGCTGCCTCCGGTCTCCGAACCACCTTTTTTTGGTGATTTTCTAGGGGCATTTCCTAATTGGAAAGGCAGTTGGCGGTATTCCGAACGGCTTCACTAATGGCTTGTTTGTTTTCCAAAGTGAAATCATCGTCCCGCTGCCGTTGGTAGAAACAGGACAGCATAAGAAATGCTCCCTTTTGATCCGCTGCAACGATTACTTTCTCCACCCCTTGCATGTACTTCTTTCTCAACGCGCCATTCGGTTCAAAAGCGGTATTGAGGCCCCCTCATAGCCGGGCAATACCCCTGAAGCGAACTATCAAACCCATTCACTCCGAGGCTCAGGTATTCGGGGATGCGATGGATACAGGTTTGGGTGTTTTCCCACGGGTCAACGGCATCCACTTGTTTTTCGATTCCCCCCCCTTGTCCTCAAAAACGGTAGTGACCATCCCCACATTCAGTAGCAGGCGCTCCTCAGGAGAACCGGGATTGGTAATATCTCTATTGATGTACCAGTTATCTTCTTCTATGTTGATCTGCGTTCGATTTCCATGGGGGAGGTATACTTCCGGACAAAAATACGCCTACCTCCAAGGCAGCTGTTTTAATCTGCGAGCGTCTTCTGATGGCTAAATTGAATTTTTGTTCGCACCGTTATACCTAGGCGTTGCCGATTTATTCTTATGGTCTGCATACGTGATGGGTTTTGGTTGCTATTCAATCAACCTCTCGCGTAGACGCGTAGAGTAGATAAACCCTGACAGCTTGTTGGGTGCTATTTTTACCCGGAGATTATAGGATTATGTGGCAAATTTAAGGCAATTCGTCCGAATCAAGCCAGAGAGGGGTTCCTAGCCTTTGCGCAGGTTACCGGCTCCGGGCTACGATCTCCGTCAAAATTCGGCGTTGCCGGGTGTTCTGGGGAAGGGAATTACGTCCCGTATATTGCTCATTCCGGTGACAAATTGGACCAATCGCTCAAAGCCCAGTCCAAAGCCGGCGTGGGGTGCCGTGCCAAAGCGTCGGGTATCCAGGTACCACCACATTTCCTCCTGACTAATGCCCAATTCCTGCATTCGTTCGGTCAGCTTGTCCAATCTTTCTTCCCGTTGAGAACCGCCGATGATTTCCCCGATACCCGGAAACAGAATGTCCATGGCAGCCACTGTTTTTCCATCCTCGGTTTGCCTCATGTAAAACGATTTGATGGCTTTGGGATAGTCGGTGATGATCACCGGCTTTTTAAAATGTTTTTCGACCAGGTACCTTTCGTGCTCGGATTGCAGGTCTGTACCCCATTCGTCGATGGGGTAGGTGAATTTTTTCTTTTTATTCGGTTTGGAGTTTCGCAGGATATCCAATGCCTCGGTGTAGCTGACGCGTTCGAAGGTATTTTTGGTCACAAATTCAAGGCGTTCGAGCAGGCCAAGTTCACTGCGTTGTTCGGCCTTTTTGTTTTTTTCTTCTTCGGCCGCGCGTTGGTCAAGAAAGGCAAGGTCTTCCTGGCAATTTTCCAGCGCGAAGCCGATGATGTACTGTAGGAAATCTTCCGCCAGGTCCTGGTTGTCTTCCGCATCGTAAAATGCCATCTCCGGCTCAATCATCCAGAATTCGGCCAGGTGCCGCGTTGTATTAGAGTTTTCCGCCCGGAAGGTAGGCCCGAAGGTATAGATTTCCGAGAGGGCCAGTGCTGCGAGTTCCCCCTCCAATTGACCAGAAACGGTAAGGTTGGTTGCGCGTTCGAAGAAATCTTCTTTGAAATTGATGGCGTTGTTTTCGTCCCTGGGTGGATTTTTTAGATCCAGCGTGGTGACCTGGAAGGTTTCTCCGGCCCCTTCGGCATCCGACGCAGTGATAATGGGCGAATGCAGGTAGAAAAATCCCTTTTGGTGGAAATACTGGTGTACGGCAAAAGCCAAATGGTGGCGAATACGAAAAATGGCGCCAAACGTATTGGTTCGGACCCGCAAATGGGCGTTTTCTCGCAAAAACTCCAGGGAGTGTTTTTTGGGTTGAATGGGGTATTTGTCCGGGTCCGCTTCTCCCAGGATTTTTATCCGATCCGCCTGAATTTCCGATTGTTGGCCGCTACCCTGAGAGGCGACCACCGTACCGGTAATTTTAAGACAGGCACCCGTATTTGCTTTTTTGAGTAGTTCTTCGTTGATTTTTTCCGGGTCTGCAACAATCTGGTAATTTTGAATGCTGGAACCATCATTCAAGGCGATGAAGGTTACGTGCTTGTTGCTGCGTCGGGTTCGTACCCAGCCCATTACCGTTACAGTCTCGCCTGTGTAGGTGTTTTCGATTAAACGTTTAATTTTTATTCGTTTGTTAAATGACATGATTCGTTTTTCTATTGAAGTGAATACCTATGCGGACTGTGTGTAAAGTGAATGCAAAAAAACGATATAATACGCTTTTTATCAAAATTTTGATCTTATTTCCTAAATTTGAA
This sequence comes from Cyclobacterium xiamenense, assembly GCF_009467825.1. GTDB lineage: Bacteria > Bacteroidota > Bacteroidia > Cytophagales > Cyclobacteriaceae > Cyclobacterium > Cyclobacterium xiamenense. Next base: position 3,685 of record NZ_WIOK01000033.1, on the reverse strand, counting down.
GAATGAAAGCGGGACGTCCGTTCGATAGCCCCTGATTTACACGTACCTAACCCATACCAGGTCAAAGAATATATGCAAAAACTGAATTTAAATCAGATCTTATCCCAAAAGTTATCTCCTCAGCAGATACAGTTTATTAAGCTTTTACAGGTGCCAACGGCCGAGCTGGAAGCGCGGATTGAGGAGGAATTGGAGATCAATCCTGCATTAGAGGAGGGAAAGGAGTCCGATTCGGACATTCAGGCAGAGGAATTTGCGGAGGGAACGGAGGTTCCGGATGTAAAGGAAGACAAAGACATCAATATTGACGAATATTTAAATGAAGAGTACGGTGGGTACAAAATGCAGGGGGATGGGAACTATTCCGGAGACGAAGAAGATCGGGAAATGCCGATTTCCAGCCATTCTACCCTTCACGAGCAGCTACTTTCTCAATTGAATTTTTTAAAACTAGACGAGCAGCAGCGGTTGATTGGAAGGCAGCTCATCGGTAGCATCGAAAACGACGGCTACATCCGCAGGAGTCTGGAAGCAATCATCAACGATTTGGCTTTCAGTCAGAACGTGGAGACGGACCTGGATGAGGTAGAAGAGATCCTGCTTAAAATTCAGGGGTTTGATCCCCCGGGTATCGCAGCCAGAAACCTTCAGGAATGCCTGATTATTCAATTGGAACGAAGGGATGATACAAACGAGCCCCTGGTACAAAAAGCCATTTTTGTTGTGCAACATTGCTTTGAGGAATTTACCAAGAAGCATTACGATAAGATTCTGAAAAAGGCAGGAATAGAAGAAGAGGAACTTAAGGAGGTGATTCATAGTATCACCCGGTTGAATCCAAAACCGGGAGGAATTTCGGACGGTATGGTACGAAATCATTACGTAATTCCCGACTTTATCCTGAATAATACCAACGGGAAGTTTGAAATAGTTCTGAATTCAAAGAATGCGCCAGAACTTAAAGTGTCCAGGTCCTACTCCGAGATGTTTAACGCCTATGACAAGAGCGACAAGAAAGATAAAAAGCTCAAAGAGACCGTAACCTTTGTTAAACAAAAGCTGGATTCTGCAAAATGGTTCATCGACGCGATCAAACAGCGGCAGCAAACATTGATGAAAACCATGCAGGCCATACTCGATTACCAGCAAGAGTTTTTTGTGGATGGGGACGAGACAAAACTTCGTCCCATGATACTAAAGGACATTGCTGAAAAAATCGACATGGATATATCGACTGTATCTCGGGTAGCAAACAGCAAAGCCATACAGACCGAATTTGGGGTGTTTCCACTAAAATACTTTTTCTCGGAAGGAATCGCTACCGACGGAGGGGAGGATGTTAGTAATCGGGAGGTCAAAAGCGTACTCAACAAATTGGTGGAAGAGGAAGACAAAAAGAAACCGCTCTCTGACGACAAACTGGTGAAATTACTCAATCAGAAAGGATACAACATAGCCCGAAGGACTGTAGCCAAATACAGGGAACAACTGCAGATCCCGGTGGCCAGGTTAAGAAAGGAGTTATAGGTGTGTAGGAAATTTGCATTGGGAGTTTCGGTGGTCTTCCAACCGCTTTTAATTCCCTCCATGATGGTACTTACCTTATTTTACATTGTTCCGGAGGCGACGGTTGTGCCCGGGGAAGCGAAATGGTCAATCGCTCTGCTAGTCGGGTTTACGACGTTTCTGGTTCCGCTACTGGGATTGGTGGGGATGCGTTTTTCTGATCTCATACATAGCTTTCACCTACCCGAAAAACGAGAACGGTTGGTTCCGTTTCTACTGGTCAGCGTATTCTATTGCATGACTTCGGGTTTCTTTTACTGGAAATTAAATGTCGATGAGCTGCTAATCGCGACCCTTGGGTTGGCCACGTTTAGTCTCATGGCCTTGACAGCGGTTACCTATTTTTGGAAAATTAGTGCGCACCAAACGGCTTTAGGGGGCTGGGTTGCTCTGGTGGCAGTCTTATCGGTAAAGTTTTATTCCCCACCGATGTTTTATTATTTACTAGTGATTATCGTCATCAGTGGTCTGGTAGGAACGGCCAGGTTGTACCTAAATGCGCACAAGCCCTTGGAGGTGTATGCGGGTTTTGCCCTGGGATTTGGAATTAATTTTTCTGTGCTGTATTCCCTGTTGGTAGCTTAAAATGTACGTCGGTAAGGTTGCATTCGGGGATTTCCGGAATGGCATTAGAACAGGGCAACGGAAATTCCGAAGTTAAACTGGGTGGCCTCTGTGCCAAAAGGTCCTTGTTCGCCATCAAATAGACCGTTTAATCCATAGTATCCCCACACATTAAATCCAGGGAAACCCAAACGCGTGTAAACCCCGTACCGAATGGGGCTCAAGCCATAATCCTGGCTGTTTTTCACTTTTTGGGTCAATCCCTCGCTATCGGTTACAGTGATTTTAGAGTGCGCATTGTATAGTACGCCAATCTTTCCGCCGACAGCCACGCGAAAGCCGGAATTGTAGTCATTTTTGTTGGCATGGTACCGTATTTCAAGTGGGATATCCAGGTAATTAAGGGCCATGGTGTTCGTTTCCACGCGGATATTTTCCCCATAGATATCCGATATGGGGACCAGTTGACTGGAGTTGCCACCTTTTGCTGGGTCCGGAATCAGCGTTTGGTTGCCTTGAAATGCCAATTTCTCCAAGCCGAATCCCAGGCCGGGGTTAAAAGTAAACCCAGAGTTTTCGCCCAAAGGCAGCTGCGTTTGGTAGTAAACATTCACCACTCGGGATGGAATAAATCGGGTGTTAAGATCTTCCGGTCGGTTATTAAGCAGGTTAAAACCAAAATCCAGAAACAGATCTCCTTTTATATTGGGCCGGCCGCCTATGGGTGTTTTTTCTTTTTCCTGAGCGTGTAGGTGAAAAGTAGCTGCGAGTAAAAGGCAAATTAGGGTAAGTCTTTTCATGAAAACAATCGTTAATTTTTCAATTGATCGGCTAAATTATGAAATCTTGCTTGATTTGGCGTGTTATTCATCTTAATAATTCTTAAATTAAAATTGGTCGAACGGCATTCTTTCCTGGGTGATGGGCTTTGTATTTTTGTTTGCATTCATTACCTTTGCATTCCATTTAGAAGAAATGGCCTCGTAGCTCAATTGAATAGAGCACTTGATTACGGCTCAAGAGGTTCCAGGTTTGAATCCTGGCGAGGTCACATATTTCGCTTCATTACAGGTTTTGTGCGAAAAAAATCTTAAAAAAAACGCAAAATTGCATTGCCTACCAAAAAAAAGCGTTCATCTTTGTGATCCCAAACGGGGGGAAACGGAATGAGTTAGCGAATGCATCCGGAGGTCGTTGAAAAAAGATTAAAATAAGTTTGTTTGGGGTTAAATTTTTTCTACCTTTGCAAACCCAAACGGAAAAGACATCAGAGAAAGGGTGTTTTGGAGCGTTTTGGACAAGCCGGTTGACTGCTCCGAAAGGGGGTATAAGAGGTCGGATTAAGTTCTTTGAAGTATTGTCAGACAAAAAAGTAAAAACAGAAGTAATTTCTTCGAGCCACAGAGACAACAGGCGATCTTGGTATAGTTTACGTGAGTAGGTATATCAGAGACGCCAAACAAACTTTACAATGGAGAGTTTGATCCTGGCTCAGGATGAACGCTAGCGGCAGGCCTAATACATGCAAGTCGAACGGGATTGTTGACTTCGGTTG
>NZ_WIOK01000032.1 GCF_009467825.1 Cyclobacterium xiamenense | reverse complement strand
ATTCGAATATAGACAGACTCTTATACTTCTTTTCCATAAAATCAGCGTTTAACGACAATATAGCCTTATTCCAACCATTTAACAAACGCCTTATTCAATAATAGAAAATATTGTTTTTTGAATCTAAAGGTCTGATCATGATAGGGATTCCATCTTTGTCCAAAATACCATTTTTCAAATTATAATATTTGGATGTACTCTTTTCATATAAGAACAACATTCTTTCAGCATCTTGCATATATTCACATACTATATAGGAGGAAGAGTTAGAAATATTCAACATTAAAGGTGTAATATACCCATCCAAATCTAACTTTTTCGATTTTTCAAAAACAATTTTTTTATATGGTGTCATTGTAACTCCTTCTATTTGGTAGAGAGTATCTGGAAAAATTGACTCTTGTGTTAAAACTGGTTTATAGAAATAGTTTTCAAACTCATCACTTGATATATAAAATTTAAAATTATACCCTGTAGATTTATTTTCGTCGATAATTACTTTTCTTATCATTGAGCTATCATTAACGATCAAATCATGACCTAGCTTGTACAAAGTTGTGTTATTAGTAATTCCAAGCTCAGAATCTTCGACAATTTCGTCAGAAATGATCAATATGTTCTTATCGATAACATTAATATATGGAAGCAACATAGGATATCTCCTTTCCTCAATCAATTCATGGTCCTGAGAGAAAACAATTAATTTTCTAGCAGATGAGATATAAATCAAATTTGAATCGAAATCAATTGCCATGGAATAGACAACTCCATATTCGCCGGGTCCATCTCCCTGATTTCCTAATTTAAAAAGAAAATCTCCTTTATCGTTAAAAACGAGAACCTGGACTCCATCATTTACATAAAATTTTTTATTATAATATTTGACATCTTTAATTATTCCTAAAAGAGCAGTTTCATTGGTCTCTAATTGTACTCGCTGTACTGAACGGGTTAAATCAGTTAAATAAAGATCTGAATCGATATTTTCAGGAATTACAATGGTTGGTAATTCTTTAACAGTTGAAGGGGATGGACAAGAGGATATCAATATAGTCAAAAGGCATAAAAATGTGAAAAAATATAGATTTGGTATTTGGAGCATATTTTTATTTTTAAATAATATAATCGGAATATCCTTTTGGATATTCCGAAATTTTCAAAAAATTAAATCCTTTCACATCGTATCACCCAAGCACACTCAACCATCGCATCCTCAGGATAGGAACAATCGGTTATATATATGGACTGCCACGGACCATCCGGCGAACACATACATTTCCACCAACCATTGTTATTGCAATTACCGGATCCTCCATAAATATTTCCCATTTGGCTTCGCTGTAGCACATCCTCTGCTGCCAACTTTAATTTTTCTAAATTTAACTTTTTCATTTTTCTTTAAATTAGTAATATTTGTTATTTTCCCGGACCAGCTAAAGACACCCGGGATTTGTGCCCACTCATCGCGAAAGAATTTTTTTTATCTACTTTTAAGCATTGTATTCTTTGATGTCTGCAACGCTGGTAATCCCTTTGTAATGCTACTTTTAGTCATCCAAGGATTCTACCGGAACTGTCGAAACAATTATTCATGCGGATCAAACAGTTTAATAGTAGGTAGATTACCAGAAAAATAGGAGCCCAGATATATTTTTGCTCTTATTACTTCCCAATCTAATGGATAAAATCAAAAAATATAAATGAATAATTGTATTACCTGTGAACTGGCCTGTTTTTCCCGTGAACGGGCGGCATATTTTTTTCTATGGACTGATGAGCGTTTTGGCAAACATATTTCGCCCTTACAGGGCTGGGGTTTAGGTTTCGGGTTTTGTCACAGGGCTGCACCCTGTGCTTTGGTATTGCGCACCTTCAGTGCTCGGGATTCCGTTCGGTTTTCATTCATCCAAGCCCTGAAAGGGCGGGATACCTCAGCGATGGGTGTAGCCCATCGACATGGGAATCCCCGGTTGCTCTGAGCCCTGTATGGGCGGCATATTTTTTTCTATGGACTGATGTGGGCTGCACCCTGTGTTTGGGTATTGCGCACTTTCAGTGCTTGGGTTTGAATAACTGGATAGCGCATGCTGTCTTTCGTTTCTTTGATACGCAGGTATGGCAAAAAAATAACATATTGTTCCAATACAAGCCTTTGGGGGATCTTGGAGGATATTGTAATCAGGACGTAACACAATGTTCTTTTTGATTCACCCTATAATAGGTTAGGTGTTATTCTACTGTAGTCCGAAATACTGGCTCCGTATATGATACTGTTTTAGTATTCTATTTTGTGCCTTGGAATCCCAAGCCAGAGACCAAACTATAATCCTCCAAACACATGATCCAGCTTCAGCTCAAATCCAGGCAGGGCTTCAGAAATTACCCTGTCACCCAAGGTGAATAAACGGGAGGCGCGGTATTTCCGCTTATCCAGGGTATAAATAAGAAGCGTTCGCTCATCCGGATGGATGACCCAGTATTCTTTCACTCCCGAATCCTCATACACGTCGTATTTCAACTTCAAGTCTTTTCGATTGTTACCGGGAGAAAGTATTTCTATGATCAAGTCTGGCGCACCAAGACAGCCACGTTCGTCTATCTTCCCTGCATCACATACGACACATAAGTCTGGTTGGACCACCGTATCGATATCTTCATTCTTTTTAGAAGCCACCGGCAGTCGTACATCGAAAGGTGCTGAGAATACTTCACAAGGCTTACCCTTTAGAAAATCGTACAGCGAGTAGAAAATTTTTCCGGAAATCCGTTGGTGTATCACTCGTGGTGCGGCTGCCTGTCGAAACACCTTTCCACGGATCAGTTCTACCATTTCATCTATCTCCCAGGTAAGATAATCCGCATACGTGTAGGAGCCGTAAGCAAAGTCAGGTTCTTTGGCTATGTTTTTTTCAGGTTGCGTTTCCATAGGGCTAACAAAACACGTGAATGATTTATAAAAATAATAAAAACCAATCAATTCCGCGAGAAATACCTATCGGTAACGGAAACATGGACTGGATGCCTGGAGTTCGATACAAAATCCCAAAAAGCTACCAGGGTACTTTGCTGCCCAAGTCAATATCATCTGACGAAATCTAAACAACCCTTTTCCTACCCGTCTTATCAAATTGCCGTAAAAGAAACACAGAATATCCCTATTTTTGTCAGCTTCCAAAGCGTTTCCGGCCCTTTAACCCTTAACCACCACCTTGGCTACCGCAAACGAGTACAATCCGGCATACGAAAAGTCAAAACTCCGATTGTAAAATTACGGAAACAATTGATTTTAAATGGGGTAAGTCTTTTTGGATAATTTCCCAAACGGCTTTCATTTTGATGTTGAAATAGTCGTGAGCGATCATATTTCTAAAGGACTTAACCTTATACCATGGATAGTCATATTTAACCAATTTTTCGTTTTCCACGTAGTCGATTGACTCCCCGATAATAATAAATTGCATCAATACAGCATCCTGAACAAGCCCGTTTTTGCAGAAAGCAATCCGATCCAACCCTTCTACATATCGGTCGATGGTAATTATGGCTTTAAGGATTTGCGCTAATCTCCTCTGGCTATCCCAATGCTTCTCTTTCATATATCAATTTTAGGTCCTTTTTTACCTGCTCAAAAATATAAGGTTTAAATGAATCGATAAATCCTATATCCACCTTGCGGTCGATGGTTTTTTCCAAGGCATATTGGATATCCACCAGATCAAAATAGGAGAAAGTGGGATCAGCTTGAACCGCAATGTCCACATCGCTTTTCGGCCCATCTTCTTGCCTGGCAAATGATCCATATATCCAGGCCTTTTTTACCTGCTTGAATTTGCTGATTCCATTTTGTATTTTTCTCAGAATCCGATCCCTGTCAATTTTCTGAAATGCGGCATAAGCTGCCCTTTCTTCAGCCATTTGCAATGCTTCCAAAGCGAGCTCTTCATCACCAAGCTCATACGTTATTTTGTCTGCTAACCAGGCCAGCAATAAATCTTTTTCGGAAATTTGAAAATAAGCAGCCAGTCTGACTACCAGCTCCCGCTTTGGTCTTCGGAGTCCGCGTTCGATCTTACTCAAAATAGCCTGGTCAATACCGAGATGATCAGCCACCGTCCGAAGTGGAAGTTCCCTTTCATTCCTTAATTCCCTGATGGTTTCTCCCAGGCTACGCATACAATTTTTGGATTTTGGATACTTAAAACTTGACAAAATTTGTCAAAGAAGCAAAGAGTGATTTGAAAAAAAACAAAGGTTCCTAGTTATTATCTGCATTTTATTGGTAAACCGTGCTGTTCGGAATTTGCAATTCCGAACCTGGACTAGCAGGATTTACAATCCTGATTACGTGATTTCAAACGATTACATGGTTTTATGAAGAAATAACTAAATTTCATTTATGCCTGGCCATTACAAATGGCCTTTTGGAATATGGTGTTCCAAATTGCATTTTCGTAAATATCTGGGAGAAATTGCAAATTTCACCCAGCACAAATTGATGGTTTGATTATATGATGGTACAATGGTTTGATGAATGATTGGCTGATAAATTGATTTGCTAATGTGCAAATGGTTCGATTTCGGATTTGTCCTAATTTTTTTCCCTAATCATTTTCAAAAATGCCACCAATCCTATTACTTCAATACCGCCTTTCATAGGGAATTGGTCGGAACCGGAATAAATCACAAGCTTTCTTGTGGCTTGTATGTCTTCACAAGCATGGTAAAATCCTGAACTCAAGGTTGGGGAAACCGATTTTTTTATTTCTATCGCCCAAACCTCCCGGGCAGGTCCTTCCAAAACCAAGTCTATTTCACTTTGATTGCTTGATCGATAATAGCTGCTGACCCAATCGGGGGTCAGGAGCGTACTGATATTTTCTATAACAAACCCTTCCCAGCTAGCGCCAACCAACGGGTGTCCCATCAATTGTTCGAAACTGGGGATCGTTAATAGACTGTGTAACAAACCCGTATCTCGAATATAAATCTTCGGGGACTTGACCAATCTTTTTCTGGTATTCCCAGACCAGGGCTGCAACTGCCTCACCATAAAGAAATCCTGAAGAATGTCCAAATACGTCCGAATGGTGGTGTGACTGACTTCCAGACTTTTAGCTATTTCGCTAAGCACGGCTTGTTGGCCATGGTAATGCGCCAGCATGGACCAAAATCGTTTCATGCGGGTAGCTGAAACCTGGGCTCCAAATAAGGGTATGTCCCGTTCTACGTAGGTAGTGATAAAATCGTATCTCCAATCCCAACTGTCACTATCCGTTTCGGCCAGATAGCTATCTGGAAACCCTCCTCTAAACCAGAGTTTCTCATAGTTGAATCCCGAAGGATCATTCTGATACAGCTCCATGACTGAAAATGGACTGAGTTCCAAATACCTGATTCTGCCAGCCAAGGTCTCAGAAGACTGCTGCAATAGATCTTTCGAAGCAGACCCCAAAAGCAAAAATTGGCAGGTTCTTTCCCCAACTCTTTTCCTTACGTCCACCAATCCCCGGAGGATTTTAAATAACGCGGGGCGACGTTGAATTTCATCGATTACCATTAGTTGGTTTTCAAACCTTCTCAGGTAGCTTTCCGCATCATCCAGCTTTGCCAGATCCGAATCAAGTTCCAGATCCAGGTAATGGAGGGGTTTACCCAGGTCGAATTTGTTCAGATCTATTGCAAGGGTTGTCTTTCCGACCTGTCTGGGTCCCAATAGGACGACTACTGGCATGGATTTTAGACCCTGGATCAGTTTTTCTTCAAGAATCCGATGGATCATTGTTACTTAAATTCAGTAGGTTTTTTTTAAATTAACCATAAAGTATGTAATTTGAAAGTAAAACTTTCAAATTACATAAAATTAAACAGTAAACCTTAACCACCTCTTTTCCTACTCAAAGCAATTCCAATGACAAAAAATCAGGTCTGAACAACCCAAAACCCTCCCGATCCTTTAGCCCTGAGAGTGTTGGACTCCATTGAAAATTACCTTGATATTTTTAAATAATCATAAATCTTCGCTATTTTTAGTAGTAAAAATAACGGGATGCAGCCGCTTAAATTGAAAACGTACAAGGCAAAAAAAGGACGCCTGATACAGGGGATACTGCTTGTCCTACTGGTATTGCCACTGGCATACGGGCTTTTAGACCCGAAACCCATGGAGGAGAAGCTGCGAAGGATCATCCCCCTGGCCGCTCCGGCCTTATTGATTATCTGGCCGTATTTTGACACCCGGTATCGGGTACGGGGTCATACCTTTTACTACAAGTCAGGCTATATCAAGGGAGAAATTGACATAGCTAGCATCCGGACCATACGTAAAGGCAAAACCCGCTGGGTGGGAGTGAAGCCTGCACTGGCTACCGGAGGCTTGATTGTAAAATACAACCGGTACGACGATGTGTACATTGCCCCGGAAGACAGTGATGCCCTGATTGCCGACCTGCTCACCATCAACCCCAGCATTCAGGTGATCCCACCCGGGAAAGATACCTAGGGGGCATTAACAAAGTGCTGAGTATATCGAAATCCAGGAACGTACTTGCAAATTTTGAAAAAGTAAAATCCCCCTTTCAAAGGGGGCAGGGGGATTTACGTACGAAAATCGTATCAAAATCGTAAAATGCATAGATGGGATGGGTACAAAAAAATCCTCTCCCGACAAAATCCTCTCCCGACTCTGGTCGGGAGAGGCGTTGCCCTCCGCCGCGGCGGAGGGATTTTAGTTACACTACCCGAAAGCGCTAGCGGTCCACTAGTGCATGTAAATCTAATGGACAGTTAACCAACTAAAGCTGAATAAATGCCATTTAAACGGACTGAAAAAAATTCCCCTAACAGCAGCAAGTAGGAAGCTTTGCTTTGTTTTTTTAAACCAATAGTTTTACTTTTAATCATGTCGAATCTTCGCCTAGTCCTAATAACACTACTAGCAACTTGCCTGCTGTCCTGCTCCCGCTCCCAAAAGGAAACTACCCATTCCCCCAGCTATTCCCTTCAATTGGTAGACTCCGTTCGCATCGACTATATGGGCAGCCTGGAACTAAAGGATTACGATCGGGAAACCAACCGCTACCTGGCCTATAACCAACAAAAAAAGGAAGTCTTGATTTTTGATACCTCAGGGGCTATCCAACACACGTTTATCCTCCAAGACGACGGGCCGGAGGCCATCAGCGGCTATGGGTTGAACCCCAGGTTCTCCGCAGGAAACATCTGCATCTTTGGCGATAAAATCTACACCCTGAGCCGAGAGGGAAAGGTGTTGAACCGGACGGAGATACCCTATCCCTATTTTTGGATCGTGGGGGGCGCGCATATAGCAGCCTCTTCGCTGGGGGATAAATTGCTGTACTACAAACCGGAACCGGCGGAAGAGGGGCAGGACCGGCAGGCAGCCTACCAACGCATGTTGGACGGAGGACCCATGATGGAGGTGTTGGATACAATCAGCGACGAATATTATCCTACCATGCATTTTCCGGAAACTGATGCCTTTGAAGAAGGGCTCTTTTACGGGTATCCTACGCCACTTATTCAAAATAGCGGCTCCCAATGGTTCCTTTCGGTCACCAATGCCCTGGAGTTTCATGTTTATAGCGAAAAGGAACAGCAGTTGCTCTTTGAGCAGACGGTAAAAATTCCGGCGAAGAACGCCTTCACGGACCAGCCGGTGCCATTGGAGCAGATGGATACCTTCTTTGAAAAAAATGGAATGGTGTATCGTATCCCCCAGATCCACCGGTTTTTACCCCTGAAGGATCATTTTATCGCCTTTTACAGCAAGGGGGTTTCTCCCGAAACGAAAGCGGCTTATGATGTGTCGGATCCAGCACAGCGGCGGGAATTGGTGTACTCCTTTCCCATGGAATTCGCCGTTTTTGTTTCGGAGTTTGGCCTGCGCGCAGTGGACCTACCCATTCCGAAAAGCATCGTTCCTTTTACAGCCCAAGTGGACAAGGAAGGCCAACTCGTGGCTCTAAAAGACCAGGAACAGGCAGGTGTGGAAGAGGATTTTCATACGGTGTATAAATTTAAACTGGACTACGGAGGGGAGTAAATTTAATTTTTGGTCGCGAGAAGATAGCCAATTAGGTAGAAACCTGTATTCGATTCTAGCTGATGTTTCTGTGGACAAGTGGTTCCTTTTTACCATGAACATAGAAAATGCAGATAAGATAAATCCCTCCGCCGCGGCGGAGGGCAAGGGGGGATTTTTTCGACATGCTAAGTATTAAAATCCTTTATTTATCTCCCAAAATCCCCCGATTAGTAAAATTTAACACCTTTTATGTAATGGTTTCATTTTCTTTTGTGGATCTTGGGAAGATGAAAATAGGGCTTTGTATATGCTGTTTGGCTTCGGCCTTTTTCGGGTGTAGCAATAACGGTAAAAAAAGCAAGGATGATTTTACGTATCAATTGATGGTAACTGACTCCATTCAGGTGGATTATCAGGGGAATCTGTTTCTTTATGACTACGACTCGTTAACCCACCTTTTTCTGGGCATGGACAACGGTACGGACGAAGTATTGCTGTTTGACAGGGAAGGAAACGTCAGTTCCCGGTTTCACCTGGCAAAGGACGGTCCCAATGCCATCTCCTGGGCTATGGGATGGGGCTTTTTTACGGGGCAATTCACGGTAATGGATGCCGCAAAGGGCTTGCTGTTTTTTTCCAGGGAGGGAGAAATCGTCAAGCGCATGGATTTAAATCCACCGTACACCTTTATCAACGGGCTCAAAAGTCCCGTTCATGCCTTCGGAAAGGAACTGGCTTATATCCGGCCGGAAAGGGGAGAACAGGATTATACCAACCAGGCCGAAATGTTTGCAAGCATTTACCGCAGTCCCATTCTGGAGCTACTTGATCCGGAAACAGGTGCCTACAGGCAGACCATGCCTTTTCCCCCCGGAACGATATACGAGGACGGTAATTTTTACCACTGGACCTTTCCTACCGTGATTCCTGCCGGAGAGGAGTGGTTGGTCTATTTCAGGGGCGAATTGGCCTATCACCTGTACGGGCAGGAGGAGGAACATTTGATTTACCAAAAAACCATCGACCTGGACCTGAAAGATGCCGTCGCAATCAAGGGTGTTCCCATGGCCAACATGGATGATTACTACGAAGCGAGTCTTTACAATGTCTTTGGCAGGATCCAAAACCTGTTTGTTTTGGACAGCCAGATCCTCATCCATTACACCAAGGGTATGGAGGAGGAAAAGGCCAAATCCTTTCCCAGGAATACGATGGAAGAAAGAGCGGCATTTTCCCTTCAAATCACCAATTACCTGGCGGTTCTGGACCGGGAACATCGGATACTGCAAAAGGATATTGCGGTTCCACAGGGTATTACGCTCAGCAGTGTGGTGGATGAAAATGGAGCTATTTTTGGTCTGAAGGACCAGGATTATTTAGGGGTGGAGGAGGATAAAGTTACTTTTTATCAATTAAAGTTGAAAATAAAATAATCTAAAGAAGGTCTCTTCCGGAGCGTTTACGAAAAAAACCGTCGAGGTCCCAAAGACCTCAACGGTTTCAATGGCTTTTTTTAATCCTCCGAACTTTCAAATAAGTCCGAAATAGTTAATTTAAAACCTGTAATTACCTGAGAATGGACCAGATCTCCATGGGTGAGTAAGCGGCTGGGCTGATAGGCACCATTAATTAGCCGGTAGACCAATAAAGTCTGTTCATCTGGATGAATGATCCAGTATTCTTTAACCCCACTTTTTTCGTAAACGTCATATTTTTGCTTGAGCTCTTTCTGGTTATTGCCTGGAGATAGGATTTCCACCACCAGGTCGGGTGCACCCAAACAGCCCCTTTCGTCCAATTTGCTGCGGTCGCAAACCACGCAACTATCCGGTTGTACCACGGTATCTATTTTTTCAGGCAGGTTGGAGTCCTCAGGAAGACGAACATCAAATGGGGCAATAAACACCTTGCAGGGATGTTGATCCAGGTAGTCAGCAAATATTCTGGCCATTTCCAGCAAAAGTTCCTGATGGATCCTTCGCGGTGCAGTAGCCGCCCGGAATACGTTACCCTTGATCAATTCCACCATTTCATCCATCTGCCATTGGAGATAGTCCAAATAGGTATAATGGCCATAAGAAGTGAATGGCTCTTCCGATTGGTCAGATTTTTCATGGGGGATCATAACAGAAAATTACAAATAATATTTCAGAATTACAGGTTGATAGGCAGGTGATTCATGGAAAACTATACAATCAAGTTGATGTGCTGATGATGTGATAATTTGATGATGTGGTGATGTGCTATATTTTTTCCGACATCAATTTCAAAAGCTCAACGAATCTCCATATTTATAGGGAAGAGACTTTTCCTCCTAAAATCGGTAGGGATTTAGAAGTGAGTTTTAAAATGTAAAGTGCAGTGTTACTGAATATTTGCGAAAAAAATCCCCCAACCCCCCTAAAGAAAGGGGGATTTTGTCTACGGAGGGATTTACGTTTACATTCCTGGTTTGAATTGTCCTTGGACCTGGTGGTTTTCATTGACTTATTCCGATAAACTCATTTCCAATTCGGAAAGATTATCAAAGCTTCATCCTGTGTATGACAAAATATTTGGTATTTTGGTCGGCGTAAGTCAAAATCCTTATTGCCCAAAACACCCATCCCCTATGGACCAATCGGGTGGGCTACATGGATTTTGAGAAAACGAGCGACTCGGTGGCAGCAGCTATTGCCATTGCCAAACATGAACAGCAGCTATAACAACAATACGCAATGAAACTGATTGTACGTTTATTACCCCTGCTCATCAGCTTACCATTTAGCTTGGTTGCTCAGGATTCTGGCCATGTCACATTGAATGACTCCCTGGTTTTGAAGCCTTCTTTGATTTATTCGGAAGCATTCAATGACCTAAACGCTTGGAAAACCGAACAACAACCCGGAGGAACGGTTGTTTTAAACGGGGGTAGAATGGAAATCGAAGACAAAGCGGGCTGTACCGTATGGTTTGAACAACCGTTGCAGCAACCTGTTATGATCGAGTTTACCGCTACGGTGATCGATGAAGGTGGGCCGCAGGACCGGGTCTCGGACTTAAACTGTTTCTGGCTGGCCAGCGATCCCTGGCACAGGGATTTTTTTGGGGACCCGCATCCCCACAGAACGGGTAAATTTAGTCAGTACGATAGCTTACAGCTCTATTACGTGGGGCTTGGCGGTCATAATAACACCAAGACGAGGTTTCGCAGGTATGCTGGAGATGGGCAAAAGCCGCTACTCCCGGAGCACGATCTTTCGGATGAAGCCTACCTGATCGTCCCGAATGTACCCAACCGGATACGCATTATCGTGTACACTACTACGATCCAATACTGGAGAAATGAACAACTGATTTTTAATGTATACGATGCGTCACCGTATGATTCCGGCTATTTTGCCTTTCGAACGGTGAATAATCACCTTTTTATTGATGATTTTAACGTGTATGACCTTTCAAAAATGGATGTTCCGTAGTACCAAAAAAGAAAAAAAAAGTGGATAGTTCTAACACTTAGGAAAAAATGATCGAAAACAATCTTTTATATCGTGCAAAAATGAAAAAATACATCACTGGGGCCTTCCTACTGGTTGGCGTTTTCCTGATTTCCTGTTCGGAAAAGCAACAAGAAACGGAAACGAGGCAACCCAATATCCTCTTTATTGCCGTGGATGATTTGCGGCCCGAACTCAATTTTTATGGGGAAGGGCACATTCATTCCCCCCACCTCGATCGGCTGGCCAGCCAAAGCCTGGTATTCGATCGGGCCTATTGCAACGTGCCGGTCTGCGGGGCATCCCGGGCCAGCTTGCTGACCGGGGCCAGGCCCACCCGCCACCGGTACCTGGATTTTAAGACCCTGAAGGATGCGGACTACCCGGAGGCAGAATCCCTGCCCATGCGCTTCAAAAATAACGGCTATACGACCATTTCTAATGGGAAAGTGTACCACCATGCCAAAGACGATTCCCTGGCCTGGGACGAGCAATGGCAGCCGTCGGGAAAATATACCTATGCGACCGATGCCTACCGGGAAATTCGGGCAAGCACCTACCGCGGCATGCCTATGGAAAACGCTGATGTACCGGATTCCGCGTACAGGGACGGTAAGTTGGCGCTAAAAGCCATTCGTGATTTGAACAAACTCAAAGAAGGAAACAAGCCTTTCTTTCTGGCGCTGGGTTTTTACAAACCCCACCTACCCTTTACAGCACCCAAAAAATATTGGGATGCCTACCGACGGGAGGACATAGCGCTTCCCGAAAATTACCGGCAGCCGGAAACTACGCCCCGCAAAGCCTATCATAACTTTGGTGAGCTCAGAAATTACGAGACCATTCCCAAGGAAGGTGATTTGCCGGAAGCACAGGCAAAGGAATTGATCCATGGGTATTATGCCTGCGTCAGCTATACCGATGCCCAAATCGGCCTGGTTCTGGATGAATTGGAGCGGCTGGGCCTGGCAGAAAACACCATCGTGGTCCTCTGGGGAGATCATGGCTGGAATCTGGGCGACCACAAGCTTTGGTGCAAACACGCCAATTTTAATTCCTCCCTCCGGGTTCCCATGCTGGTGAAAGTCCCGGGGAAAACCAATGGACAGCACACCCATTTCATCACCGAGACCATCGACCTGTACCCCAGCCTATGTGAGCTCGCAGGCATCGAAAAACCTGCGCACCTGGAAGGTGACAGCTTCGTTTCCCTAATGCAAACCGGAAAACGGGAAAAGGACCATGCGGTGGTCAAGTTTCACGATGGAGTCACGCTGATATCCGGCTCGTTCCAGTATACCGAATGGACCGATGATCGAGGGGTAGCCTACGAACGCATGCTGTTTGACCAAGCCTCCGATCCGTTGCAGCTAGATAACCTGGCCGAAAAGGAAGCGTACCAAACCAAGGTAGCCGAATTGTCCCGGGAACTGCGGGAGCGATGGGGATCGGATTTCCTGACTAAAAGAGATCAACCATGAACAGGTCGAGGTGGTGGCTGGTTCCGATGTTGGTCTGTCTCTGCGGCACGCTTCCCGCGCAGCAAAAGCAGCGACCATTCATCTGGGTGCGTGCACAGGATAGAATGGCCATTCTGGAGAAGGTTGAGAAGCAGCCCTGGGCCAACGAAATTTATACGGAATTTATCGATCAACTGGACAAGACTATCCAAATCCATGAATCCGACCCCGTGCAGTTCCTCGGCGAATTGCCTTTCGATTGGGAGAAGCGAACAGGCGACCAAATTCCGCCCTTTCATCGGACGTACCACATCGAAGACGGAATACACAAAAACCTGGACAATGCCACAGAAGCCGAAATGGCCCATGCCAGAACCCTAATCCGCTACCTGCAAGTAGCGGTGGACTGTGGCATCGCGTATTACCTGACCGAAGAAGAAAAATACGCCCAATGCGCCGCAGATATACTGTACGTTTTTGTAACGGCCGTGCGCCAATCACCGGTGTCGGAATGGCGGGGACGCGGGGGCTGGCTTTTTCCGGACGATGGATTCCGGGAGGTTCGGGAGATCGGGTACAAGGTACCCCTGGTGTACGATTTTATCGCCGACTACCTCAAAGATGGCGGAAAACCCTTTGATCCGGTGAAAAACTCGACAACCGAATTTCCAGTTGCTGCCGCGCAGGAAGTATTCCGTACCTATGCAGCGCTGAGCATACATTATGGGCAGACCGGGTCGAATCACCCCATTCTGGAAGCTCCCAATTTGGTCTACAATGCCCTGGCCATGGAGAACGAGCAGGAGCGGGACCGGTTGCTGGCCTATTTTCTAACCGAAAATACCGAGAATCAGGATGCATTATCGGAAATGGCAAAAATGTATAAGAAAAAGGGAGACCTCTGGCCCGAAACCTCCCAATACCTGAATGCCGCCGCTTCCATTTTGACACGGCTCATGCTGGTCGTCAACCGCTACGATCCCACAAATAGGCTGGGACAACGGTACGCGCCCATCTTGTATTCCTTGCCGGCATTGGATTACCTGGTGTATCCAAACGGGCAACTGATTCGCTGGGGGGATGGAAAGCGAACCGGAACTCCTCCCTACAGCAGCTACGAAGAAGCCTACCTCCTGGGGGCCATGGACGGTTCGGAGGAAATCACCCGAGAATTTGCTTCCTTATTGGTCAGCGCCATGCAGGAGGGTGCTTACCATCGGTCCGGAATATTGGCCGTCCTCTGGTACGCGCAGGAATACAGTGGCGAGGGAGAAGAATTGGTATTGCCCAGAACGGATAAAGTGGACCACGCCGGGATCTTTCTCCAACGCAACGAAAGCAATACCGGAAATCCCGAAGACGGGCTGATGGCTTTTGTGGGGGGAGCCCACATGGTACACGGGCACGCGGAAGGGATGAACGTCGAGCTGTACGGCAGGGGCGAGGTGCTGGGTGTGGACAACGGCCGGGGCCGGTACCAACAAGACATTCACGAAAACTATTCCCGCCTGTTTGCGGCCCACAATACCGTAATCGTCAACGGAAATTCCCGGAGTGAGGGCGGCTGGGTAAACCTGGGCATCAACACCGTTACCCAGGTAGCCATGGAACCGCAGCCCTGGGAAAAGGCCCTTTCTCCCGATCATTCCTTCTCCATTACCCGTTTTGTCGACGACAAAGGCGAGCTGGCTAAGGCCGTTCAGGAACGTACCCTGGCCCTAATACGCACTTCGGATACCAGCGGGTATTACGTGGATGTGTTTCGCTCCCGTTCCGAATTACGGGAGCAGTACCACGATTACCTGTACCACAATATCGGCGATAGCCTGGTGTTTCTAAACGACGAGCTGACCTTGACACCCACGCCGGATCGCTATACCGCCAATGCCAGTTTGCCCTGGATACAAAACCGGCAATACCGCCATCCGGGCTGGCATTTTTTTGAACAGGTCCAAACAGCGGAAAATTACCAAAAAGGTGTCCGGGCCAGGTTTGTTGCAGAGAAATTCGATCAACCCATCTACATGGACCTGCACATCCCCCCACAGGACGGCCGGTCCTACACCAAGGTGCTCGCTCCACCCACGTTCGAAGCGCCGGATCCCTACGAAAACCAGCCCACGCCAACGCTGCTGATCCGCCAGCAGGGGGAAGCCTGGCACCAACCTTTTGCACTTGTTTTTGAACCGTTTGGGGGTAAAGCGGCGAGGCCCACGTTGCAGTCCGTTGAAAACCTGAGGCAGGAGGGGGATTTTGCGGGCCTTCGAATTCATAGCCGGGTAGCGGGTCGCGACCTGGTACAGTACGTCTTGCTACCGGCTTCCGGGAAAGGCTTCCGGGACGACAGCCTGGGCATTTCGTTTACCGGATCTTTTGCTGTCATTACCACTGATAGTGACGGTAAGCTGCAATCGATCTATATTGGGGAAGGGGAGGAGCTGCGGTACGGTTCCCGGGTCATTCGTCCGGCTTCTGGTAAAAAATCCGTATACCGGAGGTTTTAAATGCAAGTGCCCGCTGCCTGGCCATGCCGGTACGTTGGATAGAGCCAATTTTGGAAGACGTATCAAAAAACAAGGCGCTGTACTTGCCGGGAGGATTAGGGGTACATTTTTTGGCAGTCTTTGTTTGAAGCGGCCCAATAACTCGCGGGGTGCTGGATATTTTCTCAAAAAGAGGTATCTTTCCTATTCTTTTTTCAAACAGACAATCACCGAATACAAAATAACCAGATACATGCATAGACCCATGCTCGTCCTGTTGTTTTTCCTGGCCATCGGCCGGATACACAGCCAGGCACAATCCAATTCCAAGCCCAATATCATCTTTATCCTGACCGACGATCAGCGTTGGGATGCCCTGGGGCATGCCGGTAATCAGTTGATTCATACCCCGGAAATGGACCGGCTGGCAGCCGAGGGAGCCTATTTCAAAAATGCCATGGTCACCACACCCATCTGCGCTGCAAGTCGGGCCACCATTTTCACCGGCCTGTACGAACGCAGCCATGCCTACACGTTTCAAACCGGCCCTATTCGGGAAGAATACATGGAAACCGCCTACCCCAAGCTGTTGAAGGAAGCCGGATACCGTGTCGGTTTTTTCGGAAAATTCGGCGTTAACCACAAGGACCTGGCCGGGCAGTTTGACGAATACGAATCCTACGATCGGAACGGACAATTTAAAGACCGCCGGGGGTATTTTTACAAAACCATCGGCAGCGATACCGTCCACCTGACCCGATACACAGGGCAGCAGGCACTGGATTTCATTGAGCAAGCCAATCCGGAGGAACCCTTTTGCCTGTCGCTCTCCTTCAGTGCTCCCCATGCACACGATCCGGCCGAAGACCAGTATTTTTGGCAGCAGGAAGTGGATCCCCTTTTACAGGGCATTACGGTTCCGGATGCCGACCTTTCGGAAGACCGTTACTTTGAGGCCCAGCCGGAGATTGTCAAGTCCGGCTTCAATCGCCTGCGCTGGACCTGGCGTTACGATACTCCGGAAAAATACCAGCATAGTGTCAAGGGCTATTACCGCATGATTTCCGGTATCGACCGGGAAATCGCCAAAATCAGAAAACAGCTCGCTGACAAAGGATTGGACCAAAACACGGTCATTATCCTGATGGGAGACAACGGGTACTTTTTGGGCGAGCGGCAATTGGCCGGCAAATGGTTGCTGTACGACAACTCCATCCGGGTGCCACTGATCGTTCACGATCCACGGGTGGACAAGCCGGTAGAATCGGCCGCATTGGCTGCCAATGTGGACGTGCCGGCTACCATTTTGGATTTGGCTGGGGTCCAGGTACCCAAGGCCTACCAGGGCAAAAGTCTGGTTCCGGTGGTTCAGGGACGGGAGGAACTCGGCCGGGATACGATACTTATCGAGCACCTCTGGGATTTTGTGAACATTCCTCCCAGCGAAGGCCTGCGTACGGCAGACTGGAAATATTTCCGCTACATCAACGACAAGTCCATCGAAGAACTGTACCACCTGGGAACGGATCCCCGGGAAATAAACAATTTGGCCACCGACCCTGCTCATGCCGCTACCTTGCTGGCATTCCGCAAAAAAATGGATGCCATGGGCGAGTCGCTTTCGGACGAAACCACCGCGGCTCCGACAAACCTGCACGTGGAAATGCTGCGAAAGCCTGCAGGGCTGCCGCTGCGCGACCGAAATCCGGAATTTGGCTGGCAGGTACCCGAAGGAATCGCCTTCCAAACAGCCTATCAGGTGCTGGTGAGCAGTTCGCCGGAAAAAAGCCGGCAGAATCTGGGCGATGTCTGGGATAGCGAAAAGGTGCCGGGCAAAGCATCGATCAACATTGCCTACGAAGGGCCTGCCCTGGATGAAAATAAGACCTACTACTGGAAGGTGCGCATTTGGGACGGGGACAACCGTACCGGAAGGTATTCGGCTGCCCAGTCATTTCAGCTGGGCGGCCAGGAGCAAGGCTACCTTACCACGGCGAATCGGTTCATGCAGGAAGACATCCTGCCCCAGACCCTGAAAAAAGTAGGCAACGGGACTTGGCTCGCGGATTTTGGAAAAGCCGCCTTTGCCAACCTGACTTTCCGTTACCAGGCGGATAAACCGGAAACCCTGACGGTTCGTCTGGGCGAGCAGCTGGAAGGAGGGAGGATCAACCGGAACCCGCAGGGCCATATCCGCTTTCAGCAAGTGGAGGTGGCGGTGAGTCCCGAAAAAGACCGATATGTGCTGCAATTGCCACCCGATGAACGGAATACCGGGCCTGCAGCCGTGGCCCTACCGGACTCCTTCCCTGTGTTGCTTCCCTTTCGCTATGCGGAAATCACCGCAAAAAAACAGCCGGAAAGCCTGACCCAAAAAGCCTATTTTGGGTATTTTGAGGAAGATCAAAGCAGTTTTAGCAGTTCGGATACCATCCTGAATCAGGTGTGGGACCTGTGCAAGTACTCCATGAAGGCCACCTCCTTTGCCGGGATTTACGTGGATGGAGACCGGGAGCGCATTCCTTACGAAGCCGACGCCTACATCAACCAACTCAGCCATTATGCAGTAGACTGGGAATACCCTATCGCTCGTCGGAGCATCGAATACTTTATGGAAAACCCCACCTGGCCCACCGAGTGGCAACTGCACGTGGCGTTGATGTTTTACGAGGATTACCTGTATACCGGCAATACCGAATTGATCGAACACTATTACGAGGAGCTCAAGCACAAAACCCTGATGGAACTGGCCCGGGAAGACGGGTTGATCAGTTCGGAACGCGCCACGCCGGAATTTATGAAAAAGCTGGGCTTTAGCGATCCGGAGGTGAAGATGCGCGACATCGTGGACTGGCCACCGGCACAAAAGGATACGGGTTGGAAGCTGGCCACGGAAGAGGGCGAGCGGGATGGTTTTGTGTTTACGCCCATCAATACTGTCATCAATGCCTTGTACTTCCGCAACCTGCAGATCATGGGCGAATTTGCCCGGATACTGGGCAAGACTGCGGAGGCCATGGAGTACGAGCTGATGGCAGCCAAGGTGAAGAAATCCGTCACCGAGAAGTTGATGGATCCCGAAACCGGCATTTACCTGGACGGGGAAGGAGCGGGCCATTCCTCCCTGCATGCCAACATGATGCCGCTGGCGTTCAATATGGTTCCTGAGGAACATATCCCCCCGGTAGTGGAATTTATCAAGTCCCGGGGCATGGCCTGTAGTGTGTACGGATCCCAGTACCTGATGGACGGACTCTACAATGCCGGAGAGGCAGATTATGCACTGGACTTGATGACGGCCACCCACGACAGAAGCTGGTGGAACATGATCGCCATTGGCTCTACCATGACCCTGGAGGCCTGGGATATGAAATACAAGCCCAATGCCGACTGGAACCATGCCTGGGGAGCCGTACCCGGGAATATCGTGGCCCGCAAGATGTGGGGCATCGTCCCCAAGACACCGGGAGCCGCCCTACTGGAGATCAAGCCCCAACTGGGCCGACTGACCGAAACCTCCATTCGGGTCCCTTTCCTGACCGGTACCGTGGAGGCCGCTTACAAACGGGTCAATAACCGCCTGCAGCGTTACACGTTCGTTTTGCCTGCCAATGTCTCGGCAGAACTTTCGCTCGAATACGGCCCCAACGATGCACTATCCCTCAATGGTGAAAAAGTCAATACGCAGTTTGGCACCATCCGCCTTTCGCCCGGCATGAATGAAATTGAGTTGCAGGTGAATTCCTTTTAATGTCCTGGAAAAAGGTACTCGTATGGTTCTTTTGATCAACCGCCTACTGCTTCAGCTGTAGGCAATTTGAAACGTTCTCACTACCCCTGGCTTTAGCCAAATCATACTAAATTACAGGCAAAAACCCTGGAATATCAGAAAGTTCCTTAGTTCTCCGCAATCAACCCATCGCGTAGCAGCTGTTCGACGACTGCCTTGGCAAAGGAGGTGGAAAACTTCTCCAATGAGGAGGGGTTGGTGGTTTCGGATTGAGAGGACCAGACCAATTGCTCCGTTTCCGTATCGTACAGGTTGGCTTCCAGGTAATAATTTTTATCGGTGGTATAATAGCCAGGGTCGTACATAAAGGGATTGTAGGTGCCGTAATACGACCAAAACCGTCCGTGAAAACCAACCCCGATGGGCGCGTACATGGTGTTCCCTGGAACGTAACGTGTTTCGTTTGTTTGATCCAGCAAAGTCACCGTGAGGATGGCCTCCGTCCCCAACTTCCGGATTTCCTCCAGTATTTTTTCCTTGTCGGCTTCCTCCGCGTTAAACCCCGGAGGAATGACCGCAAAGCTTCCGGTCGCCGAGACTCCCTGGGATCGGATCGTTTCTTCCAGCTGTGACTCTACGGTTTGCCTGGCCAAAACATTCTTGGTCAGTGCCGTCACAAACAGACGGGAATAGCCTTCGGTTAGTTTTTTTTCAGGGCTAGTCCAGGATCCGATAATACGAACACTGGGAGCACAGGAGGAAAGTAAAAGCAGCAGGACTCCTGCGAGGATGGATAATTTTTTCATGGGGTGGCGGATTATTTTTTGGTCATTTTCTGAAAGAGAAGTTCGACCACATCGTCGATGGTGCCGGGAGTGTTTTTTGCTTTTTTGGGAAGGGCGCGTTGGATGGTTCCCACCCAAACGGGCTCCTCGGATGCGTTGTCTACCAGGTGCATCGTTAGCGTGCCTTCCTTGTAGCTACCTACCGGGATTTCCTCTACTTTCCAGGTATAGGAGCGTTGGCCGATGTACAGAAAAGGATCCGTTGCCAGGTTGGTTTCCCGGGTTTGAACTTTGTCTTCCACCACAATACCCAGGTTAATCTTCAGGTCGGGATTTGTGGAAGATTGCCGGAGGCCATACATTTCCATTTTTTGGCTGATGGCCTCTTTCAGGTAGGCGATGTTTTGCGCAAATTCCGGCGTGCCGGTGTCTTCCGCATCGATCTGGAAGAAATCGAAGGCTTGGTAGGCGCCCAGGTCAAGCGGTTCGTACCGTTCTGCATCTACCAGGACCGGGCCACTACCGCAGCCAGATACAACTGCGAGGAAGAAAAAAGACAGGATTTTCAATGTCTTGTTCATAGCTAGCAGGGGTTTTATTCGTTAGAATTCGTCAATAAAGGGAAGTTCCTGTAAGGTAATGTTTCGTAGGGTGCTGTGGATGTAATTATCCAGCTGCATAAATTTTGCTGCATCCCGGGCCGATGTCATCTTTTTGAATTGCTTGTAGTACTTTTTGTGGAGTTTGTTGCGAGCCGCGGTATTTTTCATGATGCCTTTGGCGAGCGAATCGGATAATTCATTATCCAGGTTTGCGTAATTTTCCAGGTACTCGTTGATGAGCAAAATGCGTTCCCGGGCGAGCAGTTGGCGTTGTCCCTCGTACTGCTGGTAAACGATCCAAAAGCCGGGTGCCACCGATTCAGGCAGATCCATTACGGCTTCTACCAGTTGTTTTTTACCCATGCCAAATTCTGCCTGGATAAGCGTGATTTCGTCGTTGATGTCCTGAGCGATTGCCAGGCTGCCCAGAGAAAAGGAGAGCAGGAAAAGAAACGTTGTTTTTTTCATGAGGATTATGGTTTACGTAGCTTACTGATTGGTGAATGCGTGTTTTGTTTAGGTTTTGATACGGCTTTTACCAGCAGAGCAGGTACCTGCGTTTCGTCCGCCGGAAAGGGAGTCAGGACCTGCCGGGAAAACCGTCCGTATTTTTTTGGTTACTGCCCGACCCGGAAGACCAGCCCTCCGTCAAAGCCAAACTGGAACATGCTGGAATAGGAGTTCAATCCAACTCCCGATCCACCGGTGCCGAAGTAAAAGCCCCCACCCATGGATTGCACGGCGGAAAACAGGGATGCTTGCGCCCGGAACGCCAGGTTTTCCAGCAACCATACATTGATGCCTCCGCGTGCACTGTAAGCAAGTTTGGTGGTCGATCGTTCGTTATTGGTGCTGGGATTGGTCAGCGAAAAGATCCCCATTCCGAGGGCAGCGCCGGCGAAGGGTTCCAATTGTTCACTTACCCGGAAATAGCGCGTCCCGTTTAACATCAGCCAGTTCAGTCGTAAATCAAAATTGGTTTGCTGCACCTGTCCTCCAGAGAGTATATTGTCCAGGTATACCGTGGGGGCGTTGGTGTTTTGCCGGAGGTACTGTAGCTCCAGGCCGCCTCTATCGGGGATGAGGTATTCGATACCGCCCCCAAAGCGGCCTCCGTCTTGAATCTGTCCGTCGTAGTACGAGCTACTGGAATAGTAAGAGTCCACCCGGTCTTTAAAGACATAGCCTCCATACGTATTAATGCGGATCTCCTGACCGAACACAACCGAACTTAGCCCGGTGAGCAGTAAAATAAATAGACATTTTTTCATGGTAGTTGCATTGGAAGGTTTTGGTTAATTTGTTTGCTTGGATCCGTTTTCAGAAAGCGGTCCCCCACCAACCACCTTGTAGTACCGGATATGGGCTGAAAGCAGGGATTGCCGCAGCTGTACCAGGGCCAGTTCTGCATCGAACGCCTGTCGCTGCGATTCCAGGACTTCAAGGTAGCTGGTTACACCTTGGGTGTACCGCTCTCCACTAAGGTATTGGGCGTTTAAGGCCGATTTTTTCCGTTCCTGGGCGGCGATTATTTCCTGATTGAGTGTGCTGATTTCCACTTTCACGTCTTCTACTTCCCGCAGCGCATTCAGCACCGTGTTTTCGTAGGCAAATAGCTGTTGAAAGGCGCTACTCTGCTCGATGTCCACCCGGCGCCGGAGTTGCCCCCAAAAGAACAAAGGGCCCATGAGTTGTCCGCCGATGTTCCATAGGGGATTGGAGAGATCCCAATTCCGGAAATCATCCGTGATGATGCCGAGGGTGGCATTCAGGCTGATCGTGGGAAGCCGGCTTGCTTTGGCGGCGCCTACCCGCGCATATTGGCCCATGAGTTGGTACTCTGCTTCCAGAATGTCGGGGCGGTTTTCCAGCAGTTCTACCGGAGAAAAACGATCTGTATCCACGTCTACCACCAGTTCGGGTAGGGAACGTCCTTTTGGAAGGCGGGTGGGGTTTCTGCCGATCAAAAAATTGAGGGCATTTTCCAACTGAACCGATTTTCGCTGAAATCTTGGTACCGCACCTGCCGCGATGTTTTTCAGGATATTCGATTGATCCACGTCGGTTTGCTGGATGATGCCTTCGTCAAAGCGCGCCACGATAATGCGGTGCATGCTGTCCCTCAGGGCCAGGTTGCGTTCGGCGATTTCCAGTTCTTCCAGGGCCTGCAACCAATTGAAATAGATAGCTGCCACGTCTGAAATCAGGGATAGTTGCATGCTTTTTAGCCCGTGCTCGCTTGCCAGGAGGTTGTACCGGGCGGCATCGGATAAGTTCCGCAACCTGCCCCAAAAATCGATCTCCCAGTTGAGACCGGCGCCGGCAATGAACAGCTCGTTTACCTGCCCAATTTGGTTGAATAGAAAGTTGCCCCTCTCTGCCGAAGCCTGCGCACCGATTTTGGGCAGTAGCTCTGCATTTTGCAGACGCAGTGCGTAGCGGTTCTGCAGCAGCCTTTCTGCCGCAATATTCACGTTTCGGTTGTAACGCAGGGCGGAACGGATGAGCGTGTCAAGTAAGGGATCGTCAAAATAGCTCCACCATTCCAGGTTTGCATCGCCAGCTTTGGCTAAATCCAGGGTATTGACGCTGTCGGCTTCGGCTTGTTCCGTTGGGTCCCCAGATGCCTGGAAGGCGCCAGGGACGACGACATCCACGCCGGTATAATTTTTCCCGGCTTTGCAAGCGCCAAGCAGTAGTACCAAGAGTAGGACTTGAAAGATCGTTTTCATTCGTCTGAGGGATTTATGGTTGCAGCCAGCGCTCTTTTTTTCTCGTAGTTGAATACTTTGCCTACCAGCACAAAAAGCATGGGGTACAGAAATACGCCCAGGAAGGTGGCCATGCCGATGCCTCCGAGCAGGGCCATTCCCATTACTTTCCGTGCTTCCGCACCCGATCCCGAGGCCAGAATCAAAGGGAGAATTCCCAGCACAAACGAAAATACCGTCATCAAAATGGGACGGAACCGCAATCGGGCGGACTCGATCGCTGCATCAAACAGGGACAGCCCCTCATCAAATTTCATTTTGGCAAATTCCACAATCAGAATCGCGTTTTTGGCTGCCATGGCGATCAGCAGGATAAGCGAAATCTGCGCGAAAATGTTGTTTTCAAAACTCAGGCTAAAGAGGCGGGCTCCCGCCAGAAAGAGAAAGGCACCAAAGAGCGCAAATGGCGTCCCCAGCAGGATGCTGAGCGGCAGGGACCAGCTTTCGTACTGAGCGGCCAGTATGAGAAATACCAAAAAGAAGGAGAAGGCGAAAATCAGTCCTGCCGAGCCGGAGGAGGCTTTCTCCTGAAAGCTCATCCCACTCCAGCTAAATTCCATGGTTTCCGGCAATACCTCTGCTGCCACTTCCTCCAGGGCATTCAGTGCCTGAATGGAACTGTACCCGGTCGCCGGAATCCCCGTCACCTCCGCCGAGCGAAACAGGTTAAACCGGTTGGTGTATTCCGGTCCGCTTACTTCGCGGACGGTGAGAAAGGTACTGATGGGCACCGACTCACCGGCGTTGTTTTTTACGTAGAAGAGGTCCAGCCCCTGCTCGTTTTGGCGGTATTCCGATTCGGCCTGAATGTAGGCACGGTACGTTCGTCCAAATTTGGAAAAGTCGTTGACATAGGCACCTCCCAGAAAGGCGCCAAAGGTTTGGTACAACTCCTGCAGGTTCACGCCAGTTTTCAGCACCTTGTCGGTATCCAATTCGATAAACCGCTGGGGTACGGAGGCCTGGTACTGGGTGGAGGCCCGGGCAATTTCCGGTCGCTGCCGGGCTGCTGCGATAAATGCCTGCGTTTGCTGAAAGAGGTACTGCGGATCTTCGCCCAGTTTGTCCTGGATCATCAGGCTGAACCCCGCGCCCGAACCCAATCCCGGGATGGCTGGAGGACCAAAGGCAAAGGTAAAGGCGTCTTTGATTTCCCGGGAGAGCAAAACGTTGATTTTTTGGGCCACATCCTTGGCTGTCTGATCGGGTCGTTCGTCCCAGTCTTTTAGGGAGATAAACATAAACGCGGCATTGGTGCTCAGCGCATCGGCCAGCATATTATACCCCACAGCAGTAGAATAGGTGTCGATTTCCGGTATTTCCTTCAGCAGGCGTTCGATCTTCTGGGAGACCTCGTCGGAGCGCTGCAAGCTCGCCGCATTGGGTAGCTGTGCACTCAGGAACAGGTAGCCCTGATCTTCTTCTGGGATAAATCCTCCGGGAAGCCTGGATCCGAGAATGCCGGCTGCCAGCAGGGTAAGGACAATGAATACGGCGCCCCGCTTCAATTTACCTGAAATCACCGTGGTAAAGGACGTATAGGAGGCAGTGGTGCGGTCAAAGGCACGATCGAATCGGTCGAAAAACCGACCCAAAAGCCCCGTTCGGCTTTCTCCTTCCTTTTTTGGCTTGAGTAGCAGCGCACAAAGGGCCGGAGAGAGGGTGAGCGCGTTGATGCTGGAAATGATGACCGATACGGCGATGGTGATGGCGAATTGTTGGTACAGCTTGCCCGTAATTCCCGGGATACCGATTACCGGCACAAATACGGCCACCAATACCAGGCTGGTAGCAATGACAGGCGCGGTCACCTCTTTCATGGCTTCGGTGGTGGCCCGTTTTACGCCCAATCCCTGCTCCATTTTGACCTGTACGGCTTCCACTACCACAATGGCATCGTCCACCACGATGCCGATCGCCAGGACCAGCCCCAGCAGGGAAAGTACGTTGATACTGAATCCGAGCAGGGGAAATAGCATAAAGGCCCCGATCAGCGAAATGGGAACCGCCAAAGTGGGAATCAGCGTGGCCCGCCAGTCTTGTATGAACAGAAAGACCACCAATATGACCAATACCAGGGCAATGACAAGCGTCTCGACGATCTCGTCGATTCCGGCGACTATTGGCTTCGTGGCATCCAGTGAGACGCCGTAATCAATTCCTTCCGGGAAGCCCTGCGAGAGGGCTTCCAGCTCGTTTTTCACGTCTTCGGCCACCTGTACAGCATTGGAGCCGGGCGACTGGTAGATGGAGATCAGGGCGGCGTCGGTGCCGTTGGTCCGGGTAAAGGCACTGTAACTTTCTGTACCCAGTTCTACCCGGGCAATGTCTTTGAGGCGAACTTGTGAGCCATCGGGATGGGTTCGGACCACAATTTCCTGAAAGGCCTCCTCTGTCTGCAGCCGCTCCGGTAGCCGCACCACGTAGGTAAATTCCGTACCCGGCGGTGCGGGTTCGGCCCCCAGCTTCCCTCCCGGCACGATGGTGTTCTGGGCGCGAATGGCTTGGGTAATTTCGCCGATGGTAAGCCCCATCTTCGAAAGGCGGTCCGGTTGCACCCAGATGCGCATGGAGTAATCCGAGGCGCCGATCACGCTCACCCGTCCCACACCGGGAATTCGGGCCAGTCGGTCCTTGATATTGATCATGGCATAATTGCCCAAAAATTGCTGATCGTAGGACTGATTGGGGGAAATCAGGGAGATCAAAAGCAGGGTGTTGGACATGGACTTTTCCGTGGTGACGCCCATGCGGGTGACTTCCTCCGGAAGCTTGGCCATGGCCGAGGACACCCTGTTTTGGGTAAATACCGTATTCATGTCCGGATCCGTACCGATATCAAAGGTGACCTGAATGCCCATGGTACCGTCGTTGGAATTGGTGGACTTCAGGTAGATCATGTTTTCCACCCCGTTGATTTGTTGTTCCAGGGCGGTGGCTACGGATTGTTCCACCGATATGGCATTGGCACCGGTATATTTGGCACTGACCCGGACCACCGGCGGAGTGATGTCGGGATACTGCTCGATGGGCAAGCCGGCCAGGGATACCAGTCCTACAGTAACGGTGATGATGGAAATGACAATGGCGACTATGGGCCTGCGGACAAAAAAGTGGTGCTGCATTTCCTTCATGGGTTTTCCGGGTTGAATGACACAAGTTCAGCGGTCACTTTCTGACCCGATTGCACGGCCATCAACCCCTCCATCAGCACTTTTTCGCCCTTGCTTAGTCCGGATTGGATGACAAATAAGTCCTCGAAATCGTCCAGTATTTCCACCCGTTTTTGGGTGACCAGACCGTCGTCTCCCACGACAAAGACGTTGTAAAATCCCTGAAGCTCGACCACACAACGCTGCGGCACGAGCAAGGCTTGGTCCAATACCTGTACGATGCTTTTCACCTTGGCATACAAGCCGGGTCGAATCAGTCCCTCGGGGTTGGGAAAAATGCTTTGCACCAGTATGGTGCCTGTACCTGGATCCACGTTTCGGTCCAAAAAGGTGATTTTTCCGGTGTAAGGAAATTTTTCCCCATCTGCCAGGTACAGTTCCAGCGGGTGGCTGGTACGATTTAATCCACTGTCACCGTTTTCCAGCAATTGTTTGTAGAATGTAATGTAATCTTTTTCGTTCAGAAAAAATTCGACTACCACGCTGTCTATCTGGGAGATGGTATTGAGAATGACGGGGTTGGGGCTTTTACCCACGTATTCCCCTTCCTTTGCTTTGGTTTTACCGATGATACCGCTGATGGGGGCGCGTATCTGGGCATAGCCCAGGTTGACCTTTGCCAGGTTTAGGTTGGCTTCGGCGGCTTTTACCGCATCGGCGGAAGCATCCCTTCGGGCGGTAGCGGCATCCAGGTCCCGCTTGCTGATGGCATTGATGGAGACTAGCGGCTCAATGCGGGCGAGTTCGTTTTCCGCGTTGACCAAATTGACGTTGGCCTCGGAGAGCATGCTTTCTTCCCGGCTCACATTGAGCCGAAAGGGATCGTCGTCGATGCTGTACAGGAGTTGCCCCTTAGCAATCCGGCTACCTTCCTGGAAATGGAGCTTCTCGACAAAGCCGTCTACCCGTGCCCGAATGGGGATGTCGGCCTTTCCGTATACTTGCCCGACAAATTCTTTAAAGAGGGGAACTTCCCGTTCCACTACCTCGACGGCTTTTAGGTTTGGGGGAGCGGCCTGTTGTACCTCCTTTTCCGAACAAAAGGCGAGAAGTAAAGGCGCAAACAGGTATAACAGCGGAAAATCGTTTTTCATGGTGCTAACGTTGCGTGATAAAAACGTGACGGCAAAAGTTTTTTCAAACCACAATATACCGCTCATCAAAAAAATATACCTATAATTTTTTATTTTATATAAAAAAAATTGGTGCGCCCGGTCCCAAATGGAAGGAACAGGATCGGGTTATCAACCGGATGATCCCAGGTAGCTCGCTGGCACCGGTATTCGTTTTCTTGCAGTTGGAGGATTGGGTTTAGGGCACTGATAATCCTTGGATTATCCCGTTCGAACGGGCAGGGGAGTTGGCGGCGATCCGAGGTTGGCAGCGTCCGGCTGCAGTGGGAAGGGCTTGCTGCAGGAGGAGGATTTTGCGGAAACCGGCTGCTGATTTTCTTTTGCCTTGCCAAATGATAGCCTACCGTTCGTACTTGTTTCTATACGTTATATTGATTATTTTATACGGTTGATTTTTTTGAGTTTTTTATGGGCGGATGCCGTCGCTTGCTTATCGGCCTGCTTTTTGTTTGTTTGAACACAGACCAAAAGTGTTTCCTATGAAAAAATCACCCTATACCACCTTCGTTTTGATGCTGGCCTGTTCGGCCCTTTCCATGTACGTCACCATGTACTTCAATACCTACGCGATCAGTCATGTCTTTTTTAGCTGGACCCGGATGTACATGACGCTGATCGGCATTGGCGGCATGGCGATCATCATGTTTTTGTTTATGCGAAAGATGTATGCCAACAAGAAAAAAAATGTGGCCGTGATCCTGTGCAGCCTGTTGCTGATGGCAAGTGCCACCTTTTTGGTACGGCAGCAGGTACCCATTGCGGATGTGAAATGGATGCGGGCGATGATACCGCATCATTCCATTGCCATCCTGACCAGCAAGCGGGCAGACCTGCAAGATCCCGAAGTGAGGCAGCTTGCCGATGAAATCATCAAGGCCCAGGAGCGGGAAATCGCCGAGATGAAGGCGATGATCAAACGATTGGAAAATAAGGAATAGGAAAGCATGGAAACTAGTTGGTTTGATAACTGGGAAAGCCTGATCCGGACGATTTGCTTGACAACACTGGGATACGCCGCTATGGTGCTAATTTTACGGATTTCGGGCAAGAGAACCTTATCCAAAATGAATGCCTTTGATTTTATCGTTACCATTGCCCTGGGCTCCTGCCTGGCGACTGTGGCGTTGAATAAAAATGTCCCTCTGGCCGACGGAGTGACGGCTATTATTCTATTTATAGGCTTTCAGTTTTTGTTGACCTGGCTGTCTGTCCGGATAAAGACCATTAAAAAATTAATTACCAGTAGTCCTTCCTTACTGTTTTATAAGGGAGAATTTTTATATCCGGCGATGAAAAAGGAGCGAATCACCGTTGAGGAAATCTATAGCAAAGGCCGGCAAGAAGGTATCGCCACTTTGGACGAGGTCGATATGATCGTTTTAGAAACTACCGGTGATATCACCCTCATTAAAAAGGCAGTGGGAGGCAAGAAACCGACCTATGAAGACGTTAAGGTTGGCACCTGAAACAGCTCCTTTTTCGCAGATTAAAAGCTTCTGGCGTTGAAGGGCTATTGTTCCGGACTCTGACGAATAGGCGGTTTCATCAATTATCTTACAAAGGGCAAAAGGATCCGTACCGGCAATGGCAGCAGGTAAGCGGAAAGGACCTTCATGCGTTTTTTTCTGTTTTCATGTAGGAGAGCCTCATTTGGGTTCGTTCCCAAATCCAGCAATAAAAGCTAACGGTATCTAACCTGGTTTCGAGTCCGACCCGCCACCGCTTTCAGGCAGATCAGGTCAGCCCGCCACCCAAGCCAGTTGCCCGTTGCACGTTTTCCAAAGGCTGTCGTTCGGAAAAACCGCTACTTTTCCAAAAGCCCTTCGGTGGCCAGATAGGCTTCCAGCGCTTCCAGATCGGTAACGTCCACCCGGGCATTTGCCATGCGCGCCATGACCGATCCACTGATGATGACATAGCGCAGGGTATTGGTGGGCACCGTCCAGTTCCGGATGTCGGGCATGGTGCCCTCGGTATTTCGGGTAAAATAAAAGTTAACCGTGAAGGTATTCAGGCTAAAGCCACTGGTATAATTGGCGGTATAAATTTGATTTAGGTGTCGGTAGGTATAGGGCAAACTGGTCCATTGACTCGGCTCGAAAGCCAATCCCAGGGGCACGCGGATGTAGGACAGGACCATGCCGTTGTCTATAATGTCCGCCGTAATATCGGGATCGGTGATCCGTGCAATTTTTGCCGGAAAAAAGAAAAGGGTATTGTTGGAATGCCTGGCTGAGAGGTAATCATCGGTATAGCTCTCATTGGCGATGGTGACGGTTTTTATCCGGACATTGGCATTTCCGTCGGCCCCGTCTTGTCCGGGCTCTCCTTTTTCTCCCTGAGTGCCGGCCTGTCCGTCCTCACCGGGGATTCCCTGCTCGCCCTGTTCACCCGGAGGACCTTGTTCCCCTTGTTCCCCCTGCGGTCCTTGATCGCCCGGAGGGCCTTCGGGGCCTTCCAGCAAACTACAGCCGGCCACCAGGAAAGCCAGCAAAAGCAGGTAAATACGGGGGAGGGAAAATAGCGTCGGCTTCATGGCGAATAAAGATTGGATTACCTAAACGGGAAAGCTGGATTTTATCCAAACAATATAGGGTAAACTTTTATACAATACAAAATATATTTTTTCAGTAGCTAAAAAACATAGAATAAGACTTGGTTTTAACGGAGTATGAAAGGTATTTGTTAGGTATATCTTAGGATGCGCGACCATGCGCCTTCTCCCAAAGAACTTCAGGATAGGTTTACCGGCTTTACCGACGGTTTGCTGGCCGATGAGGTACATTGCAAGCAGGCAGCGGCCGAATGTATCGCCAGCCGCTACTACCGGATATTGGAAAATGTGCTGGAAGTAAAAAACGAGTAAGCCAAACCAACGCCCCGCCCCACAACAAAAGGGCTTGCCTTGTGCAAAGGGAATGCATCGTAACGCTTTTGGGTAGGCCGGGAGAAAATCCAAAAGCCTAAAAAAACAGAACTTTTCCTGTGCACGGTCGCCAACTGCAACCTTGCGAATCCAGAGCTGCCAGACACTAGCGATCAATCCAGTCAGCGAAGGAGAAGTTGCTTCGCTAACTGGATGGATTGCATGTCAATTTTCTCTTGGGCGCTTTTTTAAAAACGCCGGTATCTCCTCCCAGCCTTCATAGGGAGCTTTCAGCGTGTCGGGGACGGGATAGTCCCAGAGGATTCGGCTTTTTTTTATATCCTTTATCGGGACTTCGATAAGGTAGTTTTTGCTTACTATTTTATTTGTCCCTAAATAATTTGAAGCTTTATTCCTTTTTCCATAATAATCAAAAATAAAATCAATAGACGTTCCCTGTCCATAAATTCGATAAGTCTTTTCTAATTCTCCGACAACATAGTTTTTTTCAAAAGCATTATATCTGTTTTCATACCATTGATTTCCGAAATATACAGCCAGTAGTACGAGTACTATCTTTATTGCGGTTATAAATTTAGATTTTCTGTTCATTTCACTGTTGTATTTTCATTGCTTCACCAACTAACACTCTAGAATATCCGTTAATGGAAGAGACAAGTTTTATTACACTTTTATTTATTTCAGAAATATCCAGCAATTGATTAAAACTACGATTGTATCCCCCGATTCCCATATCTATTGTTGTTTCGTAGATTGACTTTTTATTGCCTATGCCAAAGGATGTAGAGAATCCTTGATCTGGTTTAATATCAATTAAGGCACTACTTATGAATCCCCATTTCCCAAACAATCCTGCAAATCCAATATCGGCAATATCCACGCCTGATAAATTGCTCCTAAAAATCAAGTTTGCTCCCATCTGCAATCCTGCCTCCATTCCCATTCGTTGAACTACCCGGCCACCCAGTCCCTCGACCATTCCCCTAACCAAAGCCGGGGAAGCGGCGGCTGCTACCATGCTGCCGCTAATGCCATAGGTAACCATTTTGCCAATCCCGTCTAAATACCGGCTGTTTCTGGATGCCAGCGCTTCCGATTCGCTGAAGTGTAATTTCCTCCCCCGCTGGTACAAGTCCAGGGCGGCCTGCAGCCCTTCCCGGTAGGCCGTTTGCCCCAGGTTGCGGTAAACGGGGTTCCGACTCTGACGCATAAGCTGTAGTTGGGACTCCAACATCATCCGGTTACTATGGTTCGGATTGGCGCTTACCGTCACTAACGGGAGCCGAGATTCAGGAAAGCCTATGAAGAATGTTGAGCGTATCCGGAACAGGATTAGCATTTATATCATAGCCTTGCTTATGCTTTTCCATTAAGGAAGCGGCGGTAAAAGGCTGAAACTATAAATAACCAAGGCAATTGTACTGGCTACAAATGCTAGAGACAATACCCCATATTTTCTTTTTTCCTGCTTTGATCGTTTATCAAATTTTTTAAAGTATTTTATGTATTTTTCATTTTGAAAAACAAATAGATAGCTAATGAAGTAAGCCCAAGCAAAGCAGAAAACGAACGGATGCCAGGAAAAATTTAAAGGATAACCCAATAATCTATTCACAAATAGAAAGCTCGCCCAAATCACGAAAAAAAGAAATACGGTCAACGCTGCACCAGATATCATTATCCCGAATCCATATCGTCTATCTGTCCAAAACTTGTTTCCAAATTCTTTTAAGCTCGTGCCTTGTTCTCTAAAATTCCTTTCCACTGACGGAATTTTTCCTATAAGCAAAAATGGATTTATTTTATTGGATAGTAGGTGAATCTTATAATCCATTTTATATATGCAGTAATGTACAATATTTAACCAAAGTTCTATTTTTGCCATCATTGTTGCTTTTTTTATCACCAATATTTAGCTTTATGAAGTTGATCAATTGCGGCCTTGCTAGCAAACTCGCCTAAATAACTTCCTCCCATTCCTAATCCAAAACCACCAATTACACCACCGATTACAGCACCAGGAATTGCTCCCGCCCCTCCAAAGAAAGAACCTGCTGCCCCTCCAATCAATACACCTGCTTTAGCTCCTGCTAATCCTCCCAATATACTTCCTGCACTTCCGGCAGCCGCCCTCTGGGTATTATAGCCAAATTCTTCTCCGTCAACTTGATATGCTTTTAAGGTTAAATAAAAACCAATCCCTAATGATCCAATTAAAGTAGCCTTGCCCGCCAATCTATATGATCTTGCTGCTTGTAAAGCTCCAGCTCTACTTCCAGAATACTGGTTTCCGCCCCACTTGACCGAATAATATTTTTCGTTTTTGCCAAGCCATAAACCCTGACTTGTTGCCAGTCCCTCAAATCCTCCATAAATGCCCCCTCCAATAGTCAATGCGAGGTTTACACGACCGAGATCGGGCCCATTATTTTCTAACCTTGAGGCCTCAACATTAACTCCGTCAAGTATTCCCCCATCTCGCGTCCATTGCCCATTTCCAAACGTATATTCCGTACCTCCACGTGTCTCATACACCTGCCCGTCAATCGGATTTTTCACCTCTTCTTCACATTCAGGACATCTCCCATCGGGGTCATTGTACCTGACCGGGTTGTTCCACATGGCAGCATAGGGAGATTTATCCAATTGTTTTTGGTGATCGGATAAAGGGTCAACTGTCGTCCATCGTCCAACAGTTGGCTCATAAAGTCTCGCACCAAAATCATATAGATTAAGCCTAGCGTCAGAGATTAATTCTTTACCATTGAATCCGTACCTACTCTCCTGCCGATCTTCCATCCGGTATTCCAGCCCGCTAAGCGCCAGCCCCCAGGGGTCGTAGTGGTCTTCCTGCACCACCAGCGGACTCAGGGTCTGTACCCGGAAGTCGTCAAACCAGACATCGGTCTCGGTCTCGTTTACCAAAAAGGCTTCCATATACCCATCCTTTTCAATATAAAAATTTACCTCCAGAAATTCGTGTTTTCCGGCCGCTTTTTTTGACAAGGCCCTTTTTCCCTGGCGGTAGAGTTTTCCTTCGCTATCGTATAGCGCGTACAACAGATAGGCCTCGGGTACCGGTTTGCGCTGGAGCGAGTGAATCAGCAGGTCCGCCAGCGAAAGCCAAAGCACCGGGTTACCGGCTGCCGCAGGAGCATTTCTAAATTCGGTCAGGCGGTCGAGCAGCTGGGTTTTGGCGCCACTGGCGATAAAGGTCTCCGGCTTTACCGACAAGCCTCGCCTATCCCGGTATTTGCCGCGGACCGAAAGGAGTACCTGCTCGCCAATTGCAACCTCTTGTCTCCTGGCAGGACCGAGAATTCTCCCCCGGCCGGCATTCAGCCAGGCCGAATGGCTGCCTCCGGGCGTGCTATTGTGTTCGACACCGGATTGGCGGGTTTGGTGTATGCCTTCAAAGTTTTTGGTTTCCTGGCTGCTTCGTGCCGGTTCCATGCTGGCCGTTACCGTGGAAGATACCGGTTTTCTGAGAACCTGACGGACATTCCCCAGGTGGTCGCGGACAAAAAGCTCGGGCACCCATTTTCCGTGTTCCCAAACCGACCGGCCTTCCGGATGCAGCAGCTCCCTGGGCGTACCATTGATCACTACCAGGTCCCCTACCTGGTCGGTACGCTGTACCGGTTTTCCGGGTTTTTCCAGCTTCCGGTAGAGCAGCTGTCCTTCCGCCGAATAGGCGAATTGTAGTTTTTCACCGGAGTCCATTACCATCTCTTGGGGAAGATCCAGGTGGTTGTAGCGAATACGTTGGATGCCTTTATAGGGATCGGCCGTTAGGTTGCCGTTGGCGTCGTACT
Organism: Cyclobacterium xiamenense; assembly: GCF_009467825.1. Taxonomy (GTDB): domain Bacteria; phylum Bacteroidota; class Bacteroidia; order Cytophagales; family Cyclobacteriaceae; genus Cyclobacterium; species Cyclobacterium xiamenense. Next base: position 20,844 of record NZ_WIOK01000032.1, on the reverse strand, counting down.
GGTAATTTCCCCGAGCAGGAGCGGCGCTAAAATCCCTTGCGGCAAAGCCGGCATCGGGTACGGCATCGCTGATGCCTTGCAGTTGATTGCTATGGGGCGCATAGTGGTAGCGGAGTCGGTCCACTTCCCCAAAGCTGTTTTCCCCCTGTCGGTTGCTACGGGTAAGGGATAGGAGGTTGCCATTGGTATCGTAGCGCATATCCCGCAGGTTGTACCGTCCGTTTTCGGGTGTTTTTCCCGGAACGGTATAGCTAGCGCCTGCGAGGCGGCCGGCTGGATCGTAGCCAAACCGGTAGCTTCGGCGTTGTTGGTCGCGTCCGCTCCAGGCCATTTCGGAGATGTTGCCATTGTACGAAGGCCGCGGGCCGGTCTCGTAAGACAGGTACAGGGAAAACAAACCAGGGTAGGGGCTTTCGGGCCGGAGGGCCGTGGTCCATCCCCGAATATGCCGCTGGTAGTGGAATGGGGCCAGGCCACCTGGGTTCGTTGCTTCCAATTGCCCGGTCAACCCGTAGGAATAGGAGGCCAGCAGGGTTTCCGGCTGCTCCCCCATGCGCCGGTACACTGCGCTGAGGTAGCCTTCGGGACTATAGCGGAACCGATCGGTATATTCCAAGGACACCGCACCCCGAAGTTGGGTTTTTGTTTCGAGGGGCCTGCTTGTGAAGTCGTATTTGAATGACGTTTCGATTTGCCCGCCCAGGTGGTTTTCCGATAGGGTAAGCACTTCCCGGCCCCGCTCGTCGTAATACACAGCGGATTCCATTAACTGGCCGGAAGCCATATTTTTCACCAGTTTTCCCGTGAGTAGTCCGGAAGCGGGAAGGGAGCTGATGCCGATTCCTTTTTCCCGAAATGCTTTTTTGCTGTATCGGTAGTCGTCGTAAAAGCTTTGGCTAAGAATCTCGCCCGCTTCCCGGGGGAAGGTTTTGGGAGGAAGCGATTTCTCCGGCGAAAGCTTTATGCCGGTAGGCGTCGTCCGGGCGCTTTGTGTGGGAAACAAAAATCCGGGTTTCAGTTCAGGAGGCTGAACGGTCGGGAACTGTTCCTGCCAGTTAAAGGAGGCTGTAGGACTGGTTTGTCCGAGCTGGGGCATGCGGGTTTCGGGTTTGGCGGGTAGGTGCCGAAGACTCTCCGCATCCAATTGGTTTTGCAGGGGCCCTCTGTTTCTGCTGTCGGAAACCAGGCCTGTCTGTACGGGACGGTTGTGTGCGTCGTAGTTTGTGTACCGCCATTTGCCGGCCAGTTTCAGGTTTCCGTCCTGATGGCCCACCAGCCGGTCGCGGTGGTCGTAGAGGAATTCTTCTCCTGCTTTTCCCGGGCTTTTCTTTTCGATCAACCGTTTTTTGCCGTCAAAGCGGTAGCGGAAATACAGGCCATCGACCAACCGGAGTTCCCGGGACCGCTGCCAGTTTCCGGCCAGGATTTCCACTGCTTTGGGAGGAAGCACCACCCGTAAATCGCCCGGTAGGTCATATACGTAATAGGTACAGAGCCATCCCGCGTGTGCCGCTGAAGGTTTGGGTGAAGCCTGGGTCTTTTTCAGGATTACCCGATCGAGTTTATCGGTGTACGTCAGGCTGCGCATACCTTCCTCGTCGGTGATCGTGTGGACCCATAGCTCGCCTGCTGCGTAGGCTTCCTTGGTCAAGGGCAGGCCGTCACTAGCTACGGTCCAGATGCGGACCTGTTCATCGGCCCGATTGGGTCGTTCGTGAAACCTTGTTTCCCGTCCGGACCCCGGTCGCCAGGCCTTCCCGGGAGGGGATACGGTATGCGGGGATAGAAGTGGCGAAGGCTGGTAAACGATTTCCCGATAGCCAAACGGGTCTCCGGAATGGGTTTGCCTGTAGTAAGCAGCATGTTCGTTTTCAAAATCCGGACGGAAGGCGCCGGGTGTCGTCACCGCTGCAGGCGAATAGGGTAGGTATTCCCGGTCGGGTCTGCCGAAGCTATCGTAATGCAGTGGCTGTACCATGTCTCCACCTCCGGGAGAGGCGCCCTGTTCGACGGCTTGTAGTTCCCGGCCCAGTCCGTCGAAATACAGGATGGACTGCTTGAGGGAAGGGGAGTTCGGTAATGCGGATATTGCATTTACCGGCATTTCCGGGCGAATGGTCCGAATGCTGTTTTCCTGGGCAACGGACTGCTTCCCAAGCCAGAAAAATACCGGAAGTAGGGTTAGGTAAATAGAAGAGGTTTTCATGGTTTTGCCTGTTTTTGGGTTTGAAAAGTATAGAGGTAGTGTTCCAAAACATCCCGATCCGCGTTGCGGATGGTCGCCAGGCGGCCCATGCCATCGTAGTCGTAGTAGTGGGTGTAGTGACGCTGATCGGTTCTACTACTCATCCCGAGCAAAGGTTCATGGGTAAAAGTCTCCATAAATGCGTCTTTGGGATGAAGCCGTACTTCATCTACCAGCACTCCCTGTCCGGTAATGGCAATCCGGGATGTAGTAATTTCCCGTTGGATCAACTGCCAATCATCCGTTAACACTTCCGTTTTGCCCATAAAGGACCAGCTTCCGGACATGCTTTTACTTGCTTTCTTAGCCCAAAAAGAAAGTAGGAAAATACGGTTTTTTGAAGCCGGGATACCGGTTTTGCTGATGGGTCCCGAACCCAAGTGGTACTGTTTTTGCCCTGTTTTGCCCTGTTCTGTGGCTTGAGGGTCTCCACTGAAGGTCCATCCGCCCATGTCTTCCGTTTCGAAGGAAGTATAGGCAATCTCTTCGGCGGCTGCATTATGCACGGCCGCCGCCATCCAGTTTCCCTGCTCAAACCAAAGAAAGCTTTGCCTTGGGCCGGTTCGCGGTTTTTGCTCCAGGATATTACCGAAGCGATCGTACGATAAAACCCTGAGGTCTTCGTACTCGGATTGGCCCGCATGCTTTTTCAAAAGCGCAGCTGGCAATAGTCTCCCGTGGTACCTTTGCAATTGTACCTGTTCTTGTTCGAGCAGCTGCCCGCCCGCTTTTCTACGTTGGGCCAGGGTGGGGACAATTCGGTTGGCTTCGATCAGGTCGGTGAGTACTGACGGATCTCGGGAGGCATTTAGGGATGCGGGCAGGTTGAACGGATAGTAATATTCTTCTTCGATGCTGTTGTTTGTAGCGATTACACGAGTCGTTTTTGTGGGTAAAAGGTAGTTTTTGTCATAGGTTAGGATGCTGGTTTTTTCAAAAGAAGCCCCCGTCTGGCTATCGTAGCGGATCTCCTTTATTTCAACGCGGGGATTCCAGACGGTGGTGTTGAAGTATTTCAAATAACGGACGTCCCGACATCCGCCAGGCCCGTATCCCATGCAGAAAAATTTAAAGTTTTCGTGAGAAACCCGTTCCGATGGTTGGTAGGTGTAGACCTTTTCCAAGGATTTTTGAAAACTGTCTCCGGTTTGCACATAATAAACTTCCGCTTTAGGAACACCCCGTTTGGCAGCGGCGCTCCTGACGATGCCAAAGGGGGAGGAGTAGCTGGATTGATCTGGAAAATCCGCTGGGGACAGGTACCGGTAATCCGTACGCAGGATTTCCCCCGCTTTGTTTTTCCGGATCTCTTTGACGTTGCCATAGCCAAAGAAATCCGCGTTTACCGACAAGGGAACCTGGGAATACGACCGTAATTCAAATTTCAGGCATGCTTCCAGAATGATATCGTTCCTAGTTGGTACCCTTCTCTCGAACGTATTAAAAATGATGAAATCGTATTTCGGGAAGGTTGCCAATGAACCGGAGGATTGGTTGGTTTCGGGCTGCTCGTAATGATATTCTACCGTTTCGGTTTGGTTGCCAAAATCTTTGGTGATCGACTTTACCCGCAATCCTCCGGTACTCACCTCTATACGCCCGGTTTCTTCCTGTTTCGGAGGATTTCTTCGTCCGAAAACCGTGGCGGACAGTCCGGCAGCCAGTCGCGATGGGCCATCCAGGTGCAGTTCGTAACGGGTTCCTGCTTTCAGCCAGACGTTACCGGAGACGGCACCGTCCTGGATGGTATTCGAAAGCAGACTTATAAAGGACCTGTCCGCAGGGGAGTACAGGTATACGTCCACGGAGCCTCGGCAATCTCTGTCTCGTCCGTCGCAATCCACCCTGCCGCTTAGTTGAACGCTGTACCTGATCAACTTGAGCGTATCCAGGTCGGATTCCTGCGGTTCCACCTGAAAGAAGGCTTTCCTACGTTGGCTGTTTACCGATACGGCATAGGTTGGTTGATCCGCCTCCAGGGTTACCGGACTAAAAAAATTGTAGTATTCGCCCGAATGAACCAGCGCGGTATTGCTTTCCATTTCATAGCTTACACTGCCTCCGGTGGGGTAGGAAACCTTCTTCAAGGTACCGGTCAGCGCGTACTCCGGAACGACCAGCCGGTTGGCATTCGCTTTTCGAAACCTCATGTACTGGGGGATCAGGCTCTCGTTAATTGCTCCATTGTAGAAACCCCAATGGTCCTGGGAATTGGAAAAAAAATGGGGCAAGACATTACCATGGTATTCAAAACGATAATCCAAGAAAGGATTCGTCGTGTTTTCTGTAACCAGTACGAGACGAAGTCTTTTCGTGGGCGTCGCTTTCTTTATAGCGTCCGGTAGGTGGGTGTATTTCGAAGACAGGTTGGACTGGTAGTAATCGTGATCAAACACAAATGATTTGATTAACCTACCCCGATTATTGATCACTTTGATCCCGGCTAGTCGATTGGAACTGGCATCCTTCCGGTCATTTTTACTTTCAATGAGGACTTCGCCCAATCCAAAGCGAATCGACTGCAGCTGTTTTCCCCGAACGGTTACCTCGGTAAAGGCATCGGTAATTCGGTCGTTTCCGCAGATGTATTCGCCGGTAGTTCCTGTTAGGAAATAGGAAGCGGATTGAGAAGAACGTGTATAGTAGGAGGCTGTGTAGGGTGCATAGCTGAAGCGTATCTCCCTCCCGTTATAAGTGATGATTTTACTTAGGTGCCAGGCCGAGTAGTAGTTGGAACGGTACGGCACCGTCCTGTGCTTGGAGAAATCTTCTGTAATGGTTCGCTCCAGGTCTTCGAATATGTAGCGGTTTCCGTTTCCGTCCCATACGTTCCAGCGAACGATGTCCCGGTTTACCTGTTCAAATTGAATCTTTAAATAGCTGGCGCTTAGAAAGGATACGGTGCCATCTTTTCCAAGGACAAATTTCCCAGCGTAATTGCCAAAGGCGAAGTGAAAGATATCCTGCTCAAAATCGATGGTTCCGTTCTGCGAGCGGTGGTAATAATCCATCCTTTCGGCAGTCGAGAGTCGATCGAATGCTACTTCGTGCTTGGTATAGCCACTGCCCGATCCCGTTTGCTCGTCCGGAAGGCCCTTTAGGGTTCGGCTGATGCTTCCTCCGGCATTCAGCGCCCATCCCAGTCCGGCCCATCCCGCTCTTTCTTCGACTCGGATTCCTCCGGCGTGGTACTGCAAGGCAATCGGTAGTTCCAGGTCCTGTTCCACAAGTGTATAGAGCGGTAGTTGGATATCCGGTATCCCGGAATAGTGGGATACCCGGGTATCGGCAAATTTGGCCAGGGCGCTTACTTCGGGAGAAGGCGGGATGACCTGCGCCCGGAAGGTCATATCCTGGGCACTTGTGAACGCATACAGCGTACCGAATAGAAGGGATAGAGAAAAACGTCTCCACCCGCGTTGGTTGCATTTGTAGACTGTTTTCATGGCAAAAAGCGTAGCGGTTTAAAAAGGGTTGTTGTTTCCGGTCAAGTGCCGGAATGTTCGTTTTATAAAGGTGTGTTTTCTTCCTGCTCCGGGCGTCACTCGGCAGAGGTATTCCCGGATAGTAACCCTTCCGTCACGATCGTTGGCAGCAGTGGGGTAGTACCGCTGGTATGGATGGATACCTTTACTGCCTGCCGGATGCGGCGGAAGACAAAAAACCGAAGCGAAGATTAAAACCAATGTGCAGGTTGCATGAAACCGGCGTTTCGGCCGGAGTTGGCATACGATCGCAACGGGGGGCTTGTGGTGCCCTGGCGGGAACCTGCCTTGCAAAGCCCTGGTGTCGGGCTGCGATTAAGACGGGGGCATGCCGGGTCCTCCCCGTGTGTGGGTTCCGGAGCCCTCCGCTTGGGAAGGGGCTGATTCCGTTGCTTTGCGGCGCCATGCGGTACGGTTGGGGTGGGCCGGGCTTTTGTCGGCCGGCTTGTCATGGGATGTGTGGCAGTGGTCCGAAATCAGGCGGGGCCAGATTTTTTTCGGAGCGGATAGGGTTCCCAGCCAAAGGCATGGGAGAGCTTCCGGTGCGCTTAAAAAAGGTTTCATACGCAAAAGGCGTTCGTAGGGTAAACACGTAGAAATGCCAAATTCCTGTTTACAGCGGAGACACAAGCTCGATGAAACGAAAACCTTTAAGCACTGCGGTGTAATCGACATTCAAAAAGTCACCAGGGACTGAAACGACACCTAAAGGTTGGTAAATTGGTAGATTTGTTTTTGAAAAAAGCTGTTTACCGTCAACAGTTTTCGGCGTTGAAGTTGATTGAAAAACCTTTTTGTTACAACAGCAAAAAGATGTCTGCATCAAAAAGGACCCCTGACAAAACACGATGTCAGCAACGAAAACGAGAATAAACCGGTCAACGGTAGTATTGACCGTTTATGGAAGTGAATTTAGTAATTTTTTGTAACGATCCAAATTTTTTTATGGATAAATTGTTGCTTAGGTGGAAATTTTGCGAGGTGGTAGCAATTTTGCCGCCTTTCGTGCGATGGAAGGAATGGGAATAGGGAAGAAACGATTCCGCCAAAAGCCGCTTATTGGATACAAACGGAATTTTTGGGTAAATGAGTAGATCGCTTCTAGATGGTGTGCCTCCGGTTTTTATCGTCCGTTCCGGCGCGTCCGATCGCTATCTCGGTCGGCAGCTATTGTTTTTCCCATGGGAGACAGGATCTTCGTGGAAATCGAGGCAGCAGTATATTCCGCAGCAACTACCCCCACCGGTAAAATCGCCGTCCGATACTCCCCCCATCCGATTGAAGTAGCAACTATTTCGAAAACGCGTTGCGTCTAACAGGAAAATTTTGCTAGTTTTAATGGACCTTTGTTTGTGGGAAAGGAGGGTAGGCATGGGGCGGCGGTAACCCGGAGGCACGCGCGGTACCTGCAGGTCGCCCGGAATGCCGGTACAGGGGCGCTGCGTTGCGGCGTTTGTTCCGTTCTCCCTACTTCCCCCTTCGGCAAAGGCCTTAACTAAAAACAGACGATTCCTATGAAAACAGTTGGATTAATCCTTGGCGTACTGGCCGCCTTGGGTATGTTGCTGGGATTTATTCCGCTTTTGGGCTGGTTTAATTGGATCAATATCCCTTTCGCCATTATCGGCTTGATCATTAGTGCGATCGGAAAATCCAACGAAGGCATGGTGCTCTGCGGTATCGCCGTGTTGGTGGGAATTATCCGATTGGTCCTGGGAGGAGGGATCCTGTAAAAAGGCGATCGGTTGGAAACAGCACCTATCCGGAAAAATCGGAAGCTTCGGATAAAGCGGCGGGAGTAAAACCGGGTAAAAAAGCGAGTTAACATCAAGCTACCAAACCGAAAAGAACGTTTTTGGGAATAAATGCTTTCCGCATTCTTTGGGAAGTCTTTGCCGCGTATACATGAGTGCGAAGTCCTTCATTGAAACCGGTCACCGTTTCCTTTCCATTTCTTCCGAAGAAAACGATGTCTTCAAAATTTAGGTGCATTTTCTGCTACGGATTTCACATTACCGACTAAATCCCCGTATTGCCTGGACGCATTTTTGAGAGGGTGTAAAAAAACCTTACCTTTTATGTTGATACATCGGAATATGATGTATATTTGCCCTATGTATTCAAAAGAATTGTTAAAAGGCACCCTGGGGGTGATTATTTTAAAACTCCTGGAAGAAAACGGAAAAATGTACGGATACGAAATCTGCCAGAAAGTAAAGGGCATTTCGGACGGTAAAATCCTGATCAAAGACGGCAGCCTCTACCCGATCCTGCACAAGCTGCTCCAAGAGGGCATGGTTACCACCGAGGAAGTCGCCTTGGGAAAACGGGTACGCAAGTACTATACCCTGACACCCAAAGGCAAAGGTGAGCAGAAAATGGCCGTGCGGGAGTTGGCCGACTTTATGGGCACGCTACACAAAATCATCTTTACCGACACGAAAACCACTCCAGCCGTATGATTTCCGAGCAACAACTAACCATCATCAGCCGGGCCATTCGGCACAGTGAAATTGCCGACAAAGCATTGCAGGATGACCTGATCGACCATTTTTGTTGCGTTGTAGAGGCGGAAATGCAAAGCGGGCAATCCTTTGAAAACGCCTTTAAAGCCGCGTATGCGCAAATCACGCCCAATGGATTTGGAGAAATACAGCAGGAAACGCTTTATCTACGCAACCATAAAAAGCGCCTGCTCCTAAGCCAATGCACCTTCCTCTCAGGCTATGTGTTTGCCCTTTCGGCTACCCTCGGTGCCTTTTTTAAAATCATGTATTTGCCGGGGGCTACTTCCTTACTGTATGCGGGTATGTTGGGTTTTGCCTTTGTTTTCCTGCCCTTGTTATTGGTCACCAAACTCAAAAACAGGCTGTTTTTACACCTTTCCGGAAAACTACAATGGCTGTTGGGTTCCCTGACTGGTATGGTATTGATTGCGGCATGCCTTTTCAAATTACTCCATTTACAAGGGGCCGGTCTGCTGCTGGGGCTGGGCTTTTTGCTCTTTGGCCTGGGCTTTCTCCCCTTTTTCTTCTTCCGAATGTTTCAAGCAAGTCAGGCAGCAACCTAATACCTGCCTGGATTCCTTCCTTCGTAGAAAACCAGATACCACCTATCAAAATGAAATCCTTCTGCCTCTTATTATGGATACTTACGGCTGTTCAGGTACATGCCCAAAACCCGGTGAAAAACAGCATCGATGCGCTGTTAATGGAAGTGGTACCGGAGGAATCACATCCCGGACTAACCGTTGGCCTGGTAAAAGACGGGCAGGTCCTGTACCAAGGCAGCAGGGGAAATATGAACCTGGAATACCAACTCCCATTCAATGATTCCACGGTGGTCGGGCTGGCCTCGGTTACCAAACAATTTACAGCCGCCTGCATCGGTCTATTGGAGAAGCAGGGTAAATTATCCATAGAGGAGGATGTAAGAACGTATATCCCGGAATTGGCGTTTTATGGGGACACGATCCGGATAAAGCATTTGCTCAACCATACCAGTGGAATCCGAAACCACAACGTGCTGCTGGATTTAAAAGGCTTTGACTACAGCCATCAGGGCTACACCAATGAAATGATTCAAGACCTGATGTTTCGGCAAAAAGGTGTCAATAACGCCCCGGGCGAAAAAATGCTGTACGCCAATACGAATTACGTTTTTCTGGCCCTGATCGTGGAACGGGTGTCCGGGATGGATCTGCATGAATTTTCAAAACGGGAACTTTTCGACCCCCTGGATATGGAACAAACGTTCTTTATCCAGGATCTGGAAACCCTTGTCCCCAACCGGGCCTATCCCTATTTTGCCACGGAGAAGGGATATCGCCAACCCAAATCCCTCACCCTTTGCGTAGGAGCCGGGGGCATGGAAAGTACCATTCCCGATATGCTCCGCTGGTCGGAACTATTCCTAAACCCCGCACATGATTTTTCCTACCTGAAAGATTTCCTCACGCAACGGGATACCCTGACTAATGGAGAACGGATGAGCTATGCCAGGGGACTATTTGTTTCTCCCTATAAGGCGCTTACCACCTACCATCACAGCGGACGGGATCGGGGCATGCGCAGCCAATTTATCGCCGTTCCAGCCCTAAACGTAGCCGTGGTTGTATTTGCAAACGATGAAACTATCAATGCCGTCAATCTCTCCTACCAGATCCTGGACCTGTTTGTGCAGGAACCGGCAGAAGCCGGTCAACAGGCAACGTTTACCCCTCATTCGCCGGCGGACTTAAAGGCCCTTACCGGAACCTACCAGGAATTAAACAGCGATTTGCGCATGGCGATTTATGTGGAGAACGATACCTTGAAAGCGGTTAGCAGCAGGGGAAGTACGGGCACGCCCCTCATTCCGGAAGGCCCGAATCGATTCTTCCGAATCGACAATCCGTATATTACCTACACCTTTGGACAAGGAGATGCGGATGATGCGCTACAGGTAGATTTTGGCGGTGCTATTTTTTATTTTGAGAGAATCCAACTAGCGGATCAGCCCAATCAGCATCTGGAAATCTATGCAGGGAACTACTATTCCAAAGAACTAGATGTGACCTATGTGCTAGAGGTAATCGATCAGCAACTGGTTTTAACGTACCCCAATAATCGCCTGGTCCTCACCGAGGGGCAAACCGGAGTATTTGGGGCGAATAGAAGAACGAAATACAGTTTTCATGGAAAAAATAAGCAGGACATCCTGTATTTTGAGGTGGCATCGGAGGGCACGGTGAAAAATATTCTATTTGAAAGAGTAGCGGAATAAAACTTCACCAATAAACTGATGCCCTAAGAAATGGAAAGACCGAGGTTCAACAATCCCTTCCTGGTTTCCCTGATGAATTTTCCAAGGCATCCCTCCCAAAAAGAAAAGTTTCGCCGGTTTTTTAACTAATTTTCGGAAAAATAGGGTACCTTATATGCTTAACTACTAATCCTTTTTACCCATGAAATCGAGCATGACGTAAGCAACCCACGGAGGAATGATTATAAAGCATGCGAGATTCCATATGGCCATTTAAGAGCAAATTATAATCATATGAAACCCATCGATAAAAAAGACCTGGACCAGGAAGTATTTGACCTGTACGACGATTACGCCCATAGCCGCATTGAGCGAAGGGAATTTGTGCAACGCTTGTCTAAATTTGCCGTAGGCGGGCTGACCGTGTCGGCGATTATGGGCTACCTGATGCCCAATTACGCTGCTGCCCGGCGCTACAGCCAAGACGACCCCCGGCTGATTTCGGAGTACGTGAGCTATGCTTCGCCCAAAGGAGCCGGCACCATGAAGGGCCTGCTTACCCGGCCCAAGGACCAAAGTGGCCCGCTTCCGGGCATTCTGGTGGTGCACGAAAACCGCGGGCTCAATCCCTATATCGAAGATACGGCGCACCAGGCCGCCCTGGACGGTTTCATCGCATTTGCCCCGGATGCACTGACACCTTTTGGAGGCTATCCGGGTTCGGATGACGAAGGCCGTACCCTGCAGTCCAAACGGGAGCGGGAGGACATGTTGCAGGATTTTATCGCCGGCTACGAAATGCTAAAGGGCCACGAACATTGCACCGGCAAAGCAGGTGTGGTGGGATTTTGCTTCGGTGGCTGGATATCCAATATGATGGCCGTGCGGGTGCCGGACCTGGCTGCTGCCGTTCCATTTTATGGGGGACAGCCTACGGCAGAGGAGGTGCCGCAGATTCAGGCGCCGTTGATGCTGCATTTTGCCGGACTCGATACCCGGGTGAATGCCGGCTGGCCGGACTACGAAACCGAACTGAAGGCCCATAACAAGGAATACCAGGCCTTTATGTATCCCGAGGTAAACCACGGGTTTCACAACCATTCTACGCCCCGCTACGACGAGGCCTCGGCCAAGCTCGCCTGGGGCCGGACCATCGATTTCTTTCAGGAAAAGTTGGGATAAAGCCAGCAACTGCGTGGGGACCGCTTCGGTGCTTGTAAGCCAGTTGCCGGGGCAGATTCTGGGCTTGTTTCGCCGGGTTCTGGGGGAAGTCTGGTACGTTTAGTAGCCGTTTTCTTGCAAAAGTCATTTATTTTCGTAGATTAGGGGGCTATGGATAAACGAAAAAACGGATTAATCGCCTTGATTTTCCTGATGGCGGTTGCCTGTACGCCGGGGGAAAAAGTAGACGAAGCGACAGGACTACTGCAGGCGGAGGTGCCCTATTCTGTGTCGAAAGACCTGGCACAGATCAAGGAAGATGGCGTGCTGCACGCCATCACCATCTACAGCTCCACCAGTTACTTTCTCTACAAGGGCATGCCCATGGGCTTTGAGTACGAACTCTTGTCCCGCCTCGCGGAGCACCTGGACCTGGAACTAAAAATCACCATCGCAGAGGACATTGACGAGTTGTTTACCCTGCTAAACGAAGGCGAGGGCGATCTGATTGCCTACGGCCTGACGATCACGGAGCCGCGCAAGCAACTGGTGCACTTCACGGATTACCATTACGTCACCCACCAGGCCCTGGTACAGCGCATGCCGGACAATTGGCGCTCGCTTCCCGGCTACAAGATTGACAAGCAGGTGATTTCCAATACGCTCGAATTGGCTGACGATACCGTCTGGGTGCGGGAAAATTCCTCCTATTCCCAGCGGCTGCAAAACCTGCAGGACGAAATCGGGGCTACGATCCCCGTGGCCCATATCGACGGGAATGTACCCACCGACGAAATCATCCGCATGGTGGTGGAGGGAGAGATCGAGCGGACAGTGGCGGATTACAACATCGCGGCCATCAACAAGACCTACTACCCCATTTTGCACATCGATACCCGGATTTCCTTTTCCCAACGCATCGCCTGGGCCGTGCGGCAAAATTCTCCGGAACTGCTAAGGGCCATCAATGCCTGGATACGGGAGGAGAAAAAGGAGGACGACTACTACGTGATTTACAATAAATACTTTAAAAATACGAAATCCTTTCGAGGAAGAATCCAAAGCGATTTTTTTAGTAAAAATGGTAATAAAATCAGCCGCTACGATCCGATCATTCAGAAAAATGCCACGCAAATCGGTTGGGACTGGCGCTTTCTCAGTTCTCAGGTATACCAGGAATCGCAGTTTGACCCCCAGGCTACTTCCTGGGTCGGTGCCGGCGGGCTGATACAGCTGATGCCGGCCACGGCAAAGGAAGTAGGCGTTACCGACCGTTTCAATCCGGAACAAAACCTGCGGGGAGGGGTGCGGTATCTGGAAAAAATGCGGGCCAATTTCGACTCGGTAGAGGATTCCATTCAAAAAGTGAAGTTTACCCTGGCTGCCTTTAACTGTGGCGCCGGGCACGTGTACGATGCCATGCGGCTGGCCGAAAAGCACGGCAAGGATCCCACGATCTGGGACGGGCACGTAGAGGAATACCTGCTGAAACTCATGGACAAGGAATACTACTACGACGAGGTGGTTCGGCACGGTTTTGTCCGGGGAACCGAGCCCTACAACTATGTAAGAGATATTTTCCTGCGCTACGAGCATTACAAAAAATTCATCGAACTGTAGCCGCTCCAAACTGCCTTACCCTAATCAGGTATTCGGACCCGGTCTGCTTTGGCTTCGCAAGTATGGAAGCAATAGCCCTATTTTGGGGTAGTACACTGGGTGGCGGTAGGCTTATTTCGGTACCTTGACCAAGGTTCCTGCCGGCAGGGATTCGTCTAGCTTCCTACCATTTAGGATGGCCAGTTCCTCCAGGCGCGCATCGGGCATGCCCTGTGCCTTTAGCGCCTGCTTCAGCGTTGTGTCCCGGGAAAGCGTCTGTATGCGCAGCCGTTCGGGTTGCCGGTTCAATTTGTCCGCCTCTTTCAGCACGCTGAAATTTTTCATGGTGGAAAGAAAAGCGGATTCGTAGCTGGAGAAATTGCCGCTTTCGGCCAATCCCATTAACTGATACCGGGTACCGCTGTGCTCGATAAAATACACCAACAGCCGAATACCGGATCCGTTTTCCTGTTTCTGTTCGGCATATAGCTGCACGGAGGGCAGGCCGTTGACTTTTTCTTCGCTTAGGGAAAGGACCTCCAGCTGGTAGTTTTCCACGAGCTGATTGGCCATCTCGCGAAGGCTCTCACCGGAAGCCAGGGTCAGGGAAAGGACGGCTTCGCCATTTTTGGGCGCCATTTGAACCTGTTGGGGGCTGTTTTGAAAGCTCCAGTCGGCGGGCACCGGAAAGCGGAATTTTAGTTCGGGATGGTAAAATACGCCCTTTTCCAGGAATCCCTGCCGGGGGTCTTCCCCGTAGACCAGTCCCTCGATACGGCGCAAATAGGCTTCCCGGTTTACCTCGGTGTCTGTCAGGTTCAGTTTTTCCTTCCAGGTTTCTGCCAGTTGGGCCACGGTGAGGTTTCGCTCAGCGGGTGAGGGGTGGGTCGATAGAAATTCCGGTACCGTACTGCCTCCGGCTTTATCTTGCTGTCGCTCCAGGGTTTCAAAAAATCCGGCCATTTCCACGGCGTCATAGCCGATTTTGGAGGAATATTCCACGCCGAGTTCGTCGGATTGCCGTTCGGCATCCCGCCCAAAGCTCAACAGTGCCAGCTGCATGCCCTGAGAAAGGGGCTCGATAAATTCCGACAACTGGGGCACCAGCACCACACCGGCGATCATGCCCAGCTGTCCCAGCAGGTTGTTGCGCTGCTGAATCACGGAATGGCGGGCCGTCACGTGCCCGATTTCGTGCCCCAATACACCGGCAAACTCGGCCTCATTATTAAAATGGGCCATGATACCCCGGGTGAAGTACACAAATCCCCCCGGTACTGCAAAGGCATTGATCACCGGGGAATCAACGATCTTGAATTCGTAGGCCAGGTTGGGTCGGTGGGAGACTGCGGCCATTTCGTTGCCCTTTTCAGTAATAAATGCCTGCAAATCGGGATCCTCGTACCGGCCAAAGAAGGCCAGTATTTCCGGGTCCGATTCCTTCCCCATCTGGATTTCCTGGTTTTCGGACATCAGCACCAGCTGTTTTTTGCCTGTCACCGGATTTCGGGCACAGCTGATTTGAAACAGGACCAATCCGACAAGGAGTACACGTTCAACAATAAGGAGTAAGGGCATGGCTTTTTTCGTTTTTTTTACCGGGGGTATACGGCATGGTAACGTATCAAAACCTGTGCTAGTTACGGGACCGGGTCGGTTTATTTTGGCCCGGGGAGGAAGCGGGTTTCGTCACCTACCCAACCCCACAGCAGGGAAGTAAAAGAAAATCCACCCAATAGGGGTTTTTTCCAGGCTGTTTTTTCGGCAATGGCTGCGAAAATTGATTACTTTGGTGCTATGAAACAGCGAATCCATCTCTATGCTATCCCTTATTTGGTCCTACTCGGTCTGGGCTTTCTTCTCACGCTGCCTTTTTCGGGAAGGGCACAGGTGCCTGCCGTGCACCGCGATCCCGGACTGGCATCCATGGTGGCGCAGGTGTCCACCGACAGTTTGCAGGAGTACCTGGAAGACCTGGTGAGTTTCGGCACGCGGCATACGCTAAGCCCGGAGGAGGAAGGTCGCGGGATCGAGGCCGCCCGGCAATACGTCCTGTCTCGTTTCCAATCTTTCGAAGCGGGTTCCGAAGGCAGGTTAAGCGCGACGATTGATTATTTCCAGGTAGAACCGAACGGGCGACGGGTGGACCGGGAGGTGCGCATGGGCAACGTGATGGCGACGCTACAAGGAACCGATCCGGAAGATGACCGGGTGTTTCTGGTCAGCGGACACATTGACAGCCGGGTTTCGGACATCATGAACGCGACCGACGATGCCCCGGGCGCCAACGACGACGGTTCCGGTGTGGTCGCCCTGATCGAGATGGTTCGAATCATGAGTCAGCAGCCTTTTCCCGCCACCATTATCTTTGTGGCCGTATCGGGGGAGGAACAAGGCCTGATCGGTGCGGCGTATCTTGCCCGTCGGGCAAGCGAAGAAAACTGGAACCTGGTGGCCATGATCAATAACGACATGATCGGCAACAGCGCGTCCAGCGGCACCAACTTGCGGGACAATACCCGGCTTCGCGTGTTTAGCGAGGGCATTCCCCTGGTAGAAACCGAACAAATGGCCGCGCTGCGCCGCTCCACCAATGCCGAAAACGACAGCAAGTCCCGGCAACTGGCCCGCTACATCAAGGAGGTGGGCGAGCGCTACGTAGATCAGCTGGAGATCAAGTTGATCTACCGCAACGACCGGTTTCTACGGGGAGGGGACCATACCCCCTTCTCCCGGGAAGGATTTACGGCCGTGCGTCTCTGCGAAATGAACGAAAACTATTTCCAGCAGCACCAGGACCTTCGAATGGAGGGAGGGCAGCAATACGGGGACTTGATCGAGCACATCGATTACGAATACCTGCGTAAAAATACTTCGGTAAACCTGGCCGTGTTGGCCAGTCTGGCCTCCGCACCCGGGGTGCCCCAGGAAGTAGGGGTGGATATCAGCGGGCTGAGCAATGCCACGCGGCTGCGCTGGAAAAGCCCGGAAAACGGTACCGCCCGCGGCTACTACGTGCTGATGCGGGAAACGAGCGATTCCATGTGGAAGCGAAAATTTTATACCGAAGCGCTGGAAATGGAACTGCCCTACTCCAAGGACAATTACTTCTTTGCCGTGCAGGCCGTGGGAGCAAATGGTGCAGAAAGCCTGCCCGTATTCCCCGTTCCGGTGCGGTGAAGGTTCGGTACGATCCTCTGCCTACCGGATCAGGTCGAGGCAATCGATGTGCGGGGATAGGCTGCCTTTAGCGTCCCAGGCCGGCTCCCATTAACCCGGATCATGCATGAAGAATCGTTAGGTTAATGGATACTGCAAGAAAACCAGGCTGTTTGGAGATGGAGGCATAGCGCGGCCAGGTTGAAATCGAAAACCGCAGCGTAGCGACTGTTCCTGAAGCAGTTTCGGTTCGTAGTAGATAGGCTAACGCATCGTTCCGGTTTAATAGGCAAAATTGGTTAGGTGGGTGGCCGCGAAGGTTTGGAATACCTTGTTGAAATAGGTGCAGTATTCGGCGTAGATGCCGGGATTGTTGCAATCCAGCCCGGTGGTCAGCGCCAATGCCAGCATTTCCACCGGTACGGGGATGGTAGCAATCGCGATAAAGGTTTTTTCTTCCGTCAGCAGCAGGGTGGTGTACACGTACAGGCCGTACTGCAGGCCATCCTGCCCCATCAGGTATTCGTTGCCCAGGGAGAGGATCCAGGCGATTTTTCTTCCGCCTTCAAATTCGTTCCAGACGGAGTACTCTTCGTCGACGGTAAACCCGCTCATCCCGTAGCGCGCGGCAAAATTTTGATTGATGGTTTCGCCCATGACCAGCAGCAATTCTTCAAAATTAACGGAAGAAAAGTCGTCCTGCACCCCGTAAAAATACACCTGCATGTCGCTGCCTTCGGCACCGCTTACCTGAAAGGCTTCCTCCGCCGGATTGTAATACAGGTACTGCCCCTCCGGTACCGCCAGTACCACGCCGTTGTTGATATCCTCGTAGATATCGAAGTACATGTTGTCGTAATCGAGTTGAATGTTCAAGTCCAACGCAAACTCGTCCGAGAGCATTTCAATGTTTTCCGGATCGTCGGAGGTGTCCATCATTTCGCTGAGGGAGCGGGTTTTGATGGGATAAAAGGCAAAGCCCAGCGCCTCGATTGATTCGCCTTCATCGCTGACGAAACTATTTTCCAGCATTTTTTCTGTACCGGTATTTGCTCCGCCGGCATTGGCTGTCGTTTCCGCGGGTAGTTCGATTTTCGCTGCCGCAGAAAAGAGCTGCACCAGGTTTTCAAATCCTGCAGGCAGGCTGGTAGAGGAGGATTTTTCCAATTCGGCCAGGTAGTGTGCCGGAATGATCCAACTCACATTGCTTGCTCCTTTTTCCAGGCCCCCGTCCCCAATTCCAACGAGTCGGCTGCGGTTATCAAATACCGGCGCTCCGGAAAATCCCGGAAGCAGGCTACCCTCCAGGTACAGGATGTTTAAATCCAGGGCCGGAAAACCGATGCGGGCCAAAGCGTCTTTGTCCTTTTTTGGAATGAGGTTGGCCAGGGTTTCGGGGTCTACGAAGCCTTTTTTTAACTGCCGGGAGGAGCTCCCGGCGGCGCCCCCGTTGAATCCCATGGCATAGATGCTGCTGCCAAAGGGGACTTTTTCCGCAGAATAGCTGGCCAGCGGGGTCACTCCAGCCGGAGGCGCTGCCTGTCCCGGCAGGAGTTCCAACAAGACCAGGTCGGCTTTCTGGAGTACTCTTTTGATGCGGGCTTTTCGCCAGGCCTGGCCTTGGTACAAAATGCGGATATCTCCGGTCCGGCTCATGCCGTGCAGGGAAGTGACGATTTGTTCCGGCGATTTCCAGACGAATCCCGTCAGGGCATTGGAAGAGCGGCTATCGACCGTCACCAATACCTTCACCAGGGAGTTTTTTACCCTCCCGGGATCAAATGTCTGGGCAGAAGCCTGGTAAACCAAAAGGAACGTAATGCCCATTAAAAGGGAGCGGAATTTAGTCATTGCGAAGTTCGTCAACTAGTCGGGAATAGATTTGCTGTCGGGTTGCTGCCGGAAATTTTTCTTCCATCAGGCGGACAATATCGGGCCAGGGTCCGTCGAGGCCGCGCAGTTGTTTTTCCAATTCGGGCAGCTCTTGTTCGGTCTGTATGCCTTTGGGAATGCCGAGCGTCTGCGCTCCCTGCCCATTACCGGCGCAAAGCCCATCTCGAAGGAGCAATAGGGCTGTTTTGGAATCGCCTTCGCTCAAGCCGTTTCGAAAGCTAGTGGCCACCTTGGCCCATAGGCCTCCTGCCGTCTCGAAGGTGTTGAACACCTCGGAAGCGGGAGTGGAGGGATCGGCATAGACGAGCAGGTCGCAGGCCGTGATGCTGATTTCGTCGCTGTAGAGCACGTTCGCCTGGCGGATGGCCAGGGAAGAATCGGCGCGGATAAAGTTCGTTACCAAGACCTTTGCCTCTTCGGGGCTGTAGCCAATCTCCAGGTATTCCTGCATTTTGTCAGAAAGGCTGGGTGCGAAGGGGTCGTTTGACCGGATGTACAGTCCCAGCAAAATACCCAGGGCGGAAAACAAGCCAAAGGAGCCGATACGCAGGCTTTTGACCGGGTCCAGAAATTTTTCATTCAATCCAATCAGTACGGCAAGCAGGGAGGTGATGGTTCCGATCACCCCGCTCACCACGGGCGATACGGAGAGCCCCATCAGCAGCCCCAGAAACAAACCGATACCGAGGCCGTTGAAGACGGCCGTTAGTCCCTGTAGCCGTCCGGCCCGGTAACCGGCCTCGGGAAGCAGGTCCCGAAGTGCAGATTTGGGGTCGGGCTCCGCATGTGCTGCATCGTTTTCGTCCATGTGTGTGGGTTTTGGTGGTTGCTAGCTACCGGCGCATTCGTCCGGTTTGCCTTTCAATATAGCAAAAAGAAGGATATATTATGCATTATTTTGTGTTTTAAGTTTATGATTTTGAGTTCGTTGACCGGGACGTGTGGGTTGAATACCTCCCGTACCGGCGCACAAAATTTTAAATCGTTGCCTAAAATCCGTAACATTGGGAAAATCACTGAATCGATACCGCATGAATCATTACTTGCTTATGTATACGGTGGCCTCCGATTACCTGGAAAGGCGGGGTGCCTACCGGGAGGAGCACCTGGCCCTTGCCGGGAAGCATCACCAAAACGGAGACTTGCTGATGGGAGGAGCCCTGGCCGACCCGGCAGACCGGGCCATCTTGTTGTTTCGGGGAGAAAGCCCGGCGGCGGCGGAAGCATTTGTCCGGGAGGATCCATACGTAAAAAATGGATTGGTACATTCCTGGGAAATTAGAAAATGGACCGTGGTGGTAGGCGGGTAGACTGCTGTCCGGCCACCAACCCATCATACCTATGCCTACGTGCAGTGTTTCCGTCATTGTACCGATACAAGCGTACACGCCGTTCCTGGAAGAAAGCCTGAAAGGCACGATTTCCTGCCTGCATACCGGGATGGAACTTGTCCTGGTGGACGAGCGCATGGATCCCCGTTGCCAGCCGTTTGTCAATGAAGCGCTAACCCATCCCCAGGTTCGGATGGCGAAAGCCCGGGGAGCAGGATTGGTAAACGGGTTGCTTACCGGTTTGGCGGCGGCCCGTGGTACCTATATAGCCCGGATGGATGCGGACGATTTTTGTCTGGGAGACCGGTTTGCCGTGCAGCAGCAGTACCTGGATGCAAATCCTGAGGTGGGGCTGGTAAGTTGTCGGGTGCGGTACGGAGGAGACCCAAGCAAAAATCCCGGCTTTGCCCGCTTTGTCAGCCAGGTAAACGACCTGGATACGCACGAAAAGATGGAATCAAAGCGCTACGCAGAAGCGGTGGTGATCCACCCATCGGTCATGTTTCGCCGGGAATTGCTCAACATGGCTTCCTACCGGGAACGAAACGAAATGGGACAAGCGGTGCCGGAAGATTTCGATTTATGGCTTCGCTGGATGAACCAGGGCGTGCGTTTTGCGAAATTAGAGGAATGCCTGCTTGTCTGGAACGACTGGGAAGGCAGGTTGTCTCGCAGCCATCCTGCTTATGCCAAACGGGCCTTTCGGGAAGCCGCTGCCGAGGCTTTCGTTGCTCCGGAAGGGAGGCCCATTTGGATCTGCGGGTACGGCCGAACCGTGGAGCGGAGGCTCGCTCCCTTTCGACGCCGTGGCTTGAAACCTGCGGGCTATCTGGCCCTTACACCGGAGCTGCGCGAGGATCAGCTGCCGGTGATTACGCCGGCGGAGGCCGGGCAATTGCGGGGAAAAGCCCTGTTGCTGGTAATGGTAGGAAACATGAAGGGCAAACGGTGGATCCAGAACTTTTTGGACGCCGAATCTTTCACCGAAGGCCAAGATTACTTGTGGATGGTGTAGCCCTGCCAGCCTATTTTTTTCTGCCAAAAAGCCATTTTCTGGGTGACGTGCTAGGAAGCTGGAACAGTTTCCGGATTTTTCACCTTGAGAATTTGGATGATTCGTCTGCCTACTGGCCATAGCCGTCAGTTTAAGGACGTAAAACCCTAAAGGTCAGGTTATTTTGGAAAAAACAGTAGATCCCCTTTGGGATCTTTCTTCCTTTTGTTCATA
>NZ_WIOK01000031.1 GCF_009467825.1 Cyclobacterium xiamenense | reverse complement strand
TTATTTAACGTGAGATGAAAAATATAAAAAGGGTTGCCCGTTCAAAGTCCAATAAAGCCCGATTCATAGCAACTACATTGCTGTTTTGAGGAATATGAGCTAGGCATTTGCTCTCGGATTATTCGCCATCCAGACTTCCGTTTCGAAACTCCAGGTCTTCCAGCACCAGTCCGGCGGCAGGAGCCTTTGGTCCCAACAGACTTGCTTCTCTTCCGAGTAGTGCAGATTCCAGTATTTCCAGGCTCATTTCTCGGGTACCAAGTAGGAAAAGGGCAGCAGCCATTCGCCGGACCTGATGCATTAAAAACCCCTTGCTACGAACCCGAAAAACAAAGGTATTTTCCGGTGTCAGTGGAACCAGGGAATGCTTCGCCGAAAGGATGGCCGCGTACGTAATTTCCCGTTGAAAGTCATCGGTATTTTTCCCCGGGCTACAAAACCTGCGGAAATCGTGCCTGCCTTCAAAAAGAGCAGCTCCCTGCGCCATCAGCGATAGATCCAGGGTTTTTCCCGCATATGCCACCGTGCCGGTCTGAAACGGGTGGGGCTTCTCACCGAAAAAGAAATAATACCCGTATTGTTTGCAGCAGACGTCCTGAATGATGTTAAAGGAAGCAGGGACTTCCCGACAGCTGAGCAGGCGAATATCCGGCGGGAGGTTTTCGTTCGCCTCCTGCAGCAGGGTGGAGGGATCGGATGGCTGCCGCAGAAACAGCTCAAAGGCCCCATTGAGGCAAGACACCCCGCTATCTGTGCGGCTGGCTCCCAGCAAGGTAAAGTCCTCGTGCCCGAGCAGGTAGCGAAAGGTACGTTGGAGTGTACCCTGAATGGTTTTCACTCCTTTCTGAATCTGCCAGCCATGGTAGCGAAGGCCCAGGTATTGGATGCGGAAGAGGTAGGTATAGGGCCGGCTTTGCATGGTACAAAGCTAGGGCATGGAGACAACGCGTGCAAGTAATGACAAGGCGTTGGTTGCTGGCTTGGGGCGTTGTATTGGTTTCAATTTTCGTTATCCTCCTTGTGTTTACAGATTTGCGCATTAACTTTAGTAACTTGCCTCAGTTTTAGATTTTGGTCGGCGTAGTACATTTTCTTGCCTTTTACGGAGGTAGATCCCGAAGGAAAGTTGACCTTAGCTAGAACGTAGCACCGGAAAAACCGCATTTTATTTGCTATTTGCAAAAAAAAGCAAAAAAAAATCATCGACAATGCATAGAAAAATAAACACCATCCTCTACCTACTGTTCGTATCCGTACTGGCGCTATCCGTGGGCTGTTCTCCGGCCCCTTCGGAAAAGAGCGCCGAGCCGGACGGCCGGTTTGATGAACTGTTTCGACCCCAGTACCACTTTAGCCCCCCGTCCCAATGGATGAATGACCCCAACGGGATGGTTTATCACGCGGGAGAATACCACCTGTTTTACCAGCACTATCCCGACAGCAACGTCTGGGGGGCCATGCATTGGGGACATGCGGTATCCGAAGACCTGGTGCATTGGGAGCACTTGCCCATTGCCATTGCCCCGGATAGCCTGGGTTGGATATTTTCCGGGTCAGCTGTCCTTGACGAAACGAATAGCAGCGGCCTTGGCACCGCAGATAACCCGCCACTTGTCGCCATTTATACCTATCACGATCCCGTAGGGGCCGAAGCAGGGAGGGAAGATTACCAAACTCAGGGAATAGCCTATAGCACCGATGGAGGACGGAACTGGACCAAATATGCGGGCAATCCGGTTTTGGAAAACCCGGGAATACGGGATTTCAGAGACCCGAAGGTTGCCTGGATAGGGGAGCGGTGGATCATGTCGTTGGCGGTAAAGGACCGTATCCGTTTCTATTCTTCCGACAACTTGCTGGAATGGACCTACGAAAGCGATTTTCAACCCGAATGGGCTGCCTATGGAGGCGTCTGGGAATGTCCGGACCTCTTCCCCTTGACTACCCCGGAGGGGGAGGAAAAATGGATTCTCTTCGTCAGCATCAATCCAGGCGGGCCGAATGGCGGCTCTGCCACCCAGTATTTCGTCGGCGATTTTGACGGATCCACCTTCACCAGCGAAAGCGATCAGGTGAAATGGCTGGACTACGGGGCAGATAACTACGCCGGCGTAACCTGGTCAAACGTACCCAAATCGGACGGAAGGAGGTTATTCATCGGGTGGATGAGCAATTGGACCTATGCCAATGTGGTACCGACCGAAAACTGGCGTTCGGCGAATACCCTTCCCCGGGAGCTAGCGCTGGTCCGGCAGGGGGAAACCTATCGGGTACGCTCCAGTCCAGTGGCCGAATTGGAAAAACTCCGAAAATCCAGTAGCACAAAGGAAGGGGATTCCTGGGCAATTGACGCCGAGCTGTCGGAGTTGCTGCTGTTTCCCGAAGCGGGAGACTTCAGCCTGGAGCTGAGCAACGATACCGGGGAACGGATCATTCTGGCAAAAAAGGGCGATCAACTCACCTTCGATCGCAGCCAATCTGGAATTACTGGTTTCAGCGAGGCCTTTACTGCCCTGCATACGGCTCCGCTTCATGGAATGGAAGTAAACGAATTGCGGGTATTTCTGGACCGTTCTTCGGTGGAGATTTTTGTGAATCAGGGCGCATTGGTTCTGTCGGAAATTGTTTTCCCGGAACAGCCCTATTCCCGGATACGGTTGACCGGATTTAAAAGCAGTCACCAGGTACACGAACTGGCTAGCATCTGGTAAGTTGCTGGTATTCGGTACACGGGTCCCAAAAAATGCCGGATAAGCGGATTTTTATGGGATTTCGTTTTTTGTGCTGGGATGGAGTGATTGGAGGAATTGGCTTTGAAGGCAGAGGCTTGCCTCGCCTGCGGAATTCTTTTCGGTATAGCGAAAGGGAGGGTTTGGCTGCTTTCGGATACCCTTTCCGCAGGGAAAGGTTGGAAAAAAAGGGTATATGGATCGGTCCTTCGGTCAGATACCTCGCTAGAGCGCCGCATCGGTTTGTTTTTGGGACCCGGTCCTAGTTTTTTGTAGGGTGCGGCAGGAGAGACAATTTCATTTCACAGTCCGGCGCTACGGTCTGGCCCCTCGCTAAAAAGCCTCACCGGGGCTTTTTTTAACGCTCGGTCCTAATTCCTGTATGGTGCGATTAAGGGTTCCTCCCCCGAGCCTGAGCCCACCCCTGCAGTCGTATTTCAATTCCTGTATGGTGCGATTAAGGGTACGTGAGCAATACCGAAAAGAAAACAGGGATGCCAATTTCAATTCCTGTATGGTGCGATTAAGGGGTTCCGAATCCGCCTGGTGGTGCTGACGCCCTGGGATTTCAATTCCTGTATGGTGCGATTAAGGGAATTAAAAACACGAAAAAACCGGCTATTTTATACCAATTTCAATTCCTGTATGGTGCGATTAAGGGAAACAGGCTGCATCCGATACGGTGAAAGCGCAATTTATTTCAATTCCTGTATGGTGCGATTAAGGGCACCGGCACCACCTCCGCCTCCACCTTGTGTAATTTTATTTCAATTCCTGTATGGTGCGATTAAGGGCCTTTGGAAGTATGTATTTTTGAAAATCCTTTAGCTTATTTCAATTCCTGTATGGTGCGATTAAGGAAATCGGAGCGGCATTTTTGATGTTTACTTTCATGGTATTTCAATTCCTGTATGGTGCGATTAAGGAGACCTGACCGAGTACCGGAACAACCCGATCATGCTGATTTCAATTCCTGTATGGTGCGATTAAGGACAAAATTAATCTTAGACAAAAATGAAATCCAAGAATATTTCAATTCCTGTATGGTGCGATTAAGGAAAAAGGTCATGATGCGCCACTGCATCACCTGGATCAATTTCAATTCCTGTATGGTGCGATTAAGGGAACATACCATGCGATCCTGCTTATTTTGCCCGATTCTATTTCAATTCCTGTATGGTGCGATTAAGGGAAGTAGAGAATCAAGGAAAGGAACGTCTTAAAGAGAATTTCAATTCCTGTATGGTGCGATTAAGGGCCCGCGACCGGCTGTATCCCTGCTGCAGGTATCCCGATTTCAATTCCTGTATGGTGCGATTAAGGGTACGAGGAAGCACTCAAGATACAGCAGGGAAGTGAATTTCAATTCCTGTATGGTGCGATTAAGGGACGGGATCGGTCGCAGACATCCCTGACACGCTACCCAATTTCAATTCCTGTATGGTGCGATTAAGGGTTAAGCCCCTTTTTCAGGCACCGGCAAAAAAAGAATATTTCAATTCCTGTATGGTGCGATTAAGGGGATTAAAACCAACGCTTTCCAGTCCTATCTCGAAATATTTCAATTCCTGTATGGTGCGATTAAGGGAAGTTAGCCGGGATATGTACTACGATATTCAGTTAAATTTCAATTCCTGTATGGTGCGATTAAGGGTGAATGTATTCCAGGCGTGTTTGTCGTCTTCAATTAATTTCAATTCCTGTATGGTGCGATTAAGGGCCCGTATCAACCGGAACACCTGCCTTATATCCTGCTATTTCAATTCCTGTATGGTGCGATTAAGGGTGAAAAGGATTACGAAGGCGAAAACTTTGAGGTAATTTCAATTCCTGTATGGTGCGATTAAGGGTACGAGGAAGCACTCAAGATACAGCAGGGAAGTGAATTTCAATTCCTGTATGGTGCGATTAAGGGGATATCGGACGGTGAAAATGGTAAGGTCCTTTGGTTATTTCAATTCCTGTATGGTGCGATTAAGGGAATAGCGTCCCCTGTGCAATGTCGGCGTATTTCTTTATTTCAATTCCTGTATGGTGCGATTAAGGGCCAGATCGTACTGGTCCTTTTCATCCTTGTAGATGCATTTCAATTCCTGTATGGTGCGATTAAGGGCGAAATCACGGATATTATCCACCTGACAAAGCGAATATTTCAATTCCTGTATGGTGCGATTAAGGGCGTTTTCGGCTTGTATCTGAAACGCTGCGGAGTCTTATTTCAATTCCTGTATGGTGCGATTAAGGGACCGCAACGCGCGGAGCGAAATCCTCAACTTTCGCGTATTTCAATTCCTGTATGGTGCGATTAAGGGCAAGGGTTAGATTCGGGGGAAAACTTCTTTGAATCATATTTCAATTCCTGTATGGTGCGATTAAGGGCAACGGCGCCCCGGCAAAGTACCACAAGGCTTCGGTATTTCAATTCCTGTATGGTGCGATTAAGGGGTTCCACCCATCCCAGCAATGCGACCATCGTAGGATATTTCAATTCCTGTATGGTGCGATTAAGGGTCGGAAATATCTAGTTTGCCGGACCAATCCAGCGCAATTTCAATTCCTGTATGGTGCGATTAAGGGACCCATGCTATTTAAAATTTGCTCTACAAAATACGTATTTCAATTCCTGTATGGTGCGATTAAGGGTCTCGTTACCCCGGCAAATGTCAAATGGGTAAATATATTTCAATTCCTGTATGGTGCGATTAAGGGAAATAAAATGTGAAACTAAAAACTAAATAAAAAAAAATTTCAATTCCTGTATGGTGCGATTAAGGGTAATCGATACCTCGATAGCCGCTATCCCGGTTTGATATTTCAATTCCTGTATGGTGCGATTAAGGGTTGCAACCTATTGAGGTTCAAATGTTTACCCCCTTAATTTCAATTCCTGTATGGTGCGATTAAGGGCCTCGGATTCTCCCCCCGCTTCGTCTTCAAAATCCGATTTCAATTCCTGTATGGTGCGATTAAGGGCACCCTGGGGTTGTTCGGGTTTCGTTTGATTTTCGATATTTCAATTCCTGTATGGTGCGATTAAGGGTTTGACTACACAAAAGGGTTTGAAACGAAAAGCTATATTTCAATTCCTGTATGGTGCGATTAAGGGCCTGAAACAGGATTGAAGTATTTCACGTGCATCACTATTTCAATTCCTGTATGGTGCGATTAAGGGCAAGGGTTAGATTCGGGGGAAAACTTCTTTGAATCATATTTCAATTCCTGTATGGTGCGATTAAGGGCAGATTACGACATAGAAAGCAACTTTGCAGGTACTTATTTCAATTCCTGTATGGTGCGATTAAGGGCCCTACATTTTGCGAGGCGGCACGGATAACACTTTTATTTCAATTCCTGTATGGTGCGATTAAGGGGTGCATCGCTGGCCCTGTCAATGATCTGCGAAATAAATTTCAATTCCTGTATGGTGCGATTAAGGGAATTGTCCGTAGGAACTATGTGTCAAATTGTTCTTAATTTCAATTCCTGTATGGTGCGATTAAGGGTAAAGCAGAACTCAAAGAAATCAAAAACGCTATCTAATTTCAATTCCTGTATGGTGCGATTAAGGGTTAATGGATTCCCATTTTTTAAGGTCTCGCTTTAATATTTCAATTCCTGTATGGTGCGATTAAGGGACTTCCATTGCCAATCAAAAGCACTTTCACTCTTACATATTTCAATTCCTGTATGGTGCGATTAAGGGCCGTACAACAAAACCCAAAATGAAGAAGTTAAATATATTTCAATTCCTGTATGGTGCGATTAAGGGAAAACTACCTAACCTTTCCTGCAACCGTTTCAGGAACATTTCAATTCCTGTATGGTGCGATTAAGGGCCACACAGTTTTTAGGTGTGCAATCGTTGCAAACGGTATTTCAATTCCTGTATGGTGCGATTAAGGGTCCCACATTTCATTCCTGAATTCATCAATTTCCGGAATTTCAATTCCTGTATGGTGCGATTAAGGGTCCATCACAAGTAAAAGGTTCTCATTTAGCAATCGTATTTCAATTCCTGTATGGTGCGATTAAGGGCCTATATTCTCCGGGTTTATTGATCCCGGTACTAATATTTCAATTCCTGTATGGTGCGATTAAGGGCACCTGGGCCCAAAGATCGATTAATCCGTTAGGGGCATTTCAATTCCTGTATGGTGCGATTAAGGGTTCCAAACCGCAATCGTGTTGTCCTCCCAGTGAGGCAATTTCAATTCCTGTATGGTGCGATTAAGGGCATGCAAAGGTTTCCGGTTTCCGGGTCAATCCAAAATATTTCAATTCCTGTATGGTGCGATTAAGGGAATCCAAAATGCAGCTGGGACAAAGATTTTCTATCCGATTTCAATTCCTGTATGGTGCGATTAAGGGCGCAAAACATTTTATTGATTTCGAAGATACTAATGTATTTCAATTCCTGTATGGTGCGATTAAGGGAACTATAAAAACCATTCATTTCATCTACGCCAACTTATTTCAATTCCTGTATGGTGCGATTAAGGGATTGTCTACCAGGTTCCAGATGCGGCTCCGGTACCCGATTTCAATTCCTGTATGGTGCGATTAAGGGGGCTGAGTACCGCCTGGAGCTGCCGGGTATCGTCGTATTTCAATTCCTGTATGGTGCGATTAAGGGGCGCGTACTGTACCTGCTGCAGGTCGCTCACCTGCTATTTCAATTCCTGTATGGTGCGATTAAGGGTTAATAGCTAATATTATAGTACCTGTCGTTCCTTCGTATTTCAATTCCTGTATGGTGCGATTAAGGGCCGCACAGATTGAAAAACCCTATCCATGCTAATTACAATTTCAATTCCTGTATGGTGCGATTAAGGGTATAGCTGCCCATCCTGATAGGTAGGCTGTGCCAGATTTCAATTCCTGTATGGTGCGATTAAGGGCATCGTAAAAAATAGCTGTAGTATGGACCCAGGATTATTTCAATTCCTGTATGGTGCGATTAAGGGCATCCCCGGAAACGTCCATTGTCCAGGATACGGTGCTATTTCAATTCCTGTATGGTGCGATTAAGGGCTAACCGCAACAGCCAACCCTTCGTATGTATTTTTATTTCAATTCCTGTATGGTGCGATTAAGGGATTCCTTTTCGGATATAGCCCCGGATTTAAACTGATATTTCAATTCCTGTATGGTGCGATTAAGGGCCCGTTCTTGTATCGTCTGTGTCCTTGCTTACTGCTATTTCAATTCCTGTATGGTGCGATTAAGGGATTGAAAGAGGTAATTACAATACATTTGAAAACTGTATTTCAATTCCTGTATGGTGCGATTAAGGGGAAACGCCTCCGTAGCGTAAACGGGTTTTTGATCTTATTTCAATTCCTGTATGGTGCGATTAAGGGGGCGTTACAGGCATTTGTCCGGGGGCCTGCTGTATATTTCAATTCCTGTATGGTGCGATTAAGGCTGTTTAAATTTAGTTGTGGTTATCTGCTAGTTAAAAATTTCAATTCCTGTATGGTGCGATTAAGGAAACACCTATAAATATAGCTAGTTTTGTATCTGCGGATTTCAATTCCTGTATGGTGCGATTAAGGTATTTCCGGCTATTTGACCAGGTAGAGGTGGAGATCCATTTCAATTCCTGTATGGTGCGATTAAGGTAAAAGCGACCTCAAAGAGATCAAAGCAATTCTCTAATTTCAATTCCTGTATGGTGCGATTAAGGCCACAGCCTCCTGAATGGTGAGAACCAAACCGGAAAATTTCAATTCCTGTATGGTGCGATTAAGGCTTCCGCCAACTTCTTTTTTTCCTCTGCGGCTTTTTATTTCAATTCCTGTATGGTGCGATTAAGGCCGTTGGGCGAAATGCAAAAATAGGCCAAATTCCTCTAAAAATAAGGGTTCAGGCACGGGTTTTTGGCTTCTTGCGTCGTCGATCGGCAATAACCCGATTTTGCCCGACCTTCGACAACCCAAGGAATAGGCGTAAAAAAGGTCATGTAAAGCAGATGATCCAGCGAGGGAGGCTACATCGTGTCAAAAACGCGTTCATCGACAACCAAACCCCTTAAATAAATGTATCCAAGTCGTTTTTGTCCTGCCCGATGATTTCCTTTTCCAGCCAATTCTGTTCCCTGCTCTTGAATAGAATCAAACTGTCCGTTTCTTCCTCCATAATCAGCCGGGCACTATGCACCAGCTGCTTTAGCTTTACTTCGGTTATCTCGCCTTCAAAAACCGAATTCTGGATCCAATTCAGGTACCGCCGGCAAAGTTTGAGCATCTTGCCAACGCGCTTTTCACCGATATCGTATACGAGGATGATGTACATAGTTGATACGTGATAGTTGATGAAGTGGTGGGGGTGCCATTTCTTTTTTTGTTTTTTTTGGAAGGAGATGGTTTCCCTGCCCATTTCTTCCTTTAGCCTGTGTTTTTCAGGACGGAATTTTTTACCCCTCGTTTACCACCCATACCAGCCTACCACCAAACCTTAAATGGCTGATACGTTTCCATTCCCAGCAGGTGTTTGCTGAGCTTGTAGCATTCCAGTTTGACCAGATACTTGTAGCTTACTTGTTTTTTCAAGGTTCTATGTTTGATGGTTTCATTCAGCCGTTCTTCAAATGCCCGGATAAAGGCTTTTTTGCCGCTTT
This sequence comes from Cyclobacterium xiamenense, assembly GCF_009467825.1. Lineage (GTDB taxonomy): Bacteria > Bacteroidota > Bacteroidia > Cytophagales > Cyclobacteriaceae > Cyclobacterium > Cyclobacterium xiamenense. The sequence goes on along the minus strand of NZ_WIOK01000031.1, from coordinate 48,093 downwards.
CCTTCAAAATCACCTTGTTGACATGAAAATCAAAGTCCTTGGATTTGACTTCTCGTTTGTTCAATACCCGGAAGATGGTTCGATCCACCAGAATGGGCTTGAATATCTCCGCCAGGTCCAGCGCCAAAGAGTACCTTCTGTACCCGGGTTCGTGAAGAAAACTGATCGTGGGATTTAACTGGGTATGGTAAATTTGATCCAGGCAAAGCGTATAGCACATCATATTGCCAAAGGATATCAACGCGTTTACCTCATTCAAGGGCGGCTGCTTGCTCCGGCCCTCCATGGCATGGTCTTTCAAGATCAGGTCAAAGGCCCGGTAATATTCCTGCCGGATATTCCCCTCTACCCCCATCAAAGAAGGAATATCACCGGAGCCATTTATAAGCATACTAAACTGGGTAATTTTCTTAAGCGAGTTTTCCAGGTCTTTGCCCCGGTTTTGGTAGTACTTCAGGTTTTTGCTGATATTGAATGCAGCCCCTTCGACAAATTTCCTGGCAATTTTCAATCGGCTATCCGCCTGAGAATAATGCAGGGTCTGTTGGATTTGCATCTTGCCGGCCAGCAAATATTCTTTGGGTTGAAAGCTTCCCGTATAATGTTCGTAATAATCAAAGAAATGCACGCTGATGCCAGCTTTCCCCAAAAAATTATACAAGGCCGAATTGGCATCCAGGCTGCCAAAGCAATACAGGTCCGAGACACCCTCCACCGGAATGTACTTGGGCGTTCCTTCCTTTCCCGACTCGTCTACAGGCGTGAATTTCAATGTGAAATCCTTTCGGCTAAGCCTGCCGGGGTTGAAGAGGTAATAGGTTTTTTTCATTATCAGGATTGAGGGGTGGGGATGAGGATTGACCCGTTATACAGTGGAGACAGTGACTTTGGACGTTTCCAGGTCGAAGAAATTGGGGTCCCAGTTTTCAACCGTTTCAAGACCTAGCCATTCCCGCATCTCCTCGTGCATTTCATGTTTAGGGTCGGCAAGCGCTTCTTGGAGGTTTTCATATCCCCATATGCCTCCACAGTCCTCGGGAGGGCAGGTGCCTTTTCCGGCCAATAATTCAGCCCGGAAGGCTTTTTTATCGATTAACTTTTCTACCAGAATGGTATGTGTCCAGTCATCTCCAAAGTCGTAGATATAGGTAAAGGTCTGCCCTTCCATGCGAAGGTATTTGTTCAAGGTTATTTTTTCGGCATTTTTCGTTTCTTCCTCTTCCCATTCGTCTCCTTCCACACCGATTTGGGGTTTAGAACCATAGCCCTTGGGTGAGAATTGGTATAAATGGTAATCCTCCCATCCAAATGCAGCTTGGATAACTTCATGTAAGCGACTGAACGTAAAATGATCCGGAACCAACAGCCTGCGCCATACAGGAGGTTTGGAGATTCCTTTGATTTGGACTTTTAGTTGGAGCAACATAAGGTTCTTTGATTTAATTTATTGGTTTTCTTATTTCTTCCATATGGTTCTTATTTGCAAATTGGTTGTTCGCAAACATCCCTTCATTAACTGTTTACCCCACACCTAATTACCCGTTCACCGATTATCTCTCCTCTCCCGCGTAGCAAAAATCATAGTAGCTACATTTTTTGCAGATGGAGAGTCTAACCAACGGAGGGCAGTAGGGCTGATTGATAATGGCGGTAGCTTCCTGAATATAGGTACTTACCAAAGCTTCATCTCCTTCTTCCCATTCCACAATTTGGGTTTGCCGCATTTTGGGGTATTCAAGCAAGGCACTGGCCCCTTCGATTCCATTTTTTGACAGCATATACAGGTAATACTTTACCTGGGCGATATGCGCCCGTTCTACCTTATCGGTTTTCTTGACTTCGTGAATGACTTTGTTTTTGGCTTCGTAAAAGTCGATTTTGATGCCGTTTAATTCCAGTTCGGTGTATTTCTTGGTCCGGTCGGAATAGCTTGTCTCTCCAATAAGTTTGCCCTCGGCCACGATATCCGAGGTGTGCTCCATCCGAATGCCATGGGCAAAGAGCCAAAGTTTGCGGTGGCAGGTGTGGAGATAGGCGATATGCGTGCCGGTGGTATTCAATTATTGCGCTAAATCAGGCGTATTAAAGTTGCTGTAGCCACCTCATTAATAAGGTGTCGTGAAGGCGGTAATGATCGTTTTGATAAACAACAAACTCTTTTTTTACCAGTAACTGAAGGGCTGTACTTACTGAACTGGCAGCACCAAGGTTATATTTGGCAATGAATTCCTGAGCCGTGGGGGAGGGTACGATTTCTTGTAAGGCGATGGCTTTCAATGTCCTCCACTGAAAATCAGTTAACAATTGCTGGTAGGTGCCAAAAAGCGGTGCTTCCTGTTGTATAATTTCCTGCTTCACCTCCGAAAGTAGTTTCTCGCCAATGACCTGCTTTCTGCCATAGAGTTTGTTGCAGATAAGCTGTACATAATAGGTTTGCATGCGACACCAGGCAAAGATGTCATCCAGCAGCGGTTTACTGATTTCGAGGTTTACTTTTTTGAAAAATGCCCGGATAAATACAGCATAGTCCGTCTTGTCTATGGACTCCAAGGACCAGAGCTGCGCACTATTATAAAAAGGGCGTCCATGGTCGGTAAACATGGTTTGCATCATATGCCGATGACTGCCACTGAAAATAAAACGTATCATGGGAAATTCTTGCGTCCAGGACCGGAAAATCGCTTCGGCATTTTGCCTGGTATAAGAAGTGATTTGTTGAAATTCGTCAATAGCGACGACGACGGGCTGTTTTAGCTCTTTAAGAAAGGTGCCAATGGCTTCCATGGAGCGTTCTGCCTCGGAGGCCTGAACCAATCCAAGGGAAATCTGAGGTGCACCACTAATGGGATCCATACTAATGGTTGCGCCCAATGAACTGAGCATGGCCAGCATTTTTTTGCCTAGTCCGGTATGTAGGTTTTCAAACTGCTGAAGAATGGCATTTGCCAGTTTTTTGTTGGCTTCTTGCATGCTGCTCGTGCCCAGTAAGTCCACAAACACCGTTTTGGCCCTTTTTTCTTTTTCCAGGTAATAGAAAAACTGCTTTATAAGGGCAGTTTTGCCCATCCTGCGGTAGGCATAAATCACTGCGTTACGTTCGTTGCTAAATTGTTCCTCCAACCAGGCCAACTCCCTTTTCCGGTTGCAGAAATAGGCGGGACTGTGGTAACCGCTAAGGACAAATGGATTGGCAGGCTTTCTCATATTTCGTGATATACGTTACGTGATCTACGTAACGCAAGATATGAAAAAATGAGTAGCAGCCAACTGAAATTTTCGGGTTTTTTCATTTCTTCCTCTTCTCATTCCTTGTCCGCAACACTGATTTGGGGTTTGGAATGGGTGAAAATTGGTATAAGCGATAATCCTCCCATCCAAATGCAGCTGGGATTACTACATGAAAGCGACTGAATGTATAATGATTTGGAAACAGGAGTCTGCGCCATACAAGAGGTTTGGAAATTTCTTTGACATGTTTTTTTAGTTTAAACAACAATAGGTTTTTTGATGATTTTTTTATTGGTTTTTTATTTCTTCATCCCTATTGTTCTTAATTGAAAATTGGTTGTTGGCAAACATCCCGTTACTAGCAGTTTATTCCATTTGTGATCACCCCGTTAACAACCATCACTCCTCTCCCGAATAGCAAAAATCATAGTAGCTACATTTTTCGCAAATGGGGAGTCTAACCAACGCGGGACAGTGGGGCTGATTGATAATGGCGGTAGCCTTCTGAATATAGGTACTTACCAAAGCTTCATCTCCTTCTTCCCATTCCACAATTTGAGTTTGCCGCATTTTGGGGTATTCAAGTAAGGCACTGGCCCCTTCGATTCCATTTTTGGACAGCATATACAGGTAATACTTTACCTGGGCGATATGCGCCCGTTCTACCTTATCGGTTTTTTTGACCTCATGGATGACTTTGTTTTTGGCATCGTAAAAGTCGATTTTGATGCCATCGAGTTCCAATTCGGTGTATTTTTTGGACCTATCGGGATAGCTGGTCTCACCGATTAGTTTGCCCTCGGCTACCAATTGGGAAGTGTGTTCCATTCGGATGGCATGGGCAAAGAGCCAAAGTTTGCGGTGGCAGGTGTGAAGGTAGGCGATATGGGTGCCGGTGATCGTCAAGGGGAGTCTTACTAATCAAACCTATGAGCGGCATCCAGGATACTCAGTACCTTCTTGTCCAAGGTCCACAACTGATAACCGTTATTAATTACTGGTTGCATGATTGAAGCGTCCATCAGGCCCATCCCTAGATTGTGAAAATTATTGTCGTTGGCAAAATGGGAAGCCCGTAACATGGAACCACGCTCAAAATCCAGTTTTGGCAAAATCTGCCAATAGGAAAGTACCAGTTCTTTGTCTTTTGGTTTTCTGACCCCGTAGAGGAGCTCTGCAAAGATGGGTTCAATAACGGCTATCTTCCCGGCTTTCAGTAACGTCAAAAAACGGGCAGTCACCGGATCATTTTGCTTCAGGAATTCTATCCAGATACTGGTATCAGGAACGATCATGTCCGTTGCTACGATTTCTCACCTTCTCTGCAGAAAACCCCTCCTGAAAAGTGACCGGGCCTTTGGACAAGGTAGCATTTAATTTTTCGATCCTTTTCAAGTACAGCCAGTCATTCAGTGCTTATATCAGGCTGCCGTTGATGTTTTTACCTCCGGTAAATGCTTTCACATCCGCTATCATATCATCAGGTAATATTGCAGTCACTTTCATAGCAATCAATTCGTTGGAATTTTAATTATTTATCCGTCATCAATATAGTATTGAAACATACGAAAATACTATACGATAGATTATTCTATTTTCAAGTCGCTGTCAAATTAATCTGTTACGACTTTTTTACCTTAAATCAGGTTTCTGCCCTATTACAAAGGTAATGGAGCGTTGTGCGGGCCGAAGATTTCCTACATGTTGATCAAACCCGCAGACCTCAGTTCAGCCCTAAGCGCGGTTAATCTGGAGTAAATGGAATAAATCTTTGTTGCCAGGTCCGCGGCCTCCTGCTGAATACCGGGGGTACTCGCAGCTATTTTCAGTAATTGGGCAATCCTTTCATAAAAATTCCTCCCGCGTTCATCGATGAGTAGTTCCTGTATTTTCTGATCCAACAGGCTCAAAGCAGCCTTTGGGTCGCTTTGAATGCAAGGAGTCATTATTGCCACAATATTCCACCGGTCAGCATGCTGCCGGGCATAATTTATTGCCTGGGTGTATTTCCCGTCCATACAAAGTGCCAGAACATAGGCCGGCCGATCCCAATGGAATTTTTCAATATACCGCATCCGTTCTTCCATTCCCATCAGTTCCTGAAGTACCCGGTAGTAATTTTCCGAAAATTTTCTTTCGTTCAAGCGTATCGTCACCTGCTTGTACAAGTTGGGATCGTCAGAAGGCTCTAATACGTCGAAATACCGGCTGGCAAATTCTTCCTGAAAAAGCCCTTCCGACCAGAGCGTTTTTGCAATGCGTACAAACTCCTGTTTGTTAGCCGTTTTGTAATGGTCCAAGAGTGCGCTTGCTACCTGTCTGTTTTTTTTAAAGAAAATCAGGGCGGTTTTTTCCCAGGCTTTCAGGCCACCAGCTTTTCGGTGCAATTCAGAAACCAGCCAGGGGAGGGCATCGATAGCCTCTTTTTGCTCTAGCACGTCAAGTAGGATGTTGGCCTCTGCCCCTGAGTGAATGAGGAAATAAAGATACGATTCGAAAAAGGGCAGTAGTTCATGATCATCCGAAGGGGATTTCTGATGTTGATCAATTAGCACGGAAGCAATGGTGAACAGTTGATCGTCGGCAGCATGTAGGACACTGAACAGGGGGACACAATCCTGCAGGTGCTGATCGAGTTGATTGAGCATGGAGCTCACCGGATCGGGCAAAGTTTCGTATTCATCGTCGAGCTCGGCTTTTGTGCAGGCCTGGTGGAGGCTGAACATGTATAAGAAGGCCAGATCGACCTGTTTTTCGGTACAGTACCTTTCTACCTCCGCTACATGAATGCCAATGATCCTGCTGATCTCGCCTTCGGCCATGTGTTCCATGGCCTCATACTCTGGGATATACCCGTTATGAGGGGGGGTATACTCCTGCCAATCAGGCTCATTGATATTGATAGATTCAAGGTCCGCCCTGATGAGATCAGCACTGGCCATAATAAAATCATCCGGGTCGCGGACGGTCATTTTCAAGGTTTTACCCGAGGGTTTCAAGTAAAAACCCAGGAATTCCTCTTTGAGCTCCGGGTATTTTCGGAACACTTCCTCAAGGAAAGCCAGCTTTAGCTGCTCACTGGATTGTTGGTAGAATTGGTCGAACATGGGAATTTACCCTATTTATGTTACTTGCATAAGCTTCCACTAGCCGCTTTTGAGCTTGGGAAGGAATTAATTTAAATCCCCAGGACTATTGGTTTTCGTAATCAAAGGCCATCATTTTCTCGATTAAAGCTTTCTCTGCGCGTTCGAGGGCATCTGCTGTTTCCCCTTTGGTATGAATAAAGCCCCCTGCTTGAAGCGAAATAAACGTGTCTACTCCCGTCAATCCTTCGTCTATAATGGGATCTGCCTTTTTGGAATCTTCCTCGGATAGTTTGGCTCTGATGCTACCAGCAATCAGGTTGGCATTATCACTGATGGAAACAGCCAAGGTATCCATCAAACTGAATGTTCGTGATTGGTTTGAAGTGATGCGCCAGTTGAGGATGGCTTTGGCAAGGCCGGGAATCCATTTCGCCCGCAATGCCATTGGTGCTACCAGGCAGGGACCGAATACATTTTTCGACTCAATCCAACCCTCTTCCTTCAGTTTTCCGATCGTAGAATCAGCCATTTCCGGCTCAAGCTGATTGGTACTGACAGAAAAGAGCCTCCGTAAATCTATGGCAATGTCAAAGACAAACAGTCCTGTTGCCCGCTCTGCAGGATTCAACCATTTCCTTCCCAAACTTCTATCAGTATTACCCTCAGTTTTCAATACAACATCGATTTCTTCTTCAGTAAGTATATTTCCTTTTTCGTCGCGAATAATTACGGCATTGTTGGGCCGCTCACTTCTGTCGAAGGATCCTGCTTCTCCACCACTTGAATCCATACCGGCCAATAATGGATGTTATGCACGCATGGCAGAAATGGATAGCGGGCTTCTTCTTTTAAGGGTTCTTTCTCCCCCACCTTTTGAGGCTTTCATCCAACCGCCAAATAACTGGTCAGCGTAGGTTGGATCACAAGTTCCATAAACCTCACCTTCTTTGAGCTTTTTTTGCTTATCCACTTCAAACAAAAAAGTAGTGGGGGATGGGGTTTGGTCAATTGCTTCGCAAAGCGCGTCAATCAAGGACCGCTTTACCTGCTGCCCGCTAGAAAAAGGGATTCTTTTGTTGAACTGAACGTCATAATAATACTTTTGGCCACTGGCTACATTGAAAACAGTGTGTTCGGCTCTCTTTAAAGTTCTTATGTAAATGGTATTCATGTTTTAACTATTTTTGGATTATGATTTCTTTTGTTGATATGCGTAATCGAACTTAAGAAGCGTTAGGAAGTAGCCAAACTCTTCGTTCGTCATCAGGTGTATTTCATCTTTTAGTGTTTTGAGGGACTCCAAATCTTCCCCATCCAAATCCGGAATCATTAGGGTCAAAGACTCGATAAATCCCCGTTTGGATTTGGATGTGAACAGCTCCTTTTCTACCAGTGTGACCCTTGACATTCCTTTTCCGGTATTTCTATACCGCAATATGACCTCAGCCATTTTAGGGGTATAGTCTGTAATTTCTTCTTTGTTTCGTGTTAACATAGCGACTAACCAGGTTTTGTATGCTTGATAATTAATTGTGTCTTCTTCTTTTTTGAAGGATAGATTTTTGCCATCTGTCATGTATTTTTTCATGCTTTCAGGGCGAAGTGCTTGTAATCCTATACTTCCCAATTCACAGGCCCGTTTGATATGCATCCCGAACAGGCTTTCAAACTCTTTTTTGTTAGTTTTAAAGTTTCCAAAGAGTTTTTGATAAACCTCTTTGATATTTTCTCCAGACTTTAGTTGAAAAGGAATAAAGCCAATGGTTTTATTTGTCTGGCCAAAACCATAAACATATCCCATCATCTCAGCTTTGGGAAATTGTGTTGAAAGACTAAAAAACAACTGGCTCCAGCTTACTGTGGATACTTCTGCCATGGTTGTATCCACTTTGAATATTTTCTGGTTGGTCAGTTCTGAAAAATCAAAATCTTCCCGGTATTCCTCAGGATTTAGCGAATAGGTCAACCACCGCCCGTTCCACGTGTTGATTTGATTTCCCCGAAGTTTTTCCAAAGTAGGATCGTTCAAATACTTTCGATAAATTTTCCAACCCTTGAAGGTTTGAAGAGTAATACTGGGGTTATCAAAAAGAATGGAAAAGCCACCAGCAACGGTAATCCCCAAGCCGCTTCCAATCCAGGATAGGTAAACTTCATCTTCATCCGCCGGTATAACCACATTACTGACTAATCCGGAAGTGCTCGCATACTCCTTAGACTCGGAAGCCGGATACCCCAAAGCAAAACTCGCATCAGGGATTTCATTTTTGGCTTTTTCGAAAAGGTTTTCGAGCTTTTCTATTCGTTGGTCGATTGAAAGTAAATGAGGCTTTTGTCCGCTTTTCATTTGTACAAAAGGCGAATTGGTTACCCATTGCATGTATTTTGGATGGTTGTAAAACAATTCCCAATACTCCTTTTCAAAAAATGCTCTAGGGGACAGCTCTTGGCCATTTTTTTCATTATATGCATTGAGAAAAGTCCTACCTATTACTGCTGTGATCATAATATTTGGTTATTTACGTCAAAGTTGCTTTCCCTTATTTGCTTTACATCCAAGCCAATTTCAAAATCATACGCTTTATCTGGGATGATAAAGGGCTTGTTGCCATTTTGTGCTTGGTTCATTCCCTTCACTGCAAAATACCTTACCGGTATTTCCATTTCCAACCTTCTTTCGAAACTCGCATTTTCATATGCTTCCAAATCTGCTTCACAAATACAGGATACTCCGTCAATATCTAGCAATTCAAACAAAATCGATTTGCTCCGATGTGTAAGCTTGTCAATGGAAATTTTACCATCTGATTTAAATACAGCATGTTCTTCTATATTCATAAAATCAATTGCGGGAAACACATAGTCAATTTTCCCCTGCAAATCCCGCTCTTTTAAAACTTGGTTGTCCTCCAAAACATCATAGGACCTTTGGAGTACTTCCACATCATAGGGCAGGGAGTCGTTTTTATTTTCCCAAGGAGCAATTACAAAGACTGGCTTGGTTTTCCCTATGGTGTCCTCGGTTCTTCTTCGATTAATCCGCCCAAAACGCTGAATCAATGCATCTATTGGGGCAGTCTCTGTCACCATTAGGTCAAAACTGATATCCAGGCTTACTTCTACGATCTGCGTGGATACCACTATGCAAGCTTCGGAAGAGGTGTTAAATTCTCCGTTCTGATTTCCTTCCTCATCCAAGCCAAGTAATTGTTTTTCTTTAAAATTTCTATCAGCTCTTTTAAAGCGGCTATGGAGCAAAAGAATCGGAGTATCCGGATACAATTCTTTTAAATAGAGATAGGCTTTTTGCGCTCTGGCAACCCGATTATAGACTACCAATACTTTCTTTTCCTCTTCAATCGCCTGATGGATAAAGGGCAAACTTTCTTCAAACGAATTGATTTTGTATAGAGTGTGCCGGTCAAATTTATCCAGCTCCTCAGGAGTTAGTTTTTCCTCTAAGATATCATCGCCCAATTCTTCGACTATTTTCTGATATAGCTTTGTTGGCATAGTAGCCGTTCCTATGTGAATGGAACAGCCCAATTGCCTGAGAATCTGAACTAGTTTTAGTACTATTGCCTGAGAAACGCCTGTATAGGTATGGATTTCGTCCAAGATGATATCACACCCTTTTAAGTCAAGCAACATGGCTTCGTAACCTTTCATTCCGAAAGCAATTGCAGCCAATTGATGCGGTGTCATTATTTTAATCGCCGAACCGAACAGTGGCTGCAAAACGCTCTCCTCTTCCCTGCGATTCTGCCGGACCACCATAGAGGCGGCATGCAAAACCCTTATGTCAAGATCCGGGTTGTCCGCTTGCAAATCCTTGGACACCCGCTTAAACATGGCATTGATAGACGCTTGAAACGGGAGCGTATAAAACACACGGCCTTTTGTCCTCTTGAAAAGATAGTCCGTTTTCCCCGCACCCGTACTGGCCACAACAAGGGTATGTTTCTTTGGAGAATCGGTTTCTTTCTGTGAAAGAGGGTAAAGGGGATGTGTACGGTTAAAAAAAGTAAGATTGGGTACACGAAAAGCTTTTTTAAGGTTTTCCTCGGTCCTATTGATTAGAGCTGATGCAAAGTGATCCGCCCCCATGAGCAACCCTCTCCACTCCGCATATCCCCTAATTTTCGTTTGTTTCTTACAATAGGATATTGCGTAGGAAAGATTTTGTCTCGCTACTTCTTCACCAAACGGGCTACAGGGAATTCCGAGATCAGTTAGTAGTTTAAAGGCATTTGGTGACCATTGATCCCAATTGCCCAGATGGTAGTCGATATAGTCATATCCGTTTTCCAAATCCAACAACCCCTTGTCGCCAGAATCATTTTTGGCTGATTTGTGGTGAGCAATGACCATATCCAATAAAGCTGGGTATTCTTCTTCAGGGAATATAGATAGGAAGAATAATGAACATATTTCATGCCTAAAAACTTTGGTGTACCTCCCTTTGTCTTTTACCCTTTTTTGAAATTCAGGATGTGCTTTCCCTATATCGTGAAGAATTGCACCATTGAATGCCACGGATTCTTCCATTCGCAAATAGTTGGCAAAGGACTGTGCCGCAAAGGAGACATGCAAAAGATGGTCTCTTAGCGGAGTGAATTCAGGAGCGGACTTTGCGAGTAGTTTTTCCATTAGAAGGATGAAACCGGTTTGCCAACGACTTTTATCCATCCATACATAGGCTCATTTGTTATTCGGTGATAGCCTACCAGAAATGATTTTTCAGTTTTTTCGAAGACTAATTCGAAGCCTGGGAACCTCTCTTCATCCTGTTGAAATGACTTTTTACTGGCCTCAATTAAATTATCGGGATACAACATATCTTCATTCCTGCAAAGACATACATGTTGTTTTTTTGCGTTTGCCGCATCGCCTTTGGATGTAAAAGCCAAATGGAGGATCGGATTTTGCAAAATGCCCCGTATCAATATCGCCTTGGGTCGTTCGAAGAGGAACTCTTTGCCTTTTCTGGTTGCATTCCATCCTCTGGTTTGAATCACCTCCTGTTGCCCTGACACTTGATCGTATGACAGTCTGTGACCTGCTATTTTCTGTATGCCTGAAATGGATAAAAGCTCAGGGAATAGCTTTTTTTCAATGCCCTCTATTATGGAAGGGGTCAAAAACTGCTGGCTAAACGTCTCACTGTCTCTAACAGCCGTCCAGGGCTTAATAAAACCAAATGGGCCGGAATATTTTACAACATAGTATGTCATTTTTTCATTATTTTAATGCGCCAAATCCAATACCGGTGGAGTTACCTATTCCCACGTTCCATGCGAAAGCAACCTGCTCCGGAGTTCCTTCGACAATGACTGGGCACATACTGGCTTTACAGCCAATGCCATTGTAATCAATTATTTTTGTTTTGGGATGGTGATAATTGTGGTCAAAAGATACCCTTACTCCTTCGGAGCTCAATCCGGCTTTTTCCAGCTTTGTTTGGAGGGTTTGGGTCAATAGCCCCGAACTTTCTGGATCCTTGAACAGGTAATAGTGAACCCTGTTGCCTTGATTCCGCTTTATGAACACGGGGCTGTTCAGAAAAAATTTCTGCCTGGTATCAAACGGAGGTTCCTTCACAATAACCAGGTCCGTTACATGCATCCCAAAGTTGATTTCCGGATCCTCCTGGATATTGCTGACTAAGGTTTTGAGCAGCGATACGTCAAAAGCACTGATGCTCCATTCGGCTCCGAGGGAAAACTTCAGCCCTTCTTTTACCATCTCGCCACCCTGTAGCCAGGATAAGGAATAAAGGGATAGTTCATCATGCTCTTTATTATTTCCCAGCCACTTGTGAAACCTGCCCACCAAAAATTTTTGGTAGTTGAAAGGGACCAGGGTCTTGGCGGGTGATGTCTTTAAGATTAATCTCATTTCACTGGAATTTATTTAAAAAAGCGGAAATTTGCTTTTTTCTACACAGGAATTAAATATAATTATTTTTTTAGATAACACTTTAGTTTTTTAATTTTACTAGTCTTTGATTGAAATTCATTCAAGGTATTGAAAAATTACGCTTTACTCTTTAGAAAGAGCTTAATCGCACCATCTTGGATTTCCCGGAGGAAAAACAATTCCTCCGGTCCTTTATTTATGTAAAAGCCAGGCAAATATGGATATAGATTTTTCAGGGTTAAGTGAAAGGAATGGTGACTATCCGGACAGGATAACTCAATCTGAAATTCTTTCTGTATTGGACAATCCCAGGCACAGGCTTTCCACGCTGGAAGACTATCCTATGAAAGATTTTTATACCATTGCTTGCGGATATAGTTCCAAAAAAAGGATCTTACTGATTGCTTCAACTAGTGAAAATCTAAAACGCAAAATTCTTCAGGTGAAAGTCGCTGATGAAGAGGAAATAGAACATTTCTATTGTGCCGGGTAATAGAATTACAGTATATTTGAGGTATGGACAAAAAAGCAAAAAACCTTAACCCCTTTGCACAGGCCAGTACCAATGAAGAAAGGGAGCGGGTATGGAAATCACTAAAAGCCGTGGCGAGACCTGTTTCAAAGAAAGAAGGTGAGCGGTTAATGAAGGAAGCCATTCGACTACAGTTGGAAAACAACAAATAACTTTTCATTTTTCCTTCTTTCATTTTCTATCTTTCTCTTACCCCCACACAACCAAATCCCTGACTCCCCAAATGCCCGAATCCGGCATTTGTCCATGGTGATTTATCCTACCCGATTCCCTGGCCACACGGTATCGATCAAAAGAAATTCTCGAAAACGTAAATAGGCGAAAGGAACGGCCAAAAGCCAGATAGCCTTGCTGGTGTAAAAAGTCGCTAAAGTGGCTGTCTGCCCGGTCGATGGTTTTGTAGATCAGGGAGGAAAGTTCGTATTGGTAATTGATTGGGAGAAGCGATCCCGCCTCTTTTTGAAGTGTAATTAATAACCGCATGTCTCGTTTATAGGAATGCCCGTTGCTACCGGAAGGCCCACACCTTCGGCCCGTGATTCACAGCAGTGAAACCATTAAAAGAACGAAATAAGAAATAGGTAGTTGGGGAAAATGGTCGTCCTCAATCGAAATCAATATCGGGAAAATGGAAAAGAAATAAAATACCGGGATCGGGGTATTTTTTCCGAATTTTTGTTGTAATGTTTTCTTGAGGCATGGGTGATCATGGAGACGATGCATTGTGTTCTGGAAATGAACCAACTGCGCCGGAAGAAATCAACTTACTTCTCTGCTCTCGAAGAATTCTACCCAGCCTTCCTGAAAGGACTGCTGGGTGTCCCGGCTCCACTCCCTCGAATGAAAATAGGCCCTTAGCGTTTCGTTTATTGGAGTGATGGACACCTTTTCCAGTTCATAGGGCATTTTCATATCCAGTCCCAGCCACTCTCGATAGGAGCGGTATTCCGGATGTTTTTTGTTATCGATTGCATCACAAAAATCCTGGTACCCCCAGGCACCGCCTACATCTTCTGGAGGACACTTTCCATAGGCGTCCATGCAAATGGGAATCCCCTTGAATTCAATTAGATCCTGCTTTGTCGGCTTTAAGAAGCTGATCTTATGCCACCAGTCGTCCCCGAAATCGTACCAGTACCACAGGTTTTTCCTGCCAATCCGTTCCATGTAGTCTCGTTTCAGTAGAAGCCTGTGAGCTTCGTATTCATAGGGTAGTGGTTCCTCGTACGATTCAAATGCGCCAAAGCTGGCAATCAGTTTCGGTCGCTGCCGGGTATCCATAAATTGGAACAAGTGACTGAACGTCCAGCCCATTGCAATTTGGAGAACAGCGTGCAGTTGCATCATATTGATATAGTCGGGGACCAATAGTTTTCTGTACACCCCATGAGGCATGTTTTCAAGCTGAACACCCAGTTTGACGGGGTTTAATTGAATGTTTGAGGAAGACATAGATTTATACCGTTACTGAACCGAAGCCCTCCGCAAGTGAGCCGGCAATTCGAAATGTCGAAAAAAAATTGAAAAGGTGTGTCATATGGGTGGGTTGTTTTTGGAAATTTTTCGGACAAGGCCAATACCTCAAGTGCAAATCGCTTAAGCCGCTCCCTGATATCGATTTTGTAGTTGACCCAATTGCTGTTTTCCATCCTAATTGGATTTAAGATTGAAGAAAGAATGATTGAATAGATTGAAGAAAATAGATTGATTAAGATTGAAGAAAAGAGATTGAATAAGATTGAAAAATGGCCAATCTCCCATCAATCTCCCATCAATCTCCCTTTCAATCTCCCTTCAACCTGACGCCTGAGCCCGTCGAAGGCCAATCTCCCTTTCAATCTCTATCAATCTCCTGACGAAGCCCAATCTCCTATCAATCTCTCCTCAATCTGACGACTAAGCCCAATCACCACTCAATCTCCCAAAACATATTATTCCTGTCACCTCGAGGAAACCCTCTTACGCATATGCGAGAGAATTTTTAGCAATTCAAGGCTTTCTTTGTGAAGATCTTTCACCTCTTCGGTGATTAAAATGCCAGCTGCTATCACCAGGTCAAGCCACATTTCGGTTTCATCGGTCTCCTCAATGACAATACTTAACTTGCTGAAAAACTCCGCCTTGGACCGGGCTCTCATTGCGGCCCTGTAATTGGCATACATGGAAGTTCCGGATTTTGTCACTTGGTAATTGATCACATTTGCCCGGGTTGTTTTTGGAAATTTTTCGGACAAGGCCAATACCCCAAGTGCAAATCGTTTAAGCCGCTCCCTGACATCGATTTTGTAGTTGACCCAATTGCTGTTTTCCATCCTAATTGGATTTAAGACTGAAGAAAGAATGATTGAATAGATTGAAGAAAATAGATTGACAAAGATTGAAGAAAAGAGATTGAATAAGATTGAAAAATGGCCAATCTCCCCTCAATCTCCCTTTCAATCTCTATCAATCTCCCTTCAACCTGACGCCTGAGCCCGTCGAAGGCCAATCTCCCATCAATTTCCCTTCAACCTGACGCCTGAGCCCGTCGAAGGCCAATCTCTCTTTCAATCTAAGGCCGGATAATCGTCCCGTCAAATTTCCGTACGGTCCAGTTGGAGCGGGTATGCATGGGGTATTTTTTGGCCAGGTCCTCGTTGATGTCCACACCCAGGCCCGGAGCTTCGTTTACCCACATGTAGCCGTCTTTCATGATCGGAGAACCAGGGAAGATTTCCCGGGACAACTCGGAAATACGCGCCGCTTCCTGAATGCCAAAATTCCACACCGCCAGGTCAATGTGCGCATTGGCGGCGTGCCCTACGGGTGATACATCTCCCGGGCCATGCCAGGCGGTTTTTATTCCGTAAAATTCTCCCAGCCGCGCTACTTTCATGGCCGGACTGATGCCTCCGATTTGGGAGATGTGGATGCGGATGTAATCAAACATCCGGTTGGTAATCGGCTCCTTAAATTCGTTGATATTGTTAAAGAGTTCGCCCATGGCCAACGGAACCGTGGTGGCTTCCCGAAGGGCCTGAAACCATTCCATCTGCTCCGGAGAAAAGGGGTCCTCGATAAAAAACGGATGGTAGGGCTCCGTACTTTTGACCACCCGTATGGCATCCATGGGTTCCAGTCGCTCGTGAATATCGTGCAGCAATTCCACCTCTTCTCCACATTGCCGGCGCACGGTCTCAAAAAGCTTTGGCACATCCCGAATGTATTTCCCCTGGTCCATGTATTGATCCGATTCCCTCCCGTAGCCTTGTTTTTTGAAGTCCGGCTCTCCGGTAAGGGCGGTTCCGCCGTAGCCTCCCTGCTGTATGCGCACGTACCGGTAGCCTTCTTCCATGTATCCGGATACCTGATCCGCTGCGGCCTCCGGGGTGTTGCCGCTGGCATGGGTGTAGCAAGGAACCGCAAAGCGGCATTTTCCACCCAATAGCTGGTACACGGGCATATTGGCCCGCTTGCCCTTGATGTCCCAAAGTGCCTGGTCCAGCCCGCTGATGGCGTTGTTCAGGACGGGCCCGTTGCGCCAGTAGGAACTCACAAAGGCGGATTGCCACATGTCTTCGATGGTGTCCACGTCTTTTCCCACACAGAAGTCCTGTAAGTATTTTTCGATGGCCGTGATTACAGCAAAGGCTCGTTGGGTGAAGGTGGCGCAGCCCAATCCATACAGGCCTGGTTCGGAGGTCTCTACTTTGACCACGATGAGATTTGATCCGCTGGGAGCCGTTCCGATCGCCCTCACGTTCGTGATTTTTAATGGGGGAAGCCCGTTGAGCGAGGTGGGTGTTGCGTTTTCGTTTCGTGCATGTGCAAGGGGATGCACGCCTAATAGTCCGGCAGCAGCCCCCAGTCCCAGTCCTTTAAGTAGGTTTCTTCGTGTTGTGTTTTTTGGTCTCATGATCTGATTGGGTTTGTTTCGTTCGTTATCGCCTTTTGTCCTTCGTACTTACCAATCCACCACCGATCCATCCCGGGGATCGTAGGTTTCGGGGTTGGTCCAGTCGTGTCCAATTTTATCCGCCAGAGCCGCTTCGTCCAGTTCGATGCCCAGTCCGGGACCTTCCGGCAGCAATACGGTGCCGTCGGCTTCCAGCCGGAAGGGTTTTTTCAGGTAACCTTCTCCCAGAGACACCTGTTCCTGCACCAAAAAGTTGGGGATGCTGGCGGCCAGCTGAAGGCCACAGGCCAGGGAAATGGGGCCCATGGGGTTATGAGGAGCGATGGCGGCGTAGTAGGCCTCGGCCATTCCGGCGATCAACCGACCTTCGGTCAGGCCACCTGCATGACACAGGTCCGGTTGTAAAATGCTCGCTGCACCCTTTTCCAGCAATTCCCGAAATCCCCATTTGGTAAAGATCCGTTCGCCGGTGGCGATGGGCAGGTGTGTGCTTCGGGCAATGTCTACCAGAACGTCCACATTTTGGGCCTGGCAGGGCTCTTCGATAAACATGGGTTGATAGGGCTCCAGGGCCTTGATCAATACTTTGGCGGTCTGTGGAGAAATGGCCCCGTGAAAATCAATGCCAATGTCCATTTCCGGGCCGCCGGCTTCCCTCAGCGCGGCAAAGTTCTCCACCGCGTAGTCGATAAAGGCCGGGTTTTCCACCATCCGGGCAGGTTGTTTTTTGGCTACCCCGGTTTTGATGACCGTGTAGCCTTCGGCCTTGCGTTTCTTCATGTCTTCGGCATTGCTGGCCCTACCGTATATCCGCACCCGGTCCCGGGTGGGGCCACCGAATAGTTCGTAGACAGGAATTCCCAGCAATTTCCCCTTGATATCCCAAAGGGCCTGGTCAATGCCGCTAAGGGCCGAAGTAAGAATGGGTCCGCCCCGGTAAAAGGCATGCCGGTAGATGGCCTGCCAGTGATGCACCACCCGACGCGGGTCTTTTCCGATCAGGTAGGGCTCAATTTCCTTGATGGCGGTCTGAATGGTCAGTGCCCGTCCCTCCAGCAAAGGTTCTCCCAGCCCGGTGACACCGGCGTCGGTGTGAATTTTTAGAAATATCCATCGGGGTTTGACCAGAAAGGTTTCTAATTTGGTGATCCGCACCTCGTTTTTTTGCAAGGTTTGAGGGGCGGGTTGTTCGGCATAGGAGGACAGGGGAAGCATCAGACTAGTTCCTGCCAGTCCCAGTACCGACTGTATGGCTGCCCTGCGGGATAAAGCCCGGCTGCCGTTCGTGCTGTTTTTTTTGGGTTGGGATTTCATGCGAGGGGTTCTTTTTGGGTGGATGGGTTTTGGAAGGTACCGGGATTACCAGTTATGGATGGCTCCATCCGGACTTTTCAGGAAGGGATGAGTAAATTCCGTGTTTTTGGTTACCTCAAATAGGAAGTATGCCTTCTCCGGATCAAAAGTGACCCCCAATCCTGGTCTGTCATTGAGGTGTACCTTTCCCTCTCTGAAATCGATAAAATCTTCGTTGAAGTAGGCGGGTTTTTCCGGTTCTCCACCGGCAAGTTCAATCATGCAGCGGCTAGGGCTGGAGGAGCCCAGCACGTGCACCAGCGCTGCGGTAGAAAGCGGGCCGGTAAAGTGGGGGATGATACCCACGTAATGCGTTTCGGCTATGGCAATGATTTTTTTTAGCTCCGAAATCCCACCGGTATTGGGAAGGGTCACCCGGCTATAATCGATCAGGTGGTTTTCCATCAGTACATTGCTGTCCCAGCGGTCGCCAAATTGTTCGCCTACTGCAATGGGCACTTTGGTCATGTTACGGATGGTCCGGTACACTTCCGGGTTCTCCGATCGGATGATATCTTCCACAAAATAGGGCTCCAATTCTTCCAGGGCATCGCAGATTTTGATGGCTTCCGGGGTATCAAACCGGGTGTGCAGGTCCACTGCCCAGTTGCCGCTGCCGCCTACTGCCTTGTCCAGCTGTTCACAGAGAGCAATGGTTTTTTTGCTGTGTTCGTAAAAATCAAAGGGCATGTCTCCATTTCCTCCCGTAGGACCGATGCGGTAGCACCTGAGGCCCGCTTCCAGGCAGTCCAGCGCCCGGCCTTCCATGGTATTGGCAGTGGATTTCCGAAAGCCGGTGGCGTAGCATTCCACGTAATTCCGGGTCTTGCCGCCCAGCAGTTCGTAGAGAGGAACATCCAGGGCCTTGCCTTTCAGGTCCCATAGGGCCATTTCAATGGCACCCAGCCCGTGCAGTTTTTCTTTTCCGGGTGGATAAAACATGCCCCGGTACAGGTACTGCCAGAGGTGTTCGATGCGGAAGGGATCTTCTCCGATCAGCATCTCGGCGCATTGCCGCACCATGTCCGGGGTACCTCCTTCTCCAATCCCGATCAATCCCGAGTCGGTTTCTACTTCAACGATACCTCTAGCCTGATTAAATAGCGGTTTGTTATAGCCGGGAGCGGCGTAGTAGCGGATTTTTTTGATTTTATAATCGGAGCGGGCCTGGGATACCAAGGGAAGGCCAGACAAGGCGGCCATGGTCCCCAGGGAACCCAATTTTAAAAACTGTCTTCGTTGCATGGGTTATATGGGTAATCGGCGATAAAATTTTCTATAATCTTCTAATAAATCCTGAAAAAAGCAAATGCCATGTGGTGAAAAAGAAGGGATACCTTCGAATCAAATTTCCAGACTGTACTAGCCGGTAAGGCCAATAGGCGCCTGGATATACATTCAGTTAAAGAGGAACCTAAACCCCAGAGAAGGTTGAAGCAGGGCAATGCCAGCCCGTTTGGGGAGCAGCACCAATTCGCCTTGATCGGTGTAAGAAGCACTTTTTTTGGTGAGAAAGTCCATAGGCTCCGAGTCAACCCGACTGACTTTTAGCTCCAGAAACGTATCCTTGCTGGAATTCACCGCAACCATGACCCCTACCCCCACCTGCCCCATCAGGGCCCAGTCGTGGAATTCGGTTCCGGAGCTGATCGGCTCGGACAATCGGTTTTCCCGTACGTGCGAGCGGGTATACGTATGGATGCCGCCGATCTGTCCTTCCAAAAACGGCCTGTAACGGGAATTCAAATCGGGCATCACCCTTACTACTCCCATAAGGTTGACATAATTGTTGTTTCGCCGGATCCGGAAACCCTGATTTACCCCTGGAAACAGGTCCCGTCTTTTGGTCACTGCGGTGCCATACCGGCCATACCCCAAATCGGCACCGATAAAAATGGGTGTCTTGCGAATCCCATGCAGCACACGTAACCCGAGTGCGGGTACCAAAGGAATGTCCGATGTGCTTCTAAACGTGCCTGTCGGGATCCCGGCGTCGAAATGGATACCGGCCAGTAGTTCCTGGGATTTTCCTTCCAGCAGGGGAAGAGACCAGGCGAGGGAGCAGATCAGAAGGAAGCGTATCGTCATGGCAAACAGGGTCTAGTGCATAAAGACAATACGATCAAACGAGCTAGTTGGTTTTCATATCCCAATAGGATGCTTCTTGGGCGAGGGGATCAAGGCCGCTCCGGCAGGCATTCCCCGACGATGCAGAAAAGGTGCTAGAAAAATGTATCCGGACATGTAGCGTTTGAAGCCTTTTTTACGTAAAGTCGGTAGATAGATAAAAAACCAAACCTGTATGAAAAGGAAACAATACTTGATCGGTGTTTTCTGCGCATCTTTCGCGCTGAGCGCTTGTGATTGGACCGGTGGTGGCGAAGAGGAATCCGCAGTACCCAACCTCCGGGCGCTGCAGGCAGCAGAGCAGGAAATGGTCCTGTCCAGTTCTCGCTTTGCGATGGACCTGTTCCATCAGCTTCAGCAATCCGAAGACGTGAATCAGTTTTACAGCCCCTACAGCATCCATCAGGCCCTTTCCATGGCCATGAACGGCAACGAGGGAGAGGTGCTGGAGGAGTTCGCCCGGGTCTTGCGCTACGAAGGCATGACCTTGGAACAGGCCAACGAGGCGGCCCGATCCCTAACCAAATTTTTACTGGAACTGGACCCGAAAGTCCGGCTGTCCATTGCCAATGCCATTTGGTACAAGCAGGGTTTTGACGTACATCCGGAGTTTGAAGAAACGGTTCGCAATAGCTTTGGCGCAGAAGTGGCCGGTTTGGATATGGGTAATCCTCAATCGGTCAACGTGATCAACAACTGGATCGAAACCAATACCGAAGGGCTGATCAAGGATATGCTGGATCAAATTTCTCCCCTTGCGGCCATGTACCTGGTCAATGCCATCTATTTCAAGGCCGATTGGAAATACCGCTTCCATGCTTCCAATACCGAAAAAGCTCCGTTTTATATCAACCCCCAGCAGGAAGTGCAGGTAGACATGATGCAGATGGAAAAGCCGGCCACCTTTCGGTACTTTAGCAACGGGGAGTTGAAGTACCTGGAGATCCCCTACAGTACTGGTCAGTACAACATGGGCGTGATTACTTCGGATGAATTTGATCTGGACGAAAAACTGCAAGGGTTTTCCTTCGAGGATCTGGAAAATTGGCGGGAGCAGGCTTTAGAAGCCAATTTTATCCTACAGCTACCCAAGTTCAAGATGCGCTATAAAATGGAAGAAATGAAAGAAGACCTGATAGCCATGGGCCTGAAGAAACCATTTGATCGCAGTCCGATGAACTTTACCCGATTGTTTTCGCATCCCACCGAACCCAAGTTTATCAGCCGGGTGATCCACGACGCGTTGATCGAGGTGGACGAGCGGGGAAGTGAAGCGGCGGCGGCCACGGTGGTAGAAATAGAATTTACCTCTGTTGGTCCGCCGCGCCAACCAAACGTCTTTCGTCTGGACAAGCCCTTTGTTTTCTTAATCCAGGACAAGCACAGCGGTGCCATTCTTTTTATGGGAAAACTGGGCGATCCTTCCCTGCTGAATTAAATCAGGGATTAACTTAAATGCTGAGATCATAGAGTTGGCCTGATAGTATTTTTAAAGCTGGGCCAAATCATTCAGGGTTGGTGGTAAAGGGTTATCTACCAAACTTAACATAGGTCAATGCAGGGATCAATGCGCATCCTTTATTTTGTATCCAACTAAATGGATGACAAAATGATGCATTTTAAATTTACTACCGGAAAGTTACCTTATTGGCCAGCTGTCAGTACTATCCTTTGGGTTTTGGTCCTCTTTTCTTTGGGTACGGGAATTTACGATTGGTTCTTCCACCAACGGCACCTGGATTGGTACGAGCAGCTTGACTTTATCATGCTCAACGGGTTGACGGATGCAGTAGGATTTTTTTTGGTTTGGTTAGTTTTAAGGTGGATGGCTGAAAAACTGATGAATAAATCCATCGAATTAACCGTTAAGCCTTCGGAGTCTGAGGAGCATTAGGCCTTTCAAATAAATTATGTCTTCGTGATACCTGCAGCCCATTTGTACCTTCCAGGGAAAAAATGACCATGAACGTTACTTTTTCCGGTAAGCATTGTAGCACATGGGGTTCGTTTTGCGTCTGGGGAATACCCGAAACCGGATGTTATCATGAAAAATTACTGCTTTCTTTTCGCTTCGCTTTGCGGGTTGTTTTGGTCCTGTAATGGGATAACTGGGGAAGATGAACCACTGAAACCCAGGATTCGGACCCTTCAACTGGCAGAGAATTCTCTGGTTAACAGCAGTGCTGCTTTTGCAATGGACCTCTTTCAGCAGCTACAAAGCAGGGAGGGGCCCAACCAATTTTTCAGCCCCTACAGCATTCACCAGGCACTTGCCATGGCTATGAACGGAAATGAGGGGGAGACCTTGGAGCAATTCAGGCAAGTACTCCATTTTGAAGGGTTAGACATGGAGGAGGCAAACGAGGCGGCAGGTACCCTTACCCGGTTTTTGATGGAATTGGATCCAAAGGTCCGTTTATCCATAGCCAATGCCATTTGGTACAAGCAAGGCTATACCCTGGATGAAGGGTTTGCCAGTAGCCTACGTGACGCCTATGCCGCCGAATTGGCTGCCCTGGACATGGCCAATCCCCAAGCAGCCGACATCATCAATCGGTGGATTGAAACGAATACGGAAGGCCTGATAAAGGATATGTTGGATCAGGTTCCGGCCAGTGCGGTCATGTACCTGGTCAATGCCATCTACTTTAAAGCAGACTGGAAGTACCGGTTCGATGAGAGGCTAACGAAAAAAGCTCCATTCACCACCTTCGATGGGACTGAGGTGCAGGTCGATATGATGCAATTGGAGGAGGCCACTACCCTAAAATTTCGGAGGGAAAATGGGATGGATTACCTGGAAATCCCCTACAGCACCGGGCAGTATAGCCTGGGGATTTTGACATCGGATGAAGGATTGCAAGAAAAGCTGGAAGGGCTGGACCTGGAATCGTTGGAGCAGTTCCGCGAAGAGGCCGAGGAAATGAATTTTCTGCTGCACATGCCAAAATTTAGCATGCGCTACAAAGTGGATAACCTGAAGGAAGACCTGATAAGCTTGGGGCTTACCCTTCCATTTCAAAACCATCCAGGTAATTTTACCCGTCTGTTTGCCAATACTACCGGTCCCTTGACGATAAGTCGGGTAATCCACGAGGCCCTGATCGAAGTGGACGAAAAAGGAAGCGAAGCTGCAGCCGCTACCATCGTGGAGATTGTAGAGACCAGTGCTCCTGGGTTACCCTCTTTTTCAGAATATAAGCTGGATAAACCATTTGTGTTTTTTATTCAGGAAAACCACAGCGGTGTCGTCCTTTTTATGGGCAAATTGGGTGACCCTTCCCTATTGGATTGAATCCCGACCCGTTTATAGCCCGGAGAAAAAGTCAGTTCTTTCCCGCTCAGCCGCTTCTAGTTTTTTCTTCAGGTCCGCGACAAGTTGCGGGTGGTCCTCCCGGATGTTTTGATAGGGCATGGGTTGCTCCCGGTTCGCAAACAGATTGATTTCCAGGGTGTCCCCGCTCGCTTTTTCGATCCATACCATCAATCGGTGGTCGCGGGTTCGTGCCGTTTTTCCACGTACCCCCCAGGCATCCCGTTCTCCTACTACGAACTCCTTGAGCGGGGCTTCCGGGTTATCCAAAGCAGCTTTGAAACTTGTCCCTTCCAGGTGGTCGGGGGCTGTAATCCCGCAGAGTTCGGCAAGTGTAGGGAAAATGTCCACGGTCTCCACCATCCCGTCAGCCGCCGCACCGGGTTGATTCATTCCGGGTTGCCGGACGATAAGTGGACTGTTGAGGGCGATATCGAAATTGGTGTGTTTGCCCCAGATGCCGTAATCACCCAGGTGCCAGCCATGGTCTCCCCACAAAACCACAAGGGTACGGTCATTCAAACCCAGGCGTTCCAGTTCGTCCAGTACCTTCCCTATCTGCGCATCGACGTAGCTAACCGCTGCCAGGTACCCGTGTTTGAGGATTTTTTCCCGTTTCGGCGTGATTTTCCAGCCAAGGGTATCGCCTGGCCAGGTGTAGGTTCCCCGCGGTTCGTAGCTGTCTCGTCCGTAGTGCAGGCTTAGGTCGGAGGCGATATTTTCTGGCATGTTCGGATACTGGGAGGTGGGGATGCTTTCCGGATCGTACAAGTCCCAATAGTGTTTGGGAGCATTAAAGGGGAGGTGGGGTTTATAGAATCCCACAGCCAGAAAAAACGTGGAATCCTTGAGTTGCCGCAATTGCTGGATGGCTGCTGCGGCGTTGTGCCCATCTGCGTAGCCCTCATCGACCACCGCCGCCGCTTCAAAGGGGGGCAGGCTGCGGTTGGTTGGCCGGCCGTAATAGCTTGTCCGGGCCTTTCCTCCGGCATAGGAGAAAAAGGCACTCCAGGGTTCCCTCCATTCACCAACAGGAGCATAGGATTCATCCCAACTGTAAGGCACTTCGTGCAAGGTTTGTAGGGAATCCATCACCCCACCGGGCTGGTGGGAAATCTTACCGATACCGACGGTGCGGTACCCGTTTTCTTTAAAGAGTTGAGGCAGGGAAAAAATACCGGTTGGTTTCGTTCCGGATTCCCGGATGGTTTTGAAAATGTCCCAATCGGTGGTCCGTGTGCCCGAAAGCAGGGTGGACCGGGACGGCCCGCATGCGGCCGCATGGACAAAGTGATTGAAAAATACCCGTCCTTCTCCTGCCAGTTTATCGATATTCGGTGTATGCACGTAATCAACGCCGTAACAACCCAGTTCCGGACGTAAGTCGTCTACCGCAATAAACAGCACGTTGAGTTTTTCATTTTTTGCCTCCCGATTTTCACAAGCAAAAAAAGCGAGTGCAACTAGTGGCAGGCCGGTTAGGAGTAATCGTATTTTCATAAGTTCCTGTCGGTCGATTTTCGTGCTAAAGTAAAGAAATTCGGTTACAATTTACCCGAAAGCACAGCACATGGGCCTGATCCGCTGCTCATTCCGTTCGAAAATCAGGCTCGAAAAAATCGTATGAATTGGGGCAATTCTGTTTCTTTAAAACTAAAAAAAAACCTACCAGGCCCAATACGGCCCGGTAGGCGATTGGATCAATTAGGGATTAATCCATGGGGATCGATAACAAATTTTTTGGCGGCACCTCCATCAAAGTCCTTGTATCCCTGCACGGATTCCTGCAAGGATATCACCTGTACGTTTACTGCCTTGGCGATCTGCACCTTATCGTAGAGGATGGCCTGCATCAGTTGCCGGTGGTATTTCATCACGGGGCATTGTCCGGTATGAAAGGAGTGCGATTTTGCCCAGCCGAGACCGAGGCGAATACTCAAACTCCCTTTTTTGGCAGCGGCGTCGATGCCTCCCGGGTCTCCGGTCACATAAAGGCCGGGAATGCCAATGCTTCCGCCGGCACGGGTAATGTCCATCACGGAATTCAGTACGGTGGCCGGTGCTTCTTTATCGGCATCTGCTCCATGGCCTTTTGCTTCAAATCCCACACAATCCACGGCGCAGTCCACTTCGGGTACACCTACGATTTCGGCGATGGCATCAGGCAATGGGGTTTTGTTCCTCAGGTCGATGGTTTCGCAGCCAAAGCTTTTGGCCTGAGCCAGGCGTTCGGGAATCATATCGCCTACAATCACCACGGCGGCGCCAAGCAAATGACAGGAAGCCGCACAGGCCAGTCCGACCGGTCCTGCACCTGCCACGTAGACAATGGATCCGGGCCATACGCCAGCGGTCACTGCGCCGTGATAACCGGTTGGGAAAATATCGGAGAGCAGGGTCAGATCGCGTATCTTTTCCATGGCCTGGTCCTTATCCGGAAACTTCAGCAGGTTGAAATCGGCATAGGGGACCATTACGTATTCCGATTGGCCGCCAACCCAGCCACCCATGTCTACGTACCCGTAGGCAGCGCCCGGTCGGGCGGGATTTACGTTCAGGCAAATACCTGTTTTTCCTTCCTTGCAATTGCGGCAGCGGCCGCAGGCGATGTTGAAGGGCACCGATACCAGGTCACCTTCTTTAATGAATTCTACGTCCCTTCCAGCTTCGATCACGAGTCCGGTAATTTCATGGCCCAGAATCAGGCCTTCCGGGGCGGTGGTCCTGCCCCGTACCATGTGCTGGTCGCTTCCGCAAATGTTGGTAGAGACGATTTTTAGGATGACCCCGTGATGGCATTTTCGGTCTCCGAGGGCCAATTTTGGATAATCGATTTCCCGGACCTCTACTTTCCCGGGTTCTACATAGGCTACTCCGTGATTCTTACACATGTGTTTTTGGTTTATTTTGGGTAATGGATTTTTAAGGTGCTTTTTTTCAGACAGGCTGAAATTTTAAACAATCGAATTAATGTAACCAATTATTTTGTCAAAGGCAATTAACTGGAAATTTTGTGATTCAATTGAACGAAAAAACGGATCGCTGTCTCAAGAAAAAATCGGCGATCGGGTTTGATGGAATGCGCGATTCACTTTTTCTATACACGGAATTTCGGGAAGCGCGATGCGGCGGTGGTTCAGGAAAGGCTGCAGGGAAACCCGGATGGCCCGCATAGCTTCCGAAAAGCGGGTTGGGTAAATTAACTGCGGGCAGTCCGGATGGGCAGGGAGGCCCGGAAGTGGTCCTCCCTCGCCTAAGCTTTAATGGCTAGCCGTTTTGGTTAGCTCGTAGCCGCTACTTTCTCCCCATCCACGCTCCAAATGCCCGAGCCTTTGGCAGCGATAAATAGAAAAATAAAGCAGAACAGCAGCGCTTTTTCACCGCCGTTGAGTAAGGGATTCCATCCCTGTGGGGCATGGACCATAAAGAAGGCTACTGCCATCTGCCCACTGGAGATAAAGGCGGCGATACTACCGATCAGGCCGATCATGATGAGAATCCCTCCCACCAATTCCACCACGCCGGCAACGCCCATCATGGAGAACAATTCTTTGGGTTCTTCGCCTCCGGGCCAGCCGATTAATTTCTGGGAACCGTGCATGGCGAAGCTGAATCCCGCCACGATTCGCAACAGGGCATACAATTGGGGGGCAAATTTTCCGAGGTACTTTTCCATAGGTTATATTGTTATTTGGTGTATGAATGAATCAATTTAATAAATAAACAGTAAAATACAATCAATACTGGCGGATTTCCTCCAATCCGCTGCCGAAACGTATCAGGCTACTGTGGCTCGCGTACTTCCCCGGGGAAGCCGATGGTGAATTTTTGGGAAATGTGCCCTTTAAGCCCGAAGCAGACTGGTTGCTCTGGCTGAGCCGGGAAAATGGATCAGCCGTCGAAGAGTGATGTGCCCGCTCAATGGCAGAATTGCCGGAAAGAAGCGCTTGCACACCGGCCGCATTCGGCACCGGCGGCCTCGTGTCGGTAGCAAAAGCATTTTGCGGGATAGTTGGGAATTGCCGGTATTTATTACCTTTTTTGGGAGTTTGAAAACGATTGCCCAATTGGGCCTTCGCTGATAAACCAACCAACATGCCAGGAAAAACCAAACCATCGAAAAAGCAGTCGAAATTGGGAACATTTGGAGGCGTATTTACCCCTTCCCTGCTGACCATTCTGGGCGTGATCATGTACCTCCGGTTTGGCTGGGTCGTCGGTAACGTGGGCCTGATTGGCACCTTATTGATCGTCACCCTGTCTACCTCGATCACCTTTCTTACCTCCCTGTCCATTGCCGCCGTGGCTACCAACGCCCCGGTGAAGGGTGGAGGGGCCTATTTTCTGATCAGCAGGTCCCTGGGTGCCGAAATCGGTGGGGCAGTGGGCATTCCCCTGTACCTGGCCCAGGCTTTTTCCGTTTCCTTGTATATCATCGGCTTTTCGGAAAGTTTGACCGCCATCTTTCCCGCCCTGGATGCCCGGTGGATTGGATTGGTAACCACCGGGGCACTGGGCGCGCTCGCATTGTTTTCCACGCAGGCGACCATCAAGGCACAGTATGTAATCCTGGGCTTAATTGCATTGTCGCTGGTATCGCTGTTATTGGGTAGTCCGTTGGAGGATTCCCATATCGAATTGTGGGGCGTGCCCGCTTCCCAGTCCGTGGGTTTCTGGCAGGTCTTTGCCATATTTTTCCCGGCAGTTACCGGCATAATGACCGGGGTGAACATGTCCGGGGACTTGAAAGATCCTGCCCGTTCCATTCCCAGGGGGACTTTTCTGGCGGTGGGTGTGGGCTATGTCATCTACATGGTACTCCCGATCGTCCTGGCTGCGCGGGTAGACGCAAGTACGCTGGTGGCCGAGCCCCTGATCATGGAGCGGATCGCACTATGGGGTGGAGCGATTCTCCTGGGCGTCTGGGGAGCCACGCTGTCCAGTGCTACGGGTAGCTTGCTGGGTGCACCAAGGGTCTTGCAGGCTCTGGCCAATGACAAGATATTGCCGGGATGGTCGCGGTTTTTTACCCGGGTTTCGGGGAAAGAGAAAATCCCCCGGGCGGCCACGGTCTTTACCATCGGGCTTACCCTGGTTACGGTATACTTTGGTAATCTCAACCTGATCGCGCCGATACTGACCATGTTTTTTCTTACGACCTATGCGGTACTGAATGTCACGGCAGGCATCGAAACCTTTCTCAAAAGTCCTTCCTTCCGCCCCAAGTTCAAGGTGCATTGGTTTTTCTCCGTATTGGGGGCCCTGGGATGCGCGGCGGTCATGTTTCTTATCAATGCCTTGGCTACCGTTGCCGCTTTTTTGGTGATTGGGATGATCTTTATCTGGCTGAAGCGAAGAAAAATCAAAGGTACCTGGGGAGGACTGGGTCGGGGAATGCTCTCCTCCATCATCCGGTATGCGCTGCTGCGTCTCGAAAAAGAAGGCGATGCGAAAAGCTGGCGCCCCAATATCTTGGTGCTATCGGGTTCCCCGGCGAAGCGTTGGCGGCTGATCGAGCTCGCCAATGACATTACCAATGGCAACGCACTATTTACGGTCAGTACCATCGTTTCCGAGTCCAACGTGCCTCAGGAGAAAGTCAAAGACTACGAGGGGCAGATAGCCGATTTTCTAAGCAATAAAAACGTGCAGGCCCTGGTTCGGGTACTGCGTGCCCCCGATCCCTTCACCGGGTCCACCCAATTGGTAAACGCCTACGGACTGGGCCAGTTGGTACCAAATACCGTTTTGTTGGGCGATACCCGGGACGCAGCCCATCTGAACGCCTATTCCGAAATGATCCGGCATTTCTACAAATCCAGAAAAAACGTCATCATAGTAAAGGACGACAATAACAAAGGGTTTAAAAAAAAGCGGGTAATCGATGTTTGGTGGGGGGGAATGAAGCGGAATGGCAGTCTGATGATTATTTTGGCCTACCTGCTCAAAAACAGCCGGGAATGGCAGCAGGCGACGGTCAACGTAAAAATGGTCGTGCCCAATACCGAAGCCTCAGCCGGGGCACGGAAAAACCTGGATGCCATCTTTTCCGGCATGCGAACCGGTTTTAGCTACCAGTTACTGGTGGCTGAAGGGAGGGATTTCTGGGAGATCCTGCGCGAGGAATCTGCCGAAAGCGATTTGGTGCTCGTCGGCCTGGCTGTCCCCGAATTGGAAGGAGATTTTGAGGTGTACTACACCGCTCTAAAAGAAAAAACCAAGGCCTTACCGACCATCGTATTTGTATTGGCCGCGCAGGAAGTGGAGTTTGACAAGGTCCTTCACTAGCGAGCGATTGGGTCGGCAGACCGGCACCATCCCCAGGTTTGGTCTGCTAACTTTTTTCCTGGTTGTACGCCTAACCCACCTAATTTTAGCCCTAAAAGGGCGGGATAGTTTTTACTTACAGGTAAAAGGTCAGATTCATCGACCAAACCCGATGAACCAATCGGTCGGCCCCATAAAAAATTGGATTTAAATCGCCATCCATTATCCAATGATCTTTAATCAAAGGTGCCAATCCATGATAATACCGGACATCGACGACAATATGGTTTCCCAACCGATAGCCCAGACCCGCTAAGGCTCCGGCGTCCCACTGGCGGAGATGCGGTATGTTGTTTGGAGAATCATCGTTGGTATTTAACCTTTCACCATTTAGCAAATACCCAAACTTGCCACCTGCCTGGAGGAAAACATTTTTCCCACCTGGTCTGAAACGAATCAGGACGGGAAGCGCGATGTAGTCAAAATGGGTAAGTAATTTGTTCGATTGGGATCCGTCTATACTGCTACCCTGTTTGCTGTAGACCAGTTCGCTTGCCATGGAAAAATTTCCAGAAAGTGGTTTTGCAAATGCAAGCCCTGCATTGTACTTCCATAACCTATCTGTCAGGTTAATACTGTTTTTAAGCTGACCGGCGTTTACCCCACCAGTAATTCCTATCCGGATATTGGTCTGTCCATACCCGTTCCAGGAAGCACTCAAAAAAAGTACAGCGCCAATAAAGGCAACCATCCGATTTCTGTATTTCATAATCCGGTTAATTTATGATGAAAGGTTCGTATTTTTTTGTTTGTAAACATTCGCTTGAAAACCTAACCGTTTTTTGTGCGAGTAGGGACCACCGCAATTTTTGTTTTTCACAAGCATGGTCGGTTTCGTTTGTTTCCGACTGCATTGGAATTTAACTAAAATTATTGGAAAATGATTACTAATCTAGTTTTAATTTCGAAGTTGGCAAACCGGGTGTTTCCAAATACCCGAAAATGGACCCTTTCGAGTAAAGGATGTAATGTTTTCTAACGTTGGGGATGGACAAATGTATTTCGCCCCTACAGGTCTTGGGATCCGTTTATCTATTTTTTCACAGGGCTGCACCCTGTGCTGGGATGTTTCGCGCTTTCAGCGCTCGGGGTTTTCTACAGAGATGGTATTCCTTGCTAGATAGCGTTCAGGGATTCGGTTAGTAATCGGCTCTGACGCCTAACTTCAATTGCCTAATTTTAGCCCTGAAAGGGCGCCATCTCCCGGTGATGGGTGCAGCACATCGTGGTAATGTCATTATTTTTTTGGCAGCCCTGTAGGGGCGGGTTATGTTCTTGTACTCCGGCATGGGGATTGACGAAAATGTTTCGCCCCTACAGGGCTTGGTATCCGTTAATCTATTTTTTCACAGGGCTGCACCCTGTGCTGGGATGTTTCGCGCTTTCAGCGCTTGGGGTTTTCTGCAGAGACGGTATTC
Organism: Cyclobacterium xiamenense; assembly: GCF_009467825.1. Lineage (GTDB taxonomy): Bacteria > Bacteroidota > Bacteroidia > Cytophagales > Cyclobacteriaceae > Cyclobacterium > Cyclobacterium xiamenense. The sequence goes on along the minus strand of NZ_WIOK01000031.1, from coordinate 16,892 downwards.
CTTGCTAGAAAACGTTCAGGGATTCGGTTATTAATCGGGTCTGGTTTTTGAACCACCTATTTTTAGCCCTAAAAGGGCGCCATCTCCCAGCGATGGGTGCAACTCATCGTAGCAATGGAATCGATCGTTTTGGCAGCCCTTTAGGGGCGGGATATCTCTCTAGTGAACGATTAAATTTGCAAATAAAACAAAATTCAAATATATTTAACCTGCTGGTTTTTTGACAATTAGAATAAATACACAATAGGGCAGTCCCTCGTTAAAATTTATATTCACCTAATCTTCAGTACAAAAAATCGCCTCCCGTTAATAAGTAATGCGATTGAGGATTCGCTCCATCGTTATTTGGGTGGTATTTGCAATAAAATGGATTGTCAGGTTATCAAAATTGGTGGGCATACCGATCACGTTCACATGCTTTGTTTGCTTTCAAAAAAGGTTGCTTTGGTAAATTTACTTGAAGATCTGAAATCCTATTCCTCAAAATGGGTGAAGACACAAGGAGCAGGATTGGAAAACTTCTATTGGCAGAGAGGTTATGGCGCTTTTTCAGTAGATCCTTCGGAAGTTGAAACCTTAATTCAATATATTTCCAACCAGCATGTACACCACGCCAAACAGACATTCCAGGAAGAGTATCGGTCGTTTTTAGAGAAATACTGCGTTGAATACGATGAGGGGTACGTTTGGGATTAGCAGTAATCGTTTGTTAAAGACGGGATTTTTACGCAGGCGGGCAGAATGACAAACATATTTCGCCCCTTAAGGGCTTGGTATGTTCGGATTGAGGTCATTTTATCACAGGGGTTTACCCTGTTCTTGGATATTGTGCCCTGTCAGTGTTTGATGGCCCGTGTTTTTCCGTCTAATCAAGCCCTGAAAGGGCGTCTTCTCCCAGCGATGGGTGTAGCCCATCGATAGAGAATGACTCAGTTGGTCTGAGCCCTGTAGGGGCGGGATATGTTCTTGCACTCCGGCATGGGGATTGACGAAAATGTTTCGCCCCTACAGGTCTTGGGATCCGTTTATCTATTTTTTCACAGGGCTGCACCCTGTGCTGGGATGTTTCGCGCTTTCAGCGCTCGGGGTTTTCTACAGAGATGGTATTCCATGCTAGATAGCGTTCAGGGATTCGGTTAGTAATCGGCTCTGACGCCTAACTTCAATTGCCTAATTTTAGCCCTGAAAGGGCGTCATCTCCCAGCGATGAGTGCAGCCCATAGGATCCTGTCGGCTAGGGAAGAGATGCCTGGAAAAAAAGCAATAGGCCCGCCCTCCAAAAAGGAGATTTTCCCGGTTTTTCGACGGAATTTTAAATTTTTGGCTAAAACAACCCCAATCAGGGACTTTGGTACAATAAATGTACCCATTTACCGGTATTCCGGTTGCTATTTTCACCCGGGAATGCTACTTTCTCCTTTTGTAAACACAAACATTTTAACCAATGAACACTGGATTTGATCGCATACACGAATTACTCGGAACCGATGTGGGCTATTTTTTGGATCATTCCTGCAAAACGTTTGACAAAAAATCCCTGCAACTCCCGTCTCCCAATTTTATTGACGAAGTATTCGCAAACAGCAACCGAAACCCACAGGTGCTGCGCAATTTGGCCGCGCTATACGGCCATGGTCGCCTGGGCGAAACCGGCTACCTCTCCATCCTGCCTGTTGACCAGGGCATCGAGCATTCGGCAGGTAGTGCTTTTGCACCCAATCCGGTGTATTTTGATCCGGAAAACATCATCCGCCTTGCCCTGGAAGCCGGCTGCAACGGCGTAGCCACCACCATGGGAACCCTGGGGTTGTTTGCCAGAAAATACGCGCACAAGATTCCCTTTGTCGCAAAAATAAATCATAACGAGCTGCTGACTTACCCCAACAAACACGAGCAAATCCTGTTTGGCTCTGTGGAAGACGCCTGGAATCTCGGAGCCGCCGCCGTCGGTGCCACCGTCTATTTTGGATCGGAAGGATCCAACAGGCAAATCATGGAGGTAGCTGAGGCCTTTGAAAGAGCCCACCAACTAGGCATGGCCACCATTCTGTGGTGCTACACGCGGAACAGCGGTTTTGAAAAAGACGGTAAGAATTACGAAACCGCCGCAGACTTGACCGGACAGGCCAATCATCTGGGTGTCACCATGCAGGCGGATATCATCAAGCAAAAGCTCCCCACCCACAACGGGGGATTTACCAGCATCGGCTTCGGAAAATCTCATCCCAATATGTACGACAAATTGAGCAGCAGCCATCCGATCGATTTGTGCCGCTACCAGGTGGCCAATTGTTACATGGGAAAGATCGGCCTTATCAATTCCGGCGGTGCCTCTTCGGGGGAAGGCGATCTGGAAGAGGCGGTCAAAACGGCCGTAATAAATAAGCGTGCCGGTGGTACGGGCCTGATCATGGGAAGAAAAGCCTTCCAGCGCCCCATGGAGGAAGGGGTGAAGCTATTGCAGCTCATCCAGGATGTGTACCTAAGCAATGAAATCACCGTCGCCTGATTCGCTAATTGTCCTTCCCGGGATGTAGCCATCATACCTGGTCTTTCTCCCGGTGACATTGCATTTAATCCATTTCGTACCCTCAGCACCAATTGTACCAGCCAGATGTCAGAAAAATCAAATCCCACCATTCTAGCCATTATCCTGGATATGGACGGCGTGATCACCGATAGTGCGCGGCTTCATGCCCGGGCCTGGAAACAAATGTTTGATGCCTTTTTGGAAAAACTTCCCGGGGAGCAACAGCCTCCCCTGGATCTCCCCCTGGATTACAAACGCTACATAGACGGTATATCCAGGCTCGACGGGGTACGTGCTTTTCTTCAATCCCGCAACCTGCATTTGCCAGAAGGCGATCCCGATGACGGGCCGGAAGCGGAGTCCATTGTAGGTCTGGGCAAACGAAAAAACGCCTTTTTTTTGGAATTGATGGAAAAGGAGGGAGTGGATGTATTTCCGGATACCCTGGAAATGCTGAAAAAGTGGAAAGAGGAAGGGATCAAACTAGCGGTCATCTCCGCAAGCAGAAACTGCCGGAAGATTTTGGAATCGGCCGGCCTGTTGCATTGGTTCGACGTCCGGGTAGATGGAGAGACGGCCCGGAGGGAGCAACTTCCCGGCAAACCTGCACCGGACGTATTTCTCAGAGCCATGCAGGAACTAAAGGCTAGCCCGGAGCATACCCTGGTCGTGGAGGATGCAATTGCTGGTATCAGGGCAGCGAAGCGGGGCCATTTTACCCGGGTCATCGGGGTTGCCCGAAACGGAGAAACCGAGGAACTCCTGGACGCAGGAGCAGATCAAGTCGTCAAACAACTTACAGAAATAGATACGTATATGAAAACAACAAGCAGGGCGCAGCTACCCGACTCACTTCCGCATGCACTTGAAAGCATGCAGCAAATTTTCAGCGAAATGAACGGCAAAAAACCGGTTTTATTTTTCGATTACGACGGCACGCTCACGCCCATTGTGGACGACCCCGATGCCGCTGTGTTGACAGATGGAAACAAGAAAGTACTTGCGGATCTGGCGGAGGAGTTTACCGTAGCCATTATTAGCGGCAGGGGATTAAGCGATCTGCGATCCAAAGTCGGCCTTGACCAATTGATCTATGCCGGCAGCCATGGATTTGAGATATCCGGACCCGATGGCCTGGAAATGCAATACGAACCCGGTCAGGAGATATTGCCGCTACTGGACCAGGTGGAAAAAGCGGTAAAAAAGCGGATCCAATCCATCGAAGGCTGCGAAGTGGAGCGGAAAAAATACGCCATCGCCGTGCACTACCGCAAGGTGGAGAAGTCCCGGGTAAAGGAACTGAAGCAGGCAGTCGCGGAAGTCATGGAAGGGAAGGAGCAATTAAAACTTGGCAAGGGGAAAAAAATCCGGGAAATCAAGCCGAATCTGGACTGGCACAAAGGGCATGCACTGAACTGGCTATTGGATAAATTGGATCTGGCACGGAAGCGCCACCAACCCATTTTTATCGGCGACGACATTACGGATGAAGACGCCCTTCGATTCTTGCAGGGAACCGGTATTCTTGTCGGTACCCATGGGGAAGAGACCCATGCAAACTACCGGCTGAATGATACCGAGGAAGTCTACGAATTTTTAGCGCAATTGCGCCGCTGGCAAGAGCCCGCCCCGAAGTAGGTGCAGGGGAGGAAGAACGCACCAAATCGAACCAAACGTATTTAGTGAATATGAAGGATAATTTTAGCATACGTTACGATGGGTGGGAGCCCAAAAAGCAAAAACTCAGGGAAACCCTGTGCACCCTCGGAAACGGCTACATCGCCACCCGGGGAGCTGCAGAGGAAAACCGGGCCGACGAAGTGAACTATCCGGGCACCTACCTGGCCGGGGGATTTAACCGGGCCGGGACGGAGGTTTCCGGGAGGGTAATTGAGAACGAAGATTTTGTCAATTTCCCGAATTGGCTTTGTTTGAATTTCAGGCCGGAAAGAGGCGAATGGCTTAATCTCAATACCCAAAATGTGCTGGATTATCAGCAAACGCTGGACATGAGATCAGGCACGCTGATCCGTGAGTTTCGTGTCGAAGACGAGGCAGGGAGACGAACTGCGCTCCGCAGCAAGCGGATCGTCAGCATGCGGGACAAGCACATTGCCGCTATCCACTGGTCGCTTACACCCGAAAACTGGAGCGGCAGCCTGGAGATATGTTCTGCCCTGGATGGAAACGTGATCAATGACAATGTTCCCCGCTACAGAGAGTTGGAGAGCCGGCATTTGAAGCCTGCCACGACGGAAAAAATCGGTGACAATGCCATTTTTTTATTGGCCGAAACCCGACAATCCCGGATACTGATGGCGCAGGCCGCACGCACTTCCTTGTACCAGGGTGAGCGGCAACTGACCCCGTTGATAAGCACCAATCAGCGAGAAGGGTACATCGAGCAGCTGTTGCGGGTAGATGTGGAGGAGGGTACCACCTATACCTTGGAAAAGGTGGTGGGTATCTACTCGAGTAGAGACCGTGCCATCAGTCACCCCGGGATCGAAGCAAAAAAATCCGTCCAACGCGCCGGACGTTTCGAGGAGATTTGTGTGCGGCACGGGGAGGCCATTCAGAAGCTATGGAACCGGGCAGATATTGGGATTATCAACGGTGATCGAAACCAACAATTGCTTCGTCTGCATGTTTTCCATTTGCTGCAAACGGTTTCCTCCAATACGATCGGCATGGATGTGGGCGTACCGTCCCGAGGCCTGCATGGAGAGGGGTACCGGGGACATATCTTTTGGGACGAGGTATACATTTTTCCATTTTTAAACCTGCGTTTTCCAGACCTGACACGCAGCTTGCTGATGTACAGGTATTACCGCCTGGAAGAGGCGCGGTTTGCTGCCGCGGAAGTGGGAAAAAAAGGGGCCATGTATCCCTGGCAAAGTGGCAGCAACGGCCGGGAAGAAACGCAGGTGATGCACCTAAATCCAGCGTCCGGAAACTGGATTCCCGACAATACCCACCTGCAGCGGCACATCAGTTCGGCCATTGCCTACAATATTTGGAATTATTACCTGACTACGGACGATCAGCAGTTTCTCTCTTTTTTTGGTGCGGAAATGTTTCTGAGCATCGCCCTCTTTTGGGCGAGCATGACTACGCATAACAAAGAAAAGGACCGCTATGAAATTCACGGCGTGGTAGGCCCGGATGAATACCACACCTCCTATCCCGATTCCGATCAGTTGGGATTGAATAACAACGCCTATACCAACGTAATGGCCGCCTGGGTGATGCAAAAGGCGATTCATATCGTGGATATAATCGAGAAAAGCAGGCGCAGGGAGCTGATGAAGGAGCTCCATATTACCGAGGCGGATCTGGAATTGTGGAAGGACATCAGCAAAAAAATGTACGTGCCCTTTCTGGATAAACACGTCATTTCCCAGTTCGAAGGGTATGAAACGCTGGAGGAATTTCCCTGGGAAGCATACCGGGAAAAATACGACGACATTCACCGGCTGGACCGGGTGCTGGAAAGTGAAGGAGATACCCCCAATCGCTACAAGGCCAGCAAACAGGCAGATGTATTGATGCTTTTCTACCTCTTTACGAAAACGGAAATTGAGCGCATTTTTGAGAACCTCGGGCTTGAATTTTCGGAGGAACTGGTTTCAAAGAATATCGCGTACTACCGGGACCGTACCTCCCATGGGTCCACCCTGAGCCGGGTGGTATTTTCCTGGATTTTATTGAAATACGATCAGCAGCAGTCCTGGGATAATTTTGAGACCGTTCTGATCAGTGATTTTGAAGACATTCAAGGCGGCACTACGCCCGAAGGCATACACCTCGGTGCCATGGCCGGATCCCTGGATCTCGTGCAACGGGCTTTTCTTGGCTTGGAAGTTGGGGAGGATGCTTTGTGGATCGATCCGCCTTTATTGGATCACTTGAAGAAAATATCCTTGCGGGTGCAGTACCGACGCCATTGGATCGCCGTTTCGCTGGATGACAAAAAGCTACTTATCACTTTTGAGACCGGTTGGAAAAACGAGGTTAACATAGGCGTACAAGGGAAAATCCATACATTCAAACTGGGCGAGGTAAGGGAGTTTTTTTTGAACGAATAACTGGCAAGCAACCGTAAAGCGACTAAAAGTGTAACCGATTTGGACCATGAAAAAAGCAACTGCATCGAGCAATACCTTGAACGACCCTTATCGGCAATCCGTCCAGGATGTCCTGCAGGCATTGGAAGTGGACCCAGAAAAGGGTTTGTCCGATACGGAGGTAGAAAAAAGGCGAAAGAAATTTGGGCCGAACACCCTGGAAGAACAGGACAGGGAAAGTATTTGGCAGATACTCCTTGCGCAGGTGATGAACCCGGTCATTTACCTTTTGTCTGCAGCTGCCTTGTTGGCTTTTCTTTTTGGGGACATCGCAGAGGGCGTTGCCATTCTGGTGGTGCTGCTGATCAATACCTTCATTGGTTTCTGGATGGAATTTAAGGCCCAAAAATCCATGGAGGCCTTGAAGGAGATGGATAAGATTCAGGCCAGGGTCTTGCGTAACGGAGAGAAAACGACCATTGATGCCGAGGCAATTGTCCCAGGCGATATTTTGCTGGTCGAGTCGGGAGACCTGCTGTCAGCGGATGGCAGATTGCTAGCGGCCACAGAACTGGGCCTTGACGAGTCGCCACTCACCGGGGAGTCGGTTCCGGTCGCCAAAACGCCAGATACGATTGACGAAGAAAAACAAGTAGCCGACCGAACCAATATCTTATTCAAAGGTACTGCCGTCACCACCGGAACTGGCAAGGCAGTCGTGTACGGAACGGGTATGCAGACCGAGTTGGGGACGATTTCGGCATTAGTTGGGGAGGAAGAAAAGGACAGTACCCCGCTGAATAAGAAATTAAATCGGCTGACGAAAAACCTGATTTATGTAACGCTGGGACTTGCGCTGGCTTTTCTGGTTGTAGGCTGGTTGACAGGAAAGGAAATTTACGAGCTCATTCAAACCTCCATCGCCTGGACCATTGCCGCCATTCCCGAAGGGCTTCCCATTGTGGCCAGCATTGCCCTGGCCCGCGGCATGCTGCGGTTGGCAAAAAAGAACGTCATTGTAAAAAAGCTGGAAGCTGTGGAAACACTGGGAGAGACCACCGTCATTTTTACCGATAAAACCGGCACCCTAACAAAAAACCAGTTAACAGCTACCACCCTGGTATTTCCAACGGATACGCGATTGGAGATTGACTGGTTAGATAGTGGGGAAGTGAAGGTATCCGGCGTGGAAAAACCCAGGGAAAATACGAATTTTCACCATCTCTTTAAGGTCGCCGTTTTGGCAAACGATGCCCAATTGACAGAAGAGTCAGGGCAAGGAGGCAATGAATCTGCGCAAGAAAACCAAAAACCGCCCGCACCTGCAGAGGACCCCGATGAGAAACCACAGGCCGGGGCAGGCGAGGGTGATCCGCTGGAACTGGCCCTGCTCCATTTTTCCAAAAGGGTAGACTCGTCCCAATTTGAGCGGCTGCGTCAATTAAAGCGGGAGTTACACGATCCCTTTGACTCCGAAGCGATGGTCATGGGAGCGGTATATAAAGAGGGGGAAACCCACTACGTGGCCGGAAAGGGTGCTGCCCATGCCTTCCTGGATCGGTCCGCGAAGATTTTGGTAGACGGGGAGGTTAAAGCCTTATCGGAGGAAGAAAAATCCCAGTGGTCGGAAAGGAACGATCAGTTGGCCGAGGAAGGCTTACGGGTTTTGGCCTTTGGGTACAAAGAATTGGATCAGTTGCCTAAAGGGAAGCAAGCGGATGATTTTTTGCAGGACATGATCTTTATTGGCTTGATTGGGTTTATTGATCCGCCGCGTATGGAAGTGGCAACCGCCATGGATACCTGTGCGGAGGCGGGAATTCGGGTGGTGATGCTGACCGGTGACCACCCAGGAACGGCCCGAAACGTTGGAGAAAAAGTCAATTTGATCGACGAGGAAGCGGACCGGGAGGAGCTGGCAATGTCTGGGAAGCACCTGGATGCAAAACTGGAAGAAGCGGATAGCGATCAATTGACAGCGGTTCGCATTTTTTCCAGGGTAGACCCTTCACAAAAGCTAAACCTGATCAAATACTTTCAGGATAAAGGGGAAATAGTGGGCATGACCGGTGACGGAATCAACGACGCGCCGGCCTTGAAAAAAGCCAATATCGGAATTGCCATGGGCCAACGAGGCACGCAGGTGGCGCAAGAGGTTTCGGACATGGTGCTAAAAGACGACGCCTTTGGTTCGATCGTCAAAGCGATTGAGCAGGGGCGCGTTATATTTGGCAATATCCGGAAATTTATCATGTACCAATTGTCCTACCACCTGAGTGAGATCCTGATTATTGCGCTGGTTAGTTTCAGCCTTTTTTCCTTGCCCTTACTGCCCTTGCAGTTGCTTTTCTTAAACATCCTGTCTGATGTATTTCCAGCCCTGGCTCTGGGTGTGGGTGAAGGCAATGCGGACGTGATGAAAGTTCCACCAAAAGATCCCCGGGAACCGCTTTTGACGCGTAAAAATTGGATGCAGATTGTTGTGTATGCACTCGTACTCACTGCTTGCGTCTCCGGAGCGTATTTCTTTGCGCATTTTGTATGGGAACAGCCCGAAGAAATCAGCAACAATGTGGCTTTTTTCAGCCTCGCCTTTGCCCAGTTGCTGCACGTATTCAACATGAGGGAAGGAAAAGAAAATGTATTTTTCAATCAGGTGACGCGAAATAAGTACATCTGGATGGCGCTTGGCTTGTGTCTAAGTCTGCTGGCCCTGGCGTATTTTACCCCAAAAGTCAACGAGATTTTGTCGTTTCAGCAAATGGAAGGTAGAATATGGGCGCTAATCGTTGGAACGAGCTTTTTGCCATTGATCATCATACAAGTGATGAAGCAGATTAAAAAGAACTTATAAGGTAACATGTGGAGAAAGTTGATCGGTATGAAAAAGTAAGTTCGTCCACCGCAGGTCTTGGAATGGGGTGGACGAAATTCGGCGGTTTACCTCAATTGCATTAGTTATTTTTTCCGTTAACCCAGGCGGCAATCCCTGCCACGGTGACAATTCCTACCAGGAGCAGTGCCAGGTTGATGTCTCGTTGCGTCTTTTGTGCTTTTTTGAGATAGGTAGCACCAACGCCTTTGGACGCGATGAACTCTTCAATTTTGTCAATTCGATCTTCTAATTCTTCCTTAGCTTTCTTTGTTAAATCCATAATTTATCAATTTTTGTTTCGTTGGTACACCCTCTTAACCGAGAAGTTAAAAAAATAGTTCTGATTTACTCAGTTCGATGTTCTCCCTTGACCCAATCTAACACTCCCGGATCAGGTGTCCGTTGTTTAAAAAAAACAGATCTGGTTGGGTCTTTAAGCATGTAAATGATGTATTACGAGGCAGGAGTACTTGTCCAATCGGAGGTCGGAGGGGAACACCGTGTGTTCCCCTCCGATTGGATCTCTGGTAATTGCAATCTATTGTACAGATTGGCTATCTGGCATGGTGATTGTACAAATTATATCAGTTAACGAATAAATTTAACAAATAAAATTAAACCTGTATTATTATGTTGAAAGTAGAAATCAAAAAAATCATAAAAAGTTTCGGATTTTTACCCATCGCTTCTCTTGGGCTATTCGCTGGGGTGATTTCCGGCTGTGATACAAATGACGACGATGTGGTGCCCCTGCCTGAGATATCCTATGTAGGATTGTACCACGCCTCTCCGGATGCGCCCTCTCTTGACATATTGATGGAGAACGGCCGGATCAATTACTACCCGCTGCGGTATGCGGATTATACGAATTACCTCAACTTTTATGCGGGGGAACGAACCATGCGGGTAAGTCCGGTAAGTGCATCCAACGTTGTGGTAGATACCACCTTTACTTTTGAAACTGGTGAAGCGTATTCGCTTTTCTATGTAAATGAGTACGACAACATACAAGCGATGTTGGTAGAAGACGAGGAGGTAGCTCCCGCACTAGGAGAAGCCGCCGTGCGGTTTGTTCACTTGTCACCCGATGCTCCGGAAGTAAACGTGATTCGATCGGAAGAAGATGAAGGCGAGACCTTGCTGGTAGAAGATCAGGGATATCTGGGCGCCAGCTCCTTTGTAACGGTAGCTAGTGGTCTACAGTCCTTTCAAGTCAACCTGGCAGCTACCGGAGAAGAAGCGCTGTCTATTCCGGATCTAAATTTACGGTCTGGAGGCGTGTACACCATTGTAGCTCGGGGTTATGCCAGCCCTCCTGCAGGAAACACCAATAATCTAAGTGCGGATATATTAGTAAATAATTAATGCCCGCCCAGGCTAGAAAAAAGAGTAAAAGCCTGCTTCCTGGATTTTCCGTGGAGCGGGCTTTTTTTATTCAAAGTTAAGTTTTTTTCAACGGTTGCGGGATGCCCTACCCCTCAGGGGTTTTTAAGGACTATCAATAGAAAAGGTAGTACCCGCCCATGCCCAACGAAAACAGGGTAAGAAACCCAATCCCCATCAGTGAAATCACATGCGTGATTCGGCCCGGACGTTGGCTTGTCGACAGGTGCTCACTGAAAACCAGCCGGTAATTGAGAAAGGCAATGATCGGCGCGATCAAAAAGGAGATGATGGTCGCAAGATTGATCAATTCGGTAAAGGAGGTCATGAAAAAGCGGATGGTAACGAATCCTCCCAGACCGATGAGTCCGATCCAGAAAAGGTATTGACGGCGGCTTTCGGGTTTGTTTCGCAAAATTGCTACCGCTCTTGCCGTAGACCGGGCGTAGCCATCCATCACGCCAATACATGTTCCAAGCATGATGGTAAAGCCCGCGGCAGCGATGATCGGAAAGGTCCAGGCCCCCAAGTTGGCTGCATACAGGCTCACTACTCCCGACGCAAAACCCACGTTGTTATTGGGAAGCACACGTTCGGTTCCGTATAAAAGGAACGCCCCCAATACCACAAAACAAATGGACAATGCTGCGGAAACCCAATAGCCAAGGTTGAATTCAAAAACGGTTTCCTTTACCGTCGGCCGGTACCCGCTTTGCTTGATTCGCTCGGTCGTCCACAGGCTGTTCCAGGTAGAGGAGTCGATGGCAGAGGGCATCCAACCCATGAGCGCGATAATGAATGGTAGGGTAGCCGGACTGATTATTTCCGCCAGGGGCTGCATCACCAAGGGCTTTTCGGGTCCATTAAAAAGTGCGATAAAAAATGCCAGTAAGGTACTGAGCAGCATGAAGGTGCCGATGACTTTAATACCAGCGTCCAATAGCGCATAGCGGCCCAGCGCCAGAAAGAAAAATGTGAAGGCAAGTAATACCAAAGAAGGCAGGTAATAGTAGGCGGCAGGAACCTCGATTCCAAAAAGAAACTGCAGAAAACCGGCGGCAACATAGGTGACGGCAGCATTTACAAAAAACATGGAAAGCAAATTGATACCCAGATACATTTTGAGGTATCCGGGGTGGAGGAGCTGGTAGCCGTCTATTAGCGAGCGCCCGGTAGCGGAGGCGTACCGGGAGCCGAATTCAAACGTGGGCCATTTAAACAGGTTGGCAGCAAGGATAAAACCTACCAGGGCAAACCCGAATTCCGCACCGGCCCGGGTGCTCTGCACCAGGTGGGAAACACCGATTGCCGTGCTGGCAAATAGGATCCCCGGTCCCAGGGTTTTAAAAAAGGCCCTCGATTTCATCGTTGAAGGAGGTTTTTTAGCGTAAGAAAAGTCGCATTGGTGCCAGCCCCATGACAGACTACCCGGCCTACTCTCCGGAGGAAACTCATCTCTCTGACCCGCTGACTCGATCTCCAGGGGTAGTTGGGGGAAACGAGCGGTTGAGCGCTACTTGTTGACGACGGATGCCTTATGCGATCCATTCCACGTTAAATTTTTTACCCAGTGCCTTTAGATCCGCTATGACCGGTTCCAGGAGGGGAATGCCTTCCTGCATGCGTTGTGCCTCCAGTTCCCGCTCCGGGTCTCCGGGAATCAGCACCTTCTCCTGACCCGCTACTGGTAGGGCTTCTCGGAAACGCCCGATCCATTGATCCATATGCGTTTTGAATTCGTCGGCTGGTCGAAAGGCATCGATGCGCATGGCGCCAAAAAAATGACCGAGTCCTTCTCCCACCGGATGGGGGTGTGGTTCAAGAAAGGCCACAAAAGGCGGAACCCAGGGGCCGTAATTGGCTCCGGATAGTACCGCCGAAAATATGTCGACCACCGAGCCAAGCCCGTATCCTTTATGGGACCCGTGTTCCCGATCGCCGCCCAACGGCAACAAGGCGCCTCCGTCTTTGACACCAAGCGGGCTGGTAGTGGGATTTCCATCCCGGTCCTGTATCCATCCCAGAGGAGCTTCCTGTTGTTTCCGCTGTAGAATTTCCAATTTACCATTGGCTGCGGTGGTCGTAGCCATGTCCAGCACAAATGGGGGTTGCTTGTTTGCCGGGATGGCCACCGCAATGGGGTTGGTCCCTAACATGCGCTCCCTGGAAAAGGTGGGACTTACCAGGGGGCTGGCATTCGTCAGGGAAATCCCGATCATGTCGTGTTTCAATGCTTCCATGGCATGAATTCCGGCAATTCCGTAGTGGTTGGAATGTTTAACGGACACCCATCCGGTCCCGGCTGTTTTTGCCTTATCAATGGCCACTTGCATAGCAAAGGGAGCCACCACCAGGCCCAGACCTCCGTCTCCATCAACCACCGCCGTACTCGGCGTTTCGTGCACGATGTGCAGATTGGGACGGGCATTGATTCGGTCGGCCTCCCAGAGCCGCACATAGCCCGAAAGGCGGGCCACCCCATGGGAATCCACGCCCCGCACATCGGCAGCCAATAGCACGCGTGCGGCGGTACGGGCGTCCTCCTCGGAGCAGCCTATTTTTTGCAAAATATGGATGGTGAAATTTTCTAACTGAGCGAAGCTAAAATTCATAAATAAAGCGAAAAGGGGTACTTGTACGGGTGCAAAAATGCAAAAAGTAAAAGTAATGGGAAAACATTGTCCCCATTTATTCCCCGATCCCGACGGTAAGGTCCGAGTTTACCCCCACCCCTTCCAGGATTTCCGCCAGGGCCCCTTCTTTAAGGGAATAGGTGGAACAAAGCATGTCTTGGGAATCAATCTGGCGCAGGATATACCGGATCAGGCAGGAGGCCACCACGATCATGTCTACCCGCATGGGAATCATTCCCGGGATTTCGAGCCGTTCCTTTTTAGGCAATTGGATCAGCCGATCGGAAATTTCATAAAATGCATCAATTGGCAAGCGATGCCGGTGCACCTCCCGACGTTTTTTTTCCTGACGGGAAGCCAGGTAAATATCGGTAAGCGTATCAAACGTTCCAGAAGCTCCTACCAATTGGCTGGGTCGAAATTCCCGAATGGCGGCAAGCAGGGGGTGTAGCTCTTGTGACAAATACTGGTAAAGCTTGTCGGTCTCCTCCCTGGAAATCGGGTCGTGGTAGTGAAAACGATCCAGCATGCGCTGTCCGCCAATTTCAAAACTCCCCTTCCAGTGGATGGTGTCTTTATTTCCGACAATGAATTCGACGGACCCACCTCCTATATCCATCATCAGGGCATTGCCGCTGTCCAGGCAGCCGCTCATGCGTATTCCTTTGTAAATCAGTTCTGCTTCCCGCTCTCCGTCGATTACCTGAACGGCAATGCCTGTCTGCTGCCGGATTAGTTTTACGAAGGATGATCCGTTTTCCGCGTTGCGCACGGCACTGGTAGCGAAGGCGAAAACCGGCTTAATCTCTTCCCCGCGAATCAACTGCTGGAAGTGGTGGAGGGTGTGCAGGGCCCGTTTTTGGGCATCCGGAAGGATGAGGTTTTGCTGGATGCCTCCCTGTCCGATTTTCACCGGTACCTTTTCCTTGTACAGGGTTTCAAAACCTCCTTCACCCAGCGCAACCATGAGTAAATGGAAGGTATTGGTGCCCATGTCAATGACTGCGGCCTTATTTTTCATGAACCTGGTTTTCAAAAGTTTCTGCGAATATAGAAAGTTTATCTAAAAACCAGCCAACCCCATCCCGTATATTCGAAAAATAGCCAGGAAATGTCCCGCTGGTTTTTTTCAACCCCATCTTATCTGTAATTTTAGCCCTTCATGGCGGTAAGCCTGGAGTTATTGCTAATAGAAAATGAACTATGGAGACAAACGAAAAATTCCTGCACGAATACCTGAATAATGCATCACCTACCGGATTTGAGGCCTCGGGTCAGCAGATCTGGCTGGATTATATCCGCCCATTTGTGGACGATTATTTTACGGATGCCTACGGTACGGCAGTAGGCGTAATCAATCCAAAGGCAGACTTCAAGGTGGTCATCGAGGCACATGCGGACGAGATCAGTTGGTTTGTTAATTACATCACACCGGAGGGATACATTTACGTCATCCGAAACGGAGGTTCGGATCACATGATTGCTCCTTCCATGCGGGTAAACATCCACACGGATGACAAGGTGGTGCCAGGTGTATTTGGATGGCCCGCCATTCACGTGCGCGACAAGGCCAAAGAGGAGACCCCCAAAATGGAGAATATCTTTATCGATGTGGGTGCCCGGTCTAAAGACGAGGTGCTGGAAATGGGGATTTACGTGGGCTGTGTGGTCACCTTCAAAGATGAATTGACCGATTTGAACAATAAATTCTACTCCGGGAGAGCACTCGATAACCGCATCGGCGGATACATGATAGCCGAAGTAGCCCGAAAAATCCGCGAGGAAAAAGTGGAATTGCCGTTTGGGCTGTATGTCGTCAACGCCGTACAGGAGGAAATCGGTTTGCGTGGGGCCGAAATGATCGCCGCTTCCATCAAACCCAACATCGCGTTGATTACGGACGTGTGCCACGATACCACTGCACCGATGTACAATAAGATTACCAGCGGGGATTATACCGCCGGAAACGGCCCGGTTTTGACCTGTGGGGCTGCGGTGCATAAAAAACTGCTGGATCTGATCATCGATAGCGCCAAGAAACGAGACATTCCCTTTCAGCGCTCCGCCTCCTCCAGAAGCACCGGTACCGATACGGATGCCTTTGCCTATTCCAATGGGGGTGTCCCATCGGCTTTAATCTCCCTTCCGCTGAAATACATGCATACCACTGTGGAGACGGCGAGTAAAAAAGACATCGAGCACGTCATCGCCCTGATGATTGGATTTCTGGATGATTTTGACCAAAAATTTGATTTCCGGTACGTAAAATAAAAAGCCCAAAAGACCGCAGTGTGCCGGACTACTTCTGCTCGCTGCGGTCCAACCCATCTGTCTATGAAAGTATTTATCAATAAAATCATTCCGGCAATCGGATACCGCATGTTGGAAGAAGCGGGCGTGGAGTACACGGTGTGGAAGGAAAAACCCATTTTGGATAGGGGGCAAGCCATTCAGTTTTGCAAAGGGCACGACGCCTTTTTGAGTGCCGGTCAGGCAGGCCTGGATGCAGATTTTTTTGATCAGTGCCGACATTTGAAGGTAGTCGCCTTGCACTCCGTTGGTTTTGACGGGGTAGACGTGGCAGCGGCTACCCGGCGTGGGATACCCGTAGGGAATACCCCGAATGTGTTGAACAAAGCTACGGCCGAAACCGCCCTTTTGCTGATGCTCACCGTGGCCCGCAGGGCCTTGTTTCATCACAAAAAAATCAAAAAGGGGCAATGGGGTATCTCTCAACCTACCGAGGGATTGGGCATCGACCTGGCGGGAAAAACGCTGGGAATTGTGGGCTTAGGTAGGATTGGTGCCGAACTGGCCCGCATTTGCACCCAATCCTGGGACATGAATATCCTGTACCACAATCGGGGTGTAAATCCGGAAGCCGAGCGGGAGTTTGGAGCCAAACGCGTAAGCCTGGACGAGCTGCTCGCGCAAAGCGACGTCGTATCTGTGCATACCGCGCTTACCGAAGATACCAGGGGTATGTTTGGAATGGAGCAGTTTAAAAAGATGAAATCCTCCGCTTTATTTATCAATACCTCCCGGGGAGGGGTACACAACGAAGATGAATTGACCCAGGCTCTCCGAGATGGAATCATTTGGGGCGCAGGAATCGATGTGACCAATCCCGAGCCCATGCATCCGGACAACCCCTTGCTTGACATGGACAATGCCGTGGTATTTCCGCACATCGGCTCTGCTACCAAAGAGACCAGAGATGCCATGACCCGTTGTGCCGTGGAAAATATCATTGCAGGGTTGCAGGGGAAAGAATTGCCTTATCCGGTAAATCCCGAGGTCTACAAAGGGCTTCTTGGAAAATCCAATAAAATTTGACCACGTAGGATGAAACTATATCCTTCGTGGTTTTTTTTTATGATTATTTGCTCTGATCGACAGTACAA
>NZ_WIOK01000030.1 GCF_009467825.1 Cyclobacterium xiamenense | reverse complement strand
CCTAGCTTAATAAAGAGCCAAGAAAGGGAAGCTAAAAATCAAAATTATTCAATTTTGAAACCAGAAAAATAAACCAAAAAGCTTAACTTAATAGCATTGGTCAATTCCAGCGGTGAACAACCAATTGGTTGGATTTTTATTATTTATATAGTTATATTAACATCCTCAATATCAAACTACCAATCAACGAATACATGGGTCGTTAAATTAGATGGACCCGTTCTCTGCACATCAGGTGTGAAAACAGCTTTGGCAGTGCCGGTGATTGGAGAGAACCGGTATTCCTCAGCGCTTACTACGATAAGCCAGCCACCATGCCTATGCATCTTTTTGGTTTTGAAAAAATGAAGCCGTTGCTGATCGTTGCATGTCTTGCAACGGTTTTTTCTTGTAACGAAAAACCAACCGCTCAGCAGGCCAAACAAAGAAACCTATTGGAAAACTTCGCGTTTTCCATGGATACGCTGATGGTGGATACAGGAGCTGAGCTGATTGACTTTGGCATTCCATTTATCGGTGCAGCTTCTGCAGATGGCCGCTACTACCATATCCTCAATTACAAATCCCCAAAATTGCAACGAATACATTTGGATTCTTTAAAACTAATTAATTCGTATTTTTTTGAAAAAGAAGGACCCAATAGTCCGGGACTTACCTTTAGTTTTCAGCCATTAGGCGAAGGACGGTTCTTTTTCCCAAGTTTTAGGCAGCCGGCCATTATCCACCAATCCGGAGAAAAAGTAAGGTCCTGGGATTTGAAGGTGGAAAAAATTACTGACGGGTTCCCCGTTGAATCCGCCTCTGTGACAAACCGGATCGTGTTTAATTCTTCTCTTGATCAATTGTATTCGCTACCCCTTCATTACGAAACCAGGGAATATTACCTTGCCGTACTGGATTCTCTGGGAGAACGAAAACGCATGGTGGCCCTCCCCGAATTCCAGAAAGCGAATCAATTTACCATCCACACAGGAGGAGGCGACGGTGGCGGCCTGAAGATTGAGTTGCCATTTTTACAGCATTTAAACGGAAAGGTACTGATTTCCTGTACCGTCGGAAACGGTATTTACATATACAATCCCATATTGGATTGCCTTGTTTACCGGGAATTCCCCCTTACCCTGTTACACCTGGAAAAAACGGGAGTGGTTAAAAACAGGGTGCATAGCCCGGAGGAATTTGAGGAGGAAATAAAAAAACTGGCTACGCAAATCAGTTATTGGAGCTTTATCTGGGATGAAAAATCCGGGCTGTATTTTCGGTTTGCAAGCAGGGTCCTGTCTCACAAAACGGAGTCTGCCGATGCTGAACTGGAAATCTTCCTGATGGCTTTCACTGAGGAACTGGAACTTATCGGAGAGACAAGCGTCGAAGATCTTTCTTCCTTGCCAAAGGGTGGCTTTTTTAAGGGTGGAAAACTATGGAGTCATGTCAATGTAGCCGATGAATTGGGATTTGCCGTGATGGATTTCAGCTATCAATAGCTAATCAAATCGTAATCATTTACCTTTAGCTTGATGTGCCAAAATGGCATGGGATTACGTTGCAAACATAGATTTTCTCCAAAATCCTACTTTTCCTCCAATGCGATAAACACCATGCGGTAGTCCTCGCTATCGTAATACACATACAGCCGGTTGGCCTCAATTTCGTAGGAAACAGCCTTCTCAAGACCCCCCGAGTAGGCGATATGGTGGCTTTCCTCCGGAAAAATAATGGTGCCGCCTTCTGGAAAATCCCAATAGGGCAAGCCAACTTCAAACCCAATCGCTCCCTGCTTATCGTAAGAAAAACAGGAATGAAGTACCCCCAGATGGGTCCTGGTTTCCAGTTTAAACCTTCCCTGACATGCCTCATCTTCCTCAGCCCATTCCTGATCCGTTAACTTCAGGTATAATGGAAAATCATATTCTTCCAGCCTATTATCGTATCCTCCCTGATAATGGGTAAGATGAGCCAATCTCGCCGTACAGGTATACGGGTAAAAATTGCCTGTTTCCAGATGTTCAAAACCGACAAACTCCCAATCGCCTATCAGCGGTAAGGGATCTCCCTCCTGATCCAACTCAAATCCGCATATCGGATCCGCGAGATCTTCGGTAGTCTCGTCCACTTCCGTAGGCTCTTCCATTTCTTCCGGCTCTCCTGGTGAGGGGATATCCTCAGAACACGAAAACACATGAAGCAATAAAGCGAGAAAGGCGGTGTTTCTAATCATCATTTAACTAAAGAACGATTAGTAAAGGAGTTTAGTATACCGTCCCATTACCATTAACTAGCTGTCCCAGGACAAATTTATCTCCCGAATCATCCACTTCAAAACTTTTCAGCGTCTGCCAAAATACAGGGATCACTCAACCGTATGGAATCTATGGGAATATCTTCCCTGATTTCCGGCAGGCGGTTTTGGGCAAAGGCAAGAGGCCGCAGGGCCAGCACAAAAAGGAATACGGCGAATACCTGTTTCTTGCGGTTGGGTCGGTTAAATTGAAATGCAACGTAGCAAAAAGGAAATGGCAGAATGGCTTTCAAAAAAAAGACACCAACCTAACGCAAAATAAGCACCTCGTTCACAGAAAGTGTTTGCTCCATGAGGGGAATTTCCTCACCGGGCAGGTATCGTCGGATGCTGGCATAGGTTCCTTTTTTCGGATTCGTATGGACATCAATCCAATTGTTGCCCAGATCGATCATCCAGTATTCTAAAATGCCGTGTGAGGCATAGAGAGGCAACTTTACTTCCCTATCAAAACGAATAGACGCATCGGACACTTCGATGATTGCCAGCACATCGGCAGGGGCCGGATGCGCGGAGGCATAATAGTCCGTCCGATAGTTTAATAGGGAAATGTCCGGTTCGGGCTCATTCCTGTCATCGATTTGAACTGGATTTTGAACGCCGACGACTGCCTTATTTTTGAACAGCTCATTCAACAGGCTAGCCAATTTATTGACGATGCTTGCGTGTTTACTTCCAATGGGGCTCATCTCGTATATTTCACCGTGTATCAGTTCCAAACGGTCGTCCGGCTTTAAAATGCCCATCTCCCCCATTTGGTGGTACTCCTCTACATTGATCAACCGCTTTACGACTTCAGTTGCCATACTATTTCGCTTATTCTGTGTTAAAGATAGTCAATTTCCGATTTAAATACCAGTGGGTTTAATAAGGTAAGAAGACGAGATTTTCGAACCATACATTCGCGTAAACTGCCGGATTTGCTCGTAGACTTGGTGAGGTCTAATCAGCTGATTTCTTCTTAAGAATCCGGCCAATCAGGGCAAGGGCACCGGTACCAGGGCACGAAGCGTAACGGGCCCAAACAATCCGGACGGAATCAAGGGTACTTCCGCCCAGGGTACCCGGATATGGCTGATCCCATGAATATTGGTTTCCTCAATATGGGTTTGGGTGTAGGTTTCTCCGGTCAATGCGTCTCCTGTAATCCGGTTGGACCAGGTATTGGCCACTTCTATCCGCAAGCTATTGATCCCGGGACGGAGCAGGTCGGTCACATCAAAGCGGTGCGGCTTGGCCCAGGTAATGCCCAGCGGCTTATCGTTTAGCCAGACTTCCGCCACATGCGAAAGGTCGCCCAGTTTCAGGTAGGTTTTGGCATCGGCATGGTCGGTAGGATGAAGGGCATGTACAAATTGCTTTTCGTAGCGAGCAGTTCCGGAAAAATACTTAATACCCTCCACATCCGATGTCGCCCAGGATGTCAGTTCCGGAAAAATCGCCTTTTCCGGAGCTCCCCAGCCTTCGGGGAAGAAAACCTCCCAGGCACCGTCCAGCACGGTTTGCCGGAGGCTGTTGTGAATTTCCCGGGCCCCTTCTTCTTCATACAAAACGAAGATCCCCTCGTCCCATATCTCGATTCCATCCGGCACATAGCTTATTTTTGGAGGGTGCAGACCGGCACCTGCGATTTGAGTAAAATGGGCGGTACTATTTCCCGGAGCAAAAACAACAAACTTGCTTTCGCAAGGAGCCAGCGTCAGCGGTACGACAATGCCCTGTTCCTTTTGTTCGTAAATAGTTGCAGCGGCTACCTGCCCCGAAACCGGATCCCAGATTTCTGGGACCTTCCCCTGTTGGCGAAACGTCAGGCTTCGGGAAACCCAATCTCCCGTGGTATTGACGACAAAATAAAAATCCAGATCTCCCTTTTGGTGATGGGTGTAGTCCAGGGTATAGAAATGCTTGTCCGCATAATCGAGATCTGGCGCGATTCCCATCCTCTGCATCATTCCTGTCGGGTCTGCATCCTGATAAATCACTGGTGCCCCGGACGAGATTTCCTTTGGTTTATCCGCCTGCCAAAGCTCATCCAGCCATCCTTGCATCCCAGGCATGTCGGGTTTTAATTTTCTGCGGGCGATCGCTTTCGGCCGGGGACCGATGATTACCGCACCATTTTCTGCCATTTCTTTTAGTTTGAGCAATACCTCCGGATGGATTTCATGTTCTTCCGCCAGTGCCAGCACGCTGAATTTCGCTCCATTTATGGGGTTAATGATCTTTCCTTCCTGTACTTCCAGCCCAAGGAGTATCTCCGTATTAAGTAGTTCGTAATCATACCCTGCCCCCGGGGAAAATCTGCCTCGTTTGTGTCCACCATAGTTGGGTATGGTATCTCCATAGTAATAAAGAAAATCAGCTTGGAAATCAGCTTCCTGAAGAATATAGGAAATCCTGGCCAGGTATTCGTTAAAAGGCCGGATCTTGGGCCACCATACCCGTTTGTCATTGTAATGGGTACCGGCGTGGTAGACGATTCCTGGAACGCCCGTCCCTTGCGGGTTATGGGTAGATCCATGCACCACCACCTTGTTCATGCCTTCCGCAAAGGCCCGGTCTCCGATCGGCTTCATCTCAAAGGGGCCTTCCTGCCAATGTTGAAAGGAAGTAAAGGCTTCCATTTCCACAATTCCCAGACCATACATGTGAGAAGCCGAAGAAACTTCTTTCACCACCCGCAAAATATCCATCCCGTCTTCGTTGTAGCGACCGTGATTGATCCAGAACTCACCCCTGGGAATATCCAGTCCTTTTCCCAGGGCTTTTAGCGGTTCCACGGGAACGTTGTGCAAGGGAAGGCCGGGTCCTCCGGCCTCACTGTTGTTTTTGAGGCCATGGGCATTGCAGACTTCTTTGGATTTCATGTAAAAATTATGAATCATCAGTTCGGACAAGGTGCGCTGAAAATCAGCCCGAAAATTGGCTGTTGTTTCGGCTGAAAATTCCGCTTCCTCAAATAGGATGGGCAGGAGTTTTTTGACATCATATCCATTGATCATCCTGAATTTCTCCGGAAGCGTGGGCGTCCAGGTAAAACCCCGGGCCTCGTAACTGGCCATGTAGAGGCTTTTCAGCGCTGTTTGCCGCAGATCTCCCAGTACCGATTGCAGCCGCTCGATGATATAATTGAAATGAAAAGCGGTAGCGTCTGCATCATAATGATCCACAATGGGTCCTGCAGAATATTTGCTGGGCAAGATCAGGTTTTCGCCCGAATTGGAACATACGTACCTTATGATTTTCCATTCCCCTTCCGGAGCCTCCCAATCCAGTATCTCCGTTTCCGGATCGAAAAATTCGGAAATATCCCGGATTTGGCTGGTATCGGCCAGACTATTGCCGGGGAATTCAGGAATCGCCAGCAGGGCGATCTCCTCCGCATAGACGGGTTTTCCGTCCGTTCCGAATTCGATCATTCGCTTTCTTCCTCTTGGATCGGTTTCCGGTATTTCGGGAAAGGGAATGGAAACTTCCTGCCGTTTGCCACCCGAAAGGTTGACCTTAGATTGATAAATAGATTTGGCGGCATGTTCGGGGGTCAGCCAATTGCCGCCTGCATTCCAGCTACTGGCCGTATTCAAGCCTACCTGCATCCCCAGCTTTCCCGCTTCCTCTACGGCAAATTGGATGGTTTTCAGGGACTCTTCCCCCAAAAATTCCGGGCCTGTTCCTACCAGAACGGTATCCCTGGAGCCGATTTCGAAGATGGTAAACCCCGATACCCCGGCTTCTTTGAATGCACGAATTTCTTCCTTTAACCGAAGGCTGTCTACGTGGCCACCCAGCCACCAATGGTAGACATGGGGACGGGCAGCAGCAGGCGGGTTTTGGAAGCCTCGCCGTACCGTTTCATATTCCGGGCTGTTTTGGCCAAAACCAGGCACGAGAATTCCGGCGAAAAAGCCGGCCAGGATAAGTAGGTCTTTGGTTTTTATATTCATGGTCTGGAGATTTTGTGGGGGGACGTTCGGTACTAGGGGGCAAGGGAGCCGTTTTCCGGCAATGGACGCCATTCCAGAAATGGATCGTTGTGCTCCCGGATCCATTCGGACAATGCCCCTTTCAGCCGGCTTTTGACTGACTGGTAATTTACTGCATCCGCCAGATTCATTGTTTCGCCCGGATCTTCCCACAGATCAAACAATTGTTCGTTGCGTTCTCCCTGGTTATACAGGTTATATTTAAAGCGCTTATCCCGAATCATTCGCGCATGCCTGCTGGAATCCAGTTTATCGTCGGCCAACTGCACCACCAAATAGTCCCGTAAATTCTTCCGGGGATCTTCCAAGACCGGCTTCAGGCTTTTACCGGTAAACTGAACATTATTTTCGACCCGGGCATAATCCAGTAAGGTGGGCGCCAGGTCCATACCGGAGACCAACTGATCCCGGTTTATACTTCCGGAGGGAATGTGCCCCTTCCAGCGGATGATAAAGGGCACCGTAGCTGCCTCTTCATATAAACTCAACTTGGCCGCCCAGCGGTGCGCAGCGGCACCATCGCCATGTTCGCTGGTCAGGACCACAATCGTATTCTCATCCAGACCTTTGTCTGTTAAAGCCCGCAGGATCTTCCCGATCTCTTTGTCTACCATCTCCGTAAACCGGTAATAATGGTACAGGTAGGCTCGCCAGTCTTCGGGGCTGTAGTCGCTGGTTAACAACAGCTCATCCCCGTAATGATCCATCAACCGCTTTTCCGCAAGAAATTCTGGTTCATCTTCAGCAATTTCAAAGTTCGGAGGCAAGGGAGGGAGCGAGTCCAACTCATCGGCCCTGGCATAGTCCTCCGGTCTTCTGGGCACGTAACAGATGTCATGGGGATTGTGCAGGGAAACGGCTAGAAGGAAAGGGGCTTCTTCATTGTATGCACGGATATACTGCACTGCTGCATCTGCAATGGGACCATCCGTGTCGGCACCCAGGTCCCAGGCCTCATCCAGAGATTGAAAGGGGATCACCCGAAAACCAGCCACCGAATCCATTTTCGTTTTGGCAGGATAGGCTTGGGGAAGGTGCCATTTTCCTGCCCAGGCTGTCTGATATCCTGCATCTTGAAAAAGATGGCCAATCGTGGGCAGGGAGGAATCAATATGTGTGGAATTCCAGACAACGCCCGTTTCGTGGGGCATCCGTCCGGTAATCAGGCTGCTTCTGGCGGGGCCGCATACCGGACTGGTACAGTACGATGCTGTAAAATAGGTACCTTCTGCTGCCAACTGATCCATCGCGGGTGTCGCCAAATGGGGATTACCCAGGTAACTGATGGCATCATTGGTTTGCTGATCGGTTAGGATAATCAGGATATTCGGGCTTGATTTTTCCTCCCCCTCTTTCTGGGAACAGCTCGAAAAAACCAGCAAGGCGGAAAACAGCGACAGCGGATAGGCCCATAAACGTACATTTCTCAAAAGATTATACAAATAGCCTTCACTATATCCTACAGGACGATCGTGCCGGCCCGAATTGGATTTCTTTTGGATCAGATTAAAAGCGGTTTTCATGGGTAGTTGGTTTTGGATTGCACTGGGTTTACGATACCACCACCGATTCTATATGCAGGTAGTTGGCAATTTTCTGAATGCTACCGGCATGGTGCCCAATGCCCAGCGCAAAATGGTGGGTAGGCCCTTCCTTGATCCATTTCGTAAGAAAGGTGCGCACATCCGGCTTAAAGAAACCCCGGGTATTGGTATTCCCGGTGGGTGGGATGGGTCCTTCCACCGATTCTCCTTCGGCAATGACAAATTTGAATTTTCCTTCGAAGGTCGAGCTTATGCTTAACATGGTAATAGGCCCTTCCTTGATCTTAAACTCCACGCCTGCACCAAAGCCCGGCTTGCCGTGGTATTTCTTTAAACTTCGCAAGACCGGCTTCCCCTGGGCGATGGATATGTTGTGTGGGCCATCATGGCCCACCAGGATAAAGTTTTCGATGAAATCCACCGGATGAAACTCCGCAAAGCTTCCACCGATCCCCAAACGGTCCATGATAAATAGGGCCAAACAGGTCTTTAAGTCCGATTCCCCACACATGGGAAAACCCGAGCTGGTGAGCAGGGAATTGCCCACGATCAGATTGGCCATAACCTGTTGGGTATCGCTTTTGGGCTCACCATTGTAGTAATAGGCCAGGCCGTCCAGTTTTTCGCTAGCCACAAATTTTTTTAAGGCAAGGGAAGCCCTCGCTGCTACCTCTAAATCGGCCGGTCGCAATTTTTCGGAAATGGGGTCGGACACCGGGTCCGGTGTATCAAAAAACGACAGGATGCGCTTTTCCTCCTGGCCTACCTCTGCCTCGCTCACCTGGTGGACATACTGGTGCACAAGTTGATTGGCCTCGCACTGCACCACGTGTACCCCAAAATGCGCCGTTAGCATGGTCGCATCGGTATGCATGTCGAGCATGGCCTCGATGGGATGCCCGATATGGCCGATTCGGGCATTTTTCAATCCATGCAGCACCTGGGCAATGCGGCAAAACTCCTCGATTTGCGCATCGGCTCCCGGGTCCTCGTGCAGTGTGCCGATGATGACCTCGGGCACCGGTTTGCCCATGCGCAGCGCTACGCCTGCAAATTCGGGCAGGGAGCACACATCGTCGTTGTACAGCTGCATGTAGGTCGAAGCCCGGCTGTAATCCATGGCCTTGTCCGGTTGTAAGGCCACCAATACGATGGGCGTCTCGATGGTCTTGATGATCACCCCAAAGGTGCTGGAGGTGGCGTAGGTCAGCATGTCACAAAAGATCAAATCCAGATTGGCCGCCTTGAGTTTGGGCACCAGGGCATAAGCGGATTGGGCATCGTCTACCATGCCAAAATCAATGACCTCCACCGACAGGGGCGCAAGTTTATCGAGAAAGATCCGTTGTTTTTCTAAGAGATCTTCCAACAAGCCTTCGAATTGGGGCCAGTACTTGACGTATCCCACCCCAAACACACCGATCCGGGGCCTGGTTTCCTGTCTTCGTTCCCAGGGCTGCTGCTCCCCGGCTGGATTTGGTTCATTCGTGCGTTTTTCCATGTTTTTGCTCGGTGAAATATTGGCGAATCACCCGGCACCTGCGCCTTTTGGCGGCTTGAATTCCAGCGCAGTAATCGAGGGTATTCGGATAAGCAATATACAAAAAGCCAGGGGATACATCAGTCCGGAAACCAACCACAAGGGACCGTAGGAATAATTTTGTGCCACCCAGCCAATAACCGGATTCAAGAGCATGCCGGAAATCGCCCCGGCCGTTCCCGACAGCCCCACCACCGTGGAGGTGGCCTGATTGCCAAACATATCGGCAATGGCCGTAATGTAGTTGGTGATCCAAAACCCATGGGCCAGCATTACCAGCGACATAAGCAAAATGGCTACCTCCACCGAGGAAACGGTAGAAATAAAAGGCGCCACCAGGGTGACCGCAGCTGCAAAACCCATGACCCATTTTCTGGCAGCATCGACGCTGAGATTTCGGGCAATGAGCTTATCCGAACACCAGCCGCCCAGCATGTTTGACAAGCCCAAGGCCAGAAAGGGGATCCAAAACAGTTCCCCGATCCGCTCGAAGGACAGCTCGCGTTCCTGATTGAGGTATTTGGGTACCCAAAACATCAAAAAATAAAACACCGGGTCCAGCAAAAAGCGGATCAAAATAAATGCCCACACGGTCCTGTTTTTCAATAAATCGACCATGGGCACCCGAATCGGCCTTTCCGTTTGGGAACTGCCCGCCCGACGCTGCGCATGCAGGCTTTTTTTCCAGGATTGGGCAAACCAGGCGACGACCCAGACCAGGCCAACCAGGCCCGGCAAGATAAAGGCCCAACGCCAGCCGTACTGCCCGGAAATCAGGATGGTCAGGGGAGGCGCTACAACGGCACCAATGGCCGCCCCACCAATGGCCACGCCGTTGGCCAGGGCCCGCTCCTTTTTCCCAAACCATTCGTACACGGTCTTCGCTGCTCCGGGAAAACAGCCTCCTTCCCCCATGCCCAGCAAAAACCGGAATCCCACCAACTGGTAAAAATTGCCCATAAGTCCATGCAGGGCACTGGCCACCGACCAGACGCCCACCGAGATGCCCAGACCTACCTTTCCTCCTACCTTGTCAATCAAGCGGCCGCCTACGGTAAACATCAGGGCATAGCTAACGAGAAAGCCCGTATTGACCCATCCGTACTGCACGTCCGAAATGGACAATTCCTCCTGAATCTTGAGGATGGTCATGGAAAGTACCTGCCGGTCGAGAAAATTCAAACCGGTGGCAAGAAATACCAGGGCCAATACGTACCAGCGGATTTTTGGGCTCATTGTAGTCGGTGATGCTCAGGAGTTTCCAGCAATACTATCACCATAAATCCCGAAATACAAGTCATTGTATCGATTCTCCGCATCATTTTTTCTTCAACGCAGCTTCTACTCGGTTCGGCCGACAGCCCCACCGGCATTTCCCTTGTTAACCTACCAGCAATTTAAGTGGACGAGGCTGTGTTGATCAGTGGATGAAAGCGGGTGTCTTTTTGGTTAGTACCAGCCAATCATATGGTCGCGATCCATTCATCCTCGGCTACTCACCGTCGACTACGGGAAAAATTCAAGGAACTGCTACCGGTAGCCAACCACCCATTTATTCCTGCCAGAAGTGTACCGGGCTCCCTGCCGAAGATTCCAGGAAGCGTAAGGATGCATACCAGTGAAATTTTATTTGCAACCTTTTTTTTATTTCATTTTTTTATACGAATATGTAGTTCTAATTCAGACGGAACTACTGAAATCGGGTCTTTATCCCATTCCCTTATCCCAATGAAGTATACAAAACACCTTCCTTCCGAGCAACTTCGTCCCTATGTGGACTGCTTCTTTATTTGGGAAAGTGAAAAGGAGGAGAAAATACTGGTCCAAAGTCCTCCCTCCGGATACAATGGCTTGGTTTTCAATTACGCCGACCCCTATTGGGCGTACCAAACCGAAGACCAAAAAGAACAAGTCCCCCTGATCTTTGCCTCCGGACAGTTTACGGCAAATTACCACCTGGAGGTAAACGGAAAAATAGGGATGATTGGCGCAGTCCTGCACCCCGCTTCCTTGTATAATTTTTTTGGATTCCCCATGCCTGAACTGGTCAACCAACGCATGGACCTGGCAAAGGTCCTGGGTGAGAGCATTCAGGCAACGCATCGCTCCCTAAAAGGCAGCTGCGACCCTGAGAAAAAGGTTTTGATTTTGGAAACTTTTTTGGAAACGTTCCTACCTGCAGCCAAATCAAAACTCAGTATCATCGACGAAGCGATTGACTTTATTCATACAAAGGCGGGGATGGTTTCCATTGAGGAAGTACTACGCCAATTTTCTGTAAGCAGACGGTACCTGGAAAAACGGTTTTTGGAAAAGGTAGGCATTTCTCCCAAGCTGTACGCGCGAATCAAACGATTTAGCTACTTATCCAATACCGTAGCCAATCGGGAAAAAATTGACTGGCAGGACATAGTAGCTGCAAACGGTTTCCATGACCAGTCCCATTTGATAAAAGATTATAAAACGTTCAACCACATGAACCCTTCCGACTACCACCAAAAACACCGGGAATTGATTCGCTATTTGGACAAATAGTACGAAACGGCTGTCTTAGGTACAACGGAGACCGGCTTCAACAGGACAGGGGTTAGCAAGAAAGCCCCTCGCCGGTAAAGCTGGTTTTTAAAGTACACTTGGATTGATTGTACGTTCCGTTGGCGTAGCTACCACCCACATGCCTTCCCGAAGACATTGGATGAAAACGCCTTTTTTGCTGGTGGAACATCTGTCGCAATTTTTGGAACATTTGACCTAATTTCTTCCCAGATCATTCCTTACGTTTGTTTTGATCCTTCACCGGCAGGCATACTCCTTGAAAGTAGGCACGCAGAAAGGAGCGCAAGGTACCAAACCCAATCTTTAAACGATTAATAAAAACAGCGATGCCGAAAACCTTTACCGGAAAAAAGCAATTCCCCGTGATTGGCAATCACCGTGCGCATTTTTACAAGTATGCCAATTTTGGTTGATGTAAATTTGATCAAAAGCATTCGGAGAAAGCACTCCATTGCCCGAAACTAAATCACTACTACTTTTACCTACCCCTAACTCACCAACAACTAACAAAAGGATGAAAACAACAACAAAAACAAGTAAAGCGAATCAGGAAATTCTCCTTAAAAAAGGAATCTGCATTGAGTTTTTTTCAGCGTATCAGGACATGGAAGCAGACCGGATGCTCGGCCTGTGCAGGCCTGATGGAAAGATTTCATTTATCCCCCTGGGCAGCGGATTTAGCGGGAAAATCAAAGAGGTCGGAATGGGTGTTTGGTCCGCGCTTATGGATTCTTTTCCAGATTTAGACAATACGGTTATCGATCAGCAATACAACATGGCCGAAAACGAAGTGACCTGCACGGTAGAGATTTTCGGAACACAGGAAAAGGACTTTGCCGGACTACCAAGCCAGGGGAAATTCTTTGTTTCGGAGCACATCTTCATTTTCCGTTTTAATGAACAAAACAAAATCGAGGAAATAAAAGTGTTCTGGGACCACGAACATTTTGTGGAACAGCTTCGCTAGCCGAAACTGGGAGGCGGAGGGCTTTTGCATTTGCCCGACCCTGCCTATCGAATAACTAACCGATTAGCAACACATTTATAAAGCCGGCTAGCGCCACCTGTCGATGCGCGGCAAGCTTGCGAGCAATACCTTGCAAGTGCGCGATAATCGATGCGATTCTCCGTAAAAAACCCCCTGACATGTAAGGGCTGATGGGCGCAGGCCGAACCCAACTAGGGAACGCATCCAGGTCGGTAGAAACACTTGCAATGGCCCAAAAATACGATCCGAAACGAAAAACTGCACCGGTAAAAAGGCCCCTACCACCTCTGAACTACCGGATTACACGTACCAATCACTACCCACTGTACTAGCCATGAAAAAATTTCGCATTTCAACTACGATTACCCTTTCCAGTACCTCGTACAGTTTGGCTCAAGGCACCAGCCAGCCGAGAATACTTATACTGGAAAAGGATACCAGCCTGACAAACCGGTTCCTACTCCAGAGGAGGGGCCGGCACCTGGAAACTACCGACCCAGGAGGAATGAAGCCGGGGCCACGCCCGGGCATTTCGGGATCGAATCGGAAGGAACCTGCTATTGCTGCAAGGGAATGCAAGGAAACCCCACTGCTTGGGCAAAGAGGTGCCGAGGAGCCCGGCCTCACCGAGGAGGCTCCCCCAACCGTTATCATAGCTGGATGTGCAGATAAAATCAATCCATCGGAAGAACGTACACGAGCACTACCCAGGATTTGCTGGAGACGTTGTTTTCACCTCCCACGCGGGCAGCGCTTCTCGTTACCCGCGGGAAATAGCCTCATCAGCGCAAACCACTGGTGGAAGACGCCACGAACCTCTACCCTGTCGCTTACGGGTGATACGGATTGGCAATAGGCCCATAAATCGGTTTACTGGAATCGTGTGAACGGAGAACATACGCAAAAGCCACACGTTTTGGGACAACCCGCGAAATCGCATCACTCATTCGATTGCAAGCAAAAAATACCCGAAACAACGAACGGTATTCCTAGCCAAGCTCCGGTAAGCCAAACAATACGAACGATTCCTGCCCTAAACGAAACGATCGACACTACACGCAAACCACATCCTGTCATGAAAAATGCACTTCTTGAACAAAACCGAAAAAAATTACTTAAAAAAGCAGCCGAGGCGTACTTCGACGGCTTGCGGACAAAATCCTTTTCCCTGATTCCCTTTAGTGATGATATCATCTTTCGTGCGCCAATCGCTCCAGGAGGTGTTTATGAGCCGATCGTGGGGATTCTAAACCTCTACGAACGCTGGTGGCAGCCCCTGGAACCGTTTCTGGAGGGCATATCCATTACTGTATTGGATCATTTCTACAACGAAGAGCAAACTTCCATCATTAGCAGGGCAAATATTAAGCTGAGGTTTTCGGGCATCAACTTACGGGTGGCCGACCGCTTTCAAATCGATGACGCAGGTAACATCACCGAACAGGAAAACCATTTCGACGCCAGTCCACTCAGGAGGTAGTCCGGTCATTGGAATTCGGCCACTTGCACCACCGAATTCACGCCTGTTACAATGAGAAAAATAGGTTATTTGTGGATTAAAAATCCAGGTACTCGTGGGGCCTGGCTTTTTTTACCCCTTCCCGGGTGCCTGCAAAAAAAAACGATTAAACCAGGCCCGATCCTTCCGAAACTGCCTGGAAAACGCGAGGAGGAACAGCTTAATCCGGTTTGCCCCATACCCGAAACGGACCTGTGCCTGTTGTGGGAAGCACCCCTGCTGAATCAATTGTGCCACCGATTGCAGGTCAAAAGTTCATTTCCAGCGTTGCATAGAAACCACGGCCATCTGCAGCGATAATGCCCGGTCCCGGATAGGCATCTGCGCGCCGGGTAAAGTACTGCTCATCAAAGAGGTTGTTGACACTGACTTCAAGTGCGAGCGACTTCCACCGGTAAATGGCAGAAATATCTGCCACGGCATAGGAAGGAATCAGCCCTTCCACCGCCGTAGCCGTTCGAACGGCATTCGAGGCATCGGAAAAATGAGCATCCACGTAGGAATACTGGGCCGAGACGGAAAGTCCCTTGTAACGTGCCGTACTTCCCAGTTTTACCGTTACCGGAGGTACCATCTCTACGTTTTTATTGCGAATGGCTGCATCCTGGGTGCGGATGTACCGGGCGTCTATCAGGGAGAAGTTACCGAATAGCGTCCATTTTATCCGCTCGCTATCTTTTCCCAATAGATTGAGTAGGGAAACTTCGCCAAATGCCTCCAGCCCCATATTCCGGGCATCCGCAATATTGGTACGGTACCGGTAGTCGTTAAATAGCACCGAATCGGTACGAAGTACCTGGCCGATTTTGCCAAAGTACCGCAGGTAAAACAAGGTGACTTCGTAGGTATACCGATCGCTCTTACTACCCTTTACCCCCAAATCGGCCGTATACCCCTGCTCGTCGGTAATCGCAGGATCCACCCGCAAATTCGGGTTGTTAATGCGCAAATCGGTAAAATTAATTGCCCGGTAATTCTGCGAAATATTTGCGTAGAACTCCACGGATTCGCTTTGCCGGTAACTCGAGCCCAGCCCAAAGAGCAGAAAACTGCGCCGGCGCTCCAATTCCTCGTCAAAACGGTTTTCTACCAGGACATTGCCGGCCCCGTCAAACACGTACTGTTTGTAATAGCCATCCGCAAAGGTTTGAATATTTTCCAGCCGTACGCCCGGGGTCAGACTGAATTTCGGGCTGAAATTGATGATATTCTCAGCAAACAGGGCATAATTGCGGTTGGGAAATACGTAGTCCGAATCCTCCAAATCATCCGGATTCAGGTACCGGAAATCTGCATCCGCGCCCCGGCTGCCCCAGCCTTGTTTGGCCGTGGTGGTACCGTGGTAAGCGCGTGTTCCGACCAGAAAGGTCTGGGTCTCTTTCCCCATGCGGTACCAATGCAATAACCGGGTTTCGTTACCGAAATTCCGAAAATCGCCCGCAATCAGCGTCCGTTCCTCACCAAAGTCGGCGACGTTGATGCGCTCCAGGTTGCCGACGGATTGGCGGGAGGCCAGCAGGGCGAAATTACGCGTATTGAGCTTCGTCCGATCGGAAAAATTGTAGGTAAATGCCAGGGCGGCAAGGTTCCAGTCCACCTTAAACCAATTCCGGTCCCGAAAGGAGCGACGGGGATTTTCCTCAAACTGCCGATCGGTCAGGCCACCCGCTTGCTGGGTGAGGTAGGTCATCTTGGTAAGCTCCAGGCTGGTCGATAGTTTTTCGCTAAAGGTATAGTCCAGGGAGGTATAGAAATTGTGCGCCGTAAATCCGGAATTGGGACGGTACCCATCTCCGCGTTTGTGCTGGTAAAAGGTGTAATAGCGGAGGTTTCCTACCGTACCCTCCAGGCTATTGAACGATCCGAAGTACCCCCAGGAACCCGCGGATTGGCGGCTGGTTAGGCGTATTTTGGCATCTTCGGTTCCCCGGCGAAAGCGAAAATTAAGCATGCCGCCAAACTGCGTGCCGTATTGCAGGGAAGCGGCACCCCGCACGATTTCGATTCGCTCCAGGGCCTCCACTGGAGGCGTATAGTAGGACTCCGGATAACCCAGGGCATCCGCTGAAATGTCGTAGCCGTTCTGCCGTACGTTAAAATTCGAGGTACGGTTGGGACTTAGCCCCCGGCCACCAATCCCGAGCTGCAACCCGGTTTGATCGCTTTCCCAGATATTGAGTCCGGTAATCCGCGAATATACCTGCCTTGCGTTGTTGGTGGCGGTATTGGCAACCATTTCTTTGAGTACGATGACTTCACTTTTGCGACCGTCGTAGACACCAAAATTCTCCACGGAGGCCAAACGGGCGGCAGCAAAACTTTCTGCCCTGCTTCCATCCACCTGAACGTCTTCGAGCTCATTTTCAATATCCGCCAACACAAATTCCAAACCCTCTGTATCCCGATCGACAATAAGCGTTTGTTCGGCCATCTTTTTGCCCAGGCAAAATGCCACCAGCGTCTGTCCCCCTGCCGGTATACCCTCCAGCCGAAAACTCCCCACTGCATCCACTGAAACCCCCAGACTGCTGCCGCGAACCACCACTTTGGGCGTACCCATACAGGCCTCCCCAACGATGCGAACGGTCCCGGAAACAGTAAAAGTCTGGGCCCGAACCTGAAAAGACAGGGCTACCCCAGCCAATAGCATCAACAGGGGAAGCAACGACCTGGCTACTCCTTTTCGTTTCTTTATTGTCGTATTTTCGTTACTGCGATAGGGCATTTTCTGCATTGTTTTCAAAGGGTACTATCCAGGTTTTGGGTCGAAAGGAATCGGTTTCCTTCATTAGGTCAACGGTTGGGTCGATGAGTAAACGGCTCGGACGCGCGTTGAGGGTGACATAGACTTCCGCACGCACCTGCGGGTCCTGAACCCCTTTCTCGGCATAGTGTGTACCGAGAAAATGGGCAAATTGAAGAATCATATCCGGCTGCATGGCCATTTGTTTTTCCTGATGGGGGTTTAAAAATTCCCGGTTATCGACGACGCCCTCCCGGCCTGTTTGGCTATCCTTAACATAAAATGTGGCGGTACCCGCTTTCTCCATGAGCATGACGCGCCAGCCAAACCGGTACCCTTGTTCCGTCCAGAATACATTCCCCTCGTACAGCAGGTACCGCCAGGGAAAAATCAGCTGGAAAGCGAAGTGAAGCAGCAAAACGGCGGCCAGTACGCGCTCTCTGGGCCGGACCGGAGCTTTTGGGGCAAGGGCGAGTTGTGGACGCCTTTCAAAATCAAAGAAAATCAAGGTACCTCCCATCATCACCAGTGGGAAAATTCCAATCTGAAAGAGCAGCCCCGTAAGGGAATGAAAGGCAATAACCGTGAGGTAGGCCCAAATTCGGGTAGGCTTATAGAGCAGGAAAAACACGATAAGGCAATCGTACAGCATCCCAAACCAGGAAAAAATATAGGCCGTCACCGACCAGGCGAAAAGGGGACCCAGTACCGGCACGGTATCGTGCGCAGGAAGCCAGATTTTCAGCGGCAATGCCAGAACGAGCCAATCGTAGTTGATTTTGGCAAGTCCTGCATAGATATAAACGATGGCAATCTGAAACTTAAAAACGACCAAAACCCAGCGGGGAATGCGTGCTTCCCGGTCCCACAGGGACGGAGGCGAGGGCACGATGCAGAGCAGGGCACACACAATACTTACATAGTAGTAATGATTGAGGTAGTAGGTGAGGTCGATAAGTTCGGTATACGTAAAGGTTAGGAACAAGGTCAGCGCCGAAAGCCGGTACAGCCACCGCGTCCCAAGCATTACACCAAAAGCCGCCAGCAGCATCACCCAGTGGATCGCATAAAGGATCTCCGCCGAGAAGGGTTCCACCCATCCAAAACCCCAATAATGAAAGTGAACGATCGGATCGGAATAATGGTCTTCGATCCAGCCCAGCCACATAAAGCGTGCGGCACCAAAGGCCATTAGCAGACCAAAAACCCCCCGAAAGACAGAAAAGGGAGTCGCTCGAACGCGCTCCCTCAATTTGTTTGAGAGGACTTCTATGCGTATAGAAGCCAGGAAATTAGCAAGGAAAGTACCTGTCAGCACAAGAAGCAATCAATTGACATTTCGAATTTTTTTCCCTTAGTCTCCATCCCCACTACTGAACGTAATGGAAATCCCTAGCAGGGAGGACATATCGCTTTTGTAAAAGCGGGTCTGTTTCTGGAGTTCCGTATGGAGTCGATCGGCAGGTTCCGGTGCTAGCTGAATTTGCTCCGAGAGGGGTGGGGAATCCGGCAACGCTTCCAGTGCAGCCTTTACCGCTGTCATCTGTGCCTCGGTGGCCTCAATAAGCGCCGCCCCTCCTTCCACCGATTGCAGGTACTCCCGGAATCCGGGGCCATTTTGCCCCTGTCCGCCACGTCCTTGCCAGATTCGCTCGATGGCTTGCAGGTGTTCTTTCAGCATGGTGGTGGAAGTGCCGGAATACCAGGCCTCCACCAACTGTGGTTCTGCTTGCGTTTGGCCCGGTCTTCTGCCCAAAGGCAAACCCAGCTTGAAATTTTTTGCACTTTCAAAGCTTTTTACAAACTCGTTGTACAGCATGGAGGTACTGCTTCCCACATCCGTACCACGATTTTGTGTAAATTCGGAAGCATAGCCGCTGTTCCATGCCGAAAGCACCTCGGTCACCCGTCTTTCAATATCGGCCACAGCGCCTAGTAGGAAGTCTTTCCTGTTTTGGGAGGCAAAGGCTTCTACCACGGTTGCATTCGAATTTCCTGTTTCAAAAATCAGGTATTCCACCGCCAGAAAACCCCGGGCATCCCGGTTAAAATCATTGAAATTGGCTGTGCCTGTAATGGCGTTTTCGATTTTTTCCTCAGAGACGGGAAAGGTGCCTACTTCCTCTAGCAAGGACCTGCGGATACCCTCTTCTCCCGCTGGGCCGAAGTTGTAGGCATTAGCGTATTGCCAGGAGGAATACGCTGCCTCCCAGGCAGCTTGTAAGGACTGCAGGGAATTCACATCGGGATTTTGTGTAAAGCTCTCGGCACTGCTTTCCAGGGCACCAACGCGCGTCTGCAAGTCGGTGTAGGCAGGGATAATCAGGTTCTGAGCCATGTTTTCCAACATCTCGCCTCGATCGAAGCTATTCTGTATCGGTGTCTCACCCTCTTCACAAGCGAAGAAACCAACCAATAATGCCAGGAGCAGAGCGGTTGAGTAGAATCGTCGGTTCATAATTTATTTTTGATTTTGACTACGTGGGAACTCAAAAACGACTCACCAAAGAAAAAGTTTGGTGAGTCGTATCCTGGGACAGCCTAGCGCCCTTGTTCGCTAACCCAGTTTTTCTTGAAATCTTCGATATCCTGGGTGCTAAATTCATACAACGTCTGCAGCTGATCAATCACTTGCGTGAGCTTTGGCAATTCATTTACAGGGTCGGTTGCAAATTTGTAAGCGCTCGCAACTCCGTCCTGCGGTGCATTCAACAATACCAGCAATTGATCGATTTGCGCATCGCTAATTCGCTTGTCTGCCTGGGGAATGGTCCGCCAGCCGTGCAAAAAGCCAACCGCTTCACCATAAGAATGCAAGGCTGAGCCCACATCATCGGGAGATGGATTGGTTGCGCTCAACTTACTAATCGCCGAGTGGCAGTAATTGATGATCGTGGCCGCGTTGGCCTTTTCCCAAAGTAACTTCACTTCTGCGATGGCCTCGTCTTTTTCTGCCTGGTACTCCTGACCTGCCGCAGTAGCAGCCTGCAATTTCAGGAAAGCCGCTTTCATTTGGGAATACAAGCCGTTGCCGTCATTTTTGTCGCGACGTGCAGCGTAATTGGCCATGAAGCGGTCCCGTACATCCGAAGCAACGTTGGAAGAACCCGAGTTAGAAAAAGCGGGGGTAGCACCAAAAATAGCAAGTGTCTGATCTACTTGCTCGCCAGTCATTTGGGGAGACAGCAGCGTAGTAGCGTGGTTGTACAGGGCCGCACCGAACAAGCCTTTTTCTACCAGTTGCTCCAGTTCCAGGCCATTTTCGTCAAACAGATAGCCGCCTAGCGTACCGCCCTGTCCCGCGGGTTCACCTGGCGTATACACCGTACCGCCACTTGCCTTGGCCAATTCATCCAACCAACCGTCGGCACCGGTGATTCGACCGGCATAATAGGTAGTGGTAACGGTCTCAACACTTGGATTTCCCGCTTCGTACAGGCTCTCCAGTGTTGCTAAGGTAACCGTTTGACCTTGACGACCGCGCTGCATTTCGGTGGTCAGTGACGAAAGCTGGGTCAATACCGCTGCTTGTGTGCCAGTGGAGGTGGAAAAATTCGAGCCGTCATAGGTGGTAGGTAGCTGTAAGTCCGGACGAATGGGATCGTCCCCATTGTCACACGAAAAACAGGCAAGCCCCAGTATAAAAAGGGCAGTAAGCATTAGGTAACGATTATCAAACAAACGTTTCATTCAGTACTAATTTAAATGGTTTATCTACAATATTGGTTTCGGTTTCGAAAACGCCTCCCTGCGTTTTCTGATGACAAATATATAAAAGTTTTGTTTATTTAAACTAATTCTAAATAAAAATCAGAAAAAAGTAAGTGCCTGGATGCTGCACGATAGCCAATGCTTCGTCCCTGGCAAACGCCGCCCTCGGACCTGGCGCCTATCTCTTCGAAGACGGCTGAAAAAACAGAACCGGGGAATTATCGTCGGAGACGCCTCGCTGGGATCGGACGCAACAAAAAAAGCCAGATCCGTGGATCTGGCTTAATTCATGGCCGTCACGCCTGCTTTCCTAACCGGAAAACCTGCATAGAGTTTATTGATAAATCAGGTCAAATCGGTCGAGTTTCATCACCTTGTCCCAGGCAGCAACGAAGTCGGAGACGAATTTTTCTTTGGACGTTTCGCTGGCGTATACCTCGGCCAGGGCACGCAACTCGGAGTTGGATCCGAATATCAGGTCTGCCCGGGTAGCGGTCCACTTCGGTTCTCCGGTAGCCCGGTCCCTTCCTTCAAAGGTTTCTTTGCTCTCGGAGCTGGCCTTCCATTCGGTCCCCATGTCCAAAAGGTGCACAAAAAACTCATTGGTAAGGGTCTCTTTCTTATCGGAGAAAATCCCGTGCCCGGATCCATCGTAGTTCGCGTTAAGCGCACGCATGCCGCCCACCAATACCGTCATTTCAGGAGCGGTTAGGGTGAGTAGTTGGGCCTTGTCTAGCAACAACTCTTCCGTAGAAATGGTGTACTGGGTTTTCAGGTAATTGCGAAAGCCATCCGCCATGGGCTCCAGCAGGTCAAAGGACGCCACATCGGTTTGTTCCTGGGTAGCATCCATTCGTCCGGGAACGAAAGGAATCCTTACCTGGTAGCCAGCATTGGCAGCAGCTTGTTCCACGGCAGCATTGCCTCCCAACACGATCAGGTCGGCCATGGATACTTTCCTATTTCCGGCGTTTTCGTTGAATTCGGTTTGGATGGTTTCAAGCACTCCCAATACTTTTGCCAATTGCTCCGGGTTGTTGACTTCCCAATCTTTTTGTGGAGCCAAACGGATACGTGCGCCATTGGCGCCGCCTCTTCTATCCGAGCCCCGATAGGTGGATGCCGAGGCCCAGGCAGTGCTGACCAGCTCGCTAATTGACAATCCGGAATTTAACAAACTCGTCTTTAATGCGCCAATGTCTTGGGTGTTGATCAGGGGATGGTTTACGGCTGGGATAGGATCTTGCCAGATCAGATCTTCCGTCGGTGCTTCCGGACCCAGATACGCCGTTTTGGGGCCCATATCCCGGTGGGTAAGTTTAAACCAGGCGCGTGCAAAGGCGTCGTTGAATTTCTCCGGATTTTCGTAAAAACCCCTGGAAATTTTCTCGTAAACCGGATCAAATCGTAGGGATAAATCGGTAGTTAGCATGGTGGGCTTGTGCTGTTTTTCCGGATCAAAGGCATCCGGAACCATCATTTTCGGGTCTTTGGCTACCCACTGATGGGCGCCAGCAGGGCTTTTGGTCAACTCCCACTCGTTTTCGAACAGGTTAAAAAAGAACAAATGACTCCATTTAGCCGGAGTAGAGGTCCAGATTACTTCCAACCCGGAAGTAATCGCATCGGCTCCCTTACCCGACTTGTACGTGCTTTTCCATCCCAGGCCTTGTGCTTCGATATCGGCGGCCTCGGGCTCCGGCCCGACATGGGAGGCGTCTCCTGCGCCGTGGGTCTTGCCCAGCGTGTGTCCGCCGGCTATCAGGGCGACGGTTTCTTCGTCGTTCATGCCCATCCTTCCGAATGTTTCGCGAATGTCGTGGGCCGCCAGTACCGGGTCCGGATTGCCATTGGGCCCTTCCGGATTTACATAGATAAGTCCCATTTGTACTGCCGCCAGGGGATTTTCCAATTCCCGCTCGCCAGAATAGCGTTTTTCATCACCAAGCCATTTACCTTCTGCACCCCAATACACGTCCAACTCCGGTTCGTATACGTCTTCTCTCCCACCGGCAAAGCCGAAGGTCTTGAAGCCCATGGATTCCAATGCAACGTTGCCGGTAAGGACCATCAAATCCGCCCAGGAAATCTTATCCCCGTATTTTTGTTTGATGGGCCACAATAAGCGCCTTGCTTTGTCGAGATTGGCATTGTCCGGCCAGCTATTTAGGGGAGCAAACCGCTGTTGTCCGGAACGGGAGCCCCCGCGACCATCGCCGGTCCGGTAGGTACCTGCACTGTGCCAGGCCATGCGGATAAACAACCCCCCATAATGCCCGTAATCCGCCGGCCACCAATCCTGCGATTCGGTCATCACCGCCTCTATATCCTTTTTCAAAGCCTGATAATCCAGACTGTTAAAGGCTGCCGCGTAACTGAATGATTCCCCCATCGGATTGGATAGGGAAGAATTATGGCGAAGAATACTCAGATTCAACTGATTCGGCCACCAGTCGCTGTTACTGGTCGCAATGCGGTTGGAATTACTCTTTTGGGTTGCCCCGGAATACCCATCGGCTTCCGGCTCACTCGTGCGTTGACATCCTGAAAAAAGTGCTCCCATGATCAGAAGCCAACTAAAAACGATCGATTTTTTCATGCTTTTTTTACCAGTTATTTTATGAATAGAGTATCAAAGGTAATTTCTATCAGTTAATAATTATCATTGATTTTTTCGATATATGTTCGAAGAAATCAATCATTCTATTTGGCTTTTCATCCGATAATAAAATAAACATCGGTCAACCTATTTGTTATCAGTAGCTTACACCAAACATCCGAGAAAAATGCAGAGGATCCTTCACCGGAAGCCAGCGTACCAAAAAAGCAAAAGGGCGCAACCTTGCGCAAAACGATATACCGATTTGGTCAAGTGCCTTAGCCTCGCAAAAAGGGCTTACAAGGATACCCGCATGCTCCCGCAGCATCTGCCTCCTAATTGATCTGGCTGCGCCTGGGGCCTGCCACCAAATGGGAATAGGCGAATTCCACAGATTCCGGGGGGATTTCATTCGATGCCGCACAGCCGGGCGGCTGCCTTATTTTTCTGGAGTGCAGTCGCTTGTTCCCCGTTTACAGAAAAGAAAGGGGCGTAAAATGGTAGGGTATCGGCTTCATTTCCTGTTATTTCCTGAAGGAAACGGGATGGATGGCCCCTGGCCTGTTTTTTTTTGCACGGTCTCTTTCTTCCGTTGTGTTCCAGAAAATGGGCTCATTTACGGGAAAATTCAATAATTATTCCGTTTTTTAGGAGATTTCACTGGTTTCCCGGCACGAAATGCGTTCACATGCTGTGGGTGTGGAAACTCCGATCCGGTTTGCCCGCCGATTGATCGGCTCGACTGGAATCGCGGAACCAAGGACGGGACAATCCTTTCCTCAATCGCCTGATTCAAACAAATACAACCCTATGCCGCTCTTCCCATTCACACGTGCCCTGCCTTCGCCGCTACCATTGCTCATTGCTACAGTAGGGGTGTGGCTAGCTGCCCTGCTGTCCACCGAGGCCCGGCAATCCGTCAAAGCAGCCCGGCCCAATATCGTTTTCATCATGGCCGATGATTTGGGCTACGGGGATACCGGCCCGTACGGGCAGGAACACATTGAAACACCCCATATCGACGCCCTTGCGGCAGAGGGAATCCGTTTTACGCAGGCCTATGCCGGAGGGCCGGTCTGTACTTCCTCCAGAAGCGTATTGATGACAGGCTTACACAACGGCCATACAGTTGCCCGGGATAATGTACCGCATTACCCAACCTACCTGCGCTCAGGAGATATCACCCTGGCACAGGTGCTAAAAGACGCCGGCTACCAAACAGGAGGCGTGGGCAAGTGGTCCCTTGGCGATGCCCGGACAGCCGGGCGAGCAACGGCGAAGGGCTTTGATACCTGGACCGGGTACCTGAATCAAGACCATGCCCACTATTATTACCCCAGCTATCTGGATCACGACGAACG
Source organism: Cyclobacterium xiamenense (assembly GCF_009467825.1). GTDB lineage: Bacteria > Bacteroidota > Bacteroidia > Cytophagales > Cyclobacteriaceae > Cyclobacterium > Cyclobacterium xiamenense. The sequence continues at coordinate 36,889 of NZ_WIOK01000030.1, read as the reverse complement.
GAAAATCCACCTGCTGGATAACCCTATTCTGAGAAATCACTACAGCCATGATATCCTGACCAACGCTGCGCTCAATTTTATTCGGCAGGCAGCAGATTCACCCTTCTTTTTGTACGCAGCGTATACCTTGCCGCATTTTTCGGCAACGGAGGAGGACGAGCACGGATTGACAGTCCCTTCCACCAGCCCTTACGCAGAAAAAGACTGGCCGGAGCGAGCCAAAAAATACGCCGCCATGATTCACCGACTGGACAAAGACGTTGGGAAAATCATTGCGCTCCTCGAGGCCCTGGGAATCCGGGAGAACACCCTGATCATTTTCACCTCCGATAATGGTGGACACAGCGCTACCTGGAAAGGATTTAAAACCAATGGCATGCTGAAGGGCTTCAAGAGGGACTTGTACGAGGGAGGCATCCGGGTCCCCTTTATCGCCTCCTGGCCCAGCCAGATTCCCGCAGGACGGGAATCGACGGCGATCCTGGCATTTCAAGACATGCTTCCCACCTTTGCAGCCCTAGCCGGTGCACCCCTACCGGAAAGACTGGATGGGCAATCCCAGGTCGAGGCGCTAAGGGGCAAGCAGCTTCCCCACAGTGACCGGGTGCTGTACTGGGATTTCGGCCATACCCGCGAGCGGTACGACCAGGCAATCCGGATGGGTGACTGGAAAGGCATTCGGAGAGGAAAAAATCAGCCGATCGAACTCTACGACCTGTCTACCGATCCGGCGGAAACGAATAATCTGGCCGGAAAACACCCCGAGTTGGTGGATAAAATCGGGCAACTGATGGAATCGGAAGTAACTCCTTCTCCCCGGTATCCGGTCGGAGAACGGTACCGGGGAGGGGCCATTTGGAAAAAGGACTGGTAGGCGTCTGCCCGGTTTACTCCCCGGACAGGGCCTGTGCTTGTGCACGCATGGCCTCCGAGACCGAAAGGGGTCTTTTGTAGATTTTCACCGCCCGAACCACTCCGGAATTGACTGCCCAACGTTCGGGTAAGCGGATGGTTCCCAGGTCGGGATCGTACCGGGTCCAGCCGTATTGCCGGCTTTCTCCACCGTCACCTAGGACGCCATCAAGCAAAACTTGAATCACCTTTGGTCCATTGTCGACGAGAAAGGAAAGGCGATGCGACGAACCGATGGCTAATTGACCGGGATCCGAGGTCCAACTGCCTTTCTTGCCCCCAGCCATGAGGCTTAGTTGCACCTGCCGGTAGCCGACCGATTCCACCAGAACCCCGTCGCCATTCTCCACCCGCATATCAAGCAGCACCTGTCCAGGCTTCAAGGAAGAAAACACCAACTCCAGCTCGAGGGCAAAACCTCCACGGGGATTCCCTGCCTCCAAAAGGGGCCCCTCCCGATCGAAGTCACTGGATTTCAGTTGGATCACCCCCTGACCAGCGAGGAACTGCTTCGTAAAATCGGCTACCGGCGCGGGCAGTTCCGGGCCAGTCCCCGGATCGAGTTGAGACCAGAGCCCCTCCAGCAACGCTGCGTCCACGGGTATCAATCTACCACTCGCCTTATTCGTAGTGGTGACCCAATACTCCCCGTCCTGTTCGATCAGATCCGGGTAACTGTAGCGTCCCGTATCGTACGACAAGTCCTCCCCGTAAATAAAAATCTCGGGCTGGGACCAGTGTATCCTTCCGTCTTTCTCAATACCTCCGGCAATCCAGGCCGGATTGCGGTCCGAAAAATCATCCCCACTGTGGTGGTGGTACCAGAGCAAGTACTTACCGTTGTCGCATTTCCAGATTCGGGGGCAGGCACGGGGATTTTTTATTTTCCGGCCGTCGGCATACCTGGCAACCTCCGGCAAGGACCAGCTTTTACCGCCGTCCCGGCTGTAGGCATCCGCTGCGTATCCCATGCGTGTCCGATACATGCTGTACAAGTCGCCGTTGTTCAAGGATACGACGTTTTGCTCTTCCTGTACCGAACCGAAGGCGGGATTTCGAAGCCCCTCTTCTCCCTCGGGCAGTAGTTTCCAGTGCAATTTCTCCACCTCACGCTCGGTGGCAATGTTTTCACTCCAAACGAACCAGCCCTCTCCCTGGTCAAGCATGTATTTCCCCAATTTGGTGAAGGCAAACAGCATACCTCCGGCATAGGAAATCGGCTTGCCGATTCCCCACATAATTTGCACGTCTCCTCCCCAATCGTTGCCACGGTCCACATTGGTTTTTCGTATTGGCAATCGATACCGTTTTGACCAGGTCTGCCCACCATCATCGGAATACTTGTAGCAGTACCAACCCAGCATGTCGTTTCGGATAGACTTTCCGTTTAGGGTAGTCACTTCCTCGCCGTTGTAGATGTAGAAGGCATAGACCCGCCCAAAATCCGTCTGATAGGGCATGACCCAAGAGGCTGCTGGGCCGGAAGCCGGTTCGATGGCTACAGGTTCAGACCAGCTGGCCCCCTGGTTTGTAGACCGGGAAGCGACCACGTGCTGCCCGATTTCCCCCTCATGCAGGGTTCCCGTGGTGAACACACAAAGCCAGCTTTCGTCAGGTAAGACCACTACATAGGGCTGGTCGATGTATCCGTTGGCATAGATAGACTTGCCGTTGGCAAAATCCCGCCAATCGCTTTTCTGCGCACGGACAGATTCGGTCGACAAAAACATCAGAAAGCAAACAAAGAAGCCCAGTACAGCGATTGGAAGTTGCATGATCAGCAAGGGGTACAGGTGAAACGGATTTACACCACTAAATGTAAAATTTTCTCCGGAAATCCCATGGAGATGCATTCCATTATTTTTACCAGCTTGCCAGTTCTTTTTGGGTAAGGCAGGTCAAAACTCCGTTTGAAGGCAGCTACTTCACCCGGATTGTACGGGCTAAGCGAAAAAAACCATGGCAGGACGCGAAAACTAATTCCCGGTAGCCGGCAAACATCCCGGGCAGGTTCGGATTTCAGGCCGGCCACTGCTTGCTCCCCATCCTGAGCGCGACCCCCTGCTACCACGAGGAGGGCGGGATGCCAGTTCCCAGCCAATCTGGGGTTAGCCAAAAAAACACAGGTCCCGGACAGAGTCTGGGACCTATGCGCTTTCGATCAAAAATTAATCTTAAACCCTACAAAAAGACGTTAGTTCCGAAATATTTCCGGAATGCTTTCCGGCACAGATAGCTTGGAAAGAAATTTTTTCACTTTACGATTGCTGCTCGCTTTTTCAAGGTCTCGCTCATCCAGGGACCCACTTAATATGTATACCTCAGATTCTTTATCTTCCGGAGTAAACTGCTCCAAAAAATCCCAGCCATTCATGTGAGGCATGACCAGATCCAAAAAAAGGTAACGGGGTCGGATTTCCTGAACCCGTTGCAGTGCTTCCGCAGCCGAATCAAAGGTGTGGATCCGATAGGGACCGTGCATGCTTTTACGAATAAACTTTTCCGTAACGAACGTACTCACCCTGTCGTCATCAACCAAAACAATATCCATCATCGAACTACATTTATTATGCTTCAAAAAACATATTACCTATTGCAAACATAAGACAAAAAAACATACCCCGCAAGGGAAAAACGTTTTTTATCATTTTTTTTGCTTTTCAAATTATGTTTAATGCATTTAGAAAATGAGAAAGGATGTGTTTCTTCCGGAATGGCTAAAAAACGATGCGTTTAAAAATTCAAATTTTGACTAACCAGTTTTTTGAGGTATTCGCCGTAGCCACTTTTTCCCAATTTTTCCGCGGACTTTATCAGTTCTTCCTGGTTGATAAACCCGTTTCGGAAGGCGATTTCTTCGATGCAGCCGATTTTCAATCCCTGCCGTTCCTCGATGACTTCAACGAATTGTGCCGCCTGCAATAGGGATTGGTGGGTGCCGGTATCCAGCCATGCCGTGCCCCTGTTCAGGATCCCTACCTTGAGTTTTCCTTTTTTCAGGTACACATTATTGATATCGGTTATTTCCAGCTCTCCCCTGCTGCTTGGTTGAATATTTCTTGCAATTTCCACCACCTCGTTGTCGTAGAAATACAATCCGGGAACCGCAAAGTTGGACTTCGGCGCGGTGGGCTTCTCCTCAATGCTCAGCACCTTGTACTGACTGTCAAATTCTACCACCCCGTAGCGCTGCGGATCGTTTACGTGGTAGGCAAATACCACCCCACCGTCCGGGTCGGTATGGTTTTTAAGCGTACTGTACAGACCAGTACCGTAGAAAATGTTGTCTCCCAAAATCAGCGCTACCTTATCCTCGCCGATAAATTTTTCTCCGATGATAAAGGCCTGAGCCAGGCCCTCGGGTTTTGGTTGAATCGCAAACTGGAAATCACAGCCCACCTGACTCCCGTCTCCCAGCAATTTACGGAATGCCTCGTGGTCTTCGGGCGTGGTGATGATTAAAATTTCCCGAATACCCGCCATCATCAAGACTGAGAGCGGGTAATAAATCATGGGTTTGTCGTAAACGGGCATGAGCTGTTTGCTTACGGCAATCGTCAGGGGATAGAGGCGGGTGCCTGAACCCCCGGCTAAAATAATTCCTTTCATAAAAACAATGCGTTAGTCAAAATACATACAAAACCGACCCAATGGGCCAAACAAAAATACTACGGGCAACAACCAAGAGAAAACTAAAATGCGCTTGCTTGCATACCTATTCCAAAGTTTAGTTGCACCTAAAATAGGTAATATTTCTTATCTGTTGAAATTTCCTATCTATTTCCATGAATTTTTTGTAGCTAAGATTCAACTTCTCCGCAAGAAATGATACTTTTAACCGTTACTAGATGAACCAAACCGCGTAGGCCTAACATGAAAAAACTACTCTCCGTAATTTCGCTGCTTCTACTTGCCGCCCCGCTGCTTCCCCTGAGGGTATCCGGTCAAAACTTTTACAAAGAGAAAATATCCAGAAACCAATACGTGCAGGCAGGATTGGGGCTCGGCGCCATGTATTCAGACAATTCGGGTAGGTTTCGGGGCCTGGATGTCAAGATAGGCCCTGCTGCTTCGGTTGCCTACGGTAGAAAACTCCATCCACACCTCGACCTGCGAGGTTACCTGGGCTACCAACGTACACAAAGTCAGGATCAGGACTACTTCACCCCGCAAACCATCGCTAGCTGGGAGGCAAACGGACAGGCAATTGAAAGCAAAAACAACCTGATCTTTTTAGACCTGATGCCTACCCTGCAACTCTTCAGCTCCGAAAACCACACCCAACGAAAACGGCTTAATGCGTACCTGGGTGCAGGCCTGGGCTTGCTGCTCAACTTAAACGAGGAAACCCGAATCGAAGGCAATGAAACCTCTAGCAGCAACCACAGCCGGATCGTTGGGTACGTACCGGTGCGCGGCGGCCTCAGCTACAAGCTTAACTTATATACCGATATCGCTTTGGAAGGGTCTCTTTTTCTTACGTTCTCGGATGAGCTGGATGGTAACGTAGGCTTTAACCAATTTAATGATTATCCCGTATCCGGGCAACTGGTCTTCAGACGGTATATCAATCCACTCAGAGGAGTGGATTAATCCTGCCATTTCTTTCCGGGAACTTTTACGCAGCGTTTATCCTTTTTACATGTATATACATGTAAATTAATCCGACTATGACTGCAACATTAAAAGCAATTCATGCGCTGGGGTTTCACTGGCAAACGCAGGATCCCTTTTTATTCTGTGCCCACCATCAGGACGCCTATCCCGAAGGAAAGCCCGACTTATCCCCCGTATCCGGTCTGAGTGGCAGGCAAATCGGACAGGACTTTTCCGGCAAAGACGGATGGAGCATGTACCATGGAAGCAAGGTCCCTGGTTTTCCCGCACACCCACACAAAGGCTTTGAAACCGTCACCATTGTGGAAAAAGGATTGGTTGACCACTCCGATTCGCTGGGTGCCGCTGGCAGGTTTGGCAATGGGGACGTGCAATGGATGACCGCCGGTAGAGGCGTCATGCATTCGGAGATGTTCCCCCTACTCGACGAAAAAAAGAAAAACGAACTGCACCTCTTTCAAATCTGGCTCAACCTGCCGCAGGCGAAAAAGCAAGTACCGGCGCATTTCAAGATGATGTGGAAAGAAGAGATTCCGGTGGCCGTCGTCAGAGACGAACTGGGAAAGCAAACACAGTTCAAGTTGATCGCCGGAAAACTGGCTGAGCAGCGGGCACTGGCAGCAGCCCCCGATTCCTACGCAGCCGATCCCGAAAACGAGGTGGCCATCTGGCTGATCAACGCCGAAGCCGGGGCAACGTTTACGCTGCCCGCAGTCGGGGAAGGCACCGATAGAAGTTTGTTTTTCTACGCGGGAGAGCGCATCGAAATTGCCGGGATGCCCATTTCCGAGAAGCACTCGGTTGATTTTGGAGAACAGGCGTCCGTAACGGTAAAAAACGGTGCACAACCGGGTTATTTCCTTTACCTGCAGGGAAAACCCATACGGGAAAAAGTGGTTCAGCACGGGCCTTTTGTCATGAATAGCAATCAGGAGATACAAGATGCTGTGCACGAGTTTCAGCGCACCCAGTTTGGGGGCTGGCCCTGGTCGAGCCACGAACACACCCATCCCCGGGAGCGTGGGCGATTTGCCATCCATGCGGACGGGCGGGAAGAAATCAAAGACTGACTCAAAAAACCGGCGAAAAACTTCGCCGGTTTCTTTTTTTCATCCGCGCACGTAAGCGGCTTCGTTTAGGTAGTCGTAACTCATCTCCACGCTTTTGATTGGAGTGTGATTGTAGCGCTCTACCTCCACATAGTAGCCTTTCATCCCTTGTGCATAGGCTGCGTCAAAAATTGGCCCAAAATTCATGGTGCCACTTTGACCAATTTCCTCTTCGTCTTTGATGTGCAAAAGGGGAAACCTACCCGCGTATTTTTTCAGGTAGGCGACCGGGTCCTTGCCTGCCTTGGTTGCCCAATACACGTCGAGTTCCATGCAAAAAAGATCCGGATCGGTATTTTCTAGCATGAAGTCATACATCACCTGACCCTCTATTTCATCAAACTCCCTGGAATGGTTGTGAAACCCAAATTGCAAGTCGTTTGCATTGGCAATCGTACCGATTTCGTTGTAATAATTGCACCATTTTTCCAACTCCTGCAAGCTGTCAGGTTTGGGCATAGAGGGCTTGATCAGAAAACTTGCTCCGACTGCTGCGTGCGCTGCGGCCGCCGCTTTCCACCAATCCAAGGCTTCTCCATGTTTTGCTCCCGAGAAATCCCTGGGACCGCCCACATGGGCGCTTTGCATGGACATACCGAGGTCGGCAATCATTTTCCTGATTTCTTCCGGCGCGTACCCGTAAATGGTGCCCTCCGAATAGTTTGCCGCTTCCAGATGGGTAAAGCCTATAGCGGCCACTTGCTGCAAAATTCCGGAAACGTTGCCGTCGATATCCGCTCGTAAGGAATACAGTTGCAGTCCAATCTGTTTTTGTGCGGGAGCCGCCTGAAGCCAATGGGCACCGGTGGCAGTGGCCAGACCAAGCATGCCTAGCTTTTTAATAAAGGATCTTCTGTGTTGGGTTACTTCCATGAAATAAGGTTTATTAAGGTATACAATCGCTTACGCATGCTATGCGGGAATAAAGCTAGGAAGAATTTTAGTTTTATGGAATGATTCGGTTTGTTTTCGTATTTTCGCTACGGCGAAGAACGTATTCAGGCTAATTTTTGCTAACTTGGTTTGCCGAAATAAATTTTTGTTGGAAAGTAAAGGTATTTGAATGGAAGTATTAGGATTGGATATAGGAGGGTCCGGAATCAAGGCAGCCCCGGTAAATATCGAAACAGGGGAGTTGACAGCAGAGCGGTTCAGGGTCCCTACTCCCAGACCTACCAAACCAGAAAGCGTCGCGGAAGCCGTCCAAACACTGGTCAATCATTTTGCATGGGAAGGTCCCATCGGCTGTGGGTTCCCCACGGTGGTAGCCAACGGGCGATGCATGACCAAAAGCAACATCCATAAAAGCTGGGTAGGCGTTCAGGTCGATCAGTTGCTTGCCGAAAAAACCGGTCTTCCAGTAGTCGTGATAAACGATGCCGACGCGGCGGGCCTTGCCGAAATGACATTCGGTGCCGGCAGAGGACAGATGGGGTTGGTCGTTACCGTCACCATCGGTACGGGACTGGGTACGGGGGTTTTTTATAACGGACAACTGATTCCTAACTTCGAGCTGGGCCGCATCTACTACAAAAACGGAGAAATCATCGAGTTTTTTGCCGCCGATTCCGCGCGAAAGAAAGAGAACCTCAGCTACAAAACCTGGGGGAAACGCTTCAATAAATTCTTAAAACATACCGTTCGAATCATTTCTCCGGACCTGTTTATTTTGGGTGGTGGAGCCAGCAAAAAGCTGGACAAATTCGAGAATGAAATCACGGTGGAGGTTCCGGTCATCGCCGCCGAAAATAAAAACGAAGCGGGAATCATTGGAGCGGCCGTGGCAGCCCATTTGAAATTAAACGCCTAAATGACGATGAAAAGCTTTCGCTGTCTTCTGTTCCTGACGGTACTATCCAGCGGACTGCTACCCGGTTACGGTCAGGTACCGGAAATCATGACGGTACGGGGCCCGCTGCCTGCCGAACAAATGGGCCGAAGTCTGATTCACGAGCATTTGCTGGTAGACTTTATTGGTGCGGCCGAAATTACCGCTTCCCGCTGGGACCGAAAAGAAGTAGTACAACAAGTTCTTCCCTATGTGGAAGCATTGCCAGAAATGGCTATTCGAACCCTGGTTTCTTGCACCCCGGCTTACCTGGGAAGAGATCCCGAATTGCTCCGCGAACTTTCGATACGGACGGGGGTGCATATACTGACCAATACTGGGTACTACGGTGCAGTAGACAACAAGTTTTTGCCGGCCCATGCCTTTTCCTCCACCGCCGAGACGCTGGCCGCCATCTGGACCGACGAATGGGAGAACGGGATCGGGGAAACGGGTATCAAACCCGGATTTATCAAAATTGGTGTGAACAGTGGCCCCCTGTCGGACTTGCATCGAAAACTGATTGCCGCTGCTGGAATAACCCACAAACGAACGGGCTTGACCATCGCTTCCCATACCGGTCCATTTTTACCCGCAAAACAGCAGGTGGACCTATTGAAAGCGAGCGGAGTGCACCCCAGCGCCTTTATCTGGGTGCATGCACAGAACGAACCCCTACTGGAAAACTATTCCCTTCTTGCACAGGAGGGCGCTTGGATTAGCCTGGATGGGATACAGCCCTCCAACCTGGAAGACTACCTGAAAAGATTGGTTTATTTAAAAGAGGAAGGTTGGCTCCAGCAAGTGCTAATTTCCCACGACGCAGGCTGGTACCGACCCGGTGAACCGGACGGAGGAGAGTTTCGGGATTTCTCCACCATCGGCACGCAGTTCGTACCCCTGCTGCTGCAAAACGGATTTTCGGAAGAAGAAATTGATCTGTTACTGGTAAAAAACCCGGCCCGGGCTTTTGCCATTGAAAAACGATTACTTACTGGTGAATAAACAGATTACTTAACGTATAACCCCAAAGAAAACGTTACCTATGGATTTGAATGAATTGAAATACGGTCCAGGTTTCACGATGATGAAACTACCGCTGTATGGATGCGTGCTTTTGTGGATGCAACCTTTCGTCGAAAAAATGTCTGAGGAGGAATTTTTTCACTTTATCGGCACCATCAAACGAGACGGGCTGACACCCGAGCAAAAAGCATCCATAAAGGAACGACGAAAATCGCACCCAAACGTCATGCCTCCGGAATTTGGTGCTTATCTGAACATCACCCTGGATTGTATCATTCAGGAAAATGTGGGGAAATTCGAACGCCTGGGCTATCGACTGAACCACGATCAGATTTCCATTGATTGATCAAAAAGGCAAGGTTATTGCCCAGCTACGGAAAGTAATTCCGGTATTCGCTGCAATGGAGAAATGTGCGCAACCGCTATGCCTCTTTTATTAACGGATATTCATACAAACAACACATAAAACCCAATCTATCATGAGATTCAAAATCACATTATGCACGGCCCTAACGGCCCTCTTTCTTGTTCACCTGGCAGCAGCGCAGGATGTTCCCATGAAGTCCATCTTTAACGGTAAGAATCTGAAAGGTTGGACCGTACAACCCGAAGACAATATTTGGTGGACTGTGGATGAGGGAACCATCTATGTGGAAAACGATCCTACCAAAACCGGCTCCACCCTGTGGACAAAAAAGGAATACGGGGATTTTGTAGTTCAAGCAGACTTCCTACTGGGAAAGGGAGTGGTCGATTCCGGCATTTTTCTTCGCTCGGAAAAGGATCAGATTCAAATCGGGATTTCCGGCTCCCTAAAGCGGGACATGACGGGTTCGCCGTACATACCTGGAAAATCCTATCCGGTAGAAGCCCAGGGAGTAGCCAAGCTCCTCAAACTGGATGACTGGAATACCATGAAAGTGAGACTGGTGGATCAAACCTACACGGTATGGCTTAACGGGCAGGAAGTAATGACCTATACTTCAGAAAACATGCCCGAAAAAGGACCCATCGGATTGCAGCTCCACCCCAATAACGAGATGAGTATACGGTTCAAAAATATCCTTGTCGGCAAACTGTAAAAAAACTCCATTGAAAAAAAAGAACATCAACGGAAACTATCAGCTTTTCAGATGACATCGGTCATGTTTTTTTAAAAAGCATTTTGTTTATTTTGAAATACACTAGAAAAGCAATCGATGAGATGCGTTTCGGTTTCCCATTTTTGGGTGCTCAAAACGCGTTTCATGGGTAGAAAACAACGCTTGTAACCAAAAAAACCATCGTCATGAAACGAATCATTGTTCCCGTAGATTTTTCTCCCTATAGTGAAAACGCCTTTCTGACGGCATCAAAAATTGCCGCCAAGGGAGATGCATCCATTACATGTGTCAATGCCATCACTTCAGAACTGGACTGGAAACACCTTTCCGAAGCGGAGAAGGCCAAATATACCGAGATCCTGGACCTTGAAGCGGAGGCAAAAGATAAGCTAAAGGAATTCATTGCCACCCATAAAGTAAAAAACACCCCCATCGAGGCGGTGGTGGAAGTGGGCATGCCCGCTCAGGTACTGGTAGATCTCGCCGAACGACAAAAAGCAGACCTAATCGTCATCGGTGCTTATGGAAGGGGCTACGAATCCGGAAAATTCATCGGATCCACCACCCAAAAAGTAATGCGAGAGGCGAACTGCCCCGTACTCGCTGTGAAAAAAGTCCTTGATGGAAGGGCCATGAAAAAAATGGTTTTTGCCTCCTTGTTTAACGAAGCAAGTCGGCCTGCCTTTACCCGCATGAAGCCGCTGATCAAAACCATCGGAGCATCGGTCTATTTCCTATTCATCAACACCCCGGATAAGTTTACCGACAGTGCACGGGCCGAAACCTTGATGCGGAACTATGCTTCCGGGCAGGAAGACTTGATCATCCACCGCCATATCTACAACCACGAAGAGGCCGAAAAAGGCATTGTCGCGTATGCGTCCGAGCAAAATGCCGGAATCATCGCCATCGCCTCCAACGTCAGAAAATCCTCTGCCTCTTATCAGATCGGAGTGACCGATACCGTGTTGTTCAAGTCGGATATCCCGGTATTGAGTGTTAAATTTGAATAATAATCGGATACGCAAAGGCCGCGAATGCAGCAGCATTCCCGGCTTTTTTTTGCCTTATCGTTGTCGAAAGGCGACGATTTGTTTGATTTATAAACAGCAGCGTATTCGACTACCTGCTTCCGTCGGGAGCAAGCTGCCCCGGGCTATGAGGTTTCCCTGCTGCAAACCGGGAATCTCACAACAGGGGGCTTAGTCCCCCCCGTCAGCAGCCAGTTTGTACAAATACAACCGGCTCGGTTCGGGCCAGGGTTTCTCCCTGGGTCGATCGCGGTTCCGGTTTAGGGTTTCCCATTTCAATAGGTACCGAATGCCACTTTCCGGCGACTCCCCGATATCCCCGGCTGTACGCACCTCCAGGCCTGGAAACTTGCCTTCCACCGCTACTTGCTCGTCGAAAGGCGGCGCCTTTTTCACCGCTCCAATGTTCTCAAAACGGTCATTCAACAAGATGGTACCGTGACCGTATCGGATGTGCCAGTAGTCCAACTCGTACAAGCCGTCTGCCCGTTTCTGAAATCCCTTGATCCGCACCTCGCTGTTGATGCTGCCGTTACCGGAAAACTCCCATCGGTAGTCCCAGTCGGTAACCCGGGTATACACCCAGCCCTTCGCCTTCAACTGAGCGGTATAGAACTGCAAGTTGCCGTCGGAATCGTATTTGTGGTAGGCAAAAACGGGAAGGTTACGATCATCGAGTACCATGCGTGCCGCCAGATTAATGATCCCTCCTTTGACGGGAATGGGGTCCACAATAAGCGAGGTATTGGCAAGGGTGGCCGGCATGGGGATCGGTTCTCCGAAAGCATTGTACCAGTTTTTCAGATCGGGACTCTTCATGTACGAGAGGTCGTGATTGGTGGAACAATCGGGCGTGTCGCGCCATACCCAGTACACGTGGTACCACCCATCTTTCATCAAGGTGGGCTGGCTCTGATACGCATTCATTGCTCCCTGCCCGTCGGTCAGCGGGGTATCCAGCAAGCGGGTCCATTGCTTCGTGTCGCAGTCGTATAGGTTGTAGATTTCATTGCCGTTGCCGCTGCCTCCATCCCGGTAATGAAAGAGTAATTCGTTTTCCCGGGTAGTCATAAAATGCGGGTAGGTACAGCGTTTTTCGTTTTCGCCGACCATTTCCATGTGCTGTTGCAGCGTGGAAATATCGTGGGGTGTTGTGCTGCGAAAATAGGTAAGCGGGTGGCCGTGCATGTTGCCCGAAAGGTGGATAAAGCCTTCCTTGTCGATACCCAGCGTGACCGAATTGTGGCTATCCCAGCCAAGCACGGTGCTGGTGCCTCCCTGTGTTTCGCGGTACGTTGCCGGGAGAATGTGTAGCGCAAATTCCGGATCACGGAGGTTGCGCTGCCCCACGACCATGTTGCGGTTGGCATTGTAATAGGCGATGTACTGCCGGTCATCCTGAGTAAGCAGGCAAAATCCCACCGGGTGTCCTGCCCAAACCTCGTCAATCGACAGGGTTTGCACAATCGTCTCCTTTTTATCGGTATCATCGATCAGCAGGGGACTGGAGGAGGTTTGACCAAAAGCGGGCAAAGAAAGCAGCCCAAACAGAAGAAAAAAAGAAAGTTGTTTCATACCGGTAGGATTTTCCACTTAAATATGCTGCCTGATTTTTACAATTCAAAACGATAAACGGGTTAACGGTTAGGGGTGGGCCAAATTCTCCGAAAGCCGCAGCCATAAAACCATCCCGGGATGCGCTATGCAATCCGCAAAATCGTCGGTCCAAAACAGGGCGTTCGCGCAGCTCCCATTTGGGATCTAGGGTTGGTTTGGAATGCTCAAAAGCGATCCAGTTACCATCGGGCGAGACCTTCGGGTCGCTTGAAAAAACCCGATAGGCCGAGATAAATTCTTTTTCTCCGGTATCAATAGCTACCCGGACCAATTCCCTTGCTCGGGAGTCCAGGGTTTGTTTGGGATACGCCATGCGCTCCAAAAAATACACGAATTCCCCTTTTGGTCCAAACGTGGCACCCTCCCACTGCGGCCCTTCTCTTGATTATCCACAATCAAGGTGCCCCTGCCGGCCGCAAGCGACCATTCATAAGACAAGGGAGGGATTACCTTCCAGTCCAGAAATGGCGGCCTCAAAACCAGCGGTCGCATTGAGTGAAAGGCTGCCGTCCGGTTCGATCGTAGGAGAGGACAGCGTAACCTCGCCCTGCGGTTCGGGGTTGGGGTCTTCGGTATTGCAGCCAAGCAATACCAACCCGAGCAGGGGGATACCCATTTCTTTCCATGATGCGCGTTTCGACATTTTCCTCATCTGTTTCTGCGGTGATTATACCTATCCATCGAAAAACAGGTAAAATGTCATCAGAAAACAGGCAGGAAACGAGAAAAAAGGTTTGGTTTGGTAGTTGAGGTTGTTCTTCAAGGTTAGTCAGCCGTTATGCGACGTAATTTGATGCTACGGAACGCTACCTCAAACCCCTCGTCCTGCAGTGCCATGCGCCCGCTTTTTTGCTCGCCCCAATCGGGTTTCCGGCGGCTGTTGTGTATCCCTTTTTCACGATCGGCGTACCACTTTTCTGTCCACAATTCAAAGACCGTCACTTTTTCGCCATTTAGCCAGTAGGTAACCTGCCCATCTACGACCGTAATTGCGGATGTGTTCCACTCGCCAAATTTTGTGACCACTTCTTTGCTCGGTGCATACAGCGCATACAGCGAAGCCGCGCCTTTGGTAGGGTCCCTGCCAAGGGGATTGTGTTCGTTGTCCATGACCTGCATTTCGATACCCGTTTCCCAGATTTTCTGGTAATGCTCTCCTTCGTTTACGTGGAAAAAAACACCACTATTTCCTCCCTTTGTGATTTTCCACTCAAACAGCAACTCAAAATCAGCGACCTGAATGTCCGAGACGATATCGCCGACCGATCCATCGGCACGCAATTCACCGTCCACTACTGACCAATTAGGCGTGATGGAGTCAAGGTTGTACCCGGTCCATCCGGCGGTCGATCGTCCATCAAAAAGCAATTGCCACCCTTCCTCCTTTTCCCAGTAGGACAGGGTATTCGACAGTGCATCCGGGGATTTTCTTGGCCCGTAATGCGGTACTTCTTTGCCAAACTCGTAGGCACCAAGGTCGGGAGCTTCCCCGGTATAATCGTCGTTGATCCCCGGCAGGTGCACGCCCTGATCAATCACGGAGGCCCCCTCCTTGAGCGTGAAGTCGAAATCCTCCGCCGTATAAACGGGATAGGCGTTGCCCAGGGCTTTGTTTTGCGCATTGAATGCGTTAAACCGAGGGGCTTCGGCATTTGTGAAAATGTCGTAATCCACCTCCCTACCGTGGCGTTCTTGACCGGTCGCTTGCCGAAAGGCTTCCAAACTTTCGTAACGTTCGGCGCTATTTCCTTCGGAAAAATCGTACCGCAGGCCCGCCTGGGGCCCAAAATACCCGATAAAGGGATCCCGCTTCCGGTACCCATTGTAATCCAGGGAGGAATAGCCGGTATACGTATACAGCCCCAACGTGGGCAAATCCGCATCGTCCGAAGGCAAAAACAAGTTATTCCTTGCATGTACGTTGGACCCCGGCTTATCGTCCCGGGTAAAAATACCCGAAGAAGTATTGTGGTACATCAACATGCCTGCGGGAAACATTCCCCAAAACTTAAAGGTGGACGCATTGCCGCTGTTGTAGACCACGTTTCGTATCCAATAAACCGGTCCCCCCAATACGGGCTGGTTGGACAATGCCTGTTGTCCCGAATTGATCCCGCGATTTCGTAACACACGAATGTTGTGGTTGCCCCCATCGGCTTCGATAAAATTATCGTTGCACAGAAAAAGCTCGTTGTTGTAAAAATCGATCGCAACGGCTTTCATTTCGGTGTCTTTCTCGGGCCTGGCATGCGTGCAGATATCAATCCCGTCAAAAAAATAGGCCACGCTGTTGTAACAAACGGTGTGGCCCTGTCCGTGAACTTTCACCGCATAGTACGACTTGATTCGCTGGGTCGATTTACCGTTTTCCAACCGGCTATGGTAAACAATATCCCGGTCTTCCCGACCGATAAACGTATTGTCTGCGATGTAGAAATGCCGAGACCCTTCGAATTGACCCTGAATCCCAATGCCGATATCCAGAAACGAGCAATGCTTTACTGTCAGCCCCGAGCTACCGTAGGCGTTCATCAAGCCGGCCCGTATCGCTACTTCGGTATTTCGAAAGGAAATGCCCTCAAAATAGTGGTAGTCGGCAGCCGTCACATCAAACAATACCCCGTTCCCGTTGCCGTCAAATACTACTTCACCATCCCCGGCCGCCTGGATAACAATCGGCCGCGCTGCCGTTCCGTCCTGGGTAAGAAAGTAGGTGCCGTCAAAAGTTAGCCCATGGAAGTCCCGGTAATTTTTGTAGTCCGCCTTGTATTCTCCGGCGTGAACGATGATTTTATCTCCAGCAACCACGGGATCCGTCGTAAGTATCCAGTCAGCAAACCGGGGATAGCCGTAATACGCGTGTAACAGGCCATCGTAGGAGGGCTCGATGCGTTCGCCTTCCCAATCTTTGGGATACACGTGCCGGACGTCACCCACTTCGTAGGGCAGAGGTTCTTTTCGCGTTCGCACGTCTCGTACAATTTCCGTCACTCCTTCCGTTCCATCGGGATCCGTTAAAACAAATTTGCATTCGTAAGCCGTGTCCGGTGCCAAATCCAGGATACTACCCGCAAACATGTTCTCTGTGGTGTACTGCCATTCCGGAGTTCCTGCTTTTTCATTGCCAATTCGGAGAAGCGGTAGGGTATTTTTCCATTCGTTCGCTCCTTTTTCCCGATACTGCACGGCCACGCTTGCGTTCCTATTCGCATCTCCGGAAATATACCATTCGAAGCCCAGGCAAATAAGCGTGGACGGTTCGACGATAAATTTACCTGTGGTGGTTCGGTCTTGCGCATGCAGCGGCGATGAGGACACCAGTACAGCCAGAAAAATAAGTAGCGATTTGAGGGTATTCATTTTGTATGCTTTAATTTTCCACGAAAGCGGGATTGGGGACGGGCATTTGCACGCCCCTTCTCATCCGCCAATCATCCAGGTAGGAATAAAGGGTTTTCGCTACGCCGGGCATGCTTTTGGCCAAATTTCGGCTTTCGCCAATATCGTTACCCAGGTCGTAAAGCTCCAATTTATGGCTTTCATGCCAATGAATCAGTTTCATGTCGCCTACCCGAATGGCACTCGAAGGCTTCATTTCCTGCCGTGGCATGTAGTGCGGGTAGTGCCAGGTTAGAACCCGGTTGAATTTCGCCAACTCTCCCTGTTTAAACACAGGAAGAAGGTCCACTCCCTCGATCCGATCATCGAAGAGCGGACTGCCTGCTGCGCTAAGTAAGGTCGGTAGCATGTCGTGACTGACAGCCAACTGAGAGGTTTTTGATCCTTTCGGAACGATGCCCGGCCATCGTACAATCAAGGGTACGCGAATACCTCCTTCGTAGAGCAAAAATTTCTCTGCGCGCAGCGGATGATTATCCGTTACAAGCGTTTCAGAAAGGGAAAGAACCCCGCCATTATCGGAGGTAAAAACCACCAGGGTATTGTCTGCAAGATCTAACGAATCCAAGGTTTTTAAAACTGCCCCCACGGCTTGGTCCAACCGAGCCACCATGGCCGCGTAGGTTGGATTTTTTTGCTTCCTGTACGGTTCTTTTCCCCGAAAATGGGCGATCGTTTCCTCCGGCGCTTCCAGCGGTAAATGGGGAGAATAGAAAGGCAGGTATAGAAAAAAGGGGCGATCCCGGTTATCCTCTATAAAACCAACCGCTTCCCGGGCGATGCGGTCCGTCAGGTACTCGCCCGGTACTTCGTCTGAAATTTTTGGGTTTTTGTAGGGAGGGAAGTACGAAGCGGGCCTCCCGGACTCCCAGGCCCCAACATTCACGTCAAAGCCCTGATTTTCCGGCCAAAAATCCGCTGTTTTGCCGAGGTGCCATTTGCCCATAATGCCCGTCGTGTACCCGATTTCTTTGAACCGTTCGCCCAGGGTCACTTCTTCTACCGGAAGCTGCTTGACCCAATTTGGGGGCAACAAGGGCATTTTCTCAAAATCTCGGTCAAAAACCGCCGTAAGCCGCAGTTGGCCCGGGGATTTACCCGTCATCAGGGCTGCCCGCGTGGGCGCACAAACCGGCGCCGATGAATAGGCATCGGTAAACCGCAAGGCCTCTGCAGCGAAGCGATCAATGTTTGGGGTCTCGTAATACGAGCTCCCATAGCAGCCCAAATCGCTCCATCCCAGGTCGTCTGCCAAAATCAGCACAATGTTGGGTCGACCCGAATTTCCTTGTGCCGCTACCATAGAAAAAGTAGACAGATACAGCCAAAGAAACCCAAATAATGTATACCTATTCATACGTGTATACCCATTAAAGGTCAATCAAGTTGTATTTATTCAACCGATGCAGTTGATTCGTTAGAAAAACGTACCGCATGCACCGAATCCAGAGAACCTAAAAATAAACAAACCGGAGGCTAATTTCCAAACTCGAATAACGAACTTGGATGGGATTATCGAGGCTTCTCCATGACAGGGATTATTCGAAGGAGCTCTGAAAGGAATTCCGTTCCTTACTACGTTTGGTCCTTTGATTGGCGGGATTTTTCCTGATTAACCGGCTTATTAAACCAAGCCTCCCTCCTAACTCCTCGCAGAAACAATCCATTGCACTTACGCACCCCCTCCTCCCAGGGCCCTAACCTGCCGGTCTTCTTCGATATGCCGAATCCCTTTGATTTTAAGCTCTTGCAGGTCCTTTTCCTCTCCGGAAGTGCAGCCACTGATGATGCCGGCAAGCTTCAGAATCTGCGAAATGGTGCAGCCCCTATCCTGCAGGTCTTTTGCGATCTGCTCGATTTGCGGCTCGAATCCCCGTTCTACAGAAGCTATAAAGTTTCGTTTCATTATTCGCTGCGGATGTTACTGCGGTGATTGTACCAGACCACTCCCCACATCACGGCTGGGCAAGGGTACCTGCCTGGCATGCGTGAGAAGTTTATCCCATAAGTCGCGGGCGGTGGCATCGGGAAAAGCCTCCAGGAGCTGCGCTGCTACCCCGGCCACAAACGGCGTCGCCATACTGGTCCCACTTAAAATAGCGTACTCCTGGGGAGGCTTCCAGGAGCTAAAAACCTCCACCCCCGGACCGGCAATATCCACCAGTCCGCCGTTCGGATTTAGTCCGCCGCAGGAAAAGTCGGCTACTTCAGAACGTCGATCGAGCGCTCCTACCGCCAGGATGTTCGGGCAATTGGCCGGGTGATTGACGGCACGGATCAGCCCCTGTCGGCGACGGCTGTCGTTTCCGGCAGCGGCGATAATCAGGGTACCCATATCCATGGCCTTTCCGGCAAGCTCGTTGTAAATCCCAGAATACCGGGTATCCTCCTCCACCGAGGCCCCCAGGGACATGGAGATCACCTTGCATCCCTCGTTTACCGCCCACTCCATGCCAGCCAGTATTCCGCTATCACTTCCTATACCTTCGTTAGACAGCACCTTGGCCACGTACAGGCCGGAATCGGACGCAGCACCGTATCGGGGACCGTTGGTTCCCCGTAACCCTCCGACCGCGATGCCCGCACAATGGGTGCCGTGTCCGTTTGCATCATCTACAGTTTCTCCCTGAATAAACGATTTGGAGACGATTTCCCTTCCGGCAAAATCCGGATGGGCCAGGTACATGCCGGTGTCCAGCACCGCTACCTTTACTCCTTTACCGGTATACGAACTACTCAAGGCAGCAAGGGCATGCAGTCCCCAATAGGCTTGGGTATTATTTTCAAAAACAGGCAACGGGGGTAGCGGCTCAACCGGATCGGGATTGGGTCCGGTGACGGGCGGATTGCTTTTTCTTCCAAAAATCCGGCAAATCAGCTGCCAAAGCACCAGCCCAAAATTTCTACTTTGCGGACCTTCCAAAGCGTAGAGATAGCGTTCCGGCTCTTCGTAGTGAAAATTACTGTGCGCATAAACCAGGGACTTGATTTGCTCATCGTTATTCGCGTTGATGACCGCAACCCCGAATTTCTCAAAAACGATCCCGTCTCCTTCGTCAAAGGCTTTGAGGTAATCTTCCTCGTGTTTTCGGTAAGCACTAGAGGGTGCCAGGCGCAACGCGGCTTCCTTCGCTTCCGCATCAATATTTTTCATGCTGGCTCCTGGTGCCAGCATCACCAGCTTCTTGCCGGTATATTTGGGTCGGTCGCCCGAAGGGACCTGATAGGTGGTGTAGGGATCCATGAATGGTGGGCTTGTGTTGGTAGTAGGTATTTACACCCTAAAAAGGTACGGTATTTCCATCAAAAAAACCAGCGCCACCTTGTTGTATTTGCTGAACGACAGGCAAATCGGCCTCGGCCCAGTCCAACTCCTGCAAGCGCCCGGGGGGCAGCCAGCGAAGCGCAAGGTGCTCGGTCAATTGTGGGGATACATCGCCGATTCTTGCCAGGTAGGGAACCAGGCAAATGGTACCCGTTTCGTAGCGATGGTTTACGGGCTGCATTCGCTTTTCTGGAAAAATGGTCATCCTCAGTTCCTCACGAATTTCGCGTATGAGGGCTTCCTTCTCGGTTTCTCCCAGCTCCACTTTGCCACCGGGAAACTCCCATTTCAGCGGCATACGCATCGTTTCAGATCGCTGTACAGCAAGAACTTCGTTTCGGGAATTGTAAATAACTGCGCAGGTAACCACTAACATGCCCGGAAGATAGTTCACGATCAGTTTACAAAAAAAAAGATTTAGCTGTTTTCGATATTTGCAGTAAAAATGTAAAAAAAGTTTTATTTTCGTCTGTCTATTGGCGGGTGTAGCTCAGTTGGCAGAGCGTCAGCTTCCCAAGCTGAAGGCCGTCGGTTCGAACCCGATCACCCGCTCCATACCTCTTTTATTTCCGCCATTTTTTTTGCAGAAACCAAATCAGCCTGCCCGGAAATACCCGGGAAAAGCGTCGATTCCTATGCCCCTGTATGGTTCAAAAAAAAGAATATAATAAAGCACCAAACGCCATAGCCACAAAAAAAGCCCCCGGTAAGGCTACTGCTACCGGAGGCTTTATTTATAAGACAGCTACCCGATCAGGCCGCGTTTCGAGCCGCATTGATGATACCAAACATGGTACGTAGGATTAGCTTTTGCAAGGCCGTATCCTCCTTTCCTTTTTCCAGAATTGTTTGTATTGCATATTGCTGTATGGTGATCAGGGGCAATACAATCCTTTCGCGGATTCCTATGGAATCCTTGCTAAGCGGGCTGTCCTCCAGCAGGCTGTTCATGCCTGCAACTTGCAGGATCTTTTCGTACGAAAGCTGGTACTCTCCATACATCAGCTCCCAAAACCCGCCAAACTGCTCGTCATTCTTGAGGTAAGCCGTGGCAGGGTAAAAGGCTTTTGCCAGCGATTGCATGGAATTGCCCAATAAGGAGCGGAAAAAAAGCGAGTCTTTGTACAGTTGCTGCACTTCTTTCAATTTCCCTCGCTTCTCCATCTCTTCGATGGCCTTGCCTACACCAAAGAAACCCGGGATATTCTGCTTCATTTGCGCCCAGGCACCGACAAAGGGAATGGCCCGCAGGTCTTCAAACTTCATGCTGCCCCCCTTGCTCCGCTTCACCGGCCGGGAACCAATATTCGTCATCCCAAAGAATTTGAGCGGCGTCACTTTTTCCAGATAGGGGACGAATTGGGGATGGTTTTTCAGCTCCTTGTAAGCATTGTAACTGATTCCAGCCATTTCCTCGATCAATTCCTTCTGGGTTTCGGTCAGGCTGTTTTCACTGGAGGGATACAGGTGGCTTTCCATCCCGGCACTCAGCAGTTGCTCCAGGTTGTAGGAACAACTTACCGGCTTTCCGTAGTTAGCGCTGATCGTTTGGCCTTGAATGGTAATCTGGATTTCCCTGTTTTCCACATTTGGGCCCAGAGAGGCATAGAAATTATGCGTATTCCCACCACCTCGTGCCGGTGGCCCCCCCCTGCCATCAAAGAAGATCACATCGATCCCTTCTTCCCTGGCCACTCGGGTCAACTCTTCCTTGGCCCGCAAAATGGACCAGTTGGCCCGGATGTACCCGCCGTCTTTGGTACCGTCGGAAAAACCCAACATGATCGTCTGCTTGTTCCCCCGGTGGATCAGGTGATCGCGATACACCGGGTTGTGGTACAGCGATTTCATCACACCGGGTGCCGCTGCCAAGTCGTCGATGGTTTCAAACAGCGGAACAATATCCAAAAACAAATCCCCTCCTCGTGCCAAAAGCAACTTGTTGAGTTGGAATACTTCCAACACGTGCAGAGCTGACTGGTTGTTTGAAATGATGTAGCGGTGGCATCCCATGGGGCCGTTTCCTTTTTGGATATAGGCGATGGACTCAATGCTTTGCAGCATTTCCCGGTGAAAAGAGTCTTCCAGGGTATCGATGGCTGGCAACTTATCAGTGGCCAGGATTTTTTCTATTTTATCTTCCTCGTCACTCTCGTGGTAGGAAGCCAATGCTGCTTCCCCTTCGCTTGTAGCGATAATGGCATCCCATAAGCTATCGTGTTTCCGGCTGTCCTGCCGTACATCCATGCTGGCAAAATGAAACCCGAACACCCGGACTTTTAGGATGAATTCATCCAATAGTTCCAGGGAGAGGCCGCCATGATCCTCGATGATACCCTTTCTGGCTTTATAAAGTACCGCCAGCAGATCGTCTTTGGAGTGAAACACTTCCCCACTGACGGCAAAGAGTGTATTGTAAATTCCCCTTTCGGCGGTAATCAGATGGGTTTCCACATTGGAAAAAGTGAGTCGGCGTCTGATTTTGCGTATGTCCCGGTAGTAGCATTTAAGAATGCTGTTTTGCAGCTTATCTGCCACTTTCTTGGTGATGTCGTGGGTAACATAGGGGTTGCCATCACGATCTCCTCCCGGCCAAAAGCCCACTTTTAGCAGGTTGGGGTTTTCCCAATCGTGCAGTTGGATCCCCAATTGATTCAGGATCCGGATCATGATGTCCGAAATGCTGGGATAGAAAACGTACTCCAGAAACCAGGTCAGACTAACGGCTTCTTCGTACGGGGATGGCTTTTCTTTGTTGATAAACGCCGTTTTCCCCAATTGCCTCAGCAGTAAATCGATGTCGCCCAGGTCATTTTTGCGAATGGCTTGTTCCAAATCCGTGATTATCGCCAATACATTTCCCGGATAAAACTGGGTAGGGTGGGCTGTAAGGGTCAGCCGAACCGAGAAATTCTTTAGCTTCTCGATCAACTCCTCCTTTTTATGGTCGTTTTCGGCACGGGCTATCAACGCCGTCATGGTGCCTTTCCCCTTGATATCATTGAATTTTTCGTAGGCGGCATCTTCAATGGAATCAAACAAAACCACCTGCCGTTCGATGTATTGCACCATTTTAAAGAGGAGATCGTGCCGGTCTTTTTCGGGCTTATCCCCCATCAATTCCTCGAAAAATTGCTGTATGATTTCTTTAGGCGATTGGTTTTTTTGAAAGCCATTTTGACACGCTTCCGACAAGATGGGCAGCAGCGTACCCGTTCTGTAAATTTGGTCAAATGGAAGGTCTAAAAAAAGACTGTTATAGATCGTGAAGCGCTTGGCGACTTCAGTCTCGTAGATGTTTGCCATGATAATTCGGTTAATTATACGATTTCGTAGTACTCAAAAATGCACATTTTTTTCCTTCTTTACACCACTATTGGCCTAATTTTTCCCCAGAGGCCAGGCTTTCCTGTTTATTTTACTTAGAGTCAGCCAATTACTCAAAGCCCCAAAACGCCGTTTGTAGAATCTGGCGTCGGCGGGCCTTCCGATCGGATATTTTTTCGTATTTTAGGCTTTCGAAAACCACCTTCTAAACCAGCGCCGATGTTAACCGCAGTAATCTCGGGATTTATTTTTGCTTTGTTGATCCCATTTATTTTAGGCCGGCTACAATCAAAATCCTCATTATGGGTCGCTTTGTTGCCCCTCAGTTTATTTGGGTATTTTCTCTCCAGGATCAGCCTGGTACAGCAGGATGGTCCGATCAAGGTCAGCTACGAGTGGGTCCCCTCCATCGGTATCAATCTGGATTTTTATCTCGATGGTTTGTCCCTTTTGTTTGTTCTTTTGATTAGTGGCGTGGGTACGCTCGTATTCGTTTACACGGCTGCCTACCTGAAAGGCCATCCCTACCTAAACCGCTTTTATGCCTATCTTTCTCTTTTTATGGCCTCGATGCTGGGGCTGGTCCTTTCGGATAATATTTACACCTTATTCTTGTTTTGGGAGCTAACCAGTATCAGCTCCTTCTTTCTCATTGGATTCAATAACGACAGCGAGGCCTCCAGAAAATCTGCTTTGACCGCGCTGGCCATTACGGGATTCGGAGGATTATTTCTGCTGGCGGCCATGGTGGGACTGGGGCACATTACGGATGCGTATACTATTTCTGCCATGGCACCCATCGCAGAAATGATTAAAGGCCATTCCCTCTACGGTTGGGTATTGTTGTTCCTATTTTTGGCTGCCTTTACCAAATCCGCTCAATTCCCCTTTCACTTCTGGTTACCTGGAGCCATGAAGGCGCCTACACCCGTGTCTACCTACCTGCACTCCGCAACCATGGTAAAAGCCGGCGTGTACCTGCTGGCCCGGTTTACGCCCATTCTGGGTAACCACGAGTGGTGGAACGGAACACTCATTGCTGTCGGGGCGATCACCATGGTATACGCGGCCGTCCATGCGCTTTTCCGAATCGATTTAAAAGGTATATTGGCCTATTCGACCATTTCCGCATTGGGTATCCTGGTATTTCTGATTGGACTGGGCACGGAGGAAGCCCTTCTTGCGGCTTCCGTGTTTATTCTGGTCCACGCCCTGTACAAGGCCACTTTATTCCTCGTCACGGGTATCATCGATCACGAAACCGGTACCCGGGATGTCACCCAACTGAGCGGACTGCGGAAGGTGCTATTGCCGGTAGGCATCGCTGCCCTGCTGGCCGCTGTATCCAATGCAGGGATTCCGCCGTCTTTTGGGTTTGTAGGAAAGGACCTTATTTACGGAGCAACCCTGGGCATGGGAGACCTGGCCTGGCTTTTTACCCTTTTGGCCATATTGACCAATGTGGCGCTTTTAGTAGCTGGTTTTATCGCCGGCATCAAACCGTTTATCGGGAAGCTGCCGGAACGGTATGCCGCGGTGCATCTCCCCTCCCCTGCCATGTACGTACCCCCCCTGATTTTGGGCACCCTGGGTATGCTGTACGGGCTGTTTCCCGGCCTGCTGGAGGCAGGGCTTGTACAACCGGCCGTCTCCAGCCTGATCGGTACAACGCCGGATTTCCATTTGCAGCTCTGGCATGGATTCAATCTGATCCTGCTATTGAGTGTGGTGACCATTGGCTCGGGAACCGGCCTGTATTTTTTGCTAAAGCCTTCTGAAAAACTATTGGGTAAGGCCTCCCGTTTCGAACGTTTTTCTCCAGAGACCCTTATCACCGGGTTCACCGTTGGTTTCGGTCTGTTAGCGAAGGGATGGACGCGCTTTTTTCAAAATGGATACCTGCGGTATTACCTGATTACCATTCTGGGTTTTCTTTCCTTATTGTTGGGTTACCGCTTGTTTGTGGGGGTAGAATTGTACATCGATACGGGGCTGCTGTCAGAAATCACCTTCTACGAGGCAATTGTCCTGCTGATCATGGGCGTAGCCATCTTCTTTACCGTATTTTCCAATTCCAGGCTGGTAGCAGTGGCCTCCCTGGGCGTGGTGGGGTATTCCTTTTGCCTTATTTTTCTATTTTACTCGGCCCCGGATTTGGCCATGACGCAATTTTCGATTGATACATTGACGGTCATCTTGTTTGTACTGGTTTTGTATAATTTACCCAAATACCTGAAGTTATCCGATAACCGGGTTCGGATTCGGGATGGCTTGCTCTCGTTAATCTTTGGTGCATTGATCAGTATATTGGCATTGGAAGTAATGAACGAATCGGTCACCAAGGAAACCACCGCGTATTACGCAGAAAATGCCTACATCCTGGGAAAAGGCAAAAATGTGGTAAACGTAATTCTGGTGGATTTTAGGGGATTTGATACCATGGTGGAGATCACCGTACTGGCCATTGCCGCAATTGGGGTATTTGGTTTACTGAAATTGCACCTTAGAAGCACTGAAAAAGAATAATTCATGAAGACAATCATATTTAAAACGGCCTCCGTCTTCCTGCTTCCCTTGCTGTTGCTTTTTTCGGTTTTTATTTTGCTACGGGGGCACTACCTGCCGGGAGGAGGGTTTGTGGGAGGACTGATGGCATCCACCGCTTTTGTGATCCACTCCTTTGCAAACGGCGTGGAACGGACCAAAAACATTGTGAAATTCCATCCTGGCTTTCTCATGCCGGTTGGTTTGGCATTGGCACTGCTTGCTGGCTCCCTGCCATTGTTTCTGGGGGAAACGTTTATGACGGGCCTGTGGATGGATCAGCCGGTCCCGGTGATTGGTTCGGTAGGAACAGCATTGTTTTTTGATACGGGCGTGTATCTGGTGGTTATTGGGGTTACCCTTACCATTATTTTCACCATATCTGAAGGCTTGTAAGCATGGAAATATTACTGGTAATCATCATTGGGTTATTGTACGCAGCCGGCATCTACATGATGCTGCGGCGGAGTCTGGTCAAATTGATTATTGGCTTGATTTTATTGGGAAATGGTGCAAATTTACTCATCTTCCTGTTGGGGAAAATTGTTAAGGGGGAGCCTCCCATCATTGGTTCTACGGAAAAGATGCTGGGAGAACTCTACGCCGACCCGGTACCACAAGCCTTGATTCTAACTGCTATTGTGATCAGTTTTGGCCTGCAGGCCTTTGCCATCATCCTGATAAAAAGGGCCTATAAGGTGGTAAAAACAGATGATCTGGACGAAATGAACGCAACCGACGAAGATTTATGAGCAATCCTTACATTGTTTTACCCGTACTTTTCCAGCTTTTTGTTGCGGTGATCCTGATGTTTGCCTGGAACAGGAAAAACCTACAAAAACTCATTTCGGTGGTGGGATCCCTGATTGCGCTACTAATAAGCCTGGCGCTTCTGATAAAGGTCAATCAGGAGGGCATACAGACCATGCAGGCTGGCGGCTGGATCGCTCCCTTCGGCATTACCTTTGTGGCCGACACCCTCAGTGCCCTGTTGGTGGTATTAACCGCCACTTCCGGATTGGCTGTGAGCGTTTTTTCCGTCGGCAGTGTCCGCAACGCACGGATTAAATTCGGGTATTTCCCCATCTTTCACTTACTGATTATGGGTCTGAGCGGTGCGTTTCTTACCGGAGACATTTTCAATCTCTATGTCTGGTTTGAAATCATCATCATTTCCTCCTTTGTGCTCATCACCATCGGTGGAGAAAAAGCCCAGCTGGAAGGAGCCATCAAATACGTGGCGATGAACCTGCTGGCCTCGGTGGTGTTTCTTACCGCGATCGCTATTCTATATGGCCTGACCGGCAGTCTGAATATGGCCGATCTTTCCCTGCAGGTAGCGAATGTATCGAACCGGGGCTTGGTGAATGTCACCGCTATTTTGTTTCTGGTCGGATTTGGGATAAAATCCGCCGTTTTCCCCCTGTATTTTTGGCTGCCCGCCTCGTACCATACGCCTCCCCCAGCCATTTCGGCGATTTTTGGCGGGCTTTTGACGAAAGTAGGCGTTTATGCCATGCTCCGGGTATTCACGTTGATTTTTATTCCCGATGACTTTCTTACCACCGTCATCACGGTCATGGCACTTCTGACGATTTTATCGGGTGGATTTGGCGCATTGATGCAAAATAACATCCGGAAAGTTTTCAGCTACCTGATCATTTGTCATATCGGATTTATGCTAGCGGGTCTGGGGATTTACAGCACGGTCGCCATTGCCGGGGCCGTCTTTTACCTGGTACATGACATCGTGGTCAAAACCAACTTATTCCTGGTAAGCGGGGTCATCTTCAAATTCAGAGGCACGTATTCCATGCGCTTGTTGGGTGGTTTTTACAAAGAACAGCCCCTGATGAGCCTGTTCATGGCCATTCCCTTGTTTTCACTGATCGGTATTCCCCCGCTTTCGGGTTTTTGGGGCAAGCTATTGCTGATAGAAGGAGCCATGGATCAATCCAATATTTTGATGATTGTCTTTATTCTGTTGGGAAGTTTCCTTACCTTATTCATCATTGCGAAACTGTGGGCAGAGGTATTCTGGAAAGACGCGCAGGAATTGCCAAAAAAGAAGTACATCCGGTATTTTGACGAATTGAAACCTCTCAAAAAACAAGCTATGTTGGCATCGGTAGTGTTTTTATCGCTGATATCCCTGGGTATTGGTTTTGGCGCAGAATGGGTGATGCAACTTGCGCTACGCATCGCCGAAAATCTAATGGACCCTTCCCCTTACATTCAAGCCGTTTTGGGTAGTTAAATCAAAAAACAATGATAACGACCAGGTTTCTAAGTAATCTATTGCTCTCGTTTATATGGCTGGCTGTGACCGGTACCTTTTCCTTTGTGAATTTTGTATTTGGTTTTTTCTTAAGCTTTTTTCTGCTCTGGCTCATTTCTACCAACCGCAGCGACAACAAGTATTTTTACAGGGGACCGAAGGTAATCGCCTTTGTTTTTTTCTTCCTTTACGAGTTGATTAAGGCCAATCTGCAAGTAGCTTTTGATGTGGTAACACCCAGCTACTACATGAAGCCCGGAATTATTAAAATACCGCTAACTGCCGAGTCGGATTTGGAAATCACGCTATTGGCCAACTTGATATCCCTCACTCCCGGCACCCTGAGTCTGGACGTATCCGACGATCGGAAAGTGCTGTACGTACACGCGATGTATGTCAATGACAAGGAAGAATTTATTGCGGATATAAAAAACGGATTTGAACGAAAGCTATTGGAGATATTGCGATGAATGTAAACGACTATTTATACCTGGTGATCTTGCCCGTGCTGGCCTTTTCCACCCTCCTGATATTTATCCGGTTTATTATCGGACCCACGCTTTCCGACAGGGTGGTCTCCCTGGACTTATTGCTTACCACCGGCATCGGGATTATTTCCATTTACAGCATCCATACCGATCAACCGGCGTTTTTGGATATTGCCATGATTATGGCACTGATTGCTTTTCTGGGGACCGTAGCCTTCTCCTATTATTTAGAAAAAAGAGAAAAAAATGAATGACTATTGGATCATCGGTCTGAGCTCGCTTGGAGCATTGTTTATCCTGCTGGCGGCTGTAGGTGTATTACGAATGCCCGACCTGTACCTGAGAATCTCGGTTACCACCAAAGCCGCTACCTTAGGGATAGGGCTGGTGCTCATCTCTGCGGCCATTTATTTCAACGAAGTGGGTATCACATCCCGGGTACTGGCCATCATTTTATTCATGTTGCTGACCGCCCCGGTGGGTGCCCACATGATCGGTCGGGCATCGTATTTTACCGGGGTAAAACTATGGAAGCATTCCAAACTGGACGATCTCAAAGGAAAGTACCATCCAAAAAGTCACGAACTCGCCAGTGACCTGAAAACCGCTGAAAAAGAAAATGAAACGAAATAGATTACTACCCCTGCTTTTACTCGTTGTTTCGCTGGCCTGTGGAAGAAACCAAAAAACAGCGGAAGCAATAAACCCACCCGATATGGCTACTACGTATGCTTTCCTTCTTGGAACCTATACCGAACTCCCCGAACAGGGCATTCACCTGGTTCACTACCGCCCCGGAAACGGGGGCTTTGAGGTGCGTGCTACGGCTTCTGAACCAAGCAACCCGTCCTTTATTATTGCCACTAAAAACCAGGAACTGGCATTCTGTGTGGAGGAAACCAGCGGAGCAGATGGGGGAAAAGTGAGTTCCTTCCGGCTATCGGAAAACGGCTTTTCGATGATTAATTCTGTTTCTTCGGCTGGAAACGGCCCCTGCTACTTAAGTCTGGATCCGAGCGAAAAATTCCTGATTGTTGGCAACTACTCACAAGGAAATTTTGCCGTGATTCCGGTGGGCAGCGACGGAGGCCTGGCCTCCCCCATTCAAGTGATCCAACACGAGGGCAGTAGCGCACACCCCCGCCGCCAACAGCAGCCTCACGTGCATTCGGCTCTGTTTCACCCGACGGACGGAAGGCTCCTGATCGCCGACCTGGGTACCGATGAGGTGGTAGTATACAACGTTAACTCCGCTAATGAAAAACCCCTGCAAGCCGAGCCGCATTTCCGGCTCAAGGTGGCTCCGGGCGCAGGGCCCCGGCACATGGTTTTCAATGAATCCGCAGACCGCTTGTACCTGGTCCATGAGATAACGGCAGAAATCGGCGTATACGGATACGAAGATGGGGAGCTCCAACACCAAGAAACCCATTCCCTACTACGCGAGGGATTTGAAGGCGACGTGGGTGCTGCGGAAGTTCGGCTAAGCCCAGACGGAAAACACCTCTATGTCTCCAACCGGGGAGATGCAAACGAGCTAGTCGTATTTGGGGTTTCCTCGACGGGATTGACCCATCTACAGACGGTGTCTTCGGAAGGAATGGCCCCCCGAAATTTCAACCTTACACCCGATGGCGCCTACCTGCTGGTTGGTAATCAAAATTCAAACAGCCTGCTGTCCTTCAAGCGGGATGCAGCTACTGGAAAAATCACGCCTACGGGAGAGGTCCTGGACATTCACAAACCCGTCTACATAAACTTCCTGCCATAAATCCGTGATTCATCGGCTATATTTCCGGGAGTCAAATCTTTTCCTTAATATTGGGCCGATTTCGGCGTAGCCGACAAAATTTTCCGACAGTAACGCAACTAAAATGACAGCAACCAGTGAGCTGAAGTACACCAGTCTATTGAATCGACGAGAAACAGAAAAGGCCATAGACCTGATCAAAACCAAATTTCCCGTGGCAATGGCTGAAAAGTTAAATCTTTTTAAGATTTCCTGCCCGCTGGCAATCATGGACGGCACGGGAATCAACGATGACTTAAACGGCATCGAACGGCCGGTAAAATTCCCCATCCGCAATCAATCCGATGCAAGCGCCGTGGTGGTGCAATCGTTGGCTAAATGGAAGCGCTGGCAGCTGGCTGAGTTGGAGGCAAGGGAAGGAGAAGGAATCCTTACCGATATGCGCGCGCTGCGACCAGACGAAGATTATTCCCCTCTGCACTCCCTGTACGTGGACCAGTGGGATTGGGAACAAAAAATCTCCCAGGAGAATCGTCAACTTGATTACCTAAAGGCCACGGTAAAATCCATCTACGAGATTTTCCTGGAACTGGAAAAATCGATTGCCAACACATTTTCGCAAATCCAGCCGATCCTGCCAGAAGAGATCACGTTTATTCAGGCAGAAGAGCTACTTAGGCAGTACCCGGATCTATCGCCCAAGGAACGGGAATACCGGGCTTGCAAAGAACACAAAGCCGTATTCCTTATAGGCATTGGGGATGTTTTGAGCAATGGGGAGAAGCACGATGGTAGGGCACCCGATTACGACGATTGGAGTAGCTACAATTCCGAAGGACATAAGGGGCTTAACGGAGATATATTGGTTTGGAATCCCATGTTGGAAAACAGCTTTGAATTATCCTCCATGGGTATCCGGGTAGATGCCGTAACACTGGAAAGGCAGCTTCAACTCTCGGGTGAGCAAGAACGGAAAAATTTATTTTTCCATAAAAAATTACTGAATGGTGAATTGCCGCAAAGTATCGGTGGCGGCATAGGTCAATCCAGAACCTGTATGTTTCTTTTACGAAAAAAGCACATTGGAGAGGTTCAATCGGGTATTTGGCCCTACGAGGAAGTAGAAAAATGCCGTAAGGAAGGCATAGAATTAATGAAATAACGGCCATTGAAAGTGGCGAAATTTAAAGTCTACCTTTATTTTATTTAAAATAGCGTTTTAAGAAATCGTTAAATTTCAAAAAATAATTTTCCAGATCTGTTTTTTTTGCGAAAAGAATCCTTACCTTTAACACCATCAATACAATCAATTAATTACAATTATGAACACAGGAAAAGTAAAATTTTTTAATGAATCCAAAGGATTCGGTTTTATCATTGATGACGAATCATCTAAAGAGTATTTTGTGCATGTCTCTGGACTAATCGACGAAATCAGAGAAGACGATGATGTATCCTTCGATCTTAAAGAAGGAAGAAAAGGTCTGAATGCAGTGAATGTGAAGGTAGTAAACGCATAACATAACATTGACATCAGTTGTAGAAAGCAACCCTTACGGGTTGCTTTTTTGCTTTTAGGGGAAACCGAATGATCAGGAGCCCTCCAATACCATGCGCCCGGACTGAAGTTTACCTTTGATGGTTTGGGCTGCACCGTGGTCAATATATAAATCCTCACTACTGGACCGATCGCCTACACTCAAACGCCCACTTCCGACCTGAAAATCGTAATTGTAAGCACTTAAATCGGTATTACTGGTAACCTTCATGTAGCCGGAAGAGGCCGAAAAATAGCTATCCTCGCTCAGACCACAATTTTCAGCATGGAGCATTCCGGACGTCAGCGAGATCGCTCCCAAGTTGGAAACCCGCTTTAAATCTGCCTTTCCCGAACTCATCTTGCCAGCGACCTTACCCTGCACATCGGATAGTTGAACCAGCCCGCTAGATCCTTGAAACTGCACGTTCCCTTTCATCCCGTCCAGGGAGGCCATTCCGGACGATAGCTTCAAATCAAGATTTCCCCGTATGTCTGCCAATTCCACCCTTCCGGAAGAAATCTCCACCTGCAGGTTTGACGATTCCAGATCCCTGCCTTCTACCTTGCCCGAACTGCCTTTGAGCTGAATGAACTCGTTTTTTACATGAAATACTTCCAACTTTCCGGAAGAATTGTGAATATCCAGTGCCATGTCCCGGGGTCCTTTTAAACTTATAAATCCATCCACCTGCGTAC
The DNA here is from genome assembly GCF_009467825.1 of Cyclobacterium xiamenense. GTDB lineage: Bacteria > Bacteroidota > Bacteroidia > Cytophagales > Cyclobacteriaceae > Cyclobacterium > Cyclobacterium xiamenense. Next base: position 4,299 of record NZ_WIOK01000030.1, on the reverse strand, counting down.
CGAACAGAAATGATCCGTGAAAGTCGGTATCAAATTCCACAATTAATTCATTGCCCGATTGCCGGTACCTGACACCCTCCATGCCGGAATCCGTCGATTCTACGTACGCATTCAGGTATACCTCATCGGTCTCCTCACCACCGGTATAACTGATTTCCAAAGCCCCTCCGTAAATCCGGACCTTCTCAATCCCGTCAAATGAAATTTCTATGTCCGAAATGGTTTCCTTAGGCAAGGACGTACAGGAGACGAATAGCAGAAGCGATGTGACCAACATGGGTACTTTATCCATTCGATTCATTGGAACCCTCCTTTTTTAGGTCAGCACTTAGGGACATTAAAGACAGTGTCTCATGGGCAACTTTGATATTGAACTCATACGCCAGACTCTTGTAATTAACCAAATCCACTATGGTCCCGATAAAGCAAAGCCCGACGGTCAAAAGATATAAAATACCCAGGCCTATTTGCCCAAGGATAAATCGGTGCAGACCGGCAAAGCCAAAAAATCCGATCAGCGTTAAGATAAGAATCATTTGACTGTCCTTCCGCCTTGCCCGGTATACCTGTGAAAACAGCGCTGCCTGTTCGTCATTCATGTCTTTTAAAACTCCCTGAATGTATCCCAATTCCATTCCTTCCAGTTCCGGAAGGTGCTTCAATACGTTTGCCATGATTTTAGTTGTTTTTTTATAAGGTATAGTAATTCAAATTGACGCCAGACGATCACCAATACAGCAAAACTCCCCATCGGATGCATCTCCCAGGAAGCAAGGAAATCTCCCCGCAGGAAGAGGTGGATGGACCGTCCCAATCCACAGCCCGGACACCAGGTAAGCCCTAGGTTTGCAATCGGGCAGAGCCCGGCATGCGGTCCTTCTACCCTGGCAAAGAAGAACAAGCCAGTTAGGGCAATCGTCCAGGTAAGAAATTCCAAAATACCTATCGGAAATCGCTTCATACCGGAAAAGATACGAATAGAGTGCCAGTATTAAAAAAGGCGATTGGAGGAAGCAGGGAAAGCCTGCGTCTGTAAAATGTACGGTTTCGCTACTCTTTTTGTCCGAATACGAACAATAACAGCCAGGACTTTCTGGATATTTCAGCCGATTACCGGGTCAATAACGGAAGGGACAGCCGTGGTTCAGAACCCAGTGATTTTTTGGTTTCGATTAGAAATTGCTTGTATAACAGCGCGTACCGGGAAGGGCTTTTCCCCAATCCAAACAGCCCGCTGTTGAGTAAAAAATAAAAAAACCGATCGGGAATCGGCGTGTTGGTACGGATACCAAGTACTGCTCCTACTTCCGGACCCAGGTAATGCGCAAGCATGGCTTCGAGAATCGGAGAAAGCTCAGGACGCAGCATCTCTTGTCGGTAAAAGCCCAGCAAAGATTGAATCAATTGCTTGCCAGCTACCGAAGCTTTCAAATGCCGCTTTCGAATCAAGCGTTCCAGTTCAAAAGCCTGTTTGCTATTCTCCGGCAAATAAGCAGGGTCAATTCCCAGGTAATGCCCTATCAGGCCCCAATACCGTAACATTCCTTCCCGTTCGGAAGTGCTGACACGCACGCCGGAACGTTCCATCCCTCTACATACCAGCAAACTAAAGGTAAGGTTTGTCGCCAGCATGTCTTCCTGATTAATGGGTTTTCCCCAGGCAGGATTCCAGTCGCGGGCATATTTTCTGATGAACAGGCGGGATAAAGCATGTATCAACCTGACCTTTGCAATCACTGCCAGCACGCCTGTTTCTCCGATAAAGGCCTGCGGTCGGTAGCATTCCATAACAAACAGGGCCGTTTCCGCCAGTCGTTTGCCAGGGTTTTCCAGGATGCGTTTGGATCGCACCAAAACCTCTGCCCCATCGGCAAATGCATAGGTGAAAGGGAGGGAATAAAACCCCAAAAGTGACAGCACCAGAGAGGCATTTTTCTCAAAGAACCGCTGTGTTCGGCGTATCACTATTGGATCCACTTCGGGAGGAGGCTGGTGAAAAAATGCGACATAGCGGATAAGGGAAGGAGGAAACGCGTCGGGCAGGACCTCCGGTAGGCGTTCCCAGGAATTAATCACCGGAACCAACTCCGGATGCCGAATAAGGTCTTCTGCTGCCAAATCGGCTAATTCGTCCTGCCTGTCCCGCAGCGCATCCATCCGATCAACGGTATACAAATCCAAGGTATTCACGGGAATCTAACAGGTATTTTGTAAATTAGTTTAAAATTAACCTTAACCTGGCTTTTTTACTATGAAATTTAATTTTCAAAACTACGTCTATTTTCGTGCCTGTTTTCTGACGCTCGTTTTCTTTTCCAGTATTACTGCCCCTGCGCAAGAGGCCAGCGACCTATTTCTAGTAGACGCCAAAAACAATATCCTGGGCTTTGCGGTGTTCTCCAATTCGGCCAGGCAAATCACCGATAGCGAGTGGTACGACAACCAGCCCAGGTTTATTAACGACCAACAACTGGTTTTTGCATCGGAGGATCAATCGGGTAATGTAGATGCCATTTTGTATACCTGGGAGAAAGCGCAGTTTGCCAACATGACCCGGACACCGGAAAAAAGCGAGTTCTCCCCGGATTTAACAAGTTGCGGCCAATACATTTCCGCAGTTACCGTAGAGGAAGACAGCAGTCAACGAATCTGGCTATACCCGATTAATGGCGGCGAACCCGAACTGCTGTATGATGATATCGCTCCGGTCGGGTATTACGGATGGTTAGGAGAGACGGCCGCCCTATTTGTTATTGGAGAACCCAATAGGCTGGTTTTTCCGTACGGGAGAGACGATGTGTATACCATTTCCGAAAACCCGGGGCGCAGCATACAATACCGGCCCGGAACGAAGGAAATTGTGTTTTTAGACAAGAACACCAACATTGTGGTAGATGGGAAAGTGACGTTTGAGTTAAAGGCCTTTAATAGTGAGCACAGGGAAACCCGCAGTCTTGGATTGGCGCTGGGAGGATCGGAAGATTTCTGTTGGGTAGATAAGAACAAACTCCTAATGGCGAGAGGGAATGACCTGTATCTACGGAAGGTAAACAAAGGAATTGAGTGGGAAAAAGTTGGGACATTTACTTTCCCAGGCTACGGGTCCATCAGTAGAATCGCTATCAGCCCCGATAGTAAAAAAATCGTGCTTGCATTACAGCGCATGCAGGAATAAGCAGTATCCAGTAGTAGTATGAGTAATCCGTGGTGCCACTTAAGAAAGGTCGTCCATATGACGGCAAGGCAAAAGGCGTATAGAAAGAAGACATGCTAAAGCAGTCTCGAACCACCCCCTTTTTATCAGTGCGAATCTGCGTGTTCTGTGGTGAGAAGTTCTTTCGTTCTGGGTTAATAGGGCATAAGAAAAGCCCTGCTTGTAGCAACGAACTGGGCTAAATTAATGAGGCGGCGATCCCGACGAGTCGGGACAGGCACTACGCTCCCGTGCGCCGCGGCGCACCAGTACCCCGCCACGGCGGGCAGGCATCGGCGCTGCAGGGCTTAATAAGGAACCATATAAAGTTTTCCCTGATCCTCAAAATATCTGTGCGAATCTGTGTAATCTGTGGTGAACATTTACTTCGCCCAAGGGCATAAGAAAAGCCCTGCTTGTAGCAACGAACTGGGCTAAATTAATGAGGCGGCGATCCCGACGAGTCGGGACAGGCGCTACGCTCCCGTGCGCCGCGGCGCACCAGTACCCCGCCACGGCGGGCAGGCATCGGCGCTGCAGGGCTTAATAAGGAACCATATAAGGCATTTAAGAGCATATAGGAGTTTTCCTACCCCCTTCAAAATCCTTATATCCCTTAAATGGTAAAAAAAAAAGAGCACAACATAAGGCATAAAAGAACCTATATGGGGTTTTTCGGATCCTATTCTGGTTGGATAAAATTCGTAGTGCCTATTTTTTATACCCCCGGATGGCAACCAATTTGCTGGGATTTCTACCGCTCGTGCCCAGACCCTTATATTTCCTAATATGTCTTATATGGTTTAAAAAAAGAACCACATAAGGGAAATAAGGGAATGGAAGGGGTTACGATATATTTGTGTGTCCTTATATGGTAAAAAAAGGGAACCACATAAGGCATGGACGAACATAGAAGAGGGTTTTTGCATTGATATTCAAACTCAATCTGTGCGAATCTGTGCTATCTGTGGTGTCTTTCGGATCCCTACCCTAAATCCTATCTGTGCGAATCTGTGTAATCTGTGGTGAACATTTACTTCGCCCCAGGGCATAAAAAAAGCCCTTATGGGGTTAACCAAAGGGCTTTTGAATAAATGAGGCGGCGA
>NZ_WIOK01000002.1 GCF_009467825.1 Cyclobacterium xiamenense | reverse complement strand
GGATCACACCAAAGGCCGCACGAGCACCGTATACGGCCGCTGCTGCCGCATCTTTCAATACCGAAACGCTTTCGATATCGTTGGGATTCACCCGGTTCAGGTCCATGGGAACGTTATCCACCAGCACCAGAGGGGAACCACCGTTGATGGACTGGAATCCGCGGATATTGAATGAGGGACTTTGGGAAGGATCACCGTTTCGGGGGGCGATGTTCAGGTTGGGGATCACCCCTTGAAGTCCTTCCGCCACGTTGGCAATGGGCCGTCCTTCCAGGCGTTCGCTGGTAGCCACGCCCACGGCACCGGTCAGGTTGACCTTTTGCTGCGTACCATAGCCCACCACGACCACCTCGTCCAGGTTAGCGGTGCTTTCTACCAGGGAGATATTGATGGTCTGTCGGTTTCCTACTTCTACGGTCTGGCTTTCAAACCCGATAAAGGAGAACACCAGGGAAGCACCGTCGGGAACGGTTAGCGAGTACTTGCCATCCAGATCGGTGGCCGTACCAATGGAGGTGCCGGGCACCGAGACGGTGGCACCGGGGATGGGTTCGCCGTTCGCATCGGTAACGGTACCGGAAACGGTCACATCGAATGCTGCAGCCGGCTCGCTCTTTTCGATTTTATCGATAGAAGCCCGCTCGGGAACCGTAAGATTTTTCAGGTTCCTGTCCAGTCGCTGTCCCTGCGCCGTCAAGCCGCTGGAAAGGACGAAAAACAGGATTGCTACCATCAATGAGATCCGTTTCATTGGGAAGCAAATTAGTAGATTTTTTTTCATATTGGATTGTTGTTAATTTGAAAAGTCCGGAAAAGAAATTAGCCGGATCACTGATTTTAAATTCTCTGAATTTTTCTTCTCATAGGCGGTTTAATTTAGGGATGAATGGTCAATTTACTGGATGTAAGCGAACACACCCTATTATTTTTTTAGTTTATATCGGTACTGATTTTGCTAAAAAAGGGGGTGCACTTACTTGTTTCGTCGCACGTGTCTGTATGGCTAATAACTTTTGATTTTTTTTCCCGAATACTACGGATTTTCTTTTCAATAAAAAATACTCAGGGGGAAATATTTTCCCTAATCTGAATAATTTTTCTTCTAAAATCACAAACATCGAAAAAACAGCATGTTGGGAAAAGGGAACGGGCTAACGTGTATGGATCGGCTTTGTGGTAGTGTCGCTGGATTGAAATTCAGGCCTGATGGTTATGTTCGATACGGGCTGGGCTTTGGGGTCTGGCTTTTTTGCATTTGGGACATGATTCGGATTCAGGTAGTGGGTAAAATGGGAATCGGTTAGTTATTCACCACAGATGGCCACGGATTCGCACAGATTTTTTTGGCAGGAAAGTTGGTTAAGGGTTAAATGGCGTTTGAATGGCCGGGCTTTCGTGTCCGGCCTTTTGTTTTAAGACCTTGTTTTTTGTCCAAACGTGGTGGTTAAGGGTTAATAGGGTTCGGTACGAGTTGAGTTGTAGTTTTGGGTAAATGGGCAGGAGCGGTGGAATTGGATTCAGTCGGGGTGGTTAACGTGGCTTGGAATGGGCTGAGGTGTAGTTTCGGGCAACCAGTCAGGAGCGGTGGTTTGGGATTCAGGCGTGTTGGTTAAGGGTTAAATGGCGTTTGAATAGCCGGGCTTTCGTGTCCGGCCTTTTGTTTTAAGACCTTGTTTTTTGTCCAAACGTGGTGGTTAAGGGTTAATTGGTTCGGTACGGATTGAGTTGTAGTTATGGGTAAATGGGCAGGAGAGGTGGAATTTGAGTCAACGGTGGTGGTTAAGGGTTAAATGGTTCGGTATGGGTTGAGGTGTAGTTATAGGCAAACAGGCAGGAGCGGTGGAATTGGATTCAGTCGGGGTGGTTAACGTGGCTTGGAATGGGCTGAGGTGTAGTTTCGGGCAACCAGGCAGGAGCGGTGGTTTGGGATTCAGGCGTGTTGGTTAAGGGTTAAATGGCGTTTGAATAGCCGGGCTTTCGTGTCCGGCCTTTTGTTTTAAGACCTTGTTTTTTGTCCAAACGTGGTGGTTAAGGGTTAATAGGGTTCGGTACAGGTTGAGTTGTAGTTTTGGGTAAATGGGCAGGAGAGGTGGAATTTGAGTCAACGGTGGTTGTTAAGGGTTAATTGGTTCGGTACGGATTGAGTTGTAGTTATGGGCAAACAGGCAGGAGCGGTGGTTTTGGATTCAGTCGGGGTGGTTAACGTGGCTTGGAATGGGTTGAGGTGTAGTTATGGGCAAACAGGCAGGATCGGTGGTTTTGGGTTCAGCCGTGTTGGTTAAGGGTTAAATGGCGTTTGAATAGCCGGGCTTTCGTGTCCGGCCTTTTGTTTTAAGACCTTGTTTTTTGTCCAAACGTGGTGGTTAAGAGTTAATTGGCTCGGTATGGGTTGAGTTGTAGTTATGGGTAAATGGGCAGGAGCGGTGGTTTGGGATTCAGGCGTGGTTGTTAAGGGATAAAGTGGTTCGTTATCGGCTAGGCTTTTGGGTCTGGTCTTTTTTATAGGAACCAACTTTCGAAGCATACGCTAATTTTGATTGAACGTCTACGATTGAAAGAAGCGGGCAGGCCGGCACAAAACGGGGCCTGTCCTGACGGGAGTCAGGAGGGCGCAGAAGGTTTGCGGGGGGAAGGATTTTTTTGTCTTGACTTTTTTGGTACTTTTTGGGTCAAGCCTGTCCTGAGTAGCGTAGTGAATCAGGGCCAAAAAGTACAGAAGGAAAAAGCCATTACTACCACCATTAACCTTCGTCCTGCCATTAAAGCCTGACCTGAATGGAACCATATCGGGTATTTGGGCAGGATAGCTGGTTCATGGTTAATTGGCATTTATGCGTTGTTGGGGATTCGTTGGTAGTGGTCCCATACGTGACTCGGCATTGGCGGAAAGTTTGTACCAGTAGCAGCCAGTTCGTTAGCCAATGCAGCAACCGAGGTATTAACCTGACCCTTCCCTCGGCTTACCCGGGGCTAGCATCTTTTCATCCCTGTCGGGGTTTGGTTTTAGATACCCGGGTAAATTTTTACGTTTTAAAAACCCGGCGATTGGAATACTGAATTTTGACACGTATATTGTCGTATACCTGTAACAGGAGGGAATGATGATCAATACAAAGCAAGTAAAGCAACGATTAAAAGAAAGGATCGATAACCTTTCAGAGGATAAGCTTCGGGATATCGAGGAATTTATTGAATCGTTGGAACCGAAGGATAAAAAAGCGGCTTTTCTATCTTTTGCCGGATCCTGGGATGACCTGGATGATGAAACGTTTCGTGCGTTTACAAATAACCTGGAAGAACGAAGAAAGACAAAGAGGTTGAGATTTTTCGATGAAACCAGCTTTGATTGATACCGATATCGTTTCGTATTTTTTGAAAGGAAACGACAACGTCAATTTGATGTTCCAGCAGTACCTAAGGCAATTTGAAAACATCCATATAAGCATTATCACCTATTACGAAATTGTCAGCGGGTTGACATTCAAGGATGCTAAAAAACAACTTTTGATTTTTGAACACTTTTGTTCCACTCACTACTACCCTACTTTACCTAACCAAGGACTCAATTCGTAGATCTGCTGCGATCTATTCCGAGCAGAGAGCCAAAGGAGAAACCATTGATGATATAGATATTTTGATTGCCGGTATCGCTATCTCAAACAACTTGTGTTTGGTTACAAATAACGTTCGGCATTTTGGAAAAATTGAAGGCCTTGTTGTTGAAAATTGGAACAATTGACATCAGCGACGGTGGTTATGTTCGATCTGGGCTGGGCTTTGGGGGCTGGCCTTTTTGCATCTGGGACATGATTCGGATTCAGGTAGTGGGTAAAAGGGAATCGGTTAGTTATTCACCACAGATGGCCACGGATTCGCACAGATTTTTTTGGCAGGAAAGTTGGTTAAGGGTTAAATGGCGTTTGAATGGCCGGGCTTTCGTGTCCGGCCTTTTGTTTTAAGACCTTGTTTTTTGTCCAAACGTGGTGGTTAAGGGTTAATTGGTTCGGTACGGGTTGAGTTGTAGTTTTGGGTAAATGGGCGGGATAGGCGGTATGGGAGTCAGCCGTGGAGGTTAAGGGTTAATAGGGTTCGGTACGGGTTGAGGTGTAGTTATGGGTAAATGGGCAGGATAGGCGGTATGGGAGTCAACCGTGGTGGTTAATAGGGTTCGATACGAGCTGGGCTTTAGGGTCTGGTCTTTTTTGCATTTGGGGCGGTGTAGCTCCAGGCGTGGTGGTTAAAATGGCTCCCAAGGGGCTGAGGTTTAGTTTTGGGCAAACAGGCAGGAGCGGTGGAATTCGGTTCAGTCGGGGTGGTTAAGGGTTAATAGGGTTCGGAACGGGTTGAGTTGTAGTTATGGGCAAATAGGCAGGATCGGCGGTATGGGATTCAAGCGTGGTGGTTAAGGGTTAAATGGTTCGGAACGGGCTGAGTTGTAGTTTCGGGCAAATGGGCAGGAGAGGCGGTATTAGATTCAGCCGTGGTGGTTAATGGGGTTCGGTATGGGCTGGACTTTGGGGTCTGGCCATTTTCCTGTTTGAGGGTATGGTTTTTTTTTGCAGGAACTTATTTTCGAATTATCCACTAGTTTTGAACGAATGGTATTAAAAAAGCAGAGCGGGTGGGCCGACAAAAAACCGGGCCTGTCCTGACGGGAGTCAGTGGCCTGTCCTGACGGGAGTCAGGAGGGCGCGGGAGGTATGCGGGGGGAAGGATTTTTTTGTCTTGATCTTTTGGTACTTTTGGATCAAGCCAAAAGTACAGAAGGAATTAGCGTTAAAACAAGGAGTACAACCTGTGTCTTGGCATGCCCTTTTCCTAAAGCCAGGTGACTGATTAAGACCTGGCTTTTTTGCATTTGGGGCAGGTTTCGGATTCAGTGGCGGTGGTTAAGGGTTAAATGGTTCGGTACGAGTTGAGTTGTAGTTATGGGCAAACAGGCAGGAGCGGTGGAATTGGATTCAGTCGGGGTGGTTAATAGGGTTAATGGGTTCGGTAGGTGGTTTGTTGGTAGGGAGGCTATCTTCGGCAGTTGGTCGGTAATTTGGTAGGGTTGTGGTGGGTAAGGGTTTAATTGTTTAATCGTTTAGTTGGTTCGTTGTCAGGTAAATTCAAGAACAAACGGTAAAACAAACGGTAATAGGAGCAAAATCCGGGAAATCACACCTGCGTCAAGCCATCCCCCGCATGGGCGAAAAGCCTGCTCCGGTAGTAACCCGCGCCTTCGGTCCAGGCCTGAAGGGCCTGAACAATCCTAACCGTGGATGCAACCCAAGGATAATGCAAGCAGGTACCTCCCAACCCCGAAAGGGGTTGAACCTACCGTGTACGGGCGACGCAAGCGGTATTCCTGTAAGAATACCATCCCTTGATCGGCAGTCGAAATGACCCTATCGATGGCGCGCCGAATTAGCAGGGCCGTGTCCAAACCGTTCCAGGCCTTTATTCAGTGCAATAGCGGATTTAAAAAAATTACGTCCACAGGCTCCTTGCAAAAGATGCTCCCTGTACCGATTCGCCAATACTTGGTTGACAGGGGGTGTCGCTCCCGCCCAAAGGTAATCATTCATTCCCGCCCGGTAATTTCCTGGCTTTTGGCTACCGGAGATTGACAATCGAAAAAAAAATGGTTAAACTTACTCGAGGATAGTATCAATGCAGGAGTTTTAAGTACTAATGGGAACCGCTGGAAACCAACTGCTGCACATCGAATCTAGCGGTAAAAAGGAATTTGCGAGCGAATTAATCCATACAAAAATGATAAAATACTCCAATCAGACCCGGATATTGGTGGCTGTGGATTGCATAATTTTGGGGTTTGATGGCAAAGACTACAAATTGCTGATGGTGCAGCGGGGATTTGCCCCGGAAAAGGAAAAATGGAGCCTGATGGGGGGATTCCTGCAGCCCCGGGAATCCCTGGATGAAGCGGCTGTCCGCATCCTGAAACAACTGACCGGTCTGGAAAACGTGTACCTGGAACAAATGCACACCTTTAGCTCCCCCAACCGCGACCCGGTAGAGCGGGTGGTTGGCGTGGTGTACATGGCCCTGATCGACATCGAAAAATACGAACGGCAAATCAACGACGATTTCCACGCCCGTTGGTTTTTGATGAAAGAATTGCCGCAATTGATTTTTGACCACGAAGAAATGGTCCAAATGGCCCTGAACCGCCTGCGCTACAAAGCGGCGCTACACCCCATCCTTTTCGAACTGTTGCCGGAAAAATTCACGCTGCCCCAGCTGCAGGCGCTGTACGAAGGGCTCTTCGATACCAAAATCGACAAACGCAATTTTACCCGAAAACTGCTGTCCAGCAAAATCCTCACGAAAAAGGGGGAGAAGGATAAGTCTTCCTCCAAAAAAGGAGCGTATTTTTATTCCATCAACGAAGCCATCTACCGGGACAACGGACAAGCCATGCTCAACCTGATTCCAAGAAATGAAATCCCAGCGGCCACGGAATAATCCTGCCTTTGCGCAGCTTTGCTCGTTTTCACGACCGCAAGCGGCGTTTTTCGCGAGGCGCCTGCTATCCTGCCTCTTGCTGGCCGGTAGCTGCATGGTTGCGTTTGCCCAAAGCCCCGATATCAGCGGCTCCTGGAAGGGAGAGCTGGATGTAGGCCTGCAAAAGCTCCCACTGCACTTCCACTTCCAATGGGCCGATTCGGTCTGGAAAGGAAGCATGGATAGCCCACAGCAAAATGCCCGCGGGATCCCCCTGTCCGAGGTACAAGCAAACGGCAACTTGCTCTACCTGCAAATCGAAGCCATCCGGGGCAGCTACGAAGGGGTGCTGCTGGGACAGGCGATACAGGGGACCTTTCGGCAAGCTGGCATGGAATTTCCCCTGACATTGACGCCCTTCGCAGGAGAAGAAACGGTCTCCCTTCGTCGTCCGCAAACGCCGGAGGGGCCCTTCCCTTATGAAATCCTTCGCACCGGTTTTGTAAACGAGGCAGCCGGTATTCTCTTGCAAGGTACCGTGACCATCCCGGCAGGTCCCGGCCCGTTTCCGGGCCTGGTGCTGGTAAGCGGCTCGGGTCCGCAAAACCGCAACAGCGAGATCTTTTCCCACCAGCCCTTTTGGGTGCTGGCCGATTACCTGACCCGGCAGGGAATCATCGTGTTGCGCTACGACGATCGGGGTGTGGGAGAATCAGAGGGCAACTTTGAGGAGGCAACAACGGCGGATTTTGCGAGCGATGCCTGGGCAGGGCTGGCCCGACTGAAAGGCCTTGAAAAAATCGATACCCTGCGTCTGGGAGTGGTCGGTCACAGCGAAGGCGGACTGATTGCCTGGATGATGGCTGCCGAACAACGAACGGACTTGTCGTTTATCGCTGCCCTGGCACCGCCGGTCGTTTCCATCGATGCACTCATGGCGCAGCAGACCTACGATCTGGTACGGGGCAGCGGAGCCTCGGAGGAACTGGCACAAGAGCAAACGAAAATCAATCGGCAACTGTACCAAGCCATCAAAGAGGCCCCCGATCCGGAAGCGGCCCGGGAGGCGCTTCTTCCCCTGCTGGAAACCCATTTTGTCTCGCCCACCGCAGACAGCAGCGCCCGGAAAAAAGAAAAAGAAAAGCTCTGGGAGCAGTATGCGCCCATGACCTCGGGCTGGTTTTTTGCGTTCATCAAAATGGAACCGCAGCAGTACATCAAACAAATCCAGGTGCCCGCCTGGGTGGCTTTTGGCAAGAAAGACCGGCAGGTCAACGCCGCAGTAAATGCACAGGCCCTGAAGGAAATGGGCCTGGAACGGGTGGAAGTCCACCAGTTCGAGGACTTGAATCACTTGTTTCAACAAGCGCCTACCGGGGCTGTATCCGAATACGGTAGCCTGGAAGAAACCTTTCACGAGCCGGTCATGGAAAAGCTGGCCGACTGGATCAACCGCCCAACCGACCCGGGGCCATGACAAGGGAATTTACCGCCGAGCTTTGCCGTTTTGATTCAAATCTCTGGCAATTTCACCTGCCCGTACCGGAGGAGGTGGTGAAAGAATTGACCAAAGCGGGAAACAAGCGCGTGCGGTGCACACTCAACGGCGCGGTCGACTTTCCCGCAGCGCTGATGAAAGGCAAGGAGTATTGGTACCTACTGGTGAATAAGAAAACCAGAACTGCGTTGGACTTAAACCCCGGCGTGCAGGTGCGGGTGCAGTTGGTCTCGGATGCATCCGAATACGGGCATCCGGTTCCCGAACCACTGCAGGTATTGCTGGAGCAGGACGAGGAATTTCACCGGCTTTTTCGTGCCCTGACCAAGGGCAAGCAGCGCAGCCTGATTTACCTGACCGGAACAGTAAAGAACCCAAACAGCCAGCTCAACCGGGCATTGGCCATTATGAGCCAGTTGAAGGAAAGCGGCGGCAAACTCGATTTCAAACAACTCAACGAAAAAATCAAGTATTACAACAACCTCTAGGGGAACCTGCTTGGACCGTTGGGCTCAGTAGGTCTGAGCGCGATGGACAAAAAAACTTCTATGCCCTTATAGGATTCCATCCATTTTTTTTGAACCATAGAAGGCATACAAGGAAATCTAAGCGGGGTGAATTCTTTGCGCTGAAGGCTTCGGAGTCGACTTGTAGCTTTTTTTGGGGGGAAGTGGTAACGGAGTTGACTTCAGCGGATGGGGCTAAAACAACGTTTATTTTCATATCGGCTCTTTCCGACTATTGATCATGCGCTCCGCAAAAGCAGGCCTGAAGGGCCTGAACAAAAATAACCGTGGGTGCAACCCACGGCTCGGTGACCATAAACTACCTCCAACCCCGGAAGGGGTTGAATCGACTAGTGATGGTGCCTGGTTTTTCGAGACGAACGGGCTTCTGGTAAAAAAGAACCGCCCCTCATCAAAAAACAACTTATACGCCCTTCTATGGTTCCATCCATTTTTTTGAACCATAGAAGGCATATAAGGAAATATAAGCGGGTTGAAATCTTAGCGCTGAAAGCGCGCCACACCACAGCACAGGGTGAAGCCCTGTGATCGATAGGCAGACCGATACCCCAAGCGCTGAAAGCGCGAAATACCACCATCAATCGAAAAAAAAATCATCCCCCACCCAAAAACCAACTTATATGATCTTATATGTCCTTCTATGGTTCCATCCATTTTTTTTTTGAACCATAGAAGGCATACAAGGAAATCTAAGCGGGTTGAAATCTTAGCGCTGAAAGCGCGCCACACCACAGCACAGGGTGAAGCCCTGTGATCGATAGGCAGACCGATACCCCAAGCGCTGAAAGCGCGAAATACCACCATCAATCGAAAAAAAATCATCCCCCACCCAAAAACCAACTTATATGATCTTATATGTCCTTCTATGGTTCCATCCATTTTTTTTTGAACCATAGAAGGCATATAAGGAAATCTAAGCGGGGTGAATTCTTTGTGCGGACGGCTTCGGAGTCGACTTGTAGCTTTTTTTGGGGGAAGTGGTAACGGAATTGACTTCAGCGGATCGGGCTGAAACAACGTTTTTTTTCATATAGGCTGTTTCCGACTATTCATTATGCGCTCCGCAAAAGCAGGCCTGAAGGGCCTGAACCAAAATAACCGTGGGTGCAACCCACGGCTCGGTGACCATATACTACCTCCAACCCCGGAAGGGGTTGAATCGACTAGTGATGGTGCCTGGTTTTTCGAGACGAACGGGCTTCTGGTAAAAAAGAACCGCCCCTCATCAAAAAACAACTTATACGCCCTTCTATGGTTCCATCCATTTTTTTGAACCATAGAAGGCATATAAGGAAATATAAGCGGGGTGAATTCTTTGCGCGGAAGGATTCGGAGTCGACTTGTAGCTTTTTTTGGGGGAAGTGGTAACGGAGTTCACTTCAGCGGATGGGGCTAAAACAACGTTTATTTTCATATCGGCTCTTTCCGACTATTGATCATGCGCTCCGCAAAAGCAGGCCTGAAGGGCCTGAACCAAAATAACCGTGGGTGCAACCCACGGCTCGGTGACCATAAACTACCCCCAACCCCGGAAGGGGTTGAATCGACTAGTGATGGTGCCTGGTTTTTCGAGACGAACGGGCTTCTGGTAAAAAAGAACCGCCCCTCATCAAAAAACAACTTATATGCCCTTCTATGGTTCCATCCATTTTTTTGAACCATAGAAGGCATATAAGGAAATACAAGCGGGGTGAAATCTTAGCGCTGAAAGCGCGCCACACCACAGCACAGGGTGAAGCCCTGTGATCGATAGGCAGACCGATACCCCAAGCGCTGAAAGCGCGAAATACCACCATCAATCGAAAAAAAAATCATCCCCCACCCAAAAACCAACTTATATGATCTTATATGCCCTTCTATGGTTCCATCCATTTTTTTTGAACCATAGAAGGCATATAAGGAAATATAAGCGGGTTGAATTCTTTGCGCGGAAGGCGCGGAATACCTCAGCCCAGGGTGTAGCCCTGTGACAACATCCTTTCATGCCTCCGCCTTCGACAAGCTCAGGCATCGGCGTCCCCGTGGGCTGAGCCTGTCGAAGTCCACCGCATGGAATGATCAATTTTAATCCAAAAGGAGTCAATTCTTCCCTGACATTTCTTACTTTCGTTCCGAGACTGGTTTTTTCTGAAGCCAGGACGGCTGTTTTCTTGTATTGCTAAATTTTTCACGTATGCAAAACTACGCTAACCATACCCGGTATTACCCCCTGCATCACTACGTGGTGACCCCACTTACGTTGATTTTACTCTCCTGGTCGTTTTGGAACCTGGCCGAGGTGTTCGCTGCCGGAGGAGATTGGCTGCGCGAACTCTACCTGGTATTGGTCGCCGCTATTCTCTTTTTACTGCCCGTTATTTCCCGGATTTATGCGCTGAAAAACCAAAATCGGATCATTCGCCTGGAAATGCGGCTGCGTTACTTTCAGCTCACCGGAAAACCCTTTACCCACCAGGAAAAAAAGTTAACCATGGGGCAAATCATCGCCCTTCGCTTTGCCAGTGGCAGGGAACTCATCCCGCTGATGGACCGGGCAATTGGGGAAAAGCTAAGTCCACGCCAAATCAAAAAAGCGATTCAAGACTGGCAGGGCGATACGCTACGGGTGTAGCACCGGAGCGCACCATCCCGCCATCAATCGATCAGGTTTTTTAGCAGGCCGCGTACTTCGGTGGGGTTTTTGACGTTGTAATTGGCTTGGGTATAGGCATAGCCTACCCGGATGGTGTAGGCCGTTTTGGGCATGGCTTTGAAGGTATCTTCGTCGGTCCAGTCATCCCCCAGAGCCATCACAAAGTCGTATTCTTCTCCCCGCATCATGGCCAGCGCGGCCCGGCCTTTGTTGATATCGGGCCGCTTGATTTCCAAAACCATGTTTCCTTCCAACACCTGCAGGTTATGCCCACGCGCCATGTATTTCAGGTGACTGAAGAGTTCCCGCATCCGCAGGTCTCCCAGGCCACTTTCCACTTTGCGGTAATGCCAAACCAGGGAATGGTGTTTCTCTTCGATAAAAGCACCCGGCGTACGCAGTACGTAATACTCCATTACCTGGCGAATGTCTTCTTTCCAGCTATCGTCCACATCGGCATACAGGGCCCAATCTCCGTCCTGATCCTTCTTTTTGAGCCAGACGCCGTGTTCGGCAATCATGTCTACCTGCTGTCCGCGAAACCATTTACCGAGCGTTTCCTTATCCCGGCCGCTGATGATCACCACCTGGCAGACCTGCGAAAGGGCTTCGATCAGCCCGAGCAATTCTTCGTCCGGAAAGGCATCTTGCGGGCGGCTTTTAAAGCCTACCAGCGTGCCGTCGTAATCCAGAAATACGATGGGGCGCTGGGCGGACTTGAACGCAGCGATCATTTGCTTCGTTATCTTTTGATCCATGGCCTTGGATTCCAGATCCGTTTGCCGCTCTTTAACATGTTTCAGTCGATCCATAAATACCTTGACCCACTGAAAGATATCGTATTTCTTCAGGCTGCTTTGCATGGAACTGATGCGCAACTCCTGCTCCTCAGGATCCATGGTTAAGGCCTCCACGATTGCATTCTTCACCCCTTCCTGATCGTTTGGATTGACCAGAATTGCATCCACCAGTTCTTTGCTGGCACCCGCCATTTCGGACAGGATAAGGACGCCCTGTTTGTTGGTTTTGCTGGCAACAAACTCCTTGCAAACCAGGTTCATCCCGTCCCGAAGGGGGGTAACCAGGGCAATGTCGGACATGGTATAAAAGGCGCTCAGCTCATTGAATGGAAAACTGCGGTAAAAATAATGCACCGGCACCCAGTTCAGGGTGGAATACTTGCTGTTGATGCTGCCGACGAGGGTGTCGATTTCCTCCTTTAGTTCCTGGTACGATTTCACCCGGTCCCGGGAAGGTACCACCACCATGATCATGGATACCTTGCCGTGGTATTCGGGGTGGTCTTCCAGCAGCAAGTCAAAGGCCTTGATTCGCTGGGGAATGCCTTTGGAATAATCCAGGCGGTCGATGGTAATCAGCAATTTCTGGTCCCCAAGCATCTCCATAAATTTGGTGACCGTGCGCTGTGTTTTCTTGCTGACGGCGGCTTTGGCAAATTTATCGTAATCAATGCCCATGGGGAAGGAATCCACGTTGACCAGGCGGTTGTCTGCCTGGATGAATCCGCTTTCGTTCGAAAGCCCCAGAATTCGCCCAACGGCGCTGAGAAAGTGCCGCATGTCGTCGTAGGTATGAAACCCGATCAGATCGGATCCGACCATTCCTTCGAGCAACTGTTTTCTCCAGGGAAGCATGCGGATGATTTCGTAGGAAGGAAAGGGAATGTGTTGAAAAAAGGCAATGGTGGCTTTTGGCAGCTTGTTCCGGAGCATCATGGGCAACAGCAGCAATTGGTAATCGTGCACCCAGATGGTGTCCTCGGCATCGGCCTTGGCCAGGATGGCATCGCAAAACTTCTGGTTTACCCGACAATAGGCTTCCCAATACGCGTCTTCGTAATTGATGTATTGGGTGAAATAATGAAAAGCCGGCCAAATGGTCTCGTTGCTAAACCCCTCGTAATACAACTCCACGTCCTGTTTGGTTAGAAACACCGGCGCCATTTTTAGCTTTTTCAGCTCGTCCACGATTTCCAGCCGCTGGCTTTCGTCCGCTACGTCATTTCCGGGCCAGCCGATCCAGATATTTTCTCCTTCCTTGTAAATAGACCCCAAACCGGTTGCCAATCCTCCTGCGCTGGGTTTGAATTCAAACTTTCCGTTTTTGTGTTGAAGGCTGATGGGTAATCTATTGGAGACAATGATGGTTTTTGACATGTCGTACGATTGCTTGTTGGTAGAAAAAGAGTTCGTATAGGGTTCGATAAAAACGATGAAATGATGGACTAATTTACTAAAAAAAGCCTTAAAAAAAAACCGCAGAGCGAATCCGGCCGGATCGAATGCGGGTAAAATACGCAGCCGCGGCCCCGTCCCGAATGTTGAAAAGCAAGCAGGCGCCAATATCGGGCAAAGAGACCGATTAATCCCGAAAACCGGGACAAAAGAAGCAGCATATCGCCAAAAAACCGGCTGTCTGCACCCCCCGGGTATCCGGCAAATTTTAGTAAAACTTGTTTCGTTGGACCAGCTTTCCGAGCAGGTTTCCTGTCAGTGCACTGGTTCCGCCTATCAGAAACCCCATCACGGCGGTAATTCCCGCCAACACCAGGCCGTTTTGCATGCCCATGATTTCCGCAACCTGATCAGGCAAATCGGATCCGGATGCGGACCAGGTGAGCAGGGGAACCAGCAGCCAGACCAGGCCAACGCCCAGTGCCCCCCCGATAAATGAATGAAAGGCAGGCCCCTTTAGCCAGAGTGCCAGACCGGCAATCCCGACCATGATGACCCAGTAGGGCCAGTATCCGCCGAATAAATAGGCGATCAATCCACTTAGCAGTACCTGTATCACTACGCGCATCTCAATCCGGTTTGAAGGTTGTTTTGAAAAGGATTCCTTCCCTATCGGAAGCGGTTCGCAAATCAATGCGCAGGTACTCACCCGAAGCCCATTTACCTACCAGATTGGCATAAAAGCGGCTTCCGGGGTTTCCCGACTGACCTCCCGGATATACGCCGTAGGCCTGTATGGGTTCGCCCATTTCCACCACCATCCGCCAACCAGGGCCCCAGTCATCGCTGGTGGCATTGACAATATTGCGGCCACCGCCTACCGGCAGGTCTTTTTTGCTGAAAGAACGGAAATTCGGGATCAAATGGGCGATGACCGTTCCTTTGTAGGTGGCCCAATTGAGCGAGTCCGGGAGAACCTCCCTTGCTTCCATCTCCTGAATCATGGCTTCAAAACCAGCATTGACCCAGTGGGTGGCGGTCTCCTGTTCTTCCGTGGCCGGGTTATCAAACCAGGGAGCCGCCGGCGCGGTTTGAAGCAGGGAGGAAAGTACGTATTTGGCAGGATAGACGATCGGAAGCCCCTTGCTATCCCAACTTCCATAGAGTTCCGATTCCAGGTGGCGCCACCAGGACGTGAACAGCGCGGGCGCCGCCAGGTCGGGATTGGCCTGGTACTCCCAGGCCTGCAATTTTTCGATCCACTTCAAATTTGGCGCGGTATAGTGGCTGCTATCCAGGGATTCCAGCAAAAAAGGCAAGGTTTCCGAGGCATGCATGTCAAAATTATCCACCTGCAATTCCATCATGTGTTCCACCGTGATGTCCTCCATTTCGGACAGACGTTGGTCAATGCGCCGGTTTCGGTGGTACTCGTAGGCGTCCGCAAAAACGTAATAGGGGTAATTGTCGGAGGCGCTGTGCTGATTGGCGGACTGCACAAATCCCCTTTCCGGGTTCATTTCCCGCAGTTGATGGGCATCGGGAATCCAGCCCTTCCACTCAAAATCGGGATTGCTGCCATCCATCAGGTACTTCCCCTGCCCCCTCCATTTGATGGGGAATTTTCCCTGTACTGCCATGGCGATGTCGCCATCGGCAGCAGCAAAGGCAAAGTTCTGTGCCGGTGCAACATAGCTCGAAATGGCCTCCAGGAAATCGGCGTGATTCCTTCCTTTATTCAACTGGATAAACGTTCGCTGCTCGTTTGAGGGCTCGAATGCCGTCCATTTCAAGGCAAAATCCACAGGCTTTTTTTCTGTCATGAAGTTTTTGTCGTACACCACGGGCCCGTAGTGGGTGTAAATCACGGTGTCGATGTAATCGCTTTGCCCCTTGATCCCTATGGTTTCCAGCCGGGTGGTGCTTTGGATCCATTGCCCGTTGTAAAGGTATTCTTTCCGCGAGCTGCCTTTGAAGGTGATTTTGTACCAATCTTTCACGTCCCGGTCGGCGTTGGTCAGCCCCCAGGCCATGTGTTCGTTAAAGCCAATGACCACACCCAGGGCACCGGGCAAACTCCCGCCCTTTACGGAGAATTCGGGCGTACTGAGTTGGATGGCATACCACAATGATGGAAGGTTGAGTGCCAAATGGGGATCATTGGCCAGGATGGGGTTGCCAGAGGCGGTTTTGCTACCCGAGACCGCCCAGTTGTTTGACCCGTAGCCGGGTTCTTTTCCAGGCAGCGCCTTCGAAATCAGGTCGCTATCGGGATAGCTCAGGCGGGGAGGGCGCGGACTTCCTGCCCGAAATCCCCAGCGTTCTTTGGAAACCACCGGAACCACGCCTTCCGGATACTCGGGAAACAGGTTTTGCATCCAGGATTCACCAAATAGGTTTCGGAAATTGGTATAGGCAAAATCACTGTCGCCGGACAGGGTTTCGGCCATATTCATCAAAAATACCAGGGATTTATACGGACTCCAGGGCTCGGGCCGGTAATCGAGCAATTTGTATTCGATGGGAAGTTTGCCAGGATCCAGCTGCGTTATGTAGGCGTTTACGCCCTCGGCATACGCCTGCATCAGGGCAATCAGTTCCGGGTCCGTACGCTCCAAAAAGGCCAGTTTCGTCTCCGCACCAAAGGCCAGTCCCTTTCGCCGCATTTCCCGATCGTAGGGCAGGGCCATTTCGCCCACCACCTCGGAGAGACGGCCCTCGGCTGCGCGAACCTGAAATTCCATTTGCCACAGCCGGTGGGCGGCCGTAACATAGCCTTGTGCGCGAAATAGGTCGGTCTCGTTTTCGGCAAACAGGTGGGGCACCAGGTGCGCATCGTAACTGACTTCTACGGGAGCCGTCAGGCCTTCCAGTTCGAGGGATTCTTGGGGATTCCGATCTTCACTGTAGGTATTTTGCCAAACCCCCCGGAAAGGGTCAAAAACGCCTACCAATGGCGGAAGCCCGGCCAGGTTGATGGACAGGCCTACGGCCACCAAAAGGGTGAGGGTCAGGGAAAAAAAGAATCCGACGTATTTCATTCAATGGTGATCGGCAAGACGAGTTTTTCCCATTTCACGTGCAGCCCGTCCGAAACGAGTTCGATGGACAGCCATTCCTGACTTTCGTCCACCCAGGTGGGCGTAACGTCTACGCGGAGCACGTCATGTTCTTCCTTGTACTGGAAGTGCCCGTGTTCAAGGTCCCACTCGGAATTCAAAATAACCGTCCAGGGCTCGTCTTCCCGCGGGATGGTAAACAGGGAATATTTTCCTGCTGGCAAAGGCTCTCCCTCCACCAGTACGTCCGCTTCCAGGCTGATATAGGTGGCCTCATTGGCTCCCGTTCGCCATACTTCCCCGTAAGGAACCAAATCGCCCCAAATTTCCCGTCCTTTAATGCCGGGTGAACCGTATTGCACGGCAATGGTTTTGTCACCAATTTTTCCTGAAATGGACTTCAAGGGACTGGCTCGTTCCTCCCCGGTAGTGGCGGCCACTTCGGTAGATGCGTCCGACTCGGAGCTGGTGTTGGGACCGGAACAAGAAAAAAGAAGCAAGGCCAACGCGAGGCTAAGGGAATAATAAAGATTGTAGTTATCTATACGCATGTGAACAAAGGGTTAATTTCATCCTAATTTATGTATTTTTTTTCTACCCTACCACCTCCCAGGATTATAAAACCGTTAATTATCCACCCTGCAGGCTTCATCGGTCGGCCTTCATCGGGCGCAAGGCAGCGTTTTTCAGCGGTGCAAAACTACTAACGCATCCGGGGATAATTTCGCGATCGCCGGCAAAAAAAACGGATTTCTTTTATTCGGTATAGGTTTTTTTTCCCAATTTGTGTCGAATTAACAGCGATCTTATGCGGCTTATCATTGGCATCATCTTTTTTGTTTCCCTATTGCTATTTTTCAGCGTGTATGTATCTCCGGAAAATTGGGGGTATTCCGGATTGTTCTCCCTGCTGATTCCTGTTTTTTTGCTGCTAAACCTTTTTCTGGTTTTTTTATTACTGTTTGGGAGGTTACGGCTGATGGTCTTTCCCCTTCTCGCCCTGCTCATTGGCTGGAAATTTCTATCCGTCACCTTTCAATGGAATACCCCGGACCGCACCACCGAGGGGTTTTCGATCCTGAGCTACAACGCCATGCTTTTCAACAATAACTGGGGGCATACCAATGAGGAATTGATCCTGAATTCGGTGCAATGGGCCCGGGACAATCCCGCCGATATCAAGTGTTTTCAGGAATTCTACCAGGACTATACCACGCCTTCGAAAAATGCGCTAAAGATCCTAAGCAACGAAGGAACCTACGAGCATGCCTTTTTGCCGGTGGATGGAAATCCGAAAAAAAAATCCTTCGGCATTGCGATTTTTAGCAAGTTTCCCATTATTAATAGCGGGAAGGTATTTGACAACAAACGAAACAACGGAGCCATGTTTGCCGATATCAAGATCGACAAGGATACGATCCGGGTATACAACACCCACCTGGAATCCATGAATATCCGTGCCGCTGATCTGGACAACCTAAGGGGAATCAAAAACCAATACCGAAGCACCATCAAAAAACTCAAGCATGGCATTCACCTGCGCGCTGCTCAGGCACGTATCCTGAAAGAGCACATCGAGAACAGCCCCCACCCGGTAATCCTTGCAGGGGATTTTAACGATATACCTTACAGCTATACCTATTTCAGTTTTAAAAAATTGCTGAAAAATGCCTTCGAGGAAATGGGCCGGGGCTTTGGATTTACCTACAACAAGGTGCTGTTTTTTCTGCGGATCGACAATATCTTTTTCAGTGCTCCCCTGCAAGTACTCCAGTTCCGAACCCATCGGGAGGTGGATTATTCGGACCACTACCCTATTTCCGCATCGTTTGCTTTTCCGGATTGATAGCCCCGAAGCGGTTGTGCAGGTGTTTTTGTAGCGGCCGCAACAAAAGCGGTAACCACAGCAGGTCGGCCAGCAGGGCAAACAAAAGCGACAGGCTTACCAGAACCCCCGTAAACCAGGGAATCTCCAGCTCGCTGAATGCCAGCACCAAAAAACCGGAGGAAAGAATCAGCGTGGTGAGGATAATCGCCTTCCCGGTGGTCAGAAAGGTCCGCCGAACGGCTTCTTTCAGGCCCATCCCCTTTTCCAGTAGCATGCGCAGGTTGCTCATAAAATGAATGCTGTCGTCCACGGCAATGCCAAACGCAATCGCAAAAACTATGGAAGTGGACAGCTTAAAATCAATGCCCAGTACAAACATCACCCCGCCTACCCAAATGAGCGGCACGATATTGGGCACCATGGCGATCAGGGCTACCCGCCAGGACCGGTAAAGTAGTCCCACGATCAACGCCACCAGAAAAAAGGCAAAACCCAAGCCGGCAAATACTTTCTCTGTCACTTGTTCGTGGCTTTTATCGATCAAAAAGGAAGTTCCCGTAAGCCGCACCTGCAGCAAGTCCGGGTCCAACTCCCGGTCCACAAAATCCGCCAGCCGCTCGTGTTGGCGGTGCCCCAGGTAGCTTCCGTTATCCGGGCTGCGGGCAGAAATCCTCCCGGCATCCAGGCTATCCGTCCACAATTCCCGATCGTTTTCCCGAATCCATCGATCCAACATGGGGGCCATCCGTTCGAATCCGCCTTCCGAAGGCAAGGCAAAGGCCCTGGGATTTCCTCCATTTTGCGCTTTGTTAACGGCTTTGACCAGGGTGAGTGGAGACAGCACATTCCCCGTTTCGTAGTTCTCCTGGATGAAGTTTTCCAGCCTTTCGATTTCCTGCAGTACGGCATAGTCAAAGAGGTCCCGCCCGGGATCCTTGATGCGAAGAGATACTTCCAGCGGCTTGGACCCATCGAAAACCTCGTCGAAAAAGGTAAAATCTTCCTTGAGCGGGTGATCCTCCGGCAAGCTGTCTACGATGTATCCGTTGGTTTGTATGCGAGCCATACCCCAACCGGCCAGCAGGCTGAGGCCGATAAAGCCCAGGCTAATACCCGCCTTGTTCTCCCGTAGTTGGTCATAGACCTGTTGAAGCGCCTTGTCCCAGCGTCGGGCCCAGCGGTGGTTTTGGGAAGAGGCTAGCGGGGGAAAGGCATACAGCGCCCAGGGAAGGATCGTGACCAGGGCCAAAAACAAGAAAAGCACACCCAAACCCGTGTAGAGTCCAAACCAACGTAAACTGGTGATTTGGGTAAAATACAAGGAAACAAAGCCCAGCGAAGTGGTAAGTGCCGTCAAAAATACGGGAAGGGTCAACTCCCTGCTCATGGACGCCACGGCCGCCTCCTTGGGCATACCGCTGCGCAGGGAGTTTTGGTAATGATTCAAAAAATGCACCAGTCCGCTCAGCCCGATCACCATCAATATCGGGGGCTGCATGACCAGCATCACGTCCAATTCCCCACCGGTGGCTAGCAGAAAGGACCCTGCCCAGAAAATTCCCAGCACGATAATGGCAAAGGGGAGCAAAACCGCCCACCAACTACGGTACAGTACCCACAGCAGAAAGAGCACCCAGAGGCCTGCCAGACCCATGAACAGCGAAAATTCCTTTTGGAGCAAGTCGACAAACACCCCCTGCGCCTTGATCTTACCAGCCATCCGGTAATCCGGAATACCCGAAGAACTAACGGCCGATTCGATGGCGACATACAGGGAATCCCCTGCCTCTTTTCCGATCAATTGCTTATTTTTTAGGAGCAGCAAGAGGTATTCATCCGAGTCACTGAGCAGGTTTCCGCTCCATTGATCGTCTTCCGAGAGGCGCTGCGCGGACTTTTCGAGGGCTTCCCGGGACGACCAATCCAGAATGGGACGAAAGCGGACGCCAAAGGGTCCGATCAGCGGCTCCTCCTGCTGCAACAGCGAAACCATTGACTCCACTCCCGGCAGCGCGGCAAGTTCTTTTTCCAGGGCCAGGGCCCTCTCCAGAAAAAGGCTATCGTAAATAGTAGGCGTGTTCCCCAAGGCAAGCAACAGGTAATCGTTGTCGTTTTCAAAGGTCGAGCGGTATTCCTGGTAAAAGGCCAAGTCCGGGTCGTCCTGCTGGAAAAAATTTTCGAAATCGTAATTAAACCGCAAACCTTCCCAAATCACTGCAAAAAAAACGGTCAGCGATAGGGCCAGAAGCAGCCGCCAAAAAGCCTTATTTTTCGTCATGGTTGTTCGCTCTCATTTCCGTAAGTTGATCTGCGCATCGCTGCTTCCGCATGGGATGGCGAATGCCTCCAAACATACGCAATTATCCGGCGGAATGAGGCGATCGGCAGCAAAAGGTCGATTAAACCTTTCCGGTTCCAGTCAGGCCGGCATTGACCGGCGCTGCTTTCCCTGCTTTTTTTTTCGGTAGTTTCGATGAGTTTCCGGCTGCCTATCCTAGCTCTCAAAACAGGCCACTCGCTAAGAACAACCTTAGAATTAAACAAACGGTTTGGCCGCTGGCATAATTTGCTTTATTTTGGGGCAAAAACGAAACTACGCATGAAAAAATTCTCGTCTTTTTCACTTTTGGCGCTTTGCCTGGCCTTTGTCGGGTCCTCGGTGAATGGGCAGTCCCAGCGCTGGCAACAATCCATCAACTACCAGATGGACGTGGACATGGATGTTGCTACCAACCGCTACACGGGCACCCAGACCATCGCCTACGCCAACCATTCTCCGGATACCCTGCGGCGGGTGTTTTTTCATTTGTATTACAATGCCTTTCAGCCCAACAGCATGATGGACGAACGATCCCGAAGCATCGCAGACCCCGACCGGAGAGTGGGCGAGCGTATTTTGAACCTGCGACCGGAGGAAATCGGCTACATGCGCGTCAAGCGTCTGCACATGAACGGACAGCCCGTGTCGATGGAGGAAGTGGGGACCATTCTGGAAGTGGACCTGCCGGAGCCCATTTTGCCAAACAGCACGGTTCTATTTGAGTCGGAATTTGAGGCGCAGGTGCCCCTTCAGGTGCGCAGGGCCGGACGGGACAATGCCGAAGGTATTCGGTACAGCATGGCCCAATGGTACCCCAAGCTGGCCAATTACGACGAACAGGGCTGGCATGCGCATGCCTACATCGGGCGGGAGTTTTACGGCACCTGGGGTAATTTTGACGTGAAAATCACCCTGGACAAAGCCTATGTACTGGGTGGTACCGGCTACCTGCAAAATGCAGCGGAAATCGGCCACGGATACGAAAGCGCAGGACAGACCGTGCCCGAAACGGACGAATCCACCCGTACCTGGCATTTTTACGCACCGCGGGTACACGATTTTATGTGGGCGGCGGATCCGGAATTTACCCACGATACCCGGCAGATGGACAACGGAATCACCCTGCATTTTTTCTACGAAAAAAACTCCAAGACCGAAAAAAACTGGGCTGCGCTACAGGAGTATACCGAAAAAGCCATGGCGTATTTCAGCGAACACTACGGGGAGTATCCCTACCGGCAGTTTTCGGTGGTACAGGGCGGAGACGGCGGCATGGAATACCCCATGTCCACCTTGATTACCGGACACCGTACGCTGGGAAGCCTGGTGGGGGTGATGGTGCACGAACTGGCCCACAGCTGGTTTCAGGGAGTATTGGGGTCCAACGAATCGCTCTACCCCTGGATGGACGAAGGATTTACCACCTTTGCAAGCAACCGGTGCATGGCAGCCATTTTCTCGGAGGAACCGTCCGACTTTCCCCAGCGGGGCGCCTACGCCAGTTACGAGCGACTGGTGCAGTCCGGCCTGGAAGAACCCATGGCCACCCATGCCGACCATTACCATACGAATACCGCCTACGGCGTGGCCGCCTATTCCAAAGGAGCCCTATTCCTTTCCCAAATGGGCTATATCATCGGGGAAGAGGTACGGGATCGTGCCATGTTGCAGTATTGGGATCAATGGAAATTCCGGCATCCGAATGCCAACGACATCACGCGGGTGATGGAAAAAGCCAGCGGGCTGGAACTCGACTGGTTTAAGGAATACTGGGTGTATACCACCAATACCATCGATTATGCCATTGCCTCCGTAAGCGAAGAAAACGGCAAGACGAAGATCCTACTGGAAAGGAAAGGGCGGATGCCCATGCCCATCGATCTGGTGGTGACGTACCGGGATGGAGAGCAGGAAACCATCTACCTCCCCCTGGAAATGATGCGGGGCGGAAAAAACTCCGAAGCCGGCTTTCCGGAAATCACGCAGGTCCACAAATGGCCCTGGACCCACCGGAGCATGGAGCTGCAACTGGATCGGCCGGTAGCTGCGGTGCGGAACCTTTCCATCGACCCTTCCCTGCGCCTGGCAGACGTCAACCGGGAAAACAACGAATGGGTTAACGAGTAATGCGCACGCCGCCATCCGGGAGGACCCGATTTATGGATCCCTCCGGATGGTATTTTTACCGTAGGGAAACGGGCCTTATTCCAGCCGCAGCTGGTATTGCAGAACAACTGCCGTCCTGCGTTGGTGCTGCACCAGACTACCTGCCGGGTTGGCATCGAATACCGGGCGGTTCTGAAAGGCCAGGCTTACTTTTGAACGCTGTCCGTCAAAAAGCAGGTTCACACCTCCCTCCAGGTACCGGACCGGTTCCTGGAGTTTTTCGTACACGGAATACTGCCCGGAGACAAAGGGCTGGATTTTTTCCGTTCTGCCCGGGATTTTCCAGGTATGGGCCAGCTGAAAATGACCGGTATGTCCCGTTCCAATGGCCGGCCAGGCATTGCCCGTTCCGCTAAAAGTGCCCCGTTCATTCGTGCCATTCCCCACGTTATTGAAGCCGATTACCCGCAGGTAATTGGGGCCGAAATCGTAATAAAAATAGCCCAGGTAAAAGGTCCAGGCCTTGTCGTTGTATCCCGGGAGTTCGCCAAAAATATCCGCTGCAAACAGGGTAATGGCCGAAGTAACCGTATCGGAGGCCGCATTTAGGTGCCACATGGCCCGGTTTTGCTTTTCAATTCCCAGGCCCAGCGCCAGTATTTTTTTCTCGCCATCGTAGGTCCCGGGATGAAATGGACGGAGGCTTTCGTGTTCGAAAAACTGGTATTTCACATAGGCCGCCGTTTGCATGCCCGGTTTGAGGCCGGCAAATCGGGAATCGGGGACAGGTGCGGTGTTTTCTACCGGCGCATAGGGCCGGCTGAAGACCACCCGGTAGTCCCAGGCACCGGCCTGACCCGCCAGGAATGCGCTTAGCTTGCGGAGAGTATTGTCGGTTTGATTGACCGTGGGAATCAAAAAGGGCGATACATCCAGGGTCAGCAACTTGCTGGTCAGGGGCGCAGCGAATCGCGAGGTGCCGTTCCATCCGGACTGCCCCCCACCCACCGTGAGGTTCCGGTGGAGCCGATGGTCCACATAAAAGTCCAGCAAGCGAATTTCACCCGATCGGGCCGTCAGGTAGTTGATGTTGTTCTGTCCGAGGGTCAGGGTCAGATTGGTTTTTTCCCGTATCCGTGCGTAGGTCTGAAAACGAAGCCGGCGAACCGAAATATCAAAAAACCCGGGTGAAGGTTCGCCGTTAATCAAGGTGCCGGGGTTGTTTTGGTTGTACCGCATCCACACCTGCCCGGTCAGCCGCAGCCCGGCATACGAACTGCTGTCCTTTTCCAGGTAAAACCGCAAGGGGATGCGCTGCGCCTGACCCTGGTAAAACAGGCAGAAAAGAAGGGCAAGCAAGAAAAAGAGACGCCCCAGGGCCCGATAGGGCTTGTTAGTTGTGGCATACGCATTCGGAAAAATCATGTGACCCGGCTTGGCTAAACGAATTTTCATAAAGTACGCACATCGTTGAGATGAAGTCAAAAATTATCCGATTTAATTTCCGTTCGTCGGCTGATCGTTCCACCAGCCAGAACCTCTCTCCCCTAAAAATAACCGACGGTACGCCCCTGAAACCGGTAAACAGCAATTAATTTGCCTTTTTTCCTTTCTATTTTTGGGATTTGATGCGCGGATTTCGTAGCTTAAGCGCATACGATACCAAACCCAAGTGATCATGAAGCCACGTGTACTCCTTACCTGTCTTTCCCTTTTACTGGTGGTACAAGTCCAGGCCCAGGACGACCTGGAACTGGAAAGAAAAACAACGGACAAAACCTACCATTTTCAGGAATTCGAGGCCTTGCAGTTTGAGGCCATCCATCCCGATGAGGTGTCTGCGGTTACCTTTCAGGCAAAAGACCTGGAGTACCATGCTTCCCCTACTCCACCGCCCCCACTCGGAAATTACCGGGATTTTAAACTAATAAAGATTACCCTTCCGACGGCCCTCGCCAATAACCTGATGCCTGTGAACGAATCCGGGGGGAAACCGTTTGGCGAATACCTGGTCAAGCGGGAGATTCGCCCTCGTCCCGACGATAAGTAACCGAAAGAATGCGGATACGGGCCCAGGTCCAGGGGCCCTCGTCCAGCAGCCAGGTGGCCTCGCATTGCACCGGAAGTTCCACACCCTCCATGGTCTGGTAGCCCTTGGCCTCCACAATCCAGGGTTTTCGCGTGGCACCTTCCTCCCCACCCAGATACCGCTCCGTCTGAAAGCGCAAAAATCTTCCGGAATCATCGAACGTAAAGGTGCCGGTAGCCTTTTGCCCCCAATAGGACAGCGTTGCTTTGGCCTCGTTTGGCCCCAACTGCTCCCATTCGAGGTAGCTGCTTCGAGCCGCAGAAGGAAACCATACCAGCTCTCCCAGGAATCGCTGCAGGGAGCCTTCGTCGATTTTGGGATTGTCTTTTTCGTCAACCAATGGAATCAGCGACCAGAGTTTGATCAGCATTTCCCCGTTTCCCCGACGGAGTAAATCCCGCCCTTTCACCGCTACCAGGGGCAGGATGGATAGGTTCAATGACCAGACAAAACCGGGCTCCAGGGGATTAAAGAATTGACTGGCGGATCCCCGGTACCAATTCGTTTGCTCAGGTTTCAGTTTTAGTTCGAAGTCCTGCAAGACCTGGACCTGTGAGGGAATTGGGGTAGCTTCGGCGCCCGAACGCTTCAGCCAGCGTTGCACCGGTTCGGGAAGCGCCGCCAACGGCTGCATCTCCGCCTGTCCGCCTGAAGTCACTTCGGAGGGGAACAAGTCCTGTACCTCCATCGCAACTTTTCGTTCAAACCGATCCATGGACCAGGCATGCAGGGCTACCAATAGCAGCAGCAGGTTGGGCAGCGTCCCAAATTTTGCCTCGCTCCAATACAGCGAGATCAACACCTGAGAGAATAGCGCAACGAGCAGGGCCAGGTACCACCAGTTTTTACCGGACCCGGCGTAGGCAACGACGACGAGTATCATCCCCAGCCCAGCCATTAGCCAGAGCAGGCCCGTGCTTTTGGAAAGGTGGAGGGGAAGTGCTTTTAGTTCCATCCATTCAAAGGCCTTCAAAAACCCCAGCAAATGGATCAGGGCATGCAGCGTCAATAGGAGAATAAAGGTAATTTTCATCCATTTAAGGTAGCTTTTTTCCAACTTTCCTACAAAAAAATGAATGGTCGGATGTGGGTTATGCTGGTAAAAAATTCAAAAAATACGGGGATATGAATCAAAAAGTACTTTTCAAAGCTGAATATCCTGCTTACATTGACCGGTATCAGCAGCGATAGCAACCATGAAAAAAACTTCCTCCCTACCGCTGGTTCCGGGCAAGGTCCGAAGCCACCACCTCAGTCCTACGGGGATTGACGGAACCACCGCAAACGCCCGGTTTGAAATCCAGGTATTTCGGGAAAACACCTTCCGCGTGCGGGTAAGTAATCAGAATGCGTGGCAGGCCAATCCGTACTCGGTGGTGATCGGTCCGGAGGAAAACTGCTTTGAGTTTGAAGAGAATGATGATTCTTTGATCCTTCGAACGGGTAAACTTCAACTTTGGATAGGGAAGAAAAACCTGTCCATGGTATTCAAAACGCCCGATGGAGAGGTCATTAGCGAAGAGGACCCCGACTTTGGGATCAATTGGCTGGGTACCGAGGTAAGCAGTTACAAGAAACTTCAGGAATGGGAAAAATTCATCGGCCTGGGTGAAAAACACGGTGGGCTGAATCGGTACGGACAGACCTACACCCATTGGAATACCGATCACTTTGCCTACGGTACCGATGACGATCCCCTGTATTGTTCCATTCCCTTTTACATGGGACTGCATCACGGAATTGCCTACGGGGTATTTTTTGACAACCCGCACAGGACCACCTTTAATTTTGGTGCGGGTAACAACCGGTATTCGTACTTTTCTGCGGAGGATGGCGATTTGGACTATTACTTTTTCCACGACAGCTCGCTCCCGGCCATTCTCTCGGCCTATGCCAGTTTAACCGGACCGCCGCCCCTCCCTCCCCGCTGGGCGCTGGGTTACCAGCAGTGTCGGTATTCCTATTACCCAGACAAGGACGTCATTCGCCTGGCTGAAACCTTCCGGGACAAAGCCATTCCGGGGGACGTCATTTACCTGGATATCCACCACATGGATGCGTACAAGGTTTTCACTTTCGACAAGGCGCGCTTTCCCGATCCTGCAGAGATGATCCGGCAGTTGAAAAAACGCGGGTTTCGGGTGGTGGTCATCCTGGATCCTGGAATAAAAGCCGACACGAGCTACGCGTCCTTTGTCGAGGGCAGCGCGAAGGGATTGTTTGTGTCCTATCCGGACGGAAAGCCTTATGAGGGGCAGGTATGGCCGGGCTGGTGTACCTTCCCGGATTTCACCTTACCCGAGGCCCGTACCTGGTGGGGGCAGGCATTGAAGTTTTACACCAAGTTGGGTGTAGATGGCTTTTGGACCGATATGAACGAACCGGCCACCTGGGGGCAGACCCTTCCCAATGTGGTTCAGTTTGATTTTGAAGGCGCCGGGGCCAGCCACCGAAAAGCCAGAAACGTATACGGCATGCAAATGGCCCGAAGTACGCGGGAAGGACAGGAAAAACAGCAACCAGATAACCGGCCTTTTGTCTTGACGCGTTCGGGCTTTGCCGGTGTGCAGCGGTATGCGGCTATCTGGACCGGAGACAACGTATCCAGCGATGCGCACATGCTGGCTGGTGTGCGCCTGGTAAACAGCCTGGGTCTGAGCGGTGTGCCTTTTGCCGGATACGATATCGGCGGATTTGTGGGTAATTGTACGCCGGAACTTTTCGCCCGGTGGATCAGCATCGCAGCGTTTTGCCCGCTGTTTCGCGCCCATACCATGATCAACAGCCACGCCTCCGAGCCCTGGTCCTTTGGGGAAGAAGTGGAAGCCATCGCCCGTAACTACATCCGCTTGCGGTACAAATTGATGCCGGCCATTTACGCGGCATTTTACGCCAGTCACACTAGCGGCCTACCGGTGGCTAAATCCCTTGCGCTGGCCTATCCCTTTGACGACCGCATCTACCACGGGGCCTACGATAGCCAATACCTTTTTTGCGAGAATTTGTTGGTCGTACCGGTGCAAAGCCACCAAAGCCTGACCAAACTGTACCTACCGGAAGGCGACTGGTACCACCTGTTTTCCGGAAAAAAACAATCGGGAGCCAGAGAGATTTTCTGGGAGTGTCCGCTGAATTACCTACCGGTCTTTGTGGCAGCCGGAGCCATTGTGCCCATGCAATCGGTCACTCAGCATGCTACGGATGCGCACGACGGACGGATAAAATTACACGTGTTTCAGGGTAAGGGAGTGTGGCAGCAACTGATTTACGAAGACGACGGCAGCAGCAATGCCTACCTTACTGGATCCTGGGCCCGTCGTACGGTCCAAATGGATCACGATCATGGGCTGCTCGAAATAGGCGCCCTGCAGGGAAATTTTCCCAGCAGCTATACCCAGGCAAAAATCTATTTTCATGGCTTTTCAGACCAGGTGGCGGAAGTTGGAGGTAAGCGGGTAAAATTGGACGTCGGCAACATCGCATTTTTGGATGAAGTTGCTGAGTTTGACCCCCTACCCAGCGGGGATCACGATTTTCAGATTTGCGCGTCCGTGCCCAATCTGACGCTTAATCTGGATGCATCCGCTCAGACCGTTCGGTTAAAAGGCATTGGCTAAGGCAAAGTAGAAGACCTATCAGCGCCGGTTTGCCTGGTAGTATTCCATCGCCTTATCCATTTGTTCGTTGAGCTGATCGATTCTACGTTCCGGACCGGGGTGGGTGGAAAGAAATTCGGGCGGTCGCTCTCCCGAGGCCTGAGCGTTCATCCGCTCCCAAAATGTGGGCGCCTCCCTGGGATCGTAGCCCGCGATGGCCATAAAGATCAATCCCAGCTGATCGGCCTCCAGTTCCTGATCCCGGGAAAACTTCAGCATCCCCACCTGTCCGCCAAAGCCAACGGCCTGCAAAAATATGGTTTGGGTAAGGCTGGGATTTTCGCCCATGGCGGCCTGAAGGCCTCCCAGTAGCCCATTGGCCACCATGCCCTGCGACATGCGTTCCCTTGCATGGCTGGCAATGGCGTGCGCTACTTCGTGCCCCATCACCACCGCAATTCCAGTTTCGTCTTGGCAAACCGGCAAAATTCCCGTGTAAAAGGCGACTTTGCCTCCGGGCATGCACCAGGCATTTACCTGCTCGCTTTCCAGTAGATTAAATTCCCAGGCAAAACCATCGGTAATTTCTGAATGACCGGTTTCCTCCAGGTATTTTTCTACAGCCGAAGCAATCCGGCGCCCCACGGTCACTACCTGCTTGCCTTCGCGGGTAGTGGTCAGGATTTTACTATCTTTGAGTACCTCCCCGTACTGATCGTAGGAAAGCGGCAAGACCTCGGCATTGCTGACAATGCTGAGCTGCCTTCTCCCGCTCAAGGGTACAGTCGCGCAACTGTAAGCAAAAAGGCCAAATAAAAGGAGTGCGGTTATTTTCTTGTACATGGTGCTAAAACTATAAACAGCTTGCTTCGTTCAAAAAAGATGCCAGAACGAAATGAAAAATTAAAAAATAAATGCTTGTAAAACGTATATCAACCAGAAATTTTCACAGATGTAAAACATAAATCCCTGTATTCAGGTTACTTTCCTAGTACGAATCCGAATTTTAACCAAGTCCCTAAATTAATTATGAAAAAGTATTATCACGTATTGCTTCTAATGCTTGGTATGGCAGGAACCCTATTTTTGCAGTCCTGCGTAGACGAGCAGAGCCCGGCAGATGCGCTGGATCTTTCCGGCACCAGTAGAACCTATCCGTTAAATGCAGTCGATGGATCAGGGATTAGTGGAAATGTAGTTTTTGAAGAAGGAGAAGGCGGATACACCAAAGTGACCATCAACCTGAGTGGCACGCCGAATGGCGGTGCCCATCCTGCCCACATTCATTTTAACTCCGTGGCAGAAGGTGGCGGCATTGCCATTTCACTGGAACCTGTAAACGGCACCACCGGCAGCAGTGTTACCCTGCTGAATCAGCTAGACGACGGGACCTTTATTGATTACGACGGGTTGACAAGCTTTGAGGGCTACGTCAACGTGCATTTGGCCTACGGACAATTGGAAACCGTCGTCGCCCAGGGAGACATCGGAGGAAACGCCCTGGATGGCACCACCAAACAGTACAACCTGTTGACCAAGGACGTAGATGGCATCAGCGGTACCATCCTTTTCGAGAAAAGTGTGGGAGGCTTTACCGTAGCCACCATCGATCTGAGTGGAACACCTGCAGGTGGTTCGCATCCGGCACACATTCACGCCAATTCGGCAGCTGAAGGCGGAGGAATTCTGATATCCTTCAATCCGGTCGACGGTTCCACCGGCATGAGTCGCACAATCATTCGCACCGACGACGCAGGCAACCCCGTAAGTTTTGAAGACATCCTTGCGATGGATGCGTACGTCAATGTACACCTGGCTGCCAATCAATTGGGAACCATCGTGGCACAGGGAGATATCGGCAGCAACGAGTTAACCGAAAACTTTAAAGAATACCGACTTAATGAGTTGGCCGTACCGGGGATTTCCGGTTCCATAATTTTCAAAGAGCGGCTAAATGGATTCACACTGGCAAGCATACAGCTGGATAACACTCCCGAGGGGGGCATGCACCCCGCACACATTCACGCCAATTCAGCAGCTGAAGGCGGAGGTATCATTGTCGGATTTAATCCGGTAGATGGAACCACCGGACGCAGCGAAACCACCATTCGGCAGCTTTCCAATGGACAACCCCTGACCTACAACCAAATCTTGGGTTTGGACGGCTACGTCAACGTACACCTTTCCATGAACCAACTGTCGACCATCGTCGCGCAGGGCGATATTGGGGGCAACGAACTGACCGGAATGAGCATGATGTATCCGTTAAACGAATTAGCGGTGCCGGGAATAGCCGGTTCCGTCACCTTTGAGGAGCGGAAAAATGGATTCTCCCTGGCGACCATTGAGCTGGCCAATACCCCTGAGGGTGGGGTGCACCCGGCGCATATACACGCCAATTCGGCGGCTGAAGGCGGCGGGATTCTGGTGTCTTTCAATCCGGTAAACGGAACGACCGGCATGAGCAAAACTACCATTCGCTCCCTGGATTCCGGAGAAGCACTGAGCTACGCGCAGATCCTCGACATGAACGGCTACGTGAACGTACATCTTTCCATGGATCAGCTGGGCGTTATCGTGGCACAAGGCGATATCGGAGAAAATGAGCTCACCGGAGAAATGAAAATGTATACACTCAATGAGTTGGCTGTGCCTGGTATTTCTGGCTCGATCACCTTCGAGGAACGCAAGAGCGGCTTCTCCCTGGCGACCATACAGCTGGACAACACACCGGATGGCGGCGTCCACCCGGCGCATATCCATGCCAATTCGGCCGCCGAGGGCGGAGGCATCCTGGTGTCTTTCAATCCGGTAAACGGCACCACCGGCATGAGCAAAACAACGATCCGCGCGCTGGATTCTGGTGGAGCGCTTACCTATTCGGAAATCCTGCAAATTAATGGGTATGTAAACGTACACCTATCCATGGATCAACTCGGCGTAATTGTGGCGCAGGGAGACATTGGAGGTAACGAACTGACCGGTATCAGCAGCACCTACGACCTGGGCGAGTTGGCTGTACCCGGAATCAGCGGAACGATTACCTTTAGCGAAAGGCAAAATGGCTTCACGCTGGCAACCATCACGCTTTCCAATACACCGGACGGCGGCGTCCATCCGGCCCATATCCATGCCAATTCTGCCGAAGAAGGTGGGGGGATTCTGGTTTCGTTCACGCCTGTAAACGGTACCACGGGCATGAGTCATACCACCATCCGGGCCCTGGATAGCGGCGGCGCACTCAGTTACGAAGACCTACTCACCCTAGATGGATATGTCAATGTACACCTCTCCATGGATCAATTGGGCGTGATCGTGGCGCAAGGGAACATTGGAAGCAACGCGGCAGTGCCTGCTTAATGCATACAATCGGGAACTGCTGATACAGGCGGCCCGGTTCACAAAAACTTAGTATGGGTTTATATAATAAAAACCGTAGCCATATTGGTTACGGTTTTTTTATATTGTAGGCAGGACGGCAAAATGGCTGTCAAAAAACGACCCAACCTTGACAAATACAGGCATGAATACCCAGCAAAAACGCATACAGCGCCTACTTTTATGGCCTCCCGGTTTTATCTGGTACATGGCCAGAAAGTTGCCCTCCGTCCTATTCTGGGGCATTCGGGTAGTGCAATTGAACGCCAACCACTGCCGGACGCAGCTTCCCTTTAGCTGGCGGACAAAAAACCCCTTTCGATCCATTTACTTTTCGGCCCTGTGCGGCGCAGCCGAATTGGCCAGCGGGGCCCTCTGCCTGTTCCATACAAGTGGAACGGGCTCCTACTCCATGCTTGTTACCGGATTTGAGGCAGAATTTATAAAAAAAGCTACCCAAACCGTTACCATGGAGTGTAGGGAAGGAAACCGGATACACGAAGCGCTTCAAGCACTCAAACAACCCGGAGACAGCTGCCAGATAAGCCTGGCGGTGAGCGGACTCCATCCCGATGGAGAAACCCTGGCTCGCTTTCGTGTCACCTGGTCGTTTAAACGCAGGCATCCCTAGCCCCGGTTTAGACCGTCTCTACCGCATGCCGGTCGATTACCTGCACGAGCTGATGGGCGGGCACAACCCCGGACTGGCGCCATACGGGTTTTCCATGCTGGAATAATATCAGGGTGGGCACACCCCTCACCTGGAATTTACTGGCCGCAAGAGGGTTTTTATCCACGTCGATT
Source organism: Cyclobacterium xiamenense (assembly GCF_009467825.1). Classification (GTDB taxonomy): domain Bacteria; phylum Bacteroidota; class Bacteroidia; order Cytophagales; family Cyclobacteriaceae; genus Cyclobacterium; species Cyclobacterium xiamenense. Next base: position 264,025 of record NZ_WIOK01000002.1, on the reverse strand, counting down.
TTGATGATTTTAGCTTTTGGCCCTACTTTAGCCGCCGTTTCCTGAAGGATCGGCTGCATCATTTGGCAAGGCCCACACCAGGTAGCATAGAAATCCACCAATACAGGCTGCTCACCACTAATTATTTCCGAGAAACTTTTTCCACTAGACATACGCTGATTTGTTTATTTACGAACAAAAGTAGTTCGGCCACGGGGAAATATCAGTAATAAACATCACAAAGCGACTCCTCCGGGAAGGAAAGGTCCGTAGTGTTTCCGGATGACCTCGATGTGATGCTCCAGGTGCCCGAAAATGATGTGGATCAATGCAGAAAGGGACATGGGATGCCCGCTCACCGTTCCCTGGCAGGTCCATTGCCCTGCCGGCACCTGCCCGATAAATCCCCAGAGCAATTCCCGGTGAAGTAGGAAGGAACGCAGGAGCTGCTGCGGGGAAAGCGCATCAAAATTCGCCGTCCGGACATAGGTATCCTGATCAAATCCGGGGAATGCCGCCTGCTCTCCCCTGCTGATGCACAAGGCCCGAAAATGCATGATTTTCTCGGTGTCCAGGATATGCCCCAGAAGCTGGTTTAGTGACCATTTTCCTTCCCGATACCCCTTGGTTGCATTGCCGGGCTGCAGGCCCGTGTAAACCGATCGAATGAAATCCTCTTGTTGCTCGGATAGTTGTCTTAACTCCTTGCCTGAAACCCGATCGATGTATCCCTGATAGAAGGAATGGTAGCTTCCGGCTATTGGTGGCCGCAGTTTCGTAGTAGTCTCCATTATTTTGTTAATTTTGCACGACAATATAACCAGAAAGATACGCCATGAATCCATTATTGGAAAAATTCGATACTCCATTTGAAACCGCTCCCTTTGATCGTATTGCGAACGAGCATTTTTTGCCGGCAGTGAAAGAGGCCATTCAGTTGGCAAAAGAAGAGATTGCCCGGATTAAGGAGGAACGATTGCCCGATTTCACCAACACGGTGGTGGCGTTGGAAAATTCGGGGGAAAAGCTATCCAGGGTAGCGTCGATTTTTTTCAACCTGAACGCCGCAGAAACCAACGACACGATCCAAAAACTGGCACGAGAGATCTCCCCGCTGCTATCTGCCCACGGCAACGATGTACTGCTGGACGAGGAATTGTTTGACCGAATTCGTCAGGTATACCAGCAAAAGGAACAACTACACCTCAGTACCGAAGAAGACCGACTGCTGGAAAAAACCTACAAATCTTTTCTCAGAAACGGGGCGTTGCTGAATGCAGCGGGAAAGGAACGGTTGCGGGAAATCGATCAGCAGCTTTCGCAATTGGGGCTGCGGTTTGGTGAAAATGTGCTCCAAGAAACCAATGCCTTCGAGCTGGTAATTACCGAGGAAAAGGACCTGGAGGGCCTTCCCGAAGGTGTGGTAGAAGCCGCTACGCAGACCGCCGAAGAAAAAGGAAAGGCGGGAAGTTGGGTTTTCACGCTGGCCTTCCCCAGCTACGTGCCGTTTATGACCTATGCCAATAATCGGGAATTGCGGAAGCAGTTGTTTATGGCCTACACCACCAAAGCCGCAAAAGGGGATGCCCTGGATAACCAGGAGATCATCAAAGAAATCGTACGATTGAAAGACGAGCGGGCGCGATTACTCGACTACCCCAACTATGCGGCATTTGTGCTCGAGGAGCGGATGGCAGGCGATGGCATGCAGGTATTGGAATTTTTGCACGATTTGCTCGAGAAGGCCCGGCCCAAGGCCCTTGCCGAAATGGAGGAACTGGAAGCCTTTGCCAGGGAGCGGGACGGCCTGGAAAAACTCCAAAAATGGGACGTGAACTTTTACGCGGAAAAGCTGAAAATGAAAAAATACGAGGTTGACGACGAACTGCTAAAGCCGTATTTTGAGTTAAACCGCACCATCGACGGCGTCTTCCTGACCGCGGAAAAACTGTACGGCATCCGTTTTGAGAAAAACTCCTCCATTCCGGTATACCATCCCGATGTAACGGCCTACGAGGTAAAAGACGAGCAGGGAGCGCACCTGGCGGTATTCTACGCGGATTTTTTCCCCCGGGCCGGAAAACGGAACGGTGCCTGGATGACCGTGTACCGAGGTCAGAAAAGGCAGCAGGGAAACGAGCAGCGACCCCATGTCTCCATTGTGTGTAACTTCACCAAGCCCACCAAAACCAAGCCTTCCCTGCTGACATTTAATGAAGTGACCACCCTTTTTCATGAATTTGGTCATGCCCTGCACGGGATGCTTGCAAATGGTACGTTTGAATCCCTTTCCGGCACCAATGTGTACTGGGACTTCGTGGAGCTTCCTTCCCAGATTTTTGAAAACTGGTGCTACGAAAAAGACTGTCTGGATTTGTTTGCCCGGCATTACGAAACCGGAGCACCCATTCCGCAGCAATTGATTGAAAAAATCAAAAAAGCGGCCAACTTCCACCAGGGATACCAAACGGTCCGACAGATCAGCCTGGGCTTACTGGACATGGCCTACTACACCACGGATCCGACGAGTATCGACGATATTTTCGCTTTTGAACGGGAGGTTATGAAGCCAACGGAACTGCTTGAACCGATACCCGGCAGCTTGATGAGCACCTCTTTCTCGCATATTTTTCAGGGAGGCTATGCCGCCGGCTATTACAGCTACAAATGGGCAGAGGTACTGGACGCGGATGCGTTCGAGCTATTTCTGGAAAAGGGCATATTCGATCCGGAAACGGCGCGCTCGTTTAAAGAAAACATCCTCGCCATGGGCGGGCAGGAACATCCGGAAATATTGTACAAACGGTTTAGAGGAAGGGGGCCGGAAACCACTGCCTTGCTCAAAAGAGCCGGATTACTCGCCTAAGGAAAAACAAAAAAAGGGGCGCGCGAGGGCCCCTTTTTGAAAAGGCATAGCAGAAAATCCTGACGTGAGCTGTATCCTACTAAAAAGCAAAAAATGACGGGCTTTCGTGTTAGATGATGATAAATCCGATTATCAACAACCATATTATAGCAGACACCATTATAAGTACGGTAAATTGTTTATCTTTCATAGCTCTGAAATTTTAGGTATCAATTACGGAATTAAGATACAAAATTCAGCGTGTAAAACAAAATTTTATACGTATAAATATATTCAATACCTAACAAATATCAGGAAAACACTTGCAAAAAAAACAATTATTCAGCATTTAAGGCGCTGCGAACGGCAAATAATGTTATTTATTTTAAAAAATATTCATTTTTTTTCTTTTTTATCGCCCGATTGAATTTTTTCGACAACCGGGGACGATTGGGTTCTGAGGGAAGAAAGATGGCTTAGTTCGTGGTAATGTTTTTGATTTTTGGACATGTTTTCAGCAGTCCACTTAATCTTTTTACGTTTGGGGTATTTCCTTACCGCACAATCGCTTACCTGGCAATAGTGGCAACAGGATTCGGGCAGACAGGGGTCCGCATGGACAAACACTTCCGTGTATCCCGGCATGTTTTTTTCCAATACTTCCTCTACCTCTTCCACCTGGTCGTGAACCCGAACCAGATCAAAGTAATAAGGCAAGGTAAGGTGCAGGTCGATGTGGCTGTCTCCGCCATACTGCTGCACCCGCATGTTGTGAATATCGATCCAATTTGCCTTCCGGTTGCGGTTTAGGACCTGTACGGCCAGGTTGACTACTTTGGGATTGGACTCGTCCATAAGCCCCGCCACGGACCGTCTGACCAAAACGTACCCGTTAAAGATGATGTACCCCGCAAAGGCCAGGGAAAGAAGGCTGTCCAAAAACACCCAGCCGGAGAAATAAATCACCCCTATTCCCGCGATCAACACAAAACTGGAAATGGCATCCGTAGACAGGTGTCTGCCGTCTGCTTCCAGGGTAATGCTGTGAAGCAGCCGCCCCTTTTTTTGAAGGATATAGCCCAAAACCCCATTGACCAGTCCAGAAAAACCCACCAGAGCCATCCCCAGAGGCAGCTCTGCCAATACCTGTGGGAAAATCATGGCGCGAACCGACTGGTAAATGATAAAAACGCCGGCCAGAATGATCAACGTGCCTTCGATACCGGCGCTAAAAAACTCGATCTTCCCATGCCCATAGGGATGGTTGCTATCCTTGGGCAGGGAACTGAGGTAAATGCTATACAAGGCAAAGACCGAGGCCACCACGTTCACAATGCTTTCCATGGCATCGGTCAAAATGGCAGTGGATCCGGTCAAAAAATAGGAGTAAAACTTGATTGCCAGCAAGAGCAAACTAATGACTACTGACCAAATGATAAGACGTCTTTTTTCCTGATCCACTATGTTCGTTCCCTGGTATGAGTTCAAAAATACGGTTATTTGATAGCTTGCAAAAATAAACCTCCACAAATAAACCCTTTGGCGCCAATAATTTAACTAGAAAATTGATTGTCAATTTCTTACACTAGAAGAAAGCCAGCCAGCGGCGGTAGGTACTGCCGTTCACCCTACAACGGAGGAGCGCACATGCCATCCTTTCCGAGCCTCTGGGTTGCGGACGATTGGGTAGCGGGATTTTATCGGGGAGGCGGCCGTACCGAAACCGACCCGGCCGGTTTACCAACCGGAATTGTTCGGTAGTTTTGCGCGTATACCAGCATTTGACGCGTCAGCGTAATGAATTGACAGAAGAATTGGTTACTTTCAAGGGTTATTTATATTGATTACCTATCCATCTATTTCCAATGATTCGAAAAACAGTACCCATTTTCCTAGTCCTTGCATGCACGAGCCTGATTCACCTGCATGCCCAAACCCCTTCCCTACAGAAAAGCCCTCCCCTACAGACCGGTTCCCCCGAAGCGGTGGGATTGTCTGCGGAGCGACTGGATCGCATCGACCACATGCTGCAGGAGGCGGTGGAAGAAAACACCATTCCCGGCGCGGTGGCCTTGGTTGCACGCCACGGAAAAATTGTCTTTCACGACGCATATGGACAAGCCAATGCCTCCGGCAAGCCCCTGCAAAAAGATGCCATTTTCCGCATCGCTTCCCAAACAAAAGCCATCACCTCCACGGCCGTTATGATGCTCTGGGAGGAAGGGAAATTCCAATTGGACGATCCCATTTCCAAATACATTCCGGAGTTCAAAAATCCGCAAGTGCTGGTCAATTTCCGGTATGCGGACACGAGTTATACCGCTCGTCCGGCCGAGCGGGAAATCACCATCCGCCATCTGCTCACCCATACCTCAGGCCTGGGCTACGGGGTGATCGATGGGGACGAACGGATGAAGATGCTGTACCAGAAGGCAGGCACCACGGATCTGTTTACTACCGAAAACGTGACGATCAAGGAGATCGTACTGAAATTGGCCTAATTGCCGCTGCACCACGACCCGGGAACGAAATACACCTACAGCATGGGATTGGACGTACTGGGATATTTTATTGAAGTCATCTCCGGAATGAGCTTTGAGCAATTCCTTAACGAACGTCTCTTTGGTCCTTTGGGCATGGAAGACACGGGCTTTTACCTTCCCCGATCCAAGGCCGACCGGCTGGTAGCCATTCAACGCAAGGTAAACGGGCAATGGGAAGACTATCCGAATACCTTTTACGATGTGGATTACCCCCTTAATGGATCCTCCTTTTACTCGGGTGGCGCAGGCCTTTCCAGTACAGCAAAAGATTACGCTACCTTCCTCCAACTATACCTGAATGGAGGGGAGCTGAATGGCAAGCGCTTTCTCAGCAGGACCACCATCGCCACCATGATGGCCGACCAAACATTGGAACTTTACGGAGGCGCAGAGCAGCATTACGGCCTGGCTTTTGGCGTTTTGACCGAGCGGGGCCAGGCCAAGGGAGGACTGGGAAGCCCCGGTACCTTTGTCTGGGGAGGGTATTTTAACACCCAATATTTTGCCGATCCGCAGGAAAAAATTATCGGAATAATTCTAAAACAAACCCAAGGCCCTACCGGCGATCAGACTGCCTGGAAATTCAAGCAGCTGGTTGGTGCGGCTGTGGACGATTGACAGATAGGTAAGAAGGAAACGCTAGCCCCGCTTTTTTTAACGAGCACATAGCGTTACCTTGTAGGAAACAAGCACGGACTATGCCAGTATATCGCGTCAAAACAGGTCTTTGTTTGGTTGGAATCCTATGGGTGGTAGGAACCCAACTCGCTGCTTTTGCACAGCAGCCGCCCGTCACCGAAGCCGATACAACCGAGCTGTACCTGGTCAAAACGAAGGACGGAAACGAGTACCTGGGTACCATCCTTTCCGAAGATGCACAGCTAATCCGTCTCAAAACGGAAAATTTGGGTGAAATCCGACTGCTGCGCTCCGATATCCTGCAACTAGAAAAGCTGGACCGCCTTCCGCAGGGAAAAGGCAACTACTGGTTTGCCAATCTCCAGGCGACGCGGCATTTTTGGATTCCCAATGGATACGGGTTAAAAAAGAACGAATCCTACTACCAAAATGTATGGATTTTTTTTAACCAGGTTTCCACCGGGATTACCGACAATTTCTCCATTGGAGCAGGCATGGTACCGCTGTTTCTATTTGCCGGCAGCCCCACACCCGTTTGGGTAACACCTAAGGTTTCTTTTCCCGTTGTTCCCGATAAATTAAACCTTGGGGCTGGCGTACTGGCAGGAACCGTCATCGGTGCGGACGAGGGTGGCTTTGGATTGCTGTATGGGCTGACGACCCTTGGATCCAAGGACAAAAACCTTACCCTCGGGCTTGGCTGGGCCTATGCCAACGGGAGTATTGCCAGTCGGCCTACCGTATCCCTGTCCGGCATGATCCGAACGGGGCCAAGGGGCTACCTGCTGACAGAAAATTACCTGATCGGTGCCGGCGGGGAGTCGTTGGGTATCGTATCCGCCGGAGGAAGGCGACTTGTCGGTCGGATGAGCATCGATTTTGGCCTTTTTTTACCCTTAGTGGGTGGAGAAGATTTTTGGTTGGCAATCCCCTGGCTGGGCCTCACCGTTCCCTTTGGAAAGAAATGAGCCAAAAAAATCGAGAACGGGTTTGAAACCGCCCGAATATTGTATGGTTGGATTTCACCCAAAACCTAAAATACCTATCTTTGCGGGCTATGAGTGAGAAAAAATTCAAGCGATATACCGTTACCTCGGCATTGCCCTATGCCAATGGTCCCTTACATATCGGACATTTGGCCGGTTGTTACATTCCCTCCGATATCTACGTGCGCTACCTGAGACTGCAGCAGCGTGACGTGGTCTACGTGTGCGGCTCCGATGAGCACGGAGTAGCCATCACCATCAAGGCCAAAAATGAAGGCATCAGCCCCCAACAAGTAGTGGATCGGTACCACGGGATCATGAAAGACAGCTTCAAAAAGTTTGGAATTAGTTTTGATCACTACTCAAGAACCAGCTCTCCGGTTCACCACGAGACCGCGGGGCAACTGTTTAAAGACCTGTACGATAAGGGCGAATTTTTAGAAAAAGAAACCGAACAGTATTACGACGAGGAGGCAGGGCAATTTCTGGCCGACCGCTACATTGAGGGTACCTGTCCGCATTGCGGCCATGCGGAAGCCTACGGCGATCAGTGCGAAAAGTGCGGTTCTTCACTCAGTCCTACGGACCTAATCGATCCAAAATCGAAACTCAGCGGCAATACACCGGTGCTTCGGATGACCCGTCACTGGTTTCTTGACCTGGGGAAATACACGCCCTTTCTGAAAAAGTGGATATTGGAAACCCACGCCCAGGACTGGAAAAACAACGTGCTGGGTCAATGCAGAAGCTGGCTGGAAGCCGGAGACGGGCTGCAAGCGCGCTCCATGACCCGGGACATGGACTGGGGGATCCCGGTCCCCTTGCCGGAGGCCAAAGGGAAGGTACTCTATGTGTGGTTTGATGCCCCCATTGGATACATTTCTTCCACCAAGGAATGGGCAACCGAAAAAGGCCTGGACTGGGAGCCCTACTGGAAAGATGCGGATACCAAGCTGGTTCATTTTATTGGCAAGGACAATATCGTTTTCCATTGCATTACCTTTCCAGCCATCTTGAAAACGCATGGGGATTTTATTTTGCCTGACAATGTACCTGCAAACGAATTCCTAAACCTGGAAGGACAAAAGATTTCTACCTCCAGAAACTGGGCCGTCTGGTTGCACGAATATTTGGAAGAATTTCCCGGTCAGGAAGACGTGCTCCGCTATGTGCTGACAGCAAATGCCCCGGAAACCAAAGACAACGATTTCACCTGGAAGGATTTTCAAGCCCGGAACAACAACGAACTGGTCGCCATCTACGGAAATTTCATCAACCGTGCCCTGGTCCTCACGCACAAGTATTTTGATGGCAAGGTACCGGAACGCGGTACTTTAGAAGCGGTGGATCGGGAAACACTCGCGCTATTATCGACCTATCCGGAAAAAATTGCCGGTTCATTGGAAAAATTCCGGTTTCGCGAGGCGCTGGCGCTAATGATGGACTATGCCCGGACCGGAAACAAGTACCTGGCCGATACCGAACCCTGGAAAACCATCAAAGATGACCGCGAGCGCACCGGTACCATTCTTTCTGTTGCGCTGAATATAGCCGCGAACCTTTCCATCCTCTCTGTCCCATTTTTACCTTTTACGGCCGAAAAAATCCGAGTTCTGCTTGGTATCAAAGACATGCATTGGTCCGATGCAGGTCGCACCGATCTCCTACTCAGTGGAAGCCCCATTAAAAAAGCGGAGCTATTGTTTCAGAAAATAGAAGACAGCACGGTCGATGCCCAGGTGCAAAAATTGGAAAACAGCAGAAAGAAAAACGAAGCCAGCCCGCATCAGGCAGACGCCATGAAACCGTTGATTCCGTTCGAGGATTTTGCCAAAATGGACCTGCGGGTGGTAACGGTCCTGCAGGCAAAAAAAGTAAAAAAATCAAAAAAATTGCTTGAATTGTTGGTAGATACCGGTTTGGGCAATAAGACGGTACTGAGCGGGGTGGCCGAACAGTTTGCGCCAGAGGAGTTGGTCGGAAAACAAGTGACCATGCTCCTCAACCTTGCCCCGAAGAAAATGGCGGGTATTGATTCGGAAGGCATGATCCTGATGGCATCGGATGGGCAGGGAAGCTACCGGCTGCTGGTGCCACACGAACCAACGCCTCCGGGATCTTCTATCAGTTAACCCCAGGTGTAGAAGAGCGGAAAATCAAAAGCAGAGCAATCCCGTAATTGAAGCCAAACCATTTGCGAGAGAATACTGTTTCTTTTGTAACAGTTTTCAAACCAATGTATTCCCGTTCATGAAAATGCTATTCCTCCCCTTGCTGCTTGCGTCCCTTGCTGGTTTTTTTTCAGAAATAACACTGGACGAGTTGCGGTGGAAAAACCGGATCCTGTTGGTTTTTCCGGCTGTTGATTCGCGCCCGATTGGGCAGGTGAATAAGGAATTGATGGCGGATATTGAAGAACGGGACATGGTTTATTTCATTTTCGGCGACTCCCTGATCAGCAACAGTTCCTATACCTTTGATGCCAACTATGTAGAACAGCTCCGCGAAAGGTATGTGCGGGGAACCCAAAAAAGCTGCTACGTATTGCTCGGAAAAGACGGTGGGAGCAAATTGCGGCGGGAACAGGAGGAGATCAATTGGGAAGAACTCTTTGGCACCATTGACGCCATGCCCATGCGCCGAAGAGAAATGCGAGAGGATGGAAAGGGTAGCTAAGTGAAATTCCTTTCCGATTACCTGTCTCTAAACCAACCGGTTATACTGATGCGTTCTTTATTGGTAGGCAACACTTCATGGGGGATTTCCCCACTCAGAAACACCACCAACCGTGCCCCCAGCGGCAACACATCCAGGTGTTCCTCCGAGCCATTTTCCGCAGGAAAATACATCCGCAAGGCTCCTTCGTCTCTTTCCTCCCAGGTTTCGTTCAGGTAAAGAATCACCGTAACTTTCCGGTAGTGCACCGATTGAAATTGATCCAGGTGTCTTAGGTAAAAGGACCCGGGAGGATACATGGCAAAATGGGCTTCAAAGGAGCGCAAGCCCAGGTAACAGCGTTGATTGATTGCCGTCTGTAGGGCTGCCATCAGTCCCCAATACCGTTGTTGCAGGGGCGTGAGCTGCTGCTCGTCCATCCAGAGCACTTTGTCGCTACGAATTTCTGGTTTGATGGCAAAGGAATCGCCACTACCCACGCCTGCATGGCGAAACTGCCCGTGGTGTAGCAAATCCCGTTGTTCTTCCAGCAGTTCTTTGCGAAACGCCTCGGTCAGGTACCGATCGGTCAGCGACCAACCTTTCTCGTACAAGTCTGCGGCAATACGCTCGTTTTTTTGTTGCCAGTCATCGATTGCTTCTGCCTTCATGGAGGCAAATTTCAACAAAAAATTCGGATAAATTTGAAATTAACTGATACCGAACGGCTGCTTCCCTCCATTTTCATCCAGCGAATTGCGACTTTCCTTCGTGCATCTAAGGAATTAGCCTTATTTTTGTTACCTGTTTCAAAAAAAATACGATGCATTTAAAATCCGACGACATCACCCGATTGGAAATTGACTACGTCACTGGCGAAATCCCGCCACCTTTCAGCCATGTGTTCAAGCTTAAGCTGTCGTTTAGCAAAAATTTTGTCAACACACAGTTTGATATTCAGTACACAGATCGGGAGGAATTGAGTCCGGAGGAAATTACGGACGAGGGGTTTACACTCGCCGACGACTACCGGTATACCGGCGAATTGCCCAAGCTTTGGGAAAACGTGTTTAAAAAACTGTACGCTTCCTCAAAATGGTCAAATCAGAAAAGTCTGGGGGAAAAAGGAGGTATCAAACTATTGGCCAAGGACATTCATGGCAAGATTACCCGAGATATACCCTTGAATCAAAACGAATGGTACCTGTGCTGCCAGGACTTCATTCAGGCCATTTATGAAATCAGCAAAAAGGAAGCGCCCCTTCGAATTCGCTTCAAGGAAATCAATTCGGCGCAAGAAGTGCTGGTAGAATTATTGTTCAAGTTTTCGATCCGAAAAGTGGAGTTCCTTGTGAACGATCAGCCCCGCGTTCTGGACTGGGAGGAAGGACGGGAACTCGCTTCCTTGATTTTCATTCCAGACTACGATTATTCCTGTGCATCCGAGGAAGATCCAACAAAAGCAGGCAGCTACCTGGATTGTGGCGACGGCTACTGGCACAATTTCGAGCAGGGAATAATCAACCTGGACCCGGAATTTGATGCCAAAGCCAGGGTATTGCAGGCATTTCGGGAACTGGCCAGCCAGCAGGAGGGATCGAAGGATTAGTTTCCCGATATCTTTTGGATGTCCGCTTTCAACTCCCGTATCATCGTGCCCAGGTCATCCAGTGTCAGCGGTTCGGGAGTAGGATCCGGAAAGTGAGTACTCACAAAGGCCCTGGCTTCCCAAATTTCAAGAACTTCCTGAATCGGGATGTCGTAGGGCTTGTACCGATCGTTATCCGATACGGCAAAGAGTTTGCCGTGTTCGGCAATGTAGTTGAATACACGTTTGTACACGATCCCCTCGTTTTTTGTAACCAGCACATAGGTTTTGCCATTTTTAATCTGCGTACCGTGCTCCAGGTAGGCCCCAATAATGAGGGTTCCGGGCTGTAGCGGTAGCATGCTGTCGCCACTTAGCTCAAATGCCCGGTAGGTATTGTTTTTCGATAAGTTGGGGAGTCTGAAATTGGGGAGATTCTCCATGTATTCGGGATCGGCATAGCCGTTCAGGTAGCCAGCTGCAGCCTTTTCCCCGACCATACTGATCCATTCCTCCTCCTTGCCATCGAGGGTGACGGTCAATATTTTCAGCGCTTCCTGTTGCAGGTACTTTCTCCCGTTACGTTCAATGTCCCAAAAGAGGAGTTCGTCAGCTCCTACCTTGAACAATGTCGCCATTATTTCGAGAGATGCCAATTTTGGATCGGATCTCCCGTCCTCGTAGGCGGAGATCATGCTTCGTTGCACGCCGATTTTTTCGGCCAGTTGCCCTTGTGTCAGTCTGGCTTTTTTGCGCAAAAAACGAATATTTGACGAGAGGGGATTCATGCCGAGTACAGAAAAAACTGGTGATCGTCTTTCCACTGATTCTTAAATGTAAACCGAAGCAGGTCCAATCGGGATTCTGCCCGACGCGCCAGTCGTTTTTTAATTTCGTCCAGAATTTCCTCTTCGGAACAATCGGAGCGGGTCAACAGGTACCCATAGCTGGTTTTCCGACCCTGGTGAATGTAAAATTTGACTTGCAGATTACCTGAGGACAAAGGCTTGGCGGTAAAGTGAATATCGGGGATATTTTTCATAAAAGGTTAATTTAATCAACCTTATAAAAATAGGAATGTTATTTTTATAAACCAACAGGTGCCGTGTTTTTTTTGCGTAATCGTCCTGGTTTTAGTAGTGTTCAGCGACCGACAACCTGCCCGGCTGGCAGCATAGAAAGGGTGAAAAAACGTTTCGCACCCTCAAAAAGACCGGTATTGCTACCGGGTGTTTCTCAAACTACACGTTAATTTATCAACATGGGCAATTTTTTGCCTACCATTTTATTTTTTCATACACATAATAATAAACTTGGCTGTTTTTTACACCTAATTTTACGCCTTATGTTTTTTTTCATTCAAATTTGGTTTAAATTTATACCAAAATATTAACCACTTTACAAAAAAGAACGTATGAAAAATTTCAACAGAAGGGACTGGCTTAAAACCAGCGTATTGGGTTTAGGATCCCTGCCTTTGATCACCGGATCTCTCCAGGCGAAGCCAGCTGCTGTAGCCGGAAAAAACTGGAGCAGCGAAAGCATGCTGTGGGAAATGAATCCCATTTACAAAGACGTCAAGATGAAAGCGCGGCTATTGGCCAACGAAAATCCCTTCGGTCCCTCACCAAGTGTACAGAAAGCGATTGCTGAGTCCATCAGCGTAGGAAACCGATACGGACATGCGGATGCGGCTTACCTCATTGACATGCTTGCCGAAAAAGAAGGGGTGAAGCCAGCAAATATCATGTTAGGTCCTGGATCCACGGATATGTTGGAGAAAACTGCCATTGTACTTTGCCAGCATGGAGGAAATGTCGTTTCGGCAGACCCTTCGTATATGTCATTGGTAAATACCGCAAAAGCGATGGGTGGTGACTGGAAGGCCGTTCCGTTGAAAGCCGACTATTCCCACGACCTGAAAGGCATGGAGCAGGCAATTGACGCCGATACCAAGCTATTGTATGTTTGTAATCCAAACAACCCCATGGGGGCAATCACCGATCCTTCGGAATTGAAGGCATTCTGTAAAAGCGCTTCCAAGAAAAAACCAATCTTCGTAGACGAAGCTTATCTGGAATTTATGGATAAGCCGGAGGACCATACCATGGTAGGCTTGGTATCCGAAGGCTACGATGTGATGGTAGCCCGTACCTTCTCCAAAATTCATGGAATGGCCGGCTTACGGGTAGGCTACCTGGTAGCGACCGAAGAGCGTATCAAATCCATCACCAGCATGGTGCGGGGCACCATGGGCCTTTGCGTCACTTCCCTGAAAGGCGCCATCGCCAGTATCAAGGACGAAAAATTCCTTGCTTCCTGCAGAAAGTGGAATGCCGAATCCAAAGCGTACACCTTAGAGCAGGTGAAATCCATGGGATTTGACCCGATCACCTCTTACACCAGCTTCATGATTTTCCCCATTCAGCAAGAAGGCAAAGCCTTTGCAGGGAAAATGATGGAAGAGGGCGTCGGTATCCGGGTCTATTCCATCGCCGATCAACCTTGGTGTAGGGTAAGTATGGGTACCATGGACGAAATGAAACTGTTTACCAACGCATTGAAAACGGTAACTACCTGATCCAGCAATTAGCAATAAGCCCCGAATAACCACCTACTTCACAATCACTAACAAATCGATCATATGAACATAGCTGTCCAAAAGACGCTTTCTCTGCTACTGCTATTGGTTATTGGGTTTTTATTGAGAAAAAAGCTAAAAGATCCGGCCCAGCAAAAAGGGCTAAAGACGCTCATCCTTACCGTGGCGCTTCCGGCAATCATATTTGTTGCGCTACTCAAGGCGGAAGTCGAATGGGACTTATTGGCTTTGCCTCTACTAGCCCTTTCCTTTAATTTTATCCTGTATTTTATTTTAAAGTACACCCTGCCTTTATTCGGTATTGAGAAGGACACCTCTCAGTATCGAACCTATCTGCTGTTGTTTCCCTCGCTTGCTCCGGGACTTTCTTGTTTTCCGTTTCTCATTGAGTACCTGGGAGACGATGCACTGGCGTGGGGGGCATTGGCGGATATCGGAAACAAGGTATTTGTGCTGGTAATCGCCTACATGATTGCGATGAGTTGGTACTTTAAATTGAATAAGGATATCAAAAGTGGCAACGGGGATAAAATTAAGTCCCTTTTACTAAGTTTGGTCAACGAACCGATTAATCTGGTCATTATTTTGGCCCTGATATTGATTAGCCTCGGCATTCACCTGGAAAATTTACCGGTGTTTGTTTCCACTGCAATCAGTACCCTGAGCAACCTAATGACTCCACTGGTGTTGATTTTCATTGGCATAGCCGTGGTATTCAACTGGAAACAAATCCGAAAAATTGCAGGTTTGCTGATGGTACGCTCCGGCTTAACGTTTTTGTTGAGCGGAATGGTGCTGATCTTTGCGCCGCAACTTTCGTATCCGGCCATTTTGGTATTGGTCGTGTTTCCACAAAGTGCCATCAGCTTTTGGCCGTTCGCTCACATGGCGTCCATCACCGCCCTGGAACAGGAAAATGAAAAGAAAACAACCAAAACCTTCGATATGGAACTGGCTGTGAATATTCTGGCCTGCTCCCTTCCATTCACCACGGTAATCATGTTGACTGTGTTCTCTTTCGGAGAATTATTTACCTCTCCTACCACCTTGCTTGCTGTTGGGTTCGCCTTGGTGGGTTTGGGTATCATCAAACCGATCCTGAAGTGGTTCAACCTCATTGAATACAAGCCAGCATTGGAAAAAGAAACACATTCATCGTAAGGATATAAACCACTAACAGTTAATTTTAAAATGTTGTGATCAGATTAACCTCTGTCAACTTCAGAAAGCAGCTTTTCGCGTGAAAAGCTGCTTTTTTTTCCAATACGTCAGCGATCCCGATGAACAGGCCTTCGCCATGAAACCCTTCCGTGCCGAACAAGCAATTGCAATGCCTCGGGAGCGGGTATCCAAACCTACTTTTGAAAAAAGCACATCGATGGATCCGGTGACGCGATCCGGACTGGTGAAAATGGCGCGAGGGTCACTCGTTACTTCCTGGCAAAAAAAAACCAAGCCAGTCCCGGTGAGAGCTGGCTTGGTTTGAAATCAAGGAACAAAAAATTACTGAAATCCTATTAGGATTGATTGATTTTGGTAGAAATCACTTGCTTAAAGGCATCGGCAAACATTTCGAGGTCTTCCATTTTCCCCATACTTACCCGACAATAATCCTGTCCAGCTACGTTCATACTTTTGATTCCCACACCTTTGGCAAGCATTTTCTTTTTGAAATCCTCACTTTCCATGGCAATCGGAAACAAAATAAAATTGGTATGGGAAGGGAAATAATCGTGTCCGGTTTTTTCCAATACATCGTACACAAATTTCTTTCCTTCGTTATTCATTTTTACCGAGTACTTGATAAACTCATAATCCACCAAACTGGCGGTGGCTGCACTCATGGACGGCCCGCTGAGTGTATTTCTAGGTCCCTCCTTCGCTAATTTTTTGATGACTTCCGGCTGAGCAATGCAATATCCTACCCGTAAGCCGGCAAAGGCGTGTACCTTGGAAAAGGTCCTGGCGACGATCACGTTTGCTCCTTTTTTGATACAAGCCGTCGTAGTAGATCCCTTGGGGTTTTCCATGTAATCCCAATACGCCTCGTCTACAAATACGGGCACCTTCGCAGAAACGGTGTCACAAAAGCTGATGATTTCATCCCCCGTCATGATCTTACCGGTTGGATTGTTTGGGTTGACCAGGTAAACCAGGGAAATGTCGGGTTTTACCTTGTATTCCATGGTGGACAGGTCGTGGTCAAACTGCTTGTCCAGGGGGATTTTAACCCATTCCGAACCCATCATCTCAGCGGACCGAACCAGGGAAGTATAGGTAGGATCGGCGGACAAGACTTTACCATTGGCCCCACCGTATACTCGGGCGGCGGCATGGAGCAATTCACTGGAACCTGCTCCGAGCAAAATGTGGTCTTCGGTCACCCCTTCTTCCTTGGCAATCAGGCTCATGAGCGTTTGCCGGTACTCCCTGGGGTACAAAAAGGAATCGTCGATGGCTGCTTTCAAGGCTTTCTTTGCCGAAGCAGATGGACCAAAGGGATTCTCATTGGATGTCAGCCGGGCATACCGGTCTTTTTTTGGAAGGATGGATTCGATGTGGCTCCCTTCCTCGAATTTGGTACTTGCGCCTGCATACCCCATGGTCATCAGGCCGGCGGTCATTGTGAGACTGGATTTTAGCCAGTTTCTTCGGTTTACGTTTGTCATTTTTTTACGTTGTTTGGTTGTAAGTGGTTCGTCAAAAACAGTAAAAGGGATGTTTTGTATAGGCCATTCGCTTTCCCAGGTCAGAAGTGACCCATGCAAGAGCAGAAAAACAGTGCCAAACAAAACATCCCTTACCCAAGGGACCCTGTCCCCAATCAATAATCTTATCTTACGCGTACGTTGTGAAACCTACGGAAGGCGATATCGTTGTACGTTCCCGTGAATTCCAGACGAATTTGTGTTCCAGAGGTCGGTTGGGCAATCCCAAGCGAAGACCAGGGATTTTGGAAGAGAATTTTTCCCTGCGTATCCGTGGTAAGGGTACCAACTTCGTCGGTTTGGTTAATGAAGACCTTTACTTCCAGACCGGATACCGGAATGGAATCAATGCCTACATTTCGATCCAAAATACCGGTTTTGTCCAATTCATAGAAAGACCCGGATACCGCCACACCTGTGGTGGCGTCAAATTCCGTCCCTTCCAAAACGACCAATACCGGGGCAGCTACATTTTTCGTTACCAGGTCTTCTGCTTCTACACAGGAAAACGCGACGAACAGCAGGCCCAGAACAGCTATTTTATTTAGTATATTTTTCATGGTGTCAGTTTCAATTGTATGTGAGAATAATCTACGAGTACGTGCGTATTTCGAAGGCTGCTTATTCGGCCCACCACAATTTGCTACGCATATTGTCAGCACCGCCTAATAGTTGGATGCCTTGCTCCAGATTGGACATGTTTAGCGAATACTCAGAAGGTGGATATTCGATTCGCGTGGGCAGCACGCCTTCGTTTACAAATATCGCGCGAGGATCCGGGGTAGGCATTTGTGGAAACCCGGTTCGTCTGTACTCGGTCCAAGCCTCAATTCCCTGACCAAACAAAGCGATCCATTTTTGCGTCATCAGCGTTTCCTTATCGATAGTACCCAAGCGACCGATATAATCGGCAGGCATGGCCAATCCATGTTGCTCAAAGGATCCACTTACCGCTTTTTCGAAATAATCCATGTAGTCTCCGGAAATATCCCCATCCAATGCCGCTTCAGCCAGGATAAACATTAACTCGGAATAGGTCATTAAGATACTTGGCGCGTCCGGCTCGAGAAACTTCTGTCCAATAGTAGATGCAGAGATGCTGGATGCAGCCACATCGGTAAGTCCATTGGGCAGGCCCACAAATGTGCCATCACTAAGGGGCAGCGCATACACCGAAATACGGTCGTCATCCAACTCAAGTAGCTTGTCAACCAAGGTCTTGCTAATATTCCAATCCGAGCGGGTGGAAAACACGTCGAACATCTTGTTTCTGCTGCCAATCACGTTGGCATGATCCAATTCGGCATAGTCGTCGTTTCCGGTAAAGATCGGGTAAGTAGCGGGTGACGACAGGATTTCCTGCATGATTGCCCGGGATTCGGCTGGCTTTTTGGCTGCCTGCCGGTTGGCGATCTTGATGCGCAAGGAATTGGCAAATTTCTTCCAGCGCAAAACGTCTCCGTTAAACATGATATCTCCGTCTACTCTTGGTCCATTTACGGATAGTTTTTCATTGGCTAACTTGAGCTCTTCCAGGACTCCCGCATAGACATCTTCTACGGAATCGTATGTGGGTGAGTTGATGGGCTCTTCGGCAGCACCTTTTAGCGCTTCTGAATAGGGGATGGGACCGAAGGCATCGGCAAGGTAAGAAAACGTGAAGGCTCTCATGACCAGGGCAATCCCTTCGTAATTCACGTTTTCATATTGCCCACCGGGACCGGCCAACTCAATCACTTGCTCCAGGTTTACCAGGGAGCTGTTGTACAGGTTTTCCCAGGTACCAATAGACACCGTGATCGGAATCTCGTAGGTATCTCCTTCGGAATTGATGTAGATGTTTCGGGCCAGGTGCTGAATCCAACACATGGCTGCGTCGATGTTTAACCGCTGAAATCGGGTACTGTGTCCCCAGTACCGGTCAACGGATACCTGAATTGCGTTTGGTAACAATAGGGAGGGCGAAATGGTCACCGGATTGTTTGGATCGGTATTTATTTCGGCAAATTCCTCGGTACAGGAGCCTGCCAAAAGGAAGAGCGCCAGTAATAAGGTATGGGATACTAATTTAAATCTTTTCATTGTCTATTTCTTTAGCAAGTTGGAAGTTACTTAAAAGGCAACATTTAGGTTAAATCCAATATTTCGCGTGGAAGGCATTTCTCCATACCCAAAACCCTGGGCATTTCCACCTTGACGGTCAAATTCCGGATCCAAATGGGGATGGTTTTTAAAAAGAATGGCCATGTTTCGCCCGACCAGGGAAACCCGGACGCTCTGCAAAAATGTATTGGCAAGCAAGGTCTGCGGAAGGCTGTAACCCAGCGACAATTCCCGCAGCTTAATGAAGGATCCGTCAAAAATACCTGCCTCGTGCGCGTTTCGGGGATTTTGTGCATTCCAGAACGGCTGTGCACCAACAATCACATCGTTGGTGACGTATGCCGGACTTTCGGAAGTACCTACATTCATTACACCCTGGCCAATCACCCCTTCTTCTCTACCAATGGCCGTTTCCACGTACTGCCCGGTTTTTCTAGCCAAACCCGTACCCACATCAAACAGGTCGCCGCCCATGCGTACGTCGATCAGTGATCCGAAGGTAAAACCCCGGTAGCTGAACGTATTGGAGAGTCCGCCTATCCAATCCGGCTGAATGTTACCCAGTTGGAAAGTTCCAGCTTCCAGTTGAGGCAGTCCATTGCTATGTACAATCTCGCCTTCGGGAGATCTCAGGTACCTTCTTCCGTAGAGCGTACCGTAGGGCTCCCCTACGCGCGCTTCCGAAGTTAAACTATTCTGACTTCCTAGCGTGTAATTCTCAAGACCCTCGGCAAGCTCCACAACCAGGTTACGGTTTCTTGCAAAGTTCAACGCCACGTCCCAGTTCAATCCTCCGGAATTTTGAAGGACGGCACCGGTAAGCATCAATTCCACTCCCTGATTGGTAATCTTTCCAGCATTCAAGATCTGGCTTTCGTATCCGGAGGCGCGTGAGATGGCCACCGCAAGGATTTGGTTGGTCGTTGCCTGGTGGTAGTAGGTAAAGTCAAGCCCAATTCGTCCTTGCAAAAAGCGCAAGTCCAAGCCAATTTCCTGACCGGTGGTGATCTCCGGCTTCAGGTTTCGGTTGGCGATTTCAGAAGCTGCTGCATAGGTAGGCGTGGTTCCGGCCCATAGCCCCTGTGAGGCAAATACCTGATTGAGCAGGTAAGGATCGGCATCGTTTCCTACCTGAGCCAAACTTGCCCGTACCTTTGCAAAGGAAAGGAAGTTGCTCTGCACATTAAACATGTCTGTCAGTACGGCACTCAGGGCCACGGAGGGGTAAAAGAAGGAATTGGCGTTGGTCGGCAAGGTACTGGACCAATCGTTTCTTCCGGTTACGTCCAGGAAGATGGAGTTGGCATAGCCGAACTGCGCCGATCCGAAGACACTGTTTACCACTTGCTTTCTGATTTCACTGGAAGGAACCACCGGGCTGGCGTAGTTGCCCAGGTTGTACAATCCGTCGATGGTCAATTCCCGCACGTTTACAGCAGACATGCGGTAGTTATTGGTACGGTTAATGGCTCCCGCCTGGATATTCAGCGAAAGGCTGTTGTCCAGAGTTTTGTTATAGGTCAGGATCACATCGCTATTGGTCTCCTGGCTGGTCATTTGGGTATCGGTGTATGCACCCAAAATCCGCACAAAGTTTTTGGTTCGTTCCACGCTGGTTACGTTGGTCCGGCTATCCGTCCAGAAGTCGGTACCTGAACGAACCATGATGCTGAGATCGTCGGAAAACTTGTAATTGGCGGCAATATTCCCTACCAAACGATCCTTTTCATTAGCGTTGGTATACCGATCCTGAAGGAAGTACGGGTTGGTAAAATACTCGTGCTGCCAGTTGGCATAGGGGTAGTCGTCACCCGGTCGGAAAGTTGCCCGCTGTATGTCGTAATACTGGTCCCAATTTCTCAATTTGTCGTATTCCGTATGCCGGTGCGCCCAAATAAAGTCAGAGCTGGCGGTGTACCGACGGTTATCCGAACCGGACTTTACGTACTCGGCACTTACCGTAAAACTCAATTTGTCTGTGAAATTGTATCCAGCATTCAATTTGAAGTTATTCCGGTAGTAATTGTTGTTGTACATAATGGCGGTTTGATCCAGTCGGCCCATAGACAAGCGGAAGTTTCCGTCTTCGTTGGCTCCGGAAACAGCAATATTATTGGTCATGCTTCGTCCCGTTTCCCAAAACTCCTGGAAGTTATTGGGTTGAGGCAATAATGGCACGCGGTCCGGTGCACTGTACCACAAGGGAACAAGGGATCCATCCATGGGCTGTCCCCAGCTTTCGTCCACACCGGCCGTTCCGCGAATGCCGTCAGCATCGAATCCGTTTCTACCGTCTACGTACCAGGTTCGGTAGCCGATACCACCTCCGTAGATATTCTGCAATCCAGGCTCTACCAATGGCCGGTCAAATGTCATGTTGGTATTCAATTCAACACCGATTCCTTTCGTTCCGGAGCCGTCTTTGGTCGTTACCATGATTACACCATTGGCTGCCCGCGAACCGTAAAGGGCGGCAGCAGTAGCACCTTTCAATACATTGATTTCCTTGATGTTGTCCGGGTTGATTTCAGACAAGCCACCACCGTACCTTCGGTCAGAGGATTGTTCCAACGGCACACCGTCTAAAACAACCAACGGCTGGTTATTTCCAGCAACGGAAGAAGATCCTCGGATAACGATGTGGGAACCACTACCGGGCATGGAGTTGCTATTGATTTGTACACCAGCCACGCGGCCGGAAAGGTTGTTAGCAATGTTTGCCTGGCGGGCATCCGCGATTTGGCTACCCTCGACCGCCTGTGTAGTGTAGCCTAACGCCTTCTTTTCGCGTTCCATTCCAAAGGCAGTTACCACCACTTCCGAAAGCGCCGTTTCATCCGGTACCAAGGAAATAGAAAGCTGGCTTTGGTTGCCTACTTTCACTTCTTTTTTGTCGTAACCAATAAATGAAACCTCCAGGATGTCTTCTCCACTGGACAGGGAAAGCGAAAACTCTCCGTTAATATCCGTTGCCGCACCCTTTGTGGTACCTTTTACCAGTACACTTGCCCCTGGAATAGGCTGCTTGTTTTCATCGTTTACCGTTCCAGATACTGAACGCTCTTGCGCAAAGAGCGGATTCACTAGCATCGATCCGAGAAGGATCGTCAATCCAAGGAGGAGCCTGGTAGTCGTGTTACTCCTTTCCTTTGCCTGAGTAAATTTTTTAATCATGTTGTTAATGGTTAATAAGTGAAGATTTAAATCGGTTTTCGTCCGATTTTCCCAAGTGGTTGATTTTTGGGTGATTCTAAAAAGGCTATTTTGGGGATTTTGAATAAAAAGATGGAAATCAGGGTCTTTTTTTAACCACATCTTTGAATTCGGGTTCAATATAAAACAGGAATTCGAATAAGAAAAATTTACCGAATTAATTTTTAAAAATCCCGACGAAACGAAAGATTTAAATTTTCTTTTTTTTGTATAATTTTTTAATTTAAAAAATACATTAAATAAAAAATATTAATTTATAATAATATCTTATATCCTTAAAAATTATTTTATCTTATAATTTTGAATACGAATCAAAATCTAACTTTTAAAATATGAATGCGTATTTATGACCTTATTTTCCCCTTAGTAACTTTATTATCGAAAAAATTGGATTTAAATTTACCTTTAGTCTTTCATTTTTTTGTTTAGATTTCTTTTTCTGGTTTATTTTTTATCTAACTGGTATCCAAAAAAACAGAATTTATATTTTATTCGTTTTTTTGGCACTATTGCATCATTTTATTTTTGTTACTCGAACAAAAGCTGCAAACAAAACGACCCGACGGACACCAAGCATCCAATCCGATCTACATGATGCCGATTAAACTACTTTTGATTTATGCTAAACCTGACAGTTAGGGATGTAAACAGGAGCAGAAAGCGTACGAAGTGAGGCTTCTTTGCCCTGCGTTACGGATCGAAAACCCCCTTGCTTGGTAAAGGAACAGAC
Organism: Cyclobacterium xiamenense; assembly: GCF_009467825.1. Classification (GTDB taxonomy): domain Bacteria; phylum Bacteroidota; class Bacteroidia; order Cytophagales; family Cyclobacteriaceae; genus Cyclobacterium; species Cyclobacterium xiamenense. Next base: position 241,434 of record NZ_WIOK01000002.1, on the reverse strand, counting down.
GGAGGCGGAATGAATGCCTGTCCGATCGCCGATTTTTTCGTTTTTTCTGGCGGATCAGCCTCCTGGAGGAAGAGCAAAAACCTCACTACAGGGAAAAAAATCGGACCGATCGCAGGTTTACCGCATAAAAAAACCCATGATCCGGTTGGGATGCATGGGTATAGGAAATCAGGAATGGGGATCGCTACTGGAATTGGGAGCAGTATTCCATTGGAAAGCTATTTTCCGAATTTTTCACGCAGCAAGGCTAGTTTGTCTGCCATACTTTCCTTTGGCTCCTGCTTTTTACTACGCTGCCGGGAAGGCTTTTCCCGTTTTCCCTGCGGAGGAGTTTTGGCAAAGGGGTCGGCTTTCATGCTTAGACCAATGCGTTTGCGGGCGGTGTCCACTTCCATAACCGTCACTTTCACTTTTTGATTGACCGACACCACTTCGTTTGGGTCTTTTACGAACCGATCGGCCAACTGGCTCAAATGCACCAATCCATCCTGATGCACCCCGATATCCACAAAGGCGCCAAATTGCGTAATATTCGTCACGATACCGGGGAGTTCCATTCCGACCTTCAGGTCTTTGATTTCATTGATCCCATCCTGAAACTGAAACGCCTCAAACCGATCCCGCGGATCTCTTCCCGGTTTACCCAATTCCTCAAGGATATCCTGCAAGGTTGGTAGGCCTACGTCCGCTCCCACGTATTTCTTAAGTGGTATTTTTTGCACAAGCTGCTCGTCCTTCAGCAAGGCGTCTACCGACACGCCCATATCTGCGGCCATTTGCTGAATCAACGCGTAGCGTTCCGGATGAACGGCACTGCTATCCAGTGGATTTACTCCATTTCGGATGCGCAAAAATCCAGCGGCCTGCTCAAACGCTTTCTCCCCGAGCCGGGGTACTTTTTTTATTTCTTCCCTGCTTTTAAAGGGCCCGTGTTCGTTGCGGTAAGTGACAATGTGTTGTGCCAAAGAGGGCCCCAATCCGGACACATAGGTCAACAGTTGTTTGGAAGCGGTATTTACCTCCACGCCCACACCATTCACGCAGCTCATGACTGTATCGTCCAGGGAATTTTTCAGGGCAGTTTGATCCACGTCGTGCTGGTATTGGCCCACACCGATGGATTTGGCATCGATTTTCACCAATTCTGCCAGCGGGTCCATAAGCCGGCGCCCAATCGATACGGCACCGCGAACGGTGAGGTCCTGATCGGGAAATTCCTCCCGGGCCACGTCGGAAGCAGAATAAATCGACGCGCCGCTTTCGTTCACCATGACCACCAATACGTGTTTGGGTAATCCCAGGCTGTTGATAAATGCCTCCGTCTCCCTGCTTGCCGTTCCGTTGCCAATGGCGATCGCTTCAATTTCGTGCCGTTCCACCAGGTATTTTACCAGCGCACCTGATTCCATGGTTTTCTTTTGGGGCTCGTTTGGATAGATCGTTTCGTTTTGCAGAAACTGCCCTTGCCGACCCAGACACACGACCTTGCAGCCCGTGCGAAACCCGGGATCGATGGCCAATACGGCCTTTTCTCCCAGGGGCGAGGCGAGCAGCAACTGCCGTAGGTTTTCGGTAAATACCTTGATCGCCGCCTCGTCCGCCTTCTTTTTTGCGTATACCCGGACCTCGGTTTCCATGGATGGCTTCAGCAGACGTTTGTACCCGTCTTTCACCGCCATGCTTACCTGCTCGGTGCAGGCATTTTGTCCACGAAGCACCTTTTTCTCGATCAGCCGAAGTGCGTCCTTCTCTTCCGGCCCGGTATCCAGCATCAAAAACAATTCCTTTTCGCCCCGTCTCATGGCCAATACCCGGTGGGAGGGGGCCGTCTTAATCGGTTCTTCCCATTCGAAATAATCTTTGTATTTGATGGCTTCCTGCTCTTTTCCGGGGATCACTCTGGAAACGAATTTCCCTTCTTCAATAAATAAGTCCCGCAAGTGCTTGCGCACCTCTGCATCTTCATTGATCCATTCGGCAATGATATCCCTGGCTCCCTGCAGGGCCTCTTCCACCGTTTCCACACCTTTTTCGGAATCCAGGTAAGATTTAGCCGCTTCGTCCGGAGATCCGCTTTCCTGGGCAAAGATCCAGGTAGCCAGTGGCTCCAGCCCTTTTTCCCGGGCGATGGTTCCCTTCGTCCTTCGCTTGGGCTTGTACGGCAGGTAAATATCCTCCAATAGCGACATGGTCTCTGCCGCCTGAATCTTTTGCTTCAGCTCTTCCGTCAGTTTGCCCTGCTCTTCGATGGATTTAAGGATGGCTTCCTTTCGCTTTTCCAAATCCTTCAGTTGCTGCAGCCGATCCCGAATCGCCGCCACCTGCACTTCATCCAAACTGCCGGTTACTTCTTTCCGGTACCGGGATATAAAGGGTACCGTTGCTCCTTCTTCCAATAAGGCAGCCGTACTGGCCACTTGCTTGTCGCGAATGCCTAACTCACTGGCAATCTTTAAATAATGGTTCAAATCTGACATGAACAAATGTTAACTGATGCGTATTTTCTTTAACCGCCGCAATTTAATCCAAATTTCTATTCCTGCCCGCAAAAAACAGGATTTTCACCCATTCGGTAAAACGCATGATATTTGGTATATTTGGAAAAAAAACCGACCCATCCAACAATGAAAAACAGTCAGGATAAACTATACAATCTCATTAATTTGGAGGAAATCAGCGGAGGAAGTGATGACTTTATCCGGGAAATGATAAAGCTTTTTGTGACGCAGGCCAAAAGTACCATAGACGGCTTGAACAATGCGTTTGATCAGAAAGACCTAAACGAAATCAAAAACCTGGCACACCAGATCAAACCCAGTATAGACAACTTACGGATCGACGTGCTTAGCCCCGTGATTCGGGAGGTAGAGCGGCTGGCAGAAGACGGAGGCGCTTGGGAAAAACTCTCTCCTATGATCATGGAAACCAATACCGTTTTGGAGGCGGTGTTGTCCCAACTGGACGAAGAGTTAAAAAATCGAACGGCCTAGCAATTACCGGGGATAAAATGCCTCCAGCCGCAGTGCTTCCATGGCCGCCTCTTCCAATTTGCCTTGCGCTTTCAGAATCGCCACCCGAAGTTCGTGGCAGTCCCGTGCCAGGTAGGAATCCGGAAAAGCCTTTACACTCAGGTTCAGCAACGATAATGCCTGCAGCCTGGCCGTGGCATCTCCTTTTTCGTACAGGCGTTTGGCCTGCTCGTAATTTTCCTTCCATTGCAAGGCTTCCGGGCGCATGCGCTCTGCCTCCTGAAACACCTCAAAAGGCGGTAGCCGAAGCGGTAGGGATTTCTCCAGTATCGGCGGCAGGTCTTCGGAGAAAAATGCCCGAATCGCCTCCAGGTAGGCAACTGCTTCCTTGCGGTTGTAGGCTTGTTTTTTCAGCCGTTTCTCCTCCTTCGGGTGGGTAAAAAACGTCGCTTCTCCAATGACGGCAGGCATGCCGTAGGTGCCTCGCAACACGCTGGCACCCGACTTGGAGAAGATGGTGTGGTCCGATACCAGGCTGTAGGGACCCTTCCCGCCAAACAAATGCTTGCGCAAAGCAAGGGCGATTTTTTCTCCCAAAAGCACACTGGCCTGATTTTCCATGGCTGCCCCATGAAAGTAAATGATGGGGAAATTTACCGAGGGATCAGCTGTAGCGTTGTGATGGATGGAAACGAAGAGGTCACCCTTGCTTTCCAGCGCTAAGCGACTTCGGTCTTCCAGTGGCACGAAGGTGTCGCTAACCCGGGTAAGGACCACTTTGGCCCCGGCCTCTTCCAGTAGGTCTCTGAGTAAAAGGGCAACGCGTAGGTTCACCCATTCTTCCCGTTCTCCGGAAGGTCCTACCCGGTAGGAATCGGTAGCCGCTGTTCCGCCATGTCCCGGGTCCAGAATGATGACCTTTCCATCGAGCGGATCGGCTAGTGATAAGGGGCCGCTGGCAAAGGTACGGTCGGCAGAAAGCAGACAAACCAATAAAATTACCAGCCAAAAAACGGAATTGCTTTGCATAGGAAGGGATTTGCTTGAGTCGGGGATCGGGCCCGGTGGGGAAAAGTCCCCCTGCCGGAAACCACCCGATCTAATAACGATGCGCTAAAATCACAAATTTTGGGGTAGAAACCAACGTTGACCACGACTATCTTTCCGGCCTTTTTGCCAGAAACAGTTACCGGTTTAAGAAAGAGCGCTTCCACCCCGATAAAGCATAGCGAACGGTACCTGGCTCTGGTGTAAAACGAAACCTACCATTCGGTCAAAACTTGCCGGGCACCTGTCCAGGGAATCGAGTATACAAGGTGAATTTATGATCCGGGCAATGAACTGTCCTTCGCGTAATTTTTATCGTAAAATCGCAAAGGACGAAAAACCGGATTTGCTCGAAATCTGCCTCTTCTCCAGGTTTTCAAAAACGGACGAGGGATTGCTTTCGATCTGAGCGCCTACCCTACCTCCCATTCACTTCGATCCCCGGGTTCCTAGCCGCGAATTCCGCCATTTTTTCGGCAGAGGCAGCCTTCTAGTAACCGTATTTGTCCCCCCACAACTTTTGTAAATGCTTTCGGAGTTCGTTTTCACGTGGGTTGCGGCCGGGATCGTAGAGCTTCGTTCGGACCAGTTTGTCCGGAAGGAATTCCTGGGACACAAAATTATTTTCAAAATCATGGGCGTATCGGTACGATTTTCCGTAATCCAAATCCTTCATGAGTTTCGTGGGGGCATTGCGTAGGTGCAGGGGAACCGGCAAATCCCCTTCCTGCCGCACCAGCGCCTGGGCCTGATTGATGGCTGTATAGCTGGCGTTGCTTTTCGGCGAGGACGCCAGATAGGTTACGCATTGGGACAAAATGATGCGCGACTCCGGATAGCCAATGACGTTGACGGCCTGAAAGCAATTCGTGGCGAGCAGCAAGGCATTGGGATTGGCATTGCCGATGTCTTCCGAGGCCAGGATCAGCAGTCGGCGGGCGATAAATTTCACGTCCTCTCCTCCTTCGATCATCCGGGCCAGCCAATACACGGCCGCATTGGGGTCGGAACCCCGGATGGATTTGATAAATGCCGATATGATGTCGTAATGCTGCTCACCGGATTTATCGTAGAGCGCCACCTTTTGCTGGGCTACCTCCATGACCCGATCGTTTTCAATCACCACCGGATCTCCCGGCAAGCTGTCGATAACGATTTCGAGTAAATTCAGTAGTTTGCGCCCGTCTCCACCGGAAATTCGCAGCAGGGCATCGGTTTCTTTTAACTGAACATTCAGTTTCTTAAGGTCCAAATCCTTTTCCAGGGCCTGCTGCAACATGGCTTCAAGTTCGGGTTTACCCAGGGGATTGAGGGTAAAAACCTGGCAGCGCGACAGCAGGGCGGCATTCACTTCAAAGGAAGGATTCTCAGTAGTAGCGCCTATCAGCCGAATGGTTCCCTTCTCCACAGCCCCCAATAAGGCATCCTGTTGGGACTTATTGAACCGATGGATCTCGTCAATAAACAGCACCACACCCTGCTGGAAGCGGGCCTTTTGAATTACCTCGCGAATGTCTTTCACGCCGGAGCTAATGGCGCTTAGTGTGTAAAAAGGCGCCTTGACCTCGTTGGCGATGATATTGGCGATGGTGGTCTTGCCCACGCCGGGAGGCCCCCATAGGATCAGCGAAGGAACCGAGCCCGATCGAATGGCCTGGTACAAAAATGTTCCCGGCCGGGTCAAGTGTTCCTGCCCAATCAGGTCTTCGATTTTCGCGGGCCGCATTCGTTCAGCCAATGGTATTTGATCCATGTCTCTTGCATTTAGGTGGATGTACGTCAACTGGCAACGGGGACTATTCGCCTATTCCTTCGGAACCTTCCCCAAGGAACGCGGGATCAAAACCGTACCTTCCACTGCGCGAGCCGCTGCTCCATTGCTTCCAGGTGACGGTCTTCGATATCCAGGTGAGTGACCATCCGAACCTGGTCTTTTCTGAATTTTACGGCGCGAATCTGCTTGTCCGCCAATTGCTCCAAAAAGGATTCGGGACTTATTCTATCCAAACGGGCAATCACGATATTGGTCGCTACCGGGAGAATCTCGCTCACTCCAGGGACCCGGGCTAGCAAGTGGGCGATCAAGCGGGCGCGATCGTGGTCCTCCTCCAGTCGGGCTACGTGATGATCCAGGGCGTAAATTCCGGCAGCTGCCAACATGCCGGCCTGACGCATTCCTCCCCCAAGTGCCTTGCGTACTTTTCTGGCTTTTCGTATGGTTGCCTGACTGCCTAGCAGCACCGAGCCCACCGGACAGCCCAGGCCTTTGCTCAGGCATATGGAAAGGGTATCGCACATTTTACCCCAGTCATGGGGCCGCTCGCCGGAATAAACCAGGGCATTGAACAGCCTGGCTCCATCCAGGTGCAGTTTCAAACCGGTTTCTTTGCACAATTGACGAATGGGACGGACTTCTTCCAGCGTATACACGCTTCCGCCTCCTTTGTTCATGGTGTTTTCCAGAGAAACCAGCGTCGTTTCCGGCGCATGATCGTCGTCCGGATTGATGGACTCCCTTATGGCTTCTACCTGCAGTTTCCCCGCCGCGCCGTCCAATAGCTTTACGGAAGCCTGGCTGTTGGACATGATGCCCCCTCCCTCGTAGAGATAGACGTGGGAATATTTGTGGCAAATCACCTCGGTTTGCGGACCGGTATGAAGCCGGATAGCGATCTGATTGCTCATGGTCCCGGAGGGGCAGAAGAGCCCTGCTTCCATTCCGAAAATACCGGCCAGCTTGGTCTCCAGTTGCCGGACGGTGGGGTCTTCACCAAACACGTCGTCCCCCAGGCTGGCCTGCATCATGGCTTCTTTCATTTCCCGGCTGGGCTGGGTAAGGGTATCGCTGCGCAGATCGATCGCGCCAACGGTTTCGCTCATTTGTTCGCTTCTTTATTGGTAAGCAACTGATTCAAACTGCTGTTACTTTGCCGGTTGAGCACGTCTTCCATGTCCAGCAGCTCCAGATTCAGCGCATTGGTTGAGATTTGTAGTTCCGCCAAGGATATGGCCAGGGAAATCAACAGGCAAAGCATGCTCCCCATAAACACCCAATTTGCAGCAGTGATAAATTCCTGGTAGAGCAAAAACATGCAGATCACGCACAGCAGGAAACTCAGAACGCCGAATATCTGCATGTTTTTGATCATGTTCAGCCGTTTTCGTAGGTTTTTGATTTGGCCGATGATTGCTTTTTCCTGACTACTGCTTTCCAGGTATTTTTTATGGAGCCCCCGAATCAGATTGGCCATGGCCAAAAACCGGTTGGTATACGCCAGCATCAACAAGGTAATGGCGGAAAAAAGCAAACCGGGGGTAGAAAGTTGTAATTCCATGTAGGGGAAAATTATACCTGCAAGTTAAAATAAAATAGCAGCCGCATCAATACCCGGCGGGATCCGGGCGGCACTTTTTGCATGGGCCTCAGGAAACCTTTCCCAGCACGACCAATTTTTCGAGGGTAGGACTGGCACTCCCTCCCTTAGGTTCAATGGTGATGGCAAAGGCCTGCGCTTCCGAAGCCGCTTGCATGGTTTGGAGGTTTAATTTTTCTCCGGGATTCACCAGGCCGATGCCTTTCGGACCATCGGCCCCAATGGCCCACAACTGGTAATCGCTGTTTTCATCCAAATCTGCCAATCGGTTTACCGAAAGGAAAACCTCCTGACTCTCCCGGTCCCAGAAGACATCCACCCGGGCTTCTTCCTGCATGGGAAGGCCGGTTGCCTCCATGGGGACGCGTTCAAAATTGCCGGATAACAGCTGTTTGGTCCGGGCATCCAGTTGATCGAAACGCACCTGATTGTTTTGGAGGTTCTCGGCCAACCGGGCATTTTGTGCCAGCGCTTGCGTTACCCGTGCTTCCACCTCGTAGTAACGGTATCCAAAATAGCCGGCAAGTCCAATGGCAAGTAGGGCGGTGACCGAGGCAGCCACGGCGAAATTTTTCCAAGAGGTAGTGGCAAGCGTCCGCTCCTTTTGGTTTTTCGTAGCGGACGCCGCATGTCGGTCGGCCTCCAGGCTGGCAAAAATTTTATCCTTCACGCGCACGGAAGGCTCCCTCCCGGATCGTTGGTCGAAGTCAAACTGCATGGCCTCAATGGCCTCGATCTCCCGTTGGATTTCTGGGTACGCTTTGGCCAGGGAAAGCACTTCCCGCCGCTCCGTTTCGTTAAGGTCTCCCAAAACAAAAAGCTCCAACTTGCCAGACGATATGTAAGCCTGTATGTCCACTAAATTTTACCTGCTTTCTTTTTCAATACCTGTAGGGCAGCCCTGACCCGTGATTTTACCGTCCCGAGCGGCAGGGAGTACATCTCTGCCACTTCCGAATGGGTATACCCTTTAAAATAGATGCATTCCATCACCAGCCGCTGCTCTTCGTTCAAATCGTCCATTAGTTCCCGAACCCCGATCCCGTCTACTGTGGCGGCTGTATCGGATTCTCCCTCCAACGCATATACGTAGGCATCGATGGTATTGGTCTTACTATTGGTGGAAAATTCTTTGGATCGGGTTTTATCGATCGCGGCATTCCGGCAGATTGCCGCCATCCAGGTGTACAACCGCCCGTTTGCCTCATCGTAGGAATCGATCTTTTTCGCAATTTTCAGAAAAGCATCGTGAAAAACCTCCTCCGCTATTTCCTGATCGAAAATTATCCTGCGCACAATACCATACAGTGCCCTGGAATACTTTTCGTACAAATATTCCTGGACCTGCCGGTCTTTGGCCCGAAGCCCTCGTATCAAATCCTGCTCTTCCAAAAAACCTATCTCAGTAGCTAGTACCTACAATCCATTCCAAACTGCCTTCCGGCGATGCCCCTACAGGTGAATGACTTCGCCGTAGGCCGCAGCGGCAGCCTCCATGATGGCTTCCGACATGGTTGGGTGCGGATGAACTGTTTTTATCAGTTCGTGACCGGTAGTTTCCAGTTTACGGATGGCGACGATTTCGGCAATCATCTCCGTTACGTTGGATCCGATCATGTGAGCGCCAAGCAACTCCCCGTATTTGGCGTCAAACACCAACTTCACAAAGCCGTCTTTGGCACCAGCAGCCGAAGCCTTTCCAGAGGCGGAAAACGGAAATTTACCGACTTTCAATTCGTAACCGGCTTCCTTAGCCTTCGCTTCGGTGTACCCAACCGATGCGATTTCGGGGATGCAGTAGGTACAGCCGGGGATGTTGTTATAGTCCAGCGGATCGGGATGCTGACCCGCAATTTTTTCTACACAGATAATCCCTTCGGCGGAAGCCACATGGGCTAGTGCCGGTCCTGCCACCACATCACCGATCGCATAGTAGCCCGGCATATTGGTTTTGTAGTATTCGTCTACTTTGATTTTACCTTTGTCCACCAGAATGCCCACATCTTCCAGGCCGCAATTTTCCACATTGGATACCACGCCCACTGCAGACAGCACCAGGTCGCACTCGATCACTTCTTCGCCCCCTTTGGTTTTGACCGTTACTTTGCAGCCGGACCCTTTGGTGTCTACCTGGGTAACCTCCGCGCTGGTCATGATTTCAATGCCTTTTTTCTTGTATAGTTTCTCCAAGGTCTTGGATACTTCCTCGTCTTCGTTGGGGACGATCCGGTCTAGAAACTCCACAATGGTCACTTCCACACCGATGGAGCGGTACACGTAGGCAAATTCCACCCCGATGGCGCCAGAGCCTACCACCACCATCTTTTTAGGCATTTTATCCAGGGTCATGGCTTTTCGGTAGCCGACTATTTTCTTATTGTCAATCTTCAACGCCGGCAATTCCTTGGATCTGCCGCCCGTGGCAATGATGATGTGGTCAGCGCTGTACTCGGTTTTCTTTCCATCCTTATCTTCGACCTCCACTTTTTTTCCAGGTTTCACTTTTCCCCAACCCAGCAACTGTTCGATTTTATTTTTCTTCATCAGAAACTGCACGCCCTTGCTCATACCGGCAGCCACGTCGCGGCTTCGTTTGATCATGTCCTCAAAATTGACGCTGGCCTTGTCCACGGAAATGCCGTAATCGGCCGCATGGTTGATGTATTCAAATACCTGAGCACTTTTAATCAGGGCTTTGGTAGGGATGCATCCCCAATTCAGACAGATACCCCCCAGCTCTTCTGCTTCCACCACGGCAACTTTCAGCCCGAGCTGCGAGGCCCGGATCGCTGCTACATAACCTCCTGGGCCTGTGCCCAGCACGATGACATCAAATTTTGTTGAAGACATATGATTCGATTTTGATTTCTTTTTTTGCTATGCAAATTTAAAAGAATAATGTTCAGAAAAAAATTTGGTTTTGATAATCAAAGCTGGTAGAAACCCAATGAAAGCATAGATCCAACGTAAATCTCCAAAGAAGACAAAAGCATTAATTCCAATCCCCTTCCCGATATTTTGGAATAAATACCTATTTTTGGCAAAGAAAAAACACTAAAAATTTTGACTATGGGATTACTAACAGGAAAAAAAGCCCTGGTAACCGGGGCTTCCAAAGGGATCGGAAGGGCCATTGCCATCCGCTTCGCCGAGGAAGGCGCGGACGTGGCCTTTACTTTTTTGTCTAGTGTAGAAAAAGGCGAACAACTGAAAAAGGAACTGGCAGCCTTTGGCATCAAAGCAAAAGGCTTCCGCTCCGACGCCTCTAATTATCAGGCAGCCGAGCAACTCATTGCCGATGTGGTCGCTGAATTTGGCGGCCTGGACATTTTGGTAAACAACGCGGGGATCACACGGGACAACCTGTTGATGCGCATGAGCGAAGAAAACTGGGACGAGGTGATCGGTACCAACCTCAAATCGTGCTTCAACACCGTAAAAGCGGTTACCCGGACCATGATGAAAGCAAAGGCCGGCTCCATCATCAACATCACCTCCGTGGTAGGGATCAAAGGCAACGCCGGTCAGGCCAATTATGCGGCTTCGAAAGCCGGAATCATCGGATTTACCAAATCCGTCGCCCTGGAACTCGGATCCCGGAATATCCGATGCAACGCCATCGCTCCCGGATTCATTGAAACCGAGATGACCGCAGTCCTCGACGAAAAAACGGTGCAAGGCTGGCGAGACGGAATCCCCATGAAACGGGGCGGAAAACCCGAGGAGGTGGCCGATGCCTGCGTTTTTCTCGGATCGGACCTGAGCAGTTACATCTCCGGACAAACCCTTCAGGTAAACGGTGCCATGCTCACCTGATCCCACCTATCCGGCAAAATACCGGAAAGCCCCCAGGCATCGTCTGGGAGGCTTATTCCTCCGATAAGGCTGATTTGCCTTCCTCGCTTTCGGAGATCTTGGATCAATCAACTTGCTGCCACCTCACCTGTCCCATGGCAGTTTTTTCATAGGTAGCGATGCAATACCGCTCCCATTTCGCATCAAAATATGGCGGCTCCGGGGACAATTCGATTTCCCCCAGGTCGCGGTCAAAAAAGAATACCCGGGTATTCCCGTATTTGGTATGGGGCATAAAATCGCCGTAAGCCCGCATTTCCTCCCATTGCTTTCCATCGGTGGCCACGGCAAAAATCCGAATGACCGGTCCGGTGTTGTTTTCGTTTCTGTACCGGGCCAATTCGCGGTAATCTCCTTTCAGGTCCTGAACCCCTTGCTGGCTAAGACTCGCATACACCATCACCAGCAGCAGTACGGCCACGATGCCTCCAATCAGGTACCTCCAATATTTTGTTTTCATTGTATCAAAAAACCAATGTGAACCCTTAATTTAGCACAAAATTGCAACAATGGCATTCGAATACATCAAAGCGCTTCACATAATATTTGTAGTCACCTGGTTTGCAGGCCTTTTTTATGTGGTCCGCTTGTTTATCTATCAGACCGAAGCACTGGAACGCCCCGAAGCGGAGCGCGCTATCCTCAAACCACAACTCGATCTGATGACCCGAAGGCTCTGGACCATCATCACCTGGCCGTCGGCTATCCTGACGCTAATTTTGGGCATTGCCATCTTGTTTTACCGCCCGGCTTACCTGCAAATGCCCTTTATGCACGCAAAACTTGGCTTTGTATTCCTTCTTTATGCCTATCAACTTGGTTGTCAGCGCATCTATCGCTCGCTCCAGCAAGGGAAGCCCGTTTGGAACAGCATGCGCCTGCGCCTATGGAACGAAGTGGCTACCTTGTTGCTGTTCGCCATCGTCTTTCTGATCGTGCTCAAAAACCTGGTCAATATGTTCTGGGGAATGCTGGGTTTGGTAGGCCTGGCGGTACTGCTGATGCTCGCGACAAAGTGGTACAAAAAGCGCCGCGAGCGGAACTAATTCCCCTGCTGAGGTGTCCTATAATCAAAAAATGAATACACCGTTTTTTTCTGCAATGCCTATCTTGCTGCTGGTTGGTATGGCAGCTTGCCAGGATCCGTCGACCTCTGAGTCCTTGCCCATTTTGGGCAACCGCCATACCGAGGAAATCACCGTCGATGGAGTCACCCGGGTAGATACGGTCTACCATACGATCGCTGACTTTACCTTTATCAACCAGGAAGGGGAGTCGGTATCCAACGATGACGTACGGGGAAAGGTATACGTTGCCGATTTCTTTTTTACCAGCTGCCCCACCATCTGCCCCATCATGAAAAAGGAGATGTTGCGCGTATACGAAGCGTTCAAAGACGAGCCTGATTTTAAAATTCTGAGCCATACCATCGATCCCGAATACGATACGGTGGCCCTGCTGAAAGACTACGCAGCCAGACTAGGCGTGGAGAATGCCCAAACCTGGAATTTTCTAACCGGTGAACAAGAAAAAATATTCGAAATCGGCCAAACTTCCTACCTGACCACTGCCATGTCGGACAAAGACGAACCAGGCGGATACCTGCACAGCGGAGCCTTCGTGCTGATAGACCGGAAGGGACGGATACGTGGGGTATACGACGGTACCAAGGAAACGCAGGTAAACCGGCTGATAAAAGCTATTCCCAGGTTATTGAATGAATCGGATGAGGACGGCTAAACGAGCAGCTTATTGGATCTTATTGGGTACCATCCTGCATGCCTGCAGCCCGTCAGGCGAAAAACGGGACCAGGGAATCCGGGACATAGACGAGCTAAAAACCAAACAATACGCCATTGAAGGGCAACAACTGTACCTGACGTATTGCAGCAACTGCCATCAGGAAGACGGAAGCGGTTTGGCAAAACTCATCCCCCCGCTCCGCAGTTCGGATTACATGCTATCGGACATAGGCCGGACGATTCGGCTGATAAAATATGGCGTAGCAGGTGAAATGACGGTGAACGGACAGGTGTACAACCAAGCCATGCCCGGCAATCCGGGACTGACGCCACTGGAAATCGCTCAATTGTCCACCTATATCTATAATGTGTGGGGGCATAAAAAGGGTATCGTCTCCACCGAACAGGTAAATCAGGCACTCGAAAACGTCACAAGCCCCCGTTGAGCAGGGAGTCGGAACGGGTCAACGCAGATCGAATGTCCTTTTTTACCTGCTCCACCTTCTTCATTTGATCCTGCAAGTAACTCCGGATCTCTTCTTCCGTCATGCCGTCGTACTCGCTCTCGAACTGCCGCATCCACACAAACATGCCATCGTAAGCCGCCTCACAGGATCGGGCTGCTGCCCTTAGTGCCTGAACCTGCTCTCGAGTATCCACTCCGTTAGCCTCCTGTGCCAGCGCGTCTGCTTTTTCTTCCAACTTTTTTTGCCGACTTTTCAGGGTTCCAATTTCCGGCATTACCTCATCGTGGACGGCAATTACTTGCTCTTTTAACGCCACATTTTCATCTTTTTCCGCCGCACACGAAAATAGCAGTGCAAAAAATAGCACAAATAAGGGAAAAGGTCTTACTTTCATATTGAATCGTTTACGTGGTTTATTGAACACAAAAACAGCTGCCAATTGTCTCGTAAAACTGCATAAAATAACATTAAAAAAAAATGAAAAGTACCACTTTTTTATAGTAAATATGATTAATACAATGTTAAAATAAAATTAATTATTAAATAGATACAACATGAAACCATTTTGTTTTTCAACCGACCAAATCATCGATAGCCAGCAGGCACGGGTGCATCCCCTGGATATTGGCTTGATCCGAGGGTATGCCATTTTTGATTTTTTCAGAACCGTGGGCAGGCATCCCTTATTTTTGGAAGCGTACCTGAATCGTTTTACGGAATCCGCGAGAAAAGCCGGACTGGCATTGGACTACAGTCCATTGGAACTAAAGGAAATCATCTACGAATTGATAGAGAAAAATGCGCATGCTGACGGTGGAATCCGCATGGTGCTTACCGGAGGCCTGTCGCCCAACCACTTTTTACCTGCCAAAGGGCAACTCTTTATTTTCTGCGAATCCCTGCAGTTACCTGCTGAAGAGAAATACCGGAATGGCGTAAAACTTGTAAGTGTGGACTATGTCCGACCCCTCGCTGCCATCAAGACCACCAACTACACCTATCCATGTTGGCTGAGCATGGACTGGAAAGCCCAGCAGGCAGAGGACGTGGTCTACCACCACGAGGGGCGGGTTTCGGAAAGCTCTAGAAGCAATATTTTCATGGTGAAACACGGGCAATTGTACACACCCAACCGCGATATTCTTTGGGGAATTACCCGAAATAAGGTAATCGAATTGGCCGGAGATGTGAGCTTTGCCGACTTTGGGCTGGATGAACTCCTACAGGCAGACGAAGTCTTTATCAGTTCTACCACCAAGCGCATCCTGCCCATTACACAGATCGATCAGGTTCGAATCGGTACCGGCAAGCCCGGTCCGGTAACAAGAAAACTCATGGCCGATTTTTTGGCAATGGAGTTGGAAATAGCCGCTACCGCCGCATCGCGCTAGCATCCGGTATCAGGGTGAAATAAGCTGGGCATCCGTCAGGATGTACATCAGCTTCTCCGGATCCTTGGCATTCAAAACCAGGGTTCCTTTCACCTGTACCTTTTTGGAGGTGTATTTAATCGGGTCTTGCAGCATTACTTCCATGACGGTCTCCGGGCCTCCGGAACCGCAAAAAAAACATTCCGCCAGCGGGAGGGAAGAGAGAATGATGTGCTCCGGCTTGAACATGCCTTCAAACGGAATGATGTATCCATCTGCCGTGACTTCTTTCCCTTCCATTTCTTTGACTTTCTCGTCAAAAACCGGGAGGTATAGTTCGCCGAATTCATCCTCTCCAATTTCATACGTTACTTTGGAGAGGTCTTTCCATACGCTATTTTGCTGTGCCAGTCCAGGCAATGCCAAAAACGTCAATAGGATAATAAGATACTTCATAGCTTGCAATTTGTTTACTTGGTTAGTTGTGTGGCAATATCTGTCCGGTAGGCATTCCATGCCGGAATCAATGAGGCAATAATCCCCACCGCCAGGGCATAGCCCAGGATCCACCATTCACTGCTAAGGAAAACAAAGGCCGTCAGTCCGGACATCAGTCCCTGTTCGTTTACCATAACCAGTACCAGGAGAAAAAAGTGTCCGATGAGCAGCCCCGATACCGCACCCATAAACGTTAATAACAACCCTTCCATTACAATCAGAACAAATAGCTGGCCCCGGGAGGCGCCAATAGCCCGCATCACAGCAAGATGGTACTTTCTTTCTTTAAGAGAATTGTACAGCGCTATGAAAATCCCCAGCGCTGCAATGGAGACGATGACCAGGGCCAGACCTTGAATGAGGGATATGCCTACTCCCAGCAACTCAAACAGCCGGGAAATCTCAAAGGAGGGAGAGGCCGCCTGCAGGGCGGTACGGCTGTTAACAAAACGGGGCAACTGAACGGCCGCAATGGGGTTTCGATACTGCACCAATAGGGTGGTAAGCTCACGTGCCTCCTCGTCCCTGGCTTCCGGAAGCCCTGTTTTGCTAACTTCCTGCTCCATTTTATCGTGGTCGTGTTCCTCGTCGTGAGATAGCCACACCGACTCCACACTGGTGAGTATCAGTTGGTCGACCACATTCCCCCTGGCTTCCAGCACACCTACCACTACGTAGGGGTGCTCGTCGTGCTCGTGGCTGGCAGAAGCAATGCCGTGCGATCCAACAAAGGTATCGCCTACTTTCAAGTCCAGCTTTTGTGCGGCCACTTGTCCCAATACCACCTCGAAAGGTAGACGCCAGGCTTCCCCAGTCTCAAATTCCGCGCCATACAGTTCGAGGTAATCGTGGTTAGTGCCGACAATCCGGTATCCCTGGTAGTTGTCTCCCAGGCCTAGCGGAATGGTATTTTTGATAAGGCGGTTTTTGGACAACTTTCCTGCTTCTTCCAGGGGAATATTTCCGGTAGGAAAATCGATGTGGTAGACGGAGGAAAGCACCAATTGCAGCGGGCTTCCTTTGGCGCCAATGACCAGGTCAATGCCGGAGGCGTCCCGGTTCATCTTATTTTCAAACTGGTCCTGTATTAAAATTAATACCGTTATAATGGATAAGCCCAGGGCCAATAACAGAATATTCAGCCCCGTATTCCACGGTTTTGCCATCAGGTAGCTCCAGCTTAGCTTTAGCATGTTCATAGACCTTTCCGGGTAAGGGTGATACGCGTTTCAATTTCGTCTTTGATGCGTTGATCGTGGGTGACAATAAGGAGCGATGCGTTGAGTTTCTTTGCTTGTTCTTTCAGCAGGTTCACAACGATTTTGGCGTTTTCGTCGTCGAGGCTTGCCGTAGGTTCATCGGCCAGGATGATTTTGGGCTCGTTGACCAGAGCCCTTGCAATCGACACCCGCTGGGCCTCTCCTTCACTTAGGGTGTGGATGCCTGCGTTTTTTTTATCGAAGATACCCAATTCGCTTAAGATCCGGTCCACCATTCCGTCCGAGGGCTTGTTGACAAAAAACCGAGGCAAGGCGACGTTTTCTTCTACCGTCAGCGGGGAAAGGATGTGCGGCTTTTGAAAGACAATTCCAATATTTTTTCCCCGGAATTTATCCAACGTGTTTCCTTTCATGGAATACAGGGAAATGCCGTTTATCCGAACCTCGCCTTGCTGTGGGGCCAGCAGCCCACCCAGAATGTTCAGCAGGGTGGTTTTTCCACTACCGGATTTTCCAAGCACCAAAACGGCTTCGCCCCCTTTGATCTCAAAATCCGGAATAAAAAATGGTTGTTCTTTATTGTAAGCAAATTGAATAGACGTAGCGGCAATCATCAATCGTTATTTTTTTGCCGGAATTTCAAGCTTGAATTCCGTTCCCTTATTTATCTTACTCGTAAAAGAAATTTTTCCTCCAATGACTTCGATGCATTTTTTTACGATGGACAGGCCCAAACCGGAACCCTCACGTAGGCCAACGTTCTTTGCTCTAAAGAAACGGTCAAACAGCTGGGATTGTTCGCCATCGGAAATTCCAATTCCCTGATCCTTTATGGAAAGCTTGAGCACTTCGTTTTCGTGACGAACCGTAAAGGTAACCGTCCCGCCATCCTTGGAATACTTCACGGCATTGGAAAGCAGGTTTTCCAAAATCTGATACAGCAAGTCCATGTCTGAGGTGATCATTTTTGGTAGCTTATCAAAATCAGTGATAATTTTGACATCGTTTTCCACCCCGGCCTTCACCATGTCGACGACTTCGTTCAAAAAAGCAGAAGTATAAATCCGTACCGGCTTGTAGTTCATTTTATCGGCATCCGCTTTTCCAAAGAAGAGTACGCTGGTAAGCAAACTGTTGAGGTTACGCACCGAATTTTCGATTTTCGTTGCGTGCTTCACTATTTTGACCTTGAAGGGATGGTCTTTTTCGGCATAAAGCTTGAGCAACTGGGCCGAACTCAGAATGGAAGTCAGTGGGGTCTTGAATCCATGGGAAACGTTCTGCACGATACGGGATTTCAGTTCACTCAACTCCCGTTCCTTTTCGAGCGCTTTTTGCAGCTCTTTGTTGGCCTCGTTGAGATCGGCGGTACGCTTTTTGACCTTTTCCTCCAGCTCGTTATTCAAACTCTGCAGTTCCTTTTCCTTTTTGTCCTTAAAAATGGCCAACTCAATCACCATGTTCAGTTCCCGGATATTGAAGGGTTTGATGACGTAGGCGCTGGGATTGGTTACGGCTACCTTCTGTAAGGTTTCGGAATCGGAACTCGCCGTAAGGTATACTACCGGGATGTTGTATTTTTCGTTGATGATCTCCGTGGTTTTGATACCGTCCAGCTTTCCGGACAGGTTGATGTCCATCATGACAATATCCGCCCGGTTATTCTCGAGTATTTCCAGGGCCATCTCACCGGAGTCGGCCATTCCAATAATCTGGTGGTGGTTTTTTTCCAGCGCTTTTTTGAGCAAAAGTGCCGACACGGTATCGTCTTCCGTAATCAGTATTTTGAGGGAAAACATACGTTCAGAATTCGTAAAGTCACGCATTTCCATGATAGATTTAGCTGTCCAAGGGTAAGAAAATTTTTACCAGGGTACCCTTCCCCTTTTCACTCTCAAGAAGTATGGTTCCATCCAGGCGTTCGACCAGGTGCTTAGAAATAGCCAACCCGATTCCCGCTCCTTCAAATTTACGGTTAAAACCCTTACTTTCCTGTTCAAACGGATAAAACAATTTGACCAGGTAGTCTTCACTGATCCCCACTCCCTGATCCCGAACCTGCAACGCGAGCTGGTGCTCAATTTTCTCCACATGTACCTGTACCATGCCCTTCTCGGAATACTTAATCGAGTTACCAACGATATTATTAACGATTATTTCCAGGCATTTACGTTCCACATTTGCAAAAAAAGGTCTGGTGGGGAACTTTGAAGTGACTAAGATACCTTTTTTTATTCCTGCAGATTTATGTTTTACCAAAATTTTTGAAATAAAATCATTGATATTGGTTTTTTCCAATACGAAATCCACCCGGTCGGCTTCAATTTGGGAAAGATCCAATATATTGGTCATTGTTTGGAGCAGCCTTTCGCCACTTTCCCGGATAATATCCAGGTGACCAAGCAGTTCCTTATCCTCCGATCTTCGTTGGATTAGGTGTTCCGTACTACCTAATATACCGTTAAGAGGAGTTCTTAGCTCGTGACTCATGTTGGAAATGATGCTACTCTTCAGCTGACTCACCTCCTCGGCTTTTTCCTTTGCATGCTTCAGGCCCTGTTCAAATGCTTTCTTTGTCGAAATATCCCGAAATACATTGAGGTACAAGGGATTTCCGTCAAAATCCTCCTTCATTCGGGAAATAAACAACTCGATTTCCTTAGTTTTGCCCCGAAAGGGCATTTTTAATTCCCGGGTAAACCCGCTGTTGTCAATTTTCGCCAGGTCCTCGCTGATTTCATCCCGAATGGACGGATAGAACCCGGGATCGGCAAACAGGTGAGCGACGCCATAGGTTTGCAACTCCTTTTCGGTCACCGAAGCCATTTCACAAAGCACAGGGTTGGCGGCGATCACTTTCCCTCCCTTAACCGAAAGCAGCAGCCCGTCTTGAGAACTATTCCATACATTTCGAAACCGATCCTCCCGATTGGCTATCTCCTGTGTTTTCTGATGCAAGGTGTTCCGCATCCTGCCCTGGTTTTTCGCCTGCCGGTACAAGAGGCTGATTCCATAGCCCAAGGCCAACAGAAAGGCAGCAAGCAGCAATAGAAACCAAAACTGCAGGTAAAACGGAAGGTCAATTTGAAACCGATCTGAATAGACGACCTCGGATGGCGGATAGCCTGACAAACCTGCCTTTAACGCCAGCCGGTAGTCTCCCGGCGGGAGATTGTTGAATAACAATTCGTTGGTATGGGGGTTTACCAATGCTTGCCATTCCGTGTGAAGGCCTTCCAGCCAGTAATAAATGGTAAGGTCCGGGGCGTTTCGAAAACTAGCCGCGCTAAACGAACAAACAATATTGTTTAACCGAAAAGGGATTTTCAGAAACTCGGTTTCTATAGGTTTGGCATCCAATATGGCAACTTTTTCTAGAAAGACCAGGGGGCTTTCCAGCGACTCCTGATCTTCTTCCGGATAGTATACCGATACGCCGTTTTGGGTACCAATAAGAATCCTGCCCTTATCTGCTTGTGCCAGCGCACCCCTACCCACATCGTTTCCAATCAGGCCCGTTTTTTCGGTAAACACCCGAAGCCTATCCGATTCCTGTAACAGTACCCCCGAATCGGTACCCAGCCATAACTGGCCCTTTTCATCCTCCAAAAAAGCGTACACCGGGTGATCGACGGTTTGTCCATGAATGCGTGCAGGGCGCAATACGGTATCCTCAAGGCTGAAAAACCCCTTTTCCGTACCGACAAAAAGGGAGTCGTTTCGTTCCAAAAAATCGTATCCTTGCAACTTGATTGCGTTCGGATAGACCCGTAGTTCATTCGAGGAAACGGTTCCTCCCGCTACCAAAATCATCCATTTGCCATTTTTCAGCCGGCCGATTTTACGGATAAAGCCGATGGGTTTGTCCGGAGGCAAGCCAATATCGTATTCGTTTAGATCGGGTGAACTGCCAGGCGCCGGTAATCGGGCCCGGTACACCCGCTGGTCCCCGGCCACCCACAGGTGTTCCTCATCGGTCCATACGTAGGAGACCAACTGGTTTTCAGGCAGTGAAAACAAGCGCATGTCCATGGTCTCGGCATCAAAAAAACCCAACCCATGGTCATAAGCTGAAAACCACACATTGCCACGGTTATCCAAACTAAAGTTCAGCACCCGGTCCCGCCGGTCTGGAACGATTTCCGACGAGAAGAAATGCGTAACTGCGGGCGATCCCCCTCTCCAGGCCTGAATGCCGTTTTCGAAACCCACCAGGTATTTTTGCCGGCCATATAAAATCGCCGCCGAGATATCCGGCGCAGGAGCCCCCGTTTGTTCGTCAAAATTTTGAAATTTGGTGCTGGCAAGATTTGCCAATCCCCGAAACGTCCCAATCCAAATAATGCCTTCCCGGTCCACCATCGCCGTGTTTACCTGCCGGACTCTGAGTTCCTCGTACACCGACAGCACAAAACGGCGCCGGGTCTTCGTATTGAATTGATACAGGTGCGAGTTGTAATAGAAGTATACTTTCTCGTTTTTTAGAAAAAGGTCAAAGCGATCTTTGGGCCCGGTTGGCTCGTCACGGGTAATCCGATACAGCGTATCGCTCAGGCTATAGGGGTTTTCTCCCGCGTAGAGACGGTTTCGGGTTAGGAAAAAATAAGACTGGCTTCCGGGCAGGCGGGCCATTTTTACCAGCGGTTCGTCCTCAGGCCAGAAATCCATTTGCTGCTCCCGTTGAAAGCTACCAGCTGACATCCGATAGACCCCTCGCTCGAAAAGAAACAGTGTATCGTTTTCAGAGACAAAATGGGAATAGAAGTCTCCCAGCCCACTGGTCGGTAAAGCGGTGGACGGCTCGCCGGATCTTTTCTGGTGAATCACCCAATCGGGCAGTACCAGAAAAAGCTCCTTCTTTGGTCCTTGTCCCAGGGAGAAAAAAACCATGGAATCGTGATTGCCGGTAGCCATGCTATCCGTAAGCAGTGTTTCTGCTTTTTGCCAGGAATCACCGGTATGGCGATAGACCAATGGCCGACCACTTTGCTGGTATACCCAGACCTCCCCGTCCGCGTCCACGAACACGTTTTGCTCTGTGGTAAACGTTTGGCGGATGCTATCCGGGAGAAATTCGGAACGAATTCCGTCGGAAAACTTCACCCCCTGGTTAGTAGCCACCCAGATAAAGCCCTTTTGATCCTGGGCAATGGAATAAATGATATTGGGCGTTTCTCCCAGTCCTCTGATTTGCTTATTAAACTTAAACGTTTGACCGAAAACCAAATACTGACACAGGAGAAAGAAAACCAGAGGAAAGAATTTATTCATAGCTTGTCAAACTGTTCCTAAAAATATAAAAACTTATCAATAGTGTAAATTAAATTGATATTGTTTGCCATTTCTTTTTGTGATCGCCCTTTATCTTCTATTTTTGTAGCGAATTAATCAAAAGCAGACACATGAGCGTATTGGTAAATAAAAATTCCAAAGTAATCGTACAGGGATTCACTGGAACGGAAGGTTCTTTTCATGCCCAACAAATGATCGAGTACGGAACCAACCTGGTCGGTGGAGTTACTCCGGGCAAAGGAGGCAGCACTCATTTGGGTAAACCTGTGTTTAATACTGTAGAAGAAGCTGTTAAGGCCAAAGGAGCAGACACCACCATAATTTTTGTCCCGCCGGCTTTTGCGGCCGACGCCATCATGGAAGCGGCCGATGCCGGAATCAAAGTGATCATTGCCATTACAGAGGGTATCCCCGTCAAGGACATGATGAAAGCCAAACCCTATGTAAAAAAGAAGGGAGCCACCCTGATCGGACCTAACTGTCCCGGAGTCATTACCCCCGGCGAAGCCAAGGTAGGAATCATGCCTGGTTTTGTATTCAAGCCAGGAAGGGTAGGCGTGGTATCCAAATCCGGCACCCTGACATACGAAGCAGCAGATCAAATTACCAAAGCCGGCCTGGGTGTCTCTACCGCCATCGGTATTGGGGGTGATCCGATCATTGGGACATCCACTAAAGAAGCGGTGCAGCTATTGATGGAAGATCCGGAAACAGACGCCATTGTGATGATCGGAGAAATCGGCGGAAACTACGAAGCTGAAGCTGCCAAATGGATCAAAGAAAATGGCAACAAAAAACCCGTCGTAGGCTTTATTGCCGGGCAAACAGCCCCTCCTGGCCGACGAATGGGCCATGCCGGAGCGATCATCGGAGGAAAAGACGATACCGCAGCCGCCAAAATGCGGATCATGAAAGATAACGGAATCTATGTGGCCGAGTCTCCGGCTGAAATCGGAGAAGTGATGGCTAAAGCACTGGGCGTAGACGCTTAAGTAGCGCCTACCTACATTAATCAGGAAACTCTTACGGAGTTTCCTTTTTTTTGCCCGATGGAAATACCAAAAGGGCTTTTTTTACCCAACTAAACACGTCCGGGAATGAACCTGTATCTCCCGGATAACTGCCTTTCCCAACCGTACTCCCGACGCTTGCCGCTCTCCTGACCAGGAAGAAAGATGCTCCCGCATGACCATCTATCAAAATGGGATTGGAATTATTGGATATTTTTAGTTACTTTCCTCTGAAAAATTCCAAGATGCCCAAAGAATACCTATTGCTACGATGAAAGCGTGTACCTGGCTAGTTTTGTCATTCCTTAGTATTTCGACTGCCTTTTCGCAGGAAACCCTGGACTATGCCACGGAAATCATCCCCGTCCTTAAAAAGAATTGTTATTCCTGCCACAATGTAGGAAACCCTAAGGGGGGAGTAAACCTGGAACGCTACGAAGAAGAAGGACGAATCATCAAAGACGGTCAACTTTGGCTCAAGGTGGTAGATCAGGTACGAACGAAGGAAATGCCTCCTTCCAACAAACCTCCACTCAAGGAAGAAGAATACCATGTGTTGGTGGAAGGAATCAACGGAATTCTGATCAAATCCCTCGAAAAGAAAACGCCCGGTAAGGTCGTGATTCGCCGACTCAGCCATACCGAATACCAATACACGGTGCAGGATTTAATGGGGATCTCTTACGATGCGGTTAGCAGGTTTCCCGCCGATGGATCCGGAGGTGGTGGTTTTGACAATCAGGGAGGCTCGTTGTTTTTTACGCCCCTGAAAATGGAGCGGTATTACGATGCCGCAGAAGAAATTGTAACACGTGCATTCGAAGATCCCTCAAAATGGGCCAACCTCGTGCCTGTCCCCTACCAGCAAAACCTTTGGCAACGTTTTATAAACTGGCTTGCGCCAAAGTTCATGGCAGACTTCGAGCCCCTGAATCCACCGGAAAAAGCGGCAGAAAAGGTCATTTTCCCGTTTGCAAGCAAGGCTTTTCGACGCTTGATCAAAGTTGAGGAGAAAGAAAAATTCCTGGATCTTTTCGGCAAGATCTATGCGTCCATGCCGGAAAAGTCCGACCCCCTTCGCTTCGATCAATCGGTAGCGGAAGTATTCAAGGCCATTCTAATTTCCCCTTCGTTTTTATATAAAATGGAGGAGGAGCCCGTCGGCAACGAGCCGGTACCTCTGGGTGATTTTGAGCTGGCCAGCAGACTGTCCTATTTTTTATGGTCCAGCATGCCGGATGATACCTTGTTTCAACTGGCAGTGGCTGGTAAACTGCAGGACCCTCAGGTGGTGGATGCACAGGTAAAACGCATGCTTCAGGACCCCAAATCCATACGTTTTTCCGAATCATTTGTAAGCCAATGGCTGGGGATTACCCGGTTAAAAGACCCAAATGCGCCACTTGCAGATCAGGTAAAATTTCCGGAATTCACCCCTCCGATACGCGAAGCCATGTTTCGTGAGACCACGGCTTTTTTTCACCACGTGCTTACCGAAGAAAAAAATTTCCTGCACCTGATCAGCAGCGAGTATTCCTTTCTAAACGAACCCCTTGCCAGGTATTACGGAATAGCGGGTGTTTCCGGAAATGACTTCCAGAAAGTACGGCTTACCGATGGAAACCGTGGAGGGTTTCTCGGCATGGGTAGCGTGCAGGCGGTAACCTCCCTACCCACACGAACCAGCCCGGTACTTCGGGGCAAATGGGTATTGGAAGAGCTATTGGGGACGTCCCCTCCACCTCCGCCACCGGATGTGGCGGAACTTCCGGAAGACGAAGGATTGCACGAAGAACTTGGATTAAAGGCCCTTTTGGAAAAACACCGCTCCGACCCTGCCTGTCAATCCTGTCACGAGAAAATGGATCCCCTCGGCCTTGGCCTGGAAAATTTCGGTGCCGATGGCAAGTGGCGGGAAAGCTATGGCAACACCCCCATCGACCCCTCCGGTGTCCTTGCCACCGGAGAAACCTTCGATGGACCGGCCGAACTGAAACGTCTGCTATTGGAAGAAAAAGAAAAATTTGCCAGAAACCTTTCAAAAAAAGCACTTTCCTTTGCGATTGGCCGGGGGATGACATTTACAGACGAGACCGCCATTCGGGATTTGACCGCCACGCTAATGGAAAATCAATTCAATCCGGATGCATTCCTTAGCGAATTGGTGCAGAGCTATCCGTTTCGAATGAAAATCAAAGATTTTCAGAAAAAGGTAAATGAAATTGATTGAAAACCATTGACTTTACGCGTGTAAAATACGTAACTTATACATTATGAATAAAAAGTGGCACATTTCCAGAAGAAGAATGCTCAAAGGGGTCGGTGCTGCCATTGCCCTACCCTTTTTGGAGGCCATGGCATCTCCGCTTAGCCTGGGCGCAAGGTACAGCAACGATGGTTTTCCTGTTCGGTCCTCCTTTCTGTTTATGCCCAATGGGGTGCATCCCGGAAGGTGGACACCCGAAGGAATTGGCAGAGATTTCACACTTTCTCCCACCCTCAGTCCCCTTGCACACCTCAAAGACGATATTTTGGTGCTTGGCCAACTGATGAACAAGCATTCCATATTTCAGGGAGCCGATGGCCATTATGCCAAAACCGCCAATTTACTTACCTGCCTACCCATACAAAAGACAGCTGGGGACAATATAAATAGCGGGGGAATATCGATCGATCAGGTCCTCGCAAACCATTTCAATGGACAGACACTCTTTCCTTCCCTGGAATATGGTCTGGACCGGATTCAAACCGGCGTGGATATTAACGTGGGATTTACCCGCCTCTATGCCAGTAGTATTTCCTGGAAAAACGCCACCACCCCCTTGTCCAAGGAAATTGATCCGCGATTGGCCTTTGACCGGCTATTCAAATCCTTTGTGCCGGGCAACAAAGCCACCGAAAATCCCTTTAAAAGCAGTATCCTGGATGCCGTACTGGAAGATGCGAAATCGCTGAAAAATAACCTGGGTCGCTCCGATCAAGACAAGCTGGAGGAATACCTGGAATCCATCCGATCCATTGAAAAGCGAATCAACAACCCCTCCCATCTGAAGGATTTTGCCAGTAACATTACACCGGATATAAAGAAAGAATTGGTTCGGGTAAACCAAAACATCGATGAGTACGTGGAGGTCTACGGAGGTGTAGACATTACCGAAAAAACACGCCTGATGTTCGACATCATGGCGCTGGCATTTTGGAGTGATGCCAGCAGGGTGTCAACTTTCATGTTTGGCAACTCCGTAAGCAACCGTAATTTTTCCTTTTTGGAAGGGGTGAGCGGTGCCCACCATTCCCTTTCCCACCACATGAATCACCCGGAAAAACTGGAACAATACGACCGCATAACCCGCTGGCACCTCGAGCAGTATGCCTACTTCCTCGATAAGCTTAAGTCCATAAAAGAAGGAAACGGAACCTTGCTAGACAATTCGCTGGTGATGTTTGCTTCGGGCTTGCGGGATGGCAATCGGCATTCTCCACGTGATTTGCCCATCATCGTCGGCGGCCATGGAGGTAAAAAAATCAAATCAGGCCAAAACCTTATCTACGAGGAAAATACCCCCCTGGCCAATCTGTATACCAGCTGGATGCAGGCGGTGGGCGTCGAAAAAGAAACATTTGCAGACAGTACCGGAACCCTATCCTCCATCCTTGCCTGAGATTTTTAACCATTCAGCAGAAGCTTGCCGAAAAACCGACAGGAAAAACTATTTCTGTTTGCAGGATTACCTATGAATAACCAAAAACCGAAAACGCTACCCCCGGTACGATTCCTTGCCTCCTGGACTGTTGCAGGGTTTTCGCTTTTGACAGTGGCCGTCTACGGATCCCTGTATCTGGCACCGTTTTCACTGGATCCACAAAACCCCTTTTGGGTAGTTTTGGGGAGATTTCACCCCCTCGTGCTTCATTTTCCAATCGTATTGATTCTGTTGGTCACGGTGCTATTCCTTTTGGCCCTCCTAAAACCAGCATTCGTGAATCCCCTGCTCCTCCGTGGTCTGCTGGGGGCCTCGATGCTGTTTTCCTTTTTAGCTATCCTTGCCGGGTACCTACTATCCGTCTCCGAAGCCTACTCCGGCCCACTGGTGAGCAGTCATTTCTATGGTGCACTCCTTACCGGAACCTTTGTGTCCGTAACGGCTTTCCTGTACGAAGGGCAGGTTCGCTCGAAAAAAGCGCCTACCCCGCTTTTTTTTGGTTTTCTGCTCCTTACCAATGCGTCTCTGGCTTACACCAGCCATGTTGGGGGGTCGTTGACGCACGGAGAGAGCTATTTGTCCGAACCCCTGAAGGCCCTTTTGCCCGCCACAACGCCTGCGAAAACTCCGGAAGAAATGCTCCTGTACGGAGATGTGCTGGCAACGATTCTTGAAACGCGTTGTGCAAATTGCCACAACCAGAATAAGTCCAAAGGCGATCTGCTCCTCACCAGCCATACTGCCCTGCTACAAGCGGGCAAAAGCAAAAAAAAGGCGGTGATCCCAGGGGATGCAGCCGGTAGCGAACTGTTACAGCGCGTGCTTTTGCCCGAAGAGGACGACGAGCGCATGCCCCCGGACGGGAAACCGGGTCTTACCGAAACGGAAATTAGCTTGCTACACTTCTGGGTAGAATCCGGCGCCTCGGAGGAATTGCGACTGGGCCAAATAACCAACGATAGCATTTTAGCACAGCTGGAGCAACTCATGCCGGATATTCTGCGTGCGCAGCACAAAATTATAGCGGAAAAAGAAGCCTTTGAGGCAGCCCAACGCGAATTAGCGGAACTGGCATCGGAAACGGGTATCGAAATCATTCCGGACGATCTGGCAAATGGGAAGTATTTTGGGATGAAAATGAAATTCCCACCGGCATCCTTTGGCAGTGAGGAATTGCAGCAATTCTCCGGGTATTTCCCGTACTTTTCACGGGTCTCCTTGGCCTCAAGTGATGTCAGCGATGACGCCTTGTTTTTCATCGGAAAAATGAGTCAACTCCGACGCCTGGTCCTTCAAAAAACAGCGATCACTGGGGAAGGTTTGCCGTACCTGAGCGATATACCTGCGCTGGAAGAACTCAATCTTTCCTTTACCCCACTGGAAGATGGACACCTGTTGCACCTGCTTTCCTTTCCAAACCTAAAGAAAGTATACCTCTTTGGCACACCCATCAGCGAGGCCGTGATTGAAGCCTTGCGCCAACACCGCCCAGAAATGGAGATCATTTTGGAAGAAGGACCGTTTTACTAGTAGTCCTTTTCCTGTTTTACAGGTAGTTTACCTATACAATTAACTTGCTTATGCCTCGTTTAGCGAACCCTCTACAAAAACCAGCACGATTGCTGGCCTATCTTTTTTTTACCGTACTGGCGGTTCAGTGCCAACCCAAATCGGATCAGCAAACAGCCGTATCCACTACAAAGGGCATTGACCTGCTAAAGTCTTATGTAGCCAAAAACCAGGAAGCATTCACCTACGAACTGGTGCACGAACAACAGGAAGAGACCCACGCGTACTATGTTTTGAAGATGACTTCACAAAACTGGTTGGGCCAATCGGAGGTCAGTCCGACTACCTGGTGGCATTACGTGTCCTTTGTTATTCCAAAGGAACTGAAGTACGAAACTTCCCTGATGGTCATAAGCGGGGGAAGCAGTGGAACTAAATTACCGGAAAACCCGGATGAATTGATTCTTGAAGCCTCCTTACTCACCGGTTCTCCGGTAATCAAGGTTCACAACATCCCTTTCCAGCCGGTACAGTACGTGGGAGATAGCCTGGCGGAAAAACGGACGGAAGACGGTTTGATCGCCTACGGATGGCGGGAATTTATGGAGCGGGGGGCCACTGACGAAGCCGCGACATGGTTGGCGCGATTTCCGATGACGGAAGCTGTTGTTTCCGCCATGGATGCTGTCGTTGATTTCGGAAGCAAAAACCTTGACCTAAGTCTGGAAAAGTATGTAGTTGCCGGAGCCTCCAAGAGAGGCTGGACAACCTGGACCACAGCGGCAGTAGATGACCGGGTGGTTGGCATGGTGCCCATTGTCATTGATATGCTAAACTTACAACCGTCGTTTATGCACCACTGGCAAAGCTACGGTTTTTGGGCACCGGCAGTGGACGACTACACGCGGGAAGGGATCTTCGATTGGATCAATAGCCGGGAGTTTGCACGATTGCAGGAAATCGTCGAACCCTATCAATTTCTGGACGAGTACCGGGAGATCCCTAAACTGCTGATCAATGCCACCGGTGACCAGTTTTTCTTACCGGACAGTTGGAAATTTTATTGGAGCGAGCTTACGGGAGAAAAGCACCTGGCCTATATCCCCAATGCGGGACACTCCCTGGATGGATCGGACGCCATTCAGGTTATGCTTGGTTTTTATGCACAAATTTTGGCCGATCAGCAACGGCCCCAGTACAGCTGGGAGGTAACCGACGAAGCCATCCTCGTACAAACAGACCCGAACAATCCTCCGGCATCGGTCAAACTATGGGTAGCTACCAACCCCAGTAAAAGGGATTTCCGAATAGACGAGTTAGGTCCTGAATGGACATCCACCACCATTCCTCTTACAGAAAACGGCAACTACCGCATACCGCTGAGCAGTCCCGAAAAGGGCTGGACCGGACATTTTGTGGAGTTAACCTATGCCGGAGACGCTCCGCTCAAATTTACAACGGGTGTGAAGGTGCTACCGGAAACCTATGCCAACGAGCCTTTTGTGCCGAAATCGCCAAAAGGTACGCCCCTACCCTAACCTCATTCATTCAGACTAAAAGCCAGGTAATAATCTCCGGAAGGGGTGCCCATTTTGCCACCTCCGGCAGCAATGACTACGTATTGCTTGCCATCCACCGCGTACACGGCAGGAGTTGCATAGCCTCCTGCCGGTAATTTGTACTTCCACAGTTCTTCGCCGGTTTCCTTATCAAAGGCCCGGAAATATTCATCCTTAGAAGCAGCTATAAAGACCAGTCCTCCGGCAGTGACTACCGGTCCGCCGTAATTTTCGGTTCCGGTTTGGGGAATGCCCCGGGCAGTTAATTCCGGAAATTCGCCCAGCGGAACGGTCCAGGCGATACTCCCTTTGTTGAGGTCAATGGCATTCAGGGTTCCCCATGGAGGCTTGACCGCTGGGTATCCTTCCTGATCAAAAAAGCGATTGTATCCCGTCGTGGTATAGGGTACGGCGGAAAGATTGGATTCAGCACCCCGGTTATGGCTGTCCTGGATGTTATCCGGTTCCAACAAATAGTTCACCAGGGCTTCGCGGATTTCGGGCTTCAGGTGTTGAAAAGCAGGCATGCGGCCCTTTCCTTTCGCAATGATGCTACCGATCTCCTCTTTGGTCAACCGCTCCCCAACTTCCAGAAGCGAGGGAAAAGCACCCGAAGGGTCTCCGTCTCGCTGAGGCCCGTGACACATGCCGCAATGGGTAACGTACGCCGATTTCCCCAGAGAAACATTTGCTCCCAGCGTTGGAACCATGGTCAATATCCAAGGCATTTCGTTGGCATTGACGTACAAGCGTCCGGATTCCTGATCGTAGGCTGCACCACCCCATTCTCCTCCTCCATCGAATCCGGGAAAAACCACGGTGCCCTCGCTGCTTGGGGGCGTAAACGTATGCCCAAAATTAAGTCCCTGGATCCTTTCACGTACGTAAGCTTCGGCTTCCGGAGAGATGTTCGTCACCTCCTCCTCGGTAAAAACCTGTCTGGAAAATGGTGGCGGTACCAAAGGTAGGGGCTGGCTGTCCCAGACTTCCTCGCCTTCCAGGCTGGATGGAGGCACGGGGACCTCTTCGATGGGATAGATGGGCTCGCCGGTAGCCCGGTCAAACACGAATACCCTACCCGTTTTGGTGATTTGGGCCACCGCCGGAATCTCCCTGTTCTCTTTTTTGATGGTGACCAAGTTGGGTGGGGCGGGCAAATCCCGGTCCCAAACATCGTGTCGTACCGTTTGGTAATGCCAGATGCGCTCTCCGGTTTCTGCATTTAGGGCAATCAGGGAGTTGGCAAACAAGTTTTCCCCCAGTCGATTGCCACCCCAGAAATCAAAAGCAGCCGAACCCGTGGGGATGTAAACCATTCCGTTGGCTTCATCCAAACTCATGCCTGCCCAGCTATTGGCCCCGCCGGCGGACTCATGGGCTCCTTCGGGCCAGGTATCGTGACCATACTCCCCCGGCTTGGGAATGGTATGAAACACCCAGTCGATCTTACCGGTACGTACATCGAATGCGCGTATGTAACCCGGGGCAGCGTCGGAGTTTTCCGATACCCGCGTTCCCAGAATAAGTTTGTTCTTATAAATGACACCCGGTGTGGAAGAAATTACATAGCGATCACGGGCCCAATCGCCCAAACCTTCGTTCAAGGAGACCTTTCCACCGTCTCCAAACTCCGGGATCAGCTCCCCGTTTTTGGGATCCAGCGCAAATAAATACGGACCAGCAGAGTAAAACAGACGGGTTTCCTCGCCGGACTCCCAAAACATCATGCCCCGGTTGACGCTTCCTCCGATCTCAAAGGTTTTGTTGGGATCGAATTCCCAACGTTCCTTTCCGGTCGCAGCGTCTACCGCAAAGGCTTTTAATCGGGGGCTGGTTCCGTACAAAACCCCATCGATGATCAGTGGATTGCATTGAATCTGTGTGTTTCCCTTTTCACCCAAATCGCCGGTTCGGTATTCCCAGGCTAGCGCAAGTCCTTTCACCGTGGACTTGTTGATCTGATTTAGGGTCGAATACTGGGAACTGCCTTTACTTCCCAGATAAACCGGCCAATCCTCACCGGCTCCTTGATTTCCAGAGGGAGATGTTTGGCAACTCAGGAGCACACTCACTGCCATCGACCAAAACCCAAAGCTTCGCATTTTCAAAATATTCATCTAACTTAGAAAACTGGTTGCGAACAAATATATCAAATTTGATCCAGCCTGCCTTGCAGAATTTTCGGGGAATCGTTGAACGCCAATAATCATGAAAAAGCTATTGCTTGTCCGCCATGCCAAGTCCTCCTGGGACCATCCCTTACTTTCGGATCACCAACGTCCCTTAGCAGCGAGAGGGGAACGAGACGCTCCCCGGATGGCCAAACGATTGCTCGGAAACCGAATTTTTCCGGAAAAAATACTCAGCTCCGATGCGGTGCGGGCCGTGCAAACCGCCGAACGCTTTCTGGAAGAATTTGCCAGACTAGAGCCGGAATTTGAAAAAACCGGAGCGTTGTACCATGCGACTTCCGGAAACATCCTGAACTGCATCCGTCAGACACCCGACCGGATTGCCTGCTTGTTTGTTTTCGGGCACAATCCGGGCCTCACCGATTTGATAAACTCGCTGGGAGAAAGGCTGGATAACCTCCCTACCGCAGCCGTTTTCGGATTCCAGTTCCTTTGCAGCCGCTGGGAAGAAATCGGTCGAAAAAACGCTTCCTTTTGGTTGTACGATTTTCCAAAAAACCAATCGCCTAAAATTTTCTAACATCTTGCAGTACCTCTGGAAAGTCCCGAAAATGCGCTATCAAATGAAGCACCTTATCGGCGACGGACTCGGGCGAATCCAAGCTACCCTCGGTTTTGAACGATTGAAATTTTTCCAGATTGGTAAAACTATCCTTCGAAGCCGAACGGATGGCTTCTTGCATGGGTGTATCGATGATTCCCGGCGAAAGTGCATACAAGGAAAAGCCCCTGTTTTTCAGATCTGATTCGTGTTGGGCCACCGCTGTCATCTGGTTAAGGGCCGCTTTGGAGGCGCTGTACCCCGACCAACCGTCCATGACCTTGCTTGCCGCTCCTGAACTGATATTGATGATCAGTTTTTCCCCATCAAGGCGGTCGTATTGTTTCATAAATTCATTCATGAGCAAGGCGGGGGCAATCACATTTACCAGGTAAATCTGACGGATGGCTTCGGGATCAATGTATCCATTGTGGGCAATGTCTCCGATCCAGCCCGCATTGTTAATCAGACAGACCCTGTCAAATGGCCCCTCCGGGAAAATACCTGCGGTGTTCTTCAGCAAGGCTTCGGAATCGGCCAGGTCTAGCTCCAGCCCGGTAAAATTGGGCTTTGGCTCCATGAATGATCTGGCGATTCCAATTACCCGGTTTTTTGGATGTTGGATCAAGCGGTCGGCGAGTGCTTTTCCGAGGCCTTTACTTGCCCCAGTAACGATGTAACAATGGGTAGCTTGCATGAGATTGGAAATGTTTGTTTCAAAATTTCAAGCCGGACTGGATTGCTTTTGCAAGGATTGCCGGTACAGGCGCAAACTTAAGGAATGAAACCGATAAATCAGCATTATGGCCGTCAGGGTAAGCCCTGTCAACAAGCCGATCCATATACCCAGCTCGTTCCACTCCAGGTAAAAAGCCAGCACATAGCCCAGCGGCAGTCCGATCACCCAATAGGCTACCAAGGTGACGAGGGTGGGGACTTTGACATCGGAAAGACCTCTAAGCGCTCCCAGCCCCACCACTTGCAGTCCGTCGGATACCTGAAAAAAGCCGGCAATGATGAGCAGGGTGGCCGCCATCTCGATGACGGGCCGCTCGTCAATGTAGAGCAAGGGCAAGTAATTTCTAAAAAGTAAAAAAAACAGGGCAAATACAGCCATGAAAACGGCTACCATTCCGAAAATCGTAAAGCCGACCTGCCGCAACCGGGCAATGTCATTCTTTCCCAATTGGTTTCCCACGCGCACCATGGCGGCGGCCGATAAGCCCGAGGCCATCATGTAGCTCACCGAGGCCAGGTTGATGGCTATCTGATGGGCAGCGAGGGCATTTATCCCGATCCAGCCCATCATAATGGCAGCCGTGCTGAATGCGCCTACTTCAAAGACAAACTGCAATCCGGTAGGAATACCGATACGCAGCATTTTTTTAAGAATAGCAAATCGGAGATTTTTTAATTGAAAACTGCGCAACATCCGGGTATACCTACCGGAACGCGTGACGTACATGTAAATCGCAAACGCCATCAGGATACGCGATACCAGGGTAGCCCAGCCGGCTCCGTTCAATCCAAGCTCCGGAAAGCCCCACTTTCCGTAGATCAAAAGCCAGTTGAGTCCCACGTTTACCAGATTAAAGAGCACCGTGATGTACATGGCTTGTTTGGTCTGGGAAAGTCCTTCAATAAATTGCTTGTACGTTTGAAAAAACATGAAGGGAACCAGCGAAAAAGTAATGATCAATAGGTAAGGAATTGCCAAAACAACGACTTCTTCGGGTTGCCCCAGCCATTTCAATCCGGGAGAAAGTCCCAGGATAACCAAGAACAATACCAGGGAAGCAAAGCCGTTGATAACGAAGCCATGGCTCAGGTAACGGCCTATTTTACCCGTTTTACCTTCCCCATCTGCGGCGGCGACCATTGGCGTGACCGCCATCGAAATTCCAATTCCAAACATCAGGATTAGAAAAAAAATGCTATTGGCAAGTGATGCTGCAGCAAGGGGAACTGCGCCGAGCCTTCCGACCATCACGTTGTCTGCGACCCCCACCATCACCTGCCCCAACTGACTGAGCATTACGGGGTATGCCAAGGAAAAGGTGGTCGTAAAATCTTCTTTGTATGCCGAAAAGCGCATGACGTAAAATTAACTCATTTTTAATCGAATGGCCGTTTTTAGAACAGCGGCAACACTGATGCCATCGGTAATCTCGCCTTCCATCACCATTCGAAGTACATCCGCAAAAGGTAACCTGCGCACTTGCAGGTCCTCGGTGGGATCAAACTCCGTCTCACCCGGAACCAACTCTTCCGCAATAAACACAAAACCAACCTCATCGGTTACGGAATTTGATGTATGAATTTTCATCAGTTCGCTCCATTTTCCCGCCGTAAGGCCCGTTTCTTCTTTCAACTCCCGCTTGGCGCTATCCAGAACATCTTCTTCCAGAGGACCGCCCCCCATGGGAATTTCCCAGGAATATTCATCAAGGGTGTAGCGGTATTGCCCCACTATCCAGGTATGCAGCTCCCGGTCGAGTGGAACGATCGCCACGGCCCGATTTTTGAAACGAACGGTTCCATAAATCCCCCTGGATTGGGTAGGAGTGATCACCTGATGCTCTGCTACACGTATCCAGGGATTGTCGTACACCTCTTTTGTCGAGATGGTTGTCCAGGGATTTTTCATCGCTATAAAAAATTTAATTGTAATAAAAAAAGGGTGACTGACAGCCACCCTCCCTATGTATTTGGTACACTACTACGTTATGCGGGTATGGGAAGTACTTTACTGTCCTTAAAGGTAGAAAGAATCACCATGGATTGCATGGAATCTACTTCCTTGATTTCACTAACCTGCTCCAACATCAATTTCTGGTACGAATTGATATCCTTGGAAATGATCTTCAGAATAAAATCCCCGGTTCCGGTGATGTGGTGGCACTCGATTACCTCCGGAATTTCATTGATTTCCTTCATAAAGGCATCAATATTTGTTTTGTTGTGACCGATCAGACCAACCAACACGAAGGTACTCACGCCCAAGCCAATTTTTTCCGGATCCAATTTTGCGTGGTAGCTTTTGATAATCCCGGACTGCTCCAACTTTTTCACCCGCTCCAGGGTAGGTGCGGGAGATAAACCTATATCTTTTGAAAGCTGTGCATTGGTAATCTTTGCATTCGCCTGAAGAATCTCTAAAATTTTACGGTCGATTTTGTCAAATTTGACTTTTATGCTATTATCCATATTGTAAAGAATTTACCGAATTATATGTGGTACAAAGGTAATCTAATTTATGTTTATTTTAAAGACATTTACGAAAAAAACGTAAGTGAGGACGAAATATTGTTATTAATTTGTCTATTTTATTAAAATTATTACTCTTACTGTTTTGTGATTTCTAAAAAAAGGTAGCGTTCCTCTCGATTAGCCTTTGCAAGAACGCCTTAGTGTGTGTCAAAGTTTATTCTCTTTCAACAAAATTCGTGCCTCTTTGTGGGCCGGATGCCTTCTTTTGGCGTTGGCTTTTACCGCATCCAAAAAGCGTCTCGCCTCGGCACCGTCCCCTTGATTTATGGCCAATTTACCTAACTGCAGCAGGGCAAATAAATAATAGCCACTTTCCTGGGAATTAAGCTCGTCGCCAAAAGCCACGGTCTCCAGGTAATGCTTCCTGGCCATTTCTTCCTGTCCCATCCGATCAAAATATTGCGCAGCAAAAAAGGAGGCGTACCGGCCGCTGTTGGCCTCATAGCCGGTCCAACCTGCTTCTATGCGTTTCAAGATTTCAAGAGACACCTCCATGGCTTCTTTTCCTCGCCCCACTGCGTACAGCTGCCTGGCAAAAAAACGGTGGAAATAGGGATTGTTGGGGTACTTTTCGTGCAGGTAGGCCGTAATTTCCAGCGCCTTGAAAGGTTGCTTTTCCTCCGAGGCATAGAGACGAAACAGAAAATACTGGGCCTCCACCCGGGCATAGAAGGAGTTTTCGGCCACTTCTTCCAACTGCTGTAGTCCCAACTGCTGATCTCCCTTTGGGAAAAGCAGCATGACGGGGCGTAGCAGGGGGTAATTATCGGGAATCCATACGGAAAAATAGTTGAACAGTGCATCACCAAGCAGTAATTCGGGGTTTAACTCTTCCTCGCCCCTACTTAGTTCGAGGTATTTGAGGGCATTTTTTCCAGCAAAGGTAGCACTCGTCCAGTTTTTTCGTTCGCTGTGCAGCCTTCCCTGAAACCCGTAAGCACCGGCCAGAAAAAAAGCAGCCTCCTTGTTTTCCGGGTCTTCCTCCAACATTTTTGCAGCTTTTTCGATGGTTTGGTCCATGTACCGTAAAAAAAGTGCGTCGTAACTTTCGTTTTCGGTCGCTACCGTGATTTTCCACCACTGACTCAGTCCCATCAGAAAGTACGGCAGCGGGTGTTCCGGATACGTGTAACGCATCACCTGAAAGCCTCGCTCAGCTTGTTCAAAATCGAAATTATACATGCTGTTGACGGCATCGGTAATCCGGAATTGGAGCCCTTTGTCCAGCAACAAATACGAACTCTCCGATTCGCCAATTTGGGTCACTGCTTCCATCTGCCCAGCTGCCTGCGACAGTGGCATAGCCAGCGTTGCCAATGAAAAGATACTGTATAAAAGATACCGGTTCAAATCGAAAATGGTTTAAGTTAACCCGTAAACAACGTTTACCTGCAATTAATTTCGAAACAGCAGGAAAATTCAGTATCCCGAACGGAAGACCATTTCCTGCATTTGCAAAAATAACGAAAAAACACCTCGAACTGGTACCATAGCTGACTCCACCTAACGGAGGGATCGGTCTGGATGTCCGTAATTTCTTCGTTTTGAAAAAGATATCTGGTGAAATCCCTGCTTTTTAGTATACTCATCGCAGAAAAAAAAAACAGACCCATTAGACCAAAACCACATGAAATGCAATCCCGGCCAATGGATCTGTAAACAGCAATAAGATAAAAAAATTAACAGCTTACCTTCGAACCGACTCTTTCTTTACATCCTTTTCTGCCAGAATACTTTTCCAGGCAGTTAAGGCCAGAGAATCCGGTATATTGATATCGTCAAAAGTGATTAATTCTCCCTGTTCAATGTTCCGTTTCAATTGAACTTTACTCAGTAAGCCGATGGGTACATGCTCCGGATTGACTTTGATTTCCAAAGCCTCCCCTCGTACTTCCATGCCCCCAATACCTTTATCTATGATGGAACCCGCAGAAAGGTTCTTCTTTGCAAT
The DNA here is from genome assembly GCF_009467825.1 of Cyclobacterium xiamenense. Taxonomy (GTDB): domain Bacteria; phylum Bacteroidota; class Bacteroidia; order Cytophagales; family Cyclobacteriaceae; genus Cyclobacterium; species Cyclobacterium xiamenense. Next base: position 203,864 of record NZ_WIOK01000002.1, on the reverse strand, counting down.
GGCACCCACGCTAATCGACGGGCTTTCCCCGTTGTCGAGCAAAATCTCTCCCTGATTTACAAGATTCAAAATCGTGTTGGGTATTTCGAAGAAACAGAGATGCATGGGTTTGTACAGCAAGTAAAACGGACCATCCCCCATTTTGTAGGTCCGGAGCTCTGCTGCCAGGTCTTCCTGATGGCTGGCGGTAATAAACACACCCGGAGGTGATTCCCTGGAGATAATGTAGTCACTGATGACCTTGTTCTCCTTGTGCGCTATTTCACCCAAGGCAAATGCCCCTTTTTCAAAATCCGAGGTCTCGTAGCCTATCAACCCCTGCTGCACAATATCTAAGCCCAGCCCATTTGCAATCAACGCCTGCTCTATTTGCAATTTCGTTCCGTCGGTAAAAGAAGTTACCGAGCTCAAGCTGTAGCCTTGTTTCTGCGCCCAGAACAACATGTCCTCGAGCGATGGGTTTTGGTTCAGAAATCCTTTGATATTCCCATAAACCAACGGAGCGAAACCCATTTGGACCACTTCCTTATTCAATGCAGCCAAACAGCCGGGTTGGTCTCCATTCGCCTCGGTGATCACTCCACGACGGGAAAGCCACGAACCGGTGACCACCTGCGTATCGGCATCCATGGTCACCACAGGTAATTTATAATCAAACGCTTTTTGTATTACCTCGGTAGAATAGATCGGATCGCCCGTACTGACAACGATTAGATCCGACGCGTCCAACACCTTTTCTACCTCCGTGGTCAGATAATCCTGCCTCACACCGAGGTCGTCTATCCGCCCCTTCCGGCGGGTCACGATTCCAGAGAGGAGCATGTCCTCCCTTCTCACGAGTAGTTTGGCAAGGCCCCTGCCAATACCTCCGGTACCTACGATACCTACTTTTAGTTTTTTGCTGATCGCCTTTCTCATAAAATAAAAATTTTTTTGCTGTTTTTTTATGACGGGATAAAGATAGATAAAAAAATTTAAAAATCATTTTATTGTATTTAAAATACATAAAAAATATTTTAAAAATATTTGTTTAGGCATCGATCGGAACAAAAGGCAAACGCAATTTCTCCTTTCTTTAATTGGGTATTTTGACGATTTACAAACCAAAAAATTTATAATTTTTTTTTATTATAAAATAACCTTTGGAATTGTGTGACATAAAAAAAAACAAAAAAATATTTTCACCTAAGCCCGTGGAGACGAAAAAAGGGCAATCCCTCGTGCTGGATTTTTAAAAAACGTTAAATCGTCCGTTATTCCTGATAAATTTTTTATTTTCGCTTTTCAAATATAATCCGAGCACATGCCAACATATACCAGGGTAAACAACCTAACCGGTTGGACGGCCTTCCTTATTGCATTTATCACCTACCTGTTTACCATCGAGGAAACGGCGAGTTTTTGGGATCCCGGAGAATTCATTGCGGTAGCCTACAAACTTCAAGTCCCACATCCTCCGGGAGCTCCGTTTTTTCTACTGATTTACCGCATGTTTGGCTTTCTGGCGTTTGGAGAAGGGTTGGATGTAGCCTACTGGATGAACGTGGGCAGTGCCTTGTTTTCCGCATTTACCATTTTGTTCCTATTCTGGACCATTACACTATTGGGAAGAAAATTGTATGGTATCGGTGCCGGTGAAGACCCTTCAAAAGAACAAACGCTCTCGCTGATGGGTGCCGGACTGATTGGTGCCCTTGCGTATACCTTTTCGGATAGCTTTTGGTTTTCTGCGGTAGAGGCAGAAGTGTACGCCATGTCCTCCTTTTTTACGGCCATTGTCATTTGGGCTTTTTTAAAGTGGGATGTAATCCGCGATCCCCGTGCCGAAAACCAATACATGATATTTATCGCCTACCTGGTGGGATTATCCATTGGCGTCCACCTACTAAATCTGGTTACGCTGCCCGCACTTGCCCTGGTGGTTTACTTCAAGAAATACACCCACCATACGGTCAAGGGCGGCATCATCGCCTTTTTGTTGGGTGGTGTGGCCCTGGTGATCATTAATAACATCATTATCCCCGGTCTGCCAAGCATCGCTGGCTCACTGGAGATATTTTTCGTCAACAGTCTGGGGCTTCCGTTTGGATCCGGTATCGTTTTCTTTGCGTTGCTGTTTTTGGGTGGACTTACCTACGCAGTGGTATACTCCTATCGGCACGGAAAGGTAATTTTAAATACCATTCTTCTTTCGCTGACCTTTATCTTGATCGGATACGGATCCTATGCACTGATAGTGATTCGGGCAAATGCGGATCCGGTAATCAACGAAAACGACCCCAGAGACATTATCAGCTTTGTCAGCTACCTGAAGCGGGAGCAATACGGCTACCGTCCCCTGCTTCACGGGCAGTATTTTACTGCAGACGTGATCGATCAGACCGAAGGAGCGCCAGTATATGCCAAGGGTGACGAAAAATACGAGATCGTCGACTACCAGTTGGAGAACACGTACGATCCGGAAAAGACGACCATTTTACCGCGGATCTATTCCACGCAGGAACGGCACAAGCAGATCTACCGCAGCAAGCTGGGCCTGAGAGAAGGGGAAGACCCCACCTTTTTTGATAATATATATTTCATGCTCGATCACCAGTTGGGGCACATGTATTTTCGCTATTTTATGTGGAATTTCAGCGGCCGGGAGAGTGATTTTAGCGATGCTCCTTTCTTAACCCTGTTCAGCAGCCTAAAAACGGACTTTCCTGAATTCATTAAAGAGAATAAAGGGCATAACAATTATTTGATGCTGCCACTGTTGCTAGGACTAATTGGTATGTTTTTTCAGGCCAAACTGGACCCCAGGTCTTTTTGGCTGACATTGATGCTTTTCCTTATGATGGGGGTAGTGCTGGTACTCTACCTGAATTCGCCTCCCGTGGAACCCCGAGAAAGGGACTATATTTATGTGGGCTCGTTTTACGCCTTTGCCATATGGATCGGATTTGGTGTGCTGGCTATCCGCCATCAACTGCTGAAGCTTAAGAAAGGAATGGCCATGGCTGGCGTGTATGCGGCATTGATTTCCCTGCCTGTACCGATTTTGATGGCCGGAGAAAACTGGAATGACCATGACCGATCCGGAAGGTTTTTCTCGGTGGATTCCGCCCGTAATTTCCTGGCATCCTGTGAACCCAACGCCATCCTCTTCACTGGCGGAGACAACGATACCTTCCCGCTTTGGTACGTGCAGGAGGTGGAAGGATTTCGCACGGATGTTCGGGTGATCGTGCTGAGTTATTTTGATACGGACTGGTACGTCAAACAAATGGCACGGCCGGTCAACGAATCGCCAGCCCTGGACTTTACCCTTCAGCACGAAAACTATAAAAAAGGCACAAACGATGTCCTGTACATCACCGACCGCCTGGAAAGCCTGCCCCTGGTTGACTACCTGAAATTACTTAAAAACAATAGCGAGCTGCTGAAACTTTCGAGCAGTCGATCCAGCAACATCAATACCGTACCTTCCCGAAACCTCACGCTACCCATAGATCAGCAGCGTGTCGACTCGCTGGGAATTTTGCCAGAAGCGTTCCGAAATTTGCAAATTCCTCAATTAACCATTCGGCTGCGGGGCAATTACGTCACCAAAGGCACGCTGATGTTACTGGATCTGATTGCCACCAATAACTGGGAGCGCCCCATTTACTTCAACAATACCTCACTGGCAACGATTGGATTTGATATGAGCCAACATGTGGTCATGGAAGGGCTTACCTACAGGCTATTGCCGATCCAAAAGCCCGACAACCAGGAGGAGCTGGTGAACACCGAACTGGCCTACGAAAATGTCATGAATAATTTTGCCTACCGGGGCATGGATAACCCGGGTAATTATTTTGACGACGAATTTCGGCGGTTTACTTCCAACCACCGAAGCGTATTGAACAGCGTTGTGATCGCTTTATTGGAAGAAAAGGATTTGCAACGGGCAGAAGATGTGCTACGCTTGAGTCTGGAAAAGTTTCCCCACGAAGCCATCCCCTACGACTTGGCCAGCGGACAATCGGTACCCTTGCTGTTTGAATTAGGCATGGATGAAGAGGCCATGCATGTAGTCAACGAAATATCCCATCGATCTGTAGAAATGCTCGATTTTTATGCGGAAACCGGCAGAGCCATGGACCGGGAGGCCTCCATATCCATGCAAATGATGCGGTATTTCATTCCCTTATTGCGCGAACAGGGATATGACGAGGACGCCGATCGATTGCAGCGGGAATACGAGCGGCTTTTCGGAGAAATGGATAGCCGCCTGCCGCGAAGGTAAGCATTCTATCCGCTAGCGGGAAAGGAACCCGTAACCGGATAGAACCTTCCACAAGCTCCATTCACAGGTGGACCGTTGCTAATCGGTCTGCCGGTGGTGATGAGCAATCACGCGCAGTTTCCAATCCGTAGGAATAAACTGGTGCGAGGAGTACCGCTGTTCGTCCTGCACGTTTCGGGCAGATTCGGTTAACCGGAGGCGATCGGCAGACCCGCTAGCGGGAAGTTTCAGAGGCAGCCACCGGACTTTTGTGAAGAATGTAATACAAATCGAGTGCCGCTGCCGGATCATCTACCAGCAGGTAGTCTTCGTGGCTGATTTCTTCCACCGCCCTACCCTGACTCCGGTGAAGGCTGTTTCGGTTCATCCGGTTGGCGAGTTCGTAGGGGATTTTCAACAGCGAAGCTGGCAAGCGGTATTGCAGCTTCAGGAAGTCCCAGCGGGTAAATTTCTCGACGGATTTCTTATTGGCCCGGTAGTAGTTCCACACCTTTTCGTTGCCACCAATGCCTTTGGTTTCTACCCGGTCGAAAAATTTCTCGCAGTGTGCCTGCAACTGCTCGGGGGTATACTCCCGAATATGCCAGGGGTTTCTTGTGAGGGAAAATCGGATATTTGGGGTAGAGATCAGCGCGAAGCCACCCGGTTTCAATACCCGGTAAATTTCCTTGAGAAACAGGTGGTCTTGCTGGATGTGTTCGATCACCTGAAAACTAACCGCACAGTCATAGCTATCCGATGGGATGGTGCCCAGTGGGGGCAAATGGGCCTGCTCAAAGGTATAGTCCGGGTATTTCTGTTTTAACCTATCCAAAATTTCCCCTATCTTGTCTATTCCATGATACCGATTGACCAACGGCCCCAATGCGGCGACCCCTCTGCCCTCTCCGCACCCGATTTCCAGCAAATCACCGGATACGTAGTCTTTAGCCACAATGTAAGCCTTGTACAAACGTTGATGAATGGGGTTATCGCTGATCAACTTATCGGAAGTAATTTCCGTTGTATAGGTAGCCATGTAAAATTTCTTTATTTTGAACAAAATTACGGTTAATTTTTGAACCAACTATGGAAATAACAAAGTCATTGCTCATGAAAAAAATTATTGGATGCCTGGCGCTATGTTGCTTCTTTTCCCTTTCCACACATGCCCAAACGACTCTAAAAAGCCTCAACCAAAGTTTGCGGTATTCCAGGTATTCCCGAATTTCCTTGAAAGTGATCCCCATAAAAACGGCAGAACGAACCTTTACCCTACAATTGCTTGCTGAAAAAATTGAGGAAAATCCGGATTTCGATGATTACCTCTTTTCGTATGCCATCGTGCGGGATTTTGAACAGGAGCTATCCGACGATTTGCTGGTAGCGCTAGACAGGGAAGCGTTAAAAGCCGATACGGACAAACACTATTATTTTGAAGAAACCGTCGAAATTCCGGAGTCACAGGAGCAGGCATACTTGGTGTTTCGGGCACAGGATACCCGGCAAGACGATACCTACTTGTATCACAGCGATCTGATTAGTCCATTTGTAGCGGAGCAACCGGACTTTGGGGCCTATTTTGGAAACGATATCCCTTTTGACCAGAATTTTTTGAATGTGGACGAATCTCTCCTATTTAAGAGGCAACGGGGCGTGAACCTCCACCGGTACTATTATCCACAGCAATTTCCCTTGCCACTGCCTCCCATGGAGACCAAATCACCGGAAATACCCAAGCAAACAGAAGTCGTGGACGAGGGCAGTTTCCTGGTAAACGTCCCCGTCCCCTTTGATAAGCAGGGCTATTATTTTGTTCAGTCGGATACCAGTTCGCGTACGGGTCTGCTGCTTCGAACCGCTGGAAAAACGTTTCCCAGGGTGGCTACCTGGGAGGAAATGATCGAAATGGTCGCCTACATTTCCACCCGGAAAGAACACGAGACCCTGCTGGCGGCAGAGAATAAAAAAACAGCATTGGACGAATACTGGATTCGCATGACGCGGGATGAAGAAACCGCAAAAACCCTGATCAAGGAATACTTTCGGCAGGTAGAATTTGCCAATATCCTGTTTACCGATTTTAAGGAAGGCTGGATGACGGACCGGGGCATGGTGTACATCATCATGGGACCACCGCAGGAAGTGTACTTTGACCTGGACAAAGAAACCTGGGTATACCTGGCGGAAGATTCAAATTCAAAAATAACCTTTACCTTTGCTCGCGTAAAGACGATTTTAACCCCCAATTATTACACATTGAACCGGTCGCGCGCATACCAACCGATTTGGTTCAAAACCATTACAGCATGGAGAAACGGAAGGATGGTTTTCTGATCAATCGAGATGAAAACCCAAAAGACTATATTTTTGGCATCAGGCCCATACTGGAAGCATTTCAGGCCGGCCAGGACATCGACAAACTACTGGTAAACAAAGAACTGAAAGGAGACCTGCTGAAAGAGCTCATCGGACAGGCAAAAGAAAAGAACGTCCCGGTAACCAAGGTGCCGGAAAACAAGCTCAACCGCATTACCCGCAAAAACCATCAGGGGGTCATCGCGTACATGGGAGCCATTGCCTATGCCTCCTGGGAAAACGTAGTGGATGCCTGCTACACCAAAGGACAGGCCCCCTTGCTGCTGCTTTTGGATCGCATCACGGATGTCAGAAACTTCGGAGCCATCGCCCGAACGGCCGAGGTAGCCGGGGTACATGGCATTATCATTCCGGAAAAAAGCAGTGCACAGATAAGTTCAGACGCCGTGAAAACCTCCGCCGGGGCCCTGAATTTTTTACCAGTAAGCCGGGTAAGAAACCTGTACTATACCCTAAAAGATCTCAAAAAAATGGGTCTAAATGTGGTCGGCGTCACCGAAAAGACCCATCGAAACGTGTACCAGGCTGACTTTTTAGCCCCCACCGTTCTGGTCATGGGCTCCGAGGAAGACGGTATTTCTGACGAATTGCTGGGGCTCTGCGACGAATTCGTTAAAATTCCCGTGCTAGGTCAGGTGGCCAGCCTCAATGTGTCCGTTGCGGCGGGAGTGGCTATTTACGAAGCCATTCGTCAGCGGACGCTGGCGGAGACCGAGGCCTAACTCCCCCCAATCATGGAAGCTCTGTATGGATTTTTTCTCTGCCTGTTGGGATGTGGCATCCTATCCTGGCTGCTCGTTCGGACCACTGCCCGCAACAAGGCGCTGGAAGACCAGATAAAATCTCTGGATCGGCAACAGCTGGAACTGGAACTGGAAAAAAAATTCGAAGAAAACCAGGTGCAACTCCTGCAGGAAAAGTTGCGGTTTCAGGAAACCGAAATGGAGCGCATGGGAAAGCGGTTCGAACAGGAATTCGAGTTGCTGTCCAATAAAATTCTGGAAGAAAAATCGAGGAAATTTACGTTTCAAAACCAGGAAAACCTAAGCCGTATCCTGCAGCCCCTGGCCAGGGACCTGGAAGCGTTTCGCAAGCAGGTGCAGGACTCCTATACCATGGAAGCCAAAGAGCGGTTTTCGCTAGAAAACAAGGTGCGTGAGCTGGCCCAACTGAATCAAAAAATCAGCCAGGAAGCCCAAAACCTTACCAATGCGCTCAAGGGAAATGCCAAACACCGGGGAAATTGGGGAGAAGCCATCCTGGAAACCATCCTTCAAAATTCCGGATTGGAAAAAAACCGGCATTACAGCATGCAGGAATTTCTACGGGACGAAGCGGGCAATCCCCTCCTCGGAATGGACGGCAAAAAGATGCAACCCGACGTCATCATCCACTATCCGGACGATAAGAAAGTCATCATCGATAGCAAAGTATCGCTGCTCGCCTACGAAAACTATTGCAATGCCACCGAGGATTCGGAACAGCATGCATTTTTGCAGCAGCACGTAAAGGCCGTCAAAACCCATATCGACCAGCTGTCAGGCAAGCAGTACGAGGCCTACGCACAGGCCTTGGATTTTGTCATCATGTTTGTTCCGCTGGAAGCCGCCTATATGGTTGCGGCGCAAGCCGATGACCGGCTATGGGAATACGCCTACAAAAAACGGGTCTTGCTTATCAGCAGCAGCAACCTGATAGCCGCCCTGAAACTAATCAAAGATTTATGGATCCGTGACGACCAAACACGTCATGCGCTGGAAATCGCCGAAAGAGGAGGGCGCATGTACGATAAATTTGCCACATTTGTAAAAAACCTGGAGGATATCGGAAGGCATTTGGACCGTTCTCAGGAAAGTTACCAGACCGCCCTGAAGCAGCTTAAAACGGGAAAAGGAAATCTGATTTCCCAAGCCGAAAAATTAAAAAACCTGGGTGTGAATGCCCGCAACCAACTCCCGGGTGGCAAGCAGGATTAAAAGGGTAAGTCTGCACCCTCCTCCAGGACCACCACCTCGGCATGCCGGGAAATCAGGTATTTCCTTCCGGTGGCCCGTTCCCTACACAAAACCCGGCTCCTTCGGGTCTCGAGTTTTTCAAAAACCCGGCGTTTCAGACCAAAACAACTCCCTGGCTTCAAGTCTCCCAGGAGTACCCCCCGCGCTTCTCCCGGCGTGACATCGTATTTCTTCAATTCCTTAAATAAAAAATAATCCCCCCCAGTGCTAGCTTTGGGGTTGACCATGTGCAGCCGAAGGGGAATCAGAATATCTCGAGGAAAGACCGAAGCATCCAGCATGGGAGCCATCAGTTGACGAAACGAACGCTTCCACTCCGGACCATGCGGCCGAATCCCTCTCCGTTCGTAATCGCGAAACACCCGGTGATGTGCTATCTCATGGATCAAGGTGATCAAAAACTGATAGGGATTCAGGTCATGGTTGATGCTGATCTTTTGCACCTTCTGATCCGGTCTATAGCGGAAATCGCCCAATTTGGTCGAACGGGAACGGGCAATCCGTAACTCAAAAGGATCCTCTTTCCATAAGGCATAACAATAGGCCAGTGCATTATCCGGTAACTTGCCTTCTAATTTTTGCTTCCAGTGTTCCTGCGTCATAGCCCGATTTTTTGAACGCTTCAAAAATAGGTCTTTTTTGGGAAGCGCAGCAACAAATATTCCCGGTAACTATTTCTGTTTCCCAATAAAATCGATGAAACTAAAAAAATTGGCAGCGAAAACGGGTCCCGGTACTTTTTTCCGAAGGACGAGGTGTCAAAGGAGTTTCGATGAGGCGAATGTATCGCGCGAAGCCGATCCCGCCTGCTTCCGGTTTCCTCAACACGCGGTCACTAGCTATTTTTCGCATCCGCTGGCAAAAGGTTCTTTACGAAAAAGTGGAAAATAATTGGTCATTCATTTGCTTTGGTGGTTTAATTTTATAAAATTATTCTGCAATACGAACAAAATAGCATAAACCCAGAATGCCATGAAGCCTACCGATACCCGGAATCCGGAGTATTACCACAAAGTCGTGGACTGCCAGTACGCCTGTCCCGCTCACACTCCCGTGCCGGAATACATCCGCAAAATTGCCGCAGAAAAATACACCGAAGCCTACATGATCAATTGGGAGTCCAATGTGTTTCCGGGTATTCTTGGGCGTACGTGCGACCGACCCTGCGAGCCTGCCTGCCGCCGGGGCCGTGTGGAAGAAGAGCCAGTAGCCATTTGTCGCTTGAAGCGGGTAGCCGCCGATCAAAAAGGAGACGTGCAATCGCTGATGCCCCAGGCTCCCTTTCCAGCAAACGGAAAGAAAATCGCCCTGATAGGAGCGGGTCCGGCTTCCTTGACCGTGGCCCGGGACTTGGCGCCTTTAGGCTACGAGATGCATATGTTTGACGAACAGATCGCCGGAGGAGGTATGATGCGCAGTCAAATCCCGGCTTTTCGGCTTCCCGAAGAAGTGCTAAATGAGGAAGTGGGGTATGTGCTAAACATGGGTATCCATACCCAATTTATGACGTATGTTGAAAGCCTGAAACAGGTGCTAGAAGGCGGCTATGATGCTGTATTTGTCGGTACCGGAGCGCCTCGAGGTAGGGATTTACCAAAATTACCCGGAAGAAAAGAAGGAGATGCCCACATTCATATCGGCATCGAATGGCTTGCCAGCGTAGCTTTTGAACACGTGGACAAAATAGGTAAAAAAGTAATCGTATTGGGCGGGGGCAACACCGCCATGGATTGCTGCCGCACCTCGCGAAGACTGGGGGGCGAAGAAGTGAAAGTGGTCGTGCGAAGTCCCTTCAAGGACATGAAGGCCTCTCCCTGGGAAAAGGAGGATGCCCAGCACGAAGACGTAAGCATTCTGGACAACCACGTTCCGCTGAGTTTCGAGGTGGAAGACGGCTTATTGAAAGGAATGAAATTCCAAAAAGTAAACGCCCATTACGACGAAAATGGCAAACGTAAATTGATTCCTACCGGAGAGCCGGATGTATTTATAGCAGCCGATGAAGTATTGATCGCGATCGGCCAGGAAAACAGCTTTCCCTGGATTGAGCGTGACATTGGGCTGGAATTTGATGAATGGGAAATGCCAGTAGTAGACAAGGTCACCTTTCAATCCACCCACCCCAAGGTCTTTTTTGGGGGAGACGCTGCTTTCGGTCCGGAAAACGTCATCACCGCCGTGGCGCACGGCCACCAGGCTGCCGTATCCATGCACCTGTTTTGCCAGGGAAAGGACTTGCACCAGCGGCCAGCTCCCTTTACCAAACTATTTAGTACCAAGATGGGAATTCACGAATGGAGTTACGATAGCCCGGTCACCATCGACCAACGCTACCTGGTACCTCAGGCCGAAAAATCCCTGACCCTGCTGGACCGGCGAAAAGAAGTGGAACTGGGCTTCGATCCGCCCACTGGCTACAAGGAAGCACAACGCTGCCTGAACTGCGACGTACAGACTGATTTTACGGCCGATCGCTGCATCGAGTGCGACGCATGCATGGACATCTGTCCCACCTCCTGTATTACCTTCACCACAAACGAAACAGAAGAAGATCGCCTGCGGGAAAAACTACTGGTTCCCGCTCAAAACAAATCCCAGGACATTCTGGTCTCCGAACCATTGAAAACCGGCCGGGTAATGGTAAAAGACGAGGACGTTTGCCTGCACTGCGGGCTGTGTGCCGAACGCTGTCCCACTTCTGCCTGGGACATGCAGCAATTTTTCTACAGTGTCACCAAAGCCGGAAACCTATGATCGACTCCCACGTACTCCCTCGTCCGGAGGCACGGGTCAACGATTTTGTTGCCCGATTTGCCAATGTCAACGGAACAGGCTCAGCCAGTGCCAATTTTCTATTTGCCAAGGCCATCTTTCGGATGGGCATTCCTGTCACGCCAAAAAACATCTTTCCTTCCAACATACAAGGGCTGCCCACTTGGTACGAGGTACGGGTGAGTGAGAAAGGCTACCTGGGTCGCAGGGAAGGGATCGACCTGCTGGTGGCGGTGAATGCCCAAAGCATGAAGCAGGACATCGCAAGCGTCCGTGAGGGGGGCTACCTGATGTATGACAGCACGAAGAAACTTGCCCCCGAACTCATTCGGGAGGGCATTCACTACCTGGGCGTCCCGATGATGGAACTTGCCAACGAACACTTTACAAACCCCAGGCAACGGCAACTGTTTAAAAACATTATCTACGTGGGTGCACTCGCTGTATTGCTGCAGATCGACTACGCGGTATTGGAAACCCTGCTCCAGGAGCAGTTTGCCGGCAAGGAGAAACTCATTGCCCCCAACCTAAAAGCGCTACGACTGGGCATGGACCATGCGCGGGAACATTTTGATTACCCGCTGGATTTTTACCTGGAGCGCAGGAACCTCATCGGGGACAAAATTTTGGTCGACGGAAATTCCGCTTGTGGTTTGGGAGCGGTTTTTGGGGGGGCAACGGTGATGGCCTGGTATCCCATTACTCCGTCCACCTCCGTAGCGGAAGCTTTTGAAAAGTACGCCTCCCGCTACCGGGTGGATCCGGAAACTGGCAAAAACCGATTCGCCGTGATTCAGGCGGAAGACGAACTCGCCGCCATGGGCATGGTTATCGGCGCCAATTGGAACGGCGCCCGAGCGCTGACGGCTACCAGCGGACCCGGAGTCTCCCTGATGAATGAATTTATTGGATTGGCCTATTTTGCTGAAGTGCCTGCTGTACTAATAGACGTGCAACGGGCGGGACCCAGTACCGGCATGCCCACCCGTACCCAGCAATCGGACATTACCCTGGCCGCCTATGCCTCCCATGGAGACAGCAAGCACCCCCTGCTCTTCCCCGCGACGCCAAAAGAATGTTTCGAAATGACAGCCGCCTGCTTTGACCTGGCGGATCGGCTACAAACACCGGTGATCCTGATGACAGACCTGGACCTGGGCATGAACGATCACTTGAGCGAACCGTTTCACTGGCCGGAAGGACAACGATACGACCGGGGAAAAGTATTGTCTGAAGAAGAACTGGATGCCATGGGACGGTACGGCAGGTACCTGGATGTAGACGGAGACGGTATTCCCTACCGCACTTATCCGGGCACCCACCCGACCAAGGGGGCATTTACTACCCGGGGAACATCCCGTGACGAATACGCAGTCTACACCGAAGACAGTGCGGCGTACAAACGCAACATGGACCGCTTGCTCCTGAAATGGGAAACCACCAAAGGGCTGGTGCCCAAACCTGAATTCTATCAGAAACACAATCAAAGTGACTGGGGCATGGTTTTTTTTGGCACTTCCACGTTTTCTTCGGAAGAAGCGCGTGACTTATTAGCAGCGCGAGGGATGAACCTGGATGCGTTGCGTATCAAGGCGTTCCCCTTCGGAACAGAAACAGAAGCATTTGTACGGGAACACCCGCTAATTTTTGTCATTGAGCAAAACCGCGACGGGCAGATGCGCAGCCTGCTGATTCAGGAAATGCAACTATCCCCCCGGCAGCTAATATCGGTTTTGAACTACGATGGCATGCCCATTACCGCCGATCAGATTGCGCTTCAAATTGCCGACTATTTTAAACAAACCAACACCCTGTCCCATGACGTATCTGAAACCTCTATTTAGGCACCCCCGCCTGCCCAAAAATAAGCTGGGCTACACCCTCAAAGAATACGAGGGAAGTATATCGACCCTTTGTGCCGGATGCGGACACGACAGCATCAGTGCCACCATCGTACAGGCCTGTTTCGAATTGTCGATCGAGCCCCACCTGGTGGTAAAAATTTCCGGAATCGGCTGCTCCTCCAAAACCCCGGCCTACTTCCTGGGCAATTCCCACGGATTCAACTCGGTGCATGGACGCATGCCCTCTGTAGCTACCGGGGCAAACATGGCCAATAAAAACATGGTCTACTTTGGTGTTTCCGGAGACGGTGACACCGCCTCCATCGGTATGGGGCAGTTCGTGCACGCCATCCGCCGAAACCTGGACATGGTGTACATCGTGATGAACAACGGCTGCTACGGACTGACCAAAGGACAGGATTCGGCTACCGCAGACCAGGGGTCGGCGAGTAAATCCGGGCATATCAATCCGTTCCAACCCGTGGATTTGGCCAGTCTTGCTGTGGAACTAGGCGCCACCTTCGTCGCGCAAAGCTTTAGCGGAGACAAACAGCAACTGGTACCCCTTATCAAAGCAGCCATCCAACACAAAGGCCTCGCGTTTATTAACGTCATGTCTCCCTGCGTGACCTTCAATAACAATCCCGGATCGACGAAATCCTATGATTACGTGCGGGAACACATGCAAGCTACCGGAAAAATGGATTTTGTACCCGAACGGAAAACCCTGCGCGCGGCCTATCCGGAAGGTACGGAGACGGAAGTCACCCTGCATGATGGTTCGACCTTGAACCTGCACAAACTGGCTACCGACTGGGATCCGGAAGACCGGCTATCGGCAGTCAACGCGATTCAACAGGCGCGAGCCAGGGATCAAATTCTTACCGGCTTGTTGTACATCCATACCGGCTACGGTGATTTGCACGGAATCCTGCATACGACGGATACCGCATTGAACTCCCTCTCGGAAGCGGAACTTTGCCCGGGACAGGCGGTACTGGATTCCATAAACGCAAGTCTTCGCTAATCCATCGAAAGTTGCGTTCGTTGACAAAATGGAGACCAAATCCACCAGGAACAGCGGTTTTTTTAATTAAATATGTTTATGTATTTTATTATAAACATAAATAAAAATTAATAATTATTCCTTTTTACTTTTGTGCCGGATCAAAAGTAAAACGTACATGCAACCAATCAGTGTAGCCCACGGAGACGGTATCGGGCCGGAAATTATGGAAGCCACCTTGCAGATTTTGAAGGCGGCAGGCGCAAAAGTAAAATGGGAACCCATTGAAATGGGCGAAAAAGAGTACCTCGCCGGAAACAGCAGCGGTATAGGGAAAGAAGCCTGGGAGAGCATTCGCAGGAACAAGGTAGTGCTGAAAGCTCCCATGACGACGCCGCAGGGAGGTGGATACAAAAGCCTGAACGTCACCCTTCGCAAGAGTTTGGGTCTCTTCGCTAACGTCAGACCCTGCAAAAGCTTTCATCCCTTTGTGCCCACCAAACATCCGGCAATGGACCTGGTTGTGATCCGGGAAAACGAAGAGGACCTCTACGCCGGCATCGAACACCAGCAGACAGACGAGGTGGTTCAATGCCTGAAACTTATCACCCGACCGGGCTGCGAGCGCATCGTTCGCTACGCCTTTGAATACGCACGCCTTTACCAACGCAAAAAAATTAGTTGCTTTACCAAAGACAATATCATGAAACTGACCGACGGGTTGTTTCACCGGGTTTTTAAGGAAATAGCTGCGGAATATCCGGACATTCAGGCAGAAAATTGGATCATCGATATCGGCGCGGCGCGTCTGGCAGATACCCCGGAGATATTTGACGTTTTGGTAATGCCCAACCTGTATGGAGACGTGGTATCGGACATCACGGCCCAGCTTTCCGGGTCGGTAGGCCTGGCAGGGTCGGCGAATATCGGGGAAAAATGCGCCCTCTTTGAAGCCATCCATGGCTCGGCTCCCCCGTTGGCGGGCAAAGACCTGGCCAATCCTTCAGGCCTCTTACGTGCTGCCGTGATGATGCTCAACCATATCGGCCAACCGGAGGTTGCAGAAACCATTACCAACGCCTGGTCCTGCACGCTGGAAGAGGGGATTCATACCGAAGATATTTACCAAGCCGGTCTCAGCAAAGAAAAAGTAGGTACGCGTGATTTTGGCAAGGCCGTAGTCGAACGGCTGGGGAAAAAGCCGGCTACACTGGCCGAGGTTTCCTACGCAAAAGAGGCACGGATACACATCGCTCCCTACGAGCGAAAGACTCCGGGCGAGAAAACCCTGCACGGAGTGGACTTGTTTATTGACTGGAAAGGGACCAATCCCGACGATTTAGCCGAAAAAATTAAGGATTTGCATGCCTCGTTTGCACTCAAGATGATCACCAACCGAGGCGTAAAGGTGTGGCCGGAAGGGTTTGAAGAAACCTTTTGTACGGACCATTGGAGATGTCGGTTTGAACTCACCTCCCCAAACACCAAAACCACTATCGGTATAGCCGAATTGCTGATCCATGCCATTCAAAAAGACATTGAGGTGATCAAAACCGAGAATCTCTATGCTTTTGACGGACAAAAAGGCTACTCCCTGGGACAGGGTCAATAATCGCCGATGCATCCCCGCCGCCTCCCGAAACAGGAGGCGGCATACGTTACTTCATCGGCTCCGGCGCATGCTGGAAGTGCGCGTATTTATTCAATGCCTTTCCCATCAGCACGGTTAGCGGCATGAGTACTTTCTTTACGAAAAAAGGAATGGAAGGCAGATCGTATTCGCTGGCATACCGTGTTGTCAAGTATGCGCTATCAAACAGATCGCCCTCCGGCTTACCGGCTTTTTGCATGCTCTGATAAGTGGCCGCTAGAAAAAAATCCAGGGTATTTGCGGGCTTGACCCAGCCTTCGCAAAGGAGTTCATCCGGACCGGGATTCCAAAAACGGTGCATTTGGCCTGCAGGAAACCGCACCGTTTCACCGACTGAGACGAACTGCTCGGCTTCCCCGTGCACCTGGTACCCCATTTTTCCACGAATCACTGTCAGGGACTCTTCCTGCTTAAAATGCACATGAAAAGGAGGTCCCGCATTCGGGGGCACGGTATTGGAAACAAGTAGTTTTTCGACCCCTTGTTCCACATCTCGTTTCTGAAATGTCAGCGCTTCCCCGAAGGGATTGCGGATCGTCTTGGGAAGCTGAAAGGGATAGTCCATTTGCGTTGAATTTGGCACGAAAGTTAAAACATTTTTCCCATAGACACCAGCAAATTGAAAGGACTGCCATTGCTACCCTCCATCAAAAGCCCCCTCAAAAAATCCCTGCTATGTCGCATTCTTTTCCAGCGAAGGGATTGAGCCGCTTGCTGCCCACGTACAGGCCAGTCCTCCGGCAGATGTTTTTTTTTTCTCGAATTTCCCATCGATCCGGTCAAGGGTCCGGTACCGCACGAGGCACTCCTGCCGTTCTTCACACGCATTGATAGGAAAGCTCGCCCGAACTAGCTTGCCGATACAGGCCGATTAGACGGATCAAGAGTCGTCTCCCTACAAAGTTGCCAGGGTCGGATAGCCTGCTGTCGCAGAAAGCCAAAACATGCCGGCTGCCAGGCTTTTCCAACCCGGATTATATAGCCGAGTAGCCCGGATTCACCTCTCCTCTCTACTATTAGAAAAAAAATAGGGGAGTTAATGGATCCTATCCCCGAGGGTGCCTGGAGTTTTTCCGAATACCTACAGGATCGGGTAGGCATTCGGGGATGAATCAAAGGAGCTAATCCTCAGCGCAGCGGAGGGCCTGACCCCCAACCGGGCCTATACCCCGTTGCCCGAACAGAACAACTGATCCGCCGCTTGAGCAACCTGCTCTACCAGGCCTTTGAGGTATCCGCAGATTGCCTGTGCGACATGTGAAAGGCCCGCACACCGACCGTATAATGTTCGATTCGTTGGTAACCATTGAAATAAATCCTACCTTTGCTCCGTCGATAGCCCATCGACGTGTGAATTTGAGGCAACATTTTCTACCGAAACCTGTTACACAGCATACCCCTTGCACCGGCCGCTTTCCTTCCTGGCGCCAGTAATCGCATGAATTTTTAGTCTAAAAAAGGGCCAGTCAATGAGTATCTCAGTTGGAAAAGACAGCAGTAATTCGCTGAATCAGTAAAGGTTAAACCTTGGTTTTAAAGTTGTAGAGGATATGAAAGAAACAGTGGTAATGGCTTCTCCCCTAGGTAATATTCGGCTCGTCGCAGAAGATGGCTTTCTTTTATCTTCGTATTTTACGGAAGACAAAGAATCGGAAAAAGCCAATTCCCCCTTTTTTCTGGACATCATCGCCCAACTTCGGGCCTACTTCAACGGAGAGCTGACCGTTTTCGATATACCGGTAGGAATCGGTGGCACTGCCTTTCAAAAATTGGTTTGGATGGAAGTAAACAAAGTTCCATTCGGTCACACTGTTTCTTACCACGACATTGCCAAAGCACTGGCCAAACCTACAGCCGTTCGGGCAGTAGGAGCGGCGATTGGCGCCAATCCACTTCTGGTGATCATCCCCTGTCACCGAATTATCGCCAGTACCGGAGAGCTTACCGGCTATGCTGGAGGTCTTTGGCGAAAACTGAAACTGTTACAACTAGAAGCCAAAGACAAGCCGGGCAACCAATTTGATCTGGGTTTTTAACTGAGGAAGCCATTTTTTTTAATTTGCTGAATGACTTGCGTATTTTTGGTTATGGAAACGGTCAGAATTCTTACTTTTAGCGACACGCTTGCGCCCTATTTTCTAACAATCAACCGGGAATGGATTGAGAGCCATTTCAGTATGGAGCCATTTGATGTAGCCCAACTACAAACTCCCCGGGAAACGATCATCAATCCGGGGGGAGAAGTACTATTTGCCGAATGGAAAGGAGCAATCGTGGGTACAGTCGGTATGAAAAACATGGGCGACGGGCAGTATGAGTTGATCAAAATGGGCGTGCTCCCGAAAGCCCGGGGACAACAGGTGGGATGGCTGCTGGGCCAGGCTGCGTTGAACTGGGCGAAGCAGAACGGAGCAAAAAAAGTGCTGCTTTACAGCAATTCCATCCTGGCACCGGCACTGGCATTGTACCGAAAACTGGGCTTTCGCGAAATCCCCATGGAACCCGGCACGTACCAACGCTGCGATATAAAAATGGAGTATGTTTTTTAGCTCCCGGATTTATTCCCGACAAAAATTACAGCCTTTTTTATTCGTTCCGAAAATTACCGGTGGGAAACTTCCGGGAACGAGCTGCTGGCTACTATCTGGCCGTTTGTTCACGTCATGCGTTACCAATAGCCCCCCACTTTCGGGAGGACTTCATCCGGTCTAATCCAAAATAATCTAAACTTAATGCGGTTTGGCGGGTTATCTTTTTGCTCCAGGACAAAGCCTTACTGGTAATGTGCACACCTTACTCCATCCTGGGACACAACAGTCCCGAGCCGCCTATAGCAACTAATTCTTAAACGGGAGTTCGTACTACGCAATACAAAAAATCATGAAAAAATTCAAAAAATCAGAAATCGTATTAATGGTGTTGGTTGTCATTCTGATCGGGGTTTCGGAATACTACTTTCTCATCAGAAACGAGCCATTGAAAGCAATTTTCATCGGCTTGTGGTGTCCGACCATTCTTGGTTTTCTGATATTGTTCAATAGGAAACGATAATATGGAAAATGTAGATGTAATACTCTTAACAATTGTGGTAGTGGTATCCTTTGTAGTGTTTATTGTGACTTCGCTAAAGGAATTCAACCGAATGGAGGAGGAACCCTACGAATACGAAAAAGCAACCGGTCCTACCAGAGCAGCATTGTTCAATGCGCTCAGCGATCTGTTTGAAGATGACGAAATCCCGAAAAAAAGTAGGGATAAGTTTAAGCGTACCATCACACGCACCATTTCCGACATGCACAGCGACGGGGTGCATTTTGATGGGTCGGCTAACGAACCTCCGGCCAAGTCCAGGCGCAAGAAAAAATCGCGGGAACCAAAGAAAAAAAATCGCTGAGGCAGCCGGCTTTCGCACCGCTATTCGAGGAAAACGGTCGGAAGGGATGAAAAAAACTATTGCCGATTGATTTTCTGAAGGTTAGAAAAATGTCATTGCAATGCTCCACCGGATAAAGTCCTCTTTGTACACTTTTTTTCCCTTTCGGTTTGAAGCACACAAAGTGCAGCCATTAATTATCTGTTTTTTAGGCAGTTGTCCACCATCTAGATCCACCGAGGCATCGGCGTGGAAGTAGCGTCGAGCACCAAATCAGTGCAGTTTTCCGGTGAGGATTAGCCTGGGCTTTTCCAAGACCTGAGCTTCTCCGGTATCTCAGAGACCCGTATTCAACAATTCTTCTAACCTGTTGGAATCCACGTAGGAATTGACTCGCTTACGCAAAACGAATGCATCATCAAAAAGCAAAATCAAGGGCGGAGCAAAAGTCGTACTACCTCCATTGAACAAAAGAGTCAATTCGTGGAGTGGCGTTCTGGATGTTTCCAATTGCTTGTTTGAAAAGACCCGGTTGCCGAGGACCACATCATCCGGATGTTCGGCATCGAATTTTACGGCATAAAACCTGGCTGAAAGTAGGGCAGCGATCCCGGGTTTGCTAAAGACTTCCGCCTCCATCTTCCGGCAATAGGTGCACCAGTCTGTTTGGAAATACAGCAATACCGGCCGGGGATGTGCCGCCAAAGAATCCTCCAACTGTGTAAAGCTTAGCCAAAAGGTGTTTCGTTCCTCCTGAGCGGTAAGGTACCCGCTCAGGAGGGAAAAGATCACTAGGAATATAAGCCCTTTCATCAAAGGAAATTACCAATTTTTATACCTAAAAAAAAGGTCCTGGGCCGCAAGGGGCCGTACACAAAGTCCGCATCCCGCGTGGGGCCGGTATCGAACGCTTCCTGATAGCTGTCAAAGATGTTTTGAACGCCACCACTCACTTCCAAAGTAAACCGGTTTGCCAACATCCACCTGTACGAAAGCCTAATGTTCACATCCAAGAAGGCAGGGGATTCTGTCAGTTCGATAAATTCTTCCTCATTTACCAATAGGGGAACCAGCATGGGGCCGGTGTACAAACCGGTGATATCAAGACCGAAAACCTTGTTTGGGGTCCAACTGGCGTTCAGGAAACCATAGGCGTTGGGAGTCCGAATAAATTCCGAGACCGTAATTGCCGGAAACTCCGTTGAGCCTTCCTCGGGTTCGAAAAGAACCTCATCCTCGCTATAAAGCGCCTGTTGGAGGGTCCCTCCCACCTGAAAGGAGTAACGGCTGGAGGGAGAAATGGCATATTCCACATTGATACCGGAAACAGTGGCTCCGCTTCCATTCCTGGTCTCTTCCAAAAATGCTCCGTTCTCCATCTGACCCAGATTCACGCGCTGAAATTGGTTATACAAGTTGGTATAGAAGCCCTCGACGAGAAAATTGCTTTGTACAAGTCCCGTATTATTGCCCATATTCAGGGAAAGCGTATAGGCATCCGAGGTTTCCATGGCGAGATCCTCCGCCAGCACAACGAATTTTTGTTCCCCATCCACCGAAGAAATATGCAGGTCTTCGTCAAATGCCTGCGGGGCGCGAAAACCCCGGGCATAGCCAGCTCTGAGCTGGGCTTCCGGGAGCAGGTCGTAGAGGAGGGTAAATCTGGGACTGAGAACACCTCGGTTAAAATCGACCTCCCGGGATATTTCCCCGATTTCATACATTCCGTCAACCCCTACCAGATCGTACCTCGTCCCCATAAATACGGTTAGTTTATCGCTTGTCTTACATTCAAATTGTCCGTAAAAACCACCGGTATTCACCCGTTGATCGATTAATTTTTCGTACCCGGAGATTTCGTCTTCCACGGCATTCCCCTGGTATTCCATCCCGGCAACAAAAGTAGTGCTGCCATTGAAATTATGGGTAATTTGCGAGCCCAGTACCCCTGCAAAGTCGTCGGTTAGACCGTAGGCATTGGTTGCCGCCAGGCTATCTGCCAGTGTCCGTTCTCCACCAAGTCCTCCATAATAGCTTCTACGTGTACCGGTAAGCATGCTGCCGTAGGTGGAAACTTTTGTTCGCTTGTCCTTACTGAATCGATCGTAGGTCAGTCCTGCGTTAAGAATGCTGTGATCCAATTGCTCGGCGATGTCGGCCAAATGAGGTGCCAAATCCAATTGGTCCCCCCCTCGGCGAAACTCCTCGATAGCATTGATGTCCAGGGTCAGCTTGCTGTATTCGGATGCTTTAAAAAAAGCCTTGGCTCCAAATGTCAGGTTATTGAGTGACACCAGTTCGGTAAATCCATCGCCATCTGCGTCAAAACCCTCCCGGTCTCTCCGCATGCCATAAAACGTCACCCCACTGTTCAGGTCTTCGCTGACCACGGAGGCATTAAAATTAGTCGATTGGTCCGGTACCTCCCCGCGGAGTAGACCAATATTCGATCCGATTTGCCAATTGTTTTCGACCGGGTCCTTTGTGATCACGTTTACGGTGCCGGCGATCGCATTCGACCCATACAGGGCAGAACCTCCACTCCGGACGACTTCTACCCGCTCGATCACGTTGGCAGGAATCATTTCCAACCCGTATACTCCGGTAAGCGTACTGAATATGGGCCTACTGTTTACCAGGATTTGCGAATAGGGCCCCTCCAATCCATTCATCCGTAACTGCGTGAATCCACAATTCTGGCAATTGGCCTCTACCCGCACACCCGGCTGATAGCTTAGGCCCTCCACCATCGACAGGGACTGTGTGGCCTGCAATAGCTTTGAACCCACCACGGATACCAGACTTGGTGCATCTTCTTTGCTGAGCTCGTACCGGCTGCTACTGACCACCACCTCATTGAGCCCAAAGCGGTCTTCGTTGATCATCCGCTCAACCACGGTGGTTTTGCCAGCTTCCACCGTTACATCCGCCGTGGTGGTCGCGTATCCAACCGCCCGAATCTGCAGTTTGTAATCCCCTGCAGGAAGGTTTCGAATGGTGAATCGTCCCTCAAAATCTGCTACCGCACCAAAATCCGTATCCACAACCAGAATGGTTGCCTGTACCAGCGGACCTTCCGGACTGCTGACCAGGCCGTGAATCGTACCGGACTGCTGTGCCATCGCACAACAACCCACAAAAAACACCAGGTAAAATTGAACTATTCGTTTATTCATTGTTTTGTTTTTAAAAACGGGTGAATGCCTGTGAATAGGGGTCCCCTCACCCAACGTTTACATAAGATTGGTGCCGCTGCTCGAAGCAGGCAGGTCTACGACTACCGCGTTACCCCGGTACCGCAGCAAAAGAAAGGCATGGTAAAACTAAACGAATAATGGGGGTCCTCTTACCGGGCGGTGGGACCGAAAGGTCTCCTGATGAAAACGCGGCAAAAACGCGGGAGTAACCGATGGCTCAGGGACAACCGGCTCAATGATGACCTCGTAAAATCCCAATTCCAGAAGGGGACTTGCGAAAATCAACTTGTATAATTCGTACTCTTCCTCGGAATGGGTATCGTTCTTTTTGCTAGTGTTTCCCTCGGTACCCAGGTTATAGGGATGCGCATGTAAGGCGACCAATTGACCCCCGTCCCAATGCGAGTGGACAAAAACCACATGGCAGCTAAGGGAAAAAAAATACACCAACAAAACCGCCCAGACGGCCAGTTTTCTACGGTATGTTGGTTTGATTTTCATTGGTTTTTTTTTCCGAGATTCAAGGTGTTATTGATTATCACTTGCTTATCGGGTATTTCCGCCGGAGTTTTTATCGGCGCCTCTCGATGCATTTGCTGGCATCGGATGCGCTCCTGTACAGGTAGCGGCGCCACATTACCCGGCTACGCGGACCAACTGTGAGGCTCGAATCCGATCGCAGCCCAGCCCGGATGACAAATTGCGTCAAGGTATTCAATCGGTTTTTCCGGGCCCAACTACCTCGCGGTAAAGATAAAAAATTATTTTTATCTTTACCTAATACAAGTTTATTATTGGGTGAATAATTATGTTAGCCTTGTCTAATTTTTACCAAAATATCCGTAGCGCCTTACAAATGAATCTTGGGATGCCTCCGAATGATTGAATCGATTCCAGTCTTCGGGAGCCTGTGGCCTTGTTTTTGGGGTTGCCGGCATCGTGCCACAAACCCAGCGATAGTCCAGGGGAGTTTGGCCAAGCGAATCTCCGAATGAAAAGCGATACCGGCAAAACCTGCGCAAACATCCGTTTTTCCCGATAGCGGGTGCAGGCATCCGGTGTTTTCGCTTCCTGGTATTTTTCAAGCCAAAATTTTGTCCGCTATTTTGTTTGCACAGGTAGTGATATCTTGCTACTTTTGCATCTCTATTTCGCGCACGTGGTGAAACTGGTAGACACGCCATCTTGAGGGGGTGGTGCCTTCGGGTGTGGAAGTTCGAATCTTCTCGTGCGCACCCCGACCTTTCCTTTTTGGGAAAGGTTTTTTTTTGAACAGAAATTTTCCGAATTTTCCTTCCGCATGAATGCTACGCAATCGTTTCAATTGAAAAAAGGCCCCATTGAAGCCCGTTTTTCCAGCCAGGGAGCCGAGTGCACCAGTCTCAGCCTTCGCGGGCTGGAATACCTCTGGCAAGCAAATCCGTCGATCTGGGGACGACATGCGCCGGTCTTGTTCCCGATTGTTGGACGTCTACGAAGCGACCAGTACAGCTACCAGGGAAAGAGCTATCCCCTCTCGCAACACGGTTTCGCCCGAGACCGGAACTTTTCCGTTTTGGAGCAATCTACAGACCGTCTGGTATTCACGCTCGAATCCGACGAACAAAGTCTATCCGTTTATCCCTTCGCCTTTGCGCTGCAAATTGCTTATGAACTGACCGAAACCGGCATGCACGTAACCTACCGTGTCCGCAACCCGGACCCGGAAGCGGACCTATGGTACAGCATCGGAGCCCACCCGGGCTTCAACTGCCCTCTTGAGCCAAAAATCGAATCATTGGAGGACTACCAACTGGATTTCGGGCAGCCAAACCTGTCCTCCCTCTCCCTATATACCCTTGAAAATGGGTTGATCGGAAGAAAAAAAGAGGCAGTTTCGTTAAACGCGGGCAAATTGGACCTGCATTGGGAACTATTCCAAAACGACGCGTTGATTTTCGACGTGGGTCCGGTGACCTCCCTTTCCGTCCGTAGCCGGAAGACGGGAAGAGGCTACGGCATGGAGTTTGCTGAGTTTTGCTGGCTGGGCCTATGGACCAAACAACGGAATGCGGGTTTTCTATGCCTGGAGCCCTGGAATGGGATTGCCGATGCCTGGGACCACGATGGCCAGCTTCAAAACAAGCGGGGCATGCAGTTGCTTTCTCCCGGAGGGGTACAGGAAGTGGGGTTTGGCCTGACGCTATTTGATTAAAATCACCCACCGGCAACATCCTTTTTCTGTATTGGCTGCCATATACCGCATAGATTTATTAATTTTGCGCCATGTTATCCATCAACAACCTATCGTATTACATTGGGGGACGTCCCCTGTATGAAAATGCCTCCCTGCACATCAAGCCCAAGGACAAAATCGGCCTGGTGGGCTTGAATGGCACGGGCAAGTCCACCCTGCTGAAAATCATCCATGGCGACCTTCAGCCAAGCGGCGGCGAAATTCAAAAAGCCAAGGACTGCAGTATCGGCTTCTTAAATCAGGATTTGCTTTCGTATCAGTCCGAAGACAGCATTTTGGATGTGGCGCTGGAGGCGTTCAAAGAGACACTATCTTTGCAAGAGGAGATTGACCGGGTATTGAAACAGATGGAGACAGACTATTCGGATCAGATTCTACAAAAGTTGGCACACTTGCAGGACAGGTTTGAAGCCAACGAAGGCTACACCATCAAAGCAAAGGCAGAGGAAGTGTTGGAAGGGATTGGTTTTCAGACGAAAGACCTGGCGCGTCCCCTGCGGACCTTTTCCGGAGGCTGGCGAATGCGGGTCATGTTATCCAAACTGCTTTTGGAAAAACCTTCCCTACTCATGTTGGATGAACCGACCAACCACCTGGACCTTCCCTCCATTCAATGGGTAGAAAATTACCTAAAGGCCTATGAAGGCGCCGTAGTGGTCGTATCCCACGATCAAACCTTTTTAAATAACTGCACCGAAACCACCGTAGAAGTATCCCAGGGAAACCTCACCAGCTACGCCGGTAACTATGCTTTCTACAAAAAGGAAAAGGTAGCGCGTGAGGAGATCCAGCAAAATGCCTACGAAAACCAACAGCAAATGATCAAGCAAACGGAACGCTTTATTGAGCGCTTCCGTGCCAAGGCGACCAAATCCAATCAGGTACAATCCCGGGTTAAGGCATTAGACCGCCTGGATCGGGTTTCTGAGGTGGTTCGGGATGAGGTATCCGTCAATTTTAAGTTCAAATTTTCCCAAAAATCCGGCCGGGACGTGGTCGTATTGGACGGGGTTTCCAAATCCTTTGGCAGCCTTCAAATACTCGATAACGCCCATGCCCGCATCGAACGGGGAGATAAGATAGCACTTATCGGTGCCAATGGAAAAGGCAAGTCCACGCTGCTACGGATCATCGACGGTTCGGAGCCCATCGATGGCCGCAGGGAAGAGGGATACAATGTAATCAAATCCTTCTTTGCCCAGCACCAGTTGGAAGCGTTGGGCATTAACAACGAAATCCTCCAGGAACTTTCCCAGGCGGGTAGTAAAAAAACGGAGACAGAGCTCCGCAACGTATTGGGTTGCTTTCTCTTTACCAACGACGATGTATTTAAAAAAATAAAGGTACTCTCCGGTGGCGAAAAATCCCGGGTAGCCCTGGCCAAAACGCTGATCTCCGAGGCGAATTTCCTGTTGCTCGACGAACCCACCAATCACCTGGACATTCAATCCGTCAACATACTGATACAGGCCCTTCAACAGTACGAGGGGACCTTTGTCACGGTATCTCACGACCGGTTATTTATACAGGGCGTAGCCAATAAAATTTGGTACATCGAAGACCATAAAATCAAGGAATACCCGGGCAGCTACGACGAATACGTGTACTGGCGTTCGCAGCAGGCACCCAAAGAAGAAAAAGCAGCGGCTCCTCCTAAAAAAGATACCCGATCGGCAGGAAGTGATAGGGCACCAACCGATCCCGGGCAAAAAAAACGCATGCGGGAAAACGCGATGGCATTGGAAAAACTGGAAGAAGAAATCACTGCCCTGGAAACTAAAAAATCGGCATTGGAAAATCTTATGGCTGATCCCACCGTTTACGAAAACGAGGCACGCATGCAGGAATTGCAGACGGACTACGCATCGCTCTTGAAGATAGAGGGCAGCCTGAACAAAAAATGGGAAACCCTGGCCGAAGAGATCGATAATCTGCAGGAATAATGCCGTACCAATCCCCCTTACCATGAAGCAGGTAGTATTGATGTTGCTGTTTATTTCCGGACTTGCTTTTGCATCGCCCTCGGCGAGTGCCCAGCAGGTATACGAAGACCAGGTAGTCGATCCAAACATTCATACCGTACAGCTGTATCCGGAAACAGGGGATTTTCAAGCGCAGATGACCGCTCCGGTAATCGCGCTAAACAGCGGACTTACCCTAACCTTGCAGTTCGACGACATTGCCTACGAAGCCGACCGGTATTCCGCCAAACTGATTCACTGCAATGCAGACTGGACGCAATCCGGCCTACGAGATCCGGATTTTCTGGAACAATACAACGAGTTTAATGTAAATTCCTACGAATACAGCATCAATACGCGGATTCCGTATATCCATTACACATTCCGGGTTCCCAGAGTCATCCGAAGCGGCAATTACGTCATTCAGGTATACCGGGGCAGGGACAAATCGGCCACACTGTTCACCAAACGATTTATGGTGTACGAAAACCAAGTGGCCATTGGAGCAGAGGTCGTCCCTACCAGCTTAAATGAAGACCGGTTGCAACGACAGCAGCTTGACGTCACGGTGAATTACGGTAACCGGGAAGTAATAGACCCGTTGAACCAAACCCGGCTAGTGATTCGGCAAAACCAGCGCTGGGGCAATGCCATTAACGGATTGCCCTACACCCAAATCCGGGAAGATCGGAAGCAGTTGCAGTACCGCCTCTTCGACGGGAGTAATACCTTTCCTGCGGGCAACGAATTTCGTTTTGTTGATCTCCGCTACGTGCGCACCCGAGGAAGAAACATCGCAGCGATCACCATGGAAGAAGATGTGGTGTTTGCCGAAGCGGGCATGGATGAGTCCAGAAAAGGCCAGGGCTACCTCGAGTACCTGGATATCAACGGGCAATTTGGGGTATTCAATATCGAGCGGCAAAACCACGACCTGGAAAGCGAATACGTATTGCTTACGTTCAACCTAAAATCCGAAGAACTTGCGCGTCCACCGTACGTGTTGGGAGCCTTGAGCCAATGGGGAAACAAACCGGAGTCCAAAATGACCTACGATGCCAAAGGAGGCCGGTACCAGGCGTCGTTGTTTCTGAAACAAGGCTGGTACGACTACATATATGGGCTTCCGGGCGAGGAGGGCTGGGAAACGGAGCCTTTTGAAGGGAATCATTTTCAAACGGAAAACGAATACGAAATCTTTTTTTATTACCGCGACATGGGTTCTCGTTACGATGAATTAATCGGGTACAGTGTCGTAAACCCAAACAAAAGACGGCTTTAGGTGATGATTGAAACAAAAAAACCCGGATGACTCCGGGTTTTTTTGTTTCAATCATCCGACGCCGACGATTCCTCTTTGTCATCGGTTGCCCGCTCGTCGTTTCGTCTGGGCTCATGGGATTGAGAACGGTAGGGGACAAAACCCTCTCGCTTGAATTTGTACGGCTCGGTTCGCTGGCTGGGCATGTTATTGGCCAAATCCAACATACCAAAACCCTTGTGGGTAAAGGCCCCCAGTCCACATTTGAACACAAAATCCTGCACTTCTTCGGCTGCATACAAGGTAAAGGGGAGTGTGTATCCTCTCACTTCGTATTTTACGTCCATGTCATACACCGAATAGATTCTGGCGAATTTCTTCTGTTGTTCACGCAGTTTGTTCACGTAATTCATGTCCGGCACAACCTGAAATTTGTAGAACGACTCCATCTGCTCCTGATTGTACCAGCCCGACTTTTCCATTCGGGTAAGCGTAGACTCGTAAAGCAGATCGGAAAACTCGTCCGTGTCCGGATTGATAAACCGTTTGCCGGATTCATCATCGAACGTGGGCGTTAATAACACCAGGGGCGAGATGCATACGAACTTGTTGGAAGTCTCCAACGGCGGCTCAATCTCTTTTTCTGTGTACTCCGGGGATAAAATAAGATTTCCCAACTCAATTTTCGGGGTTTTAAACACCTGCTCCAACAAATAGTCGATAAACGCTTCATCGGGAGCGGATACGACCAGGGTGACTAAGCTGGAATAGTAGTGCAACCCACTTCTACTCACTTTGGTCTGACCTTTGAGACCAGAAAAGTTGAAGTAATTGTAGTTAAAAAACGTTTCTTGTCCTCCCTTTACGATCAGACCTTTGAGAAACTGCGCCAGGATGTACTGGTGGTGGAAGGGTAAGTAAGCACCCTTGTTCTTTAAGGAAAATATTAATCTAATTCTCACGACATTAAAAATGAAAAGTTAAACAATAAGTTATTACAACATTACTACAGAACAAACTAATTTATGGGTAAATAAGTTGCAGCAAACATAACAATAATATTTCAATTTATTTATACATTGAATCGAAAATGCATAATATCTCCGTCACAAACTACATATTCCTTACCTTCAACTGCAATTTTCCCGTGTTCACGGCAAACCGCCTCCGTTTTATACTGTTCGTAGTCCTTTAGTTTGATTACTTCGGCTTTGATAAATCCCTTCTCAAAATCGGTATGAATCACACCCGCAGCAGCCGGAGCCTTCCATCCTTTTTTGATGGTCCAGGCCCGAACTTCCTGCACGCCCGCTGTAAAATAGGTGATCAAATTCAATAGCCTGTAGGCGGCGGCAATCAAGCGGTTGAGCCCACTTTCTTCCAACCCGTATTCAGCCAGAAACATGTTTTTCTCTTCTACATCTTCAAACTCCGCAATCTGTGCTTCCAGCGCCGCACAAAGCACGATCACGTCGGCATTTTCCAGGACGACTTCTTCCTTTAGTCGTTTTACGTGGGCATTCCCCTCCTGGATACTGCCTTCGTCCACATTCGCCACGTACAATACCGGCTTGATGGTCAATAAATGAATGTCCTGCAAGGCTTCAAGATCGTCTTCGTCCGCTTCTACCGCCCGCGCATTTTTCCCTGCCTTGAGTGCTTCCTTGTACTTTAACAGGCTTTCCATCTGCTTTTTGGCCTTCGCTTCCCCGCTTTTGGCTATTTTTTCGATGCGAAGAATCTTCTTCTCCACCGATTCGAGGTCTTTCAGTTGCAATTCCGTATCAATGACTTCCTTGTCAAAAACCGGATCAACCGAACCCGCCACATGGACTACGTTGGGGTCTTCGAAGCACCTCACTACATGGATGATTGCGTCCACCTCCCGTATATTGGCCAAAAACTTATTACCCAGGCCCTCTCCCTTGCTAGCCCCCTTTACCAAACCTGCAATGTCCACGAATTCAATCACCGTCGGAATGACTTTTTGCGGATGAACCAAGTCTTCCAATACCTTCAGCCGGGTATCCGGAACCGTCACCACCCCTACATTGGGCTCGATGGTACAAAATGGAAAGTTTGCCGCTTCGGCTTTTGCGCTTGATAAGGCATTGAATAAAGTTGATTTCCCCACATTAGGCAGGCCAACAATCCCACATTTTAATCCCATGAACGTTAAATCTTATCTATTTTAAATATTCGGTATTCTTTGTATCCTTTGTAAAACTCCTGTATCGAAACCCTGAAAATGGTATACACAGGTATCGCAAAAATCATTCCGAGCACACCCGCAATTTTTGCACCGGCAAAGATAATAACAAAAATTTCAAGGGGATGTGCTTTTACAGATTTAGAAAAAATAAATGGCTGCAAGATGACATTATCGCTAAGCTGAACCACTGAAAAAACGGCTAAAACCTTAAATAGAAAAAAATACACCTCATTGGCCGCATTGAAATCACCTGTAGACAGCCCCACTAAAACACCAAAGATTGTTCCCAGAAGCGGTCCGGCATAGGGAATCAAATTTGCTACCGCAGCAAACACCGCAATCGTCATCGCATAATCTACATTGGCAAGGGTCAGGCCTATAGAGGCAATGGAGAAAATCACCGACATTTGAATCAACAAACCCAGCAAGTAATTGGATAGCAAGCGCTCAACCTTGTGAAACGTCGCTACCGAAAGCTCGAAATACTTGTTGGGAATGAAATTGAGCAGGTTTCTTCGGAGAAGGCCGTTTTCCAGCAAAAGAAAAAAGGTGATAAATCCCACGGCCAGTATGCTGATAAAAAAGCTGCTGGTGGTGGAAATCACCTGGTTGATAAATCCCTGAATGTTTACCTCATTGAAACTATTGATCAGGTTTTCTTTGACCAATCCGATCAGGTAACCCGGCTCGTTGTTGATCAGGTTTAATTGGATCAGAATGCCCTCTAAATTGTCTATCGGCCGCTGTATCTGGTCGTATAGGTAATTGATGTCCAGGTCTTGTAGCAAGGCCACCTGGGAACGGAACAAAGGTATAAATAGCAACACCAAAAAAAAGACTACGGAAAGCACTGCCCCAAACGAAAGAACAATGGACAAAGCCCGGGGAATGTGCTGCCCCATCACGTACAGGTTGTTGATCTTGTTGGTGAGGGGGCGTAGTGCAGCCGCCAAAACAAGGGAAAAAACAAAATACAAGCTGATGTCTGAAAAATACCAACCCAATAAAAAGATGAGCGCCGTGAAAACGGTTGCCGTTAGGATTACTCGGAACATACACTAAATTTAGCAAAAAAAAACGAATTTCGGGATATTTTTGCCTGCATCAGGCAAGTAACCCCAAAATTCGTTTAGCGGCCCTTAACGGGTCCTGAAAACTACCCGAGAAAACAGGCTCCCGGCACTTATTCCCATTTTAAATCTTCTCCAAATTTATTGTTTTCGTTGTTTGTCTCCGTTGCTTCCGGCTCCACGTCAAATTGCGAAAAATCGAAATCTGCCATCAAATCGTTTTTCACATGATCTACCGCATCTTGAAGTGCCTCGACAAACTTGGCGAAATCTTCTTTGTACAAGAAAATTTTATGCTTTTCGTAGAAAAAATTATCGTCCTTGATTTTCCGCTTGCTCTCCGTGATGGTCAAATAATAATCGTTTGACCTGGTGGATTTCACATCAAAAAAATAGGTTCTCTTGCCGGCCTTTACCCTTTTGGTGAAAATCTCATCTCTGTCGTAATCCTTGTTATTTTCCACTATCCAAACATTTAATTTTTTTGTAAAAAACAATTTAATGCCAAGTTAAATCAATTCACTTGTTAAATTCAAATTATTGCCTCTTTTTTTTTCCAAAATTCGGGATAATATTCAAATTACCTGTTGGAAAAGACAATTTTATGACTACAAAAGATTGTTTTTTCTTGCTATTGCGCTATTCTCCATGGAGAAATTGCTTTTTGGCAAGCAACGCTTCTTCGGATTCTCTGTGGTCTGGATCATCCACACAGCAGTCTACCGGGCATACTGCGGCACATTGTGGTTCCTCATGAAATCCGGTACATTCCGTACACTTTTCGGTCACGATATAGTAAAACTCGTCGGATACAGGCGCTTGTTTTTCGTCCCCACTGACCACGGATCCATCGTCAAGGGTTACTTCTTTTAACTCCGTACCTCCACCCCAGGTCCATTCAATACCGCCTTCGTAAATGGCTGTATTCGGGCACTCGGGCTCACATGCACCGCAGTTGATGCATTCGTCCGTTATCATTATTGCCATTGTTCTTCGATTTTGTTTGTTCGCAAAACTACTACCCAAAAGACAATCTCACAAGCAAAAAGATTCCCTTTTGTTCAAATTTAATTCGCCAACATTAATTGGTATACTAACTACTTACTTTACTCTTTGTCGGGCTTTCGTTATCTTTGCCTGACTTTCGAAAACGATTCCGCCGCCAAACCCAACCCCAATTCCGATCCCATGGATGTACGTCAACGACTGATAGCCCTTTCCTCCCTGCATGACCACCTTCAAAACCTGCCCACAGCGACGAAAGACACACTGTTTCAGCGGATGCAGAATCAAAATAGCTGGTTTACCCCAGAACAATCCAAGCATGCCCTCGAAGGGATTATTCGGTATCTATCACCCCAAAAAATTGCTGCGTGGGTAGATCGCTACCCGATGCTATCGGATCCCTCGTTTTCTCCAAAAACGATCGGTCTGATCATGGCTGGAAACATTCCGGGTGTTGGGTTTCACGACTTACTCTGCGTTTGGCTGACAGGTCACCTCGCATGGATCAAGTTAAGCTCTTCGGATCAGGTATTGATCCCCTGGCTGGTACAACAAACGGAAAAAATCGCCCCAGGGCTGGCTCAAGCCGTCCATTTTTCGGAGCAACTAAAGGGAATGGATGCCTACATAGCGACGGGGAGTGACAATTCGGCCCGTTATTTCGCCTATTATTTCGGAAAATACCCTCATATCATTCGAAAAAACCGGACCTCCATTGCCCTACTGGATGGCAAGGAAAGCCAGGAAGACTGGAACCAACTTTCTGAAGACATTTTTCGCTATTTTGGACTTGGCTGTAGAAACGTATCCAAGGTGTTTTTTCGGGAGCCGGATCAGATACAAGCGTTCTTGAAAGGAATGGATCCTGCCAATCAGATCATCAACCACCACAAGTACCTGAACAACTACGAATACAATAAATCCAAATACCTGGTCAACCGAACGCCTCATTTGGACAATGGTCATTTACTTTTGGTCGAAAATGAGGCGCTTGTATCCCCGATCTCGGTAATCTACTACGAAATGTATGCCGGTGAGGCTGATCTTCGGTCCCGGATTGCCGCGCTGGAGGACAAAATACAATGTGTGGTGTCACGAAACGGTTGGTGGAAAGATAGCATTCCGTTCGGCACCGCACAGATCCCCAACCCTGACGACTATGCAGATAAGGTAGATACGGTGCAATTTTTATTGGATCTGCGATAAGGCTTTCGAAATAGCTGGAGACTCCGGTTTGTTTTTTTAAAACCTGTATAAATTAACAGATTAAAGTGCTATTTTAGCCAATTAACAGGCGATTTTCGTATCTTTGCCGCTTCATTGAATTTTCTACACATAAACTTTCGTATAACTTTATCATCCATGGTTTT
The DNA here is from genome assembly GCF_009467825.1 of Cyclobacterium xiamenense. Classification (GTDB taxonomy): domain Bacteria; phylum Bacteroidota; class Bacteroidia; order Cytophagales; family Cyclobacteriaceae; genus Cyclobacterium; species Cyclobacterium xiamenense. Next base: position 170,260 of record NZ_WIOK01000002.1, on the reverse strand, counting down.
TGATATAGACATGATCAAGTCGGTTTACGCAGCGTTCCCGAAGCGTATAGCCGCAGCCCGAAAAGCAGTGGGCAGGCCGCTCACCTTAACTGAAAAAATCCTTTACGCCCACTTATCCGAAGGAGAGGCAACGAAGGGATACGAGCGGGGAGGTTCCTACGTGGATTTTAAACCGGATCGGGTAGCCATGCAGGATGCGACCGCCCAAATGGCATTGCTTCAGTTCATGCAAGCCGGCAGATCCCAGGTGGCGGTCCCTTCTACTGTTCACTGCGATCACTTGATACAGGCAGAGGTAGGGGCTACCAAAGACCTGGCCAAGGCAAAAGATAAAAACCGGGAAGTATACGATTTTTTATCCTCGGTATCGAATAAATATGGATTGGGTTTCTGGAAGCCAGGGGCAGGTATCATTCACCAGGTGGTGTTGGAAAACTATGCCTTCCCGGGCGGAATGATGATTGGAACCGACTCCCATACACCCAACGCCGGTGGTCTGGGAATGGTCGCTATAGGCGTAGGTGGAGCCGACGCCTGCGATGTCATGGCAGGACTTCCCTGGGAACTCAAATTCCCCAAACTGATTGGCGTAAAATTGACCGGTAAGCTTTCTGGCTGGACCGCTGCCAAGGACGTCATCCTTAAAGTGGCCGGTATACTCACCGTAAAAGGTGGTACGGGATGTATCGTGGAGTATTTCGGTGAGGGGGCTCGCTCGTTATCAGCTACGGGCAAAGGCACCATTTGCAACATGGGAGCTGAAATCGGAGCTACCACCTCCATTTTTGGCTACGACGAAAAATCCGAAGCCTACCTGAGAGGAACCGATCGGTCTGAAATAGCGGACCTCGCCAATGAAATCAGCGAACACCTCACCGGAGACGATGAAGTATATGCTTCTCCAGGGGAATATTTTGACGAGATCATTGAAATTAACCTGTCCGAACTGGAACCACACATCAACGGTCCGTTTACCCCGGACCTCGCGTGGCCTCTATCCAAGTTTGCTGCTGCCGTTCGGGAAAATAACTGGCCGCAAAAGTTGGAAGTCGGACTGATCGGGTCCTGTACCAACTCCTCTTACGAAGACATATCACGGGCCGCATCCCTTGCCCAACAAGCAGTCGATAAAAAACTGAAAGCAAAATCCGAATACACCATCACTCCCGGGTCAGAACAGGTCAGGTATACGGTGGAACGGGATGGCTTTTTAGGGGTATTTGAAAATATGGGCGGAGTGGTCCTCGCAAACGCATGCGGCCCTTGCATTGGCCAATGGGCCAGACACGGTGCCGAAAAGCAGGAAAAAAATTCTATCATAACCTCTTTTAACCGCAATTTCGCCAAAAGAGCAGACGGTAACCCCAACACGCATTCTTTTGTCGCCTCTCCGGAAATAGTTACGGCTATGGCTATCGCCGGTGATCTTACCTTTAACCCCCAAACCGATACCCTTACCAACGAGGAAGGCAAGCAGGTAAAGCTGGAAGAACCTGCCGGTCTGGAATTGCCAACCAAAGGGTTTGCGGTGGAAGACGCCGGATACCAGGCGCCTGCCGCCGACGGATCTTCGGTAGAAGTTAAGGTAGCACCGGACTCCGATCGGCTACAATTACTCGAGCCTTTCCTTCCATGGGAGGGAACGGATTTGAAAGGCTTAAAACTACTGATCAAGGCAAAAGGAAAATGTACCACCGACCATATTTCCATGGCTGGTCCCTGGCTCCGTTTTCGTGGGCACCTGGACAATATTTCAAACAACCTGCTCATCGGTGCAGTCAATTTCTTCACCGAAGAAACCAATAAGGTGAAAAACCAACTTGACGGAACCTACGGAGAAGTACCGGCAGTTCAACGGCAGTACAAGCTGCATAACATCGGTTCTATAGTGGTAGGAGACGAAAATTACGGCGAAGGATCCTCACGCGAACACGCGGCCATGGAACCCCGATTTTTGGGCGTACGGGCCATTTTGGTCAAGTCTTTTGCCCGTATCCACGAAACCAACCTCAAAAAACAGGGCATGCTGGCCCTCACCTTTGATAATCCGGCCGATTACGACCTGGTACAGGAAGACGATTCGATCGATATTGTAGGCTTGGACAGCTTTTCTCCTGGAAAAGCACTGACTGTGGTCCTACACCATAGCGATGGAAGCACGAATGAAATCAAGGTCAATCATACGTACAACGAAGGGCAAATCAAATGGTTTCAGGCAGGATCTGCCTTAAATCTGGTAAAAGAAAACGCCATCTAGTGTCCGATACCTGCTAGCACTTCTAAAGGCCATGAATCCACGTTCATGGCCTTTGTTTTTTTGAGCAAATGTCAGAAGTTTTCACTTGCAGCCACCGCCTTGACTACACCTCCTGGATTCGCTGAGTTCACGTCGCCAATTCCAGTTGAATCGCCCCCTTGGTTCAAAGCAGCCTGAAAGCCAGTACACCCACTGGGTCCAGTAGCCATGACGGCAGCACAAAATTTGCTACATAATACCGGTAGGCAGCCGGAAAAAGCAGCCATTCGACCCCTTTACCCCACTGGTAACACATCAGCCAAAAAGACTGGTTATCCACCCCACCGTGCCACGGGTCGATCCGTTACAAGAAAATAGAGGTAGACGTACACGCCGATCGAATTGGCATATTTCACAACTTTAACTAGCGGTTCATTCCCTCCCACACCAAGGCAGGCAGGAAGTATTATTCCTTCCTAGTTGCCTCTGCGATCATCGTTAGCGAGTATCTCTGCACACCGGCTGTGTTGGATGGTTGGGCACACGCATGCACCCTGCCTCAAACAGTTGTAAATTAATACTTTCCTTTAAATCGGTGTGAAAAACGAGCATCCGGGTAAAAAACGGTCTCACCACGAACCGCCCAATGGGGTGCGGGGAAGCCGTGAGCAAAAAAAAAGCTGCCCATGGGACAGCTTTAAATTTTTAGTAATGACGATGAAATTCGCTGGACTAGTTATTTTCCACCTTTCCAACGGAAGCATACATCAGCTTTCGTGCATCTGCTTCCCTTAATTCAAACTGTATATCACTGATAGGTCCCATTTTCACGTCTCTATCCGCTTTCAGCGAAATCGTGATCTGATCCCGTTCGGCTTCCGATAGGTTATCTTTTTCCTGATTCACCCACAGGATGATGTCAGAAGTGTTGATCAATACATCGTTGGCCTGAATTCGAGGCTCCGATCCATACAGGGAGGTGTTCTTGGGCTTTCCAATGTACAGATAGGAGATCAAGGTCTTTTTCTGCAATTTCTGCAGCTGCGTAGCCTGCGGAATTTTTTGCTCCACCAGGATTTCCTGCTCCCGCAAAACCGTCGTCACCATGAAGAAGAACAACAACATGAAGATAATATCCGGTAGTGCTGAAGTAGGAATATTGGTGTCAGCTTTGGTTTTCTTTTTAAACTTCGACATAATTAGCTTCCTATTTTATCAGGTTCAGCAATCGAGATGGCCATTGGAATACGGTCTTTTCCACGATCGATCAATTCTTTTTCGGCCGCAGTTTGCCCCGACAGTGCCCGGTACTGCTCTGCAGTCAATCCTACCCGCTCTCCGTAGATCTCGAAATAGGCCTTTTTCACCAAATCCAAAACTTCCAGATAGGTTTCATAACTGGTACCTCTATTGGTCTTGATTGAAATTACTGCACCACCGGTCATGGGATGGTCGGAAGATTCCGGACTTTGCTCTGCCAAGCCTCTCAATGAAGGAGGTAACTCATTAAACAAGGCCACCGCATCTTCGTCCGGGTTACCAAAGTTCAATACAAAACTTTTGATTTCTTCGGACAAACCATCGGTGTTATTTCTGAATTCACCTTCGATCAACAAGTCATCGTTTGCATTGATCAGAATGTTAAATATATTCCGTTCGTTTAGCTCCACCTCTGGTGGTGGCTGATTGGGGTCCTGCTTGGGAGGAAGGATATTAAGAATACCCTTATCCGAAGCGATTGTTGTGGTTACGAGAAAGAAGATAAGAAGCAAGAAGGCGATGTCCGCCATCGACCCTGCATTTACCTCCTGACTCATTCTACCTCTCTTGCTAGCCATAATTACTTGATTAATTTATTAAGTTCGGTAATTACGATGCCCACGATGGCCAGAATGAATAGGGCATATACGGTAAGCAATACCCCTCCTACCATCTTGGCACCTTCTGGAGAAATGTTAAATGGGTCTGCCATGTACTTGGCAGCCACATCTCCACTTGCGGAGGAGTAGGCTATCCCAAACACTGCGCCGATGATAACCACCCCGGCGACCGTCTTTAACAGACTTTTTGGGTCTCCGAGAGACTGGATCAATGGCATTAGGATTGCAAAAATCGCTCCTACGATGATCAGCAAGTACCCTGCATATAAAAATATATCAGTAGTATCCATTTTATCTAAATATCTTGAGTGAATAAATCATTTAAAGGTACACAAAAAAGACCAGGATTACCTGGTCAATTTGTGTTTCACCAAAATGTCTACTAAGCTGATGGAAGCGTCTTCCATATCGTTTACGATAGAGTCAATTTTTGCCACGCAGTAGTTGTAAAATAACTGTAGGATAATCGCTACGATCAAACCGGCTACTGTTGTTAAAAGGGCGATTTTGATACCACCTGCCACGAGAGACGGAGAGATATCACCTGCTGCCTCGATAGAGTCAAAGGCACCAATCATACCAATTACCGTACCCATGAAACCAAGCATTGGTGCAAGGGAGATAAACAGGGAGATCCAAACCAGGCCTTTTTCTAGCCTACCCATTTCTACGGATCCGTACGCAATGATGGATTTTTCCACCATGTCAATACCTTCCGAATAGCGCATCAACCCTTGAGTAAAGATGGAAGCAACGGGGCCTCTGGTACCTTTCGTCACGTCTTTGGCGGCTTCAATTCCACCCTCTTCTAACGCACTTTCAACTTTGGCCAACAATTTCTTGGTGTTGGTCGTTGAGAGGTTAAGCGTGATGATTCGTTCCAGTGCCACTGCCAAACCCAATATCAAACACAACAAAACGGGCGTCATGTACGTGGGATCTCCTTCAATAAACTTGTCTTTGATCACTTGATGAAAGGATTGCTCTTCAGCAACGATGTCATCATCGGTCATCACCGGCGTGGGATCAGGAGCAGGCGTTGGAGCTGGAGCAGCAGCCTCTTCGGTGGTGTCAGCTTCTGTTTCTTCTGTTTCTTCTTGTGCTTTTGTGATCATCGGAGAAAATAAAATCCCGAAAAGCATGAACAAAGCGATTAACTTTTTCATAATGTAGTTTTTAATAGACATTTAAAGGTTGAACGGTTTCTGAATTCGAATTAAGTTTTTAAAGTTATAATTTTTTCGGTTCATTTTGCAAATGATTCCATTATAATTTCTAAGAAAACCCTTTCAATGGGTACCGGATCGCACGCATTTTCTGCTTATTGTAAATAAAAGGATTGTTTTAACCCAAGTACGCAGGTGGGCATTCTTCCGTTTGAATGAAACCCTTCTGCCGACGTGACTTACAATGTGAGAGAGTTTTCAAAGAACTGGAACCGCTTGTTTCCGAACCAGGTGATTCACGTAGAGAGGAAGGGATTCGAACCCTCGATACCCTTTAGGGGTATACACGCTTTCCAGGCGTGCTCCTTCGACCGCTCGGACACCTCTCTATTTATTCTGGTGAATTTCGGTTTTGTTGAAGCGACAAATAAAATTATAAAATTCAGCCCATGCAAATAATTGCCTCGTTTATTATGTAAAAATAACACGCCTCAAACGGAATTTTTCTGGCAATGAAAGCTAGAAGATTGACGATCAAACCATTGATTCGAGCCCTGTCAATGGCTCAAAACAGACATCTCTCCAGCCAGCGGCGTCATCATCTTGCGTTTAATTTCGGTTTCGTCACTTTCGTTGGCCAGTACAAACATCATCTTGGTAATCGCAGCCTCTGTGGTAATGTCCCCTCCACTCAAAACCCCGACACGTTTGAGGTCGGTACTGGTCTGGTAACGGCCCTGAATCACCCGCCCTCCGTTGCACTGCGAGACATTGAATACCAGCAAGCCCCTGTCTACCGCCTCCTCCATGGTATGGATAAACCAGTCCTCGCTCGGGCTGTTGCCGGAGCCGTAAGTCTCCAGCACAATGCCTTTCAATCCTTCGATTTGAAGGCAGTGTTGGATGACGTTTTTTGTGATCCCGGGAAAAAGTTTCAACACCATGACGCGATTATCCAGCCTGTTTAGGTATTTGAGCTTTTTCCCCTCTTCATAGGGACGGATCGAGGCATAATTGTAGTCGATCACAATGCCGGATTCTGCCAGAGGTGGGTAATTTTCTGACTCAAAAGCATCAAAATGAACGCTTTGCACCTTCTTCGCCCGGTTTCCCCGAAGAAGCATGTGGTTGAAAAAGATGCAAACCTCTGGTACAATCGGTTTTCCGTTGGCTTTCGAAATCGCGATTTCCAGGGAGGTCATCAGGTTTTCCCGGGCATCCGAGCGCATCGCGCTTATGGGCAGTTGTGCCCCGGTAAAAATCACCGGTTTGTTGAGCCCGGAAAGCATGTAGCTGAGCATGGATGCACTGTAAGCCATGGTATCCGTGCCGTGCAGCACCACGAAACCATCGTAGGTATCGTAATTCTCGTAAATGATGTAGGCCATGTCCACCCAGTGTTGCAGGTTGATGTTGGACGAATCAATGGGTTCCGGAAACGAAATGACCGTAATGCTGATGTTCAGGTTGTTTAGGTTGGGGATTTTTTCCAAAATTTTCCCAAAATTAAAGGGCACCAGCGAACCCTGTTCGTCGTAGGCCATTCCCAGCGTACCTCCCGTATAGATGATGAGGACCGCATATTCGATCTCAGTTCGGGCGGCAGTATTTAAACGAACGATTTTATAATTCATCGAAAGGCTGTTTAAAAACGGTCAACGCGTTTTTACTCGTCACGGCGGCTACTTCCTCCACCGAGGTTTGAACAAAGCCGGCCATTTTTTCGGCGATGTGTGGGATGTATTCCGGTGAATTCCGCTTTCCCCGGAAAGGAACTGGAGCCAGGTAGGGACTGTCGGTTTCCAACACCAACCGATCCAGACCCAGGGCAGCCACTACTTCTCCCAACCCACTGTTTTTGTAGGTGAGCGTTCCCCCGATGCCCAAATAAAACCCCATGGCAATAATTTGCTTTGCCTGAGAGAGATCTCCGGAAAAACAATGAAAAATGCCAGACAGTCCATCGACCTGCTCGGATTGCAGCAAGGCAATGGTTTCATCCAAGGAATTACGGCAATGCAATACCAGCGGAAGGCTTTTGTCTTTCGCCCATCGAATATGCCTGCGCAACGATTCCTGCTGTTGCGCAAAATACGTCTTGTCCCAATACAAGTCGATGCCCGTCTCTCCTACGGCCACAAACGGGTGCCGGCCCCACCATTCCTCCATAGTGTCTAACTTTTGTTCGAAATCTGCTCCTACGTCGCAGGGATGCAAGCCGAGCATAGGAAAGCAAACCTCTTCAAAATCCGCCACTATCTGCAGCATCCCCGGAATGGACTCCAGGTCAATATTAGGCATAAAGAATTTCGCCACACCCTGTTCCCGGGCCGTCCGGATCACTTCGTACCGATCGGAATCAAATTTCTTGCTGTAAAGATGGGCGTGTGTCTCGATAAATTTCATGCGTACTTGCGGTTTTTCCATTGGATGGCTCCGGGCCAAAAGTAATACAATACGGTGGCCCAGCTTACGATCCAGTTATAAATTTCAAAGCTTAGTAAATCCAGAAATCTTGTTTTCGTTTCCGTTTTTGCAGCAAATGTGCGGATAAAAAGGGATTGAGCCAAAATTTTAATGGCCCAACTGATCCCTGTCAGTAACGGTACGTAATACAAGGCGACTGCCAGTGCCAGGTAGAACCCTACCTGCAAGCCCAATAGCCATTGCCAATACCAGGGCAAAAGGAATGCACCACGCATCCAACGTTTTCGCTGCTTCATCAACCGGGCAAATCCCGGTTCGGGCAGGGTCCTCACCAGCGCGGCTCTAGTTACCAGTTGAATGGGTCGAAATCCCATCCCGTAAATGGCTCTGGCCAGGGCGAGATCTTCCGTCACAACTTCCTTGAAGGGGAAAAATCCGCCCACTTTCCTGTAGGGGCCTTCCCCCACTGCCATGTTATTCCCCATGGCTGTTAGGGTAAATCCCCAATCTGCGACCACTTTTACTTTTCCCAGGGTAAGCCACCAGTCCAGGGACTGCATGCGTGCAAACCAGGAGTTTCCGGAAATCGTCGTTATCCCGGTCACTAAACCGAATTCCTGCCGATAGGTTTTCGCCATGCATTCTGCCCAGCCTACCGGAACCCGGCAATCCGCGTCGGTAAAGAGCAACAATTCCCCCTCTTTTACCTGCCCGGCCATCAGGGCCATGGCAAGGGCTTTGCCGTTTTCTCCAGCTACCGGCGGCCGGTCCAGCGGTATCAACTGCCGGTTTTTTCCCTGACTTACCCAGTTGGCCAGGATGGCACCCGTCTCATCACTGCTCTGGTCATCCGCCACCAGGAAACGAATCTTCTCGGCGGGGTACTGCAGCGCCTCTAGCGCACGAAGGCAGTCGGGCAAATTTTCTGCTTCATTTCGACAGGGAAGAAAAATGCAAACGTTTGGCATAGCGGCGGTCGGGTCCGCTTGGGAGTACCCGCGAAAAAATCGTTTCAGTCGGAACCAAAGTACCAGGTATTGGAGCGTAACCAGGGACAGTATGAGTAGCGCCACCTGCTGCACGGCTACAGTAGTTGGGTGGTGTAGCCAGTGGCGGATAAATAGTCCAGGTATCCGTGCAGCATGCTTTTGAGAAAGTGTCGGGATTTTTGCTGATCGTGAAACAAGACAATGGAGCCGTTTCTGGTTGTTTCCTGCAATTTACGCAGCGCGCGTTTGGGCGACATGCCGGGTACAAAATCCCATGAAATCAGATCCCACAAGACGATTTCATACGCTTCTTTAATCGCCCTTTTTTGCTTGCAACGGATGCTCCCGTAAGGCGGCCGAAACAAGGTGGGACGTGTACCGGTCTCGGCACGGATGACTTCTCCACACCTTTCTACGTCCTGCAGGTATCCCGCAACACTTGTTTTTGCACCTCGAAGGTGGTGAAAAGTATGGTTGCCGATGCCGTGTCCTGCTTGCCATACCTGCCGGGCCAGGGAACCGGACCGGCTTACGTTATCTCCCACCATGAAAAAGGTCGCCTTCATCCGGTGTTGGTCCAGGGCTTCCAGCACAAAATCGGTCACTCCATCTACCGGCCCATCGTCAAACGTCAAAAAAACATTCCGTTGATCCCGGTCCCGGTGCCAGGTAAAGTCGGTAAAAACCTGCTGCGCTATGTCTGGTACTTTAAAGGGGCGCATCTCCGTTGAATTGAAGGCTAAGCAACGTAAGGTCATCCCGTCGCGGCACTCCCTCAGAAAAGGCGTCCAGTTCTGTAAAGAAGCCTAAATGAAATTGTTCGGGAGTCGCACAGGGGTTGGCGCGGATGTACTGCAAAAAGCTTTCCTCGCCATACTCTTGTTCCCTGGGATTTAGTGTTTCGGTCAAGCCATCCGTATACAGGTGTATGATAAAGCCGTGCAGGTCGTTACGTTGGCCCTGTTCCAAAAACGGTAGGGATTCGAAGGCTCCCAGAATGGTGGTACCTGCCTCCAGCACTTCCATCTGCTGCCCCTGCTCGGTGCAAAGGACGGGGGGATTGTGCCCGGCATTGACGTAGCGCAGCCTGCCATCCGAATACCGGTAATGTCCCAGGAAGAAGGTAATGAACCGTTCTCCGTTGGTGTTTTCAAATATGGTGGAATTTAGCTGTTCGACGATGGTCACCAAATCCGAACCACTTCGCAACAAGGTTCGCAAGGCAGCCTGAAAGTTTGACATCAGCAGCGAAGCGGGCATTCCCTTGCCGGAAACATCTGCTACACAAAAATAAACATCATTTTTGGTGGGCTGAACCAGGTCGTAGTAATCGCCTCCCACCGTACTGTGGGGAAAATAGGTCACCTTTGCCTTTAGTCGGTGATTGGATGGCAAGCTTGCCGGAAAAAGCATGCGCTGCACACTGCTGGCGATTTCCATTTCCTTGCGCAAGCGTTCCTGCTCGAGTTGCTTTCGGGCAAAGCGTTTGTTTTCCAATGCCACAACCAGGATGTTGGTAAGCGCTTGGGTAAAGTCCAGGTCCAACCCTTTTTCTTTGTCCTTGGTATTCAAGAACAGGATTGCCAGCATTTTTTCTTTGTGGTAGACGGGTACGTATATATTTACCTCCGAGAAAGAGTATTCCTGAGAAAGGCTCACGCTGAGTTTACCCAGGTCTTTGTTTTCCTCCACATCCGCTTTTGCAATATGTTCCGGTAACTTTCCTTTTACCTGGTGGGAGATCCTGCGTTCAAAAAACTGCTCCTGCTCGTTGAACACATAAAGTAACAACGACTTGATGTTGAGGTGCACGAGACAGGTGAATTTAAAAATGTTGAGCAATACATTCTCCGTCTTATTTTCGTTGATGGCCTGGGTGATTTCCAACAAGGCCTTTAATTCCAATTCTTTTCGTTGGTACTTTAACGTCTCTGTGGTCATGTCAGCGGGTATTGTGTCTCAAAAGCCCTTGTTTGCTGGCCAGGTAATACAGCTCGTTGCCGTTTTCTTTCAACGCAGGCGGGGTAAATATTTCTTCCTCAGGACCCGAATAGCATTTAATCCATGCTTTTTGCAGCAGCAAATCCAAGGTAACTAACAGCCGCTCGTCCTCCCAACCCAATTTATTTTTCAGGTAGTCGTACGATTGTAGGAAATACAATTCGTCGAGCAGGTCAAATTCGTCGTCGGTCATTTTTTGTACCCATTGGTTAGGTGGAATGACAAAAATAAGGGTTTGATTAGTTTTTCCTTCCTTTCCAGGTATATTTTCCTGAAATCGCCCGCGGAACGGTCCGGACCACAAGCAAGGGGTATAACCAACCGGCTAGAAACAGGTCCAGGTTGTTCACCGGCTTTCCGAAATGCCGTAGAAACCGACCCAAGGTTCGTTTTTCCAGAAAGAATTTCAGCGCGCAATAAAGCAGGACCCAGCCAAGAAAGGTCCAATGCAGCAATGGAAGCAGCAGGACGGCCAACTGGCACAGACTGACAAGTGCAAAAAAGCCCGCCGAAGCGGCATGCCCCCAGCTCCGGTGAGCATTCCATTTACTGGCCCATCGACTACGTTGAGCAATCCAAGCCTCCACCCCCGGTAAGTACCGGGTTGTTACCAGCGATTCCGGTCCGGCACTATACCGCAAGGCAGGAGCGCCGAATGCGGCAAGTATTTTTTTCATCAGAAACTCGTCGTCCCCCGATAACAGGTGTTCGTTTCCCTTGTAGCCAGAAACATGGTAGAAAGCTGCCCGGCGAAAAGCCAGATTGGCAGCGCTGCACATCAACGGGTTTCCCCGGAAAAACGACACAGCCGTCATCAGTCCAATGCTCGCCCATTCGATGGGCTGAAACCTGCCAAAGACCCCCGGACCGGCGCTGGCGATTACCGGGCCTGCCACCAACTGCACCTCCGGCTGCTCAAAGGAAGCCAGCATGGACCGGACCCAGGTAGAAGGGACCTGTACGTCGGCATCGGTGGTCAGGATGAGGGCTGTGGTACTGTGTTCGATTCCCGTACGCAACGCGGCTTTTTTTCCAATTCCTTCGCTAGTCATGCACCGCCAATGTGCCAAATCCCTCTCGCTGATAAAGGCGTTTACCAGGGCTTCTCCCCCATCCTCGCTTTGGTCATTGATGAAAATAACCGGCAAGCCATGGGGAAGCTGCCGGGCGAGTTGCGGCAGTAATTGAGCCAGATTTGGCGCTTCGTTTCGGAAAGGAACCAGAACCGTGCAGTCGGGCACCGGATTTTCAGCCGCTGAGGCCGGCACCGGCAATTGATCCCAGGTGATGGCAAGAAAAACCAGGCCCAGCAGGTACGCAGCGAGGACGAAAATGCAAACGGCAGCGATAAGTAAACCCATGTCCTGCTTTGAAAGAATTGTCGTAAATTGCACCGATGGGTAAAGAAGCGAAAAATCAGCAGAAGGAAAAAATAATTTTGGGCATTGATCCGGGCACCACGGTCATGGGCTACGGGTTGTTACTGGTAACAGGCAATAGCTATTCAGTCCTCCAATTTGGTGTCATTCATTTGAAAAAATACAGCGATCATGCCTTGAAGTTGAAAAAAATATTCGACAAAATAAGCGGCATATTGGAGGAATTTTCGCCGGATGCCGTAGCACTCGAAGCCCCCTTTTACGGGCAAAACGTACAATCCATGCTCAAACTGGGCAGGGCACAGGGAGTGGCCATGGCGGCGGCGCTGGCCAAAGAAATAGCCATTACCGAATATTCGCCAAAGAAAGTGAAACAATCGGTCACGGGAAACGGCAATGCCTCCAAGGAGCAGGTAGCAGAAATGCTGAAAACCCTGCTAAACCTGAAGGAATTGCCCCAATTGCTGGATGCCACCGATGCATTGGCGGTGGCGCTTTGCCACCACTTCCACGAGGGCCGGATTCAGACCCGGGGACGAAGCGCGGGCTGGAAATCCTTCCTTAGCGAAAACCCAGACCGGGTAAAAAAATAATCACCTAACTATTCCGATTTCGATCGGTAATTGGTACATTGACTTCTACCGCTGTAAACGGAACGCTCATGAAACGAAAGGAATTGGATTGCGAAAATTGCTACACCGAATTTGTCGAACAGCTCAATGATTTGCGGGATGTGGTACAGGAAGGCAAAAGTCACGGTATGGACGACCGGACGCGCGCCGAAATCGTGAAATCTTTTGAAAAAGCCCATGACGCGGCCCTGGAAACCATTGCGGCCTATTTTAGAAAACAGGGGAAACCACCCTTTTCCGGGTCCCGGGACGCCACGGTGGAAGCTTTTCACGCAAACCTGATCGACGACGGACAGGGGTGGTTGGACATGATTATTTGCCGCATCAAATACAACCCCCTGTATCCCGGGGACTACCTGGGTTCCCTGACGGAAAACATCGTGAAAAAATACATCGATTTTCTGGAAGGATTTGAACGGGTCATGGAAAAAAACCTGGACCAGTAAACCATTACTAAAAAAAAGTGAGCTCCTGGTGTCGCACTTTTCCAATGAGTTGCGTCTCAGGGAAAAGCATCTGATCAAGATGTCCCCGAAAACCTTTTCAAATTTGTTCCCAATGGCCATGAAAACACACGTACAAAAAAAACTCAGACAAAGCCTTCCGCTCGTATTTTCGGCAATGCTGCTCGTGTTCTTCCCTTCCTGCGAAGACCAATTGGAATCCAGCTACACCTACCAAACACAGGTGCCGGTATTCTTGCAAGTAAATGCCTTCCGTGAAGCAGACATCATCATCGAACCGCCCAAGCCACTGGATAATCCCGGTAAAATCTACATTTTCGGGGACTACCTGTTTGTATCTGAGCCCGGCAAAGGGATTCACATCCTGGACAACACCGACCCTGCCAGCCCGCGTAATCTGAATTTTATCAATATTCCGGGAACGGGAGATTTGGCTATCAACGATCACATTCTGTACGCCGATAATTACGTAGACCTATTGGCGTTTGATATCTCCGATCCGCAGGACATTGAATTGGTCAAAAGAGAGGAAGACGTGTTCCCAAACCTGTATTCCAACGAGGAAACCGGTACCATTGTCACGTATAAGGATACGTTGATCACGTCTACGGATCCCAATATGATGTGGTCCAGTTGGGGCAGGCCAGCTTTTCGGACCGACTTTATGGCCTTTGAGTCCATGGCTGCGGTTAGCAGCGATGCCAGCAGAGGAGGTGGACAAAATTACGGGCAGGGTGGCTCCATGGCTCGCTTCACCTTATTGTCGGGCCACCTGTACACGGTAGACGACTACGACCTTCGCGTCTTCAACGTGGAAGACCCTACCGACCCGCAGTACCTGAAAAACATCAACCTGGGTTGGGGCATTGAGACCATCTTTCCGTTTAAAGGAAATTTATTTATCGGTTCCATGACCGGCATGCACATTTACGATGCGAGCATTCCCTCCGACCCGAAGAAAATGGCGGTGTACGAGCACGTCACTTCCTGCGATCCGGTGGTCGTCAACGATACCCATGCCTTTGTCACCCTTCGAAGCGGGGCAATGTGTCGCATGGGTGTAGATGAACTGCATGTGCTGGACATCACCGACCTGTACAAACCGCGGTTGATTAAATCCTACCCCATGGATAATCCGCATGGGCTGGGCCTTTTGGGAGATTATTTGTACCTTGCAGAGGGTGAACACGGATTGAAGAGTTTTAACGTGGCAGATGTTTTGGAAATCGCCAGCAATCAATTGGAGCATCTGGACGATTTTGCTGCCATAGACATCATCCCCGGACCCAAATCGTTAATCGTAATTGGCCCGGATGGGGTTTGTCAGTTTGACTATTCCGACCCGGAAAAACTAAAGAAATTAAGCTGTATCAATGTATCTTTTCGCTAAATGAAGGTCATTTATACCATTTTTGCAGCAACCCTCTATTTGGCCTGTCCTTTTAACAGCTGGGGACAGGCCTTACCTTTTACCCATCATTCCGAAATGGGTATGCTGAGCGGGAGGGATGAGTTTGGGACGCGCACCAATTTCACCTTCCAAACTTTCAATGGCTTTCTGCTTTCGGAGAGGCACGCGTTTGGGTTCCTGACCGGCCTGGACCAATACGGCGGCCTTTCCGTGGTGCCGGTGGCCATGAGCTGGCGAACAGTAGCCAATCCCCAAGATACCTGGCAGGTATACGGAGCCCTGGATTTGGGGTACGGGTCCACGATTCTGGAACCCACAGTGGTCACCGAATGGAACGAACACCGCTGGCAAGACGGGGGTTTTATGGGGCAGGGCAGTATCGGGCTGCGCTTAAAAACGAAACGGACCAATTTTTGGACCATCAGCCTGTCCTATAAACGGCAAATCTACCACCTCACCACTGCCAATCCCATGGTCCCAATGCCCGATCCCAGTCGCCCGGAAGACTGGAGCTATTTTGCAAAAGATAAAATCACATTCAATAATGTGGTGTATCGCTTGGGATATTGGTTTTGAAAAGTATTAAAAAGCCCGTTTTTTCGAAAAATGGCGTCACAGAGGTCCAAAGGTGACACAAAGACAACTTTTTTCGCCACAACTTCACACCGATTATTTTTCGGATTTAAAATAACTGGATTCGCTAGTTAATCCGATAATTCGACCTGTTTTCCGCGATATATCTGCGCTAATCTGTGCTATCTGTGGTGGTCCCTTTTTCACCACAGATTCGCACAAGTTTTACAGATTTTTTTCGAATTTAAAATAACTGAGTCAGCTACTTAACTGCATAATTTGTCCTGCTTTCTGTGATGCATCTGTGCTAATCTGTGGTGCATTTTTTTTATCCCGCAGACAAATCCCAAAAAAAACTCGTTATAAGTAGGGACCTGTAGATCCCTACATTCAGAACTACCCCCGTATTTCCCGGCGCATAAACAGGTAATACGAAGCTGCAAAACACATCGTCGTGGCAGCGATCAGGCCACTGAGCTGCGGCCATACGATCATCAAACTGTCCCGCAACGGAAGTGGCGAGGGGATCGCGCCGGCCATCTGTTCCATTGTGATCGGCCCCAGACTCCTTACAGATGGCATCAATAAGGTGGTCGTCGCATCGGTAAAAAGCTGACTGGGCGAGAGGCGCAACAGGTTTAAAACCTGTCGGTTATACCGAATCACATCCGTTTCGGAAAACTCATTGGCGGCCGGTACAATCAGGTCAATGATGATTTGGTAGAATACGGTAAAAAACAGCCAAATGCCAATTGCCGTCAGTGCGGAGGTGGAAGCCTGTTTGAAAAGGATCGACAATAAGATGGAAAGCCCCAGCCAAAATCCCACATAAACCGTGCAAAGGATCGTAAAACCAACGATTCGAAATACTTCCTCTGCCTCGATGAGCACTCCGGTGATCAGGATGCCCCCGCCGACCATCAATAGGGAGAGCGTCAGTAATAAGCTCCCAACAAGTGTCAGCGCACTGACAAATTTCGACAAGAGCAAATTATCCCGGTACACGGGCTGCGCCATGATGCGGGTCAATGTTCCATTTTGCTGCTCGGAATTGATTGCATCAAACCCAAGGCTGATACCCACGATGGGGCCCAGAAAATTCAGAAATACATGGAATGGTGGCAGTGTGCCTTCGGTGGTGGTAAGCAACTTCAGGTACAGGAACAACCGATCCGGATCCTTTGCATTGTTCACCACCTCGCGTATAGTACTCATGGCCACCGAGATGCTGCCCCAAAAGGTCAGGAGAATGAGCAGCAGCAGTACCAAAAACCGCCAGCTGCGAATATGACCCGAAATTTCTTTTCGTACCATCACCCAGAAGGGATGGGGGCGGGTTTCTGTCGTTGTAGAAGAATGACTGTCAACGAGATCCCTGATTGCTTTCATTGATCTTTTATTCAGTTAGGTTTTTCTCAAAATACTTTTCGTAAATTTCCTCCAATCCATACTCCTTTTTCTGGACACCGGAAACGTCATAGCCTTTGTGTACAAAGAACCGAACGATAGCGGGGGTCAGGTCTTTGCTACTCGTCACCTCGATCACCTGCCCTTGTACGCGAACCTGTTGCACAGCCTCCAGTTGGCGCATTTCTGTCTCATCTTTCCAGGGAAGAACGATGGCGTTTTCCAGGCTGACATGGACCTCGTAGGATTTTTCAGCAAAAATCCGGTTGGAAAGCGTATCGATGGTACCTTCAGCCAGCAATTCTCCCTTAACAAAAATGCCTACCCGGTCACAAACTTGCTGCACCTGATGGAGGTGGTGGGACGAAAGCAAAACAGTCAGCCCCTTCTCGCGACTCAATCGCAAAATGAGCCCGAGGAATTCCTTTACACCGCTTGGATCGATTCCCAGCGTGGGTTCATCCAAAATAATGACTTCTGGATCTTTGATAAGCACTTCTGCCAATCCCAGGCGCTGTTTCATTCCTCGGGAATAGGCGGCAGTCTTCTTATGGATGGCCTCACCGGACAGCCCTACCAATTCCAGGGTGGCAAGGGCCCGTTCTTCCACTTCGGATCGTGGAATTCCATTCAGTTCCCCTATGTACATCAGGTTTTCGAGGGCCGTCATCGTATCGTAAAAGCCGACACTATCCGGCATGTACCCTACAAGCCGCTTGACCGATAGGGCGTCCTTGGTAGCATTAAATCCGCAAACACGGGCCGTGCCGGAACTGGGCTCCGTTAGCCCCATCATCATAAGGATGGTCGTCGTCTTTCCGGCTCCATTGGGGCCCAATAATCCAAATATTTCCCCTTTGTATACCGTAAGATCCAATTCATTCACTGCTTTGAATTCGCCATACTTTTTTGTCAGGCGATTCAACTCTATGATTGGGTTAGCCATAACGTTGCTTATCTCCTACCAAATTTTCGGATGAGGTAAAATACAAAACCGATCGCCAGCAAAATCACGAGTATACCTACCCAGCCAGACAACATGGAGGTTTTGACCGTCATTCGAAAGGTCGCGGTACTCGTACTTGGAGCGTTTTTGGCAGTAAATTTACTGACGTAATCCCCTGCCAGGGTTTTATCGGGAACGGACAGCATTGCGATCACGTCCATGGTCTCGCCGGGATCCAACTGCTGGATCTCAGCGGGAGAAAAGGTGGCCTGCCAATTTGGAGGGGTCTGCGAGGAGAAAGTAATGTCATTCAAGGCCAGCGAGCCAGTATTTTTTACCTGGAGAAGTATTTCGGCTTTTTCTCCCTCTGTAATTTCACCACTCAAGCGCCCCGTAGGAGTGGTGAGCTCCATTTCATGGGATCCTTCTACTACCGCTTCCAGGTCTAGTGAAAGGGTCTCATTAGCTGCGCGGGCCTGCACGGGTACGGGGTAGGTCGAAGGAGCTGCCCCATAGGCCGGTCGTATTTCGATGGTGAGGCTTTCCGTTCTTCCCGGCTCCACATTTAGCGAAGTGATTTGACTGCCCCTCGCCTTAAAAGCAACCCGCCAGCCTTCGGGCATCTCTGCGCTTAATTGGTATATCCGCGCTTGATCGGAATTGTTCGTGAGCGTGGCCTGATAACGAAAGGTTTCATTGACCGGGGCTTCTATGTTAAGAAGACTTGCGGTAAACGACGACCCGTCCCGTGAATCTTGAGCCGGGACCTTTAAGGGAAGTAGAAATACAAAAACAACTAGAAAAGCAAACAAACAATACACGCCCCGAGAGGAGCTCTTTCTGTTAAAATTACCTGCGGAGTTCATATAAATAAGTGAAATTATGAATTAAACCATTGACGTAAAATCCAAGCCTATTTACCTTGAGATAACTTCAAGAATTGCGGAGACAATTTTATGCGAGAAGCAGATTTTACGCAAGACCCAAATCGAGAAATTAACATTTTTTAACAAACCGTCAATCGGTTGGATCATCACTAACCGTTACTGGTGCCGAAGCCTGTCGAATAGAAAACGCGTACCGCCAACGTTCACCGACAGACTTCCGCGGGTGCAACGAGCGAGGCGTTCATCCTTTATCCCAAAATACATCCTACCGATGACGTATTTTTACCACCCCCTTTCTCCCACTCCTGAAAACAGGAGTGGGAGAAAGGGGGGAGGTGATTTGATATCACGCTTTATTTTTTTAATAGGCTGATTTTTAGATAGGTAAAAATCAATACCGTCATCCTGGTTTCTGCGTTTTTTAAATGTTAAGTCTCGCAGTGGCGCCAATACCGGGCATTGGTTTTTGAGCCCGTCGGGCTACGGCAGGCTAAGCCACTCCACATCATCAAATCATCACATCACCACTTAACCTATCATCCCTCAAAATCAGGGAAAATAAAAGCCACTAGGGCCTCTTCCGGCGGGCAATTGGTCTATCAACGCTCCGGCCGAATTGATACGTAGTACTGAGCCGTTTCCCTGCCAGCCGGCATGCTCTCCAATAAACAGCGTTTGCGTTGCCTCATCGTATCCCAACCCGTAAAAATTTTTTCCCGAATAAAAACGGGCCTCCGAAACCGTTCCGGTACCTAGAGAAAGCTTCACTACCACATCTTCATCGGCCTGGTTGCTAATGACAACTAGTTCGCCACTACCGGTAAAGGCAAAATTGCCATTGTAAATGCTGTTGACAACCCCAAACGTTTGCGTTTCCTCCACCTCAAACGTCACCGGATCCAGTCGGTGCGCGTAGACATTTTCGGCATCGTTGGCATACAGGTAGGTACGATTTGCGTAGTTAAAGAAATAAAAAGGCGTGCCGCTTACCGATACGGTCTTTTCTACGGTTTCATTTTCGGGGTTTATGACCGAAATCAGCTGTTCCTGCTGGCAGGCTACCAAAATCCGGTCTCCCAGGAAAGTCATTCCTTCTGGCCTGGAGGAAATAGCGATTTTCTTGCTGACCGAACCGCCCTCCAAGCCATTAACCACGGCAATAAACGATTCCGGATTGTTCCAGTTTTCGTCGTAGGCACCCCAATCGCTGATGAATAATTTCCCGTCAGTAGCAAGCAGGGACCGGGAATTGATCAGGCCTTCGTTTACCGCGCCTACGCTTACAAAGTCATCGGACCGAACGATTTCCACCT
This sequence comes from Cyclobacterium xiamenense, assembly GCF_009467825.1. Taxonomy (GTDB): domain Bacteria; phylum Bacteroidota; class Bacteroidia; order Cytophagales; family Cyclobacteriaceae; genus Cyclobacterium; species Cyclobacterium xiamenense. The sequence continues at coordinate 150,549 of NZ_WIOK01000002.1, read as the reverse complement.
TGCCGGTATTGGCGACGAGATACCTATTGGCTCCAAAGGACCGCATGTTTTGGATCAACCCGGCAAAGGGGCGCGCATTCGCCTTTTCAAAAATAGACGATTCCATTTCCCCACTTTCGGTTTCGTAATGGAAAATTTCCCCATCATTGGCGCCAAATGCCCCTTCATTGATCACCAGCACCCCTTCTTCATAGGCACCTCGGGGCATTTCTACCGGCTCCGTTGCACAGGATACCAACAGCGTAAAAATCAGTTTTTGAAAAGCTAACTTCACTTTTTTCATAGTTCTAGATGTATTGTAAGTTGAAAATTTCTTCCAGGCATGGGCCGTAGCCGAAGCAGCTGGTACTCGGTATTCCACACATTATGAACTTCTAGCGCAACGCTTCCGCTTACCCATTTCTTCCAGGAAAAGGTACGGGAAACACCCGCTCCCCAAAGCGAATAGGCCGGAAGTGCGGTCTGGTTATCGGAGGTGACAAAGCGTTCACCGGTGTATTGCCCCGACACAAAGCCGGAAAACCGGTCATTTTTTACCTTCCCGCGTACCTGCAATTTGTGGATGGGTACGTAGGGCAGTTGTTTACCGAGATCCATCTCGTTTCCTGCTGCCACGCTGCGGCTACTGGTATGGGTCCAGGCATAGTCCGCCTCCCAACCCAGATCCCAGCCCCCCTGCTTCAACTCCCATTCCATGAAGTACTCCAGCCCCTTACTCACCACCTTGCGGACGTTTTTTGGTGTCCAGTAGGATTCCTCCGGAAGCCAGATAATCCAGTTGTCCACGCTCATGTGAAACAGGGAAAGCCGATTGCTAAACTGTAGGATCTTATTGGTAAACTGTTGGTTGAAACCCAGTTCCTTGCTCCAGCTCTGCTCGGAAGCAAGGTCCGGATTTCCCCCAGGCACCCAGTAGCGGTCATTCAAGGTGGGCACCTTAAAGCCTTTGGATGCAGCTCCCAACAGCTCCCACTGCTGCACTGGACTTTTACCAAATGTCCAGGAAACACCCACTCCCGGAGTAAAGGGAACGGGCTGTCCTTCGTGCAGCAACTGCCTCAACTGCAGGGAAAATGCCAGGTTGTCCAGGGGCTTGTAATTGGTCGCCTGATACAGTTCAATGCGTTGTTCGGAATGGGAATAGGTCGATAAATCCCCCTGAATTCGGGTATACCGAACGCCGGAGCGGCTTTGCCAACGCGCTGAAGGTTCCCAGTCCACCGCAGCTGCCAGCAAGGCTTGCAGGGTTAGGTTTACGTCTGAATTGAACTCCATGTGGTCGCGCACTATTCCCGCCTTGATATTCCAAGTGGTTTTTGGACCGTTTTTGATGTAATCCAACACCGCCCGGAGATTTGTATCGTTTTGGACATCTCGGCTGGATGAGCCCATAACGGGTTGAACCTCCCGCTGTATTTCCCCGAGCCAGACGGAAGCTTGTAGCACCTGAGCTTTTCCCAGATCGGCACGAATGTCCTGTACCCAACCCTGTTGGTGGACCGCCGCATGGTCCTGGTACCGAATAGGCGTGTCCGGGCTCGCCCAATCCGTATACGGATACCGGTTTGCCAGCACGTTTCGATACAGGCTGGTACGAAAGGAAATGGATTGAAGGCGCTGTTGGTGGCTGATTTCCTGGCCCCAATTGCCAAAACTTCCCAGCTGAGTTTTAACGTGGCTCTTGCGCCGTTGGTCTCTGGAGAGGGAAGTGGAGAGATGCACGGCTCCTCCGATGGCATCCGTCCCGTACAGTGCACCTGCACTTCCGTAGTGGATGTCTACCTGGTCCATACCGGCCATGGGAAAAATCGAATAATCTGCCTGGCCCAGAGAGGGACTATTGACCGGCAGCCCGTTCCAAAACAAGGCGTTATGGCCCGCGGATGTACCTCTTATGCTTAGGGAAGCAGCCATTCCCGGCCCGTAAGCGCGGATAAACAGCCCGGTTCGATCCTGAAGCAGGTCGGCAACCGAGCCCCCGGAAGGCCCCTCTGCAGCAGAAAGGTCAAGGCTACGAATCCGCTGCCCGTATGCATAGGTGCGCATCGGTACCGCAGCCACCTCCACGGGATCCAACTCCACCGTATCCCGGGCCAGCTCTTGACAATATCCCCAGACCGGCAGCAAAAGCCATACAATGGCGAGAAAGGGAATACGTTGATTTACTACTGCCATGATACCATCGGTTTCTTTCGAATCCGGACAGAAACGGCAAGAGAATGCGGGTTTATCCGTTGGACAGACCAATAGAGCGCGACCACCGTCAAATGGCTTCGCCTGGCTACGACTGGTAGAAATGAACACTGTTACAAACCTTCTTCTCCGCCTTTCTCCCGAAAGCGTTGAATACAGCGAAAAATGGCAGGTCTCCTGACTTCCCTTGGTTGTTCCGCCTTCTCGTCCTTGGATTAGGACAATGGCTGAGGATGGACAACCCCTGCCGCCGAAATCTGGCTGCAGGCATGGGTTACAGTTGCGGGGACAGCTCCGGATTTCCACCGGATTCCCTATTAATCCCGAGAGCCTGGTACAGGTTCGGGAACCATTAATCGAGACAAACATACAGGAAAATCCGCATTCAAAAAATTTTTACCAGAAAATAGCTGTTGGAATTGGGGGGTACATTGGTTTACTTTGGCATCAAATGTAAATCAGAAATGCAGCTATCGTACCCGGGAATTCGCTTCTACCTTGCCATAAACCTGCTGCTGTTGGTTGGTTTTTCCTGTGGTGAAAAAGAAAAGCAACGAGAAGACGCCACTGCGCTGGGCATCCAAGAAATCCCCCTGACTTATGCGAAGGGTTTTTCTCTGTACAAAACCCCAGGAGGCTACCGCTTGGTAACCCATTTTGAGCCAGGACTGGAAAAACGGTACGAAATCCGAGCCGCTGCCAGCCCGGACTCCCTGCACCTTGCGGAGGGTACCCAAACGATTTTCGCCAGTAGCAGAAAAATTGTACTGACAGCAACCACCCAAATTCCGCACCTGACCTATCTGGGTGCAACAGACCGTTTGTTGGCGTTTCCAAATTTGGACCTGATTTCTTCCCCGGCCGTTCGCAAACAGATAGCTGCGGGGAAGGTCGTCGAACTGGGAAAAGGCCCATCCCCGGACCTGGAAACGATCATCGCAGCCGATCCCGACTGGGTGATGGTATCCGGATTTGGGGAAGTGCAAAAACTCACCGAAAGGCTGGATGCAGCGAGAATTCCCGTGGTCGTAAACGGAGAATTCCTGGAACCACATCCACTGGGAAGGGCGGAATGGATCAAGGCTACAGGAGCCCTTTTGGGTGAATTGGAGGCCGCCGACAGCATCTTTTCCGCCATAGAGGCCAATTACCAGACTGCCCGGATGCAGCCAGGTACCACCCTAGAAGAAGATCGGCCCTCCGTGCTTTCCGGAACCTTGTACAAAGACATCTGGTATGCTCCCGGGAAGGACAGTTGGGTAGCCCAACTGATACGGGATGCCGGAGGAGCGTATGTATTCGAGCAACTCGAAGGCAGCGGTAGCCTTGCTCTCAACTATGAATTTGTGCTCGATCATGCGGGTGAAGCGAGCTTTTGGATTGGCGCCGCAGATTACGCCTCCGTGTCGCAGATGGGAAATACCAATCCAAAATACCAGGATTTCAGGGCTTTTTCCAACGGACAGGTCTACACCTATACCCGGAACAGGGGCGAAACGGGCGGACTAATGTATTTCGAGGAAGGTTACCTGCGGCCGGATTGGGTACTTTGGGACCTGATCAAGATCCTGCATCCGGAAAAAGCAAGGGACCGCGATTTTCACTATTTCCAACGCCTCCATGAATAGCTTTCTATCCCCCCGTCTGGTGATCGTGCTACTTCTGTGTGCCGGGTTATGGCTGATCAACCTGAGCCTGGGCAGCGTACACATTCCTTTGAACGACCTGCTCCGGCGACTTGGAGGTATCCCTTTCCCAAAAAGCAGTTGGGAAATCATTGTCGTGGACTACCGGCTGCCCAAATCACTTACCGCAATGCTTGCCGGGATCGGACTTAGCCTCAGCGGCTTGCAAATGCAGACGTTTTTTCGAAATCCACTGGCCGGTCCCTATGTACTGGGCATTAGCGCTGGTGCGGGGCTGGGCGTGGCACTGCTGACCATGGCGGGAACCGCTTTCGGCTGGCACCTGCTGGGCAGTGCCGGAGGGTATTGGTCGGTGGTTTTGGCGGCGAGTGCCGGGGCGATCAGCGTACTGGTACTCATGGGCCTGGCCGCCTGGAAGGTAAAAGATAGCATGACCTTGTTGATTGTCGGACTCATGTTTGGTAGTGCCGCCTCCTCACTAATCACCCTGTTGGCCTATTTCAGTGCAGCGGAGGAATTGAAGCTATTTACCATTTGGTCCATGGGCAATTTGGGAAACACCGGCTGGAAGGAACTGGTACTTCTTTCGGGAGCGGTGTTCCTGGGCCTGGTACCAGCAATTTTTTCTGTCAAAGCCTACAATGCCATGCTCCTGGGCGAGGCCTATGCAGTGAGCATGGGAATAAACTTTCAGCGGTTACGCTGGGTAATGATCGTCAGTACGGGCATACTTACCGGCAGCATTACGGCTTTTTGCGGACCCATCGCCTTTATTGGCATAGCGGTACCGCACCTGGCCAGGCTGCTTTTCCGCACCCAAAACCATGCATTGCTCTTTCCGGCCGCAGCAAGTTTGGGGGTAGTGATTTTGCTTGCCTGCGATACCATTAGCCAGCTGCCCGGCATGGCCAGTACGTTGCCTTTAAATGCAATCACCACAGCCTTTGGTGCGCCATTGATCATTTGGCTGATCATGAAACGAAGTTTCAGTGAGGAATTTTAACGTTAACACCATGAATCTGCCGACAACCAACACGGCCGAAAATCCGGCATTTGTACGGGCCAGGGACCTGGAATTGGGCTATCGCACCGGTAAGCTGGCGCAGCGGGTAGCCTATCCGGTGAGCTTTGACCTGTATCGGCAGGAGCTCACCTGCCTGATGGGACCCAATGGGGTGGGCAAATCCACTCTGCTAAAAGCCATCATGCATCAGCACCCGCCCCTGCAGGGCGAGGTGTGGCTGGGGGATACCCCAACCGGTAGGCTTGCTGAAAAGGAGCGGGCAAAAAAGATCGCCGTGGTCCTGACCGAAAAAACACCCACAGGCATGATGACCGTCCGGGATTTGGTCGCCCTGGGCAGAATTCCACACACCGGCTGGTGGGGCCAACTGAGCCCGCAGGACCAGGCAAAAATAGCCGAAGTGATGGAATGGACATCCATTTCGCATCTGGCCGCAAAACGGGTATCCGCGCTCAGCGACGGACAGCGGCAAACGGCCCTGATTGCCCGTGCCCTGGCCCAGGACAGCCCCATCCTAATCCTGGACGAACCTACGGCCCACCTGGATCTTAGCAATCGGTTTGAAATCATGTACTTGTTACGTGACCTTGCAAGAAAAGCGTCCAAAGCCATTTTGGTCGTCACCCACGATCTGGAAGTAGCCCTTGAAACGGCTGATAAACTTTGGCTGATGAACGCAAACCAGCCCCTGTTGACCGGCAGCCCGGAAGACCTGATGATTAATGGCGGCATACAGCGCCTGGTCCCCGGGGACAAATGGCAGGTGGATGCTGTTTCTGGCAAGATCGTTCGGAGCACAATTCCGCTGGCTTGTGCCATTGAAGGGCCCGAAGCCCTGGTTTGTTGGGTAAAAAACGCCCTCCGGAAAAACCCCGAACTGCAACTGCCTGCCTCCATTCAAATCACCGCATCCCCCTTCGAAATAAAAGCAACCTTTGCCAAAAGCTACTGCCTCTTTCAAAGCATTTCCGAAATGCTCAGATTCCTCCAAAATCCGCCAGCAACAGAAAACCCCTTTTTAAAATAAAATTTTTTATTTATATTTAATTTAAAATTATTCTATTAAAAAACAATTAAATAGTAATAAAATTTTATTAATATCGATTTTACTTATTAACGAATTTATTGAAAAAACACATCAACGCATTCGCGTAAATAAGATCAATTATTTCCACAATCGGATTTTATTGCTAGCCATAAACCCAGCCTGTCATGCCCAAGTTTCTCAAAATCCTTATTTTGCTTGCATCCATTTCGGTGCTTTTAATCATCGGTGGAGTAGTGTACGTTTCAATTGCCCTGCCTAATATGGGGCCGGCACCGGAAAATTTATAGGCTTTTGATGGCACCTCCATCAATCGGGATACTGGTTCCAGTGATGTATCCGGCCATTGGGGAAGCCAGAAAGGCAAGCAAGTAACCGTATTCTTTGGGATCTCCAAACCTGCCTGCAGGAATGCTCGCTTTCCTGGCTTCCAGCAGTGCTTCCATCGTGTTGCCGGTAGCCCGGGCCTGCTGTTCGGTCAGCTCCCGGATACGTTCGGTATCAAAGGCTCCGGTAAGAATGGAATTGACCGTGACCCCATCCAAAGCTACCGCTTCTGCCAGACTTTTCGCCCAACTGACCACCGCGGTGCGTATGCTGTTGGACAATACCAGATTGGGCAAGGGTTCTTTTACCGAAACGGAGGAAACATTGAGTATACGCCCGTAGCCCCGGGCACGCATGCCCGGCAGCAGCAACTGGGTCAAATGGTGATAGGTTTTAAACAGCAGATCGAAGGCCTCCTGAAAGTGCTCGGTTGTTTTCTCCGTGACCGTACCGGCTTTCGGACCGTTGGTATTGTTGACCAGGATATCTACTTTTTTCCCATTAAAAAACTTCTCACAGTGTCGCTTGAAACCAGGAAAATCCAGGTAATCGACCTGCAGGTAATCGTGTATTTGTCCGTTATCGGCAGGTAAGGAAGCTACGGCCTTGTTCAAGGAACGCTCGTTTCGTGCCATCAGCGTGACTGTAGCGCCCGATGCAGCAAGTTGACGAGCAGCGGCCAATCCAAGCCCCCGGGTGGCTCCCCCTACTACCGCCTGGTATCCAGTAAGATCAATGATCATTTCTTGCTTGTTTTTTAGGGTAAGACATTTGATTCCGGAAAATTAGCCCTTTCCAGACAATATGGCAAGTCGAAACGACCTTCCAATCACTATTCAACAAAACCTATAATTTTTATAGGGTTTGTTGGGAGAAGAAATGAAATATTGATTATATTTGCCGTACGAATTATTGGCATGACATACGAGCAATTTAGCAGGTATTCTTTTTTGTTGGATCGGACGGCGAAAAAAGTCAAGCAGTACGCCCAGCAAAAGTTCAAGTTGAACGCATTTGACATTACGGTGGACCAATGGTTGGTCATGAAAAACCTGGATGAAAACGAACGGCTTAGCCAGACTGAATTGGCTCATCTGGTATTCAAAGATCAGCCCACCCTGACCCGAATTGTCGATATTCTGTGCAAAAAAGGGTACGTGGACCGTATTCCTCATCCCCAGGACCGGAGGAGCTATCGGCTGCTTCTGACGAGCAGCGGAAAGGAAAAGGTAGGAGAATTGAAGCCACAAATTGCGCAGATTCGTCAAAAGGCCTGGGAAAATCTAACCGAGAGGGATTTTGAGGAATTTAAGCGGATACTGAACACCATCTATGGCAACCTGGCAGAATAAACTGGCGGAAAATTTAAAATAGTTGGTATACTAATTATCTTTGTAGAAACAAAGGAACCTGAACGGGGTTCCACCTTTAAAACAATCAATTTATACCATGATTACTACTGACATTTGCATAATTGGAGCAGGCCCGGTAGGCTTATTTGCGGTCTTTGAAGCCGGTTTATTAAAGATGCGTTGCCATTTGGTGGATGCCTTGCCTCAAGTGGGAGGACAGTTGTCGGAAATCTATCCGCAAAAGCCTATTTACGATATCCCCGGCTATCCCGAGGTGAAGGCGCAGGAGTTGGTAGATAATCTCATGGAACAAATAAAGCCATTTAAGCCCACGTTTTCGCTGGGCGAACGGGTAGACCACCTCAGCAAGCAGACGGACGGTTCGTATGTGCTGACCACCAGCGATAAAACCCAAATACATGCGCAGGTGGTAGTCATAGCTGGGGGCTTGGGTTGTTTTGAACCTAGAAAGCCCGTACTGGAAAATCTCGAAACCTTCGAGGGCAAAGGAGTGGCCTACATGGTCAAAAATCCGGAGCAGTTCCGGGACAAAAAAGTGATTCTGGCCGGCGGAGGAGATTCTGCCCTGGACTGGGCCATCTACCTGTCCGACGTAGCCAAGCGGGTAACGCTGGTACACCGAAACGAAACCTTTAGAGGCGCGCCCGACTCGGCCGCAAAGGTGTTTGACCTGGCCAATGAAGGTAAAATTGACCTGATCCTATCTGCCAACCTAAAAGAACTTGGTGGCAATGGTCACCTTGCTTCGGTTTTCCTGGAAGACAAAGCCAAAACCCGAATCAAAATCGATGCGGATTACCTGATTCCTCTGTTTGGTCTTAGTCCCAAACTAGGACCAATTGCCGATTGGGGACTTACCGTGGACCGAAACGCAATTGAAGTGGATACCAGAGACTATTCGACTGGCGTGGACCGCATCTTTGCCATAGGAGATATCAATACGTACCCGGGTAAGTTGAAGTTGATTTTGTGCGGGTTTCACGAAGCTGCTATTATGATGCAGGCGGCTTTTAAGTACGTCTATCCCGATCAAAAACTAAGTTTTAAATACACTACCGTAAACGGAGTCAACTCATTTTAATCGTTTTTTTAACCAATGGTAACATTCACCGTAGAAGATCACGATGGCAATCGTCAGGACATTGAAGCACCGGATGACATGGGGCTAAGCCTGATGGAAGTACTGAAAGCGTCCGAATATCCCGTTTTGGCCACTTGTGGAGGAATGGCGCTGTGTGCCACCTGCCACGTTGAGGTACTGGAAGGGAAAAACGGCCTTGGAGAGGCGACTGACATTGAATTGGATCAGCTGGAGGCGCTTCCGGAATATTTTCCCAGCAGCCGGCTCGCTTGTCAGATTCGGATCAGTGAGGAACTGGACGGTGCGGTAATCAAGCTCCGGGGAGAAGACAATTAATCCTACATCAGAAAAAGGTGAGCGGAATAATGCCGCTCACCGCTCTTCCTGTTTGGATATACTTTCCATCCACCTGCCCACCACTTGTTGAAATTTTTTCTGCGCCACCGGCTTGGTCAGGTAATCATCAAAGTGATAGTTACCCGAGTCGGTTTGTGCTACAGGGAAGGCATTTGCGGTAAACCCGATCACCGGCACCTCCTTTTTGCCGGGGTATTCCCGAATGGCCTGCAACAATTCGTACCCGTTCATTTCCGGCATGTGAATATCTGTGATCACCAGGTCCGGTTTCTTGGTTTCAAACATGGCGAACGCGTCCTTGCCATTCTCGGCTTCTAACACCTTCGCTCCGGGGCTCATTTGCTCTATAAATACCTTTACAAGCATGCGGTTAATCGGGTTGTCCTCGGCCACCAATAAGGTAAATCCTTTACCCGTATCTGTATGGGTATCGGAGGGGGTAGCTACCGATCGGACATGCGCTGAGGAGTTGGATGTTCTGCCAAGCATTTCCCGCAGTTTGGTGGGAGATACGGGCTTATCGATCGTCCCCAAGCAGCCAATTTCCGTAAAAGTATCGATGGCACCGTCTCGTTCGTTGCTGCTTAACAGGGGCACAAAGAACGCATGCCGTTTCGCTTTTTGTGCGAGTCGCATCATTTGCTGAATGGCATCCCGACTACTTTTTCCCAACAAACGATTGTTTACCAGCACCAGGACCGGCCTGGAACCATTTTCAATCGCTGAAAAAGCCTCGTTTACGTTTTCTACATGGCTCGCCGGGAGTCCGAAATCTTCGCAATACCGTTGTAGCAGGGTACCCGAACGGCTATTCCCATCGAGGATTACTACCTGGGAAATGTGGGACAAATATTCCCTGGAGAACGGCTGCCCACTGTCCGAATCCTTTTGACCCTCTACCGAAAGCACAAAGAAAAACCTGCTCCCTTGCCCTGGTTCGCTTTCAAGCTGAATCCGGCTATCCATCAGGGAAAGCAGCTTGTTGGAAATGGTCAAGCCCAGGCCGGTACCGCCAAATTTTTTGGTCGTGGAAGAGTCTGCCTGGGAAAAGGCGTCGAATATCAGGTGCTGTTTGTCTGGAGCTATCCCTATTCCGCTATCCTGAACCGAAAATAAGAGTTGTTCGGTTTGTTTGGACTGCTCCGGTCCGCTTGTTTCTACCAGTAGCACCACCTCCCCTTTTTGTGTAAACTTAACCGCGTTGTTTAGTAGGTTGATCAGCACTTGTTTGAGTTTGAGCTCGTCCGTTTTAATCCTGCGCGGAACATCCGCGTGTAAATCCAGAAGCAATTCGAGCCCCTTTTGGTGCGCCTGAAAACGCAGCACATCCACGATGGTCTCGAGCAGTTCGTGTAGGTCAACCACATCCAGGCTCACTTCTGTCTTGCCGGACTCAATTTTAGCCAGGTCCAGGATATCATTGATCAGATCGAGCAAGGACGTAGCCGATGTCAATGCCGTTTGTGCATACCGGCGTTGTTGCTCGTTTAAATCCGTATGGGTCAACAATTCGGTAAAGCCGATCACCCCATTTAAAGGTGTCCGGATTTCGTGACTCATGTTCGCCAAAAACTCGCTTTTCGCTTTGTTTGCTGTTTCTGCAGCTATTTTGGCATTTTCGATTTGGATCTGGAAATTTTTTTCATGGGTGATATCCCGCAGTACCAACAAGCTCCCCACCTGATGCTGGTCTTCGGCACTCACCTTGGATTTGGAGAGCAGGTACCACAGGGTATGTCCGTCCCTAACACGGGTAAATTCGCTAACTTGATAGGAACGAGGTGTGCGAAGCATGTCGCAGATTTCAGGCCAATTATCATTGATTTCCTTTAGTGCCGAAGCCTGATGCACCCTTTTGATACCCATGATCTTGGCTGCAGAAAGGTTTAGCGTTACCAAGGCTCCCTGGCTATCCAGCACCATGACTCCTTCCTGTAGATTATCGAACAGGGTTCGGTACGCAATGGGAGCGATGCGGAATAATTTAAAATTTTTCAACCCCAGAAAAAAGAACAAGCCCGTACCCAGAAAACCCACTGGAATGGGATCCAGTAAAAAAGGAACATTGCCTGTAAGGTACCACACGTATACAAACAACGGACTACAAAGACCCAAAATCACCATAAATACCTGCCGGGAATCCGCTGCGGGCACCTCCTCAATCCGTTTTACGAGCACCCACAAACTCCCGAAAATCAACAATAGCGTATACCCCTGATGAACCCAGTAGAAATACCCCTTTCCGGTCACCAATACCGGAAAAAGCCCTTCACTACTGATAGTAAAGGAGGAATAAAACAAGTAATGCAATTCATTGGTACCTACCAGCAGTAAATTTCCGATTGGTATCACCAAGAAAGCAAGTTTCCTTGGTCCCGCGATCCATTGTTCCTTTGTCGTATAGGCCAGCGTAAAAAAAAGAACCAGTGGTGCAAAAGCTACCGCTCCCAGGTATTGCAGCTTGATCATGGCAATTTTCCACGATGCGGACAAGAGCATTAACTCTAGGGTATAGGCAAACGAGTAAACAAAACAAGCCAGCATGATCCACAAAAAATACACATACGCTTTCTCCCCTGTCTTTTTGCTTGCAAAGAGTAGGAACGACAAGGGAACAATGGCAATTGCCATCAGTAAAAAAAACAAGTAATGAACGTGGAAAAAAGAAAACATGACAAAAACCAAATTCGTATTTAGAAAGTAAGATAATGGAATAAAACCACTTTTGGTACAATGGGAATATTTTTTATTTGAAAGGAAGGAGTGATGGCAACCTATTGGGATTTAGCCATACTGAAAAAACACTTTCACAAATAAAATTCTGTCGCTTTCAAAAATAACGGAGGCAGTAATGGGACTAGAAATCCAGCAAACGTGCGCCTGGAAATAAAAATAGCTCCCAACGGGAGCCATTTTTATGTTGTTAAAAAACCTTAATCTTAAATGTTTTAAAAGCCATTACGCTTGAGACGAATAAAGGGCAAAATTCCTGATACAGCAAGGGATTTTCTCCCAAACCACCGATATATTGTCCGAAAGCAGCACATTTATTCCCGAAACGAGGCTGTAGCTTCACTAATTACGTAGCGATCTGACAAAAACGATATTTCTATTGGGAATTTGAGTATATTTATTTCATGAAGGTTTTGTTTTTACTCATCTGTATCGGCAGTTACTATTTTACGCTAGCTTACCCGCTTCCCGAAAAGCCAAGCCTCTACCAACCGGTATTTACCTATCCTCCAGATTTCGGAAAAGAATACCTGGAATCCCTGGCCAATCTGGCCCAAGTGCAGCAAGAAAAAGACAGCCTGCGCTGGCAGATACTTTGGGATTGGGGGTATTATACCCATTCCCGAAACCTCAACGAATCCCTTCGTATCATTCAAAAGGGGTTGCTCGAAACGCAAGAAGCGGGAGACAAACGATGGGAGGGCCGTTTTCAGCTAATAGCAGGGGCCATTTTACTCCGAATGGACGAGACCGAACAAGCCGAACTGCTCTTACAAGCCGCCCTAAAAAAAATTGACCTACAAGACCGATGGCTGGCCTATACCAACCTGGGTTACGTGTACGAAAGACGGGGAGATTTGAGTTCCGCTTTCGAATGGGCAGGAAAAACACTGGAACTCGGCATGCGATCCAATCATCGCAAGGCACAGGCCATGGCTTACAGCGACCTGAGTTATTTGCTTTGGAAACAGGGAAACTATCTGGAGGGGCTGGAATTTGGACTGAAATCCCTTCATCTATTCGAAAGCTGGGGAATACCGGACATGGATTATGATTTTACCCTCTATGTGGTTGGAAACAATTTAATGGCACTCGACCGTCTGGATGAAGCAGAGAAGTATTTTTCCGAAAGCATTGCGGTCGGGGAACGCTTCGGATTTTACAACAACCTGAGTGACGTTTACATGTCGCTTGCCAGTCTGTACATCCGTACGGATAAATTGGATCAAGCTGAAAATTCCGCTGCCAATGCGCTGAAATATGCCGGCCTACTCGAGAATTCGTTCATGCAAATGCGTTCCTTTTTGGCCCTGGGAGAAGTCAGTTTTTCCAAAAACGAATGGCAGGCAGCCGAAAACTATTTGCTACAAAGCATTGCCAAAGCAGGAACTGATTTGGGAGACCACTTCTTTTCAAGTCAGGCGTATCAGCGGCTAAGCGAGGTCTATGAGGCGCTGGGAAAAAACCAACAAGCACTGGCTGCATTTAAAATGTACCATGACCTAAACCAAACTATTTTTAATGAGAAAGCGGAACAAAAAATGGCTGGCTTGAAATCCGAGCTAGCGCTTTCCCAAAAAAACAACACCATCAAGGAACAAGCGCTGATCCTGACGAAACAGGAAAAGCAGGTCACCTTTTGGATTGTGGGTACCAGCCTGATGCTGGTATTCTCTCTGATAATGTTCCGGGGTTACCGCGTCATCCGAAAGAAAAACAAACTGTTGGAAGATCAAAACGAGGAGAAAACCTATCTGGTTCGCGAGACCCATCACCGCATAAAAAACAACCTGCAGGTCGTCTGCAGCCTGCTTTCATTGCAATCGGAGCGAATTCAGGATCCCGACTTACAACGAATCATGTTGGACAGCCAAAACCGGGTGCAAAGTATGGGCCTGGTGCACCAGACCCTCTATCAAGGGAAAGACCTGGCCTACCTCGAAATGAAAGACTATTTCACAAAATTGTCCCGGGACATCATTCACAGCTTTGGGGTGGATGGAACGGCTGAATTGCATTGCGATATGGAGGAAATGAGTCTGGATATCATTACCGCAATACCTATCGGATTGATCGTAAACGAACTAATTACCAATTCGCTAAAGTATGCGTTTCCCGGAAAAAAGCAAGGAAACCTAACCATCCACCTTGAACGGGAAGGGAATGAACTCATCCTGGATTACCTGGACGACGGCATCGGATTCAATGAAAAAGAAACCGCCTTTTCGCTGGGTTTCGGGGGACAATTAATTCAATTATTAACCAGCCAGTTGAACGGCAGAATGAGCAAATTACCCCATGAAGGGACGTATTTCCGCTTCGTCTTTTGCCCGGATGCGTACCAAACCGCCCTGACATGATACGTATTTTAATTCTAGAAGACGATATGGTGCTCGCCGCCCACCTCTCGCAAACCATCCAAAAGCTAGGCTACTCGGTTACAGGCATCGAAAAAAACGGGGAAAATGCCTTGCTTCATTTCAGGCAATACCTGCCACAATTGGTACTGGTGGATATTGGATTGCATGGCAAAATAAATGGTATTGAGACCGTGAAGCGCATTCAGGAAATCGACGCGATAAAAGCCATTTATCTAACCGGCAATACCGATGAGGATTCCTTTGAAAAAGCCAAAACCACCCGTCCCCTGGCCTTTATTTCCAAACCCTTTCAGCCCGTTGAGTTGGAGCGAACCCTTGCCTTGGCTGCGGAACAAATCCTATTCGAACCGGAAAGGGCCAAAACGGAACCGGAGGAAAACGCCACATTTTTGAAAGACCGTATCTTTGTGCGAACGCAAAACAAACTGGTAAAGCTATTGTTTGACGATATCTATTACGTGGAAGCCGACCGAAATTATGCAAAAATCCACACCAAGTCGGAATCCATTCTGGTCGTTTGCCCCCTGAAAATGCTCGATCAAAAGCTCCCCGTTCGGCAGTTTGTCCGAATTCACCGCTCGTTTCTTGTCAATATTTCCAAACTGGACGCAGTAGCCGATCATTTTCTGGAAATCAATAACATCACCCTACCTATCAGCAAGCAACACAAACAGGAATTACTTAAAAATCTCAATACGCTCTCCTAATCAGGATCCTGGCAGAGGCATTGCCTTCTTCACCGCATGCCCCTGCTTGTAAGCAGGTAGTACCTGAAAACCAAAATAGGCAAGCATTCACTTGCCTTATTGCCATAACCAGATCCAAACTCCAGTCGTTTCGCGGCACCAGGTAGCAAAAGACGCGCAACCAGCCGACTGCTCCTGGCCCCTGTGCATCGTCCGTCTTTTTCCCTGTCGGCCAACCGGGACTCTTCGAGCCGTCGGCAAACGAGCAGTACCTCCGTAACCGGAAAAATTTGGCTATCCCGCCCCAATAAAGGGGGCAACCTACATACCTGTCCTTTTTCCAGTGTCTGCCCTTGCCGATTTGTCGCTTTCCCCGAATCCCTTGAAAATGGCTGCCTCCCGGCTGCGCTTTTCCATGGTTTCGGTATTCCCAAGCAATCGCACATCCAGAAAACTCAATATCGTGCCCAATAACACACCTACTCCGAGCGAAACGGGGAGAATAAACAATACCTCAATCCCCAAAAATTTAAAAAAGGCGATGGCCACCGCAATGGCGACACTACCTAGCCCGGCCAGAAAGGTCGCCCTTCCCGTGGCAAAGGGAACAAAAAGGGCTAGAAAAAACAGCACAAATAAGGGGGAAACGAAGAGATTAACGACTTTAACAATTACTTCGTAGAGGTTTCCTTCTACCTTACTGATTAGCAAGCTCAGCAGCAAGGCAAAAACCCCCACGAACAGGGAAAGGTTGCGCACCGCCGCCATTTGTTTCTGAGGCGCCCGTGATTTGCGGGTAAAGCGTTTGATGAGATCTTCTGAAATGACCGAGGAGGTACTGTTCAAACCTGAAGATAGGCTGGACATGGCTGCTGCCAGGATACCCGCAGCCACCAGGCCGGAAATTCCAACCGGCAATCCTACCCGGATAAATTTCGGAAATAGCTGGTCGGCAGAAGTGGTTACTGTCTCACCCGGAGCCAGAAAATGGGGAAATGCGGTAAAATAAGCCAGCACGGCCAGCCCCACCAAACCCAGTAAGATTTGTACCACAAAGGTAGTCAGGAGTGAAACACCAAAAGTCTTGCGGGCGGTCCGGGCATTTTCAGTAGCCAGAAAACGCTGTATGGACATCTGATCGGAGCCCGAAGAAGCCAGGTACCAGACAAAGGTGGTCAGCAGGGCATTGCCAATCGTCAGACGCTCCCGGGCATCCACCCCGAGCTGCAGTTCCCCCCAGTGCGCCGGCCATTCGGTAGGAAACCATGCAGCTACCGACCCAAAAGAGAGAGTCACCACCAGCAAGGTCAAAATGGCCCCACCCATCAGCACGCCCGATTGGATCACATCTGTAAATACCACGGCTTTCAGCCCACCTAGCGTGGTATAAAAAATGGTAATCCCCATCAACAATATGCTAATGATCAATGTATGCGACGGATCGACTCCGAAAATTGCCAGGATGGCCGTATGCACCGTAATAAAGATGATCGTATCCATCCACAAAAACCGCAGCGACAAAAAGAAAAACGTAGCCAATACCCGAATGCTCACTCCCAGATTTATCTCCAAAATCTCGTAGGCACTGGTGACCCGCAATTTCATAAACCGGGGAATCAGAAACCATCCCACCACATAGTATACCAGCGGAAAAACCAATACGCCGGAGAAGATTACCGGACCGTATTTCACCATTTCTCCCGGATAGGAAAGGTAACTCAGGGAACTAAGCAGGGTAGCAAATAGTGATAAACCGACTGCAACCGGGTTCATCTTTCCACCGCCCAGATAGTAATCCCTTTCACTTTTGTTTTTTTGCGAAAAATAATAACCCACGCCCACCATACCGGCCAGGTAAGCCGCCACTACGAACCAATCGGCCCAGGCCAGGCTGTACTCCTGCCGTCGGTCCAGCATCAGAATTCCATAGGCAGCCGCAGCCCGAACGTCTGCATTCGCCCCCGCCTGCAAATCCTCGCCGGGAACTTCCTCCTCAGGCATCAACGGGTTTTCGTTTTCGAACAGCGCCACAAGCACCGGTAGGTCCTCGGGACTCCCCGCAGTACCCAATGCATGCGCTATTTCCATTCGAACTCCCTTAGAAGGGGCCTCTTTTAGGTCCCGCAGGGCATTTTTTACCTCCCCTAAAATCGTACTGTTTCGTTCTTCCTCCGGTGCATGCATGAGGGCGGCCGATAACAGGTACACCCTGGGAAGGGACGCCTTCGGCTCTTGTAGACCGGCCCTGGCTAGTTTTTTCCAGGAAGCCGTTGAAAAAACTCCTTCACTTCGGAGGACAAAAGCTGCCTGAAGCCGGATTATTTCATCTCGTTCAGGATTCAGTGCCAGGTCCAGCAATTGCTCCCTGGCCGCGGCCGTATCGCTACCCTGTAAGGTACTCCACAGGGTGTAGACATACAGGCTGTTTACGGGACCTTCCACTACTTCCCGCGTAAGTTCCGGTGACAAGTCGGCCAGCGATTCCCCCAGCTTGGCCAGGCTTTCGGCGGCATGTACCCGGTCGGGACCATTTCGGTCTTCGAAGGCCCTAAGGATTTTCTGTATATAGCTATCGCGTGAAGCCGGATCTGCCTGGGCCAACACTCGCCAGACTCCGATGCGATAGGACGAAAGCTGATCCCATTTTTTTTCCTCCAGCAGAAAGGTTTCCAACACGCCATCGGTGTAGTCCAGCCATAATTTATATTCTGCAGCGTGCACTTTTACCCACTGCTCCTGCTTCTCCATCCCCTGCTGCAGCTCCTGTACCGCTCGCTTCCGGAGTTCCGGGCTCACCGTAGAAGGTCTGGATTGGCAGGCCAGTGCAAAAAGCAGGAGCAATAACCCCATTTGCAGGTTTTGGATCCGCGTTCCGGTCATGCCTGCCGTTGATTCAGGGATTTCACGTAGGCTTTTTTCGCTGCGACATCCTCTTGGGCGGATTTACCAAAATAAATCCAACCCAGTGCTTTTCGGCTTCGCTCCGGATGCGTATTGGGGGCTGCCCGGTGGATGGTCAGGGCATGGTGTAGCAGCAGGTCCCCGGGTTTGGCTGGAAAGAACACCTCGTTTTTCAAGTCTGCGGGCCTTCCAAAGTCCGCAATTCCTTGCGAAAACCCAACGGTTTGGGTGGCTGCATGGGAACGCATGCCCTTTTTGTGCGAACCCCTCACATAGCTTACCCAGCCATTTTCTTCGTCCACATCTTCCAGCGCCAACCACATGGTCACGGCGCTCATCGGTTTCAGCATAAAGTAATAGCCATCTTGATGCGGAGGGGTAGCCTTCCCAATTTTTGCAGGTTTATTGAAATACTCCAGCGTCTTGCCGACCACCGGCTCTCCGAGCAGGCTTTCTGCCAGCGTTGAAAAGGAACTGTCCAGCAGCAAGTCTCCGAAAAAGGGCAAATAGACCTGCAGGTCCTGCAGCATTTTCAAGGTTTGTACCTCCCCAGGCACTTCGTATTTCCTATGTTCTGCTGCCATATCGGAGAGCTGGTCACGAATAAAGGTGTCCAACTGTTCGTTGATCTCCTCCACCTGATTGCGGGATAAAAAGCCCGGTAAGTACAGGTAGCCATCGCGTGAGAATTGTTGGATGTGTTTGCTGGAATCCATGGTTTGTTACGAATTGTTCTTGCCTGATTCTTGTTCGGGCCTTTCGGGGTTTTCATTTGCCATCCCCGCCGGTTCCCCGGAAGAATTTGCTTCCGGGAGTGGGTAATTATGAAAGCAGGTACATCTACATCTCATCCGAAATCCAGCTGGTAAATTGGAAACAACCGAATTTTTCTGTGGGATACCCATTTCTAGCATCCAGTACTGGTCTACCAAAGTAATTAATTCCAGGTAAATTGCATACTTCGGGCGGTTTAAGTATGCCAGCGAAATCTTCCTTTAAAAGCAATCATTGGTTAAAACCTTGTAAAAGGAATCATGAATTGAGAAATCAGCAATCTGGCATTTCCCAACATCCCTGGCTTTAGCCAAACCATTTATCCCAAGAGACTAAAATCCCCATTTCACAAAAAATGCTCCGTCACGCTCGTGGAATGGGTACTGGATATTTTCATAATTTCATTCACTTATTGCCACCCTAACAAATCCCAACTCATCATCCCTGTTCTGAAAGACCCATAGCTTTCCGTCTTTTACAAAATATTTTGCAGAGGATTTGTTACTGAGCTCGGGAATAGGTATTTCACTCAAAAAATTGAATTCCTGATCAAACACAGTTAGAAAGACCTTGACGCTAATCGTTTCATGTAGGATTCTATTCTCTTTTTTTTCTTGACCAAACTTACTGGAGGCAGAAAGCCGATAATATCTCTTCCTTTGCTTATCATAAGCCAATGGTCCAAAACTTACTTGTTCGAGGTAAAATTGAAGGGCACTAATTCGATCATCGGTGGAATTAACGAGGTCACCTTCGGTTGTGATAGTTACTTTACTCGGCGTATGGATGGAGGAATAGGTCACCGATTCGAGGTTATCTTCCATTGGATAGTAAACATAAAAATCATTAGAAAATTCATGGGAAACGATAATTTTATCGTCTTGACTGGCTATAAAAACCCGAGGACCCCATTTATTATAAGACGTCAAATCTCCAAGTGTGTATTTTTTATAATTCCCGTAGGGATCAATCTCGTAGGTTGAAATCAGGGTGTCGTTTGTGTTTAGTTTTTTCAGTGATATCCTATCAGCCAAGTCATCAATTACCAATGCAAAGGCCAGGTGACCGAAGCTAGGATTTGCCATTTGTTGGTATACGTATTCTTCATCAGCAATTCCTCCCTTTATGCCGGATAATCTTTCCCATTCAAATTTTTTAACCAGTCTGCCTTCTAAGTTGAAATGGCCTCCAAATTGTCCTGCGAGAAACAATTTACCATCGCCCATACTTTTGAGGGAGGAAATCCACGAACCGGTGCCATCAGGACCTTCTTTTTGAAGTGGATAGTTGTCCTCCAGTTCCATCAGGTCCAGGTCTATCTTGTCAATACCATGATCAAATTTAATATAGGTATACAAAAAACCATCTTGCTCGCAATAATCCGAATTAAGCAACAAATAGGTTAGGTCAAACAGATGCCCTTTGCCATCTACCATCACGGTGTCCACTTGATAACGGATTGTTTCAATGGATGCAGTATCCTGCGGTTTTCTGCAGGAAAAACATGCCATAAAGAAAAGCACTAGGAAAGTTTTGTTGGGCATTGTATTTAAAGGTGTCTAGTATACGAGCAAAGCAACATTCCATAAACCTATTCATTTCCAGCACATAATGGAAGGTAAATGCGCAACTTTAACCATTTTTAACCCAAAATCATGGACAGATAAATTGGAATAGGCTATTTCCTATTGAATCTATAAAGGCTAAAGCCCATGATTTTTGATTGCTATTTTTTTTTTTGAATGGGCTATTTCCTTATGAAGGGAGGTTCGAATTGCAGATATTCCATCGTTTAGGAATGGCCCATTTCTCACTGAGGAGGTAGGAAATCCCCTTACCTGCCAACAGCCTAATCAGCGGCATTGCGGGGACAAGTAAATCCCCCCTCAATGAATCTCCAGGACGGTGCCGGCGATGTGTCGGGTACCGTTGTCTTTGTTGAAGTAATAGGTCACCAAGGCCCTTTTTTCATCGAGCATGACGGCCCAGGGATACCCAATGTCGCCACTTCCACCATCTTCCCGCAATACAATCTCTTCGGCGGTAGCGAAATCTGTGCATTCGGGGTTCAGGATTCGGGCACGGATGCCGTACGGCCGATACCGGTACCCGTACACCAGCAGTACCCGGTCATCGGGTAAGCGCAAGGCCTGCAAGGGATGCCCTTTAAAACCCATCCCCTGCCAGGAAAAGGTTTTTCCACCGTCCGAAGACCGGGCGATAACGGACTGCCCCTCGTACTTGTCTGTGCGAATAAAGGCTACCAAATCGCCTTTGGGGGTTTCATGGAGCGATGCCTCATTGAATATCACTTCCTCGTCTTTGGCAACGGTAGAGAGGTGCTCCCAACTTCGGCCCTGGTCGTCGGAAACCAGTAGGTAATTGGAAGTACGGCGGGGCGCTACCTGATCATTGGCAGCTACTACCCAGTAGATTCGGCCGTTTTTGCCTTCAAGCAGGGCTCCCCGGTTGTAGGCAGGAATGGGGCGGCCCATGGGGTCTAGGTTCACCTCCGGTTCGATGTGTGGAGGATAAATGGGTTTGGACCAGCTTTTTCCCCCATCAATGGAGCGCAGCAAATACCCTCCCAGGAATACGGTTCCGGGGCGGTTCTGAAAGTTTGGGATGGGTAGGTTTTGCACGCCGTCATCCCGCAAAAATGCCCATGCATAGCTGGTGCACAGCAGGGTTCCGTCCCGCAGTTGCAACAGGCAGGGGTCCTGGGATCCCCCAAAATCGTATGCATGGAGCAACTCCGGGTCTTCCGCCCAGTTCAGACCGTCCCTGGAGGTCATGCTCACCAGGTAACTATTGGGATCCACGTGGTTATTTCCCTTCTCTCCAAATACGACCCGTCGATCCGGCGCACGCCGAAAGGAAAGCAAAAAATCCCCGTCCGCTTTCCGCACGATGGAAGGAAAACTGGCATAATACATGGAATCCTGGTAAATCACCAGGTCCCGGATTTTTGTGGCAGTGGACCCGTTCGTTTGAGCCAACGAAGGCTGCTGGGCTACGACGGTCACAAAAACGTGTAAGGCGAAAAGAAAAGGTAGTCTCATTATGCAATTTGTTTGGGTGTAAATTCTTGTATACTTCCCAACACTAGTCGGCGTTGGAATAAAAACGGAAAGAAAAAAGATTGGCATCGGATAGCCGTATGCGCATCCGAATTTCCTTCCCGGAAAGTTCCGAAACATCGGGGTTGCTGTTCCAGTAAACGGTTTTGGAAATTTCATTTCCGACCAGCGGACGGCATTCCTCCAGAGAATAGCCGGGCAACTTATTTCCTGATTCGTCGAGCAACTCCACCCGGACCTCTCCTGCCGCAGATGTGGCAAAATTTACCTCCAGCCTGTTGCCCGTAAAGGTAACCGGGCGCGTCAGCATTTCCCCGCCCGCATACCCCGCAGAAAGAGACGCCAGTCCGTCCAGGCGCATGCTGTACCGGCGCAAATGGGCAGATGGCTGGGCATAATCCTGGTTGACATACAATGACATTTCTGCCGGCCCGGTTTGCACCAGGTTGAGGGCGGGGTAATTGGAGCGGGATACCCAGTTTTGCAGGCCGATGCCCGGACGAATAAAGGACTCCATAAAGTGCCGGTAATACCGGTTTCCTCCCCGTGAAGACATCAATATGGCGTCGGAGCAGTCGTTGTAATAGTTTGGGTTTACGCCCAGTTTTTCGGCTTCTTCATCCGAAACCACCTTTCGATTGGGCATAAACCGTGCACCAATCGCCAGGTAGATATGCGGCGCGCGAAAATAAGGACTGGTCTGCTGCGTGTACAGGTGTTCGTAGGGCGTGTTGCCAAAACCCATGGGTTCGGGTTCGGTCCAGTGGATAAAATCCCGGGAAGTGGTCCTGCTAACGGAGCGAAAGCCCTGGTACCCTTTTCCGGTCCAGGAACGAAAATAACAGAGGTACATCCCTTCATTTTCGGACCAAAAGCTCACGTTTTGGGAGTCGAAAACACCCTGACGAAAAACGGGCTCATTTTGGAGGCGCTTCCAGTGAATGCCATCGGGAGAGGTAAAGGCAACCAATCCACTCTTTTGCGTACCTCCCAGTGCTTTGTAGCGTTCATCCGGTTTGGCAGCGGGATTGGTATCAATGAAGGGACTGAAATTATGGGTAATTGGCGCCTCATTTGCCAGGATAACGTTGTTGTTTGTATCGCCTCCCACTTCGTGGATGCCGAGGTGGGGTTTTACCCAATGAATACCATCGGCGGACTCGGCATAGCAGGTGACCTCTGCACTGTTGCCATCCTTACCGGCGGTAGGAACCCCTCGGTAATAGGCCTTGAACGTATCCCCGTCCTGCAGGATGGTCACGTATGCGGAAAAAGCTCCCTCCCAGGGCAGGTCGAATGGCAACACCTGACCTTCATCCACCGGCGTATGCATCCGTAAGGTGGCTCCCTTCAGGGAGTCTATCAGGTACTCGTCCACAAAAAGTTCGCGGCGGTCAGCAAGAGACACAGCTTCCTGGGCCAGGCTTACCTGGATTGCTGTAAGTAAGAAGATAACCGGCAACAAACCGGAGTAAACGGGTATCATAGGCATCTGAGTCAGTTTGATTGCATCCAATATACTCAATTATTTCTGTAGCCGCTTCAGCGGAGTGGTGCGCATGTAGACGCTGTTCCTGCCTTCTTGACTGGAAGTGTGCGCCAGCCAGCGTTTGCTTTTTGCGATTTTCGGCGCATGCGCGTTCCGGGAAAAGCCAGCGCCGCGGCCATTTACTACCGGGATTAAGTTCAGGAAATGCTGATGCATACCGATTTTTTATTGATTGATCTTACTTACTACTGAGAAATAAGGAAAAAATCCCCTCCATTTTTTTCTTTTTTCCCGGGCGGGTTCAATCGCCCGCCTGGTAGATTGATGCCCCGAAGCCGGGTAACCAGCTTTTCCCGCGTGGCTACTTTCGTTAAAAACAACAAAAGGTTATTTCAAGGACTGTGTGGTACGCGTCCACTGTTTGAAGGCTTACGCGTTTTAATGAAGGTCCCGACACGGAGAAGCCCCGCTTTTATTCGTCATGGAGTCAAAAATGGGCAAGTTTTTATGGTGGACGTGTACCGAAACCACAGAGGACCCGATTCTACTTGCTTGTATAAAAAAGATGTAACGTATATCCGAAAATAAGCTGTTACTTAAAAAATGACTTGGGTGCGAAAAAAAAAAACACACAAATATCTTCGTAGCTCCTCACGAACCACCTACCAGCCTGAAAAAATCAAGGATGCCGGGGCATTACTCCATCTCTTTCCGAAGGATAAACTTGGCTTTTACTAATTGGTTCTTCACCGTGTTTTTTGAAATCATGAGAATATCCGCGATTTCATTGTAGGACTTCTTTTCGAAATAATTCATCTCCAAAATCTTCCGCCGCTTTGGAGATAAACCTTCGATGATGCGTTCCATCTTCGTTAGCTGCGCCTCCTTTACCTGTTCACAATCGTCCTCCTCTTGTTGAATACGTTCCCAAAACCGCTCCTTCAAATTGTTGTTTTTGTTGAGTGCTTTCAAGTAATCGAATATTTCGTTCTTGACGGAAGTAAATACGTACGAATTGAAATTCAATTCCGGGCGAATTTTGGTCCTTCGTTTGAGAATTTTCATAAATACCTCGTGGTAAATATTTTCCGCCTCCTGCTCATCCTTGATAATGGAAACACTGAAACGGATTACCGGTATCCGGTAATATTGGTAAATCTTTTCGAAGGCCTTGCGGTCTCCACTCCGAAAACCATCCAGCAATTTTTTGTCAGGTTGTTCCATATCCCAATTGATTATCGTATACACTGTTCGTAAGCCTTGCTCTGCATGAAACATGGACAGGCACTGCTTATTTTTTTATGAATATGAAGCTTTAAACCGGGAAAATCTGCGCAAATCACGTATATAAATCTTCAATTTGCGAATTTTACAAACACATTATGGGTTGGAAATGAAGGATTTAACAAATTGATGACAAAAAATTAACCGAAAAATTGAGAATACCCGTAAAAAAGTGGCTTCTTTTTAAAATTGTGTTAATTTTTAGCGATATCTCTGTTTCTGGAACTAAAAAAACTTTTTCGGCAATTTTGGCCTATTTTTTTGTATAAAAAACGGTGTCTGGTTCATTTTTTGAAAGCTCATATAGAAGCATCGTAATAAATCTGTCCTTTGCGGTAACCACCTCGAAGGAAATTTAAATAAACCTGTGAAAAATGAAGAGTATACCTGCGCAACTACTGATTCTGCTTAGTTATTTGAATGAGGCATCCGTTAACGAAAAAATTAAGGGGAGACTGGACACTATTTATGAATGGCTCGAATGTAAATTGACGCGTATCATTGACCATGAAAAGCTCAGTGACCTCAAGTCTAAACCCGACGACCCACAGGTCAGGGAACAATGGCGACTGATTTTACAGGAGGCCATTTCCGAAGACGACCTGTACTCGAATGAGTTACATGCAATGTTCGACGAAGGGATCGAACTGATTCAAAGAAATGATCCCGAATGGTATCAACGTTATTGCTCCAATAAGAAAAAGGGGGAACCCGAAATCAGGTAAGTGCGGTAGCAGCGATACCGAATACCAAACGGTGTCCATCGCGACAACTTCCGGATTTTACGACTCCGGATTTACCTCGTAGCCGATAGGTTTGAATTTGAAGTTATTGGATTGTTCGGCAGAACAGGCCGTTAGACCAATAATCAAATCCATGCAGGCTTTAAATAGAACGTAGTCCCCCGCCTTGCTTTTTGGAGGTTCCACGCGAATGGTTCCTTCCGGGTCCAGTTGTACATTCATAAAAATATTAAAGGCTGTCGGTATATCGTCGGCTGGTATGCCGAATGCGTCGAGGTTTTGCTCCAGGTTTTCGAAACAACTGGGGTGATAGGTTGGATTGTTGTATAAAATCTGAAAGGTTTCGGGACTGCAAGGAGCCAGGAGAAAATCATTTCTGCCATTCGTATCTTCCCATATTTCCATCATTTTCTGACCTCGGTTGCTCCAAAGATGATGTCCTTTCGTGATAAAAAGCGTACTTTCAAAATCCAGGGTTTTACCCGAAGAGAGCTTTTCGCGCTTGTCATTCGCATTAAATGCCACCAAATCGCTGACCTGCTCTCCCTGTAAATCAATTACCTTCAAAAATGCTCCCTTTTTGAGGTGAAAGGCTACTCCAGACTGTTTTTCAATTATTTTCATGTGTTTATAATGGTCTTTTAGTGGTCACCTACCCGCCCGGATAACGCCAATCGGACGGGGAATCCCTGCCTGTCCGGCAGGCAGGCACGATTTCATCCTACGTCTATTTTAACGGCTCAGCCTTTCTACGGATGAAAGGGACATTTCCAGTTCTTTTCTACCCTTCTACCGCTGTATTGAGGTGCCTCCCGTCCCTCTCCGAAATCTTCGACCATTGGATTGATGGAACCCTGGTATTCCCTATCCCGTTCTCTAATCACCTTTTTCATCGTTTCGAATTGATCGTTTTCTCTCAATTTGTCAAATTGCCGGTGTAGATTAAACGCCATGGCGGGATACCCTATCCTTCGTGCAAGCCTGCTGGCTTTTGGATGAAGCCCCACAATAAAAAAAGCCGTTCCCCCAAAACTAAAGCTGAAATTGTCTGCCTCAGGATCACTACTTACCGCCGGGTCCCAATTATCTTTGCGACCTTCGAGATCGTGCAATTTTTGAAGTTGCTCCCATAACTTTTGTTCAAATTCCGATTCGGAACGGATTTCATCCGTAAAGTAGGCGATAAATGTAAGGTAATCACTTTCGGATTCAACGGCCTCTTGTAGGTATTTTTTTAAATCAACGCTTAAATCTTGCGTGGTTGTTTCCGATGCCATCAGGTTATAAAAACCCAAGCGGTATTGATTGGTATTAATAGCGGCCTTTGCGCCTACACATGGATAGCCGGCATTCGCTATTTTCTCATTCAGATCCGTGTAGCTATTCCATATTCGCTCATTTTTAGTACCAATCATCGCTGCAGGTGTCCAGTAGGTCGGATGGATATTTTTGCTTTTCATACGCGTTTTGCGTTAGGGTGATTTTGTTTCGACATTATTTGTTCGCAAAACTGGATTCCAACGGTTCTCAAACGATTGGCCGTTCGCTTACTTACCCACACAGGGACAATTCCTGTGCCAGTACCTTGGTTGCGTGCTGCCCAAAAAATCTTGAGGACTAAAAACCCCGATACCTACAACTTTTTTGGTACAACAGTCTGGTTATCGGCCGAAAACCCTAAGCCCAGCCAGCGATCTAACGCTCCATTGGAATGATATGTGTACGCTAACTGGCGTACCCTTAACCGGAATAAAGACATGAATAGTGATTTGATGCTAAATTTCCTGCTAGCGATGGTCGCAATTGTCAACCCTATCGGACTGATACCGATTTGGTATGAATTGACGGGGGATGCCCAACCAAAGGTAAGGCGCCGAATTGCCGTAATGGTGGTAGGCACCGCATTCGTTATCCTATTGGTCTTCGTGAATGTTGGAATCTTCATCCTGCAATTCTTTGCCATTGATATAGAAGTGTTTAAAATTGCCGGAGGGCTATTACTAATGCTAACAGCCGTTTCGATGGTGGAAGGAAAGGCCAGTCGCCTGACTGGAAATCAGGAAGAAGGCCAAACCGATACAGAACTCGCCGCAAGGCGGTTTGAAAAAGTGCTTGTCCCACTTACGATCCCAATGCTTGCCGGACCGGGTTCCCTCACCACTGTTTTGCTATACAGCGCGCAATCTCAGGAACTGCTGGATTACTTGGGCAAGTCGCTTGTTTTGGTGGTTAGTTATGCCTTCCTTTTTCTCGTTCTCATCCATTCCTATTTGCTGGAAGAAAAAGTAAACAAACTGGCATTCGTCGCATTTACCAGAATTTTTGGAGTGATTGTCGCAGCTATTGCGATCCAATTTGTCGTGGAAGGACTTGGCGCTGTTTTTCCAAATTGGCTGGAAGGGGGTTCCGCTGTGGAGTAATCGTTACAAAATGGTTTGGAACGGTTACAGGGAGTAAGAGGCAGAAAGGTACGTTTTTAGGAGATGGTTTAAAATTTGAAAGGACCAGGTAGTACTGCACATTACTGCACAAATCAGCACCCTGATAGTTTTGCTTCGCTAAACGAATGCAAAACGAATCCCGACCCAATTCGCCTAGTAGTAGGACCGGAACCTGTTGCCAGTTCAGCTTTGGCATCCGCCAGCGGTTTACCCCCTACCCTTTGGCGGTAAGGGACCGGTATCACCTTAGATAGGGGATACCAGCGGCCAGAAATAGCAGGTGAAGCTGACTGATATAGGTGTGGGGGCCAAACCTGGCGGCTGGCAGAATCCCGGAACGCACCATCGTAGCTTACCATGAGCCCCCCTGTTTCGGTTGGCCGGCCGAAACAGGCCCACTCACTAGCATCTTTTTCCCTTTTTTTTCAATGGCTTTCGATTGATAGGGCTCCATTACTATTCAATCAACCCTGACAGACCCAAGGTGCTGCGCTCTCCTCAGCGCATACCTGGTATTGGATAGCACTAATTGGCTAATTCTACGACTTTTAATTTGGAGTAGAGTGTTTTTCTGTGGATGTTCAAAATCTTCGCTGCTTTGGTTTTGTTGAAGTTGACCTTCTCAAGCACTTCCATGATTCTGGTTATTTCCGCCTGCCGTGCAGCCGACTTGAGGTCCGGGTCTACGCTACTCACCTGGTACGCTGCTTTGCCGTTATTCGTTTCGTCCAAGTGCTTGTAGGAAGGGCTAACCAGCATTGCAGCCGGCAAGGCACTTTTATAGATGTACTGATCCTTTTCGATAAACAAGCAGGCCCTTCGGATTACATTTTTTAATTCCCGAATATTTCCGGGCCATTCGTATCGATAAAAGATTCGTTTTACTTCTTCTGAAAGCTGTGGCTTTTCGATACGTAGTTCCTCACTTACCTGGCTCAGGAAATAATTGATGAACAGGGGCAAATCTGAAATTCGCTGCTTCAGGGTAGGAACCTTTAAAATGAACTCACTTAGCCGGTAAAACAAGTCTTCCCGAAAACAGGCCGAACCGGATTTAACAATAAGGTCTTCGTTTGTAGCGGCGATCACGCGGACGTCGATGGATACTTCTCCAACACCCCCGATTTTCCGGATACGTTTTTCCTGAAGTGCCCGGAGCAAAGCCATTTGCGTTTCCGGAGAAAGATTGGCAATTTCGTCCAGGAAAATTGTGCCGCCATTGGCCAGTTCAAATAACCCCGTCTTTTTGGTAACGGCTCCTGTAAATGCCCCCTTTTCGTGACCAAAAAGTTCACTTCCCGCTATTTCCTTGGACAGGCTCCCACAATCAACGGCTACAAATGGTTGATCGGAACGATCGCTGACTTTATGAATCAGTCGGGCTACCGCCTCTTTACCGGTTCCGGTTTCTCCTTCAATGATCACCGTGAAGTTCGTTGTCCCCACGCGTTTTATTTGTCGGATCATCTCCACCGCTTCCCTGCTTTCTCCGACTACAAAGTCAAATTCCTCGCTACCGCCATTTTCTTGGACAGTAGGCTTTCTTCCTACAGACGGAACGCTACTTGCGGCGGTACGTTCCCGAAGACTACAGGCCCGAATTGCCTCCAGCAATTCATCTGGATTAAGCGGCTTCGACAGGAAATTGCACGCACCCTTTTTGATTGAATCGACCGCATTTTTTAGGTTGACCTCTTGACCCATGAAAATCAGGAACACATCCGGTAGGGTTTTCAGCGCTTTTTCGAAAAATTCGTCGGCGTCGATATCCGGTAGCCGGTATTCGCAAATAACGATGTCCACCTGCTGCTTTTTCATGATTGCCAACGCAAGATGCCCTTGCGTTATGGTTTCCACCTCGTACTTTTCTTTGGATAAAAATTTTTTCAAAAGCGAACACGTGGAAATCTGATTATCAACAACTAATATCTTTTTCATACTATTTGGGGCTTTAGAATGCTTTCGGCAAGTCCCATTTGAACCAACCAACTTCCTACAAAGGTAGCGAACAAAGCACCTCAATGTGTTACAATTAAACCTCGTTTTATTATAGGTTTATGCGATCACCTGTAAATTAATTTAAGTAAAAAATACAAAAAATTGTATTAGTACATGTTTTTTGGAAAAACAAAACCCATCAATCTCCAAAAACAGAAAAAAAACAACGGCAGGGCAACTGACAAAGCCCCACCCGAATCTGTAACGTAAAAACCACATAAGCACTCCGTAGAAAACAGGCAAGCGCACCAATCCTATCAGGCGGGAACCTCATCGCCCCTATTCCAGGACTACTTAACGAAACGCCTCCTTGCTCGGCCTCCTACCTTGACCCGGCTAACTTCACGTTTTCAGAAAAAAATGAACGTTACCGGCATGGAACGACCAATGAAGTTTGTATAGTGACCGGCTGTCAGGGTGTACTGTTCCGGCTGGGGGTCGTCCATATTGGCGCCTCGGGTTACCGCATTCGCCCTTTTGGAATCAACAAATCCGGGCCATAGGGGTTCGTTTTACCGAGAGGAATTTGTGAAGCCAAGACCGAATTACAGATCTACAGTTACGGTCTTGCTCCCCCTGCCTGCGCGGTCAAATGCCCTTATTTTTACCTGAGCGCTCAAAGGTAGGGGCTTCTCGTACTTGTCAGCATCGAAGTGGGGTTCGGTCCCATCGGTGGTATAGCGGAGTTCAAGCCCCGGAAAATTCACATTCGCATACAGGGTATCGTTTTTTATCCGCAAGCCAGGAGGCGCAATGCGGTAATTGTATCCTCCATTCCAACGGGCCAGTTTGGGATACTCTCTTCGAGCCAGGGTATTTGCAAAACGATTCCAGCCTTTTTCAATTTCCTGATCCATTTCTTTAAGGTCCAATGCCCTTTCCCAATCCCGCTCCTTTGCCCAGGAACTCTCGGCAAACCCGAGTAGTTTCGGGAAAATATAGTACTCGGCCATCGCCTCGCCCTTTACCGTTTCCGACCAAAGCTGTGCCTCCAATCCCATGATATTTTCCTTCGCATCGGGATGGATGCGGACCATGTTTGCGAATTCCTTTTCCCGATCGATCGGCCGTCCCATGCTGCTGGTATAGGTTGTTTTAAACCAATCGAAGGGAGCAAAGGCCCAGGCGTCTTTTGTATCCACGAATCCCGCCCAATACAAACCCGGCTCGGCAGGGTCGTTTGAATAGGCCAGGTCAAAGTAAAAATTGGATACGTTGCACAACACCACGTCGTAGCCCTGATTGGCCAATTGGTAACCCAAATCCGGGTAATCAAACATATTGTTCCAGATATAGGGCACCACGTTTCGGCCAACGAATTCGGGATTGGGCCGGTAGGCACCGGATTCATCTTTTATCAGGGTCATTTCTTCCCATACGTGTACCTCTAATCCCCGCTTTTCCAATCGCTTCAAAAGTTCGCGGAAAAAGAAGGCCTGTAGGTTTTTCCTATCCTGTATGTCGGGGAGATTTTCCAGCAATAGGGCTGCGGAAGGCGATTCGCCGGGAGATTCTTCCAGCAATTCGGCGACCATGGGCGATTCGGTCCAGGAGCCAACCGGTACCTCATCTCCTCCTGCATGCATCTTTTTTAATTCCAGACCTGCCTCCTGATACATAAGGGCCAGCTCGTCCACCACTTTCTCGTAAAAGCGGTAGGTGGATTCCCTCACCACGCTGACGACGTTGTCCTTATACGCCTGTGCCGAAAGGTACTCCGAGCGATCATCCGGATCAATCAGGCGGTATTCCTCGGCGGCCAGCATATCGCCGGCCTCCATAAACCTGTGGTACCTTGCTTCCATGGACTTAATGGCAGCCCGGGCATGCCCGGGAAAGTTCAACTCCGGAATAATCGTGATGTGACGTTCCCGGGCATACTTAAGTATATCGATAAATTCCTCCCGGGTGTAGAAGCCGCTTCCGTGGCTGCCTTTCCCATAGGCCTCCGGCCCCGAACCGTACCCGGGATGCAACGCGGGCGCTGCCATGCCTTCCACGTGCTGCCGCTGTCCGCCCACATCCGTTAATTCCGGTAACCCGGGGATTTCTACCCGCCAACCCTCGTCCTCGGAGGTATAGAAAAGAAAATGATTCAGCTTGTAATGCGCCATCATGTCCAGGGCTTTTTTGATGGTCTCCTTGGTTTGAAAATTCCTGGCCACGTCCACGTGCAAACTCCTAAAACGAAAGCGGGGGGCGTCTTCTATATAGACAAAAGGCAGGACCAATGGTGCTTTTTCGCGAAGGTAGATTTCCGGGCCCAGTAGGGAGAGCAAACTTTGCACCCCGTAAAAAACACCCGCAGCATCTCCACCCGTGATGGAAATACCCGATTCGTCCACCTCCAGGCGATAGGCCTCCTGCTGCTTCCCGTCCACCCGTATATCGGAAAGAGACAGCCGGATGGCTGCTCCTTTTCCCAGCGCTGCATTGCTTCCGAGATCAACGCCGGTCAGGCTTTTCAGCTTTTCATTCAGGTAAGCTGCTTCGTTTTCCAATTCTTCCTGATAAGCGACTGTCATCGCTGGATCGATTGAAAACGTTCCTTTTCGCTTTTCCATCCGATAAGGGCTCGGGATAATGGGCTGCAAATCGGAATCACCTACCGGTTGCATGCGCTCGTTGATCGCATACTGCCGGGCAAGGCTGTACGGTTCTTCCTGGTCTGCCCCACCGCGCAGTAGTTGTTCTTCACGGACAAAAGGCCGGACGTTCCAATGATCCACGGGGACCGTTGCAAGCTCCTGCTGATTTGGGCCGTAAGATACCATGTACAGTCCCATAGGGGCATCCGTTTCCTTGATTATCCCCTCAATACCCGTGTAGGCTACCTCCAGCCGCTCACCGGGACCAAGGTAGAAACCTTTTTCGGGACGAAGCCGGTACCAATCGCCGTTAATATGTGTGATGGTCGCATGGGTACTGCTGAGGATCTTTCGCGGGGACATGTTGAAAAATAAAGCCCATCCCTCGTCTTCCAGGGCTTTTTCGCCCGTATTTTCAAACAGGAAACGTGCCTTGAACTGGCCTTCCTCTCCGGTAAAGTTACTGACCAACTCCCATTCCAGGTGAAGCTGTTCGACGGTTTGCTCCCAGGTGGGCGACGACTGACAGGACCCAAACAAAAGACCAAGGGCCAGGAGTAAAAAGGAAGGAAGGGTTTTATTCATAATTCAACAGATTTAAATAGCCTTATTATTACCGCAATTGGTATTAAATTGACTATCAAACGAACCTAAATTTATTCTATGAAGCCAACCCGATTGATCTCCCTGGATGCGTTGAGAGGATTTACCATTGCAGCCATGATATTGGTCAACTACCCCGGTACATGGGACCAGGTCTACCCTCCCTTGTTGCATGCGTCCTGGAACGGCCTTACGATGACGGATTTTATCTATCCGTTTTTCCTGTTTATCGTCGGGGTTTCCATTGCTTTTGCCTATTCCAAAAGGCTTCAGGCTGGCTTTCCCAAAGCTGAAATGTACAAAAAAATACTGACCCGTTCCCTTAAAATATTCCTTGTGGGTGTTTTTTTGAACCTGATTCCTGCCTTTGATTTTTCGGACATGCGGATAGCCGGGGTGCTGCAGCGCATCGCCATCGTCTTCCTGGTGTGTGCCTTCCTTTTCCTGAACAGCGACTGGAAAAAGCAAGCTTACCTGGCCGGCAGCATCCTCGTGGGATACTGGCTGGCCATGACCCTGATTCCCACGCCGGATGAGGGCCTGGTGATGCTGGAACCCGGAAGAAACCTGGCCGCCTGGATCGACCGAATCCTGCTTCCCGGCAAAATGTGGGAGGGGAATTGGGATCCGGAAGGCCTGTTCAGCACCTTTCCAGCGATCGTAACGGGCATTTTGGGGATGTTGGCAGGACATATCTTGCTTTCCGACAAAAACCAGCACCTGAAAGCCAACTACCTGATGGCTCTGGGTTTGCCACTTGTCCTGCTGGGGCTCCTGTGGGCGCAGGTTTTCCCGATCAATAAACACTTGTGGACCAGCTCCTTTACCTTAGTAACCGGAGGAGCGGCATTTCCGGCGCTGGGCGCCTGCTATTTTCTGGTAGACATTTTGGGTAAACAAAAAGGAACCCGCATTGGCATTATTTTCGGAGCCAATGCCATTACCGTGTATGTACTGGCAGATGTCCTCTCCCTGGTATTTTATGGGCTCGAGATCGGAGGCCAATCCTTAAACATGCACTTTCTGACCGCCTTTTCCGGCATTGGATTGCCGCTGAAATTTTCCAGCATGGTCTATGCCTTGCTGTTCGTTGGCATCAATTTTATCCCCGCCTACCTGCTGTATCAACGGAAGATATTCATCAAATTATAAAACCCCATGAAGCCTTACCTACGTGTACACTGCCTTCTTGTTTTCGTCGGTCTTTTTGGCTTTTTGACGAGTTCTTCGGCCCAAACGGGCAGCATACATGAACCGGTCCGCTATATTGGCGGTACCAGTATCGATCCGGATGTACACGAAGGCAGGCTTCGGTATGCCGTGGGGGTAGAAAGCAGGCAAACCTTGCGGGTAAACCGCAGCCAACCAGAGCTGGCCGACGGCTTCGGCTGGACCTATAGCCATGCCTCCAACCTGGCCTATTGGGAAGGTACTTTCTTCCAACAGTACTTGAGCAACCCCGTGGATGAGCACATATCGCCGGGGCAAACCCTGTTGATCCGCTCGGAGGATGGGCGAAACTGGTCGGAACCGGTGGTGCTTTTCCCGCCCTACCCGGCACCGGAGGGCGTGCAGATTCCCGAAGGGTACGCCGGCTACATGATGCACCAGCGGATGGGATTCTATGTAAGCAACAGCGGTAAATTACTCAGCCTGGCCTTTTACGGCCATTCGGAGGACCCCTTCGAAGCAGGCGGTATCGGTCGGGTTGTCCGCGAAATAAAGAAAGACGGAAGTTTTGGCCCCATATATTTTATTCGGTACAGCAGTCACACCGATTGGAACGAAAGCAACACGGCTTTTCCTTTGTATACCACATCTCCCGATACAGCGTTTATTCATGCCTGTGAAGAATTGCTGGAAAATACCCTGATCACCCTGCAGTGGCGGGACGAAGACAATGGCCTGGATGGATTCTACACGGGAGAGCGAGGTGGTTCGGCCTTTTCCTACTATACACGGAAGGACGGAAAAACGATTGGATTCTGGAAGCGTTCGCTGGTCGCTATCTCAGAAGATGCGGGAAAAACGTTCAGCCCCTCTGTAAAAGTCCCCACACTGACCATGGCCGGCGACAAGGTCTGGGCGCAGCAGACACCCGACAACCGCTATGCCCTCGTATACAACCCCATTGACATCGACGAATACCGGTACCCGCTGATCGCAATCAGCTCGGATGACGGCATCCTGTTTGATGACATGGTACTGGTACAGGGAGAGGTCCCGCCCCGCCGGTTTTACGGTCGATGGAAAGATTTCGGACCCTGTTACGTACGCGGGATCGTGCAGGGAAACGGAACTCCTCCCGGTAACGACATGTGGCTAACCTACAGCATGAACAAGGAGGACATGTGGGTCAGCCGGGTACCCACTCCCATCCGGCATGTCGTCAAGGGAGCCGTTGATGATGATTTTGATGAACTGAGTGCCCATGGTCCCATTCCGGATTGGAACATCTATTCGCCCCGCTGGGCACCGGTACAGGTGGTCCCCTCTCCTTCTGGTGAAGGAATGGTACTAGAGCTTGCAGACGAAGATCCCTACGACTATGCCCGGGCCATCCGTATTTTTGAAGAGGGACAGGAGGTTTCCGTGGAATGGGAATTCATGGCTTCCGCTGGGGAAAACGGACGATTGGAAATGGACCTCACCGACCGGTATGGGAACCGCCCCGTCAGAATCACCCTGGACGAATCGCGCAACCTCAGCTACTGGTCGGGCCACGAAAGAAAAGTAGTGGGAAAAGTCGAAACGGGTAACTGGCAACGCCTCCGCCTGCGGGTGTTAGCTACGCCCGGGGGGCATTTTTCACTCGCCTGGAATGGGGAGCAAATCGCCGAACACATTCCCCTGACAGTGGCCGTAAAATCCATCGAACGGCTGTCTTTTCGAACGGGCCCCTACCGCGACCTGCCTGGACGAAAAACGCCGAACGAAGACCCGGTTCCTCCCCTGCCCGGAGCCGACAAGAAAGTGCCGCGTGCGCGGTTTTTTATCGATCAGGTCTCCGTACACCCCTGATTTACACGGGATTTTTTCCCGGCAGCACAAAGCTTTCGACAAGGGTCACGTTCTTTTGCCGTTGGTACCAATCGTTGCAAACAAACTCCACCTGCTCAAAATGTTGGCAGCCAAAAAAGTAATCCTGAAAGCGTTCCAGGATGGCCAGCACGGCTGCAGCTTCCGTATCCAAAAGGGGTTTTTGGAAGCGAACCAGGGTACAGTGCGCGGTAACCAGCCGGTACCGCTTATCCAGAGATTGCTCCAGGTTGGAATTTTTGAACAGCCGTCGCAGATTTTCCCTGCTTTGCTCCAGGTATGCGTTTCCCGGAAAGCCCTGGACCATCAGACAGGAAGCGGAAGCAAAAACACCGCTGAACGCCACCGGTATGGGGGGGATGTCCCGAAGAGCCTCCGCAATCAATTGCCGATAGGCGGGAATATCGATCGCCTCTAGCCGAAATTCCGGGTAGCAGGTGACCAGGGGCATTAGGGTCAGGTGCATATCCGAGGGAGGGTAGCCATGGTGTCCGGGCGCCACCTGCCGTACCGCATCCACGAAACCCGAGAAAGCGGCTTTAAGGTGCTCCTCCGGACGTAACAGAAGCGTCAGCCCTTTTCTTGTGTCTGTGGAATCGAGCAGGAGGGGGTCATACGAAAATCCTTCCTGCCGGACCCGCTCCAATGCCTCCCGATGCAGGCGGCTGTAATGTGCCTTCAGATCCATTTAACTCAGTCACCGTCAAATTTCCGAAACACCAGTTGCAGCAATTCCTGCACCTCGTCCGATTGCACGTCCCATTTCAGTGTACCGACAAAACTGGCGTTCAATAGGTTCACCGCATCAAAAAAACTCTCTGTCCGATCCAATTCCTCCAGGGCCTGATCCAACAGATCCTGATTCCCCTGAAACAATCGCCTGGTAAACATGATGCGCTGATTGATACCCATGCCTTCCCGCAGATGGCGGATGCTACCTTTCATGTAGGCATGCTCTTCGGATTCAAACCGTGCCCAGGCCAATGCAGGATCGATGAAATCTCCTGACTCATCCGGATCCGCTTCCTCTCCGTACCGGGAAGCCGCAGACGCTTCGGACGGCGCTGCTTCCGCAGAAAAGGCCTCTGAATTATTCCTGCTGCTTTCTTCCGTAATTTCCGGTTGGTGTATCAACCGATCCAGGTCAATCGGCAGGGTATCCTGGAGCGGTGCCAATAAATCCGCCATCGATGGCGCATCTGCTTGCTTGCCAAAGCCCTCGTACAATGTCTCTCTCCAGGCAGGACTTTCGGGCAAACCGGACAGCAGATCCACTGCCGGGCCCCATGCGTCTGCATGCCATTTGATGTATTTTCGGAGTCCGGAGAAGTCCGGAGTTGAATTTTGTGTCAATGCCTGCAGGGTATCTTCCATGAATTCCACGGGTTGCACTGCGAGCAACAGGGTTTTTTCCAACGATCGGGCCAATAGCGGCTCAAAATCCGCCTGCCGTATGGAGATGGCCTGCGAGAGGCTGTTCATAAACTCCCGAAGCGATGCTTGTACGCCTGCGTCGGTGTAATCAAAATAGGGCGTTCGTGAAAGCAGTTCCAGCTGCTCCTGCCAGCTTTCAAAAAGGCTTTTGATGACCATCAGGTTAAGTTGCTTGCATGCGCTTAATTCAACGATCTGCTTTCCACTGATGGTTTTGTTGGATCCAAAAAAATCCCTGCAAACCTTTTGTGTGAATTCCGCGGAATAATGGGCAGCATAGGTCTGATTCAAACGGTGTTGCTTTGGCATTTGACTTGTCATTATTCGATTAAAAATACGGGTAAAGGTAGGCATTTTCTCGCTTAAATTACGAATGAACGAGTGGCGACTCCCGTGAAATGCCCGGCGAATCGTATGAAAATACCCGATAAAAACGCGTAATTTTACCTATTGTAAAATTTTGAAGAATTTCGTTGCGGCTTTTTACGGTTCGTTCGGACAAAATAAGGCGTTTGCGACTATTTTTACACCCATGTTTATTGAAACCTCTTTAGGAAACCACCACCACGCCGGTCGCAAGGGACAGGTGGAAGTAATCTGCGGATCGATGTTTTCTGGAAAAACCGAAGAACTGATTCGCCGACTAAACCGGGCATTAATCGCCCGGCAAAAGGTGGAGATCTTTAAACCGGCCATCGACCAACGGTACCATGCCAAAAACGTCGTATCGCACGACGAAACGGTTATCCGGTCCACACCGGTGCAATTTGCCGATGATATCTTGCTACTGGCAGGGAATTGTGACGTGGTGGGCATCGATGAGGTACAGTTTTTTGATAACCAAATCGTCGCCGTAGCCGAAAGACTGGCAGCCTCTGGCGTTCGGGTAATTCTCGCGGGGCTGGATATGGATTTCGAGGGGAAGCCTTTCGAACCCATGCCACAGTTAATGGCCATCGCCGAATACGTGACCAAGGTGCATGCAATCTGCATGAAATGTGGAGACCTTGCGGCATTCAGCTACCGGCTATCTGGCGAAAAATCCAAGGTGATGTTGGGGGAAAAAGAAAGTTACGAGGCCCGCTGCCGACGTTGCTTTTACGGGGACAAAAACTAGCTGCATGCTTCGAAAAACAAGCGGTATCGTCATCAGTTATATCAAATACCGGGAAACGTCCATCATCGTACGGATTTTCACCCGGGACATGGGCCTGAAGAGCTACCTGGTAAACGGCGTACGAAGCGCCCGGTCAAAAACGAAAATGGCGTATTTTCAACCCCTGACATTGCTGGATCTGGTGGTCTATGACAGAGAAACCGCCTCGATCAACCGGATATCGGAGGCAAAACTGGCCCGGGCCTTTCAACGCATCCCCTTTGATTTCTACCGTTCCGGCATCAGCATGTTCATGGGCGAAATTTTGGGGAAAGTAGTGGTCGAAAACTACCAGAACGAGCAGCTTTTTGACTACTTTTTTGACAGCATACTGGAGCTGGACGGTCCCGCTTTCCAACCCGGATTCTTCGTACTCCGCTTCTTGATTCGCACCTCGCGGTACCTGGGTTTTGAACCCGAGGATGCAGAGGAATTTTACCTGCAACTCCCCGGTGACCCAGCTAGCACCACCCATCAAGAAAAAATCCGCTTTTTGAACCAGCTATTGGAAGGCCCGGGATCGGTCTTGCCTTCCTTACCGGGTAGGCTGAAGCGGATACTGATCGACGATTGGGTGCTGTTTTACAAAATTCACATCGAGGGATTTGGTGACATCAAATCTCTCGCTGTCCTGCGTACGCTGCTTGGGTAGCCTGCCCCGTGTCATTCCACCCGTATTTTTCTGGAAACGGTGGTAAATCTCCCGGGAATCGTAGTGCCACTATCACTCGCCAGCAGGCGTACCTGCAGGTCAAAGGTCCCTCTTGGAAGCCCTGAAATGGCTACCGCCCCAACTTTTTGGGTCCTGTACCGAAACGTTCCGATTTCTACCTGAATGGAAATACCGTCCAATACCGGGTCGCCGCCCAGGTAGAGGAAGTCTACCGGTACCGGTTCCCCCCAGTCAAATTGCTGCTCCTCAGCGGGCAAATGCAGGTACAGGGCCGGATGGGGGCTCTCCGAAAAAGGTTCTGCCCCTGCCACCGTAAAGTACCTTTCGGAGTAGTTTCCGTATTCTTTCAATGCCAATCCCCGTTCGTCCAAGAGGAAAGCGACCACCTGGTAGGCCCCTTTTTCTAGCTGCAAACCAAAGGACGGGCTTCCCTGAGCGATGGCCGTCCTGCCATTTACGGCAACCATCAACGGCCGATCCTTTCCCAAGGGGTAATTCCGTATATTGAAGGAAAAAGACACCTTGCCGGCATCAAAATTTTCGTTTCCGGCGGGGGTATACATATCCAGCAGGGCATCCGGCATGCCCGAAGAAGGTATTTCTTCCAGTTTCCAATCCGATTCTTCCAACTGCCTGGAATCCGGCATCTCAGACGAAGTAACGGATTCATTTTTTGTTTCGGAAGAATCGCAGGAAACGATCAGCAAGAGGCAGCAGAGGGCGGCCAGTAAGTAAGAGGCAAGCTTCATGAACTGGGGTTTAAAAGGAAACAAAGGTATTTAATTTTAGCCCAAAAAAAATTACCTTGCAACAAACTTGACGACGAATGCGCGAACTATTATTTGACGAAGTACCTTCTTTGGATTTGGCTGATTTTACTTCCGGGAATGCACAAAAAAAGGAAGCCTTTGTAAAAAACTTGAGCGAGGCCTACCAGAACATCGGCTTTGTTGCCATCAAAAATCATGGTTTGAGCCCCTCCCTTCAGGAAGAACTCTACCGGGCTATTCATGCCTTTTTCTCCTTGCCCGACCAAGTAAAGGCTGCCTACGAACGGCCGGAAATCGGTTTTCAGCGGGGATACACCGGCAAGGGCAAGGAACATGCCAAAGGGAGAAATACCGGAGATTTGAAGGAGTTTTACCATGTGGGACAGGACTTGGACTGGATCTCGAACGACGACCCCGTAAAGGCCGATTACCCGCCAAATGTCTGGCCAAAAGAGGTAAGCGTGTTCCGAGAGGTTTCGTTGCAGGTATTTCAAACAATTGAAGAAGCAGGCAAGCAGATGTTGCGAGCCATCGCTTTGAGCCTGGGATTAAAAGAATCGTACTTTGACGACAAGGTATTCCAAGGCAATTCCATTCTGCGGTCCATCCACTACTTTCCGATCCCAAATCCCGAGGAAGTGCCTGCCGATGCCGTAAGGGCCGCCGAACACGGGGATATCAACCTCATAACGCTGCTGATGGGTGCCAGTGCGGATGGCCTGCAGGTACTGAGGCGGGACGGAAAGTGGATCCCCATTACTGCTTTGCCGGATCAATTGGTGGTGAATGTGGGCGATATGCTGGAAAGACTGACGAATAAAAAGCTGAAATCGACCATTCACCGGGTAGTAAATCCCCCCCGTGAAAAAATGAATAGCAGCCGGTATTCCATCCCTTTTTTCATGCATCCCCGGTCCGAAATGGACCTCAGCTGCCTGGATAGTTGCGTGGATGGCGATCATCCGAAAGCCTTCGCCGATTGCACTGCAGGCGAATTTTTGGACGAACGGTTAAAGGAATTGGGCTTAAAAAAATAGCAGGCCATGATGACCATTCGGAGGGTACGGTTTTACATTTACTTGAAGGATGTACTGGTACTTTCCTTAACCGCGTTTGGTGGTCCACAGGTTTTTCTGGCCATGGTCATCGATGTGATGGTCCGAAAAAGAGGGTACCTCTCGGAAAAAGACCTGTTGGAATTAAACGCCCTGTGTATGGTACTACCGGGACCGACCTCTACGCAAACGATCTCTGCGATCGGGTTTCGGATCGGTGGCCCTTCCCTGGCCTATCTATCGCTTTTGGTATGGGTATTTCCGGCGACCACCCTTATGATTGGTACTGCCCTGTTGATCGATCACTTGCAAGCCAATACCGACGGCGCCCTGGGTTTTGCAAAATTCATCCAACCCATGGCCATTGGCTATATCCTGTATGCCGCTCAAATCACCATTAAGAAGATGATTCATTCCGTGGAAGCCGCCATCCTAATGATGATGGCAGCCTTTGTGGCATTCTTTTACAATTCTCCCTTTATTTTTCCCATCATGCTGGTCATTGGAGGCTTGATTACCACCCATAATTACAACAAGCAGCCGGTTATCGAAGAAAAATCAAAAATCACTATCTCCTGGAGTAATTTTGCCCTATGGGCAGGAGTGTTGGTGGCTGCTGCGGTTTTGGGACACTATACCCGACTTCTACCGATAAGGCTTTTTGAAAACTTCTACCGAAACGGCAGCCTTATATTTGGCGGAGGGCAGGTCCTTGTTCCGTACCTCTACACCGAGTTTGTAGAATTCAAAAGTTACCTGAGTTCGGAAGAATTTCTAACGGGCTATGCCATCTCGCAAAGTATTCCCGGACCCACGTTTAGCATCAGTTCCTACATAGGGGCCTTGTCCATGCGCGAATGGGGGGTTACCGGGTTGGTCACCGGGGGGCTAATTGCGGCTGCGGGTATTTTTCTGCCGGGCACCTTTCTGATATTTTTTGTAATTCGGTTTTGGGACGAACTCAAAAAATACCGCCGGGTTCGCGCTGCCCTGGAAGGAATCAACGCCGTTAGTTGCGGCATGTTGATCGCGGCCGCCTATTTGCTATTCGAGCCCCTGGAAAACAACCTGTTCAATATCATGGCGATTATCGGCACCTACGCCTTGCTTCAGTTTACCAAAATTCCCTCCCCTTTGATCGTCGTCCTTGGGGTCGCTGCCGGTATTTCGTACCAGTGGATAGCAAAGGGGATTGGTTGAGGTAACTTGCCAAATACCTGTCGTTCAAACGGACTGATCCAAACTAGCTGGGCTTCTTTCTGAGCCGTTCTCCCCATTCGGCAGTATTCAGAAACTAAATTCAAATCTCCCATCGAAGGTAAAAACGGGCTGCCGATATCTTTTTTGTCCTGGAAGCCTACGGAAGCAAGCCTATTCCCGGCAATACCAACAAAAACACCCCTAAGCAGGTCCGAAAAAAAGATTTCAAAATAAAAAGCCAAAATAAAAGCAGTCCCGGGTTTATTTTTTAACCAGTTTTTTCATTTTTTACGTCAATTATACAAAAACAGGTTTAAATTTTAACCAAAAAAAAGAAGGATCTTGTAAAGATCCTTCAGGTTGGGTTTATTTTAAACTGACTAACAGCTATAATGTTTTGAAATTTGGTCGAATTAATAATTTCCGACCATTCAAATTCTTTTAAACATAATAAAAACGTACTTCAAAGCAAAAAAAAAGGATAAAATTTTTTTTAACGGAAAGTTAAGAAACAAAGAATTTTACTCGAAATATTACGCAACATATTGTTTATCAGTATATTAATCTAAATCGATCCGCTCATTTATTTTTGTCTCCTGTCACCTGGTTCGAATTTGACGAAAAGAAATTTGATTTTAGCGATGGATTGATTAAATTAAAACTTTATGATTATGCATAGAATAAGTAAGAAAGAACTTCTATCAAGGAGTTAAAATTGCTTTTAGGGACGAACAAATCTTTTTAACCAATGAAAATGGGATTGAAGATAAAACGGTTTTTGCTCCGATACAGTCTGGCTCCCCCACACAAGTGGCGACCTGCAGCCACCGTTCTTGTTGCAGTTTTTTTCGGGTTGGGTCTGTATCTCTTGCGGCTAAGCAATGCCGCTTCCTACCTCTCGGACGATCCCCAGGCCTGTGTCAACTGCCAC
Source organism: Cyclobacterium xiamenense (assembly GCF_009467825.1). Classification (GTDB taxonomy): domain Bacteria; phylum Bacteroidota; class Bacteroidia; order Cytophagales; family Cyclobacteriaceae; genus Cyclobacterium; species Cyclobacterium xiamenense. The sequence continues at coordinate 107,544 of NZ_WIOK01000002.1, read as the reverse complement.
ATCATGACTCCGCAGTACATTACCTGGAACCACAGTTCCCACCGGGAAGTGGCGCACTGCAACGATTGCCACGTGCCTCAGGATAACATCGTAAACAAGTTTTATTTCAAAGCCAAAGATGGCCTGTACCACGCTTCGGTTTTTACGGCACGGGCAGAACCAGAGGTAATCAAGGCCCTGGGTCCTTCGATTGAAGTCATACAAAACAATTGCATCCGCTGTCACGAAACCCAGGTTACGGATGCGCGGCTGATGGGTTTTACAGCGGAGCATTTCGAAAATCGAACCGATCGGACCTGCTGGGAATGCCACCGGGAGGTACCGCATGGACGCGTTAAAAGCCTGTCGGCTACCGGACACCAGATTGAACCCATTCGTGCCCATGCGCCGGAGGACCTTTCCATCGTTCCTCCCTGGCTGGAAAACCTGATGAACAAAACCAACAAATAACCCCTGCAATTATGAAGAATTGGATACTTTTCGGACTTACAGTTGTCGTCGTCTTCCTCCTGGCCATGCTGGGGTATACCATCATGGACCGGAAAACGGAGGCCCGGTTTGCCTACCAGCCCAAGGTGCAGCTCGAAGGGATCGAACCCCGGGATTCGGTTTGGGGATTGAACTACCCGAGGCAATACCAATCCTATCAACGAACGGCAGACACGACCTTCAGCAGCCTGTATAATACCAGCGGTTCCCGGGATGTGCTGGCCGATAATCCAGAAATGGTGATTCTTTGGGCCGGGTACGGGTTCAGTAAGGATTACAGCCATCCCAGAGGACATGCCTACGCCGTAGAAGACATCCGAACGACTCTCCGTACAGGCGCACCCATGGAAGCAGGCGAAGGCCCCATGCCCAGTACCTGCTGGACCTGCAAAAGTCCGGATGTGCCCCGACTGATGAAGGAAATGGGCGTCTCGGATTATTACAGCCAGAAATTCTCCGATTTGGGTTCGGAGGTGATCAACCCCATTGGCTGCGCCGATTGTCACAACCCCGAAACGATGAACCTGACGATCACCCGACCTGCGCTGATCGAGGCCTACGAGGCCATGGGAAAAGACATCAATCAGGCGTCTCACCAGGAAATGCGTTCGCTGGTTTGCGCACAATGCCATGTGGAGTATTATTTTGATAAAACCAAAGAGGATGCTCCACAGGCGCAATACCTCACCTTTCCCTGGAAGGAGGGCATGGATGTGGAAGCCGTAACCGGCTATTACGACGCCATTGATTTTGCCGATTGGGTGCACCCGCTCAGTAAGGCCCGGATGCTAAAAGCGCAGCATCCGGATTACGAAATCTATTCGCTGGGGGTGCACGCCAAAAGAGGCGTGTCCTGTGCCGACTGCCACATGCCCTATAAGTCCGAAGGAGGGCAAAAATTTACCGACCACCATATCGGATCGCTTTTAAGCAATGTAGAAAACAGCTGCTTCGTCTGCCACCGGGAAAAAATAGACGACCTGGTAACGGATGTGTACGAAAGGCAACGGAAGATCAAGGAAGGGACGGGGTACTTGCAAACCCAACTCGCCAAAGCCCATATCGAAGCTGCCAAGGCCTGGGAACTCGGAGCAACCGAGCAGGATATGGAGGAAATTCTCACCGGTATCCGGCATGCCCAATGGCGTTGGGATTATTCCGTGGCTTCCCATGGAGCGGCGTTCCATGCACCGCTTGAAACCAGTCGGATCGTTACCTCCGCCACGGGCATCATTCAGGAAACGCGCATTGCCCTTACCCGTTTGCTGGGGAAATTGGGACATCCCGATCCGGTAGACATGCCAGACTTTACCGATAAATCGGCTTTGCAGGCCTACATCGGCCTGGATATGGAAGCCGAAACCAACGCCAAAGAGCAATTCCTGGAGGAGGTCGTGCCCCGTTGGCTGAAAGAGGGGAAGGAACGGGAGTCCCGAATGAATGTCACCCCTGTCAGCAACCGGTAAACGCTCCCTTTCCGATCATCCTTTTGCATGACCCAGTGCCTACCCAGCCTAGACCCTCTATTCTATGAAGAAGCCTATTCTCTTAATTTTCTTTTCCATTTTCGGATTTTTCCAATTTCCAGCCCTGCTGGCCCAGTTCACTCTGGACGGCCAATTGATCCAACGAGCCGAATACCGCAACGGCTTTGGCCGGCTGATTCACCAAACTGATTCGCCGGCGGGATTTATTGCCCAGCGCGCCCGAATCCAGGCCAGCTATAGAAGCGATGCGGTATCGTTTTACATGAGCGTTCAAGATATCCGCACCTGGGGAAATACCCCGCAGGTAAAGGCAAGCGATGGCTTCCTGTCGGTTCACGAGGCCTACGCCGAATTTACCCTGGGCGAATCCTGGCAAGTAAAGTTGGGACGTCAGGAGTTGAATTACGACAATTTCCGCTTTCTGGGAAACCTGGATTGGGCCTTGCAGGGAAGAGCCCACGACTTTGCCCTGGTCAAATACGAAAAAAACGAACAGAAATTACACCTGGGCGCAGGGTACAATCAGAACGGCCAAAGCCTTTCGGGAACCCTTTTTACCCTACCCAATCAATACAAGTTTGCCCAAATGGCCCGCTACGAAAACCGCTGGGATAACTGGCACCTGTCCCTTCTCTTCTGGAACGACGGAAGGCAGTATATCGAACGAAACAATGCCGGGGAAATCCTGCGCAGCGAAACCCAATTCCGGCAAACACTGGGCATTCCAAGCCTGAAGTACCAGGCTGGCAACACCCTCGTTAGTGGCTTCTACTACCAGCAATTGGGTAACTGGCAAAACGACCCGGTCCGCGCCTTTGACATCAACCTGCAAGTAATCCAAACCTTTCCGCTCGGACAGGCAGAAGGGCAAAGTTTCCGGCTGGGAGGAGGATTGGAAGTAATTAGCGGAACGCCCACAGATGACCGATCGGTAAACCGCTCATTTTCTCCCTTATACGGCACCAACCATTTGTACAACGGCTACATGGATCTGTTTTATGTGGGCGGAACCCATGAAAATTCCGTGGGGCTTGCCGATTATTACCTCAAGGGAAGGATGAGCTTTTCTCCCCGGTTTTTTGTACAACTGGACGGCCATTGGTTCAATAGTCAGGCGGATATCCGGAACGCAAACCAACCTACCGTACCGATGGATGCGCACCTGGGCAAGGAATTGGATTTGTCCGCCGGGTACCTTTTCAACGACACCGTCTCGCTTCAGGGGGGATACAGCCAGTTTTTTGCCACCGAAACGATGGAACATCTCCAAAACAACGGTCCCCTAAAAAGTAGCCAAAACTGGGCCTACCTCATGCTCATCGTCCGGCCCACTATGAAAAATAAATTTATAGGTATATTGCTTTAGTCCACTGTTTTATGGTCAGATTATTGGTTTCTACCAAAGTCACCCTGATTCTTTTTCTGCTGTTTGCAGGCGCCATGGCGGTTGCTACTTTTATCGAAAACGATCACGGCACCCAGGTCGCGCGGGCACGGGTGTACGAGGCCTGGTGGTTTGAACTCGTGATGGGCTGGATGGCCGTCAACTTTCTTGTTCATTTCAAAAAATACCGACTTTACCGGCTAGAAAAATGGCCAATTGGCCTGTTTCACCTGGCCTTTGTCTGCATCCTCCTCGGTGCGGGAATTACCCGGTATTTTAGTACCGAGGGAACGATGCGCATTCGGGAGGGAGAAGCATCCGGTATATTTTATTCGTCCAGAAATTACCTGCAACTCGAACATCCAAAACCCGGGGATTTTCATAAATTCGAAAAGGCCTTTCCCCTACTCACCGAATCGTTTAATCCAGAAGCGATGCAAGTGGCACTTCCGGATTTGCCCAGCCTTACCATCCGAATGGAGGCCTACCTGCCGGGTGCCAAAAAATCCTTTCAGCCCGGCACCCAGGATTACCTGGATATCGCGCTGGCCCAGGGATCCGGCAGAAAAGACTACCTGCTAAAAAAAGGCGAAACCCTCGCTCTGGGTAACCTATCCCTTGCAACCGATAGCCTGACATCGGCTCCCATTCGCCTCATCAAATCGGCGGAGGGATGGAAAATCACGTCGGCGGTTCACCTGCAAGTCATGGACATGGCCAGTCAGCAAATGCAGGTGCTGCACGAAGGAGAAACGCAGCCCCTACGCCTGCGTTCGCTTTACCAATGGGAAGAGGGCGCCTTTCTGGTAAAAAGTATCCACGAAGATGCGGACCTGCAGTACGTACAGGAAGAGGATCCGGAACTGGCCAAAAACCTGCCCGATGTGGTGCAATTGGCCGTCCTGGACGGGGAGGGTAGGGAATTGGTAAGCGGCTACCTTCCGTTGGTGCAAACCGAACCCCGCTGGCTCGCCTTTACCCACGAGGGGAATCCCTTTCGGCTTACGTTCGGCCCCAAGGCCATTTCCCTCCCCTTCAAACTCTACCTGAATGCATTTGAGTTGGAACGCTACCCAGGAAGCCAAAGCCCGGCCAGCTATGCTTCGGAAGTGATGGTTATGGAAAATGGGGAGGAATTCCCGTACCGGATTTTTATGAACAATGTATTGGACCACCGTGGGTATCGCTTCTACCAATCTTCCTACGATCAGGACGAAAAGGGAACGGTCCTGACCGTCAACCAGGACCGCCTCGGTACCTACACGACTTATTTGGGCTATTTCCTGCTGTTTTTGGGCATGCTGCTGACCCTTTTTGCCAAGGGTAGCCGGTTTCAACGGCTCAACCAAACGCTAAAACATAGGAATCGTAAATATAGCCTTCCCCTGCTTTTCCTGCTGCTCCCCGTCTTTGGAAGCATGGGCCAGGTGCTGCCAACGGCCATCCCGCAGGTGCCGAAGGAAAAGGCCGAGGCCTACGGCCAGTTGATTGTCCAGGACATCGACGGACGCATGAAGCCGCTCAATACCCTGGCCCTGGAAATTACCCGTAAACTAAGTGGAAAAACCCGTGTCACCCTACCCTTGGGCGCAGAAGAAGTCCACCTGACACCCGAACAGTTCTTGTTGGCGGTACAGCTTGATCCGGAGTTGTGCCAGCGGCTGGACCTGTTGAAAATCGACCCAAAAACCGCCGCCGGTGTATTCCAGCAGCTGGACGTAGCCCCGGCAGCTGCGCTCAGCTTCCTGGATTTTATAGACGAGGAGGGAAATTACCTGCTATACGAACGCGTAGAAGCCGCCAACCAACGCAAACCTGCCGAACGGTCCGATAGCGATAACGAATTGTTGAAAACCGACGAACGGTTCAATATTTTTTACGGATTGTTGACGGGCGATTTCCTGCGGCTCTATCCAAACAAGATCGATCCCAACGACACCTGGTTTACCAAAAATGAATCCCGACAGGGGTTTACCGCCGAAGATGCGCGTTTTGTGGAAAATATCGGAAACCTGTACCTGGCCGGGTTGAGGGAAGGCATGGAGACGGGTGATTGGAAAGCTGCGGACGAAGCCCTGGCCTACATGGACTTGTTTCAGCGGGAAGCCGGAAAGTCCGTGTACCCGGACGCCTCCCGGATTCGGGCCGAATTGCTCTACAACGAACTGAGTCTGGGTTCCCGTCTCTTCGCTCCCTTCTGGCTGCTGGGACTGGCCCTGCTGGTGCTGGGAATTGCCCGCTTGTTTTACCGGAGACCGTGGCTTGGAACCCTCTGGAAAGCAGGATTGATTCTCTCCTGGCTGGGGTGGGGAACCTTTACCTTCCACCTGGGCTTGCGCTGGTACATCGCCCAACACCCTCCCTGGACGGATGGCTTCGAAATGCTGGTATTTGTGGCCTGGGGAATTTTAGGTTTCAGTCTGCTATTTTCCGGTAAATCGCCCTTTACCGTACCCCTGGGCTTGCTGTTTTCTGGCACCCTGTTGTTTGTGGGATTCCTGGATTGGCTCAATCCGGAAATCACCAACCTAATGCCCGTGTTGCATTCTTACTGGCTAAAAATCCACGTGGCCATCATTGTGAGTGGCTATGCGCCGTTGGCCCTCGCTGCGCTGTTGGCCTTGCTTAGTTTACTGTTGATGGTATGTAAACCCAAATCACCCCGTCCGGAGTGGTGGAAAAGCCTGTTGGAAATACATGTCGTCAACGAACTGGCACTAACGATCGGCCTGTTTTTGTTGACGGTCGGCACCTTTTTGGGAGGCGTCTGGGCCAATGAGAGCTGGGGCAGGTACTGGGCCTGGGACCCAAAGGAAACCTGGGCCCTGATTTCCATCATGGTATACGCATTTGTGCTGCACCTACGGCTGGTGCCCGGGCTGAAAAATGCGCTGGTCTTTAACCTGGCAAGTCTGTGGGCCTTTAGCAGCATCGTCATGACCTCTTTTGGTGTCAATTATTACCTTTCCGGCCTGCACTCCTATGCCGCAGGGGATCCGGTACCGGTACCCAATTGGGTCTTTGTAGTCGTGGGAATACTGGTACTCATCTCGCTGGCCGCCATCCTTTCCTTTAGAAAATGGTCACGCAAGGAACGGAACGCGGTCATTGCCTGATGGTGCCGTGTACCTCCAGCCAATCCAGGCGGGAAGAGGCCGGGCTGCCGCCACCTGCCATCAGGTCGCTCATTCCAATTTTCTGCACCGCACTCAGATCGGGATCGGTTACTTTTGTGCCTTCCGTAATCCGCTCCATGTTTAGTTTTCTCCAGCCGATTTTATCCAGGTGGAAGGTGGACACCTGCCAATCGGCGCTTTCACTGCTACCTTCCTCGCTTACCAGCCAGGAACCGTCCGTGAGTTGTACCAAGACCCGCAAGTGTCGGAAACCGGACTGCCGGGTTTTCCAAATTACCTTACCGTTTCCGGTCAGATCCATGGCCAAACCATTTTTCAGGGCAAGGGCCATGGCCCAGTTTCCCTCACAGGTCCCCGACCAAATGTAAAAGGGATCATTGGGAATTTCCGGGTGGTTGCTTTTCTTTAGCTGCGTTTTTGCCGCCCCGTAGAGGTGCAGTTCCAGCTCCGGATGGGTAAGGTGCGCGGCCGTAACGGGAGTTTCGGCGGGGATTTCTTTCCAGTCCTCCCGGAAAATCAACCCTTCGGTTTGTCCTGCACCCAGCGTTCCGCTGAAGGCGGGTATCGTGGTAAGAAGAAGGTAGTAAACAAATGGTAGCATGGAGATAATGTGTTTGTTTTTCGAAATATCACCAATCTTTCCGGGTAAACCAACGCATCCATTTCCTATCTACGGGCAATGGTTGTCTCTGTCGTCCTACGTAGCATTCTGAGTTGTGCGAGAAAATACGCTTTTAGGCAGCAAAGGGGTTGACGCATCACCTGGTTTACCCATTCGGAGAAAGGATTGGCCGTTACGTACGTGGTGAAGCAGCAGCTTATCGATAATCCGATAAAAAATATCTGGATATTTCAGTATATTCGAATGGAATACCGATATGCCTAACGAGCACAAGGGCTGGAAATGGAATGGCTTGCATGTACTGGGACGGAATATTCCCACCACAAGTTAGAAAAGCAGCAAACGGGCTAAGGTAACGCTTGCAGCGCCACGCATACAAAGCGGATGTTGAGTAAACGCTACTAGATACCACGGATATCGTTGTATCCTACCGTCATAACCGATGAAAGAAGCAATTGAGAAACTTACGGAAAAAATTCCGGATATTTGGTTTGACTGGTATGCCCGATTGCTACCCGGCTGCCTTGCCATTTCCTTTTACCTGATTTCAAACGAAACACCCATGGATGCCGTTAGAGAAAACGCATGGGTGTTCCTTTTTTCGGGGTATTTGCTCGGGCACCTGATACAACCGATATCAAGTGGTTTGATTAACCTATTTTCGGACAGGATAAAAAAGAAAAAGGCAAAATTGGTTTCTAAAGCATACGCCGAATTTGTGGGATTTTTCAGTTTAGCCCTATTAACTGTGCTGCTGATCGTGATGGACTACGCAAAGGCAAAACAGCCGGAGTTCTTCCAGGTTGTAGCCGATACGTATTTTCTCGTACTGATTTTAGTACTATTAATCGTCGCCACCTTGAGCAGAAGAAACGCACTTTTACGAAAAATAGCCATCCATCAACCCGAAGAAAAGCCGGCTACTTCTCCAGCGGCAAAAGCCACTGGAGAACTAAAAGACGCTGAATCCAACGTTGAGAATAGTGGTGAAACAAGTAGCTCCTAAATCGTTGGATTTGATACTGGGGCCAGAAACCCAGCTGACAGCTCCAATCGTTTGCGCAGCAAAAACTACCTAAGTGGAAAGGTCATCATTGGTTTACTAGCCCTGTAGGGGCTGGACATTTTGTACTCAGAGATAATAGGTCAGATTCATCGACCAAACTCGGTGTACCCACCGGTCGGCCCCATAAAAAAGGGGAGTTGAATCAGGACCAAACATCCAATGATCTTTAATCAAAGGTGTCAGTCCATTATAATAGCGGACATCTACGACAATATGGCTGCCCAACCGATAGCCCAGACCCGCTAAGGCCCCTGCGTCCCACTGGCGGAGATGCTGGAGATTATTGGGAGAGTTATTATTATTATAAATGTAGGTTTCCTTGCTATTTACCAATAAACCAAACTTGCCACCTGCCTGGATAAACCATTCTTTTCCACCTGGACTGTACCGGAGTAAAACTGGAAGAGCCAGATAGTCGAAATTCGTGACGTATTTCCTGGCACTGCTCAGATCAAGACGTCTACCTTGTCGGCTGTATGACAATTCGCTTGTCAATGCAAAATTATCTGAAATTTTTTTAGTACCTGATATGCCTGCATTGTATTTCCAGAGCAGGTTGGAAACGTTCGTACTTGTTTTAATCTGATTTGCATTAACCCCGCCAGTAATGCCTATCCGGATACCAGTTTGCCCGTATCCGTTCAAGAAAGCACTCAAAAAAAGTACAGCGCCAATAAAAGCCACCACCTTAATTCTGTAATTCATGATCCGGTTAATTTATGATGAAAGGTCATTATTTTTCCATTTGTTTTTTAATCAATGGCTAATTATTCTATTATGATTTTTGTTTTTTGAATAGCAAGCTTTGATTTTTTATCAGGTATTGTATGAAGATAATAAATCCCTCGGGGTAAATCTGCTACATCCATCTCAATACTGTGATTTGTTTTAAAAGATTCTAGTGAATTGACCTCCTCTTGAGTCAGGTGCTTAACTGCTTTCATAGATTTTTCAGAATAAAGAATCACCTCAAAAGGAATGGAATAGGATGATTTACTGGTATTGAATTCTAAAGTTAGTAGGTTGGTAACAGGGTTTGGATAAACTGTTCGAAGTAGTCCACTGGCCGGAGGGATGTAAAAACAATAAGGTGTACCTGTTCCACATGAATTTGTGCCGGTTACACAAACCGTAGCTCCCTCTGTCGTGGTGATGTAACAGTCCTGAAGCTGTTGATTTAGTTGGGCAGTACCAGAAGAAACATAAAAGGTATAAGTTATTCCAGGCCCGGTTACACTTTGGCTGAATTGCCACATATTGGAATAGGAATCAAATAACCAATAATTAGGATTTGCTATGACCGGCGCACCTATATTTTCGGTTTTCGGGGTACTTTCTAAACTACTACAACCGGCAATAACAGCTTTAACAGAAAAGGATCCCGAAGAACCATTCGCGATAGTGACTGTACTGGATACTCCAGGCTGTTCCGTATAGCTATTACTCCCATTTACGGTGACCCCACCAGTTGTCTGCCAAACCAGGTTAATTGGTTTTGTGCTTTGAAAATCATAATTACTGATAGCCGTAAAACTACCCGAATTTCCCGCACAAACATTGGATCCTGCTGTAATAATTGGTTCAGGAGGCTTTTGTTGGATGTACACTCTCATTTTGTCACCAACGACAAATTGATAACCTACATCAACATGTCCATTTTGGCTGTTAGGATCCAAATTTAGTGTTTTTTGCAAGGAAGAAGGTGTATCGCTACTACTGAAATTGGCGGTAGTTTCTACCGATATTCCCAATACCCCCGAACCCGTAAAAACCGGATCTATTACTATTGTAGTACTTGTTTTACTGCATTCGATGTATGCTGTGTCACCATCGTTGTACCAGGTACCATCTACATTAACCCTCGGAGGAACCGGGTCAACACTTGGAGGTTTAGTGGCAAATACACTGTTTGTAAGCAAAAACAAAGGTACATTTACGAAGTAGAAAGATTTTCTCACGGGATAAATTGTTAAATAAAAAATACTATTTTATTTAAAATTAGCAAGTTTAAATTAAATATGCAATCAAAATAGGTATTTTAAATAAAGGTTAGTTAAAAAAAATATAGATTAGTTTAATTTTTTCGCCTAAATAAACAAAATTCCGATATCACAATATCGATTTACTTGGGATATACTGAAAGGTTGCAGTATTTTCTTGAACCAACAATTATATTTTTGGTGCCTTCCCTTCCATTCTGTTAATTTCAGTCGCTTTCCTGTTAAAAATTTCAATAATTTTTCCCATTGGTTTACCTAAAACCATCATTCTTTCTATTTTTAGGAAACGTTTCATTTTAGCTTTCCGATCATCAATCTTTTTTGAATGGCGCTATTCCAAAATTCCGTACGAAAAAAATACCTTGCCGCCCAGGACAATCTCCCCATCAAAGAGGCCTTTGAAGCTTACAGGGCCTATTTTCACAATCCCAGGATTCATGGCAATATCCGGGCATCCAAGGAAGAACAGTTTCAGGAGGGCTTTCTCCGGGAGCTCTTTGTCAATATCCTGGGCTTTACCATCAATCCCAATCCGGATTATAACCTGACCACGGAACTCAAAAACACCAAGGACGCCAAAAAGACCGATGGAGCAATCCTTCGTGATGGAAATGCCCTCGCTGTGATCGAACTGAAAGGGACCGATACCAAAGACCTGGAAAAAATCCGGGACCAGGCCTTCAACTACAAAAACAACCAGCCCGAATGCCGCTATGTCATTACCAGCAACTTCGAAAAGCTGCGCTTTTACATCGACAATGCTGTAGACTTCGTGGAGTTCAATGTTTTTGGCATGCAATGGGAGGATTTCCAGCTTTTCTGGCTGCTCCTCCAAAAGGACAACCTGCTCCGCGATCTGCCCAAAAAGCTCAAAGAGGAATCCCTGCTCGTGGAAGAGCAGATTACCAAACAGCTTTATGCCGATTACTCCTCCTTCAAGCAGCAACTCTGGCAGGACATGGTGGCCAAAAATCCCGGACAGGATGAACTGGAACTCTATAAAAAAAGCCAAAAGCTGCTGGACCGCTTTCTGTTTATCTTTTTTGCGGAGGACAAGGGATTATTGCCGCCCAATTCCATCATGGAGATCGTGGGGCAGTGGCATAAACTGAGCGAACTGGATGAATACCGGCCGCTTTACGATCGGTTCAAAAAATACTTCGGCTACCTGAACACGGGACGTGTGCAGCCTGGCAAAGCCGAAATCCATGCTTATAATGGAGGACTATTCGCCCCGGACCCCGTTTTAGAGGCACTCAAAATATCGGATGATGTTCTCGAAAAGCACGTTAAGAAACTGACGGAATACGATTTTGAATCCGAAGTAGATACCAATATCCTGGGGCATATCTTCGAGCACAGTCTGAACGATATCGAGAATGTCCGTGCCCAGCTGGCCGGTGAGCTGGTAGATAAGTCCAAAACCAAACGCAAGCGGGACGGTGTCTTCTATACCCCCAAGTACATCACCAAATACATCGTGGACAATACCCTTTGCAGGCTGTGTAAGGAGAAAAAAGACGAACTGGCCCTTATTGATGAGGATTTTGCCGAGGGCAAGCGGGGCAGGCAGAAGAAAACCATACAGAAGCTCAAGGAAAAACTGGATACCTATCGTGCCTGGCTGCTACAGCTCACCATCTGTGATCCGGCCTGTGGTTCCGGTGCCTTTCTGAATCAGGTACTGGAATTCCTGATGGCCGAGCACCGCTACGTGGACGAACTCGAAGCCCAACTCTTTGACTCACCCATGATCCTGCCCAATGTGGAAAACCACATCCTCGAAAACAACATCTTCGGCGTGGACATCAACGAGGAATCGGTAGAGATCGCCCGCCTCTCCCTCTGGCTGCGCACGGCGAAGAAAGGCCGCAAACTCAGCAGCCTCAATGCCAATATCAAAGTTGGCAACTCCTTGATCGACGACCCCGCCGTAGCCGGAGACCTGGCCTTTAACTGGCAGGAGCAGTTTCCACAGGTCTTTGCCAAGGGAGGGTTTGATGTGGTGGTAGGGAATCCGCCTTATGTTCAGTCCCATGCTTTAGATGAGGGGACGAAACAGTTTATTTATAAAAACTTTAAAACTGCGGAGTATCAAATAAATACCTATGCCGTATTTATGGAAAGAATATTGAGTATTCTCCATGATAGTGCCTATTATAGTGTAATTATCCCAAATTATTGGTTGTCCACGCAAAACGATTCAAAATTAAGGAAGCAAATGTTTCTTGATAACAGGTGTTTAGAAATTTTGAATGTTTTCAGCGTATTTGAAGATGCAACGGTGGATACTGTTATTTTAACAGGTGAAAAAAATTCGACTCCGAAATTTCCTAAGAGAACCAATTTCATATCCATAAGAAAGAATCTAAAATCCATTTCAGAAAGATTAAATCAACTGGCAGAAAAAAATTGGTTTAGCGAAAAATGGGTAGAATTTTCAGGTCCGGATTTATCTACCTTCCTTTCGTTTGAAGCCGCTTTAACTTTGATTGGTGAATATAAAATCTCTGATTTTTTAATCGGCTATCAGGGAGCTAAAACATATGAAAAAGGAAAGGGTACACCCGTTCAAACCAGAGAAATGATGAATAACAAAATTTATCATTCAGATACAAAGCTAGACGATTCCTACCTTCCACTGATTGGAGCAGGGAATGTTCAAAGATACCTATTAAAGCCAAATAAAGAATTCATTAAATATGGGGCTAATTTGGCTGCACCTAGAAACCTAGATATTTTTATCAAGCCTAGATTATTGGTGAACCGAATTTTGTCAAAAGAAAAGATTGATTTAACCTATGAAGACGAGCCTCTTGTCAATAATACTGATGTTTTTAATTTCTTAGCTTTACCTGGTAAGAAAAACTTTCTAAAGCCTATTCTGGCAATTTTAGCAAGTAGCGTTTGCTCGACTTATTTTCGAAATTCTAATGTGAATCTTTCAAGAGCAGCATTTCCTAAGCTGAATGTTAATAATTTAATGAGTTTTGTGGTGCCATACCTGCCGGAAAATTTCACAATTATTGTAACCCATTTAGTAGATGATTTATTAAGGAATAAAAAATCGTTATTTAATTTCGAATCAGATTTTTTAAAACTTTTGGTAGCCAAACTTTCTATCGAAAAACCCAATACAAAACTCCAAAACTGGTCTTCCTTAGATTTTAAGGGGTTTTTGGGAGAGCTGAAAAAGGCCAAGGTCAAGTTAAGTCTATCGGAAGAAGCCGAATGGATGGCCTATTTTAACGAACAAAAAGCCAAAGCCAAGGACCTACAGGCCGAAATCACCCGCATCGATCAGGAAATCGATCGGCTGGTGTACGAGTTGTATGGCTTGACGGAGGAGGAAATACGAATTGTGGAAGGGGGTGACGGGTGAAAAAAAAGAAAGTTTTTAAGGGATTTTGGTGGTTGCCTGAAAGGCCTAAAAAATTAATACCTGGTACTGTCAACTTTGATCCTCAAGGGAAAATAGTTCTTGAATTGATTGGTAATCTTCACGAAGATGAGAATTTATTAATTTTTCATAGTAAAAGGAGGGCTGAATTGATTTATGGTATTGATTCATCACATGTTAAAATTAGTCTTCTTTACTGTTCCGTAACAAATCACGATAAATCTTATAGATCAAACTTTTCATTAACTACATATAGGATACAATTTATATTATATGGAATTCATCTTTTAAATATCAATGAGAAAATTTTTTATAAATTAAATTTCAATACAGATAAGCTTAATAAATGGTTCTTAAGAAGTAATTATAAAAACTCATACACATTTAATTCTAATAATCAAATTAGTAAGTTTTCCATTTCATATGATAGTTCTGTTGATAAATTTTTATTTAATGTTCAAATTGATAATAATTTTAGCATAGAAATATTAAGTAATAGTTGGCAGAACGAAAATGAGTTTGATGATATTAGTATTCATCAAATTTATTTAATAAAAATATCTACTATTAAGGCTATTACCTTTTTTGAATTTCTTGAAAAAGCTGAAAGATTAAATTTATTTTTTGAATTAGCATTTGCATCAAAAGTGAGCTTTATCAATCTGTCTATATTTAACTTTCAAAATAATCAAGAAGAATTAAAGAATGAATCCATCACTGTATATTATAATAGAGTTAGTTTTTTAAGAGAAAATGCACAGTATGATAGACCAATTTTTAATTTTCAAATGATTGAAAAAAAATTTGATAAAATATTGTGTAATTGGATGGAGATTGATTCTAAATTGCTGCCCATTTTAAATTATTTGGTTAAAAGCTTTCAAAACGATTATTTTTTTGACCCTAGCAATTTTATGATTGTAGTAAATGCTTTGGAAGGGTTTCACAGAAGATTTAGGGATAAAAAAGAAAATAAAGATAAAGTTGAAATTCCATTAAAGGATAGATTAAATTCGCTAGTGAATGAGTTTAATTCAATTAGAAATTTCAAAAGGCTAAAATTTAATACCTTCTTAATTAGTAGAAATAGACATTATTATTCTCACTTTTATGAAAAAGATTTCAAATATTTATACGAGATGCAAGATTTGATTAACATAACCTTTGATTTAAGAAAATTATTATATTGTTGTGTTTTAAGAGAAATTGGATTTGATGACGAGTTGTTGAATATGATTAATTTGGAATTATTGTGAATTATAACTAAAATATGATTTTATTCCACATACTTTTTTATTAATATTATCTAATTTTAAAAAATAGTCATATATTTATCCTATTTAAATATGATATTCTCTGATGAAATGGAATTTATTTGAATACTTTTAGCTTGGTTATTAATAGAGAAAAAATGTTTTTTTTAATAGCATAGTAATTTTATTTTTATTATTTTTAAGGTATTGACAGAATGTTTAATAATAATTATTTGTTATGGTTACAGATTTTATTAATATCGGATTAATTTTGATTCTTATAATGAGTAATCTTTTGATTTATCGAATTCAAAATAAGCGAATTGCTTCTTTAGAAAACACATCAACTAAATTAAGAGATTTGCTTGATGGACAAAGTAAAATTATTTCTGATTTCGAAAGGTATAAATCCTTATTTGATATTGAGGATTTTGAAAAAAGACTAAAATTGAAGCTTGATAATCAAGCATTGGATTTGCAAAAGAAGTTTGATTTAAAGTCAAAGGAAATTATCGATATTACTCTTAAATCAGTGCAAGAAAAAATAATGGAAACAGAAGGAACTCTTTTCAAAGGGTGGGAGGAATTGTGCCAAATTGCTATCAGTGTAATAATGAAAGAATTTCCAAAAATTGAAGATAAACAGAAGCGCGATTCTCATATTCGTAAATTTTATCCTTTAAATTCCATTTATTTTATAGGATTTATTGATGATCATTTTTTTTCAAATAACAAAAAGGTTTAATATTTAAACTTTATTTTAAATTTACCTTTTCAATAATTTAAGGTGTGCAGCCTACGGTAAAGGGAGGGAATCGTTTGATTTAGTCTTAAAAGGGTGGGATATTTTCTTGAGTCAGGCTTTTGAATTGGTCTTTCCTAAGAAAAGTTCGAGGTTTTAAATTTTTTTTATTGTTAGTCCCAGCACATATTTTCAATTTGGTTTATCATTATATGGGCCGTATATTTTCGATTTTGCGGAATAAACCCAGATTTTTGAAGACCAGAAAATTTCGGTTTCTTTTCAAACCAACTTTTTAATAACTTTCACCCGCAATAATTTGCATTTGAAACTATAAAAATGTATTTTCATTCTGTTTTTATTGTTTCACTTTAAATTTATCTAGTATGAGTACCAAAAACACCATTTCTATCGAGATTCCTGAGGCGGAGTTGGCAACGATCAGGGAAACCTTAAACACACTTAAAACCAGCTTGGGCCCTTACCTGCTCGCCCTTACCCCTTCTGAGCGGCGGACAGTACCCAAGATGAGTGACGGCACCCTTCCCTTCGTGGAAAAAGCCATGGAATATGCACGGGAAGACGGACAGTTTTTGCCGCCTTATGTCGAGATCACTGAATTGGAAAAGGACTGGAATGCCGTCAAAACCCTGATGCCCGTGCTTCGGGATTTGCAGCAACTGGTAAGTAACCTGAATGACTCGGTAACGATGGCCGGCTCCGAGGCCTATGTAGGGGCACTTAGCTATTACAATTCTGTGAAGTATGGTGCCAAAATAAATGTAGCCGATGCCAAGACGATTTACGAGGACCTAAGGCAGCGCTTTGCCCGATCATCCTCCCCAACAACCAACGGATCGGAACTGTAAAAAAAGAAAAGCTGCTTATGTCACCTTCACCTCATTGACGGGTGCAGTTGGAACCTTCCTGACTGCACCCTTTCTTTTTAAAGCTCACTTTTGGTATCCGGGTACTTCCTAGCTGGGGTAGACCCCTTCCAAACCCCGACGCACGGGTTCCCAGCTACCACGTTTCGATTCGGAAACCCAACCATCCACCGCTACCATCCACCGGTCGACCTATTTTATCCAAGGTGGCACCTTTGCAGCGAAACCATCCGCCTACCAGGTGCAACAGCCCGCCAAAAACAGACAACGATTTACCTAAAAATCGAAACGTTGAATAAAATAAACTGACACGCCGAGTTCCGAACGCCGTGATCGGAGCTCTGAAGCACCCATTTTTCACCATCCAGCAAAAATTCCGGAAAAAATGTCAGACTTTTTGTTCTCGAACCAAAAGCCTTGTCCGTTTTTAGTGAAAATCTGCGGGTTTGCCGTTCAAAAGCCGACTTCCGAACCGCAGCGTTGAATATTTTATAGTCAAGCCTGTCAGTTTTCGGTCGACGCGTGTCAGTTTTTGGTTCAGGGGTGCCGATAGGAAGTCCCCGCCTGGGGTTCGGAAGTACCCCGGCGGGCTTGCGAAGTCCCCCTCCCGGGCAGAGCGAATGTCATCATTGGTTTGCCAGCCCTGTAGGGGAGGGATATTCCTGCACATGTGCGTAGGATATGCAAAAATAGTTCGCCCCTACAGGGCTTGGGAGACCGGGGACGAATCGTTCACAGGGCTGCACCGGGTGCTGGGGTGTTTCGCGCTTTCAGCGCTTGGGATTATCTATAGAGCGGGTATTTGGTACTGTTTACTATTCAGGTTTCCGGTAAACGACCGGCTCTTGCTCCCAACTTGTCTTGCCTAATTTCAGCCCTGAAAGGGCGGCATCTCCCAGCGATGGGTGCAGCCCATCGTGGAAAGGTCATCATTGGTTTGCTAGCCCTGTAGAGGCGGGATAGGTTCTTGCACTCCGGCATGGGGGGTTGGCAAAAATGTTTCGCCCCTACAGGGCTTGGGATCCGTTTATCTATTTTTTCACAGGGCTGCACCCTGCGCTGGGGTGTTTCGCGCTTTCAGCGCTCGGGATTATCTATAGAGCGGGTATTTGGTACTGTTTACTATTCAGGTATCCGGTAAACGATCGGCTATCGCTCCCAACTTGTCTTGCCTAATTTTAGCCCTGAAAGGGCGACATCTCCCAGCGATGGGTGCAGCCCATCGTGGAAAGGTCATCATTGGTTTACTAGCCCTGTAGGGGCGGGATAGGTTCCTGCAAACCGGCGTGACGATAGAAAAAAATAGTTCGCCCCTACAGGGCCTGAGAGGCCGGGGATGAATCGTTCACAGATCTGCAACGGGTGCTGGGGTGTTTCGCGCTTTCAGCGCTTGGTTGTCGAAGGTTGATGGACCTGGTGCAACATTTAGTGATACGGTGAGATAATCCTCCATCGCTTCTCCATTTCCAGGAATGAGCGGGAGATTTGCTTGAACCTGCAGCATCAACTGAAAATTAGGAACGGTATAAAAAGGAGCGGAAACGCCGCCCGGGATCCCTCACAAATCTTTTCGGATAAACCAACGAATGGAAAGCGAAAAGGGTACCAGGGCCCAAAGCAACAACAGCACCAAAACAAGTGCTTTTCCCCAGTTTTCGGTAAATACCTGTTGAAAAACGGCCCCGCTGTACCCCATCAGGGCGGCAGCATCTGTCTGCATCAGGACCAGAATCCTTCCCAAATCCAGGGGGTTCAAAAAGCTAATGTACAAGACAAATTTTTCGATGGGGTACGCGTTGAAATTGTACATCAACAGCAGCACCAATCCATCAAATAGCAACACAAAATAAACCCAAATCAATAGGGAAAACCCCATACCTTTGGTCCGGTCAGCGGCCCAGATGGCCATCAGCAAGGCCAGGCCGATGAAAATAAGGTTCCATAAACTGCCGGTAAGCAACAGTAAGAGAGCAGGTCCCCCGGCATTTGAAAAAAACAGCGGCAGGCCCAGCCCCAGCAGGTACACCCCGGTGAATACCAGGGAAAGGCTGCAATAAAAAGCGATCAACAAGGTACGTCTGGCCAGCGGCTGCGCGTGAAGCAGCAACAAAAATTCGTACATGTTGTAAAAATAAATGATCGAAAAGACCAGACAGACCAGGGGAACGACCAAAATACTGATGTTCAATAGCGCGAGTAGTGTCTTTTCTCCCTGGCCCTGAAGGCTGATCAGCCCAAATCCCGTTAGCCAAAGAAACAACAGGTACAAAAGAATGGCTTTATTTTTACTAAGATCGGTCACTAAAAACCGAATGATTTTACCCATGATTTAGCTGTTTTCGTAAAAATTTTGCGATCATCGCATTCAACCGGTTTTCGGAGGTTTCTGCCTGCAAATCAGCCAGCGGTTTATCAAATAGCACCTTGCCTTCCACCAGGTAAACCAAGCGGCTGGCAATATCGTCCAGGTCGTTCAGCACATGCGAGGTGATGAGCACCAGTTTGTTTTCCTCGTGAATGGTTTTCTGCAATTTTTCTTTCACTACTTCGTTTGAAACCGGGTCCAGGCCGGCGGTGGGTTCGTCCAGGACCAATACGTCGGGACGAAACAAGAACGCCAACGCTGCACTTACTTTCTGACGCATGCCACCGGACAGGAACCCCATTTTTTTTTCGTAAAGTGACTCGATCTCAAACGCTTCAAAAAGATCCAGGTCGTAGCCCGTTTGGTCGGAGCGAATGGATTTCATGAGGACAAATAGGTCCTTCACCTTCATTTGTTCAGGGAAACGCGAAATTTGGGGCATGTATCCCATGCTTTTCCGGTAGGCGCTTTGTTGGTAAATGTCCGCTCCGTTATACTGGATCTGGCCGGGTTGCACGGTATTTAGCCCCAGCAGGCATTTAATCAAGGTGGTCTTGCCCGAACCGTTGGGGCCGATCAGTGCCAGCCCCTCTCCCGCCGAAAAGTGCAGATCTATGCCCTTCAATACTTCCTGCCGGCCAAAATTTTTCTTCAGTTGGTTAATCAAGATCATACGGATGCATTTGGGGTTGGGAATCGATCAGTTGCTCGGGGATAAATTGCGGAAACATGCGTTCTGCCACCTCCAGGCTGTGAACTAAAAAACTATGCAACAACATGTGGGCAGCAGGGACCTTGTCGGTGATGAGGGCAAAGAGATTTAGGGGCCGGTGCGGCAGGTCTCCCACACCGTCTTTGTCCATATCGTATCCGGCATACTGACTCCAGTAGTTGCCCGCAAACTGGTTCAGGTTCGTTTTGGAATTGGTCAACACCTCAAAGGTATTTCCGATAAAATTATTCTCCAGGATGCGGTTGTCCATGCTATTGCCTTTCATGTCCATGGCCTTTCCGTTGTTTTCCAGCTGATTTTCGGAGATCGTTAGCCGATTGGCTCCTTCAGCGTAGATACCCACGGTGTTGGAGCGAAAGCGATTGCGGTGAATGGTGCCGTCAGAAATCTCCTTCAGTAGCAATCCGTAACTGGCACCTCCCCAGTTGTCCAAAAATTCGTTGTTTTCCATGTGTATGCGGTTGCTAAACATGACCGCCACCCCGGATCCATTGTGCTGAAACACGTTGCTTTCGTACCGATCGTCGTTGGAAAACATAAAATGCAGCCCATAGCGCATGTTTTGGATGCTGCGGTTGTGCGTAATCACACTTTCGTCAACAAACTCAAAATAAATGCCGTCCCGGTGCTGACTCAGCGTATTATGGCTCACCCGGATCCGTTCTCCCTGCCAGATGTGGATTGCATTTCCGGCTTTTGACTCTTCTTCCGCCGCACCGGTGATGGTATTCCCGTGAAGGACACAATCGGTGGATTTTTGCAGGTAAATCCCAAAAAAGGTGTTGAGTAGCCGGTTGTTTCGGATGGTCACGTTTGAAACCCGGTTTAATCGGATGGCTGCGCGATCTTTCAGGTAACTTACCCCCACATTCTTTACGGTTAGGTTTTCCAGGCTGACGCTATCGGAAACGATCACAAAGATTTCATCGCCCATTTGCCCGTCAACGACCGTACCTGCCTCTCCGATAAGTACCACTGGTTTATCGATCAGGATGGCATTTTCCCGGTAAATGCCTTTGCTGAGAAAAAGGGTATCGTGTGGAACTGCCTCCTGAATGGCGCGGGCGATCACCGCTCCTTCGCCCGGGTGGATAACCCGGGTTTGCGCACCGACCATTCCGAGTTGCATGAAAATTACCGCCAAGAAAATGAGCTTCCATCCGTTCATAAATACGTCAATAATTGGTTGAATTGGGTGGGCTACCGATGGTCTGCTTGACCTCTTCCCAGTCCATCCATTTCCCTTCCTTTGCTGCTGCCTGGGTAAAGGCCGCCACATTGCCGCCCATCGGACTCCGGTAGGCCGAATCCCGCTCAAAAACCAGCTCCTGTACATCCACCAGGGTTTCGGGGCGATCGTACGCAATGGCGAGCACCTGCGCGTAGTCGGTCGTCGCATGCTCCTGTAGGTAGGGAACCAGGCATTCGATCGCATCAAATTTAAAAACCCTTCCCTTACTGGAAACCAATTCCCCACCAAACCGCGGGTCGACGATTTTCATCTTGCAATTGACGCAATGGTCCTTTCCGAAATTGATCGGCTCCGGGGAAGTGCTGCAGGACCAAACGAGCAGACAGCATCCCTGCAATAGGCTATATTTGTACCAGCGATTCATGGCTATCGTGTGATTTTCCAACGAAACCACGCCGCCATAAAACCGAGGAAGCCCGCCAGCCCCAGGGCAATTCCGCCGACATGAGGATACGATTTGACGTAAAAATTGAGCAGATCTTTTTCGCCCAGCAAGGGCGGCATGTAGGTCATGCCCGGCACTTCGATGGGGGCTTTGGGGTCCAGGTTGTGGCCGTAGTCATACAGCCAAAGGTAGAAATCATAGATGCCCAACCCACCAAGAACAAGCAGCAGCATAAACCAAGCGCCATAATACCAGGTTTTATTGATCCAAATCCCGAGCAGTCCCAGCGTTATCAGCGCAGCCGCCACCTTGGGAAAGTAGCGCAACTCGGGAATGGATTCCGGATGAATGGCCTGCATGCCGATGTAGTGGTTCAGAATATTGATGTTTTTCACGATGTGTTTGTCGCTACCAGAAATCTTATTGATCCAGATATGCATCTGCAAGCCACCGGGAAACTGGGCCGCTTCCAGGGTGATTTGCCAAAGCGGGAACAAAAACACGAATGCCAAAGCAATTACGGCGGCAAGCTGAAACCACCTGGGTTTGGATGAGCGTGATAGGAGGGCCATATGGAAGAATAGTAAAGAGGAGTGAAAGCTACCGGAATTCCGGTAGCTTTCTGTTAGGTATCAAACGGGCACGTGCCGCGTTACGTGAATGGTAGCCCATGAGGGCTGCCCGGCGGCTTATTCGCCGCTGTGTAATGCTTCGTTGAGTCCCCATTTCAGTGGCACATCCGACCCCTCGGGCGAGACGCGCACGTATCCTGACATTTCCTGATGCAAAGCAGAACAAAAGTCCGTACAGTAGAACGCAAAAACGCCCTGCCGTTTGGGCTCCCAGAGTAAGGTACGCGTTTGTCCGGGCATCACCAGGATTTCTGCATTGGTAGCGCCCTGTATGGCCAAACCGTGCGGCACATCCCAATCTTGCTCCAAATTGGTCAGGTGAAAATACACCTTATCGCCCGTTTGTATGCCTTCGATATTATCGGGAGCCAGGTGGCTCCGGATCGCCGTCATGTACACGTGTACGTCCTTGCCGTCTCGTTCTACCCTGGATTTGCTCTCCCCCATCGTGACATGGGGATGGGTATTGGCTTCGATATCGAAGAATTTGACCGAGTTGGGCTGGATTTTATCAGCCGCGATGGCCTGGGCGTAGTGTGGCTCGGCCTTCGTGGGAAAGTCCAGAATCAACTTCATTTTATCCCCGCTAATGTCAAATAATTGCGCGGAATGGGCCAGTTCGGGTCCGGTAGGCAAATACCTGTCTTTGGTGATTTTATTCATCGCCACCAGGTATTTTCCATCCGGGTTTCGGGTTTCACCCCCGGGAATCACCAGGTGTCCGGGTGAGTAAAACGTGGGTTGCCGGTCCAGTATCTCCTTGCTTTCTACATCCCATTTTACGACTTCGGAAGAAATAAAGAAGGTGGTGTAGGCATTTCCCCTGCCGTCAAATTCGGTATGCAAGGGTCCCAATCCGGGCTTCTCCACGATTCCGTGCAACGCCGCTTCGTAGTTGATGATGGGAATACCGTCAAACTCCCCATCGAAGTTCTCTTCCTCGATGGCTTTCATGATTTTGCTGAACGAATACACCGACATATCCGCGGAGAGTTTTCCATTGCCCACGATGTATTCGCCGGTAGGATCCACATCGCAGCCGTGGGGGGACTTGGGTACGGGGATGAAATAGACCATATCGGGGCATTCCTTCGGGTCCAGTATACGGGTAAGGCTTCGCTCCGTGGACTTCACGACTCCGGATCCTTCATCCATCAGGTTGTGGAAATAGGAGGTTTCCCGCTCGGTAAATTTCCCTTGTTCCAGGTATTCCTCCGCCTTTTTCCAATTGACTACCGCCATCAGGTCTTTGTCTTTCTGGGAAGCATTTACCTCCAGCAAAGAATGCTCTTGTTCGGAATTGTACGTGGTCAAAAAGCTCCAACCGTGCGAGGCTGCCTTTCCGTTTCGCGCCAGGTCGTAGTTAAATCCAGGCATCTCAATCTGAAAGGCCAGGTCCATGTGCCCGTGTTCCGGGTCAACTGTCACGTAATTGATCAAGCCTTTGAAATTCTCTTTGTAGGTATCGATGGGTACGTCCTTTTGGGGAATGGGTACGCTAAAACGCGTTCCGGATACCAGATACTCCGAATTTTCGGTAATAAAAGGTGCGCAATGCAAACCTGCTACATCCGGAATCTCCAGAATTTCTACGGTTTCGAAGGTTTTCAGGTCTATCCGTGCGATCCTCGGCGTATTGTTACCGTTGACAAAAAGCCAGCGTCCGTCAAATTCCCCTTCGGTCTGGGACAATTCGATGTGGTGGGAGTCATCCCAGGGAACGAAACCGTAGGAGGTATTGAACATGGGCTTGGTTTCTTCACTGTATCCATAGCCATTTTCCGGATACTGCGAAAATACCGGGATTTCTTTCAGCAGTCTACCGGATGGAAGGCCGTAAGCGGTAATCTGGCCGCTGTACCCTCCGGATAGGAAAGCATAAAACTCGTCGTACTCGCCGGGTGCTACATACGCCTGTTGCGCAGCATCCCCTTCCATTAGTTGGCCGGTATCTGAGCCTCCGCAGCCATACAAGGAGACAATAAGTCCTGCTGCAAAAGAGGCCGTTCTTAACAAGTTGGTTCGCATAGTTACTTGGGTTTAGGGGTATGTGTTATATCGCCTGGTCTTTTTGACCGGCTTTTTCTACATCATTATGCCGGAAAAACTCCAGGATTTTCCTGGCATCATCCGGCTTGATATTCTGGTTGGGCATGCGGGTCATGCATTCTTCCAATAGCTTTTGTGCAGCAGGATCCTGATCCAGCATGGCATCCACATTGGTAATCATGTTCATGATCCACTCCGGCTTTCTCCGATTGGTCACACCCTGAAAACCGGGCCCGACCACGCGCTGATCGGTCAGTTTGTGGCAGGCCGAACATTTCAGGTCGTAGATGGATTCGCCGCGTTCTATCCATTCGTCGTTTAAGGGATCAGAAACTTCCACTTCGGTAAACTCACCGACACCCTTTCCCATTTTGATGGTCTCGGGAACATCGTTTTCGGCAGCTGTTTGGGTAGCATTTTCCGACTTCTCCGGTCCCGCACAGTAAAAAAGAAGGAGCAATGGCGTGCCGTAAAGCAATCTCTTCGCATATCTCATGGTTCATTGGGTTTAATTCGAATTCTTAATTTTCCGATTTTCGAGTATGAATATCTTTTTTTGATAAATAAATATACCTAATTCTGGTGTGAAAATAAAATTTACTGAAAAGATCAACTAGATATGTAACTATTCCCAGAGATAAGAAGAAGGCGTTAACCAATAGGCTTTCGTAAAACCAGGTTAGCCGTCCCCATTCCATCCAGTAATACAGCCCTTGTAGAAACAGGTAAGCCTCGGAGCCCAAAAAACCCAAACAGAAAAACAAAAGGCTTACATAGAGCCATGGACCCGTTTTTTCAGCCTTCTCTCCTGGATGCATTGCAAACAACAAATACGCGGAAAAAAGACCCAGCATGTTCAGATGAATGAATCCAATGATGAGCGGCCGTACTAGTACCGCCATTTCTGCCAGGCTGGGAACCACCAAAAGTACTTCGAATAAAACCCGAATCAGGGCCACCAACAGTGCTACCTTAGCAAAGGCCGAACTGGGGTGATGGAGGCTTACCGGTGTTCGCGCCCGCAGGCTCCGGTAAACAATCAGGGCGCCCGCCAAAAGCTGCATCGCTGCACCCAGGGCATGACCCAGATACCCCAGATAGCTCCCGTATGCCCAAAAGATAACCAGGCCAAAAGTCAAGAACTGGCTAAAGACCAGGATTAGGAATACCGGGGGAAAATAATTGGCAAATACCTCTATGGGTAAACGCTTTGCCACCAGGGCGAGCAAAATGAACAACAACCATCCGTTAAATTGGAAATGGAGGTAAAATTGAATGGCCACCTGATACAGGATGCCAGACTTGCCACCCGTTGCCATCAGCACCGCTAACAACCAAACCCCTAGTGTAGAGAAAACCAGGAAAAGCAAGGCGGTTTTCAGCAGCAATGACACCCGGATATCGGTACGGTCGTGGTCCCTCCAAACGGAAAAAACCATGAGGTAACTCACAAGCAGGTGAAGGGTGGTGAAAAAAATCGAAAACCCTGCGTATCCCTGCATGGGGAAGGCCAGCATCATTCCGGTAACGGAAACCTGTGTAAGCCAGAAAATCCACGTATATAGCGATTTTCCTGCTTTTTTCTTCGGTAATAGCGTTGCATGAATAAGCAAAAAAAAACCCAGATATAACCAACCGAGGAGCGCTACGTGCGAATGCCCGTGAAGCACATTCCGGTAGTCCATCCAAGCAATCTCCCAGACAAAGGCCGCACGAAGAAGCACACCAAAACAGGCAGCGATCAAAAAATTAAGCATAGCAATCAACACCCAACATTTCCTCATTGATCCGTTATTTGAAGGAACATACCTGTCCAAAACCATACATCGTATTTAAAGAGGAAGATGACACCCGTGTATTTCCTTCTATTTTTCGTCTGGAACAAAATTACATATAATTTTAGGATATTTTTATCTTTTTTTAAAAAAGTATGACAACTACCATGTGCGCAGCTAATTTTCTCACAATATTCTATTCCCATGGCCCGCTATCTTTGTTCCATAATCGGTCGGAATCCTTGATGAAGACCGCATGTTTGGTAAACATTTAAGCACATTAGACCATGAAACATACACAAGCAAATCCATTTAAAGGAGTTTTTTAACCTATTATCTTTTTATTGATTGTAGGATTGTCGGGCTGCGGTAGCGAAGCCGCCAAAACGATTCATCAACCCGAAAGTGTTGCCGTCCATTCCAAAACAAAGATTTTTGGAGAAGAGAAAGCGGTACTGACAGCACCGCCACTCCTTCCTCCCCCCGCGGGAAATCGACCCGCTAAAAAATTGTACATGGAAATGGAAATCATCGAAAAAGAAGCCGAAATGACCGATGGCGTCACCTACATGTACTGGACCTTTGGCGGCTCGGTACCGGGTTCCTTTATCCGTACCCGCGTGGGTGATCTGGTGGAATTCACCATCAAAAACCACCCCGACAACAAGCTTCCACACAACATCGACCTCCACGCCGTGACCGGGCAAGGCGGCGGCGCAGAAGCCTCATTCGTAGCACCTGGGCATGAAAAAACCTTTTCCTTCAAGGTAATTAATCCCGGACGCTACGTGTACCAAAGTTGGGGAACAATGGTACGGTCATCCAGCCGGAAATGGTCCAGGCCCGAAGAAAATGAAACCGGTCCTACTCCTTATCCTACTCGGCATGCAGGCTCCAAGCCTGCATGCCCAAATGGTCGCCATTTCCGGCGGGACCTACAGGCCCCTCTACGGTACCGGTGAAGAACTGGTTCAGGTGGCGGACTTTTACATGGATCCGACCCCGGTCACCCATGCAGATTTTCTGAAATTTGTCCGGGAAAACCCCAAATGGAGAAAATCGGAAGTAGCCCGCCTGTTTGCCGACGAGCGGTACCTGCTTTTCTGGGAAGACGACGATACCTTTCCGGAACGGTTAAAAAAACAGCCCTGTGGTTCAGGTTTCCTGGTTTGCTGCAAAAGCCTATTGCGAATGCCTGGACAAGCGCTTGCCAACAATAGACGAATGGGAATACGTGGCCATGGCCAGTACCGCCGAAAAAGACGCCCGGAAGGACAGCCTATTTACCCGGGCCATCCTGTCCGGCTACGAGCAACCCAAATCCTACCTCACCCACGTAGGGAATCAGGAGCCCAACATCTGGGAAATCCATGACCTACATGGACTGGTCTGGGAATGGGCCGAAGACTTTAACGCCATAATCCTGACGGGCGAATCCCGAAACAACGGCAATACGGATTTGGGCTTGTTTTGTGCCAGCGGAGCGCTCGGTGCCAATGACCTGATGAACTATGCCGCCTTTATGCGCTATGCCATGCGCTCCAGCCTAAAGGCCCGCTACTCCCTGACCAACCTGGGCTTTCGCTGCGCGGCGGATTTGCCCCTACCCAACAAGTAACTAGAAATCTTTCGTAAACAAAAAACAACTACCGCCATGAAAACCGCACAGCTATTTATTATCGCGATTTCTCTTTTGTTGCTCAGCTGCAGTCCCCAGGAAAAAAAGGGTCCCGCCATGAATCTGGCCGAACCGACCACCGTTAACGACATGTCCATCTACCAGCTTCCCTCCGATTGGAATACCCACCGGGGCAAGTCCATTTCCTTCGAAGATTTGAAGGGGCAGCCCTTGGTGGTGGTCATGATCTATACCGCCTGCAAAACGGCCTGCCCCAGGCTGGTTGCGGACATGCGGGCCATCGAAGCGAAAGCCGCACCGGACGTATCCGTACCACCGCAATACATTCTGGTCAGCATCGACCCAACAAACGACCATCCCGAGAAATTAAAGCAATTTGCAGCCGATAACGGTATGGATGGGGAGCAATGGCTCTTTTTGCAAGGCACGGAAGCCGGTGTAAGGGAGTTTGCCAACGTTCTTTCCATGAAATACAAGCGAATCGACCCAATCGATTTTTCCCATTCGAACATCATCAGCGTTTTCGATACAGAGGGAGTTCTTACCTACCAGAAAGAAGGCTTGGGTCTGCAAAACGACGAAATCATCGCGCAAATTCTACAGGTATCCCAGAAAAACTAGCCAATTGGGTGGATGGAGTGATCCCGGTAATAGGCAATTTTGAGCTGAAACATTTCTGCCATTTTCGCAGCGCGCCATCGGGCCTCTTCCGCCTTTTCTCCCGTGAAATTTTCTTCCAGCGTTTCCTCAAATAATTGTAGCCAGCGACGAAAATGTGCCGCGCCGATGGGCATGCTTGCATGCGGCGTAAACGGACTCCCCTGGTACCTGTGCTCCTGAAGCAAAACGGTTTGCCAAAACCGGTACATTTTATCCAGGTGAACGTCCCAGTGATCGCCGATTCGCTTGTCGAAAACAGGACCCAACAAGTCATCGTTTCTTACCTTACCGTAAAACAAATCCACCAATTCGCGAATTTCTTCCAGGGTACCAATTTCTCTCTTCTTCGCTTCCACTTTCCCGTCGTTTATTCCTACATCAGGTAACCATAACGGTGGAGAGTGTCGCTTTTCCAGAAGACACCTCCTCCGCTAATTCCTTTAAACTTTTGTCCGCCAACAGGCGCGTGAGTCCCTCCCGTATGACCTTGTACTCACCGTGAATGGGGCAAGGATGCTGTTCCGAACAATGCTTCAAGCCCAATCCGCAGCCCTTGAACAGGGAATCACCGTCGATGGCAATTACCAGATCCAATAAACGCATTTTTTCCTGGTCCGTGTCGATATAAAATCCTCCGTTCGGCCCCTTGGTCGAACTAACCAAATTTTGCTTCGCTAGGGATTGTAAAATCTTTGCCGTGAAGTATTCCGGGGCATCAATTTCTTTGCAAATATCCTTTACGCCGAGTTTGATCCCACGTTTATTCTGAGACCAAATGTAGATCACTGCTCTGATCCCGTATTCACAAGCTTTCGAAAACATGCGCTTCTAGTTATCTTTTTTCCAAAATTCATCTTCCCATATTTCGTCCGCAAACCGGTGACTTGCGGCTATTTTTTTTCCCAAGCGCTCCAGCCTCTCGGGTGATAGGACTGCCTGCATGTGTTCAAACAGGGTTCGTTCTTCAAACCGAATGTGTGCTTCCAGACGCTCGGCTAATTCGTCCAATGGCTGGGACATCGCTTCCGGCGCTCCCCGCTTGATCCCGTCAAAAGTCGCTCGAATCGCTTTGTGCTGCTCCTCGGCCTGTTGCCGCAGCGAATCATTCGCCTCTAAAATGGGAAACACCTCCGCTTCTTCCAATTGAAAGTGAGGAAGAATCCGGTGCCCAACGTAATAAATCACGTAATCGCGAATACGCGTAAGGCGTACCTCAAAGGCCAGCCCTTGCCGGATCTTCCACACCAATAGCAAGCCAAAATGGTGGTCCCTCGACAAGGGTACCAACGCTTCGTGCCTCTTTAGTGGTTTATGCATGGATCGTTTTTTCAGTTGTTTCGCTTTCTTTCAAAAGTAAACAAAAACAAAGATAATCAGATTACCGGGCAAATAAAATACTTAATTATCTTTTTTAGAAGTCTACACTAACCATCAACCTAAAATTTCGGCCGGGTGCAAACAACGGCCCGGCCTGACTTCGTATGGGTCGGTTCAGGTGCTCGTAATACGTCTGATCCAGCAAATTGTGTACCGAAGCCCGGAGCGTCAGGGCGGGCAGCAACCGGTACCCTCCCTCCAGGTCCACTAAATGAAACCCGGGCGTGGTGGATTCACCAAAGCGGGAAGAGACGCGATGTTGCGCAGCAACAGCCCGCCATCGAAGCACCGAAGTCAGCTTTCCGTCCAGGTGCTTTCCCTGCAAGGAATAGCGTAGATCCAGGGGCGCAATTTCCGGGAGGGGTTCCTGATGCCTGAGATCCTGACCATAGGTATAGGCGGCCATAAGGGATTGCGACCAGTTGCCGCCGATCCGGTGCTCAATGGACCATTCCATCCCGGTTTTTAGTACCTCCTCCACATTGATAAACTGCCTGACTCCGGGACTTTGGGGCAGTCGGGGTGCAAGATCGGTGCGAACTCCCGTGATGTAGTCATTCAGGTAAGCCCCAAACAAGCTGACTGAGATGGAAAGGCCTTCGGTGCGGTGCTGAAGACTCAGGTCGAATTGGTTGTTGGTTTCGGATTGCAGTTGTGGGTTCCCCAGAAGCTCGTAGGGATCCAACCCTACCGGAAAATAATGGATGTACCGCTCGGTAAGGCTGCCGCTTCTGCTGACGCGGGCAAGCCAAATACCGATTTGCCAGCGATCGCTGAGGTCATTTTGCCATCCCAGCGACAAACCCGGGTTGGCTTGAACGGTGGAAATTTCCTCAAACTGCTGGCTGAATTCAACGGTTGGGTCCAGGGCCTGTGCCCGGTTCATGTCCAGACGGCCAGAGATGCTAAACATCCCTGCTTTCAAGGGAAGCGAATAGGCGGTAAAAACACCGAATTTCTGAATCAGCGCCTCTTGCCAGGCATTGTCCAACAGGGTTTTGCCTTCGTTCGGTCCCATCAGAAAGGTCCGTTCCCGCGTTCCTTCAGCCTTTTCGCTTCGGAAATCCAGACCGGCAAACAGTCGACCGGTACCCGGGTGCCATTCTCCTTCTACCCGTCCCCCTGCATTGGCAGTTTTTGCCGGCGTTCGGGCATCCATCATCCGGCGATTTATCTCGCGTAAGCCATTGTCCATCAAATGGTCTACTTTGCTAAGGTAGGCCGATTGGGTAATGGATTTTAGCAGCCGCCCCTCAAAGGACTTCTTAAATCTGGCATTTGCCATCCAGGTATCGTCTTTTCGTAGGTCCATTGGCAGCGTTGGGAACGCCACGTCGCGGGCAAAATTCCGGTTAAGATTCACCGACAAATTTTCTCCCGCCCCGGTGGCAAAATCCCCGTAGAACCCGACGGAGGCGCGCATAAAGGAAGCGGGTACGGTATTCCCTGCACCGTCCCGGTAATCCGAACCCCGGGACCAGGAACCGATAAGCCCCATATCCGCCTGCTGTGTTCGCCAACCCAACTTCCCTTCGTTTCGCAGCACCTGCCCGTTTTGCTCCCACATACTTGAAAACCTGCCGTAGGTAGCCGGGTTTTCGACAAATTCCGGAGCTTCGCTCACAAAGTTTAGAGTTCCACCCAGTCCAATCCCGTAGCGCAGCGCATGAGGCCCTTTGAGTAATTCCACCTTTTGCATCCGGCCCAGCGCTATCTGGGAGGTAGGTGGGTCCATCCGGTTGGGGCAGGCCGCAGTGGCCGATTGCAATCCGTCCACCACCACATTGATCTGATCGTATTTAAAGCCCCGCATCACCGGGTCAAAGCCGAAGGCACCACTCTTGCGGATGGAAGAAATCATGGGGTTTTCGTTGAGCAAAGCCCCCGCGTCGTGATGCAGCTTCTCCCGGGCCGAAAAGGCAATTTGCTGATCCTTTTCCTGAGGGATGCCAATGGAAATGACCGAAACCGGCGAAAGCTCCATCCATTCCGGCTGCCAGGTACTGCTGCCAGTTTCCCAAAGCCGGTCAAAAGCGGATTCGGTTAGTTCCCATGTCCCGTACCGAAGGTGTTGCAACCGCAACCTACTGCCCGGATCCCTTCGCAAAAAGATCGTTCCGGAAGTATCGCTGCTCCCAAGCTGTGTACCATACCGATATCTGAATCCGGAAATGGGCGCACCATCCTCCGCATCAAAAATCTGCAAAGGTTTGCCCTCTTGGGCATGAATAATCGCAAGTGGAGCCATCAATAGCATGGCTTGTAGCACATATATAAAGATCGTTTTCATTGAAATCAAATTTTTGGATTTCCCGAATGGGGAAATGCGTGAAACAGGGTACCGTTGGTTAGGAACCGTGAAGGTGTTACGAAGATACTGACTGGCTTTTTTGAATTGTGTAGCATGTATCACCCTGGGTCTTCTCCTTGGGGGAAAGCCAGCAACTGGCTAGCGACAGGGGGGCATGGGCAGCGAACCGTCTGGCCAAAAGGGGTGCTACCTATCATCGTATTTCTACGCACAGGGATACCCGATTGAGCGGTACCGGGAGGCGGTATTCCGAAGGTCTACCGTCACTACTGCCATTGCCTGGCTACACCGTAAGAAATAAAATCAAAGCCGGGGCGGGTGAAAAATACCAGCAGGAAAAACTTGACCACTACCATACACGGTGTAAACAGCCAGGCGTTGATCGGGCATTTTGAAACCGAAACGTGCCGGGAAAACATAGGCGGTCGCAAGCACAAAAACCGCGGAGATTGACTCCACCAGGCGAAGATCGTGTGGCTGTTCCGTATCGGCCGCCTTTTCCAATCGCCGCCCCAATTCACAGGATCCCGCGCAATTCATCTCCGGCTTGTCCAAATTGACACAAAACAAGGCAGCAATCGTCTCTCTGTTCCACATAAAGTCCAACTGAATCAGGGACAGCGAGACACTCTGCACGAGCAACAAGCCTGCCAGTAAAAAGGGAACGCCGTAGGATACGATTCGTTTAGCCATGGTTTCTACGAACAAAGATACACAAGGAACCACTCATTGCCTATCCTTTTTTATTCCAATCCAGATCGTTGACTCCCGGTTTGCATACCGGAAGATTTGAGGTGGATAGCTCGCCATCGAAAACCCACGACCAGGGCCATGGACAGAAAAACAGCAATGATGGAAAACCCGTTAAGCGCACCAAAGAAAAAGCGCCAGGAAGGCCAGCCAGCCCAGGAGGAGGCGATACGTGCTACCAAACTAAGCTGAAAAACTCCCCATACCCACCACAGCAGCGGATGGAATACGTCAACTTTAATCCCAAAGACTGCTGGAAAGATAATCGGCGCATGTGACCAGATCATCGAAAAGACAAATCCCAGGAAAAAGGTATGCAAATACAGGTCGTAATGAAAGGGGTGGTTGTCCAGGAAAAGCAGTACCAGGCCATGCAGTACCAGCCAGGCATAGCCCACTAATAACCCAAAACCGATGTACCGAAACTTACCGGGCTTTTTGACCCCATGGCGCGCCATGTCGTAGCGTAGCAGCCAAATCCCCACACCCAGCGCCGAAGCACCCAAAACTACTCTCCCCCACAGGTGAAAGGGCAGCAATAAACCGATACAGTGGGCAGCTAGCAGCAGGTACAGCAGGCGGTACATGCGTATCGGAACGGACAAGTAGCGGCTTAACTCCAATCGTTCGCCCAGGATGGTAAAAAACAAAAATGCCATCCACCAGCCGGTAGAAAGGACCACAAAATCGGTGTAGAGATACGTGAAATTTCCCAACATCCAACAGGCGCCCCCAAAAGCAATGAGGTAAGTAGGCACATCCGACGTCCGTAGCGATTGCTTGTACAGCAGCACCAGCAAACCCAGGCTGGCAATCAACAAAAAAATGGCTCCCGTTTTGTGCCAACCGCCGAGAAATAAAGGGATGGATAGTCCACTCAGTAAGGGAAGCAGTAGCCAGGCCGGGTTTTTCATGACTACACTCCGCTCCAGAGAAATGAGGGTACCCAGAAACCCACCCACCATCAGGACTCCGTGATGAGCCGCTGCCAGGGGAGCCGAAAAACCACCGTATCCCAGCCTCAACCAGCCTCCCAAGAGTCCGGCAAGTAGGCCACCAACCACAAGCGGTAAGAGGTATGCAGGGGGTATCTTTTTCATGTAAACTGAGTTAAGCCCCGGCACCAACTTTCTCAGCCACAGCTAGCGCCTTTGGAAAAAGAATGTTGTTTTCCAAATGGAGGTGTGTCTTCATATCCTGTTCAAAGGCGGCCAATTGTGGAAACAGTAGTCGCTCCCAATAACCTGCTTGTGCAGGCAGGGAAAAATTATTCGTAATGTCTCGGATCTGCTGCAGCCATATCCCCTCTTTTTCATGCTCCCGAAACAAGGTAATGATGGAGTGCCGAACCGTACCGAAATGCGGCGCAGCAAAGGGAATATCGCCCTCTTCATTGGCCTCCATTTTTCGTAGATAGGGAAAAAGAATTCGCTCTTCGCGTTGGATATGGTCTAACAGGTCTTCCGCGACTTTCCAAAATACCTGCTTCACCTCGAATAGGATGTCCATTTGTTCGGACGGTTCATGCAATGCTTCCTTGAACAAATTCACCAGTAAGGGAATTTGTGTTTTTACGTACCGATGATGCTTCCGCTCAATATAACTGGCCAAAAGCCCCATCGGCCAGAAATCAAAGGAAAACCGCGGCGAAGCGTGATGATCAACATAGGATTGCAGTTGGTCTGCGATCTGGTCCAAGGGGATCGATAGGCGCTCACAGGTATCCGATAGGCGCTCCGATCCACGGCAACAATAATCAATTCCGTACGCGTCAAAAACGTCGGTTGTCCAGGAGTTTGCCGTGACAATGGCTCCCAAACTGGCTGTTCGCATGTCCAAATCCATCCTATACCGTAATTTTTTGTAACCAATATGTTTTTGAAGAAATCAGGGATCCTGAAGCGCGCCCGGACCCCATCCCTCCCATCGTTTTCCAAAGATACTACATATCTGACAAAAAGGATATTTTTATCTTTTTTTGTCGGCCAAATAATAAACCGACTGGTAGTCATGGAAAAATCCGTATTTCGAAGAACTCGTTACCGATCAAGAGAACTTTTCATGTAACTACATATGTTGTCTACACACCCTACCGATTCCGCCTGCCTGGCAGCTGCGTGATCGGCAGGATTGAAAAAGAAACCGACGTAGCTAAACCAACTAGAAATTATGAAAACCAATGCGTTACTGACGGCCTGGAACATGGCGGACCTGAATCTAAAAAACCGCATCCTGATGGCGCCCATGACCCGTAGCCGGGCGGATAACCCGGAAAAGGCCCCTACGGAGCTGCATGCAACCTATTACCGGCAACGGGCGACGGCCGGACTTATCATTACCGAAGGCTCCCAAATTTCACGACGAGCGGTAGGGTATGTCAACACCCCCGGAATCCATACCCCCGCTCAGGTGGAAGGATGGAAAAAGGTTACCGAGGCGGTTCACGAGGAAGGCGGACGTATCTTCATTCAGCTTTGGCACGTAGGGAGAATCTCCCACCCGGATTTTCACGGGGGTGATCTGCCCCTGGCTCCGTCTGCGATCAATCCGGAAGCCAAATCCTTTACACCGGAGGGATTCAAAGAGACCGTCACTCCCAAAGAGATGAGTCTGGAGGAGATTCAGCAAACCATTCTGGATTTCCGCAACGGCGCCAAAAACGCCCTTGAGGCCGGCTTTGACGGGGTAGAAATCCACGCATCAAACGGCTATTTGCTGCACCAGTTCTTTAGTCGCACCTCCAACGTTCGCAGCGATGCCTACGGGGGAAGCATCCCGAACCGGGCCAGGATTCTCTTTGAGATCATCGATGCGATAAAGGAAGTTCTTCCCGAAAACCGCGTGGGTGTTCGCCTAAACCCCTCCCTGCACGGTTTGTTTGGAATGACCCTGGACGAAGAAACGATCCCTACCTTTGACTATATCGTCGAAAAACTAAACGACTACGACCTGGCCTACCTGCACCTGTCCGAACCCTTTACGGATGTGTCCAGCTTGCCCCATGCAGAAACGCAAATCGCCAAAAGGTACCGACCAAAATACCGCGGAAACCTGATCATCAACGGCGGTTTTGACCGGGACAAGGGCAATTTGTTTCTGGAGAAAGGCCTGGCTGATGCCGTTGCTTTTGGCAAACCCTTTGTTTCCAATCCCGATTTGGTCAGCCGCATCGCAAAGAATCTGCCCCTTACCGAATGGGACCAGGATACCTTTTACATACCGGGAGCCAAAGGATACACGGACTACCCCACAGCGCATGAAGTAAAAAAAGAGCAGGCTGCCGACTGATTGGAAGCGACGCACTAAAAAAGGCAAGCCCGATCCAAAATGGGGTCGGGCTTGCCTTTTTTGTTAAGCACGCGTCTTCATTTCAGGAAAAACATCATCAGTGGCGCCCGGGAAATCCTGTTCGCATACCTCCGTCCGCCTCTGTATGGGAAAACTATTAGACCTGTTCCAATTCCCAGGTCAATCCCAGGACTTGCTCTTTCAATTTCGCCAGCAGCACTTCGTTCTCTGCTGTCCATAGAGAGGTTAACTCTTGGTAATAGCCAATTCCGTCTGCCAGGTTCTTTCGGAATTTCTCCACATAACTTTCGAACTTCCGTGCATTTCCGGGTACTGCGGTCTCGATTTCACTTTTCAGGTGTTGCACGTACAGCTGCAATTCTTTCAGGAATACGTGCGGCCGCTCAGCATCCAGCGTCAGCTGTATCTTGCCGTAAATATGGTCCACCATTTCCTTTAAGCTAAATGTCCCTTTGAAATAGGCCAGGTTGGGTCCGGGACAAATGGTCACTGCTTTCAGATTTCTCCGGGGTGTTTCCCCTCTGGCAAGTATGGCAGGCGCCGATAAGCCCTCGCACAAACAATCCTTATCCAGGATTTCTTCCAGGGCTGATGCGGAAATTTCTCCGGCCTGTTGCTGCTTGATTTTTAAGAGTTGGTATTGCCTGGAAGCGGTACAAATGGGCTTATCCGTAAATTCCGTATTGGTGGACAGAAACTTCTTGTAACAGGGGCTTCCCGGCCGCTCCCGGTCGATACGTGCCTTTCGCTGTTCCTCTCCACTGCTGTTTCGAAGATTGTTGAAAGGAATACCCAAGGGAGAGGCCCGACTCAGGTAAAAGTCCGACTTTTTGGCCGCTAGCAACCGATCCAGGGTATCTGAATCCACACTCGTCGCTTCGGGCACCAGTAAAAAGGGGCTCCCCCAACCCGTTCCATCCAATTCGTAGGTGTTGAGTAGCATTTCGTTTTCCTCGGCGGTCCCGATACCGCCCTGGTAGGTGATTTTCGGGCGCACATTCTCCGGCAAGGAGGGCAGGTTTTTTTCCTGTAGGGCCTGCTGACAAAGGCCTAGCAACTCCTGGCGAAGGGTTTCCTTGTTTTCCTTAAAAGACTCCAAAATCGGTCCCGCCAAAAACCCGTCCGTAGCAAAGGCATGCCCTCCGCAATTCAACCCGGACTCAATGCGAAATTCCGACACCCAAAGTCCTTTTTTTGCCAAAAATTTCCCCTGAATCAATGCCGACCGGTAATCGGAAACTTTCAAAATTATCGGCTTTTTCAGCTTCCCCTCCCGATCCGGAAAGAAATCCGGAAATTCGCCCAGGTAGCTGTACAAAGCAGGGTTCATACCCGCAGAAAACACCACCCCGCCGCTTACCTCACTCTGAGCGAATCCGCGCAACGCGGCCAGGGCATCGGAGAATTCGCGCGGTAAGGCCTGCCCGTCCTTATCGTAATTGAGTTTATCGACCTTGGTCATGATGTTCACATCAATGCTCCCCGGTACGATTTCCCTTCTTAATTCCTCCTGCAAAGCCAGCTGTTCGGTACCACTTGCCTGCTGCATGCGGCTGTATAGCCGGTAAAGGGGATGGGCTTCGGGCAATAAGCTGAAATACGTATCTATCTCGCTGTTTTTGCCAAAAGCCTGGTTTTTCAGTTCCTCAACCTGCCCGGTCACGGCAGTCTGTAGAAAATCCAAGTACTCCCGGACCCTACGTGCCCGTGCATCTGCTGTTTTTTCTTCGATGGGTACGTAGGGAATTCCCAACTTTTTGGAATAAAGTCGCCGCATTTCTTCCAGCAATTGATCGTCCATAATGGAAACAACGGAGGCGATTCCAAAGCGGGCAACTTTCAGCGGGCTATCGACCGTGAATCCCAGCCCCATAACCGGGATGTGAAAACTATGAATTTTTGACATAAAGGGTAATTTGATACGGTAATACGTGCTCTTATTGACGATTCAAAAAGAGTGGAAATACAAAGCTACTCCCTACACCTACCAAAAAACCTAAAAACCCTCAGCCACCGAACTGACTTTCGTCAGGAAAAATGGACTTTCGGGCAACGTACTCCCCTGAGCACTGCTAAACCTGTAAGCTCCGGTAGAGCGAAGCCCAAGGCTCCCGCATTTTTCTAGCGAGCAACTGATTCGCGGCAAAATTCCCAATAAACTGTTCCTTAACCGGATCCCAGTCCAGGTCCTGTCCCAACATCATGGCGATATTCCCCAGGTGCGCCAGAGTGATGGACCGATGCCCCACCTCTGCGGGCGCTACCGTTTCTTCACCCGAAAGGATGCAGTCAATAAAGTTTTCGTAATGGTTGTCGCTTTGGTAGAGCGTTGTCTCGTTTGGCCCGATGACGGTATCGATCAATGTTTCCGGTGTGGTTTTGTGATCGCCCCGGGTAGCCCAGGCCGAACCTTCCGATCCATGAAAGGTCACGCCAAAATCCTTATCGCTTTGAATGATTAGTTTGACACCGTTTTCATAGATACATTCGAAATAAAACCGGGTTGCGGTATTCCATACCGGGTGATCGGACCAAACGGCCTGGGCATTCTGGATCTTTACCGGTCCGGTATGATCCGTACCCATGCCCCACTGGGCGATATCCGGGTGATGCCCACCCCAATCGGTGACATTCCCTCCGGAATAATCCATGATCCAACGGTAATTGACATGGGTGCGGCAGGGACTGTAGGGGGCTTCCGGTGCGGGACCCAACCACATATCGTAGTCAAAATCCGAAGGCACGGGAACCGTTTCCGTCAGGTGACCGGTTTTCCCAAAGTCCGGTGTTCCACCCGGAAGACCACAGGTAACGGTGTGGAGCTCTCCCAACCTACCATTTCTGGCTAGTTCGCAAACTCGCCGGAAATGATGGCTGGAACGCTGCTGACTACCCGTCTGAAACGTGACGCCGTACTTTTTAACGGCATCGCTCATGGCCCGACCTTCCTCCACGGTCAGGGAAAGTGGTTTCTGGCAATAGATGTGTTTGCCAGCCGCTGCCGCCATCATCACCGGAATGGCGTGCCAATGATCGGGAGTGACTACCTCTACGGCATCGATGGAGTCGTTTTGCAGCACTTCCCGGAAATCGGTATAGCCCACTGCGGAACGGTACGATTTTCCTTGCTTTTCGGAATAATAGTCGTCTACGACTTGCCGAATGTACTCCCTACCAGCCACCTTTCCGTTCCAGTACCCGGGACTTTTTTTATTCACGTCGCAAATGGCAGTAACCTGTACCCGCTTGTCCGGCAAGAAGCCCCGCACGTCATTCCCGGCCTGATTCCCAGCGCCGATAAATGCCAGGGTGATGCGGTCCGAAGGAGGTACGAACCCATCCCTTCCCAAGGCTGCTGCCGGAATGTACTGGGGAATACCAAAAACGGTCCCTGTGGCAAGGGCCGCTTTTTTTATAAATGAGCGTCTTGAATTTTTCATGTTGGAAAATACGGGGATTTAGCCATGGAAACAAAAAAAATCCGGTAAAAACCGGGCCTGGCAGCCTTATATGGGGGATAGTCAGGCTATCCAACCAACAAGCTGCCGATTGCAGCCCATCTAACCAAATAATTCGGGACCTCCTATTACTGCAACACCTTGCTAGGCGCCCAAAATTCCCTGAATGTAGGACCGAAGGACCGGAACCACTTCTTCCTCAAACCAGGGGTTCCGTTTTTGCCACCGTTTGTTTCGGGGAGAAGGATGCACCAGAGGAAAAAATTCCGGCAGGTAATCGGCAAAATGCCGGACCGTTTCCGTTAGGTTTTTCTTGCGGCGTTTCCCCAGGTAATACTGCTGCGCATACTGTCCGATAAGTAAGTTGACCTGGATATCCGGCATCCTCGCCAACAGGTCCCTGTGCCACAACGGAGCACATTCTGGGCGAGGCGGCAAATCGCCCCCCTTTCCTTTACCCGGATAGCAAAAACCCATGGGCACGATTCCAAAAACGCTCGAATCGTAAAACACGTCCGAAGGTACTCCCAGCCAGCGCCTCAGCTCTTTACCGCTGGCGTCGTTCCAGGGAATGCCGGTGGCATGCACTTTGGTACCCGGAGCCTGGCCAATGACCAGTATCTTACTGCGTTCGCTGGCAGCAAGCACCGGATTGGGCCCCAAAGGAAGATGGGCCGTGCAGTGGGTACAGCCCTTAATGCGCTCCAAAAGGTCTTTCATCGCCCCAAAGGTACGAATCTCTTTGCAAACAAGTACCGAGCCCCGGCTGGCTCCACCGGACTGCAAGTCACAATTAATCAGCTCATTGCTTGCATTGTATCTTTTTGCTTATTATTTTAGTTAAAAAAATCCATGACACGAACACAATCGCTAGCCCTATTCTTTGGCCTCCTGTTGGCAGTGGCCTGTG
Organism: Cyclobacterium xiamenense; assembly: GCF_009467825.1. Lineage (GTDB taxonomy): Bacteria > Bacteroidota > Bacteroidia > Cytophagales > Cyclobacteriaceae > Cyclobacterium > Cyclobacterium xiamenense. The sequence goes on along the minus strand of NZ_WIOK01000002.1, from coordinate 67,472 downwards.
AGCCGCAGGAAAAGGAAGCCAGCAGCTCCTTTGCGCTGGAAATTACCGATAGCATTCGGGTAGACTACCCTGGGCTACTGGACCTAATGGACGTAGATCCCGCCCAGAAACGGGTACTGCTTCACGACCGTCAGCGCGGAACCATTCTGCTCACCGATTTTGAGGGAAACCAGGTACTGACGCTAAACAAGCAGGGGGATGACAAAGGGAGTTACGGGCAGTATTTGTGGAGCCCGGCCCGGATAGAAACCGACGGGAGTATTTTCCTGATCTCCCACAAAGGTTTTTTTACCTTCGATTCGGCCGGTAACCTGGCCGAATACAGGCCTTTTGAAGAAGCCGTTCCATTCTTCGGTGGACGGGCCGCGGCTGACTCCGAATTGCTGGAGCACGAAGGCATTTTTTACCAGAAAGGCCTGGTCGCCCGGGGAGCGTACAACAAAACGAATGACGAATACTACGAGCAGTTCCAATTACTGGTCAAATTTGACCCGGAAAAAGGTTCTGCCGAACGGATCATCCACCTGGAAGAAGAAAGCTCCTTTCGTAGCAGCGGAAAGGCCTTTGAGGTTCCGGAAATGAACCCAAGTTTTACCATCCTGGAGGACAAACTCCTGGTCGTCGCCGGCACCGATCCCTACCTCAATGCCTACGCAATCCAGCCACCGCATCGGCTGCTGTTTCGGAAATCCATTGCCTATCCCGAATACAGCGCTGGTCAGGGAGTCGAGCGGGCCAAAGCCGACCCCAGATCTATTGCCTCCGATGAAACGGCTGGGCGGACGTACACCCTTAAAGTTTATAAGGACTACCTGATCAGCTCCTTCAATCCCGGATACGATTTTGCCGATCGGGAACGTTACCTGACCATCGACAATCCGGATGATTACCGTACCTTCAGGGAAAGCATCGGGGATAAATACCCTGCGGCCCTGTTCCTCATGGACCATCAGGGCCAGGGGATTCAAAAACTTGACCTACCCGAATCCCTGGACCACCGCCAATTTCTGGTGCGAGGCGGAGAACTCTGGTGGCTGTCCCGATTCAATTCGGAAGTGGAGGAGGATTTTGTCACGGTGTACAAGGTGGAAATCGCTGAAAAGGACCGGGCAAATTGATCCCGACTTCCCTGTTTGCCAGCGCAAGAAAAACAGCCACGGTTCGGCAATTGTTGCCTACGTTCTAAAGGGCCATGTCGTAGCCTCCAAAGCGGCGCAGGTTGTAGGTCACCGTCAGCATAAAAAACTGACGCAGGACCTGTGTACGGACGTCCTCGACAAACACATCGGTCACGTTTCGGTCAATGCTGACATTTTGGTTCATCAGGTCAAAAACCGTCAGCTTGATTTCGGTCTTATTGCTGGGGGGGATGCGGTAGCCCAGGTCCAGGTTGACCAGAAAAATGCTTCGGTCAAAGCCTTCACCCAGTCCCGTATACACCTGGTGATTGACGCTGCTGCCCACAAAGATTCCGCCCACGAAATTCCAAAACAGGTCTGCCCGTGTCCGGTGGGTATAAAAATTATTGTCCAAATCCTCCTGCAGGCTGCTTCGGACGGTATTGAAGCTCCCTCGGGAAGAGATATTGAAATCAATCCGATCGTTGATATTGCTACTCAGGTTGATTCCCTGGCTGAATGTGGTGTTGGTATTGAAATTTTCCTGGTCATTGATGATCCCTGGCCGGTTGCGTACCGTGAAGGAAGAATTGATATTCAGGTTACTTTTCATGAATTTTAGCGGAAACCCATAGCTTCCGTACAAGCGCGCCACGTAGTAATTGTTCAAGTTTACGGGCCGCGTGTATTGTCCGCCCTGATTCAGCAACACCTCGTTTTGGATCAGTGTATCTTTTGGTGCGATAAAGGTCTCGTTTCCGATATAGTCTTGCCGGATGTTTCCATATAGGAAAAACATTAACGAACGATTGGTCTCCGGATTGATCTTGCGAAACCGTGTAAATAGACGGTGGCTGTATTCCTGTTTCAGATCCGGGTTCCCATTGGAAATCTGCATGGGATTGGAATTGCTGATGACATCCTGGAGCTGCCGGATGGAAGGGGCGTCGGTATCGGTATTGTAGTCCACCCGCAAACTGCTGTATTCTCCCATCTGGTAATTGACCACCAGTCTTGGCAGCACGTTTGAAAAGGTACGCTGGGTATTTTCGAAGCCCGGGAATAGCCGGTCGCTATCAATGGATGCCGATTCGTAGCTGACCGTGCTGTACAGGGATACCTTTTCGGATTTATAGCTGTATCCGATACGGCCCCGCTGGGTCATGTATTGGTTTTCAAAACGGTTGGTCAGCGCAGTGTCCAACCGGATAATGTCTGTTTCCGGTTCCTGAACCTCTACCGTCTGATCCGTATCGGAGGCATTGTTGGAAAGCCGGTACTCTATTCGCAAGCGTGAACGCTCTCCCAGGGGTTCAAAATAACTGACACCGGTACTGTAATACAGACTGGAATACAGGCTGTTCCGGAATTGAATCAGGGAATCGACGTTGGCCGTCTGGAAATTCCGGTTAGCGGCGACCAGGTCCGATTGGCTGTCGCTGTCGTAGGTGCTGGTATATATGTATGTAGACAAGGTTCTTCCTTCCTTTGCGAAATTGTATCGGTAAATCAGAGAGTTCCTGAAATTCATGGATTGTCTTTCCGAAACGGTGGTATTTTGATTCTGGCTGATCGGAGTGGCTGCATCAAACAAATTGTATGCATCCCGAATGGTGGTGGACTTACGGTAATCCAGTCCGATTCGTGGTCGTAGGATAAGGGCCTGCCGTTCGTCGATTTCGTAATCGATGCGTGCGCTCATCCGGTGGCTTTGGGTCCGGGTCTGGTTGTTGCGGTCTTCGTTGTACAGCTGCAAGCTATCGTTGGGCAGGATATATTCCCGGGAAGAGCTTCGGGTAAGTACATTGTCGCGGTCGTTGAATAGGTAATTACCCGTCACTTTCAGTTTTTCGCCCAGGTATTCGTCGGAAAAGTTGACGCCTACCGCATTGGTGGTGGTGATGCCGGGCAACTCCCCTACTGCCAGTTCGTTGCCACCACGACGGCTATCGTCACTATTGAGGTTTCCCAGGTCGTCTTCGCCAAAATTCTGTTGGTTGATATTGTTGGTCAATCCCAGGATGGAAAGCCGACGGGCACCGTTAAAGAAGTTCATGTTGCCACCGGCAATATAATTGTTGTCTGTGCCGTAGCCTCCGTAAAATTTCCCAAACCTGCCGGCACGCATGCCCGGCTTGGTGATGATGTTGATGGTTTTGGTGGTTTCCCCATCGTCAAAGCCAGTCAGGCGGGCTTCGTCGCTCTGCTGGTCCAGAAACTCAATTTTCAATACCACTTGCGCGGGTAAGTTTTTGAGCGCAGCTGCCGGATTGTCCCCAAAAAACGGTCGCCCATCGACCAGCACTTCCTTTACTTCTTCCCCCTGAACTTCGATCACCCCATTTTGAATGACCACACCGGGCATTTTCCGGACCAATTCGTCGGCGTCGGCCTGGGGGCGAGTTTTGAAAGCATTGGCGTTGAAGGCCACCGTATCTCCCCGAACTTCCCCGGTCAGCGCATCGGCAGAAAGCTCAAAGGCTTCCATCTCCTGTCCATCACTCTGCAGTTCAAAGGTTCCCAGGTCGTTTCCTGAAGGTGCGTTGACGTTTTTTTGCAGGGTTTGGTAGCCAATAAAGGACACTTCCACCAAAAAACTGTTTTTTCCCGGTTTGTTGATCTGAAACACCCCATCAAAATCGGTGTAGGACGAGCTGAGGGTTTCGCCTTCACTGTCTTTTAGAAAAACGTAGGCCCCGAAAAGCGGCTCTTTGGTATCGCTATCTACGATGGTGCCGGTGTATTTTTGCTGACCAAAAAGCGAAAAAGACGTAAAAACAAAGGCAAGCAGCAGGAAAAACGGTAATCGGAAAGGCATGGGACGGTTAATTTTCAAAGAAGATGGTATTGCATCGAAATATTGAACCGAAAATTGGCCACAATACGGGAGCTAGCCAAATTCTATTATGCCAAGGCAGGCAGGGCTAATGTATAAGGTAAATTATCGATTTAATTGCAAGCGGGAAACGAAAGGAAGGGAAGGAGGCATAAGAGGTGTATTTTGGGCGGGACTGTGCGCCGCTGCAGGGGCAGGTGGAAGGCTATGGAATCTTTCTTTCTGAGCACAAGTGGATTAATGGGAAAAATAAAAAATTCCTAAGAGCGGGATTTGCATTAAAAAGAAAGTTCGGCTACATTTGTGACACTTAAAAAAGAGCGCGTAAGGCGCTGTCTTTTTTGGCCGATGGTGTAACTGGCAACACGTCTGATTTTGGTTCAGAAGAGTCCAGGTTCGAGCCCTGGTCGGCCAACGGTGTACCGACCCAATGGAGGATATTTCCTCCATTGGGTCGGTTTTTTTTTGTAGTTTTCGTAGGAATGGGTCTCTCTCTCTGAGCTGTTGGAAAAACTGTTTTTGTGGCAGAACGCGCGGAGCAGGCTCAATTCACAGACAAGTTTTCTGACTTTTGGAGATTCAAAGGAGCAAATCTTATTGGAATCATTACATTTTATTCCAAATCATTTTGTCATCCCTTCGGAATTGAATGTATGGGTTGATTATTCCATGCTGCAGCGAACTCCTGTACGATTATTTTGTCCATTTTTAATCCCCTGTACTGTGGGGAGCTATATCACCCCGCCGGGGTTTTGGTGATTAAGAAATCGTCCCCTTGCTATAATCCTGTCATCCCTTCGGGATTTAACCGATGGGCTGATCGTTAATCATAGGTTTCATCCCTTCGGGATTCGGATACGCCATTTATCAGAACCCTCAATTGTAGCATGGGGGATTCGATTTCTCTGCAGGACTGATACTCCTTTCGGATACCCATGCTCGTATCAAAAGCCAAGCAGATCAATTAGGGAAATGGGACAAAACCTTACCTGTAACATAATCTCCTCAATCCCGAAAGGATGCAAGAATCATTGCCGATAAACATCCTATTCAGCTTAAGCCCCGAAAGGGGTAATACCATCAATCCAGCCATTCAAACAAATACTTCTCCTGGTATTCAATTTCAAATTTTTGAAGAAACTCAATGTATTCTTCTTTAAATGTTTTCTTTCTGTGGTGATTTTCCTGGTTTGCTATGTATTGATAAACGGTGTCCAGTTGAGAATGGGAATGGGAAAATGCGCCATATCCTTCTTGCCAGGAAAATTTACTTTTCAAAAAATTTTGATCGTTGATAAAATTAGAGGAATTATTTTTGATGTCTCTGACCAAATCCGAAATGCTGACCACTGGTTTTAATCCTACAAAAACATGGACGTGATCGGATACTCCATTTACGATGATCGGTTTCTGCTTTTTCCCTTTTATAATACCTGCTATGTACTTAAATACTTCCTCACGCCAGGGCTTTTCTAACAAATTTTCCCTGCGCTCTACAGCGAAAACATAGTGGATATAAATTTGAGAGAAGGTACCTGCCATGATTTTTGATATTAATTAACTTGTGAATAACAATAATGAGCTAATAAACGAATATTTTCGATCCTTGAAACACAAGGGTATATGTGACCGCTCTAAATTTCTATTTGTTAGCAACGCTACACTCCTGTCATTCCTTCCGTATCAGGGAAAGTCGGTCCAATTGGGTGATTCATTTTTGGTATTGATGATGTCTTTCTTTTGGCTTTACACCTCGCTCCTATCTGCAGGTTGTCACCTAGCGATTAATCAGGGTAACAAGAAAAAACCAATTTCCTTTTACCGTCAATTTCATTTCAGGTAATCCCGAAGGGATGTAAGGATTATAGCCAATATAAAACCAACTATTCGATAAACCCCGTAGGGGTGATATTGCAAGGTCCCTCTACAAATACTTATCAATATAGTTTGCTTTGGGTAAAAATCAAAGATATTTGACCACCTTTTACCGTCAAAAACTGTGTTCAGGATCATCGTGTGCCCAGCGCCACTACGGTAATTAATTGCGTATCTGGTGGGCTTTGATGGGGAAAGAGCAAGTACGAGTAAAGGAGTGGGAAAGACGACGGGACATTCACGTTGTTGAGAAAAAAAGGGATTGTTTTAGGGGTCTTCGTTACGAAGAAGACAGAAAGGAGCTATATCACCCCGCCGGGGTTTTGGTGATTAGGAAATCGTCCCCTTGCTATAATCCTGTCATCCCTTCGGGATTTAACCGATGGGCTGATCGTTAATCATAGGTTTCATCCCTTCGGGATTCGGATACGCCATTTATCAGAACCCTCAATCGTAGCATGGGGGATTCGATTTCTCTGCAGGACTGATACTCCTTTCGGATACCCATGCTCGTATCAAAAGCCAAGCAGATCAATTAGGGAAATGGATACATAAGGAGTGGCCGTATTCTACGTACAAAAATCTTAGGATTACACCACTAATACCCCGCCGCTTGTCCATCTTTCCTAGATTCGGAAGCCCCGTAATACACCCCGTTTTTACGCATAATGGCCTGGTAACCTCCAAAGATACCCTTTCCCATTCGCAAGGTATGCCCTTTGTCCATCAGGCTACGGATTACTTCGTAGTCAAAGCCGGATTCCAGATAGGTGCCGCCACTGGCGAGGTTCTCATCCCGGTGATAGATTCGCGGGGCGTCCCCGGCTTCCTGCAGGTTCATCTTAAAATCGATGATATTCGTAATGATCTGCACGTGTCCCTGGGTTTGCATGTCTCCACCCATCAGGCCAAAACTCATAAACGGTTGGTTGTCCTTCGTTACAAATGCCGGAATAATGGTATGAAACGGGCGCTTGCCGGGTGCATAGGTGTTGATGTGCCCTTCTTCCAGAATAAAACCCGCGCCTCGGTTTTGCAGCACAAAGCCCAAGCCAGGCGGCACCACCCGGGAACCAAAAAGTGCCGAATTGCTTTGGATCAGCGAAACCATAGTGCCCTCGCCATCCGCTACCGTCAGGTAGATCGTGTGGTCACCGGAGGTCAGCCCCTCTGTAAAACTTCCCGCCCGATCGGGATCGATCAATTGTCTACGCTCCACGGCATAATCTTCGGACAGCAACCGATCAATAGGAATGCTACCAAAGTTGGGATCGCCATAGTAGGTAGTCATGTCCGCATAGGCCAACTTTTTGGCTTCTAAAAAGGTATGAATATGGGCGGCACTGCCATAGCCCATGCTTGCCAGGTCGAACCCTTCGAGGATATTCAGCATCTGAAGTGCCGCCATTCCCTGACCGTTGGGAGGCATTTCCCAGATAGCGTAACCACGGTAGTTGATCGATACCGGATCCACCCATTCGGGCGCGTTGTTTGCCAGATCTTCTGTGCTGAGGTAGCCACCTTCCGCTTGTACCTGATCGGCGATGGTTTGGGCGACCTTTCCCCTGTAAAACCCGTCCCTCCCCTGTTTGGCGATGATTTCCAGGGTATTCGCCAGGTCTGGATTTGAAAAAACCTCCCCTAAGCGCGGAAGCCGGCCTTCACTTGTATAGTACGTTTCCCTAAAAGATGGATTACCAGGCCCCAAATTGACGGTCGAAAAATTATCCGATACTTCGGAAGAAAAGGGAATGCCTTCCCGGGCATAACGAATGGTGGGCTCCAGCAAGTCGGCGAATTCCAACTGTCCAAATTTTTCGTGCAAGGCAAACCAGCCGCCCACCGCACCCGGCGTTGTCACCGAAAGCGCACCAGTCTTGTAGCTGTTGCCGGCATCGATTTCAGCCTTAAATTTGGCTACCGACAAACTGGCGGGTGACTTTCCGCTGGCGTTGATTCCATACAAGTCTTGTGTTTTCGCATCCCAGACAATGGCAAATAAGTCACCCCCAATGCCGTTGTTTCCCGGATCGGCAAATCCCAAAAAAGCGTTCGCTGCAATGGCTGCATCCACGGCTGTCCCTCCCCGCTTGAGTATGTCGATGGCAATCTGGGTGGCAAGCGGGTGGTTGGTGGCTGCCATTCCATTCCGGGCCAGTACTTCCGACCGGGTGGCAAAGGCCTTGCCCGACAACCTATCCTGGGCCTGCGATAAGTGGAGTGATGTCAGTAGTAAAAGGAGTGAAAAGAATGCTTTCATTTTGTCTGGTATTTAGTGGTACGGGTAAAAGGATGTAATAGGACCTTGATTTCCTCATCTGGCGAAACGAGCCTTTCCGGTTCTACTAAATCCGCTATCCGGAGATGGAATGGAACTGCCAGCAACTACCCCCATCGCGCCTCGAATCGAGTCGGAAAGGGCAATGAAGCTTCCAGCAGCCTTGCCGGCGTTTAAGCTAGGAAAAAAAAGCCAAATCGTCACGAAAAAAGAGGGGAAAGTGCTCAATCGGGACAAGCCAATCGGTATGCGATAGATGATTGAAGGATGTGGGGTGACTGCGCTCTTCGAAGGCCTGAAGTGGGGATGGATTGAAGGAAAAAGATTGACGGGAGATTGATGGCCCTTCGGCGTTGCCTCAGGGGTCAGATTGACGGAGATTGAGGATTAAGGGTGGGGGTTGACTATTTTTTGTATTCCGGGTTTCTTTCGGTAGGATAAATCCATTCCATATGTCTCGGATCCAAAAGATGTTTGGGTTGTACAGAGGCCAAAAACCGCTTTTCAATAAGCCAATCTTTCAACTCCTTGTACCCATCCACATCAAACTGGTTTATTAATTGGTACAATAAAAATACCCGCTCATTCTGGTCCATTCCGGCTTCGACTGCATTGAGATAGTTGGAAAGATCATGTTCCTGGTCGTTTTCCTTTATGTATTCCAGGAGAAAATAACAAGACCTGAGGTACTTCCCAAGTCCATATTCACTTAAAATTGCACGAAGTATGAAACCAACCTCAAACTTATTTAAATCATGCTTTGGGTCTTGGGTAGGTTTGAGCTTGGTATTATCAATATCTCCAATTAGTCCTAATTCGGGACGTTTCGGATACCATTCGTAGCCATTTTTCATTAAAAATTGGTCATCAATATCTCGATCCCAGCCACCTTTATCGTTTACCCATCTAACTAACCTTTTAAAGAAGAATATAAAAGCTTCTTCTCCTGTCCTTCCTGAAAACTCAACACGATCCCTTGTCTTAAAATGCTGCTCCAGGATGCGAAAGAAATTTTGGTGGACGAAGTCGCGGTCCATTTTATTGATTTGCTCCGTTAGTGCTTTGGCCTGGATTTTAAGTTCAGCGGTAGAGGCCTTCATTTCCGTTCGGTTATCCCGGATCTCCTGCTGCTGGTAGATCAGCTGCCACTGCTGGCCCAGGAAAGCGATGTAGACAAAAAGGACACCGGAAAGTGAAGCGAATAGCACGGTAATACCATTCACGATATCGGTACCATCTCCGGAAAAGAAATCGTCGACCTCAGTAGGAAAAAACAAGAAACCTGCGTAAACACCTAATGCTGCCACCGCAAATACAATAGCAAAAACGAAAAAAGTATTGATTTTCAACCTCAAACCTTTTATCGATCTTTCTAATTCAGCATCCAATTTCATGATAATTTCATTCAAACAAGATAGGCAAAATACACGTCCCCAGAAAAAACTTCCAAGCCTGCACCCTCCCTCGCAAAAGCGGGTGCTTCGTGGCACCGAACTCCTCTCTCCTACTCCACCACTTCCTCTCGATCCACCCATTCCCCGTTGAGCATGACTTTTTTGATGGCGTACATGGCTTTGATATCCACGGACGGATCCCCTTCCACCAGAATCAGATCAGCAAGTTTGCCGGGTTCAATACTGCCCAGGCGGTCCTGGGTGCGGAAATAACGGGCGTTATGGATGGTGCTGCTCGAAATGGCCTCCAGCGGCGTCATGCCGGCTGCAACCAATAACTCCATCTCCCGTTGGTAGGCAAGCCCCCGTTGGGCGTATTTGCCGGAATTGTGGGAGCCGGTCACAATGGTGACCCCGGCTTGATGCGCCATTCCTACGAAATCCAGCATGTTCTTAAAGCCTTTGGCCTGGTATTCCTCGTCCCCGCTTTGCCTTTCGAAGGTGGTGAGCGTGGGAGATAATACCGCCTCGTGCTTAACGGCCAGGTCCAGTACCTCGCTCACGCGATCAGCGGACAAATCGATCTTCGACCAAAGCAGGTACCTGCCGTCTCTGCGGTAATTATTGTCTGCCTCAACGGCCTCCCGGAATTCTCTGGCATCCTCCGGGTCGGCCAGGGAGGTACCGTAGGAGGTGACGTGCTCGATCCCCTGAAGCCCGGCCCGAATCGCGTCGTCCGCATCCACGAGCTCCAAATGTGCCACTACGGGGATATGGTAAAAATCAGCCGTCTGAAGCACCGTTTCGTAATACTTCAAAGGAAGGCGGAAATAAATTTTAATACCCGACCCTCCCTCTGTCACGTAATCCCGAATCAACGTTCGGATATGATCGGTGCCCCGTATCAGCGAGGCCTGATCCCGGTAAACCCCCGGATAGCCGTCCAAATGGGCTCCGGTCAGGTAGACTCGGGGCATTTTTGCCTTAGCAAAATACAGGGACTGGTAAAACCGAAACGGATGACCCGGATCCCGGACAGTCGTCACCCCATTGGTAAGGATGGCATGCAATGCCTTGTTGTTATTGACATTGTGCAAATGGGAATCGATCAGACCCGGAAGCAGAGTCATGCCGGTGCCGTCGGTGATTTCCGCTCCTTCCGGAACGGTTACCTGATTGGCTGGGCCAGCTTGCAGGATACGGTTGCCTTGGATCAGCACGACCGCATTTTCCAGTGGCGGCCCTCCCAGGCCATCTATCAGGCGCACATGTACAACCGCGCTGACCTGATCGTCTGATGGCCCTTCGGGTGGGTTTACCTCCAAAAGGGAGGGGTTTTGCGCCAAAGCCAGATGAGTCAGACCTAAAAAACAGCCGACTAGCAATAAAACAAAACTGTTCGATAATACCACCGTTGTCTTTGATTTCACATTCATTTGATAACTGCTTATGTTGGATCTTCTAAATGTATTCATCCTTTCCCAACAAAACAAGCAAGGGGAAGGGGCGCTCGACCCGAAATGGAGATCGCTCCCCGTATCAATTCCATACCATCCTTCGTTAAGCCACCGGTTCGAAAAAAAATGCTCACTTGACCTTTAACCACGAGTTTTCGGTCACATTGCTGGTCTCCCGAGGGTCAACCTCATATATAGTGGCGCGCTCATTTACCCCGGTATACATGCCATTTAAAAAATGACAGTTGGCTACTTTTGCCTGTATCCTTACCAGGGATTGGCCATTTCCCATGATGTTCATGGCCTGAATGGTATGAATTTTACCCGGTAGCGATTCTTCTCCATAGCCCCTCCCACCAATCAGCAGGGCTTCATATCGATCCTCCCTGGCTCTGAAAATCACCCCGCTAATGTAGATATGGTGGATTCCTGCCCGGTCGCTGCCCCGTATCGCAACCGCACGGTACCGGTTTTCACAGGAGATATTCGTAATCACCACTTGCTCGATATCGTCTTCCGGTCCGAACCAGCGACTGGCTGTCACCATACTCCCATTGATATCTCCATTTTTCTTGGGAATATCCGGGGCGGTATCCAAATTAGAAAGCGCTATAAAATCATCTCCTGTTACACCGGAGACATGATCGATCCGAACGTTTTTACAACCCTGTCTCAGGTTAATCCCGTCCTTATTCGCCGTCATCCATTGCTTCCCATCCACGGTCACAAACTCTTCGTTAAAAATAGTCACATCGGATAGGTCTATTCCCACCGTTCGCTCAAAACTAACGGTCCAGCCATGGGCATTTTCAAAACGAACATTTTTTAGGCTGAAGTCCCGGACGTATCCGATCAACACCATGATGTTCCGCCAGTCACCGGTTTGCTTCAAACCAGGTTTTCCGGCATCACTTCCGTAACTTACCCGCCAATTTCCTTTTTCCTGCTCTGCTTGTGGATTCAGGCTTAGCGTCCTGGCACCGTCACCCGTTGCCCGGGGATTGTCCGCACCTTTCAATACCGCATTTCCAATTCCGTAAATTCGTATGTTTTCGTTCCAAACCGGGTCAGGTATGCCTTCCCCTACATTGTCCGAACGGAACAGGTTGTCCCTGCTTGTATCCGAGAGTTGTAAGGTGCAATTGTCCAATATGAGCGTCATATTGCTGGGCAACAACAGGGCACTATCAATCATCCATACGGAAGTTCCATTGGCATTTTCCTTAGGAATCCGCACCACATGGGTACTTGTTTTGGCCGTTTCTATGGCCTGGATAATGCGCTCGGTGTCCGTTCCTTCAAAGGCATTGGGGTTTACCGTTTGGGGTATCCCGGGTCCTCCACTGCCAATAGCCAAGCTTTGGAACCCGAAAAGAAAAAACGTCAGGCAGCCATAGACTGTCCAACCAACATGGTTACGCGCTATCATAGGGAGTTACTTCTTGACAGAATAAAATTAACTTGGCTCATACGATCGTTCCGCAAATAAGGCGAACCTATACCGGATTTCCGTAAAGGCGGTATTTCTACAAGTAATCGAAAAATAGCCATCTTTGGGGGATAATAAAAATCTGCAATGGCCTGGCTGGAAAAAATAAGCTTCCGGAAATAACAAAAGGCAATAAGTGGGAAAAGCAAATAAATCCGGGCCGGCAGGCATGCTCGCAGAAATCTTCCTTTTTTTTTCTTAAAATGAGTACTTTCGGTACAATCTATGCTATTCCATAAACTGTTTTTATCGTTAATCCCTGATGCATGTCCAAAAATAAAGCGGCTGTTTGGCCCTATATTCTTTCCAGTATTTTTTTCGGAACGCTAATCGCTCTTTATTTCCTAAACGATTCGGTTCGGGAATTTTTTTCAGAGGCCTGGGAGGTGCTTCGCAGCAACAACGAGAAGAAAATCTCCAATTGGGTGGATCAATTTGACTACTGGGGGCCGCTGGTCATCGTTGGTGCCATGACTTTGCAGATGTTTCTATTTGTGGTTCCCTCCTTTCTTCTGATGGTGGTAGCGGTCCTGGCGTACGGTCCCTGGGCCGGGTCCGGTATTATTTTCCTGGCAATTTTTACGGCATCTACCATTGGGTATGGGCTTGGTTTTAGATTTGGCACGCCGGTTACGGACCGAATTCTGGGTAAAAAAACAGAAAAAAAGGTATCGGATTTCCTGGAAAACTACGGCTTTTGGGCGGTGATAGTCACGCGGATTTCTCCCTTTTTATCGAACGATGCCATCAGCATCATTGCGGGTATGTTGCGCATGGGCTACTGGCGGTTTATTGGCAGTACCCTGCTGGGAATCGCTCCGCTGACCCTGTTGACGGCCTTTTTGGGAGAAAATAGCGAGCGCCTCAAAACCGGCCTGGTCTGGATCGGTATCGCCAGTCTCCTGGGCTTTATCGGCTATGTCTGGTGGGATCGAACGCGAAAACAAAGGAAGTAACCATGTCTAATGGAATTCAAGGATTTTAAACTTCTATCTTGTACAGCTACTGTAAAATTGTTTGGAACCAACTCCTCTAAGCGAATTCTTGTCGCACTCCGGTTGTGAGAGACGCTCCCCGTAGGAGGAATCTGGCAAGGCCTTCTACACGATCGGAGCACGTCAATTAAGCTGCGTAATACGCCAAATGGCAGTTGCTTGTCTCGCCATCCATTGTTGATGTTCCGATATCCTTTCTGGGTTCCATTCACTATTTTCATTTGCAACCCTTTGAGTCAAAGAAAATTCACTCTCACGATATTTCTCCTTTTTCATTTCGAAATCAGAATTTCCAAGGTCTCGATTGACACTTTTATTAAGCAAAGTCATGTTTCCTAGCCTGTATACAAATTGGTCATGATCTCTATCTTGTATATGATCCCAGCCTTCTTGAATAGACTCTGGCATTATATGTTCCAAATTGTATGAATCGCTCTCGAAGTCATAAGCATTATTTGAAATATGTCTTTCTATTTCAAAAAGTATATATCTAACAACTCTTTTATTTCTAGCTTGAGTAGTCCTCATTTCCTTTTCAGAAAAATCGCCTTTGAATTTATCATCCGATACATACAAAGTTGAAAGAGCGGTAATTAAATCTTGTAAAGTACTTATTGTATTGCTCGATAGTTCAACTGCTAACCTATTATAAACTCTTTCTTGTTCGTTGGTAGCTAGGTTTCCTATTATATTGTATCTGAATGAAATAACACAACAAGTTCTGAGAAGAGTAGTAAAATCTCCTTCAGAGAATTTGTTATATGCCGACAAAAGAAGGGGGTAAAGCTGGCGCACATTAAACATCCGTAATGTCTTGATGTACTTTTTTTGTTCATTGTTCCAGAGTGAGTCTTCACTACTTGGCAAAGCGGCAAAAATGTGAGCATTGCCTTCAAGGTCTCGCATTAAGCTGAAAACACCTCCCTTTGATGTGATACTTTCTCGAATACGCTTAAAAAGTTCAGAGTGTCTTACGAACTTATTTTTGCTATTCCAATAAGCGCGCAAAAAGTCAGGCAGGCTTTCACTGCCAATTAAGCCTACTAGTCTTTCCCAACGATTATCTAGTTCCATCATTTCCCGTTCATCAGCACCATGATTGTGAACCACCGCAAACAAATAGTTTTTTAATAGATCAGTTGATGAAAGCTTAACCCCTCTTGCATTTAGCGTTTCAAAAACTTTATATGCATTCAATTCATCATTTACCGTAATTACCGTAAAAAATAATTTATCAGACAGAGAGTCAATATATTGAGCAAAAGCATCTCCTCTTCTGTTAGCAGAAAATCTTTGTCGGACAGCATTGAAAAACCAATCATAGGCCTTTCTCATTAAGTGTTCAGTTGCCTTTAGATTTCTTTTCGGGGCCGTTTCAAGTGGTACTAAGTACGTTTGATATAAATTATTATTATTTCTATTAAGGTTAAGCTTGCTTTTAGGAATCAAAGTAACGGGATCCAAATAGGCTATGAAAGTACTACGCAGTTGTTCAAGTCGCTTCTGATTTTTTTCAGGTTCTAATCCATCATCTATGAGTTTTTGAAGGTTACCTAAAAATGCCAAAACAAGTATACTCAAAGTGGTGAGTCTTTGTTGGCCATCAATTACATCGAAGTTTTTACTATCCCTGGATTGCAAGACGAGATATCCCATATAGTGCTCTTCTTCACCTCCATCTTCGAAAAGCCCTTCTATATCTTGCCAGAGATCATCCCACTCGGTCGGGGTCCAACTGTAATCTCTCTGGAATCTTGGGACAGAATAAATAAGACCGTTCCCTACAAGTTGACGATATGTACGATTCGATGTGTCTAAATTCATGTGATAAAGTTACGAACTCGAATGATGAAGTGCTAATTAACCTCTACTGTAATGTGCTCCAACATCTGTATAAAGCAATTTTTTGGAAGGGAATTGCGTGTATCCGTGCTATCTGCCCACCCGACATTCGGTTTTTATTGAACAAATTAAGGGTTTCGGATAAGGAATCAAGCGGAGATACTTCTTTTTTATTGGAAACTTACAGAATACGGCTGTAAATCCCCTACGCAGTCCTTTTAAGTACAGGCAGCACCACCGTAATTGCGATTTTTTTGGTTCAACGGTAAGCTATCTGCATTCCTGCACCGTATTGTAAACGTTTTTTTGTGGACATGAAACCAATCTGTCTCCAGAGTGACTGCCGCAAAAGTACTACGTACCATTTGTGCCAATACAAGCAACAGTATCCAGGGTGACTTATATACCTGCAGATTAACAGTACTCTTAAAAAGCGTCGAATTACCTTGTCATATGCGTTCCCTTTGCCACCACTTCCCAATCAGGAGAAACAAACCACCTCTCCATTGCTTTCAACGGTCCGCCTGCGGTGCCTGCCCCCCAGGTACCATGCTTATCCCCTGATCGGGAAATCCTGAAAAGAAAAAACCCCATAAAACCCTTTTGATGGAGGATGGGAGGATGTTGTTGGCTGGATATTGCTTGATCCCAAGTTGGTAAGACAACCGCTAAGAACCCTTTTTGTGCAAATGGTGGGCAAATAAAAAAGGCACTTACAAGGTATCTCTTATAAGTGCCTGATAATCAAGAGCCCCCTGCCGGGATCGAACCAGCGACCTACTGATTACAAGTCAGTTGCTCTACCAGCTGAGCTAAGGAGGCTTCGGAAAGCGTTTTTTTCAGCAATGACAGTACAAACAAATCGTTTACGGCCAAATGCGAGTGCAAATATAATTTTATACGCCTGGTAAATCAAAATTTCCGCAGGTATTTTTATACAAAAATAACTAGTCCACTCAAATTGAGCCCATTAAAATTCCCGGATAATGGATAGCTTTTTCTTTAGCTTATCCACTTCCTGCTCGGCCTTGTCGATTTTTTCCTCAAACTGATCTTTCAGCTTATCGGCGGTTTTGGATGCAGCAAAAAACTCCAGGTTGTTGCGCCAGAGGGTAATGTTGTTTTCCAAATCGGAAATTTGCTTGCGGATTCCGTGCTCCTTTTTGTTCAATACCCGGTTGCTATTCGGGTCGGATTGGAGCTTATTCAGATTGAGGCGAAACATAAAATCTTCCTTGTTCTCGCCTTCCAGGTCCAGGGTACCCAGATAGGTAGTTACTGCCTCGTTGAATTTGGATTGAATGTCCTTCATGTTTTTGCGGGGAACAAATCCGATTTCGTTAAATTCCTGAATCAGGGACTCCAATCCTTCCGGACTCGCTTCTCCGGGATTGGATGCCGCCGCTACGATGCGCTTACACAGCTCCTCTTTGGCGGCCAGGTTTTCCTCAAAGCCCTTATTGGTCTCCTTGTTGGCATCCCGGCGATTGTTAAAAAACGTATCGCAGGCCTTTTTAAAGCGGGAGTACAGGTTATCCCGAAACTTTTCCGGAAGAGGTCCCAGTTCTTTCCATTCTTTCTGCAGTTGGATCAGGTGATTGGAGGTGGTTTTCCAATCGGTGCTCTCCCTATGGGATTCAGCTTCGGTAATGAGGGCCTCTGCTTTTTCCTTGTTTTCGTTCCGAATCTCGTCCAGTTCTTTAAAAAACTGGTTTTTGTGCTGAAAAAACTGCTTGAATAGCCCCCAAAAGGTTTTATTGATTTCCTTTCCGGATTCCCTGGGGACCGGACCGATGCTTTCCCATTCCTTCTGAAGGAGCAGGATTTCCTTGGTCTTGCTGTTCCAGTCCCTGATTTTCTCCGCTTTGAACGTACTGAATTCGGATAATTTTTCGATCAGCTTCTCCTTTAATTCCTGATTGGCCTTAAATACTTCCTTCTGACTGTCGTAGAAGGCCTTTCGCTTGTTGTATACCCCATCGGAGGCGGTTTTGAATCGGGTCCACAGGGCTTCCTGCTCTTCCCGGGGTACAGGGCCGATGTGTTTAAACTCCTCGTGCAGGTCGTTCAGGACGCGGATGGCCTCCTTGATGTCTTCCATCTCCGCCAATCCCTCTGCCTTTTCACAAAGTTCTAACTTGCTCTCGAGGTTTTTCTTTCGGTCCAACTCCTTCAGCTCAAAATAAATGCTTCGGTTGTCGTAAAACCGATCCATCAGCGCGTTGTACGATGCCCAAAGATTTTTATTTTGGCTATGGGGTACGGGACCAATCTTTTTCCACTCGTCCTGTATCTTTTTGATCGTCTCGATGCTATTGGTGGTCTCCTCCCCGTCTACCAGGTTCCTCAACCGATCCAAAATGGCATTTTTATCCTGCGCATTTTTCTCTTTGGAGCGTTCAATGTCTTTTACTTGCTGGTGTTTTTTATCCTTAAACTGCTGGTAGGTGGCGAAAAATTCCCGGTCCTCGTCCGAACCACGAAACTCAAAGCCCTCTTCTTCTCCCCCGTCCCGGACAAACTGCTGCAGGGCCTGCTCCTTTTCTTTTGCGTAGTATTCCTCGTAATGGTTTTTTAACTCCTGCACAAGGGCATCCCGCTTGATGAAGTCCTGCTCCGCAGCAAACTCCTTCAGCGCTTTGAGTAATTGGGACTTACTGTATTGGTTAAAATCTACTTCGTCTTCGTGCTCCTCCTCCTGATGTTCCTCGGTCTCCTCCACTACTGCTTCCGTTGCCTTTTCCGGCTCGGCTTTCTCTGCGGCATCTACAGGGGATTGCTCGTTGGGCGCTTCCGCGTTCGTTTCGGGTTTCTCTGGCGTTGCCGAGGCAAGCGGCATCGCTGCCTGAGATTCGGAACTTTCCGAAGCCTCCGGTTGCTCCGGCTTCTCCCCCGCCGGATCGGCTTCCGCACCAGATTCCACACTCCCGGTCGTCGGGCTTTCCTGCTCCGGTACCTCGGGGGCTTTGGCCGTTTCTTGCTCCGCTGCGCTTGCTTCCGGTACCGCCTCTGCTTGTGGCTCGTCTGTGGTTTCTTCCTTTTTCACTTCCGTTGCATCCAAACCTGATTTTTGGCCATCCGCCAAATTTTCAGTAACCTTATCCGATTTTTCGGACATTTCTTTATCCTTATCCATAATAGTAATGTATTCCTGAGTAAATCAATCCATACAAAACAAAAGTAGCAATTTTGGGCTAATTAAGTCTTGGGTCTATGGGATAATTTGCCAAAACCTGGAAATCGCCACCCATGTTTTTCAATATCACCCGCCAAAGATCGTCCGGTTCTGCCAAAAAAATATTACGGGCATAGGCATTGTCACAGACGATCCAGGTATTTTCCGTCAGTTCTTCTTTCAACTGACCACTCTCCCAACCGGAATAACCGATAAAAAACCGAAAGTCTGCCGTATTGACCATCCCTAGCCTATGTTTTTCCATCAACTCGGTGAAGTCGCCGCCCCACCACAGGTTTTCCCCTACGGAAATGCTATCGACCAGTACTTGTTCGCCCTGATAAATAAAATGCAGGGTATTTTGCTCTACAGGCCCCCCTACGTATACTTCTTTGTCCCGTAGCTCACAGCCATCGAGCAATTCATCCAATTTGAAGATGGAAAGTTTGTTAAGCACCAAACCAAAAGACCCCAATTCGTTGTTCTCACATAGCAATACCACCGAGCGAACGAAATTTTCGTCCTGAAGAAAGGGCTCCGAAATCAACAGACTCCCGGATTGAGGCGATATGTTTGGTACTGGCTGCATTAAAAATAGTGACAACGAGGCTTTAATTTAAAGTAAAAATTTTTAAATACAATATATTTGTAATCTTTAATTGATTTTCCTCGCTAAAATTGAAAAGATGAAACTCGCGGACATAAGAAAGGAATATTCCTCTAAAACGTTAGATATTAAGGGGATGAAAACCGATCCTTTGGAACAATTCAAGCTGTGGCTTTCAGAAGCCATTAGCGCTCAGGCAAACGAACCGACCGCCATGCACCTGAGCACGGTAGACGCTGACCTGAAGCCCGATGGCCGGATTGTGCTATTAAAAGGAGTGGAAGAGGGGTTCGTCTTTTTTACCAATTACAGCAGTACCAAAGGCAAACAGCTGGAAAGGCATCCGGTTGCTGCGCTGACTTTCTTCTGGCCGGAACTGGAACGGCAGGTACGCGTCGCCGGGAAGGTAGTGAAGGCAAGTAGGGCCGAATCGGACGATTACTACCTAAGCCGGCCTCCAGAAAGCCAGGTAGGCGCCTGGGTCAGTCCCCAAAGCCAGGTCATTCCCGATCGGGCTTACCTGGAAAAAGAATTAGCGGCAGCGGTAAAGCGATTTCAAACCGAGCCCCTCAACCGACCCGAACATTGGGGTGGTTTCCGGCTTGTTCCCGAATCCATGGAATTCTGGCAGGGCAGACCTGCCCGGCTGCATGACCGGATTCGCTACACGCTTTCGCCCACTGAGGGTCTTTGGAAAATGGAACGGTTGGCGCCCTAGGTATCCGGACCGATTGACCATACGGCAGGCAGTTGACGCCGGCTTGGTTCAATGCATCAGGAACGAAGAGCCGATACCATGTCCACTGTCCTGGCTCGTTGGAAATCTCAACTACATCCAGGGTTTGGAAAGCCATTCCTCGCTCTTGCGTCAAATGACACAATCCCGGTAGTTTACACTAAATCAAACAAATCGCGAATGCCCGGTACGCGCTCCACGGTAAAGCCTTCCCCGTATTTCACGTTGATTTTGTGGCCCATTTCCCGACTTCTCGCTTCGATAAAGTCCAAAAAGTCCGGTCGCGAGATAAAACTCTCCGGCTCCCGGGAATCGGGATTGTAAAATTGGGATTGAAACGCCAGGATGCTGTTTATTTTGACTTGCCAGTGGTCAGAGATATCGACTACCAGGTCCGGCTCGATATAATTGTTCTGAATGTAGTGGTACACGTATTTTGGTCGCCAGGCTTCCTGCGGCTTTCCGTCTTTTTCGGTCTCCAGCTTCCGCAATCCACTCACGAAGCAGGCATGGGAAGCCAGGCTTCCCCCTTTTCCATGGTCCGGATGCCGGTCACTGACGGCATTGGCCAGCACGATTTCCGGACGATAGGCCCGCAACACCCGGGCGATGGCCACCTGATGCTCCTCGTCATCAGCAAAAAAAACGTCCCGAAACCCGAGGTTTTCGCGTACGCTCACGTTCAACAGTTCTCCCGCTTTACCCGCTTCCTGAAGCCGAAGTTCAGGAGTGCCCCGCGTACCCATTTCACCCTGCGTAAGATCCAAAATACCCACTTTGTAGCCTTTTGCTACGTGCGCGGCCAGGGTGCCGCTGCAGGAAAGCTCCACGTCATCGGGGTGTGCCGCTATGGCCAAAATATCCAGTTTCATCGTTATCGGTTTCGTAAACGTCTCGTATTATTGTATCTGTAATCGCTGTCCAATTCGTAAAATGGAGCGGGTGCTGATGCCATTCAGCCGGGTAATCTGACTCATGCGAACCCCATACCTCCGCGCGATTACCGATAGGTTTTCGCCGGACCTTACCCGGTGGTAGATCGCCTCGCGCAATCGGATCTCGTGTTCAAAACTTGTAGCTGTCAGCATAAATACCGGCGACTTGATTCGACCAATTTCAAAATCAAAGAGCTCGGTGGGATCGATCGAAAGCCCCCGGTACCGCACTTCAAAATGCAGGTGCGGGCCGGTACTTCTCCCCGTATTTCCTCCCAGCCCCAAAATTTCTCCGGCCCGGATTTCCTGCCCTACCACTACATGCACTTTTGACAGGTGACCATAGAGCGTTTCCAGGCCATTTCGATGTCGGATGACTACGTAATGTCCGTACCCGTACCGCTCATACGATCGAACGCGCACAATGCCGTCGAATACAGCCTTGACTGGATCCCCTACCGCCAATTTTAAATCGGTACCGTGATGCCAGCGGTACCACCTTCTGCCGAAAGGCGAGTTGATTTCGGTATTTTCCACCGGAACACTCCAATTGGATCCGAGATACGGATCGTACAGCACCACCGATAGCGTATCGGTAAACTCCCTGGGATCGAAATCGTAGCTATTCACCTTTTTGCTATCCCATAAGCCGTAATACTCGTGGGCGGTAATCCAGATGCTATCTATCAACACTTTCTCCGCCACTTCCACGAGAATGTTAGTGGGGGCCCAAATCGCGTATGAGGTCGCTTCACTGACCAGAGAAAGACGCTTTTTCAAATCGATTCCTTCCTCAAAGATCAGGGTATTGGTCAGTTCCGAAAGGTCCTCCCGGTACCTATCGGCATCAAAAATCTGTAACTCATCCGGCGAAATGATTCGCTGCTCAAGCCGACTAGCGCCTTTATTGCGACGCTTTTTCTCCTGTGCCAGGTTTTTGAAAGACAGCAACAAACAAAAAACCACCAAAGGAATCCATCGTTCGGGTTGCCTCATGGAAAACCCGGACTATTCTTCCGCAGACAAAAACCTTTCGGCATCCAGAGCGGCCATGCAGCCCGTTCCTGCCGCCGTGACTGCCTGCCGGTATTCGTGGTCTTGCGCATCCCCGCATGCGAAAACGCCGGGAATATTGGTTCGCGTGGTTCCCGGTACGGTCTGTATGTATCCATTGGCATCCATGTCTACCAAGCCTTCAAAGATGGCCGTGTTGGGTTGATGCCCGATGGCTACGAAAAAGGCCTCTACATCCAATACCTTTTCCTCGCCAGTTTGATTACTTTTTACCCGAACACCGGTCACTTCCTCTTCACCTAGTATTTCTTCCGTTTCGTGGTTCCACAATATTTCGATCTTCGGATTGTTCATCACCCGCTTTTGCATGATCTGTGAAGCCCGTAATTCATCCCGACGTACGAGCATGTACACCTTTTTACAGATATTGGCCAGGTAACTGGCTTCCTCACATGCGGTATCTCCTCCTCCCACAATGGCTACTTCTTTTCCACGAAAAAAGAACCCATCGCAAACGGCACAGGCGGACACGCCTTTTCCATTCAAGCGGGTTTCGCTCTCAATCCCCAGCCACTTAGCGGAGGCCCCGGTAGAAATGATAAGGGTATCGGCAATCAAGGATTTGCTATCGTCGATCGTGGCAGTAAATGGTCGCTTGCTCACATCGACAGCCGTTACCACGCCGTACCGAACCTGTGTGCCAAAACGTTCGGCCTGCTTTCGGAAATCCTCCATCATCTGAGGTCCCACTACTCCATCCGGATAACCCGGGTAATTTTCTACATCATTGGTGATGGTAAGCTGACCACCGGGTTGGGCACCGGTATACAGTACCGGTAACAGGCCTGCTCTGGAAGCATAAATTGCCGCTGTATAGCCGGCAGGACCGGAACCGATTATAAGCACTTTTACACGTTCAATCTCCTGATTCATTGTTCAATGGGTTTTTAACTAAATGCTGTACACAGCCTATGTTGGATTGATAACAAAATATAAATACAAAAAAGTTTAAGTTTCCTTATAAAATTTCTTTTTTATACAAAAAAAGGGCAAAGAGCCCTTTTTATATCCATGTTTTACCGGAGCTGCCTTATCCCAGGTAGGGCTTCAGCGTTTTGCTACGGCTGGTATGTCTCAATCTTCGGATTGCTTTTTCCTTAATCTGCCGAACCCGCTCACGGGTAAGGTTGAATTTTTCACCAATCTCTTCCAGAGTCATGGCATGTTCTCCATTCAGCCCGAAGTACAGGGTGATCACATCGGCCTCTCGTTGAGTGAGGGTAGAAAGCGCGCGTTGCACTTCTTTCCTGAGCGAATCGTTCATCAACCCATCGTCGGGCTTGGTCTCCCCGTCGTTTTCCAACACGTCCAACAGGCTGTTTTCTTCTCCCTGAACAAACGGTGCATCCATGGATACGTGTCGTCCGGAGATCTTCATGGTATCCACTACCTCGCCGGCCGTAACTTCAAGTACCTCTGCCAGCTCTTCGGGAGAAGGCTCCCGTTCAAACTTTTGTTCCAGCTCCGAAAACGTCTTACTGATTTTGTTCAGCGAGCCGACCCGGTTTAGCGGCAAGCGCACGATTCGCGATTGCTCGGCCAAGGCCTGTAGGATGGACTGTCGGATCCACCAAACGGCGTAGGAAATAAATTTAAATCCCCTGGTTTCATCGAAGCGTTGAGCGGCTTTGATCAGCCCCAGATTTCCTTCGTTGATCAGATCACCCAGAGACAATCCCTGGTTTTGGTATTGTTTGGCAACAGAAACAACAAAACGGAGATTGGCTTTGGTTAATTTCTCCAGGGCCAGTTGGTCCCCTTCACGGATTCTTTTGGCCAAAACCACCTCTTCGTCTGCTGTCAATAGATCTACCTTACCTATCTCTTGAAGGTATTTATCAAGAGACTGACTCTCCCGGTTGGTAATCTGTTTACTGATTTTAAGCTGCCTCATTCAATTTTGTCTATTATTTTTAATGCAATCATAACAGAAGTTTCCTGAAAATAAGTTCAATTATGGGGAATTGTTCTATATTTTCAGGAAACATTCAGCTTATTTTTCTTTTCTTTCCGGCTTGGGCAATAAGGCTTTCCTGGAAAGCTTGTATTTCCCTGTCTTCTTGTCGACGTCGATTAGTTTCACAGCAATTTCCTCGCCAGATTCCAGCACGCCATCCATGGACTCCAGTCGCTCCCATTTGATTTCGGAGATGTGCAGCAGCCCGTCTTTGCCGGGCATAAACTCAACAAATGCTCCAAAAGGCATGATGTTTTTCACTTTTCCGGTATATACCTCGCCAATTTCCGGTTGGGCCACAATCGCCTTGATGCGGGCGACGGCTCCGTCCATGGAATCTTGATTATTGGAGAAAACGTTAATTTTACCCACATTATCCACTTCTTCGATAATGATGGTAGCACCCGTATCTTTCTGGATTTCCTGAATCACTTTTCCACCTGGACCAATGACTGCTCCAATAAGCTCCTTGGGTATTTGCATGTTAAAGGATCTCGGCGCATGGGGTTTGAACTCCGGCCTTGGGGCAGCGAGTGTCTTATTGATCTCATCCAGGATGTGAAGTCTTCCCTTTCTGGCCTGATACAGGGCTTCCTTCAATACTTCGTAATCGAGCCCTTCTACTTTCAGGTCCATTTGGCAAGCGGTGATGCCTTTGGCCGTACCGGTTACTTTAAAATCCATGTCACCGAGGTGATCCTCATCGCCCAAGATATCGGATAGGATGGTATAGTTCCCGGTTTTGGCATCGGAAATCATTCCCATCGCAATCCCTGTCACGGGTGCTTTGATGGAAATACCCGCATCCATCAAGGCAAGCGAACCGGCGCAAACTGTCGCCATGGAAGAGGATCCATTGGATTCCAGAATATCCGATACGATGCGTATGGTGTAGGGGTTTTCTGCCTCGGGAGGCAGCACTTTTTTCAGTGCCCGCATCGCCAGGTTACCGTGCCCTACTTCCCGTCTACCGGGACCGCGGTTGATTTTTACTTCTCCCGTGGAAAACCCGGGGAAATTGTAGTGCAAGTAAAACTTGTTGTACCCCGAAAGTACGGCCCCATCGACCATTTGTTCGTCCAGTTTGGTACCCAGGGTACAGGTGGTGATGGACTGGGTTTCTCCCCGGGTAAAAATGGCCGATCCATGCGCAGATGGCAGGTAATCTACCACCGACCAAATGGGTCGCACCTCATCCGGATTTCTACCATCCAAACGCTTCTTCTCGTTTAAGGTGAAATTTCTGGCGGCTTCCTTATGGATTTTGCCAAAATAACGTCCAATGAGGGACTCGTCGTATTCGTGCTCTTCACCCAAACTCTCCACAAAGCCTTCTTTGATGGCCTTGGTGAGGTCGGAACGCTCCTGCTTGTTGGCAATCTGACGACTCACGACTTCGTACAAGCTATCGTACAACTCGGACTTCATTTTTTCAAAAAGCGCCTCGTCGTTTACTTCGTGGCTGTATTCCCGCTTTTGCTCTTTTCCGACCGCCTTGGTGAGCTCTTTCTGCACCTGGCAGTGCCGCTTCAGCTCCTCGTGGGCAAATTGAAGCGCTTCTACCATTTCGTCCTCCGAAATCTCGTCGCCTTCGCCTTCCACCATCAGGATAAACTCCTCCGAGCCGGCTACGATCAGTTCCATGCTGGCTTTTTGCAGATCGGAAGGCTTGGGATTGATGCAGAGTTTGCCATCAATCTTGGCTACACGAACCTCCGATATGGGGCCATTAAAGGGGATATCGGACACCGCGAGGGCGGCCGATGCGGCCAATCCGGCCAGGCAATCCGGCAGGATGTCTTCGTCTGATGACATGAGGGTGATGCTGATATTGGTATCGGCATGGTAGTCGTCCGGAAAAATCGGACGTATGGCCCGGTCTACCATTCGGCTGATCAGGATTTCGTAATCGGACAGCCTTCCCTCTCTTTTCAGAAATCCGCCGGGAATCTTCCCGGATGCTGCAAATTTTTCCTGATAATCTACGGACATGGGCAGAAAATCCACACCCTCTCCGGCTTCTTTTTTGGTAACTACGGTGGCCAATAAGATGGCTTTACCCATACGAACCACCACGGCTCCATCGGCCTGTTTGGCCAGGGCACCCGTTTCCAGGATGATCTCCCTGCCGTCTTCCAGGGTGATGGTTTTTGAAATTACATTTGGTAACATAAATTTTTGATTCGGTAACGTGTATAGTTGTAAAAGTAAGGCTTAATACTAGGAGGTAGCAAAAAAGTAAGGTTCCCTGAAATAGGGAACCCCACGTGTTGTTATTTACGGATACCCAGGTCTGCAATAACAGCCCTGTAGCGTTCGATGTCGATCTTCACCAGGTAATTCAGCAGACGCCGTCGCTTACCTACCAACTTCAAAAGTCCTTTTCGGGATGAATGATCTTTCTTGTTGGTCTTTAAATGTTCCGTCAGGTGCTTGATCCTGTAGGTAAACAGGGCAATTTGTGATTCGGGAGAGCCCGTATCCACTTCTGACTTCAACCGACCATGATTCTTGAATAGTTCTACTTTTTCTTCTTTCGCTAAATACATGCTTAGTCAAATATGATGGTAATTTTTTTAAAACAGAGACAAAGGTAGCTGTTTTATTCCAATTTATAAAATATCTTCTTTTAACTTTTTTTGTGGCCGAAACCGCCCGACCCCTTTTACCACTTTGTCCCAAATCCCCTGGTAAAAATCCGGTTCGAACAGGCGGGCATCCTTTCTTGCTTGTCGCAGAAAAAATAACCCAAAAGGTATCAGGGCTAAATTGGAAAAGAACGTCCCGAATAACGTATCCGACAAGCCTTCCTTCGCCCACTTTTCGCCCGTTATCGTCAACATGTAATACATGATGAAGAAAATAATGGACAGGAGTACCGGCATGCCCAAGCCGCCTTTCTTGATAATGGCCCCCAAAGGCGCCCCTATCATAAACAAGACAAAGCAGGCCAGGGACTGGGTGTATTTTTGGTACCAGGCTACTTTAAATACCCGGTAATTTCTTTCCACCTCTGCTATACGGGCCTTGTTGGTGGTGAAGTTGTTTTTAATATTGCGGGCAGCGGTCAGTCCGACGGTAGCCTGCGAAGTCTGGTACCGCGGCGTGTTGCGCACGGAATCCAGTGTCTTTTGCTGCTCGGGGCTTAGGCTGACCACCGGTGCTGGACTGTTAGGCGTGCTTGCCGCGGCATTTTGGTTGATGCGCCGCAGGTCGGGTGCCGTAGCCCTGACACTACCGGCGGCGTTCGATGTATCGCTGCGAAGGGTATCTCTCTGGCCGGAACGGGCTAATTGACGTCGATTTTGGGTGGCCACCGTATCCGGGGCATTGCCTTGCTGCTCCATGGATGCGGTTACTTTTGTTTCGGGGCTCCTTTGTATCGCGGAACTGTCCCTTCCTGGCCTGGCAGACCGGGTAGGGCTTGCGGTCGTATCGGCGCTGGTGCGGGCCGTGTCGAGGGGTACGCCGTTTTCATTATTTTCGTTTTCCTCCTTGTATTTCAAATTCCGCAGGGAGTCGGATTCGTTTTTCTTATCCACAATCGCTTTCGGTGGATTTAACTCCCGGGTTCTGCCAAAATAATTGTAAGAAGCTTCGGTATTGGCAAAATTGAAAAAATACCAATGGTTCAATTCCCTGTCCATGGAGTCCAGATCCACCCGGATCTCGCCAATATTTTTGATGGATTTGCTATTGGACCAAAGATTTTCCGGTGTCCTTTTCATGTCAAACGCGTCCAGGCTAAACACCATTTGGTTGGTCTCAAACTGGGTTCTGCTAAAGGCAACCGGCTTGTCTTTGATACCACGCTGGCTTTGCCCCTCCTGATAGCTGTTACCGTGGTACAGAGTCAGCATCATGTAACGCTCGTTAAAGAAGGGTTCCATCCGTCCGGAATCCGCCGTGATAAGGTGTAAGTTGCCTTGCCCCCGGGTATGGTCATATATCAGCACGTCTTCCAGCCGCACCTCATCCAGTTTTCGGTTTACCTTGATGCTGTAGTTAGGAATCCCGTTGTAAAAAACGCCCTCTTTAATATCCAGTGCGGGTGATTTCTTCCGGATGTCGTACAGCAGGCTAAAGGTTTTCAGGTTTACCCGAGGGACCAGGTAGTTATTCGACAAATAGGCAAAAACCGACAAGAACACCACAAATACCCCGATGGGAAGCATGGCCCGAAGCAACGAAATACCGCTGCTTTTTATAGCTGTTAGCTCAAAATGCTCGCCCAGGTTACCGAAGGTCATCAGGGAAGAAAGCAAGACCGCAAGGGGGAGCGCCATGGGAGAAATGCTGATCACAAAATAGCCGATTAACTCCATGTAGACCATAAAGGGAAGATCTTTCCCAAATATTTCATCAAAATACTTGAGCATGTTTACCGTCAGCAGAATAAAATCCACCACGATAAAGGTCAACAAAAAGGGACCCAGGAAAGAACCCAGGATGAGTTTATCTAATTTTTTCATGAAACGCCTTACTTCCTTAAAGACGAAACAAAATTGAGCATATTATGTCACAAAAAAGAATAATTTTGCTGCTTATCCGCCGATAATTTCCTTTAGGCCGTTGATCAGGCCTTCCCAGATCGATCGCTGCTCTTGTTCGTCGTAGGCATCTCCGTATTCGATCACGCGTAGGTAAAAGGTTTGGGTAAGCTCGTTTTCCTCCAATTTAAACTCAATGAATGGGTGGTCGGTATCCACTTCTTCCTCATCCGAGGGGTCAAAGAATTCGAACTTAACGTGATGGTTGATCCGCATGATCACTGGTCGTGCATAATGGTTTTCTCCGTCGTAAATGAAGTTGTATACCTTGTCCTCATTGATGACCACATCGTCTGCAAACCACTGTGCCAGCCCGCTAGCCGTACTTAAGTAGGGATAAATGATCTTTTTGGAAGTATTAATCTGGTAGTCTGAAACAAACTTAATTTTCTGCATGGCCATTCTGTTTCTGGTTGTAAAAAGTAATTTTTTTTAGGTATTCAATTTGCAATTCAAGGATTATCCTCACATATTTGCATTCCCTTTTGGCGAGGTAGCTCAGATGGTTAGAGCGCAGGATTCATAACCCTGAGGTCAGGGGTTCAACTCCCCTCCTCGCTACACACGACAGGTCTCTTCCAAGAGACCTTTTTTTTATCTTGTCGATTACCGCAAGACAGGCAGGATAGTATCTTCTATTCCTTGTTGCAAAATTTCCCCGATTTCAATTTCTGCCATTTGGCTTTTCCCGGTTCCGTTCTGAACAGGGCTGGTTGGTTATACTGCCACTCGGTGTACGTAACCCGACACCCTCGCGACGTAAGGAAAAGTAATATACTGAAATTTTCAAAAAAGTAACGCTTCTTCGCAATAACCGGATACAAAAAAACCCTCGCATGAGGGTTTTTTTGTATCCGGTCAATACCTGATTTATTTCACTTTTTCCACCACTGCTTTGAAAGCCTCCGGGTGGTTCATGGCCAAATCGGCCAATACTTTTCTATTTAGGTCAATGCTGGATTTTTTCAGCATACCCATGAATTGGGAATAACTGATGCCGTACTGACGAGCACCTGCATTGATCCGCTGAATCCACAATGCGCGGAATTCTCTTTTCTTGACTTTTCTGTCCCTATAGGCGTATTGAAGTCCTTTTTCGTACTTGTTTTTAGCTACCGTCCAGACGTTTTTCCCTCTTCCAAAGTAGCCTTTGGTCGCTTTTAATACTTTTTTTCTTCTGGCTCTGGAAGCCACTGCATTTACCGATCTTGGCATGATTGTTTTCGTTTTTGGCCGTTGGCGCTCCCTGCGTTGGCAGGCAAGTCTTAGTCAACCAAAGGCCTGGTGTGAATTAAATAACCTGAATGGAATCGATTAGATTCGTAGCATTGCTTTTACCCGACCCTCGTCCGTTTCGTGAACGACACCCCACTTGGTAAGGTTTCGCTTCCTCTTGGTGGACTTTTTGGTCAGAATGTGGCTTTTGAATGCATGCTTTCTCCGGATTTTTCCGGTAGCAGAAAGCTTGAACCTTTTCTTTGCACTTGATTTGGTTTTTACTTTTGGCATTACCCTCTATCTATTAGTTAACTTATTTCTTTCCAGCTTTGGGAGAGACAAAGATATTCATTCGCTTGCCCTCCATCTTGGGAAGCTGCTCCACCTGCCCGTAATCCTCCAGGGCCTGGGCAAATTTCAACAGCAACATTTCTCCCCGCTCTTTAAACACAATGGTTCGTCCCACAAAATGCACGTAGGCTTTAACTTTAGCGCCATCCTTGAGGAAATTAATGGCGTGCTTTAGTTTAAAATCAAAATCGTGGTCGTCTGTATTGGGACCGAATCGTATTTCCTTAACTACTGTTTTTGCCGCATTGGACTTGATTTCTTTCTGCTTTTTCTTTTGTTCGTACTTGAACTTGGCATAATCAATCACCTTGCAAACAGGTGGGGCAGCGGAAGGAGAAATTTCCACGAGATCAAGACCATTTTCCTGGGCAAGTGCGATGGCCTTATCCGTCGCCATGACGGCATTTCCACCTTCTACAAAATCCCCCACAACCCTGACTTCCCTGGCCCGGATTTTTGAATTTACCCTATATGGTTCCTCTTGTCTCGGAGTATACGTTCTTTTTCCTCTCAAAATAGTTATGGTTGTTGTTTAAAGTTTGAATCTGCAAATATCTAATAATTTTTTAAATATTAAAAATCAACAAATTATTATACCGTTATTTATTCAATGATTCCTTAATGATTCCCTGGAAGTAGCCGACAAAGGCTTCCAATTCAAAACTACCGATGTCTCCCTCCCCGTGTTTTCGCAGCGAAATCTTATTTTCTTCCTGTTCTTTCTCGCCCACAATCACCATAAACGGAATCTTTTTGACTTCGGCATCCCGGATTTTTCGCCCAATCTTTTCGTCCCGGTGATCAATGTCTCCGGTAATGCCCTGATCGGCCAATAATAGCTTCACCTTTTCGGCGTAATCAGCGAATTTTTCCGAAATAGGAAGAATCACCAGCTGTTCAGGTGCCAGCCACAAGGGGAAGTTGCCCGCACAATGCTCAATCAATACGGCCACAAAACGTTCCAGGGAGCCAAAAGGTGCCCGGTGAATCATTACCGGCCGGTGTTTTTGGTTGTCTGAACCGGTATATTCCAATTCAAAACGCTCCGGCAACTGGTAATCTACCTGTATGGTACCCAATTGCCAACTTCTTCCCAGCGCATCCCGAACCATAAAATCGAGCTTTGGCCCGTAAAAGGCCGCCTCTCCTAATTCTGTAACGGTCTGCAAGCCTTTCTCACCTGCAGCTTCGATGATTGCGGCCTCAGCCTTGTTCCAGGCAGCTTCTCCACCAATGTACTTTTCGCTGTTTTGCGGATCACGCAGCGAAATCTGTGCAGTATAATCGTCAAAGCCCAGGGCCTTGAATACGTATAATACCAAATCAATAACTTTGATAAACTCTTCCTTCACCTGATCCTGCCGACAAAAGATATGTGCATCGTCCTGCGTAAATCCACGGACGCGGGTCAATCCATGCAGCTCCCCGCTCTGTTCGTACCGATACACGGTGCCAAATTCGGCATACCGCACCGGCAAATCCTTGTAAGACCGGGGCTTGCTCTTGTATATTTCGCAGTGGTGGGGGCAATTCATCGGCTTGAGCAAAAACTCCTCACCCTCATGGGGTGTGGTGATGGGCTGAAAAGAATCCTTGCCGTATTTTTCGTAATGCCCGGAGGTTTCGTACAAGGCCTTGTGACCGATATGGGGGGTAATCACCTGCTGGTAGCCCGAATGGTCCTGCTCCTTTTTCAAAAAGCTAACCAGGCGTTCGCGAAGCAATGTTCCCTTGGGCAACCACAGGGGCAGGCCCATCCCTACCTTCTCCGAAAAGGTAAACAATTCCAGTTCCCTGCCTAGCTTGCGGTGGTCCCTTTTCTTCGCCTCTTCCAGCATTTCCAGGTATTCCTTCAGCTCCTTGGCTTTGGGAAAGGTGATGCCATAAATACGGGTCAACATTTTGTTGTGCTCGTCCCCTCGCCAGTAGGCTCCGGCGATATTGAGCAGCTTGACGGCCTTTACAAAACCGGTATGCGGAATATGTGGTCCCCGACAGAGGTCGGTAAATTCCCCCTGCTTGTAAAACGTGATGGTACCGTCCTCCAGCCGTTCGAGCAGGTCCAACTTGTATTCGTCGCCCTTGGTTTCGTAATAGCTTACTGCATCCTGCTTGGAAATTTCGCTCCGAACGTATGCGTTTTTCTGCCGGGCCAATTCCACCATTTTGGCTTCAATCTTTTCCAGCTCCGCACCTTCCAGGGTTCGCTCACCAAAATCCACGTCGTAATAAAACCCCTGCTCGATGGGCGGTCCAATGCCAAATTTAATCCCGGGATACAGCGCCTCCAGCGCCTCGGCCAACAGGTGGGCGGAGGAATGCCAGAAAGTGGATTTCCCTTCCTTATCGTTCCAGGTTAGCAGGGCAATGCTCACGTCCTTTGTTATCGGGCGTGTGGCGTCCCAGACCTCCCCGTCGACCTTTGCGGCCAGGACGTTTCGGGCCAGACCCTCGCTGATACTCATGGCGATATCCAGTCCGGTGACCCCTTTTTCAAAAACCCGTACCGACTGGTCGGGAAAGGTTACATTAATTTCATTTTCAGAGTGTGACATGCGTGCGCTTTCGATTTGTTTTCACCTTTACAAACAGGTGTTTTTTAACGGACTGCAAATATGCACATTCGGGAGGGTAAATAAAAGGGGAAACAAACCTTATCCCGGAGACGGGAATAATGGGGGATGGATTGCTTGTTGATCTGAGTCATGGCAGGGGGATTATCTAACCAATAACGGTATAACTGAAGGGGAGCTACTAGTTCCAAACTGCTTCTTCCGCCTTCGGTAGCGAATTGCCGCATCAGATACTCGGAAGCATCACCAAGGATATCATCATCCTCTGATCGATTGCTGCTAAAGCCCCGATTTTAGCGAGAGTGGAGTATGCTTCTGTTTTTTTATGGTCCTTTTCTTTTCTTCAATATTTTGTCGTGTATTGGATACGTGTGGATCAGACAAAATAGGAATTGGTTTTTTTTGCTGCGCTTCGTTCGCCGGATATGGGAAAGCCTTCCGGGAGTATAACAGGTCAATTCCGACTTTTGTGCCTGCCAAGCGTATAATTAGCCATGGCTGCGTGTGATCTTGTGCTTATTCCTATGTTTCACCCATTCTTTTTAGCTCCCAGAAAACGAAGCGAGAGGAAAAGCTAATTAAAACAAGCCCAATTGTTCCTTATCTTCATCTTCGTCGTCGTCCCCCTCACGCTTTTTCTTCAGATCAAATTTGACGGTGGAACCAACGGAAAGGCTATCATCCGAGCCATTCCCTTTTTTATCAGGGGATGCCACTAGTTCTATGGCTTTTACCGTGTGGTTGCTTAGCCGGTTGCCTACAGCCCGCCAGCCCTTCACGTCGATCAGCATGTCCATATCGTATACGTTTTCGTCCACTTCCTTGCCTTTCTGGAGTTTCACCTTTACCTGTGGCTGCTTATCGGTGGTGACTACCGTCAAACGAGACTGCTTATGGTCGGAAATGAAATTAAATTCCTTGTTCAGAGTAGACGTTTCTACTAAAAATCGCTTGACGTAGTGGTTCTTGCTGGCCCCATCATAATAGATAGCGGAAACCACTTTTTCCGGGTCGAATTTTTCGATATGCAGCAAATTTTCCTGGTCGAAGCGGTTGGTTAGCTCAAAATTGGTCAACTCGTAACTGCCATCTTTGAAAAACGCGATGATCTTGTCTTCGCCCAGAAAGTTACCCACCCATTTGCCCCGCCCATCGGTATTGAGCCTACCCACGGCTGGATCGTAATGGATGTCCAATCCCCCCAGGGTGGAAACACCTTCCATCTTGAGTTGAATCTTCCGAACAGGGTACTTGGTCAGGATGTTTCCCTGGGCACCCCGGCCTTTGATCTCAATATCCTTGAAATCAAAATCAAATACCTTGACCCGCGCCTTGCTGCCTGCGGTCAGGTAGACGGTAATGATTTCCGCTTCGCCATTGGCATTGGCAGTGAAGTATAAAATTCGGGAGCCTTTGGTGCCCTTGGTAAGGACGTACTCCCGGTCTCGGGTTACGCTCAGCACCTGAAAGCGCTTGATCATCGCCCTGCCCGAGGCTCCTTCCAGATACACCAGATTGTACACCATGCGTTCGTCCCCTTTTCGGAAAACGGCCGCGTGGACAATATCCTTACCGACAAACACCTTGTCCTGAATTTTCGTAACCAGGCAGACCCCATCTTTGCGGAAAACGATGATGTCGTCCAAGTCGGAGCAGTCGCAGATGAATTCGTCTTTTTTCAGTCCGTGACCTATAAATCCATCGGCCCGATTGATGTATAATTTGGCATTGTTTGCCGCCACTACATTGGCGGAAATGGTATCAAAGGTCCGAATTTCGGTCTTTCGTTCCCTTCCCTTTCCGTATTTACTCAGCAGGTTTTTGTAATACTGAATGGCATAATCGGTCAGGTTTTCCAGGTGGTGGTTTACTTCTTCCAGTTCCTCTTGAAGCTTGCGCATCAACTCATCCGCCTTGAAGGTATCAAATTTTGAAATTCGCTTGATCTTGATTTCTGTCAGGCGAATGATATCGTCACGGGTAATATCCCGGTAAAAGTCCGGCTTAAATGGGTCCAATCCCCGATCGATGGTTTCGATGACGGCTTCCCAGGTTTCGCATTCCTCGATATCCCGGTAAATCCGGTTTTCTATGAATATTTTTTCCAGGGAAGAAAACAGCAATTTCTCCATCAACTCCCCCTTGCGGATTTCCAGTTCCCGGTTGAGCAAGGCCTTTGTTTGCCGGGTGTTGTACTCCAGGATCTGATTAACCGTCAGGAACACGGGCTTCTCTTCGATAATCACGCAGGCATTGGGAGAAATGCTGACCTCGCAGTCGGTGAAGGCATACAGGGCGTCAATGGTCATGTTGGGTGACTGCCCGGGGGCCAATTGCACCTGAATTTCCACGTCTTTGGCGGTATTGTCCACCACTTTTTTGATCTTGATCTTACCTTTATCGTTGGCTTTGATAATGGATTCGATTACGGAATTGGTGGTGGTCCCGTAGGGGATGTCTTTGATCAGGAGGGTTTTGTTGTCCTCCTCTTCGATTTTTGCCCGTACCTTGATGCGCCCGCCTCGCAGGCCTTCGTTGTATTCGGAAAAGTCAGCCAGGCCGCCGGTATTAAAATCCGGCAACAGGTTGGTTTTTTTTCCTTTCAGGATCTGAATGGAACCATCGATCAACTCGCAAAAATTGTGGGGGAGTATTTTGGTACTCAGGCCCACAGCAATCCCCTCCACTCCCTGCGCCAGTAGCAAGGGGAACTTTACCGGTAAGGTGACCGGCTCTTTTTTCCTGCCATCGTAGGACAGCTGCCATTCGGTGGTTTGAGGATTGAAGACCACCTCCAACGCAAACTTGGATAGCCGGGCCTCGATATACCGCGCCGCTGCAGCCCCATCACCGGTCCGCACGTCTCCCCAGTTGCCCTGCGTTTCGATCAACAAATCCTTCTGCCCCAGATTCACGATGGCATCCCCGATGGAGGCATCTCCATGCGGATGGTACTGCATGGATTGCCCGATGATGTTGGCCACCTTGTTGAACCGTCCATCGTCCATTTCCTTCATGGCATGGAGAATCCGCCGCTGCACGGGCTTAAACCCGTCTTCGATGGCTGGGACGGCTCGTTCCAGAATCACGTAGGAAGCGTAATCTAAAAACCAATCCTTATACATTCCGGTAACCGGAATCGAATCGTGTAAGCTTTTGTCCCCGTTTTCGGGGTTTGTATCGTTATCACTCATAATTTATTCACATAACTCCAAAAAACCGGAAATTAAAGCCTTATCTCTCCAATGCCAATTCCTGACAATCGAAAGGTACAGGTTGGTTGAAAGCTTTTTATTCCGCTATCGTCAATTTCTCCTTCGAGGGCGAAGAGATCGCCTTTCTCTTTCAAGCGCATCAACCGATTTCTCGCATCGGCTAACGAAGGCTCCATCATCCCGTGAGCTACTCTTTTTATTGATCTCGGTTTCAATTTTTCCCCGCTACATCGCGTACCTTAAGTAAATTTCTTCCTCCGCTTTCCATCTATTTTTCCCAAACCGGGTAATGATCCGGTAAATGAAACACGCCTTACTTTTACGATCCCTTGAAATTCATCACCCAACGTGATGGTCAATGGAGAAAGGATCTCCTCTTTATTCACTCGCTTGCATGCGTCAACTACGTGCGAAAAAACACGGGCTACGTTGGCAAGATCTGCAAATTCCCCACTTTCACTACTAGCTGCCACTAGGATGTAATTCATTCGATTCGGTTTTTTACAGAAATAAATTTTATTCCGAACAGAATGACATACATGTACTTATTTCATAAAAAATGAAACAAGCATCCGCTATGGAATGATGTGCTTGGTCATCCTTTATTCAACCACCTCCTCTTCTTCAGCTGATTTTACTGCCGGGTCGTCGAAGACAATGTCCTTTTCAATCTTTAGGTTATCAATGATGAAGGTTTGCCTGTCCGGGGTGTTTTTTCCCATGTAGAAACTCAACAAGTCCGCAATTTTGGTTTCCTTGTTGAGAATGATGGGTTCCAGCCGAATATCCTCCCCGATAAACGTGCCAAATTCTTCGGGTGAAATTTCACCCAACCCTTTGAAACGGGTGATTTCAGCCGCCTTTCCCAGCTTATGAATGGCCCGCTGCCGCTCCTCATCGGTGTAGCAGTAGATGGTTTCTTTTTTGTTTCGTACCCGAAAAAGCGGGGTATCTAGGATGTACAAATGGCCGTTTTTCACCAAATCGGGAAAAAACTGAAGAAAATATGTCATGATCAATAGCCGAATATGCATGCCGTCCACATCGGCATCCGTGGCAATGACGATCTTTCGGTACCTCAGGCTTTCGATGCCGTCTTCGATATTCAAGGCATGCTGCAGCAAGTTGAATTCTTCGTTTTCGTACACCACCTTTTTGGTCATGGAGTAGCAGTTCAACGGCTTGCCGCGAAGCGAGAAGACCGCCTGGGTCTGCACATTCCGGGATTTGGTAATGGATCCGGAAGCCGAATCGCCCTCGGTGATAAAGAGCATGGTTCCGTCTTTAACTTCGGGATCCGCCTTGGGGTCGTCGTAGTGCACCCGGCAATCCCGTAGCTTCTTGTTGTGCAGGTTTGCTTTTTTGGCCCGTTCATTGGCCAGTTTCTTGATGCCCGAAATTTCCTTTCGCTCCCGTTCCGACTGAAGGATTCGCTTCAGCAAGGCATTGGCTGTGTCGGGATTTTGGTGCAGGTAATTGTCCAGTTCTACCTTGACAAAATCATTGACAAAGGTCCGGAGGGTCGGTCCATCCGGCCCCACGCTCTGGGAGCCCAGTTTGGTCTTTGTCTGCGATTCAAAGACCGGCTCCTGCACCCGGACGGCAATGGCTGCTACCACGCTCTGCCGTATATCGGAGGCATCGTAGTCTTTCTTGAAAAAATCCCGAACCGACTTCACGATGGACTCGCGAAAGGCTGCCAGGTGGGTGCCTCCCTGCGTGGTAAACTGTCCGTTGACAAAAGAATAATATTCCTCCCCGTATTGATTGGAATGGGTGAGGGCCATTTCGATATCGGTTCCTTTCAGGTGGATGATGGGGTACCTGCGGCTATCGTCGTCCACTTTCCGATCCAGCAGATCCAGCAGGCCGTTTTGGGAATAAAACTTCACCCCGTTGAAGTTGATGGTCAATCCGGAGTTCAGAAAAGCATAATTCCAAATCTGGTTTTCCAGGTATTCGGGGATGAAATGGTAATTTTTAAAAATGCTCGCATCCGGCGAAAACACAATCCGGGTACCGTTCCGCTCGGAAGTTTTTTCGATTTTCCGATCTTCGATCAATTCCCCCATTTGAAAGCGTGCCACTTTGCACTCGCCTTCCCGATAGGATTGGACCATGAAGTTTTCCGAGAGGGCATTTACCGCTTTGGTACCCACGCCGTTCAAGCCCACTGATTTTTGAAAGGCGCCGGAGTCGTACTTGCCCCCGGTATTGATCTTTGACACGCAATCGATCACCTTCCCCAGGGGAATTCCGCGGCCGTAGTCCCGAATCTCCACCTTGTGCTCACTGATCTTTACCTCGATGGTGCGTCCGTGCCCCATCATGTGTTCGTCAATGCTATTGTCGAGGATTTCCTTTACCAACACGTAGATACCATCGTCTTGTGCACTGCCGTCCCCCAACTTCCCAATATACATGCCGGGTCGCAGGCGAATGTGTTCCTTCCAATCAAGGGATTTGATGCTGTCTTCTGTATAATTTGCGTTTGCTGCCATAAAATACCGTAATTCAACTTAGGATGTTTCCTGACTTCACCTGTTTTATTTTCCCGGCGATCAGGAAAAAAAGAAGGGCTACCCACACCAGCATCAATACTGGAGCCAGGTAAAAAAAGAAATTATACTCTGAACTGCTGATGACATTTTGGTTGCTGATGCTGTGTATGTAAAAAACCAGTACCGCTGTGGCCAGATTGGCAACGGCAATAAAGGAGAACAGCCAGGCCAACATTTTGTCCCGGTACACATCCCCCACGGGAAACAAGCGATTCAGTGAATTGCTCAGTTTCATTTCCATCAGTTTCGCCGGTACGATCAAGGCCAGGTTTACAACCAAAAATACCCCGATGGCGGCGTAGAAGAAACTGTTTCTGCTAACCTGCTTTAGCGGCATGCCCGCATCGTTTACGGCATAGGTGGCAAACTCGGGAAGTGCGGCATAGACGTATAGTAGCAGGAACAGGAACAACCCCAGGGAAAGAAAATAAAACACTTTGGCGAAACGGGTGTACATGGTTTTTTATTTAGATCGCTAATATAAAAATTTATCCAGTACGAATTTTGGAAAGTTCCGGCCCCATTTTGGAAAATAACCAGCTAATCGGGATAATCACTTGAATTCCAGCACACGGTCTACTTCGTCACCGATGCCATGAATAAGCAATTTATTTGTATACACCCGAACCACCGCCCCCATGGCCGGGGACCGTGCCTCCACCATTCCGCGAAGGGTAAGGTGATGCGTGCCCTGATCGTCTTGTACATAGTTACCTTCGTGATGATGTCCGGAAATCCAGGCGACAAGGGCCGGAGAAGGACCAATTTTTGCCAATACCTCCCGGCTATTGAGCAGATGAAGGCCATTTTCGGGAAGCAGCGGGTAGTGGCAAAATACCAGTACCTTTTTCCCGGATTCCTCGGCTTCGTTCACTTTCGAAACCAACCAATTCAGTTGCTCCTCGCCAATACCGCCGTTCCAGGGTTTGGCATTGTTGGCACCCGAGGACTCCAATCGGGCCATCCATTCACTGGCTTTTTGGTAATTTTCGCTTCCCTCCGGATGTCCTTCCAGACTAATATCCATACCATTGACTACCAAAAAAATCAGCCCCCCCTTTTCGAAGGAGTAGTAACCGGTAGGGTTGTCCAGCTTCTCCCCCACCTTTGCTTTGAGGCTATCCGCAACCGAAAAGTCGTGGTTACCCCAAATGTGATGCATGGGAGCGTTGACGCCCTCCAGGATTCCAAGCGGGGCATCAAAACTGGCAAAATCCCGGTCAATCAAATCTCCAAGGCTTACGACAAACTCCGGTTCAAACGCATTCAAAAAAGGAATGGTTTGCTGCAGTGTCGTCAGCGTACCCCGGTAATTTCTTTTTCCTGCCGTCGCTGCGTCGGCGTATTGCACATCGGCAATAAGTCCGAACGCAAATTCGTGCCGGCCATGATTTTTTTCCAGAAGTTGGTTCATTTTTTCGGCATATCGTTCTCCCAATAAAACCTGACTGGGACTGTCAAAATGGGTGCTATCAAAGGTAGCGGTACCGTAGGACCGAACCACCGCGGTGTGAGGAATCCTTTTAGGGAGCTCCAGCAATCGTTCGTTGAAGGGTTTTCGAATGTCCTTGTCCTCCGAAAGCTGACCAGCGACGAAGGGCAGATCGGGCAATGAAAGCGAATCCCGCAAAGCGGTAATGAACTGCCCCAGCTGCTCCAGGTACCGGTCAGGTTTGCCTGCGTTGGACTCACCCTGATGCCAAATCACCCCACGGAGCGTTCCATCCTTGGCGGCAAGCCGAGCGCGAAGCAGCATGTCCCTGAAGAAGGGGGTACCAGGCATCCATTCCTCAATGGCCGTTCCGCCTTTGGCATTGACGACAAGGCCCAGGTTTTTGCTTCCCTGCAACTCCTGCATCTTTCTGGCAAAACCGTAGCTGGGACTCAGCCGTTGCATGCTGCTATCTTTTCGGATGGTGGAGTGGATATTGAGCGGATTGGTGGCGGCAACCCAATCCGCTCCGGTAAATAAAAAGACCCCTTCAAGGGGAGCCAAAAGGTCGGGCGGAACGACAGCCCTGCCTGCCATATTGGACTGCCCAATGGCCAGGTAAATATCCAAAACCCTGCTTTGCTGGGCGAATAGCTGTCCCATAAATGGCCAGATTACGAAAATAAGCAAGAATAGAAGTTTAATTGAGACGCGCATACGAAGGCTACTGGTTTGGTCGCATTAGGTTTCCAAACCAAGAATACTGAAAATCTTTCGAAATTTAACCTGCTTTCTCAAGAAGTTCGCCCAATTTTTCTTCAATCAATGGAATGGACGTGTAGAGGTCTTCAAAACTATCGATGATAAAATACCTCTCCTGAAATTTGTTTTTCCAATAGGGCGTATTCAGGATTTCCTCCACATCGTATTGCAGGTGACGGGGCTCGTCGG
The DNA here is from genome assembly GCF_009467825.1 of Cyclobacterium xiamenense. Classification (GTDB taxonomy): domain Bacteria; phylum Bacteroidota; class Bacteroidia; order Cytophagales; family Cyclobacteriaceae; genus Cyclobacterium; species Cyclobacterium xiamenense. The sequence continues at coordinate 26,853 of NZ_WIOK01000002.1, read as the reverse complement.
AAAGGGAAAACTGCGTCTCGCCTGCCGAACTAAGGATACCCGCACCATAAACCTTTACCTGTCCAGCTTCCCGGATCAGCCCAAATTCGATGGTATACCAGTAGACCCTGGAAAGTAGGTCGATCGCCAGGGGGTTGTCCAGGTGCTTCAATGCAATCCCTGCCAAATCTTGTAAAAACCGCGCGTAGGCAGGGTCAGTCAACAAGGGCAGGTGGGCAAAGGCGTCGTGAAACATATCCGGTTCCTGCAAATAATCCAACTGCTCCAACGAACGTAGCCAGGTAGACGCCGGAAACCGGCGCTGATGCAGCAAGCCAAAAAACAAATCGTCATCGATCAATCCGGGAACTACCTGGATGGACCAACCGGTAGCGGCTCCCAACCGCTCGTTTGCCTCCGCAAAGTTGGCAATGCGGTGGGCTGTAAAACCGATTATGCCCAGTCCTTCCAAAAACTTGCGAGACGCTGCTCCGGGTAGGTTTTTGTATTGCCGTTCAAAAAGAATTTTCCACACCTGAAAATCCTCCGAGGTGTAGGCCCCGTATTCCTGATGCAGGGGTTTCAATCGTGGGTCGGAAAAATTGGTCGGCGATGGTGAATCGGTCATGGTAGTCATCTGGGATTTTCGACAGGGCGTTTACCTAACTAACTGCGGCGATTATTTTTTCAGTGGGGCTCTTCCCTTCAATTAGCTAACGGATAAATTCCCGTTCTGTTTCCATGGTACCTTTATTTTTCGGTTTCAAGGACGATCCACATTGCGCAGGTCTGCTACAACAGGTCGAAGGTTTTTCTCATGGCAAATATTTTCCGGATTTGCTCGGCCAGCAGGGAACTTTGCGCAAAATTAAGTGTCTGCTGTCCGTCCGAATAGGCCTTATCGGGGTTTTCGTGGGATTCATAAATGATGCCATCTGCTCCTGCCATGACGCCTGCCAGCGCCATTTGAGGTACAAATTCACGGATACCAATACCGTGCGAGGGATCCACCACCACCGGCAGGTGCGATTTGGATTTAAGAATAGGAACGGCGTTTAGATCCAAGGTGTTTCTGCTGGCTTTTTCGTAGGTACGGATGCCACGTTCGCAGAGGATCAGTTTCTCGTTTCCTCCGGAAAACACGTATTCGGCGGATTGCAACAATTCCTCTATGGTACCGGAAATGCCCCGTTTTATCAAAACGGCCTTATCCACCTTACCCAATTCATCCAACAAATTGAAATTTTGTGTGTTTCTCGCCCCAACTTGAAATACATCCACATAGTCATACATCTCTTCGATTTGGGACACCTGCATGACTTCCGTCACGATCTTAATGCCGGCCTCTTTCGCCAACCGGTACCAAAGCTTGAGCCCTTCCATGCCCAATCCTCTAAACGCATAGGGACTGCTTCTGGGTTTAAATACCCCTCCCCGCATCATGGTCAGGTTATTTTCCTTCATGTGTTCGATCACCTTTACGATTTGCTCCTCCGACTCGATGGAGCAGGGCCCGGTAATGATGGCCATGTCGCCATCTTTGATCGCAATGCCATCGCCCAGGTCGATGCTGGTGGGCTTGACTTTCCATTTTTTCGAAACCAGTTTGTATTCGTCCGAAACGATGTGAATGTCCTGAATCCCATCCAACGCACCGATTTTTCGGATATCAAATGCTTTCTTCCCAATGCCGATCAGGTAAGCGCCTACCTGCGTTTTCACTTCCGTGACGGTGTAGCCCAACCCATTTACTTTCTCGATCAGGGTTTCTTTTTGTACGGAAGGGATGTCTTGTTTGAGCTGAATAATCATGCTAGTATTCCTTGAATGTATTCCTGAATGTCCTCTTTTAAATTTGTTGATTCGCGTAGTACGTTGATAAAGGCACTGCCGATGATAGCCCCATGCGAATGGGCAGCTGCTGTTTGGAAGGAAGGCTTGTCGGAGATTCCAAAGCCTATCAAGCGGGGATTTTTCAGGTTCATGGCCTTCACCCGCTCAAAATAGGCAATTTGTTCCGGGCTCACCTCTTTTTTCGCTCCGGTGATGCTGGCCGAAGAAACCATGTAAATAAATCCATCCGTGTGCTGGTCTATTTGACGGATTCTGGCTTCCGAAGTCTGGGGAGAAATAAGGAAGGTATTGCGCAAGTCGTAGGCATCGAATGTATGCTTGTACTCTGTCAGGTACTGTTGCATGGGTAAATCCGGTAAGATTAGCCCGTCGATGCCCACCTCCTTGCAGGTTTTACAAAAGGCCTCCATGCCGTATTGCACCACGGGGTTTAGGTATCCCATGAGAATCACCGGGATGTGTATGCGTTCCCGAAACCCCTTTAATTGTTCAAAAAGAACCTTCAGGGTCATGCCGTTCTTCAAGGCCTGGTTATTGCTTTCCTGTATCGTGGGACCATCGGCTATGGGATCCGAATAGGGCACCCCTATCTCAATGATATTAGCCCCCGCCGCCTGTATGGCCTCCATGATCGACACCGTATCGTCAAGTTGCGGAAACCCTGCCGTAAAATAGATGGATAAAATACGCTCCTTTTTTTGTTTAAATAATTCGTCTATACGATTCATAACTGCTAGTAATTTCCCCATTTAATGTAGGTTTCCAAATCTTTGTCTCCCCTGCCCGAGAGATTAATGACGATCACATCGGTTGGCTCGTAGTGGATCTGATTCAGAGCGGAAAACGCATGGGCCGATTCGATGGCCGGAATAATGCCCTCCAAACGACTCACTTCGATTCCTGACTGCATGGCGTGCTCGTCTTCTACGGCCACAAACTCTCCCCTACCGGAATCAAACAAGTGGGCGTGTACCGGCCCGATCCCCGGATAGTCCAGCCCTGCCGAAATACTATGCGGTTCCACTACCTGACCGTCATCGGTTTGCATCAGCAGTGTTTTACTCCCATGCAGAATACCCGGTTTACCGAGAGTAGTAGTGGCGGCCGACCTGCCTGAAGTGATGCCCATTCCGGCTGCTTCTACGGCAATCAGACGAACCGAAGGCTCGTTGTAGTAGTGGTAAAACGAACCGGCCGCGTTGCTTCCTCCTCCCACGCAGGCAATCACGAGATCGGGGTTTTCTCTGCCTTCTTTTTCCTGGAGTTGCCACTTCATCTCCTCCGAAATCACGGATTGAAAGCGGGCGACCATTTCCGGATAGGGGTGCGGCCCGACCACGGAACCAATGATGTAATGCGTATCTACCGGATTGTTGATCCATTGACGCATGGCCTCGTTGGTGGCATCTTTTAGGGTCTTGCTTCCGGAATTGGCGGGCACCACCTTGGCACCCAGGATGCGCATGCGCTCCACGTTGGGCTTTTGCCGCTCCATGTCCACCGCTCCCATGTATACCGTACATTCCATCCCCATAAGGGCGCAGACCGTAGCCGTGGCTACTCCATGCTGACCGGCACCGGTTTCGGCGATGATACGCTTTTTGTTTAGTTTTTTGGCCAGTATGATCTGTCCCACGGTATTGTTGATCTTGTGTGCGCCCGTGTGGCAAAGGTCCTCTCGCTTCAGGTAGATCTTGGCCCCGTACTTTTCTGACAACCGTTGCGCCAGAAACAAAGGGGTGGGTCTGCCCACGTAATCTTTGAGGAGAGAATCAAATTCCTGCCGAAAAGCAGGAGTGGCCATGATTGCTTCGTAATTCTCCCGTAGTTCTTCGATGTTGGGATACAACATCTCTGGGATAAAGGCACCCCCAAACTGCCCATAGAATCCATTTTCGTCTACTTTTATCATCGCTCTTTCCATTTATTCGTTCGTTTTTTCAAGTTGTTGTCTGATTTTGCTGGCAAATATCCGGATCAGGTCCAGGTTTTTTACTCCCGGTCGCAGCTCAAATTTTGAGTTGATATCGATTCCCGCCATCTGCGGACAGGAGCGGTACAGATCCACCAATTCGTCCACATGATCCTCCTGAATGCCACCGCTCAGTAAAAACGGTTTGTGGAAGGGATATTGTTTACCGATTCCCCAATTAAATCGATGCCCGGTACCTCCGTAGGAAGGACCATCCGTATCCAAGAGAAAAAAATCCACCGGCTCTTCGTAATTTTCGAGCCCCTCCCAGGCCCAATCCGCACCGATCCGCAATACTTTGATTACCGGCAGCCCTGTTTGCTGTTTGACCTCTCTGACCTGCTCCGGGCTTTCGTCTCCATGAAGTTGAACGCGATCCAGCCCATAGGTGGTCGCTGCCTCCTGTATCTCCGCAGCACTGGCATTGACAAACACCCCTACTTTCGGCAGGACAATGTTCCGGTAAAATTCCGGGGCTACCTGGAATCCTGGCAGGTATCGCCGGGAAGGGGGATAAAATATCATACCCATCCAGTCTACCAGCTGTAGGTCCACAAGTCCCCGAATATTAGCGGGTTCGGCCATTCCACAGACTTTGATAATCACGGGTTCTTTGCTTCGGTTACAGGTTTCAGTAATTTCCGGTAATGATTCATAAAATTGTACGCCGCCTGATGGGGTCGGATGGTTTTCATGAAGTTTTCACCAATAAGAAATCCGTCAAAACCCGCCTGCTTTAACTGCACCAGGGTAGCCGGCTCAGACAGTCCGCTTTCCGAAATCCGAACGTAGGATTCAGGAATGCGCTGAATCAACTCCAGGGAAGTTTCCACGCTTACCTCAAAGGTTTTCAGGTTACGGTTATTCACCCCCACCAGGTCGACGTATTCGTTTAGTGAAGCGTCCAGTTCCTCCCGATTATGGACTTCGAGCAACACTTCCATCCCCAGGTCCTTGGCGAAAGCCGCCAGTTTCCTGATTTCCTGGGCCGATAGCGCGGCTGCTATCAATAAAATGCAGTCTGCTCCCAATGAGCGGGATTCGATCAATTGGTATTCGTCCACCATAAAATCCTTACGGAGGAGGGGGCAATAATTGAACTTTCGCGCCTGTTTCAGGTCCTCTTCTGATCCTCCAAAAAAGGTGCTATCGGTCAATACGGACAGTGCAGAAGCCCCTGCTTGCATGTATCCGATGGTGGTTTTTTCGACGGATGCGCTCGGATTGATCCACCCTTTGGAGGGAGATTTTCTTTTGAATTCGGCGATGATTCCGGTTTTTTCCGGGTCTCTCACGTATTTTTTCATGGAAACCACCGGGCTTCCAAAGAACAGGCTTTTTTCCAGCAATTTTTCGGGGTAAAGTGCCTTCTTCTCCGCTACTTCTTCTTTTTTACGGGCAATAATGGTATCCAGTATATTCATATCAACTCGTTGTAATAGACGTTTGGGGGTCGACTAATTTCTTGAACACGGAAAAAGCCGTACCGTTTTTAAGGGTTTCGGTCGCCACTTCCTTTGCTTTTAAAAAGGTCCATTCCGGCTTGGCGGTCAGCAGCGCCGCAGCGGCATTGGCGATCACCACGGCATCCTGTGCCGGGCTGCCTTTCCCTTGCAGGATTTCCAGGAAGATTTTGGCGGATTCTTCCACGGTACTGCCTCCCACGATGGATTCCGGAGATAGGGTTTCAAAACCAAGTTCCCCTGGGCTAACTACGCGCTCTCCCCCATTGGAAATCCACTTTAGGTCACCGGTGAGGGATATTTCGTCGTAGCCGTCGAGTGCGTGCAGGATGCTAAACTGCACCTCGTTGTTTTGGTAAAGGTACCCGTATAAACGGGCTAGTTCCAGGCTAAAGACCCCCACCAGTTGTTTTTTTGGAAAACTGGGATTCACCATCGGGCCCAGCATGTTAAAAAACGTCTTTACACCCAACTCCTTGCGTACCGGCCCTACGTATTTCATGGCGGGATGAAACAACGGCGCGTGCAGAAAACAGATTCCGGCCCGATCCAGACTGCTTTTTAGTTTGTCCGGGTCGTTGGTAAACTCGTAGCCAAAATGGGCCAGCAGATTGGAGGAGCCACAAACCGAGGACACCCCCACGTTCCCATGCTTGGCGACCGGCTGTCCCGCACCAGCCACAATAAAGGAAGCCAGCGTGGAAATATTAAAGGTATCTTTGCCGTCGCCTCCGGTACCGCAAAGATCGATGGCGCCGTATTCGGGAATATCCACCGGAATGCACCGTTCCAACATGGCCTCTCGAAATCCCATCAGCTCCTCTACACGAACGCTACGCATCATGAATATAGTCAAAAAGGCAGCCATCTGGCTTTGGTTGACCTCTCCGGAAGTCATTTCTTTCAGGACCCCTTTCGCCTGTTCCTTATTCAGGGTTTTGTGTTCAATCAGGTGATTCAGAATATCTTTCATTGTCCAATCGTTTATTCTCCGTCAATCCAGTTTTTGATGATCTCTACGCCATGTTCGGTCAGAATGCTTTCCGGGTGAAATTGCAGGCCCTTGACCCGGTAGCTGTTGTGCCTGACGGCCATGATTTGGCCGTCGGGGGTTTTGGCAATAACTTCCAGCTCCGAAGGTAGCAGCGTTTCGTCAATGACCCAGCTGTGGTACCTCCCCACGGTAAAAAACTCAGGCAGTCCCTTGAATAAGGCGTCCGGTTGAATACGTACTTTGGAGGCCACTCCATGCACGACTTCGCTCAGGTTTATCAATCCTCCCCCAAAGGCCTCACCGATGGCCTGGTGACCCAGGCAGACCCCCAGTATGTCCTTGGTAGGTGCGTATTTCTTGATCAGTTCGGGCATGATACCGGCTTCCGAAGGAATGCCGGGTCCGGGTGACAACAGGATTTTGTCGTAGTGATTCACCGCTTCCAGGCTGATTTTGTCGTTTCTATAAATGTCCAGCTCGCATCCCAATTCCCGGAGAATATAGACCAGATTGTAGGTGAAGGAATCGTAATTATCCAGTACCAGTATTTTCATTGTCTGTTGTTTTCGTATAAAAATTAAATCGCCTCGGCAGACTTCAGTGCTACCCGTAAAGCTTCCAGCTTGTTGCTGACTTCCTGAAGTTCACTTTCGATAGAAGACTTGGCCACCACCCCTGCTCCTGCCTGAAAGCGCAACTGGTTGTTTTCTGAGATGAAGGAACGAATCAGGATGGCATGGTTGAAATCCCCGTTGAAACCCAGAAAGCCGATGGCGCCACCGTAAAACCTCCGGGCCTTGTTTTCAAGGGAATCGATCAACTCCATGGCCCGGTATTTGGGTGCTCCCGAAAGGGTACCGGCTGGAAACGTATCTGCCACCAATTGAAGTGGATTGGCTCCCTCGGGCAACTCACCGGTTACTTTGGATACCAGATGAATTACGTGTGAATAGTACTGAATTTCTTTGAATACCTCCACGTTTACTTTTTCGGACGAACGGCTGAGGTCATTTCTGGCAAGGTCCACCAACATAACGTGCTCCGAGTTTTCTTTGGGGTCGTCGTACAGCTTGATGGCAAGTTTCGCATCGGCGGCGTCGTTACCGGTACGTTTAAACGTACCCGCGATGGGATAGATGGTGGCCTTGTTGCCTTTTACCACAATCTGCGCTTCGGGGCTACTCCCAAAAACCTTGTACGATCCGTAATCGAAATAAAACAAATACGGAGAAGGGTTTATGGAACGCAGTGCCCGATACACGTTAAATTCATCTCCCTTGAACCCGGTGGAAAATGCCCGTGACAATACAATCTGGAATACATCTCCCCGGAAGCAATGCTCCCTCCCTTTGGCAAGAATCTCCAAAAACTCTCCATCGGTGTAGTTGGAGCGTTCCTCCCCGTCCAATTTAAAATCGTAGCTCGGAATGTTCTTATTATTAAGAATCATTTCGATTTTGGCGATACCCGATTCCCCCGGTTCTTCTTCCAGGTAATGTTCAAAGATGTGCAGTTCGTTCTTAAAGTGATCCACCACGATCATGTTTTTGTACACTGCATAGTGAATCAGGGGCGTCTGGGATGTTTCCGTATTCTGCAAATCGATGTCTTCAAACTGGCTTACCGCATCGTATTGAATGTAGCCAAACAAGCCGTTGGTGATAAACTTGAAATCGAGTTTCTCTTCCTGGAAGGTATTGGAAAATGCCCGCAAGGCATCCATTACCTTTTCCCCCGCTGCCAGCTCCCGGAGGCTGGTCTGCCCATTTGGAAACGATTGCCGGATTGTGGTATTAATCAGCGAAAAAGAGGCGATCGGCTCACAACAGATGTAGGAATAACTGTTTTCATTTCCATGGTAATCCGAACTTTCCAACAGGATGGTATTATGGTACCTATCCCGAATTTGCAGGTAAATACTCACCGGAGTGATGGTATCTGCCAGCAATTTTTTATACCGGGTATTGATGCGAATAGGTTTCATGTGCTGTGTGTTTAAAATAAAAAAAGGCTTGCCGGGAGTCCAGCAAGCCATGGTATCGTTACACTAACAAATTTGGGCAATGGATAGCTGTTCTCCCTTTAAAAGAAGTAAGAAAGCCACCACCAAATTTGATTCGTTTGTTTCATAAGGTTGGGCAAATATAGAAAAGGGGGCTCATTTTCAAAAGTAAATATGATTTATTTTAAACGTGAATTGCCAGAAGCAGGTACGGCTCATGTAAATACTGGATACAAAACGGGATTTCGTTGCGCATGCCTACCCAGTATTTGTTGGCCATCGGGCAAAAAAAGAAGTCTCATAAACGGAACACCGGCCGTTGCCACCATTGCCCATTACCTGTATTATACCGGCGCGTATTCCCTTGGTGCCGAACGTTGATTCGGGAAAAAGCCTACTTGTCCTCCGTATCCGGAAATAAAAATTCCCGAAGAATGCCCAGCCCGTAGCCAAGCAGTTGCCCGTAAGAAGTGAGGACGGCATAGGAAGCCACCCGAAGATTTTCAAAAGCCGAAAAGAAAACAAGCAGCGTCCATGCCAGAATCCCCAGTACCATTACCAGCGCTGCCTGGGGGGCGATCAGCGCAAGCACTGGTAGAAACAGGAGCCCTAAAAGGAAAAATACCGGCAAGAGATGAACCGCCTTTACGGCTTCGGGATGAAATCGGCGAATGAACACCCGGTTTCTACCGAATTGGAAACTTTGTCGCAGAAAGGATTTCAGGGTATTCTTCCGCCGGTGATACACCAGGGCCTTTTCAACCAGCTCCAGGCGAAAACCGGCTTTTTTTATTCGAAGGCTCATTTCGATGTCCTCCGCCATGTTTGCATGCACAAATCCCCCCAAACGCTCGTAGATCTCCCGGGAAAATCCCATGTTGTACCCCCTGGCCTGGTATTTCGCCGGGTTTTTCATTTTGCCCCGTATGCCTCCCGTCGTCCAGAAAGAGGTCATGCTGAAATTCATGGCCTTTTGCCAGGCAGAAAAGGTATCATCGGCATCATCCGGTCCGCCATGTGCCTGCAGTCCCCGGGTCTGAATGGCCTGCTCCAGGGCATCCATGTAACCCGGCGGGAGGATACAATCCGAATCAAAAAATACAAAATAATCGCCCTCTGCCAATTCCATGCCTTTGTTTCGTGCAAAGCCCTGCCCGGTATTGGCCTGAAAATGATACCGCAAATCCAGCTTTTCCCGGTAGTCAGCAACGACATCCGCGCAAGTCAGAAACGATCCATCCTCCACAATCAACACTTCAAAGTCGGTGTAGGTCTGCCGGTACAGACTCTCCAACAGCTCCCTGATTTCCGCTGGACGGTTATATACCGGAACAATCACAGAAAAACGCATCAGCTATTCTTCTTGATCTCGTCAGAAATGTTGTAATCGCCTTTTCCGGAATTATTGGACGTCATCATTTCGGCGAGAAATCCGGTAAGGAATAACTGCACACCAATTATCAGGGCCACAAGCGCAAGAAAAAATAGGGGTTGATCGGTAATTTCCCGCACCGCAATTCCCTTGCGCAATCCTTGAATTTTTTCGAGGGCTAGCCAGATGGTGATGCCAAAGCCAGACAAAAAGGAAAGCGTGCCGAAGGCACCAAAAAAATGCATGGGATTCTTGCGGTACCGATTGACAAAAGACACCGAAATAAGGTCCAAAAAACCGTGAACAAATCGCTCCAGTCCAAACTTGGTAGTACCGTATTTTCGGGGCCTATGGGCTACCTCTTTTTCGCCGATGTTACCAAATCCATTCCATTTGGCGATCAGGGGAATGTACCGGTGCATTTCTCCGTAGATGTGTATGTTTTTTACCACCCGCTGGCTGTAGGCCTTAAGTCCGCAATTAAAGTCGTGAAGCTTGATCCCGGACAAAAGCCGGGTAACGCCGTTGAAAAAGCGGGACGGCAGGGTTTTGGAAAGGGGATCGTAGCGCTTTCGTTTCCAGCCACTCACCAGATCGTAACCCTCTTCCCGAATCATGCGGTAAAGCTCGGGGATTTCTTCGGGGCTGTCCTGAAGGTCTGCGTCCAGGGTCACTACCACCTGCCCATCGGCCCGCGAAAAGCCCACATCCAGGGCTGCGGATTTTCCGTAATTGCGGATAAACCGAACGGCTTTTACCCGAGCATCTTTTTTGGACAGGGATTGGATCACCTTCCAGGATCCATCCGTGGATCCGTCGTCAATGTATAGAAGTTCCGCATCCAACCCGGCATCATCCACCACCGTTACGATCCAATCCTGGAGTTCGGGAAGGGATTCTTCTTCGTTGTATACGGGTATAAGGATGGATAGCTCGGGCATGCAGGTTTAGTAATCGTTTGATTTGTCTCTTTTTTTAAAAATGGCTCCCAGGATCAAGGAAAGGATGGCATAGATTATCAGTGAAATGCCAAAGGCTTTGAATTGGCCCAGGGGAGTAAAATTGGAAGCCATTTCTTCACGCATCTCGTCGATCTGATCGCCGGATAGGCTGTCACCTGCTCCGAAACTGTCCAACATGGCCACCATGTTTTCCAATTGGGTCTCAACCAGCAATTCAGGAAGTCCGGGATGGATGACAAAATACAGCAGCATGTTTCCGAGGGTACTGATAAAGCCGGATACAATGAGTGTGACGAGGGAAAACTGAAACGCCGTACCAAAATCCATAAACCCACCGATCTCTTTTCGGTATTGCTTGCCGAAGTAAATCACCTGTCCGAAAAACAATACCACTACGAAAAAACCGTACCATCCAGCTACGAGGTAACTGTAATCAATGAAATACACGATAAAATTGATGCTGAGCATGACAAGACCGATAATCAGCCCTGTTTTTACTGCGCTACTCGCTGGGGAATTTGTTGGTTGTGGTTGTAAGTCCATGATGCAGAATGTTATTGATTTTGACTAGTCCTCTTTAAAATTATGGAAATAATAATGGTAAAGAACAAACCCGGGAAAATTTTTCTGAGAAAATCGTTCATGGCTACATCCCCCCGGCTCATCCCCGCAATACTGGCGTAGGTATCGGCGTAGGCCTGCTCGTTTAGCTGTTCCTTCAGCACCTCCTGATTGTCGCTCATTAGATCCAGGTTCACCTGCCGGAATGTTTCAAAAGCCTGTGCGTCTACCTGAAGGAAAATAAATACATAGAGTCCGGAGAGTAGAGCAATTAGCGTGTAGACAAAGAATCCCACCGTCATCCCCTGGCTAAAGAACAACTCTCCCCCATTGTAGCCATCCCGAAAGCCTTTGATCCCAAAAAAAACAAAAATGGGCGTAAAAATGTACCCGATTATGAGGTTCATACGAATGGGCTCCACCTGCAGCAGGTACATGACCAACATCCCCAACAGGCATAGGCCAGCACCCGAAAGTCCAAACGGATACGCCGCCCTCCAGTACCTATACATAAAGTCCCTCCATTTTTCCACGATTGATCAGGTATTTCACCCGGCCTTTTACCGACTGGCCCCAATAAGGGCTATTTTCGGCTAGCGAAGCGTTTGTAGCCTCGTTCAATTCCCACACTTCTTCGGGGTCAAAAACCGTAAGGCTGGTCCAGTCGTCTTCCGTTTGTCCCAAAACCCGTCGTGGTCCTGAAGTAAGTTTGCTGACCAATAAGGGATAGCCTAATTCATCCGCAAGCGTCACCACTGCCGGTACAAATGCCGGCAAACCAGACATTCCAAAGGGTGCCAGGTCAAATTCCCTGTTTTTGGCATCGGTATCCTGAGGAACGTGATTGGATACCAGGGCATCGATGGTTCCGTCTTTTAATCCTTCTATCAGGGCTTCCCGTTGGGAATCTCCCCGAAAGGGCGGCATCACTTTCAGACGGGTATCAAACTCCCGCAGATCTTTGTCAAAAAACAGCAACTGGTAAATCGATACATCTGCGGTAACTGCCAGCCCCTCTTTCTTCGCCTTGCGGATTTGCTCCAATGCACCGCGGGTACTTACGGTCTGAATGTGTAGTCTTCCTCCGGTATACCGGAGAATTTCCAGGTTTTTCTGAATAGCTACTTCCTCCGCCAGATCCGGGATACCTTTAAGCCCCAGCCGGGTAGAGGCCAGTCCCTCGTGCATGTGCCCAAAAAGGGCCAGCATCGGGTCTACGCTTTGGTCAAAAAGTACGCCGTCGAACTTTTGAAGGTACTGAAGCGCTTTCATCATCCGGTCCGAGTGCGCCAGGGGCTCCATCCCTTCCCCAAATATCCGAACCCCGTGATGGTTGAGATCGAGCATTTCCGTCAATTCCTCCCCCATAAAATTTTTTGTTACCGCCGCCTGAATGTGAAAGGTTGGGAATAACCCGGCCGTTCTGCTTTGTACATAGGCCACCTCATTTTTGGATTGCAGGGGTGGCTGGGTATTTGGAAGTAGCACCGCCTCGGTCATCCCTCCCTGGATGAGCGCCAAGGCCAGGGTTTCCAGGGTTTCTCGGTATTCCTGGCCTGGCTCACCGGAAAAACACCTCAAGTCGGTCCATCCCCTGGAACCGAGCAATCCTGAGCAATCAACCCTGACCTCCTGGTCTGCAGCGGCAGCGGTGCTAGCTTTCGTGAGTTTATGGCCATCAAAAAGATAATCAGCGGGAGGAAGTAGTTCCTTTTCAGTGATGATTTTTAGGGACTGAAAGCGTACGGTCATGTGCGGTAGGTATTTTTGCAAAACTGCAATTTTATTCCTGAAAATGGAAATAAATGAAAAGGAAAGCCCCAATTAGTCCCTTGGAAAAAATAGGGGAACACCGGTGTAAGCCTCGGTCTTCGCGCAGAAATGGATGCATGCCCGACAAAAACGTTTGTTAATTTCCGGGAAACACCGGCTTGCATGGGTTAGCGACTTGCTTTTTGCCCCTTTTTGGGCTGATCGAAAGCCATTATTATCGGTAGTAGGGTCTTTTCCTTAACTCCGCGGAGAACATCGCACATCCTTGGGAAGGTCCCAGACCGCTTGCTCCATGCCGTGTGAAAAAGGCTGACCATATTGGCGCACCGCCGGTTTGAGGCTGGAATCAAAACGGGTACCCGATTGCAAAATTAAAAATAAAATTTTCCTTTCTCCAGTCATTGTCCCCAAACCGAAAATCTCTTTCCCATCGCTGCCCTTCCTCACGGTAGGGCCTTCGCAAAGGGGTGGCCAGGTCAAACCGGAGAACAAAAAACTCAATATCCACCCGCAATCCAAGGCCAGCCCCTATTCCCAATTCCCGGTACCAATCGCTACCCAGTTTACCTCCCGGTAGGGCTTCGTTCTCGTTTATGAGCCAAACGTTTCCTGCATCGGCAAAAACGGCTCCTTTTAGGTACGAAAAAATCGGGAAGCGAAATTCCAGATTTCCTTCGATGCGCACGTCTCCCGCCTGATCAAAAAAATTGGCCGTCGTCTCGCTGTCAGGCCGAAAGGACCCAGGCCCCAACGATCGAATGCGGAACGCACGTACGCTGCTCGGACCACCCGAAAAATATTGTTTCACAAACGGAAGCGAAACCGAATTTCCATAGGGAAGTCCCGCTCCCCCAAACAAGCGAAGTGCCAGTAACTTCTCTTCCGTAAACCGCAAGTAATACCGAAAATCTATGTCCCCTTTGTTGTATTGCGCATAAGTAAATCCGAGAAAGGTATTGGGGTCAGCCCCATTGAAGACGTTGTTGGCAAACCGAAGACCAAATCCGGCCAGGTCCATATTGACACCGACGTATACGCTGTGGGTTCGGTACGTATCCATCAGCTTGTTGAAAGCATAGCTGTAGGTAACCCCGGCGATAAATTGCTGCTCGAAACTTTGCCGCAAAAATGGATTGTTGTTCAGTATTTCCTCAAACTCCCCCGAGGTGTTGGACAAATCTACAAAGTTTAGGCTGATCGGGGTAATCTCGTGGTATACAAACCGATTGGCGTTCCAAAAATATCCGTAGGACGCGGAAAGGCTATTCAAGCGGTAAAGTCCCCTGCGGTCCTGGTATTCGGAACCCAGGCTGATCTTGGTCTTGGGCACGGAATAGGCAAAACGCTCCTTGATGGGAATAGGAAACACCACTCGTGGAAAAATCAGGTCTCCTTTTAGGCCAAACTCAAAGGCATTCAATCCCTCCCGTTCTCCGGATGCGATCTGGCTTTCGTAGGCTACCTTCCCTGTCAAATCAAAGGTTTCTCCACCGAAAAACAGGTTTCTATTTCGGTAGTTCAAAAGCAACGCGGGGCCGGCAAAGTTGTTCGACTTGGAAACCCCCTGCAATTCGGCCCGAACCGAGCGTTTATCCAACGGAGATAGGTAAATATTGGCATCCAAGAGGCCGCTTTCCCCGTCTTTCTCCCCGGCAACTTCCGTGTAGCGGATGTTCACAAAGCGGTAATTGCCAATGCCCGAAAGGCGGTTACTGGTAAGCCGGGACCGTTGCGCATTGAATAGTCCGCCCTTTTCGATGAGCAGGTATTGCCGCAGCAGTTCGGGTTTAAAAGAAAATTGTTCCTGAATAAATTCCACCCCCTCGATCCTCGTCGTATCCGTACCTGCGCCGTATTCATCCAGGGAGTAATTGGGAAAAACACGGATGGACCGGATTTGGTAGGGAAGAATGCCTTCCTCGGGAACGCTTTCCTTTAGGCGTACATACAAATCGTATTCACGCCCCTCGTATTGGTTGGTATCGGCCTCAAAAATCAGGTAGTCGGGATTAAAATTATAAAAGCCCCGATTTTTGAGTGCCGTATTTATTCGTTCCCGCTCCGCCTTCATTTTGTCCAACGCAAATCGATCTCCAGAGGTAAGCTCACTGCTTTCCAGAAGTTCTTTTAGGTGCCGATCAATGGGCAGGCTGTCCTGCTCGTAATAGTAGTTTCTCAGTGAATACGGCGGAGGAAGGGTTACCTGATAGGTAATATCCGCTTTCTTGGCATCTCGCGAACTCGTGGACAACACCTCCGCGTAAAAAAACCCGTTATTATCCAACCTGTTGAGTAGCAGTTCTTCGGTTTTTTCGGGCTGCACCTGGCTAAAATACACCGGTTCTTCCCCAAGTCTGTTATAGATAAAGCGGTTGATAAATCCGGGATGCTCCTGTTGCATTTTATAATGCGCCCATAATCCCAGGTACTGCCCCAAAATTTTGCTGTTTGGCTTGGGGCGAAGCAGTCCCTGGAGCTCTTCACGGACGGCTTTCATTCCCTTTACGGGTGCTTCCTGTACGATCTCCAGGTGGGCGCCCGTGTAGAGAAACTCGTCCTCGGGCAGGTATTTGCTGACGTTGCAGGATGTGGTTACCAGTACCAGAGCGAATAGCCAGGATGTATCCAAGCGGTACAACTGCAAAAAACGGTTGGTATCCATGTTAATTTTCTGGGTTTTTTTCTGGGTTTTCTGTCGGTGATGCCATAAGGTTGCTGCCATTTCTGCGGGTTTCGATGCCTTTCCATAACTCGCGAAAGTGGTTAAACTCTCGATTGAAAATGGCCGAGACACCAGTGACCACCAACTGCCCGTCGATAAAACTTTCAAACTGATTTTTTCGAAATCCGCGGAGACGATACCTGCCGTTTTCGGTAAGCAGGTATTCGATGCTGACGTTTCCCAGCAGGGTGTTTTCCGCGCCGCGGTTTTGGGAGCTGCCTTCAATGTCAATCTGGCTACCTACCTGCACCACCAGTCGGTCGTCTAAAAACCGCTTCCTGGCATTCAGGTTGAGTTGGGTTCGGGCTTGAAGAGACCCCTGCTGGTAGTCTTGAAAGCTATCCAAATCCACATCCAGTTCCAGCCCGCTGTTTCCCAATACATTATCCGTGAGACTTTTTAGCTGCCCCGAAAGTAGCTGACTTACGCTGGACCTTGCCATGGCCGCGGTACTTCCGCCCCCGGCATTGTCCCCATCGGGAAAAAACCGGTTCAATACCATCAGGGAAAAAACCTGTCGGTTTAGTTCTCCTTCCCGGTTGTTCAATTGCTGTACCTGTGCATACACACTACCGCCCGCAGCCCCACGCTGGTCTTCCGGCATGTCCATCCGAAAGGAAATCAGTGGGCTGAGCAGCTCGCCATTGATCATCAAATAGACCAGAAAGGGTAGTTCCTGACGGTATTGTGCCATGTTTTCCCTGCTCCCGCCGGCTGCCGCAGCCGTCATCAGTCCTGCCGCAGACGTTCGAATGCGGTAGATGGCCGTAATGTCAAGGGTTGCATCCAGGGGATCCCCGGCCCAGGTAATGGAACTTCCTTCTTGTATATCAAACTTCCGGTTGACCAGGTTGTACAAACTGAGTTCATAGTGCCCCCTGCTCAGTTCGTACCTGCCGGTAAGGTTGATGCGGCCATTGGGATCGATGTTTAACCGCAGGTCCGCGGCACCTTCCACCAGCAGATTGTCCCCGGATCGCTGATCGATGACCAGGTTAAAAATGGCTGAGGACGACACGTTGAGTAATGCGGATATTTGGTAACCGGAAAAGCCGGCACTGACGTTTTCGTCCATTCGTTTGGTAAGCACATCCTCAGGATCCTCCCGGTTAACAAAAAGGACCACGCCCTCTCGTTCTACCACATCGAGTTGACTCTCCGGAACCACAAAACTCAGGTTGGTGCCGTCTTCGATGGTCAATTCGGCATCCACTACCGGTAAGTTCAAATCACCCTGAACGGTTACGTTGGCACCGATGATCGCATCTCCGTAAAAAAGATCATTGTCCTCCACGGTGGAGTTCAATACGCGGAAATTTTTGGTTTCCAACGCCAAATCAAATCCCGGATTGCTGAGGCTTTCTGTTGAAATTTCCCCATCGAGTTTAAATTCATTGCCCTGGGCATCCCGAATGGTCAATTGATTCAGGAAAACTCCGGTCTGATCCAAGTCAATCTCCTGATTGTCCAGCGTAAAGGCAGCATTTAAAGCAGAAACACTGAATTCTGTATCCTGAAAGCGAAGGGAACCCTGGTACCTGGGAGAATTGATGCTTCCTTCCACGCCAAATGAACCTGACAGGTAGCCCGATCCGTCTCGGATGTTGCCAGCAGACAGCCCGGCCAAAACGTCCATGTCCAGGCGTTCGAGATTAAGCGCAAGATCCAATTGAGCTCCCTCCGGGTCAGCTCTATAGCCTCCCGAAAGCTGCAATTCAATGCCCTTATCTGCAAGCGCCAAATCAAAATCATAGCTATTCTGGCTCGAGGTAGCCGCGTTCAAACTCAAGTTTCCGAGCGGAACTTCTAAAAAGCCCAGATCCCGAATCGTAATGTCCGCTAGCAAGCCGGTGGCACCAAATGGGTTTTCAACCACTACCTCCCCGTTCAACAGGCCGGATGCGACCATCTCATCGGTATTTAACAAGGTGGTAAAGGTCGCCAGTCGAAAATCATTAAATTTCAGCGCAATGGCATCATCGCCCTTATTCGCAATCGAAAATTCCTGACCTTCCCTGCTATATGCGAACTCACGAAAACCGATCAACGAAGGACCCAATAGCACCTCGTTATCCGGAGGAACCGTCCATTCTTTTCGGTTAAAAATCAGGCTGTCTGGATTTACGTGAATACGCAGGCTATCCGGGACGGGGCTCACATCAAAGGCGACGTGCGTCAGCAACTCCTCCTCATCCCAGGCATTGAAGTCCAGGTAGAGCATTTTTTCAAGAATTTTGCCAGTAACGTAGGTACGTCCCAAAGAGACTGGGCCGGACTCCAATCCTACCAGCCCGAAACCAAAGTCAAAATTCTCCGAATCGCTGTGAATTCGAATACCCAGACTATCCATGACTAAACCGGAATTGGACAGGTACGGGAAATCAACCCTTCCCTCCAGGGCCGCATTTGCTTCGTCAAAAGTAACTTCGATGGATCCTTCATCCATTCGCTCCAGCCCCGGCAAGACCACCTCGTCAAGTAAAAGCGTGGGACGTACCTTAAGCACCAAATCTGCCAGTAGTCCCGTAGAATCCTGCCTGTCCAACCGGGGCAGGCTGTCGGAAAAATACCGGTTAACATGCCGAAGCAGCCCGTCCATAATGCGGCTCGGATCGGCATTTGCATGAAGGGTTCCCTGTAACAAATTACTCTCTACCCTAAAGTCAGTGGTATCCGGACTGACGCCAAGCGCAAGATCCCAATCACCCATAGGCAAGGATTGCTCCTCCAGCACCACGGTACCGTTTCTAAGCTGGGATTGCAACTCGTAACTGCTGCCGTTTCCTTTCGCATTTGCCGTCAGGTCCATTCCTATGCGGAGCATGCGGGAACTTAGGTTCAACCCGTTCAAGTCAGCGCCGTTGAGATTGAAATCCAGCTGCAGGTCGAAATCGTTAGGATCCAGGTCTACCTCCGCCCGCAGCTGCAAATCGAGAAACTCCTCCTCCTGGGATAGTTCCAACTTTCCCAGACCTTCCGAAATGTCCGCCTGCAACCGAAGCCCGGCATAGTCGTGCCCGAATACCTCCCATTCGCTGATTTGGGTTTCGAGCACCAGGTCCAGAGCTTCGGGAGGTCCGGTATTTCCTTCCGCTATAAGCGTAAAGCCGAGGTTTCCAAGCTCGGAATTCTGCAACAAGTTGCCCA
Source organism: Cyclobacterium xiamenense (assembly GCF_009467825.1). Taxonomy (GTDB): domain Bacteria; phylum Bacteroidota; class Bacteroidia; order Cytophagales; family Cyclobacteriaceae; genus Cyclobacterium; species Cyclobacterium xiamenense. The sequence goes on along the minus strand of NZ_WIOK01000002.1, from coordinate 8,052 downwards.
GGGGAAAGCTGGATAAATCGGACCGAAGAGCGTAGGTGTAGCCACCTTCGGCCGCGGTAGCGGTTGCTTCCAGGCCCATGCTGCTTTCGAAGGCATCCAACCGGGAGTTTAGGGAAAATTCCTCGAGGGTCCCTTCGCTACGAAGCGCCAGGCCCAGATTGTCCGGATAAGCGATCCCCAGGCTATCCTGCGGATAAAGCCGGTTTAAGTCCTCCCGAACACTGGCAAACGTAAGGGTGTCTAACCGCCAGGAGATCCGCTCGGGATCGATCGGTGACCCGATTTGGCCGTGCAAATGCATCCCTGTCTGGCTTCCCCAATGCGCTGCAACGTTTTCGAGTTTCACGGACTGCAACGTACCCGAGGCCTCGATTTCCCCGGAAAGGGGCTTGCTTTCGAGTATTCGAAGGTAGGGATCTTCCCGCAACTCCGGAGCAAAATAATAAGCATCCGTCAAGCCCAGCCCCAACTCACCAAGCCGGATCGCAAAGCCGGAGTCTTCCGGCCGGGCAATGAAACGGTCCAGTGACTCAAACGAAAGGCTCAAGGCACCGGCTAGCTTACTCGAGCCAGTAGCCATCCGGATCTCCTCCAGCCGCAGGCCTGTAGTGTCCATGCCAAGATCCAGCTGAAACTTCTCCAGGGCAAATCCGGAACGCTCGCGGAAAGCCAACTGCTTAACGGAAGCTCCGGCCCCCCGGGTAGTAAAAAACACGTGATCAAACTCCATGTTGATACCTGTAAGCACCAAATTATCGGGATCAAATTCTCCGGTGCGGACAGGCTTATCTGCCACCTGATACCTTATTTCGTTTTCTACCAAATCCAGGGAAGCCAGTTCTATGTTCCATTCCGGCCAGGAAAAATCATCTGCTGGAGCATCCGCTGTGGACCCGGTTCTCGTATCACCTTCTTCCTGTAAACTGCGGTAGGCCACCTGGCTGTGCTTGAGCTGTACTCGGTTGATACGAATGCGTTTTTCCGGCAGGTTTGCTTCCGGCAAATCCAGCAGAAACTCCCCAATACTAGCCTCCAGATCCATGCCATCCGGTAAAGATTGATACTGTACGTGAATATTGCTGAGGGATAACCGATCCAGGATAAGCAAGGGCAGGGCAAGTTCTGAATCGCTGCTATCCGTTTCTTCCGGAAGCGGCTCCCGTTGGATGTAACTAAACTCACTATTTTCAAAATGGAGGTTGCTAACATGAAACGCCATGCTGTCCAGGGACATCCTCTCCAATTTTGCGTTCAACTCGCCCAGGTCCAGGGTAGCGTCCGTACCGGAAAAATCGTCCTCGTAGCGGATTTTCCACTGTTGAAGGACTACCGGGCCCGTAGAAATTTCCGGAAAGGCCTGGGGTTGCTCCTGCTGTGGTTCGGAACGGGAGGTGCTATCCGCTGGGGAACCCGAAAATGCCTCCAGAAGGAAATCAAAATTAAAGGTCCCGGATGTATCCCGGCGAACGTTTGCCTGCAGGCCTTCCCATTCCAAACGGGAAATGGCAAGTTCATTTTTTCTAAAAAAGGGGAGCAAGGACACTCCGGTCTCCAGCCGGTGTGAATAAATAAGCGTGTCTCCTCTTTGGTCTTCCAGGTAGAGACCTTCCAAAAAAAGATCGCCGCGGAAGGTGACAAACAAGCGATCGATGGAAAATTTCGTGTTTGTTTTTTCGGATACGTAGCTCGTCGCTTTGCCTACGAGTAGTTTCTGACCAAAAGGACTTCGAATGAATAGCAACAGGACTGCCAGAAGTAGGAACAGGACCAGGGAAATCCAGCCGGCTACTTTAAAAATCTGTCGCAGTATGTTTTTTCGCTTGCTCAAGACTACAAATATGGGTAAAAAAAAGAGTGGATAAACAACCCACTCCCGTGTTACATACAATTTATTGTTCAGACCAATCGTATCAAAGACTACACCAAAAATTTACAAAAAATCAGGGGTAATCTCAATTTTTCCCGAATGAAAATCCAAACCGCATATTTGCTCCATAATAATGCGACGTTATCCTGACAATCTGTCTGTATTTTATTAAATTTGCCGTCTGAAAGAAAGTCAGCCAATGGAAAACATCATCAAAGACATCGATATCATCCGGGATGAGGAAGAGAAAAGTTGTGACGTTGCGATCACCGCGGATGAAAGTACGGGGAAAACAAAAAAATTATACATTGAAAGTTACGGTTGTCAGATGAATTTTTCTGATAGCGAGATCGTGGCTTCCATTATGAAGGACCATGGGTTTGATACGACGTCTGATTTCACGAGTGCGGACGTTATTTTTCTAAATACCTGTTCGATCCGGGAGAAAGCAGAGCAAACGGTGCGGAAGCGCCTAAGCCAGTTTAATCAGGTCAAGTCTGAGAACCCCGAACTCACGATCGGGGTGCTGGGATGCATGGCCGAACGACTCAAGGAAAAATTGCTTGAAGAAGAGAAATTGGTCGACCTGGTCGTGGGGCCGGATGCGTACCGGGACTTGCCCAACCTGGTAGGACAGGCCGAAGTAGGCAACAAAGGGGTGAACACCTTTTTGTCGCGAGAGGAAACCTATGCGGATATTTCCCCGGTAAGGCTCAATTCCAACGGTGTTACGGCATTTATTTCCATCATGCGCGGCTGTGACAATATGTGTTCTTTCTGTGTGGTTCCGTTTACCAGGGGCCGCGAGAGAAGCCGGGACCCCCATTCCATCGTGAAAGAAGCCCGCGAACTGTTTGAAAAAGGATACAAGGAAGTTACCCTCTTGGGGCAAAATGTAGACAGTTACAAATGGTCCGCAGAGGAAAACAACAAGGCCCGGCTGACCAAGAAAGAGACCGCACTATCGGAAGTGATCCATTTTTCCGATTTACTAGAGATGGTCGCACTTGTCGATCCTAAATTGCGGGTGCGGTTTTCCACTTCTCACCCCAAGGACATCACGGACGAGGTGCTGCTGACCATGAAACGGCACGACAACATTTGCAAATACATTCATTTGCCGGTACAAAGCGGCAATTCACGTGTATTGGCCCTGATGAACCGCACCTATGACCGGGACTGGTACCTGGATCGGGTTCGGAAAATCCGGGAAATCCTGGGCGAAGACTGTGGCATTTCTTCCGACATGATCGCTGGGTTTTGCACGGAAACGGAGTCAGAACACCAGGACACCCTCAGCATGATGGATTTGGTCCAGTACGATTTCTCCTACATGTTTTATTACTCGGAACGCCCCGGAACCCTGGCCGCCAAAAAGTTACCAGACGATGTACCGTTGGAGATAAAAAAACGGCGACTCCAGGAAATCATCGAAAAACAAAATCAACTTTCCCTGATGCGTAACCAACGAGACATTGGCCGCGTGCAGGAGATTTTAATTGAGGGTCAATCCAAACGCTCTGCCGCAGAACTAAAGGGAAGAAACTCCGCAAACAAAGTGGTGATCGTTCCTTCGCAAGGGTTAGCGGTCGGGGATTACGTGCAGGTACGGATTACGGATTGCTCCTCAGCCACCTTATTTGGAGAAGTCATCGACCGATAATCAGGAAAAAAGGTATGGTCCCAATCAGCGAATCAGAAATTCTTAGTGTCAAACAACGGTTTGGAATCATTGGCAACAGCCCCTTATTGAATCATGCCATCCAGGTAGCCATGCAGGCCTCGCCCACGGAAATGACGGTATTGATTACGGGAGAAAGCGGAAGCGGAAAGGAGTCTTTCTCGAAGATCATTCACGCCCTTAGCAAGCGAAAGCATGGAAAATTCATTGCCATTAACTGTGGGGCAATACCGGAAGGCACGATAGATTCCGAGCTTTTTGGGCACGAAAAAGGCTCATTTACGGGGGCGCACGAAGCAAGAAAAGGGTACTTTGAAGTCACCGACGGAGGGTCGATTTTTCTGGATGAAATCGGAGAAATGCCCCTTGGAACCCAGGCCCGGCTTTTGCGTGTGCTCGAAAACGGGGAGTTTATAAAAGTGGGTTCCTCCAAAGTCCTGAAAACCGACGTGCGGGTAATCGCTGCCACAAATGTAAACCTGCTAAAGGCGGTGGAAAAGGGCAAATTCAGAGAAGATTTGTACTACCGGCTCAATACCGTTCCGATTTTTGTACCCCCTTTGCGGCAGCGAGGTGAGGACATGGTCTTGCTCTTTCGGAAATTCACCACGGACTTTTCGGAAAAATATCAGGTAAAACCTATTGTTTTGACCGATGAGGCAAAAATTCTGCTGACCAAGTTTCCTTTTCCGGGAAATATCCGGCAGCTAAAAAATTTAGCAGAGCAGATTTCGTTATTGGAGCAGGAGCGCGAGGTAGATGCCGATACACTTGCCAGGTATTTACCGAAAGAAGGAAGTAGTTTACCTGCCTCCCTGCCTGGAAACAAGGGGCAACAGGATAGTTTTTCGGATTTCTCCGAGCGGGAAATTCTCTACAAGGTCTTGTTTGACATGAAAAAAGACATGACCGAATTGAAAAAGTTGATTCTTGAGTCGTATCGTTCGGGCGGGTTGGATCAAACAATTATGAAAAAACACCAAACGCTCTTTGACGATATGGATACGGATAATTCCTACGAAGACCGTCCTGCTCCTTCCAAAAACCTGCCGCTGGTCCTGGAATCATTGAGCGACAAAAATGCGAATGCAGAGGAGAAGGAATCGGTACGAAGCAGCTACGAAGAAGACATTATCGAGGACATTGTACACGAAGAGGACGATCACTCCCTATCGTTGGAAAAAAAAGAAAAAGAATTGATCAGCAGGGCACTAAAAAAACACCAGAACAAAAGAAAATACACAGCTATGGACCTGGGCATTTCGGAACGGACCCTTTATCGAAAAATAAAGCAGTATGACATCCAGTAAGTTTTCCCTGGTTCTGATTTGCCTGGCATCCTGCTGGATGCATGCCTGTAAGATAGAGTACAGCTTTACGGGAACCACCCTGGATTACAACGTCACAAAGACCTTTTCGGTGGCGAATTTCTTCAATGACTCCGGCGGAGGACCGGCCAATATGGGGCAATTATTTACGGAAGAGCTTAAGGATTATTTTCAGCGAAACACGCAATTGGAATTGATACGAAACAGCGGAGACCTACAGCTATCCGGAGCCATCACCCGGTACACCATCAGTCCTCAGGCTACGGTATCCAATCCCAACAGCAACCAACCCGACAGAGCTGGTCAGATGCGCATCACAATAGGGGTGGAAGTGGATTTCGTGAATCTGGCCAACGAGGAAGAAAATGGTAAGAAAAGCTTTTCGTTTTTCCAGGATTACGATCCCCGCACCACCTCCCTGCTGCAGGTAGAGACAGAACTGGTAGAAGTAATATTTGAAAACATCATCCAAGATGTTTTCACCTCAACAGTGGCTAATTGGTAAAAAAATAAGTACCTTACTAAAAGTAACGTAAACTGAAATGCTGTGAACGCTCAAGAATTTCTAGCCCTGCTTCAAAAATCGGAGCAATTGAGTCCAGAAGATTTTAAAGACGTGCTTTCTTTGCAGGAGGATTTCCCCTATTTCTTGATACCGAAGGTACTTGGTGCGAAATACGAGTGGGAACGATCCTCAGGTACGTCAAATGCGCTGTTGCACGCCGCGGCCGTGCTCAGTCCCAATCGAAAACGACTAAAGGGCTTGCTTACAGGAAGCATTTCATTACCTCAGGTTCGCTTTCCAGACCTGCCGTCCGTAGAGGTGGCAGAAGAAAAAAAAGAAAACAACCTGGCAGAAAAGGAGTCCTCTACCAAACCGGACCAGCCAGAAGCCGCCGCAATACCAGAAACACCCGAACCCAGCAGCTCCCGACCCAACCGGGATGAAATCCTGCGCAGGCTAGAGGAAAACCTGAAAAAAATAAAAAAAAATGATGGCGGCGGGTCTTCCGATGCAACCCCAGAAAAAAAAAAGGAGGTAAATCCGGGGGCAAACCCGGATTCGGAGGGGAGTGATTTGATCGAAAGCATTGCCAAAAAAGAGGAACGGTTGGTATCGGATCATCGGAAAAAAGAACAACTAGCACTAATCAATTCATTTCAGGAAAAGCCGATTCGCTTACCACGTGAGCAGATAGAATCCCAGCCGGACCTGCCAGACCTTTCCGAAAAGAGCACTCATTTAAACGATTCCATGCTCTCCGAATCCTTCGCCAAGCTGTTGGTAAAGCAAAATAAAAAGCAGGAGGCCATTGAAATATATAGAAAATTAATATTGAAATTCCCAAAGAAAAAGACTTACTTTGCGGATCAAATTGAGAAATTAAAAGCATAAAACATGTTTGTAGTACTAATTAGTATCATTATAGTGTTGGCGGTGTTGTTGATTTTGGTTATTCTTGGCCAAAATTCCAAAGGAGGAGTGGGGGCCGCATTTGGCGGAAGCGCTTCTCAAATCATGGGTGTAACCAAAACGGGTAACATCCTTGAAAAGGCGACCTGGGTATTGGCCATTGCCATTTTGGTACTGTCGCTCGGATCTTCGGCCTTTCATAAAACCAGCGCTCCTTCCGGGTTTAGTTCACCTAACGTCGAAAACGCGCAAAAACAGATTCTGACGCCTTCCTTCGATGACGAGCCACTACTCCCTACAGAGGGCCAGCCGATAGAACCGATCGACGCCGAAAGCGGAGCTGATTCCGTCGAGTAACGAAACATTTAAACGATATTTACCGGGCCTGTTTTTTTAAACAGGCCTTTTTTTTATTTTCCAACAAATCCCCGAAAACATTGAAGAAAAGGAGGAATATGATTAATTTAACGTTTTAACAACCATAAAAAATCAACCAAAATCACGATTTATGTTTGAAAATCATTTAACAATGGAAGATTTGGGTGCGGACAAATGGCCCAATATCATCCTGTGGGCAGCTCCTGTGATGTTCTTATTGGTATTCATCGAGTGGGGAATTAGCTTATACCAAAAAAAAGACACCTATGATAAGAAAGATTTCTTGGCTGCTACGACGATCGGCCTGGTAAACGTGGGCATCAGTGCCTTGCTTAAAGTGTTTATCTTTGGAATCGCATTGTTTTGCTGGAACCTGGTACCCTGGAAAATCCCCGCTACCTGGTGGTCGTTTATTGCTTGCTTTTTTGCCATTGATTTTGCCCGCTATTGGGCACACCGGGTAGCGCACGAGCAGCGTTTTTGGTGGGCTACGCACATTACGCATCACAATTCTTCCAAGTACAACTTTTCGGTATCCTTCCGCCTGGGATGGACCCAACATATAAAAATCATCTTCTTCGTACCGGTGATGCTCATGGGATTCGATCCTTTTGTCTTCTTTATTTGTCATCAGATAGCTGTGTTGTATCAGTTTTGGATCCATACCGAATACATTACAAAACTTCCCAGGCCCATCGAATACTTTTTTACCACGCCTTCTCACCACCGTGTTCATCACGCGAGCGATGCACATTACCTGGATAAGAATTATGGTTCCACATTCATTATTTGGGACCGAATATTTGGTACCTTCATGCCGGAAGGCGAACGCCCCAACTACGGAATAACCAAGCCCGTCACTTCCTACAATCCGATTTATCTTAATTTCCACGAATGGGCAGATATCGTCAAAGACCTTAGGAAAGCGAAAAATGGAACCGAGGTATTTCAGATACTTTTCGGAAAACCAGGAGACGAGGTAATCAAAAACCGGGAGCTTCGCGAGAGAGAAGCCTTGGAAAAGCCCACCGAGAACCGGGCCAGCCAGGCTCCGCGTCCCATTTTGGTAAGCAACGAAAATTCCTTGTTGAAAAAAGAAGATTAATCCACCGCACAAGTGCTAAAAGAGGCTGTCTCTTACGAAGGAGACAGCCTCTTTTTTTTTGTAGGGCTTCTTGGAAAATCCAATAAAATTTGACCACGTAGGATGAAACTATATCCTTCGTGGTTTTTTTTTATGATTATTTGCTCTGATCGACAGTACAATTCCGCTACGGTAAAGTACAATTTTCTGGTGAATCGAGTACCTCTTTTTTGCTTTTTTGTCAATGGGGCATAGTTATCCCATCGGAAAGGGTTTTTGATCGTTTTCGTCTTTAGGCTG
>NZ_WIOK01000029.1:62756-68516 GCF_009467825.1 Cyclobacterium xiamenense | reverse complement strand
TTCTGCGGAAAACTTCCTCCTTGTTTGCTTGTTCATAAGGTTAAATTTAATCGTTTTTTTTAACTTAACCTCTGGTCTCAATTTTGGGGAGTATTATACTGTGATCCTGAAAGGGAATCTACAAAATGAGGCCATCTACAATGTAAAGTATCAGATTGACATTGCATCCTGCAATTCATTTGAAGTTCCGGAAGAAGATGTATTAAAAACAGTTATATGAGCCAGACAGGTAAAGCCATACAAACCGATTTTGAACTGGAACAATATCTCCTCGAACTCTACCATGAAGTAAATTCATTGGTATATGCAGATGAAGATGGCACCTCAAAAGAGAACAAGTTCACGGAGTATGTAATGGAGTTGCTGGCTGAAGCCGGAGAAACTGAAAGCATCAGATTATGTCCTTTTGTAAAGGAGAACAAGCTTGAAAATATCCTATACAAAATCAATGGCTACGGTATAGAAGAAGGATATGAAACACTTCACATTTTTATCACTCATTTTCAGGACACGAACCAGCTTTACCGGGTCAGTAAACCCGATTTTGATAAACTGGTAAAATGGCCGGCCAGTTTCCTGAATGCAGCTTTCAAAGGACACCTGGAAGACATTGAACCCTCTACGGAAGCGTATGGTCTCGCCAAGCTGATAAAGGATAACTATAAGGAAATTGACCGGGTCAATGTTTTTATCCTCTCGAACGGCAACATTCCTCACGATCCACCAAAGAATTTCAGTCTTAAAGGATTGGAGGATACGACCTTTATTTATCATGTATGGGATGCAGAACGGTTACACAGGCTCTCTCAATCCAGATACAACCGGGAACCGATTGAGATCGATTTCCGTGAAACACTCGGAGAAGTTATTCCATGCCTGGCAATGCCATCTGAAAACGACCTGTACGAATGCTACCTGGCAATTGTGCCTGGCAGCATTCTATCCACCTTGTACAGGAACTACGGAACCCGTTTACTTGAAAGCAATGTCAGGGCATTTCTGCAGCAGACAGGGAAAATAAACCGGGGTATCCGGGATACGATCAGGGAAGAACCATATATGTTTCTTCCATACAACAATGGACTGGCTACCACTGCACAGGAAGTCAAAACGGAAAAACGGGAGGACGGCCAGCTGGTAATTACAGGAGTGAAGGACTTTCAGATCGTAAATGGAGGTCAGACGACAGCTTCTTTGTTTCATACCGAGAAGAAGTTCAAAGCTGATCTGTCGCAAGTCTTCGTTCAGATGAAACTTACCGTCATAAAAGATGAGGACAAGAAAAACGAGACAGTTCCTTTCATTTCCAGGTACGCCAACAGTCAAAACAAAGTATCCGAACTCGACCTTACTTCAAATAATCCCCTCCTGCAGAGGTTGGAAGAATTGTCAAGAACAACTTATGCCATTGACCCTGAAGATTCCAACAAACAAACCATTTGGTTTCTGGAAAGAGTTAAGGGGCAATACAAAGAAGCACTTAATAAGGAGCCGACTAAAGGAAAACAGGATGCCTTTAAGTTGAAGTATCCAAGAAGTCAGGTTATCATCAAATCTGAGATTGCCAAGTACATGAATATATGGCATCAGCAGCCTTTCCATGTTGCAAAAGGTGCACAGAAGAATTACAATCAGTTTCTGAAAGATGTTGAGAAGGACTTCAAAAAGAAAAAACCGGGTCGCGTTTACTGGCAGGATGTAGTAGCGAATGCAATTTTATTTAAAGCCACTGATCAACTTTTCGGACGCAAAAATCAGAATCCGATAGGCGATACAAATATCAAATCACAAACAGTTGCTTACACACTTTCTTATCTGCACTTCCTGACCGGAAACCGTCTGAACCTCAAAATGATCTGGGACACCCAGGTGATCCCGGAAGACATGCAGGTAGAATTGAAGAGGGGGCTAAAGTACGTGTATGACTTTCTGAATAGCTTGGATGTTGCCCTAATAAGTGAAGCTGCAAAAGCAGAAAAAACCTGGACAGCATTAATCGGAAGAACCGGGCACCAAATGAACATGGAAGTGATCCGGAAATACCTGATCACGGATGCAGAATTTAAAGCCCGATATGATTCTGACAGCACCGACACAGAGGAAATTCAGAAATACAATAACCTTGAAAAGATTACTTCTCTGGGTATCCGGTTCTGGGATGGTTTGTACTTGTACAATCTCAATTCAGAGATACTTTCCAAATACCAGGAGACAAACGTTTCCATGATCCGGAAAATATTGAAAGAATCCGGAATCATGACGGACAGGCTAATTCAGAAAGGGGCCGAGATCGTTGGCCTCATTTCTCAAAAAGGGATTGACATTGAAAAGATCACTGCCTTGAGCAAGCTGGATGATAAAGATTTAATCGACCCGTCGGTGCTGTACAACCGTTTAAGCAGGTTAACAGATGCTGATTGGAAAAGAATTCTCGACCTAGGTGAGCAGACCAGAACGCTAAGCTTTAATGAAATCAGTGTTTTAAAAACCGTCATACAAAAGCTAAAAAGAAAAGAAAATATAGACTTGAAACGCCTCTTAGCCGCTCAGATAGCAATTGGAAAGTTAGAAAAATTTGGGATTAAAGTTTAAAAAAAAATGAAATAGTTCACAGTACGCCAAGTCACAAAAAAAGGAATTACACGAAAAACAAAATTTCCTACCCCGATCCCTCTCAGGATCATTACCTCTTGGTAAAATTGGAACCGGTAAGCGACCCGGAATTTCAAGGGGCTGCCTGGGATTTTAGGCGCCTTTCGGGCTATAAGGCCGGAAGGGCTTCGGCCTTGCCCTTTACCTGCAGCCTGACGGAACTAATGAAATGCAAAATTAGCTAGCCAATTCTTTTGTGCGGTCATTTTTTTTAAACCATATACCGCATATAAGAAATGCCGAATTCGTTTCCGTCCCTTCCACAATTTTTGCGTGTTTTCCAGTAGATGGGTTCAGTAAATCTTACGGATCTCCCTTTTATGTTCTTCTAAGGCTGACCGCTCTTTGTACCGTGCTCCCTCAGGTACCGGTCGTTCGCTGTTTCAGCAGGTTTTCTTCGTACCTGCCGGCAAAATTCCGCATTTCCTCGATCAACGGCAGTACCGCCCGGCCCATTTCGGTCAGCGAATATTCCACCCGGGGCGGTACCTCACCGAAGTTTTGTCGAACGGCCAGCCCGCTTTCTACCAGAGTCTTCAGCTCCTGTATCAGCATTTTTTCGCTGATATCGGGGATTTTTTTCTTCATCTCCGACAGGCGCAAAGGGGTTTCAACAAGCTGGAACAAGATCAACAATTTCCATTTTCCCCCTACCAATTCCAAGGTGGTGCGTATCGGACAACGAGCGGTAATGCGAATGGATTTCATACATACAAAAAGGTTAGTACCCTACTTTTATGCAGGTAAGCCAAATCTACGTAGTATTGAAGAAAAAGAAAGCGAATCATGAAAAAAATTGCCTTATTTGGTGGTTCCGGACAAACGGGCCGTCTATTTCTGTCCCGGGCCCTGGAAAGTGGGTATTCGGTAAAAGCCCTGGTCCGTAATCCGGAAAAGTTAAACCTTCGTCATCCTGCCCTGGAAGTCGTTGTAGGAGATGTGTTAAACGCCGAAGCAGTGGAAACCACCGTGAACGGCACGGAAATGGTAGTGAGCCTTTTTGGGCATGTCAAGGGTTCCCCGGAATGGTTGCAAACCGAAGGAACCCGAACGATCCTGTCAGCCATGAAGGGCCAAGGCCTCGAACGCATCGTTTCCCTTTCTGGGGGCGGCTTGCCCTTTCCAGAGAAGGACCGGCCCAAATTCGCCGATAAACTGATCCGCACCGTTATGAAACTGGCCGTTCCCCGTATCCTAAACGATGCCATCCGCCATCACGAGGTATTGGCGGAAAGCGGCTTGAAATGGGTCATTGTGCGCGGTCCGCGCCTGACAAATGAACCTGGAAAAGGGACCTATCGGGTGGGATGGGTAGGCGTCAATGCCAGCACCAAAATCAGCCGTGCCGACCTGGCGGCCTTTATCCTGACACAGGTAGAAGACGATACCTTTATTCACCAAATGCCCTTTGTGAGCAAATGACATGAACATTTTGATCAGCGGAGCTACTGGAAATGTGGGGCTGGAAGTTTGCCGGCTGCTGCAGGAGGGTAACCCGGAACACCAGATTTTTGCCGGGGTACGAAATCCCGAGCAGGAAGGCGATTTTCACAGGCGGTTTCCTGCGATACACCTGAGGAAATTGGACTTTAATCAGCCGGAAAGATTTCCCGAAGCCCTGGTGGATATACAGGTGGTATTTCTGCTGCGTCCACCGCAGCTTTCCGACGTAAAAAAGTATTTCGAACCCTTGGTTGCTACCTGCGTACAGGCAAAGGTCATGCACCTGCTGTTTCTTTCCGTGCAGGGAGCGGAGAAAAGCAGCCTGATCCCTCACCACAAGATTGAGAAACGGATAGTGGCCTCGGGGATTCCGTATACCTTTCTTCGTCCCGCTTATTTTATGCAAAATTTTACCACCACCTTAGCCAGTGATATCCGCAAGCGAAGCCGGGTGTATCTGCCGGCCGGAAAGGCCCGGTTTACGCTAATTGATATCCGGGACCTGGCTGCGGTAGCGGCGGAGGTCCTGCTGCACCCGGATGCCCACCGCAAGAAGGCCTACGATCTCACCAATTCGGAGCCATTGGATTTCAAGGCCATGTGTGACCTGTTGAGCAAGGGGTTGGGTAGGAAAATTGCCTTTGTATCCCCAAACCTGTTGCAGTTTTATGTGCAAAAGCGAAAAGAAGGAATGCCGGCTCCCTATATTCTGGTGATGATCCTATTGCATTACCTTCCCCGGTTTCAACCCACTCCGCAAACTTCCGATTGGGTGGAGGAATTGCTGGGAAGGAAAGCCATCGGCTTTGAAGAATTTGTGCAGCGGGAGAAGCAAAAATTGCAGCAGCAATAAGGTCATCTCCTGCTTCAGCACATTTGATCTGTCATTTTTTTAAACCATATACCGCATATAAGCGGTTCCGAACTAGCTTCCGATGCTAGCACAATTCCTACATGCTGTCCTGTGAATTATTTCAGCGCTCTTGTTCGTACCCCCTTCTATGTCCTTACATGCCCTTATATGGTTCAACCCATTTTGTGCAGTTATTTTTTTGAACCATATACCGCATATAAGCGATACCGAACTAGCTTCCAATGCTTGCACAATTCCTACATGCTGTCCTGTGGATTGTTTCAGCGCTCTTGTTCGTACCCCCTTCTATGTCCTTCTATGCCCTTCTATGGTTCAACCCATTTTGTGTGGTTATTTTTTTAAACCATATACCGCATATAGGGAAATATACGAGTTTTGAATTCCTAGCGCTGAAGGCGCGCAATACCGAAGCACAGGGTGTAGCCCTGTGACAACAATGTGGATAGCAGCATGCCAAGCGCTGAAGGCGCGAAATAAAGGCGTCAATCCCTACGCATTCCCTACTGTTTGACTAGCACGTCTTTGGTTCCACTCATTTTTAAACATAGGAGTTATACAAGGGATACCAAATACGCTTTTATCCCATTCACAATTTTTGGACACTGACCAGTAGCTTGGTTCAGTAAACCTTACGGATCCCCTTCTATGTCCTTCTATGCTCTTATATGGTTCAATCCCTTTTTGTGCGGTCATTTTTTTAAACCATATACCGCATATAGGGAAATATACGAGTTTTGAATTCCTAGCGCTGAAGGCGCGCAATACCGAAGCACAGGGTGTAGCCCTGTGAC
>NZ_WIOK01000029.1:41224-62662 GCF_009467825.1 Cyclobacterium xiamenense | reverse complement strand
TGCTTTCAGTAAACCTTACGGATCCCCTTCTATGTCCTTCTATGCTCTTATATGGTTCAATCCCTTTTTGTGCGGTCATTTTTTTAAACCATATACCGCATATAAGCGAATCCGAACTAGCTTCCGATGCTAGCACAATTCCTACATGCTGTCCTGTGAATTGTTTCAGCGCTCTTGTTCGTACCCCCTTCTATGTCCTTCTATGCTCTTCTATGGTTCAATCCCTTTTTGTTCTGTCATTTTTTGGAACCATATACCGCATATAAGCGATACCGAACTAGCTTCCGATGCTTGCACAATTCCTACATGCTGTCCTGTGGATTGTTTCAGCGCTCTTGTTTGTACCCCCTTCTGTGTCCTTCTATGCCCTTCTATGGTTCAATCCTTTTTGTTCTGTCATTTTTTTGAACCATATACCGCATATAAGCGATACCGAACTAGCTTCCGATGCTAGCACAATTCCTACATGCTGTCCTGTGAATTATTTCAGCGCTCTTGTTCGTACCCCCTTCTATGCCCGTATGTATTTTTCCATGTTCTGGTGCGATTACCTGCTTTGGGGCCAAAAGCCGGCGCTCCCAGCGAGGGCAATTGCCAGGCGAATGGATTTGGTAGCTATTCGTTGAAAAAAGAGGTTTCATTGGTGCCGCCATGCTGCAGGTTCTCCAAGCGCTGATCCAAGGCATTGGAAGTTTCCGGTTCATTATTTCTGGCGTAAATCTCCTTAAGCGCAGTGAGCGTCTCAACGCTATTTGGATTGATCCTCTCCGCCTTCTGGAAATAGGGAAGCGCGGTGTCGAAGGCGGCGAATACCTCGGCTTCCAGGGCTTCGTATTTCTCCATACCCGCCGGGCTACTGTCTGAGGACAGTTCACTGAGTGCCATGGTCAGGGAAGCAGCGCGGTTGTAGTACAGGGTACCGGTGCTATACAGGGCATCGAAATTGGTTGGATCTTTTTCCAGGGTTTGCTTGTAATAGGTGAAGGCTTGGTCGAAGTAATCGCTGGCCTGGTCACTGTTTCCAGCACTGGATTCGCGCTGGTACAAATTATCGTATACGCCACCCAGGGTGAGGTAGAGTGTCGGATTGTCTGGTTCTCGGGTAATGGCCGTTTTCAATTTATCAATGAGTTCATCGAGTCGGTTTTGCTTCAGGAAGTGATTGATCTCGGCAAACAGCAGGGATACTTCCCCGGGGTATTTTTCCCGACCGGCCTTCAGGTACCGATAGGCAGTTTCCAGGTCGGCGTCTTCGCCGTTGGCATGGACGGTATACAAGGCTTCATAGATAGCTGGATTATCGTAATTCGCCTGGTAGAGCTCTTCAAAGAGCGGCCTGGCCGCCTCGGGCATGTCGTTTTTCAGGGCCGCCATGCCGGTGACGTATTTATGGCCCATCAGGTTGAGGGCATCATCCAAAACGCTGAACCGGCCTTCTTTCTTCAGGATTTCATGGGCGGCCAGAGCCGAGGAGAAGTTGAGATAACTCGATCCGTAGTCCTGGACTTCGAAGGCGTAGATCCCAAAGTTGTACAGGTGGGCTTGCGCTACTTGGATACCATTTAACGCATCGCTGAGAAGATACGCAGGTGAGTTTATGGCTTGCGCATGCTTTTCCACAGCCGTTGTCAAGGCGTTAAATGCCTTGACCGCTACCCGGTCTACCTGCGGAAGTTCTTCTAGAGAACCGAAGCCGGTCTGTTTCACAGTTACGATCTGTGTCGCCAGCAAGTTTAATATCTCCCCTTTTAACACGTAAAAAGCCGGATCGGAAACATCTTCACCACTAGGGTCCGGCAAAATGGCCGCTACTGCTTCTTTAAGCTTGGCTTTAGAAGCGTTAGGATCGACTTGGTATTCGGTCAGCGCTCGCTTAGCTGCTCTCACATCTGCCTGCTGCGCCTGTACGGATACGGCAAGCAAACCAAGGGCAAGCATTCCTACGATTATTTTATTCATGGTCGTTTATCGTTAGGTGATCAGGAAATGGGAGTTTTGTTCGTAAAAAACCAAATCAGCACAAGTGAATAGCTACTCAGTAAGTTAGGAAATATTTCTTTTAAAAACTGTCAAAAGCTTTATTCTTCGTATTGCTGGAATTTTTAATGGACTCCGGTGCCCCTATGATCCGCGCGCCTTGGTTTCTGTACATTTCGTTGAAACCTGGCAACCAGGCACGGTTGTCCGCTACCTAACGAAATGGCGAGGAAATGTAGGGCTCGGCACCAGGGAAAAGCACCGATCAAGGCGGAGGCTATCGTGGTTCAAAACTACTAAAAGGTGCGACATGGACCTAAGGCGTACTGGTTCTGGAATGTAGTGGGTATGAGCGCTTAGCAGGGCTATTCCTGAAAGGTCTAACACCCGCTATTCCCGGCTGGCACCCATCGGTAGCGCGGCTGCTTGTACCGCCAGCGCATCCAACAAATGTTCGCAGTTGATTATTTTTTCCAGCAAGTCCTGTGGCAGGTAATAGTACTGATTGGAGGCCTCAAATCCGATGCGGGAATCTGCACGGGCCAGGGAATACAGCTGCAGGGCACTGTGAATCTCCATTTCCAATAAGTTTCGCATATGCAGGTAGACAAAATGATTGGGCGAGCGCCGCCATTGCTCCCGAAGCAATAGAAAACGGCCCTGCTGTGCCACCGACAGAACGTGCAGGTAGGCGGCTTTTGCCAGGATAAAATCTTCGGCAAGTTTCTCTTTCTGCTCATCGGTGGAGGGCAGGGCAGCCGCCTCTCCCAGCAAATCCAGTCCTTTTTTCCAACCCAGGGCTACTTTTTCAAATTGACTTACCAACACCTCCGGGGGATAGGGTCCCGACCATCCGGCCAGGTCGTCGTAGGGAAAACCCACCATGGTGGAGGCATAGCCGGTAGGTTCCAGAAAAAGCAGGTTGGCGGGGCCGTATTGTTGGGGCGCGTTGTAGACGACCTTTTGGTGGTAGGGAAATTGCTGAAAGGCATCGCTAAACGCCGTCCAGGCTTTACGGACAAGGGGTACACGCTGCCTGCCATAGCGTTCCCAAGCCAGCTCGTCCAGAGCCTGCTCCACGGTGGCGTTGGGGTTTTGGGAAAATTTATGGGCAATTTCCAGGTTTGGCGAAGGATAGGAACCCAGCGTCCAGCTCAGCATGTACCCGTCCACTCCGGCCCGATTGAGGTTGGCAGCGTGATGGGCCACCAGGTCCATCACCGGTAGCCAGGGGAGTGCGGAGAGCTCCCAGGAACTGTTAAACTGCACCTTGGCCACCGTACTCAAGCCCCGTTCTTTGGCTGCGGCCCAGTGGTCCAGGGCGCGGGGCCCGGGTCCCACGGCCGATAGGGAATACTCGGAAACGCGTGTTTCAATCCCCCCTCGTTCGATGGGAAGGCCCCATTCGCTAACGGACATAAGCTCGACATCCCTGGGTAGTTCGGCAATCACGTCCCGAGCCGGACCGTGGCCGTTCCATCCCCAATCCCAGGCAATGACGCGCGCCGAAGGTTTGGCCCGGTGCACCCCATCGGCGATCAGCCGATTTACCTCGGCGATAATGTGGGCATAGGGGCGTTTGCTGCACCGGGCGCAGGCGGCCTTTCCCCCATGGGAGGCACAATTGGTCAGGTTTTCGGAAGCCGTGATGGTAAAAACACCACCGAGTTCCGGTACCTGTTCAAAAACATGGGTCAGCGACTGACTGATCCAGTTTTGCACCTGTTTGTTGCTGGTGCAGAGGGTGGTCAATCCCTGCTTACTGATCCCGGCCATATCCGGTCGGGAGGCAAAAAAACGGGCGGGCATCGCCCGGGGCTCGTTGATGTAGAGGTAGATGGAAATCCCGTATTTTTGGGCACGACGGGCGATTGCCTGAAGATTTGCCAGGCGCTCGGAGGAACGATCGCCGAATTCCGGAAAGTCGGGTCCACCGGGTGCCAATTGGTTCAACACCACGTGTAGCCAGACCCCATTGACGCCCTTTGCTGCCAGCTTTTGCAAAAGCCCGTCGGGGAAAGGGTCGCTTTGGGGGTCCAGGAGTGGATCTCCGAATACCCCGAAATAAGAATAAATCAACCGAAGTCCGCTCTGGGAAGAGCGGGTGGTTTCCGAATCCTGTGCTGTCGAGGCGACTTCGCTCAGTTGCTCAATAAAGGCAAAGCGGGGCTCTTCGGGCAGGGGATTATGGATATGACCGTCCAGCAGGGCATAGATTTGGGCCGCTTTTTCCCAAGCTTCTGCGGAAGGTTGGGAGTACAGCAAGCGTTCCACCCGGGGTTTTAGCCGGCCAAACTTATGGAAGAGAAAGTCGTCTTCCTGAAGGGCAAATTCCAGTTCTTTTTCCGACATCCCGGTAAGCTCTAGTAGTTGCTCATAGGGCAATAAATGCCAATTTCTTCGAAGTAGGCTGATGTATAGCTGCCGGGAATATGCTGGAAAAAGGGCCTTTTTCTCCTCCAGTCCCATGGCCTGGGCAATATCGCGGACTTGCCAGCTTTCGCAATGCAGCAGGGCGGCCATTCTTTCCGCAGAGATCAGGTTCCAGTTTCGCCAGACAAAGGTGAAAAGGCGATCGGGAAAATGGTCAAAGGTAAGGGCCGGGGGGTGGCTACCGCGCGGTAACCTGGATTGGGTAGCGCCGGGGTAAGGCAGGCTGAGCAAGGTAACGATCAGGAAAAATCCTAGTATAGGTTTCATGGGAAACGGCGCGTCTTTCGTAGCTCAAAGTAATGAAAATTCTCCGATCCGGAAAGGAAGGTTTTTTGTTTGGCTTTGTTTGTTGTATTTTTAGCAATAACCATGAAATAGTTGATTGGGCAGTTTCGCTAGCGTAGCGAAATCGCTCGTTAGTCGATTCAAAAAACGGATACATGACCCTACCAATTATTATTGCATTGTGTGTTTTAATGCTCTCGGCCTACTTTTTTGATATTACGGCCGCGAAAACGAAAATACCTCCCGTTGTTTTGTTGTTTGCGCTGGGTTGGGCGGTGAATCAGCTTGCAGAGGTTTTCTGGCTGGAAATCCCCGACCTTTCGAACGTGTTGCCCTTTCTCGGAACCATCGGCTTGATTTTGATCGTATTGGAGGGGTCGCTGGAGTTGGATTTTGACCAATCCAAGTTTTCGTTTGTGGGGCGAACCGTGCTTATCGCCATTTTACCGGTCTTGGGACTGAGTTTTTTGTTTGCTTTTGCCTTTATGCAATTTGCTGATATCAGCTTAAAGGTGGGACTGATCAATGCAATTCCCATTGCCATCATCAGCAGTGCGATCGCCATCCCCTCGGTGAGTAACCTCTCGGCAAAAAACAAGGAATTTGTGACCTATGAAAGCAGTCTCTCAGATATTTTTGGCGTGATCTTTTTTAATTTTCTGCTGGAAAACGAACGGATCGGAGCGGGATCCATTGGGTTTTTTCTGGGAGAAATCGTGCTTATTTTGATTATCACCTTCTTTGCAAGCATCATTTTGGCCTTTTTGTTAAGCAGAATCAAGCATCCGGTCAAGTTTGCGCCGATTATCCTGGTGATTGTCTTGATTTTTGCCGTTTCCGAGCTTTACCACCTGCCGGCCTTGATTTTTATCTTGTTGTTCGGTTTGTTTATTGGCAACCTGGTCCAACTCCGGCATTTGGTGGTGATAAGAAACCTGCACACAAAGAGTTTTAAAAAGGAGATCAAGAAATTCAAAGAGCTGACACTCGAACTGACCTTTTTGATTCGAACCTTGTTTTTTCTTGTGTTTGGTTTTCTGATCGATACCCGGGAGTTGATCAACACGGAAACCCTGATTTGGTCGGTTTCCATCGTGTTGGGTATTTTTCTAGTGCGAGGCTTGGTGTTAAAAGTATTTAAGATTAAACTGTTGCCCTTGATTTTCATTGCGCCGCGGGGCTTGGTGACCATTCTGCTTTACCTGAGCATACCTGGCGGAGCGGCCATCGCCCTGGTCAACGATTCCCTGATCATTCAGGTGATTATCCTTTCCTCGCTAGCCATGATGCTGGGCATGTTGACGGCCAAACCCAAACCTGCCGAATCCACGGTTGGGACTGCTTGAGGTTTTTGGTTTGGCCGAAAGGTTGCGGTTTTTAGCGGGACATGCCCCGAGCCAATACCGGCAGGACCATTTCCACTTTCCCCCTGCGGATGCCGTAGATGCGATCGTACAGGTTAATGGCCGGGTCGCAGTGGGGAACGATCACTTCCAATCGATCGCCTACCTTGTAGTCCCGGTTCGCTTCGGAGTAGGTGACGGTACCGTATTCATCCGATCCGGCGTTGTAGGTAAATCCCGGCTCACCGATCACAATGCCGCTGGGTTTGTTGATGGTAAGGGCCTTGGCGCCCGAGTCGGTGATCAGCCGGCCGGGATAGTTGGTATTGATGACGGTGGTCATGACCGTCAGCGAAGGGTCGAAATGATCGTATAGCTCCTCGTTTTCTTCGCTCCCGATGGCCATGTACTGGGCATCCATAAACAAATAACTGCCTACCTGCACATCCGTAAAGCCGGGCACGTCCCCCATCATGTCGTAGGTGCCTGTGCCCGCGCCGCTGAAGATCTCCACGTTTAGACCGGATTTTACCATGCTTTCGTAGGTTGCCACCACCGGTTCGAAGGTTTGATCGGTGCGTGCTTTTCGGGCAGCGTAGCCTTTGACGTGTTGGGCGCCTCCGTCGTAGGCCAGAATGCCCATAAAGCGCAGGTTGGGGGAGCGGTCGATTTGCTGCGCCAATTCCAGCGCGGGCAGGCCCGTACGGACGCCCGACCGTTTGATAACGTCCAGGTCCACGACCACCTCGGCGATGATACCGGCGGCTTTGGCGGCATCCTGCAGGTCTTGTGCATTTACCGGATTATCGACCGCCTGGATAAATCCGGGGTATTTTTTTCGCAGGGCCATGGCTTTCTTAATTTTGACCGGGCTTACGTTTACCCCGGTCATCAGTACCTGCGAGATGCCGTTTTCCAGCATGATTTCCGATTCCGAAAGCTTTGCTGCGCAAACACCAACAGCCCCGGCATCCAGTTGCATCTGCGCCAATGCGGGGCATTTGTGTGTCTTGATGTGCGGGCGGACCCCAATTCCGCTACCCGCTAGTTTATCGTGCACTTTTTTGAGGTTTTTTTCCATGACCTCTAGTTCCAGGCAGAGGGAAGGGGTTTCGAGTTCCCATTTCGAGAGTCCGATTTCATCGGATGCAAGCGTGGGATAGTTGCCGGCTGTACCCTTACCGGGCAGCAACAAAGCCGTACCAGCCATACCGGTATACTGAAGAAATTTTCTGCGGTTGAGTCGATGTGTCATGTTTCGTGGTTTTCGTGCAGCTAAAAATAACGATTATCGCTGAATCTGTCCCGGTTATTTCCTGCATACGTGCAGGAAATAGCGAAATAAATCGTCCTGGGTCGACGAAAATTTGCTGGAAAGGGAGTGGAACGGGAAGACCTACGGTTTTCTCTCATGGAAAAATACCCTATATTGATGCAATTAATCGTTGATTTTTATGCGACAACTAGCGATAATCCATTATGGAACTGCAGAGGAGGCCTTTCGTCTTCAGGAAGGAGACGATCCCAAGCCCCTGGAATTTGAGGTATTGGTGGAGGTGGAAGGTTTTGGCCTGAATTATGCGGATGTAATGGCGCGGAATGGGTTATACAAGGAGGCGCCGAAAATTCCCTTTGTTCCCGGCTACGAAGTGGTGGGCAAGGTGGTGGACAGGGGTTCCGAAGTACCGGATGCTGTCGTCGGGAAGCGGGTAGTGGCATTTACCCGTTTTGGCGGCTACGCCGACCGAGCCCTTGCGGATTATCGGGGGTTGGCGCTTATTCCGGAAGCCATGCCGGCAGGAGAAGCCTGTGCACTGGCTACGCAATACTGCACGGCCTATTTCATGAGCAATTACCTGAGCCGCCTGCATGCTGGAGACATAGCCCTGATCCACGCTTGCGCAGGTGGAGTTGGAACAGCGCTTACGCAATTGTGCCAATTGCAGGGCGTGCGGGTAGTAGGCCTTTGCAGCACGGACGAAAAAGTGGCCTACCTGAAAAAAATGGGGGTGGAATGGCCAATCAATTACCATAAGGAAGATTATACGGAAGCGGTGGAAAAGAAATTTGGAAAGCGAAAACTAGACGTTATTTTTAATTCCGTTGCAGGAAAAAGTACCAAACGTGACCTAAATTTGCTGGCTCCTGGTGGGCGACTGTTTTGTTACGGTGGGGCGGCCAGATCGGGCCAGAAAAGTAAGCTGGTATACGACCTGGCTTTTTTGCTGAAAACCGGGTTTCTAAGTCCACTTTTCATGATGATGAATTCCCAGGGGCTGATTGGCGTGAACATGCTCCGGGTGGCGGACCAGCGAATAGAAATCATCGGTGCGTGTTTGCATGCGCTTATCGGCATGTGGAAGAAGAATGACATTCGACCCCAAGTGGGAGCCAGCTTTTCTGCCAGCGATATTGTAGCAGCCCACCGGTTGCTGGAATCTGGCAAAAGTACGGGGAAGGTGTACGTGCATTGGTAGCTGCTGGTCTCGCCTTGGAGCCCTACCGTCTAGCCCGTAAGAATACGGGTTTTAACAATTAAATGAAACCAGATGTTTCTATTGTTTGCTTATTTGTTTTTGGCCATTGGGGTTTCTTTCGTGTGTTCGGCATTGGAAGCATCCCTGTTGAGTATTACGCCCTCCTACATCGAATCCCTCAAACAGGCCGGGAAGACGTATGGAACGGAATTGGAAAAATTAAAGTCAAACGTGGACCGGCCCTTGGCTGCCATATTAAGTTACAATACCATTGCGCATACGGTGGGTGCGGCGGGAGTGGGGGCACAGGCAACCAAACTATTTGGAGAAGCTTACTTTGGTGTCATTTCAGCGGTATTGACCTTGGCGATTTTGGTTTTATCCGAAATTTTTCCAAAGTCCCTGGGAGCTACCTATTGGAAACAGCTGGCGCCCTTTATTGGAAAGATGCTAAATTTCATGATCCTTTCCATTTATCCCCTGGTCAAAATGTCCGAGTGGATGACCCGTTTTTTTAAAAACGAGGAGGAAAACAAGACCACACGGGAGGAAGTGGCAGCCCTGGCCAATATGGCGACTCGTGATGGCGTTTTTGAAGAAAACGAGTCAAAAATCATTTATAACCTGATTCGGTTTCGTTCGATTTTTGTGTATCATGTCATGACACCCCGGACGGTCACGGTGGCCTTGGAGGAAAATACGAGTTTAAAGGACTTCCTATTAGATACCAGCATCAAGAAGTTTTCCCGGATTCCCATTTATGAGGAGCGGATCGATCAGGTAACGGGCTATATTTTGAAATACGATGTGCTGGAAAAACTCGCTCAGGACCAATTTGGCTACGTGCTGAAGGACTTGAAACGCAAGATCCTGGTCGTACAAACCGATGATCCCATTCCGGAGGTATTGGAAATACTGATGCAAGCCCGGGAGCACCTGGCCATGGTTACCGATGAATACGGGGGCCTCGCAGGTATTGTGACCATGGAGGATATTTTGGAAACGCTATTGGGGTTGGAAATTCAGGATGAAACGGACGGCGTAACCGATATGCAGGAGTTGGCCAGAAATCAGTGGAAAGAGCGGGCGTTGAAAATGGGTTTGTTTCCGCCAGGAGAAAACATCGATTGAGTCATGGCAACGAACCTTTATCACTCGCCCGGGGCAAACGGAAAAGCCCCTCAGTTTTTAGTAGCAGATTTTTACAAAAGCCCTGGTCTTAGTGCCGCTGCGCTGAGCGAATTGCTGGGGTTCACGCCTATCAGGAATTTAAAAAAGGTACGCTGTTATTGCAGGAGGGACAGCGTGCGGATGCCTATTATTGCCTGGACGCAGGAATGATCCGGTCCTTTGCCACCAATCCTTCTGGAAATGCGATCACCACCGGATTTACCTGTCCGGGGCAGATCGCCATCGAGGTAGCCTCTCTTTTTTTGGGCCTCCCTACGGAAGAAAACATGCAAGCCCTTACCGATTGCCGGGTGTGGAAAATCAGTTTGGAAGCATTCCAGGTTTTGTTCAATGAGATACCGGCCTTTGCGACTTGGGGTAGGGATTGGATGACCCAGGCACTCCTCACCCATAAGTTGCGGGCCTTGCGGATGATTACGGAGACGGCCCCGGAGCGCTACCTGCGGCTGCAGGAAGAGCAACCGGAGATCCTAAAGGTAGCGCCGTTGAAGTACATCGCCTCGTACCTTGGGATTACAGACAGCTCTCTCAGTAGAATCCGGAAGGAAATACGTGGATAGGTCGGATTTCTTGTCTTAGGACAAGAAGAATTGCCGTACAATCCGCTAACTTGCTCGAAATCAAACGAACCAACCCAATGGCACGAAACACGAATCCTGTTAACTGGTTTGAAATCTATGTGGAAGACATGGAACGAGCCAGAAAATTTTATGCAACGGTACTGGCCGAAACGATGTCGGACATGGCCGTTCCGGAAAGCCCCGAAAGCGGAGACATGCACATGGTTGCCTTCCCCTGGGTCGAAGACGCATCAAACGCCGCCGGAGCCCTGGTAAAGTCTCCGGATATGAAACCCGGTGCCGGAGGTACCTTGGTGTATTTTACCTGTGAGGATTGTTCCATTGAGGAAAAAAGAGTACCAACAGCCGGGGGTAAGGTGGTGCAAGCAAAATTTCCCATTGGGGAACACGGTTTTTGCTCCATTTGCATGGATACCGAGGGCAATGTCTTTGGCCTCCATTCGACAAAATAGCCCGAAACCAATGAAAAAATACCGCATTGAAATAAAATGGTGACTTATCTTTGCGCTTATGGGCCTCCTGTGGATGGGCCTGGAACGAATCATAGGCCTGCACGATGTGCACCTGGACAAGCACCCCATTTATACCAATTTTATCGCCATTCCAGCTATTACCATCTATGTGTTGGGGCTGCTGGAAAAAAGAAAAAAGGAGTATGGCGGCAAGATGAGTTATGGGCAGGGGTTTAAAGCCGGATTTTTCATCACGTTGGTGGTAACCCTATTGACCCCACTGACGCTATGGCTGACCCTTTCGGTCATCACACCTGATTTTTTGAACAACGCGAAAGATTTCGCTATTGAATCCGGCAAAATGGCCCAGGAAGAGGCGGAAACCTATTTCAGTAAGGAAAATTACCTGGTTCAAGGCATCGTTGGTGCGCCCATCATGGGAATTTTGACCACTGCGATCGTGGCAGCGTTTACACGGAAACGCGAAAAGTAGCCGGTACCGTAGTACCGAAGCAAAGATCCCCGTAGGAATTGATCCGTTAATTGAATACCTTAGAAAAGGATAATTCTTAACGCGCGTATGAAAAAACTATTGTTTTGGTGGTCTGAACTTACATCTACTTTTTGGTTTATTCCCGTTTTCATTATTTTTATCGGAATCGTTTTGGCTGTATCGCTGGTATATGTAGACAGTTACTCCGGATTTGATCCAAGTGGTGGAGTGGAATTTTTTTTTCCGGGAAGTCCCGACGCTGCTAAAAACATCCTGACGACCATTGCTGCAGCCATGATAGGGGTAGCGGGTACGGTGTTTTCGATTACGCTCGTGGCCCTAACGCTAGCCAGTAGCCAGTTTGGCCCCCGACTGGTAAAAAATTTCATGTACGATCGAATCAATCAAACCGTACTGGGAACCTATGTTTCCTTGTTTATTTACTGTTTGATTGTTTTAAATACGGTAAAAGATACGGGCAACTTGCAGTTTATTCCGCTATTTTCGGTGGCTTTTGCCTTGATGATGGCGATTGCCAATATCGTTTTGCTCATTGTATTTATTCACCATGTGGCAACCAGCATACAGGCGGATTATATCATCGGCAATATCTCCGCAAAACTGTTTCGTAACCTGACCCACTTGTTTCCCCAGGAAATGGGTAAGGAACCGGATCAACATGTACCCAATCCCGAAAAGGAAAAAAGTAACTACGCCACCTCTCAAGTTTTGGAATGTGGCTTCGATGGGTATTTGCAGTACATAGACAGTGATAAATTGATGGAGGAGGCCAGAAAGCAGGAGGTTTTCATAGAGTTATTTCACCGTCCCGGGAGTTACCTGGTAAAAAGCCTCGAACTGGCTAAGGTATACTCCAATAAAGCCCTGGATAAAGAAGCAATGAGCCGGCTGCGGCAGCATTTTTTGGGGGGAAAAACTAGAACCCCACAGCAGGACGCCGAACATGCCATTCACCAAATGGTTGAGATTGCAGCAAGAGCACTTTCCCCTGGCATAAACGATCCCTATACCGCCATCTCCTGCATCGACAACCTCATTAGCAGCCTGGCCTACCTGACACAGGTCAAGTTTCCCACTGCGTACCGGTTGGACAAAGAAGGAACTTTGAGGATTAAAGCCGACATCCTTACCTTCGAAGGGATGATGGATGCCGCCTTCAACGCCATCCGGCAGTATGCCAAAGACAGTCCATCCGTCATCATCCGTCTCATGGAGGCCATGGTTACGCTCAGCAAATTTGCAGAAACTCCAGAACAAAAGCAGCCGATAAAAAAACATGCTGAGATGATCTGGAATCAGGGCAAAAAATATTTCGATGAAGAAAACGATCTCAAAGACCTGGAAAAACGCTATCAAAAAATAGCTTAGCGGCTGGTTTTCTTATCACCGAAGTATTTCGTAATTTTGTGTCCCAAATCGATTGTAAGCAGCCCTGGTGCCGGGGATGGATTGGAACTGGAAATTACATGCATACCCTATTTACTTTTCTCACATTCTTGAAAAGCCGGCTGTTTTTGCTGTTGCTTTGGGCAGGACTTAGTGCTACCGGTGTTCAGGCGCAGCAGTATACCCTAGGCACACAGGCCGGACTATTCACGTCCATCGATTATGGACGGTATGCGTCCGCCCGTTTGGGCTTTTTTACTGGTTTGAGCTTCGATTACCGGTTTCCGGGAAAGCTTTCCTTGGGGTCCCATTACCAGTTTGGCACATTTTCCTACGCTCCAAATCAAGGCGGGCAAATGGGATTGCCGGAAAATTCCTCCGTGCAGGTACACCTCATTTATTGGACCTTTCAAAGGCATTTTTCGTTGGGTGGGGATTGGAACCTGGCGGTGGGAACCGGCCCGGGATTTTTCCTGGCGAGGTACCCGGACGAGCGGGATGGACAGACCGGGCTACCGGTTTTTAGCCGGGATTTTAGCATGCCCTTATTGCTCAACCTTTCCAAACCCTTAGGCAATTTCGGAACGGTCGGCGTGAAATCGGGATTGTTTTTTACGCCGTTTTATGCCATTGGGGGTTTCCATTTTGGGCCCGAAATTCGCTTTCGCTTTTAAAGATGACCTACAAAACAATCGTTTTATTTGTACTGATGCTTGTCCTGGGTTCTGCCTTGCATGCTCAGGAGTTGGAGGCCCGGCTAGGCCTGGGATCTTTTCATCTGAACCGGGATTATGGCTACGAAAGGCCGGCAGTGGGATGGTATGTTTCGATGGGTCTTACATACGATTATACGCCGGAATGGACCATGGGTACGGTATTTAACCGTTCGTTCAATGTATACTTTCGGGAATCCCTGGCAGATACCCCCTTATTGATCGGAAATTTTCCCACAAGGGGAGAGGTCATTTCGGATCACTTTTCCTTTGTCCTTAGCAGAAATATTCCTTTCCCCTTCGGTTTGAAGGGACAAATTGGTTTGGGTATGGGGCTGGCCATAGACGAGAACCGCTATTACCAGCCACTCTTTTTTGACGAGGAGCAGGGAGCTTACCGGGGAGTTAACCTGGTTGAACAATACCAGGTAGGACTGATTTTTCCCGGTCAAATCGCGGTGCGCAAGGCCTTGGGTGAACGCTGGCACCTGGGACTGCAGGCAGGTGTTTTTCTGGATCAGCGCTTTCGCATGCGGAGCAGCTTTTGGGGACCTGAACTGAGCTATCGATTTTAATACTACCCATCATTCACATAGCTGTCAGGTTTTGCTGATAATCCGCCAACAACAAACGTTGCTTGATGAATCCTAACTGGCTTTTTTCTGCTTCACTCCTAAAAAATATCGGAACCATTTATACCCGCTATGGTTTAATTCGTGGCAAAGAACGGTAAGCGCTACTTTTACCCTTGAATGGAGCTAGCGCTCGGCTGCCCGGCAGGCCAAAAACAGGGCCAGCGAAGGACAAAATCGTCCGGATTTATTTTCCTTTGGGATTATAGTCTGGATGAAATGGGTTAAATTTAACGGTAAATTAAAAGAGAATATTTATCCACATACATTCGATCAAAACATGGAAAATTTAAACGCAATCGGCCTGGACATCAAGCGCTCGGAAGAGTTGGCCCATAAGTTAAACGTACTATTGGCCAATTATTCCATCTTCTACCAGAACACCCGGGGTTACCACTGGAACATCAAAGGGGATAAGTTTTTTGAATTGCATTTAAAATTTGAAGAGCTGTATACCGATCTGCAGGTAAAGATTGACGATATCGCCGAACGCATCCTGACGTTGGGGCACGCTCCCCAACACCAGTACTCCAAATACCAGGAGAGCTCGGCGATAACGGAAAGCCAGGAAGTAACCGATGGCATGAAAGCGGTTGAAAACATACTGGCCTCTATGAAAAGTATCATTACCCTGCAGCGGGAATTATTGGACCTGTCCGGTGAAATTGGAGATGAGGGTACCAATGCCCTGATGAGCGATTACATCCGGGAACAGGAAAAACTGGTTTGGATGTATTCCGCCTTCTTGAAGAAATAACTCAAGTAAAGAGTTCATGCACCACGCTTCCGGCCACATCCGTGAGTCGGAAGCGCCTTCCCTGGTGTTTAAAGATCAACTGTTCGTGGTCCACGCCAAACAGGTGCATGAGGCTGGCGTGAAAGTCGTGCACGTGTACCGGGTCCTGAACCACGTTATAGCCAAATTCGTCCGTGACACCAAAGGAGAAGCCGGGTTTTACACCTGCTCCCGCCATCCACATGGTAAAACACCGGGGGTGGTGATCCCTGCCGTAGTTGTCTTCGGTAAGCGTTCCCTGGCTGTAAACCGTTCGTCCAAACTCTCCCCCCCAAACTACCAGGGTATCTTCCAGGAGTCCTCGTTGCTTCAGGTCCTTGATCAAGGCAGCGGTAGCCTGATCGGTTTTTGCGCATTGGTTGCGGATGGCTCCCGGAAGGTTGCCGTGCTGGTCCCAGCCCTGATGGTAGAGCTGCACAAAGCGTACGTCTTTTTCTATGAGTTTTCGGGCAAGCAAGCAATTGGCGGCGTAAGTGCCCGGATCCCGGCTGTCTTCACCGTACAGGTCAAATACCCAATCTGGTTCATCGGAAAGATCCGTCACTTCGGGAACGGAGCTTTGCATGCGGAAGGCCATTTCGTACTGGGCAATACGGGCATTGATCTCCGGATCGCCATAGGTGTCAAATTGCAGGCCGTTTAGCTCTTTGAGGTAGTCCAGCATCTGTTTTCGGTCTTCGCCCTCGTAATTCTCCGGATTTCCCAAATACAGTACCGGATCTTTTCCAGAGCGAAATTGCACGCCTTGATGCTGGGAGGGAAGGAAGCCATTGCCCCAAAGCCGGGCATAGAGGGGTTGGTCACGGACCGCATTTTTGGATACCAGGACAACAAAGCCCGGTAGGTTTTGATTTTCCGAGCCCAGGCCGTAGGACATCCAGGCGCCCGTGGAGGGTCTGCCGGGTAGTTGGTGGCCCGTTTGCATGAAGGTAATGGCCGGATCGTGGTTGATCTGCTCGGTAATCATGGACTTGATGAAGCAGAGTTCGTCCACCACTTCGGCCGTGTAGGGCATGAGTTCGCTTACCCAAGCCCGGCTTTTTCCGTACTGCTTAAATTCAAAGGCGGATTGTGCAATGGGGAAGATACTTTGGTTGGCACTCATACCGGTCAGTCGCTGTTCCCCCCGAATCGATGGAGGAAGGTCCTGACCCTGCATGCGTTGCAAGGTGGGTTTGTAATCGTACAAGTCCAATTGGGAGGGGCCGCCACTTTGAAACAAGTAAATGATACGTTTCGCTTTGGGGGTATGGTGGGGCAGACCGGGAAGGCCACCGCTTTTGGAAAGGCTTTTTGCCATCAGGCCCTCTTGGGAAAAGAGCGAACCCAGGGCAAGGGCGCCCATTCCCATGGCGGTTTTGGAAAGGAAATCCCTGCGGTCCATTTTCTTTTCCAACTCGTGGAGGTCCGGTATATGCGAAAAGCGGTATTTATCTGAATGATGACACATAGTTATCGTTTGGTAATGGTCGCGTCGGAATTAAGGATGGCACTTGCCACCACGGAATTGGCTGCCCAGGGAAGCGGGTCGGGTTTATCCGGGATGGGGTAGGATCCGGTAGCCAACCAACCCTTCATCTTTTCCGGGTTTTTTGAAAAGGAGCGCATTTCTTGCTCCCGCAGGCCCAGTAATACGCCGAGCTCCTGTGCGGATGGAAACCTGCCGGTAAGCTTTCGGAATGCATCCTGTATGCCTTTTTCCGGGTCGGAATGCCGGGTAATCCGTGCACCCATCACTTTGGAAATTTCTACATAAATTGGATCGTTCATCAATACCAGGGCTTGCAGGGGCGTGTTCGTTTCCTGCCTTCGGATGGTAGACTCCGATCGTTCCGGCGAATCGAATATGTGCAGGGTAGGGTGTGGAACGGACCGTTTCCACAGGGTGTAAAGGCTGCGCCGAAACAGGTTTTCGCCCGTGTCTTCGGTATATTGGCCACCGTTTACCGACCACAAGCCCTCGGGCTGGTACGGTTTTACGCTGGGTCCCCCAATACGTTTGCCTAACATGCCGCTGGCCAGGAGGGCGTTGTCCCGAATCATTTCTCCGGGCATGCGGCCCGAGGGCCCTCGGGCTAGCCAGGTATTGTCCGGGTCTTTTTCGAGCAATTCCGGCGAGGTGAGCGAGGCCTGTTGGTAGGTCTCGGAAAGCACAATCATTCTTTGCAGGTTTTTTACGTCCCATCCGGATTCCCGAAAAGTCACGGCTAGCCAGTCGAGCAACTCCGGATGGCTGGGCATTTCTCCCTGATTGCCGAAATCCGAGGCGGTAGCGACCAGTCCCTTGCCAAAAAACTGCTGCCAGAGACGGTTGACGGCTACTCGGGCGGTAAGGGGGTGCCGCTCGTCCAGGAGCCATTTGGCCAACCCCAGCCGGTTTTTTTCGTAGGCATCCGCCATGGGAAGTACCGCTTCGGGTGTTCCCGGATGTACTTCCTCTCCATGGGCATGGTATTCCCCCCGTTCCAGTACATACGTAGGTCGCTTCGGTTCCATTTCATCCATGACCATGACCTCCTGTAGGGGCTCTACCGTAGCCGAGTGTTCCATTCGGGCAGTTGTTAAGGCCTTGAACTGCTTTTGGTAAGCCGAGGAGCGATTGTGCCAGTAAAAGGACTCCAGCGCGGTTCGTTGTTCCGGGGTCAAGGCATCAGGAGACGTACGGCGTAGCTCCTCCAGAAGGTCGGGTTGCAGCCAGTCTCTGATTTCCAGTTGGGATAATTCCTTGTCGAAAACCGTTAGCTCGTCGGCTGCGGCGCCTTTTAGCCCTTTGCCTCGCCACACGGCACCGATTTGAATGCCGGGCTCTTTGTCCCGGCCAAATAGGATGTCTTTGTATAGATTGTCCCGAACGGGCTCGCTGGCCATTAGCTTCCCATTCAGGTAGGTCTTGATGCCGGCAGCCGTGGAGGAGCCATCGTAGGTCATTAGCAGGTGGATCCAAGTATCTCTCGGGACTCCTTCCAGCGTCACGTTGCTGATTACGTTGTAGGGAGCCGTATGGGCCAGGATCATTTCCAGCTTGTTGTCTTTCAGATACAAATGATAGCCCCGTCGGTTATAGAGGACGGCGCCGTCGCCTGTATGAAAGATGGCGCCGTTTTCCAATTCTTCCGGAATAGTGACCCAAAGTCCTACACTAAAGGGCTGGTCTTTGGAAAAACTCCCGACACCTCCCATTTTTAGCCAGGCATCCCCATTGAGCGCGGCTGCCTTGCCCCGGTACCCGTCCACCAATGGGGGCTGTTTGCTCCTCTCGCCGATGCTTTCCATGATGCCCGTAACGGAGGGGTTGACCCGGTCTCTCAGGGGGAGCTCGTCAAAGTCAAAGTGTGCAACCAAGGAGGCGGCCGGGCGGTAAAAGCGGGTTTCTTTGTATCCCAGATTGTTTACCCAGGCGTCAAACTCCGCCTTTTCCACCTGTTTGATGGAGTCAAGTGCTTCTTCGGCCTCATCGATGTTATTTTTCAATAGTGCTAGTAATGCGTCCTTTTCATCATCCGTCCAAAGCATGGTGGGGACCGGCATGGCGTTGTCCCAGGAAATCTGCCCTGCTTCGTCCACCTGATTGAAAAAACTGCTGAGTTGAAAATATTCTTTTTGGCTGATTGGGTCGTATTTGTGGTCGTGGCAGCGGGCACATTCCAGACTCAGCGCCATGATGGCCTTCCCCAGCGTATTCGTACGGTCTGCGACGTATTCTACCCGAAACTCTTCCTGCACGATACCCCCCTCCATGTTTTGGGGGTGGATACGATTAAAAGCCGTGGCCAGTAATTGGTTTTTTGAAGGGTTGGGAAGCAGGTCGCCGGCCAGCTGTTCGGTGATAAACCGATCGTACCCCTTATTTTGGTTGTAGGCATCAATCACCCAATCCCGCCAGGGCGACATGTCCCGGTACCGATCCACCGTATAGCCATGGGTATCGGCAAAGCGGGCCAGGTCCATCCAGTGCATGGCCATTTGCTCCCCGTAATGCGGTGAGGCCAATAACCGATCCACTTGCTTTTCCCAGGCCTGCTCGGAGTCGTCCGCCAGGAAGGCATCCATTTCTTCCAGTGTAGGCGGCAGCCCGGTGAGGTCGAGGCTAAGCCTACGCAGCAGCAGTTCCTTGGAGGCCCTGGAGCTGGGCGCCAGTTGATTTTCTTCCAATTTTTTGGCGACAAAGCGATCGATGGGCTGCTGAGACCAATCGGTAAATGCCGACTGTGGTGCTTCGGGCTTTTTTGGGGGAATAAAGGCCCAATGTTTTTTGTATTCAGCCCCGGACTCAATCCATCGAATCAGAATGGCCTTGTCTCGGTCA
Organism: Cyclobacterium xiamenense; assembly: GCF_009467825.1. Lineage (GTDB taxonomy): Bacteria > Bacteroidota > Bacteroidia > Cytophagales > Cyclobacteriaceae > Cyclobacterium > Cyclobacterium xiamenense. Next base: position 43,576 of record NZ_WIOK01000029.1, on the reverse strand, counting down.
CTGAGTTGGAGGTGGGATTCCGGTGTAGGCATTTGGTAGGCGGCATCCTCGGATAGGATGCGTTGCACGAGTTCGCTTTTTCCCGGCTTTCCGGGCTTGATGGGGGTTTTGCCACTTTCCTCAGAAGGGGTGAAGGCTGCTTCGGCCAGGTCCAGGCGAACACCTCCCTGCCGGGCGGCTTCGTCGGGTCCATGACAGGAGAAGCAATTGTCCGAAAGAATAGGTTTTACATGAATGTTAAAATCCAGTTGTTCCGGTAGCTCGTCCATGGCCATTTCCACGCTTTCCGGAAGGTTTGGGGCGCAGCTGAATACCAGCAAAAGAACTACGGGGAAGAGGCAACGAAGCAACATTGGTTTTTTACGGCTATCCATTAATACAAAGATAAAAATAACGGAATTTTTACCCAAAACAGCCTCTTTCATAAAATAATACATCCGTTGTTAGTATGATTCGCAGCACGAAATGCTTTCGTCGGGAGTAAAGACGCGTTGATGCCGATCTCGGATGCAGTTTCAGGGATATTTTAGGTGTCGGTTGTGCGGATGGGTTGGAAAATGATCGCTAGTGCTTGGGTTGCGTATTCTGGGGAATACCACCTATTCAATTGCAGACAGTGTATGCCCTTCTCTGCTAAAGACCGATTTGTCTAAGGTCTTCCGGAAATTCGCCAGGCGAATGGCTACGTTTGCTTTGCCTTTTTTACTTGTCAGTTTCATTTCCAATGGAAGTCCGTCGACGCCGAACTGTTCAAATTGTTCCAGTTCTTTTTGCGATTTGCCCACACCGATGGCCTGGTAACTCAACAGCTGCGGCATGGAGAGTGGAATTTCGTTAGTCACCCAAAGCTCCGCGTTATAGTCACTGCTTTCTGCAAGCACTTTTCTACAGCGATAACCTTCAATCATTTTGGAATCTCCCGAAGGGTCTTTCCCCGGTTGAACAGTATTGCTGTTGGGTTGGAAGGCATGGCGCATTGCGGGCCAATAGTGGTCATTCATGGGCAAGATATAACCACCTTTTTTGCCCTGCATCTCAAAAAGGCCAGTGATGGTCGAATCTGCAGCATTGATCACCATCCGCATATCCGGCTGATTTTTTCCGGCATGAATTAGGATTGCGGTCTCCTGGATACCGAAAAAATAGGAAATGGTATCGCTGCGGGTGGTACCATTGGGATATTCCTGACTGGCGATGAAATCAAAGCTTCCGAGGAATGTCCCTGCGGGTAGTTCGTGCGAACCCGGCGTCCTGGAAAAGATCAGCCAGCTTGACAGGAAGGCAAGGGTAAGGGAAAAAGGACAGAGGCTAGCCATATTTTTGCGAGGATCAGGTAGTGATTTAAAAATAATAAAACAACCACAGATTGCAAAAATTAAAAGCAAAAAATTAAAACAGGAACGGCAGGATGATTGGTAAATCAGGAATCCTTCCAAATATTCATCTGGAGGCGCCGTCTACAAAACCCCCTGGGTATACACGTAGCGATTAGAGGAATTGGTACCGCTATTCCTTGCCAAACTTCTCATGCTTACCCAGATTAGGGGTAGTCGCTGGTTTTATAGTGGCTTTCGCGAGTTCGAAAATTTGAACCAAGGTGTTGTTTTTCGAATCCCAGTGTTCGCCTTTGCTGATTTTAATTTCTAACATTGCCAGGTCGGGATCGTCTTTTCCGTTTTCAAACCAGGCAGCGACCCAGGGATTCCAATACCTATCGATCAGTTCCTTGTTCTGCGTAACACAGCCCTTTCCTGTCAACGATACGTACACGTTGTCTTTTGGATTACTAAAGGTCAGGCAGACGTCGGTATCGTTTACGATTTCAAAGGCCTTCGCATCGCTCTTGGACGTGTAAAAAAACAAGGTGCCATCGTAGGCATCCTGTACAAGGCTCATGGGACGTCCCCTCATGCCTCCGCTATCTTCGGTTGTTTTGGTAACGAGCATCCCCACCTTAATGGGTTTTATCAGCTCCCAAATTAATTTTTTGTGTTCTGGACTAGACATATCCGTTGTTTCTTTTTTAAGGTTCAATCAATGCCAGAGGACGGATCTACCTTCCTCCCTGGCAATTTTTCAATTCCCCTAAAAGAGAGCAAAACACATTCCAAAAATAAAGTTAAACTTCAAGGGGGAAAATCAGCCTCACCTGGGAAACAGGCATTCATTAAAAAAAGCTTGCTGCAGGCCAGGTGCACAGCAACAAAAAAAATGTACACCGAGCATTTTCTTGACGGCTGGGGCTTCCCGAAGCGGCGCTCTGGCTCCCCTTCTTCGGGATAAACTTCTCGCCCAGTCCTGAAAGTTGTAAAAACAAAAAAAAACTTGCTCCGAAGAACAAGTTTTCTGTTT
>NZ_WIOK01000029.1:0-41127 GCF_009467825.1 Cyclobacterium xiamenense | reverse complement strand
TTTTGGTGATCCCGCTGGGGCTTCCCGAAGCGGCGCTCTGGCTCCCCTTCTTCGGGATAAACTTCTCGCCCAGTCCTGAAAGTTGTAAAAACAAAAAAAAACTTGCTCCTAAGAACAAGTTTTCTGTTTTGGTGATCCCGCTGGGGCTTCCCGAAGCGGCGCTCTGGCTCCCCTTCTTCGGGATAAACTTCTCGCCCAGTCCTGAAAGTTGTAAAAACAAAAAAAACTTGCTCCGAAGAACAAGTTTTCTGTTTTGGTGATCCCGCTGGGGCTCGAACCCAGGACCCTAACATTAAAAGTGTTATGCTCTACCAGCTGAGCTACGGAATCGAATCTTGCCAACTACCTGCTTTTCAGCGCTTGATAATTTCAAAAGAAAACTTGGTTTTGCGCACGAGTTTTCCGTAATTGGACTGCAAATTTAAAGCACTAGATTGATAATGCCAAATCTTAAATGGATCTTTATTGTTTTTTTGTCAGCTTTTTCGCTGATTAATCCCCAGGAAGCTGACTGTCAGGGGCAGAGCATTTCCCTACTCCAAGAGGCGGATAGCTTATTTTCTCAAAAGCAATACAAAGAGGCCCTGCAAATCTACGAGCAGATCCTCTACGAAGAGGAGACGTATTCTCCGGCAATGTTGTTAAAAATGAGTTTCATTACGGAGGGCATGGGAGATTTTGGAAAAGCCTCCCTTTTTCTGTCCAAGTATTACGATTACAACCCAAATCCGTCGATTATCGATAAAATCAAGTCCCTGACGGATCAGAATCGACTCGAGGGTTACGAGATTTCCGATCAGGATCGATTCCTATCGGTGATCCTCGATTATAAGATGGAGCTGACGGCGTTCTTCGCCCTTTTACTGGTGGTGTCGTTGATCATGGTCTACCTGTCATCGACCAGGCAATCCCCGTTTCTGGTTCCTGCGTTTATCTTTTTGCTATTGGTTTTTGTGGGCAATAACTTTACCGATCCTCCCGAAAAGGCGATCATTACAGGTAGCCCGGTTTTGATCATGGATAGTCCTTCTGCTGCGGGGAATCTGGTGAAGCGGGTGGAGATGGGTCACCGGGTGACCATCCATTCCAGCGAGGATATGTGGTACCGCATTCGCTGGGGCAATCGGGATGCCTATATCAAAAAGTCTGACGTGTCAAAAATTTAAGGGATCCAGGTATTTAAAGTGCCCGTTCATTTTGATTCGGTGCTTGGACGCTTCGATTTCTTTGAGAATGGGGATGGTTTTTTTCAAATGCGCAAAAAGGAAATCCAGGCGTTTTTCTTCGGTTTCGAGTTCGAGTAGCCGGTATTCCTGTGCCGGGCTTAGCCCGATCTTATGGGCATAGGTAAACGAAGTAAGGGAAGGGTTTTGGAGGTCGGCTGAAAATTGCATCCATTTAAACAGTTCTTCGAGGGAATTGCGAAAGGCAATCTTTTTTTCCTGTGGGGCTTCCAATTCCAGGGGAAGGAACGCAACTTTTCCTCCTGCGTAGAGCTTTCCTTTCATAGGGTTTTCGAAACCCAGAATTTTGAATGTACGTAGGCCCCGGGTTTTTATATCCAGTCTTCCGTCCTCGTAGGTAGTGGTGATTTCGAGCAAGGACACCTCCGTACCTACCGGCATGAGTTTATCCAGAAAGGTGCAAATGCCAAAGGTCTGCCCATGCTGGAGGCAGTCGTTGATCAACTCCTTGTACCGAGGCTCGAATATGTGGAGGTTTAGATTTTCCTCCGGGAAAGCGATGAGTTTTAAAGGAAAGAGGGGCAATTCCTGCGTCATGGTTTACCGGTTTGAATCCTGCTGTCGTAGGACTTTTCATTCCTTTTAACTCATAAGTGGCCGTATGGTTTTGCTTGGGCGCGGAATCTACTACATACGCTCCACGTGCGGGGCGGTAGCTGCGAATTTTACCAGAAAGATTCAATTTTCTTCCGTTGGGGATTCTTCTGCCATTTCTACCATGGATAGGATTTCACCGGGGGATAGGTAGAGGGTTTCGATCTTCTTTTTGTAATCCAGCGGGATTTTTTCGTGATTCAGCACAAAGTTTTTTGTGGCGATAATTTTCTCCCCCAGGCCGTAAGCGACGGCATAGCTGTCTGCAGCGGTTTCCGCCTCGGAAATAAAGGTATTCGATAGGTAATATTTTACGCCGAAACCGAGCAAATTGAATGCACTTCTATCAAGATAGTCTTTGATGTGACCGAGTTCGTGGCCAATCCATCCCAGAAGCACCTCCTTGGGTAGGCTTTCAATCGGCAGGGTTTCGTCCTCCAAGGCAAGGTATCTACTGATTTTGATACGATAGGCTCTGTTTTGCTTATTTTGAAAGAGTAGGGAGGAAATTTTGGGCTGCGCTTGCATCACGGAGCCGTGTATGGCGTTTTTAAACTGAAAATCAATTTCGGTATGAATCAAGTCTGGAAAATAAGACAAAGCTTCCAATACCACCTGCCTGATTTCTTGAGGAATGGTTTTGTTTTTGGAGAAGCGTTCCAGGTCTCCCTTGTCGATCTCCGTTTTGGATGGGGGATTTATGGGCTCGTTTTTGTCGATCAGATCGCTGAAATTGTATATCAAAAGAAAATGAAGCGAAAACAGGGCATTCAGTACAAAATAGGTCATGTTTGCAGCGTAATATTCATCTTCAGTATAGCAATTATCACGTTCCTATCCAAAAAATATGCCGAATAAAACGAAAATAGCCTTCCAGAAAGCGGGGCTATTGGTAGGCTTGCGAAGCCACACAGTACTCCGATTAGATGAGCCAGGCTTTGTCAACGGATCTTCTTTCTTTTTGGATTTGATGCTGGGACCTAGATCTTTATTGGTATGGTACGCGTGTTGAAGGGTAGACAGATTTTTATTTGCCCATTTCAGATTATCAAGGATAAAAAGTTTATCTTTAAACACACAAATCGAAAAGTAGTTGATACACCCGTTCCGGGTGAGGCAGGAGAACATGCAATAATGCAAGAAAAGAGCTCTTTCCTGCCTGAGGAAAATCCGGCTTGTTCCTTTCGTGTCACCCAAAATAGTTTACTCCATGGCAAAAAAAGTCGATTCGAAAGAAGTAGGCCTAGAGCTGGGTTTTCTGGTTTTTAAATTCTTTTTGAAATCGGAATACCTGCATTACGGGTATTTCAGCGACGGGCTGGAAGCGGATGTCGCCCAACTGAATGAAGCGCAGAAACGCTATAATGAGCTTATATTTTCCTGCATTCCTGAAGGAGTGAAAACGATTCTGGATGTGGGATGCGGTTCAGGAAAAATGGCAGAGGAGTTGATTCATAGGGGATATACGGTCGACTGTGTTTCGCCTTCCGCTTCGCTTAACAAAATCGCGGAAGAATTGCTCTCCGGCAAGGGAAAGGTGTACACCAGTAAATTTGAAACCTACGAAAGCAGCGACAAATACGACCTGATCATGTTTAACGAGAGCTTTCAGTATATCCCCATCGATGAATCCATTCTGCGGGCGCTCAGTTTTTTGAATAAAGGCGGGTACATCCTGCTTGCGGATTTCTTCCGCAGGCCTATACCGGGAAAGCATCCCATCGGAGGAGGCCATGAATGGACCGAGTGGGAGCGTAAATTGCACACTTTTGATGTCGACATACTGCTCGAAAAGGACATCACCGAAGAAACTTCCAAAACGATTGAGGTGGTCAACCAATTTACCAATGAGGTGGTCCACCCCGTTTGGAAGGCAGGTTTTCTGCTCGCGGAAGACAGGTTTCCACTGTTGATGAAGCTGGTAAAATGGAAGTACAGGAAGAAATTAGCCAAGATGGAAAACAAGCACTTCACCAATCAACGAAATGGGGCAAATTTTGCTACCTATAAAAAGTACGTCCTGTGCCTGCTTCAGGCTAAAACATGAAAAATAAAAAAAGCGCATCCAATAAACCAATGGCTTCGGGTTTAGTAGATTCTCGCGTTGGTTCGGACAGACCTTTTTGTACCAATCGGGAGCGCTAAAAGTCGAAGGAATGGAGGCTTTCCCGACTCAGTCTGACGAAGGGCAGCACAGCCCGTTCCTGGTCATAAAAAAGCGTAGCTCCCCGATAGGAAAGCTACGCTGGTTTACACGGTATTTGTTCAGATACGATTAGATGGCCCAGGCTTTGTCGCCCTTTTTGTACTCGATACAGGGATCGTATCTACCGGGCGTCTCAATGTAGCGGAGGGCCTGGGTGGCGCCCACTTCCGATGTGAAATAGCCCAAGAGTGTTAAATCTTTGATCATCAGTATGTAGTTGGGAGCGTTGTTCCCTTCGCCTGCCTGTTTCATGGCCGCTTTGTTAAGCTGATTCAGGAAGGCGGTTCGTTCTTCTACCGAAGCGTCCATAAATGCCTTTCCCGTTTCAGCTTTAAAATCGGCTTTCAGGCTGTTTAGCCCGTTGATAAAGGTTTTTTGCTGTTCTTCGGTATAGGTATCCTTTACCATCATGGCCATAAAGCCACCGATACCCGCAGCCTTGGCCCCGGGAGTGTCCGTTTCCGGAATAATGGCCTCGCCGATTTCATCCATGTAAGCGAGCTCTTCCTCAGAAAAATCCAGGCCTTCAATCTGTTTTTCCGGCGCGCAACCGGTTAGGATTACGTTGGCTCCTACCATGGTGCCTCCCATCATAAGCACCACGCTTTTCAGGGCCTCTCTTCTATTCATTGCATTCATGTTGATTTCCTTTTGGGTGTTACAAATTACCTTTTTTCAGTTCTTTCACAGCAAAGTCAGCCGCACGGGCAGTCATCGCCATGTAAGTAAGGGATGGGTTTTGCGCAGCGGCAGATACCATGGCGGCACCGTCGGTGACAAATACGTTTTTGGCATCCCATACCTGGTTGTTTCCATTGAGCACGGAAGATTTGGGATCCCTTCCCATGCGGGCCGTACCCATTTCGTGAATTCCCTGTCCAAAGGTATACCCCCTGTCGTAGGTCGTGACATTCTTAACGCCGGCGGCTTCCAGCATTTCGGCCGCATCGTTCATCATGTCTACCCGCATTTTCTTTTCGTTATCGCGGATTTCGGCACTCATCTCCAACACGTACATGCCCCACTTGTCCTTTTCGGTTTTGCTGAGCTTGATGGTGTTGTCGTGGTAAGGAAGGATTTCTCCGAAGGCCGTCATTCCGATGGACCATGCGCCTGGTTCGGTAAGCTCTGCCTTCAGAGGCGCACCGAAGTCCAGTTCGGCCACGGTTCGGCTCCAGCCCTGCCGGCTTGCGCCACCCTGATAGCCAAATCCGCGCAGGTAATCTCGGCTTTCATTTCCGGTGTTTCGGTAGCGGGGTACATAAAATCCGCCCGGACGTCTGCCGAAATAGTATTTGTCTTCGTATCCTTCCACGGTGCCGTTGGCGCCAAGACGAAAATGGTGATCCATTACGTTATGGCCCAATTCCCCGGAGCTGCTACCCAGTCCTTCCGGCCAAATATCTGTCGCCGAACGCATCAAAACTGCAGTGGAGTTAAACGCAGAGGCGCAAAGAAATACGATTTTGGCGTCAAATTCGTAGGTTTGGTTGGTTTCCCCGTCTAGGACTTCTACGCCGGTGGCTTTTTTGGAGTCTTTGTCGTAGAGCAAGCGAGTAACGATCGACCAGGGTCGTAACGTCAGGTTTCCTGTGGCAACGGCAGCAGGAAGGGTGGACGACTGCGTACTGAAATACCCACCAAATGGACAACCCAGCGAACACTTGTTCCGGTATTGGCATCCAGGTCTTCCTGGCAGGGGTTGGGTAATGTTCGCTACCCGTGCATTGGTCATCACCCGGGAACCACCGAAATGATCTTTTATACGTCCGGCAATGTCTTTTTCCACGCAGTTGAGTGGGATGGCCGGCATAAATTCTCCATCTGGAAGTATATCCAGGCCGTCTCGGTTTCCAGATATGCCCGCAAATTTCTCCACATAGCTGTACCAGGGAGCCAGGTCGTTGTACCGAATCGGCCAGTCTACCGCGATGCCTTGCTTGGCATTGGCTTCAAAATCAATGTCTGCCCAACGGTAACTTTGCCTTCCCCATAGCAGGGAGCGCCCGCCCACCTGATAGCCGCGAAACCAGGTAAACGGTTTCTTTTCAATGTAAGGCGATTCGTCTTCGTGTGCCCACCAGTCCAGATTGAGTTCGTTAAGCACGTAATCCCTGCGTAGGTTGGGGTGGTTTTCCAACATTTCAATCGTTCTTCTCCCTCTATGCGGTATTTCCCAGGGAGCTTTGGTAGCATTTTTATAATCCTGCACGTGTTTTACGTCCGGACCTCTTTCCAACAGAAGAACTTTTAATCCCTTCTCCGTGAGTTCCTTTGCCGCCCATCCGCCGCTGATTCCAGACCCAACGACAATAGCGTCATAACTTTGATTGGCCATATACTTTACTTTTTTATTTTAGGTAGTGCAATTATATTGATATTTTCAAAGAAAACGTTAGATTTTTTCCTTTTCCTCTTTTCCCTTTTCCCAATTTATAATTGCTCTAAATTAGGTTTATTTGTTTCTACTCTAAGGATAACTTGCTGGATTCCTGAATGTTTTTCTCCTGCTTTCGTAGCGCATTGGCTTTTCGAAAATCGTTGTCCGTAAAGGAAAATGTAAATAAGATGGTTACGACCAGGGCAATCCCGGAAGGGATCAGCCAAATTTTGTCCCACTGGTGTACAGTGCCATCAAAATACAGGTCAGAAACGATGCCGGCGATCCAAAAACCGATCAGCATGCCGATGCCATAGGTCGCTAGTGTAATCAATCCCTGGGCGGCACTTTTGTAGCGGGGGCCGGCTTTAGAATCGGTATAGATTTGCCCCGATACAAAGAAGAAATCGTAGCAAATGCCGTGCAGCGCAATGCCGATGAGCAAGAGGTAGGTGCCCTCGCCGGCATCGCCGAACGCAAATAGTACGTACCGCACAACCCAGGCCAACATGCCGACAATCAGCGTAACCTTGAGGCCAAACTTTCGGAAAAAGAAGGGCATGAGTAGCAGAAAAAGGACTTCCGACACCTGGCCGATGGTCATTTTTCCGGTTGGATTGGAAAGCCCCACCTCCGATAGAAAGGGGTTGGCATTTTGGTAGTAAAAGGCCAGTGGAATGCAAATCAGCACCGAAGACACGAAGAAAATAGCGAAGTCTTTGTCTTTAAGGAGTTTCAGGGCATCCAGGCCCAGCAGGTCGGAGAGTGTCTGTTTTCCGGCGCGTTTGGTGGCGGGAGGGGTGGCCGGCAGGCTTAAAGCAAACAAGCCCAATACCACGGAAGAAATAGAGGCCATCAGGAAGGTGTAGCGTAGCGCGCCTTCTCCGATGGCTCCCGGACTGTCCCACACAAAGAAATAACTAATCATCAGACCCGAGGCGATCCAGCCGATGGTGCCCCATACCCGTATGCTGCTAAACTCGGTGGAGGGATCCTTCATTTGGCTGAAGGAAACCGAATTGGCCAGCGCAAGCGTGGGCATGTAAATGAGCATGTATACCAGTACAAAGGGGTAAAAGGCTGTGAAGCTGTCCGCCTGATACATTAAATACATCAGCACGGCTCCGAGCAGATGCAACACGCTGAGAATTTTTTCTGCATTGAAGTAGCGGTCGGCGATTAGTCCGATAATGAATGGAGCGATGATGGCACCAAACGACTGGGTGGAAAACGCGGCGGCGAGCTGCGCCCCGTTCGCTTCCAGGTTATTTCCCAGGAAGGTACCCAGGGTCACGTACCAGGAGCCCCAGACAAAAAACTCCAGAAACATCATTAGGGAAAGCTTAAAGCGGTTGGCAGTCGTCATGGTAGGTCGAATTATGTTTTTTGTCTGTTGAAAAGCGGTGGGTACCGACCTTCAAACTATTCTGGGAAATATTTAAAATTAAGCCAATTTAATGTAAATTTATCACTTCAGAAAGTAAGGAAACCAATTCCATGGTCCGTAGCTACGTTCGGTGGGGGACCTTGATTTCGCTTATTCCCTGAGAAATATAGACGTTATACAGCAACTTTAAAAACCAAAAAACCAAAGATTGGACTAATGAGCAACAGAAAACTTAAAATGGGCATGATCGGTGGCGGACCGGGCTCTTTTATCGGAGCCGTACACAGGATATCCGCTGCCATGGACGGAATGATCGAACTCGCCGCCGGGGCGTTTAGCAGCAGTCCGGAAAAATCCGCCGAAACCGGTAAGGAACTGTTTTTGCCAGCAACGCGAGTCTATGGCTCCTACGACGAGATGTTTGAGAAAGAAAAGCAGTTGCCGGAAGAAGAACGAATTGATTTCGTTGCCATTGTTACGCCCAACCACGTTCACTTTGACCCAACCAAAAAAGCCCTGGAAAACGGCTTTCATGTGGTACTGGACAAGCCCATGACCTTTGATTACGAGGAAGCGAAAACCCTCAATAAAATCATCGAAGATACCGGCCTCCTTTTTTGCCTAACGCATACCTACACCGGGTACCCCATGGTAAAGGAAGCCCGACACCTGATCGCCTCGGGAGTCCTGGGGGAAATTCGGAAAGTATACGTGGAATACCCACAGGGCTGGCTGTGGACCAGTCTGGAAAAGACCGATTACAAACAAGCGATCTGGCGAACCGACCCGTCCAAAAGCGGAATTGCCAATTGCATGGGGGACATCGGTACGCATGCCTTCAACCTGGCGGAGTACGTTAGCGGGCTGAAGCTGACCAAGCTCTGCGCCGATCTAAACATTGTGGTGGAAGGCAGGACCCTGGACGATGACGGGGCAGTACTGCTCAAGTTCGACAACGGCGCCTCTGGCGTCTTGATGGCAACGCAAATAGCCACGGGTGCCGAAAACAATATCAAAATCCGGGTGTTTGGAGATAAGGCTGGTTTGGAATGGGAGCAGGACAATGCCAATACGCTGATTGTGCGGCACCCCGAAGCGCCCGATCAGATTTACCGTACCGGAGGGAACGTTCCCTATTTGTCCTCCTGGTCAATGGAAAACCTTCGGACCCCGGGCGGGCATCCGGAGGGCTACCTGGAAGCATTTGCCAATCTTTACCGTAATTTTGCCCGCTGTCTGTATGCGCGCAAAAACGGGGAGACCCCCAAAAAGGAATGGGAAGACTTCCCCGGATCGGAAGACGGACTGCGCGGCATGGCCTTTGTGGAACATGTGGTGAAAAGTGGGAAATCTAATGAAAAATGGACTAAATTTGAACTTTAAAACGACAAACCCTTATGAAAACCATTAAAGGACCCGCCTTATTTTTGGCTCAATTTGCGGACGATACCGCACCGTTTAATAACTTGAAAGACATTTGTACCTGGGCAGCGAGCATTGGCTACAAGGCCGTTCAAATCCCCACCTGGGATGCCCGGTTGATTGACCTGCAGCGAGCGGCAGAGGACATGGACTATGTCAGCGAAATCAAGGCTACCGTGAAAGAGGCGGGAGTGGAGATTTCGGATTTTTCCACCCACCTGCAGGGACAGTTGGTGGCGGTTCATCCTGCCTACAACGAACTATTCGACGCGTTTGCGCCCGCGGAACTTGCCGGGGACTTGAAAGGAAAGCAAAAGTGGGCCACCCAGCAGTTGATGTGGGCAGCCAAGGCTTCTAAAAACTTCGGCATGACCACGCATGCGACCTTTAGCGGGGCATTGATGTGGCATACGGTGTATCCCTGGCCCCAGCGACCCGCTGGTTTGGTGGATACCGGATTTGAGGAACTGGCGAAACGCTGGCTGGCCATTCTGGACGAGTTTGACAAGTATGGCGTGGACGTGTGTTATGAGTTGCACCCGGGCGAGGACCTACACGACGGGGTAACCTTCGAGCGTTTCCTGGAAAAAGTAAATCACCACAAACGCGCAAACATACTGTACGATCCCAGCCATTTTGTATTGCAGTGTCTGGATTACGTATCGTTTATCGATATTTACAAAGACCGGATCAAAATGTTTCACGTCAAAGATGCGGAATTTAATCCCACCGGCAGACAAGGTGTGTATGGCGGTTATTCCAGCTGGGTAGAACGCGCCGGAAGGTTCCGTTCCCTGGGTGACGGACAGGTGGATTTCAATGCTATTTTCAGCAAGTTATCGCAGTATGATTTTGACGGATGGGCCGTATTGGAATGGGAATGTGCCTTGAAACACCCGGAAAATGGTGCCATCGAAGGAGCCAAATTTATTAGTGAAAAAATCATTCGCGTCACTGAGAAAACCTTTGACGACTTTGCTTCTACGGGAGCGGACGAAGGATTGAACAAGAAAATATTGGGAATCAATTAATCTATTTATAACAAACAATGAAGTTAAATCTTAAGTTAAGCCTGGCCCTCATTGCCGGTTCAATGATGGCTGTATCCTGTGGTGGTTCTGGCGGCAGTTCCGAATCCACTTCCTCTTCCAACACGCCTCCGGCGCCTGAACCTGCGAAGGAAATCAGCCTGGAGGAAAAGTACAAAGACGATCCCATTTTCATACGGGGTGTGGAATTGATGAAGCAGAACGACTGTCCCAGTTGCCACATGATCGAACGAAAAATCGTAGGCCCCTCCTATGCGGATGTAGCTGCGAAGTACGAAACGACGGACGAGAACGTGGAAATGCTTGCCGGACGGGTAATTGCCGGCAACGTGGGGGTCTGGGGAGAAATACCGATGCCCGCGCATCCGGCATTGTCCAAAGAAGATGCCGAAGACATGGTGCGTTATGTACTTTTGTTAAAAAAATAAGTCTATGAACAAACTATCGCTGTCGTTGGCGTTGGGCTCAATGCTGGTTTGGGGCTGCGGCCCCGGCACCCAGGAGAAAACCGCCTCTGACGAACAAATCGAAGAAATTATCGTGACGGAAGAAGAATGGATCAGCCTTTTTGACGGAAGCAGCCTTACCGGCTGGACCGGTTATGGAAAAGATCAGCCCGGAGAAGCCTGGGAAGCGGCAGACGGTGTGCTGTACTTTAATTCCGAAAAGAAGAAAAGTGGCACTACCGGTGGTGATTTGGTGACACGTGATTCCTACGGGGATTTCCACTTCCAGATAGAATGGAAGATTTCTGAAAACGGAAATAGTGGCATCATGTTTCATGTGCAAGACACCGGCAACTACGGTGCGCCGTACCATACGGGCCCGGAATACCAGTTGCTCGATAACGACGGCCACCGGGACGGGCAGATCGTGACACACCGCACCGGTGACTTGTACGACCTGATTGAATCCTCCGAGGAGGCCGCCAAACCGGTAGGTGAATGGAACCTTACGGAAATCAAAGTCGAAGACGGTCAACTCCAGTTCTTTCTCAACGGTGTAAAAACGGTAGAAACGACCCTTTGGGACGAGCAATGGAAAGCCATGGTGGCAGATAGCAAGTTCGCCCAATGGGAAGATTTTGCTACCTTCAAGGAAGGTAAAATCGCCTTGCAGGACCACAATGACGATGTCTGGTTCAGGAATATCCGCATCAAAAGATTGTGATAGTAGTTAGTAAAAGCAAAAAAAAGCCGCTGATTAAAGCGGCTTTTTTTTGGGAATGAAAGGTATATTTCTCGGTCGATTTTTTATTTTGGTAGTAAATCCCCCTGTTTCCATAAGAGAAAGGGGGATTTTGGTTGAGATCGATTTGGAAATTTATTACCTATGGCGGGTTCTGCCCTTCCTGCGAGGGTGCAGATGGGAATAAAAAGGAATCGAAAATAGCCATGCACCCGCGGCAGTCTGAACGGATCCATAGGTGCATTTCCAATCCCACTGCTTTTTTTAATGGCGAGATCGCCTACGCGTCAAGAAAGGCCTTCAACGTAGCCACTACCGCATCTGGCTGCTCGGCATGCAGCCAGTGGCCGGCATTCTTGATGTAAACCAGGTGGTTTTCCGGAAAGATCCTGTCGATATCGGCCTTGTCCTTTTCCTGGATGTAATCAGAATTGACCCCGCCCAAAAACAATACGGGCTTGTCGAAAGGCTTCTCCGAATCGATGGCTTCACCTACATTTTCTATGTTTTCGGTAATCACCGGCAGGTTTATTTTCCAGGCAAATTTCCCCTCGGTTCGGGTCAGGTTTTTCAGTAAAAATTGCCGGATACCTTTTTCATCAATGAATTCCTCCAATTGAGCTTCTGCCGCCTTTCGGGAATCGGCGGCGTCCAGGTCCACGGCGTTTAACGCTTCCAGGATGTGCTGGTGATGAACGGGATAGGGCCTGGGGGCAATGTCTGCCACAATCAGTTTAGCCACCCGTTCCGGGTACATCAACGCCAGTTTCATGGCGGCTTTTCCGCCCATGGAATGACCCAGCAGGTAGACGCTATCCAATCCCTCGGCATCCAGCAATTCCCGGAGATCTTCCGCCATCGCCTGGTAATTCCATTCTTCGGAATGCGGCGAGTCGCCGTGGTTGCGGAGGTCGATGAGGTACAGGGTATAGTTTTCCTCCAGATTTTTGGCGATCCCCAGCCAATTGTCCGCAGAGCCAAATAATCCGTGGAGAATCAAAAAGGGTTTCCCGTTGCCGCTTTTTTTGAAATTGAGTTTCATCGTCGTTTGTTTTTATACGTCCAATTGCCTGCGGTACATCTGTATGGTGTTTTCCAGGCCATAGTACAGGGCATCGCATACCAGGGCATGGCCGATAGACACCTCGTCCAGATAGGGAATGTTTTCTTTCAAAAATTTCAGGTTGTGCAGGTCCAGGTCGTGACCGGCATTCAGTCCCAGGCCGAGTTCCCGCGCCAGCTTGGCTACCTCCACATAAGGAGCCACGGCCTTTTCGCGGTCCTTGGGATACCCGCTGGCATAGGGCTCTGTATACAGCTCCACCCGGTCGGTGCCGGTAGCTTTGGCTGCTTCAAAGTAGCGGGCTTCCGGATTGATAAAAATCGACGTTCGAACCCCATAGTCGTGCAATTCGGCGATAATATCCCGAAGCATGTCCTGGTGGCTGATCGTGTCCCAGCCGGTATTGGAAGTCAGGGCTTCCGGGGGATCGGGCACCAGGGTGGCCTGGGCGGGTCGGGCTTCCCGGATGATCTCCAGGTAGCGACGATCGGGGTAGCCTTCGATGTTAAATTCCGTCGTTATCCGGTTCTTTAAGGCCATCACATCGGAGTACCGGATATGGCGCTCGTCCGGACGGGGATGCACGGTGATGCCCTGAGCACCGAAACGTTCTGCATCCAGGGCGACTTTCACCAGGTCCGGGTTGTTGGCTCCCCGGGCATTCCGCAAGGTGGCAATTTTGTTTATGTTGACACTTAATTTCGTCATGTTCCAAATATGCGTTAATTTTGCACTAAATTAAATATATTGCGTAAACAATGGTAACGAAGCCGAAGTTTAGGCCTTCGCCTTTTTTGTCCGGATCCGGGTTTGGATCGCTTTTCGCAGGTAACGAACATTAACTAGCATACCATGAGTCTAAAAATCAACATAGAAAAAGAAATCAAGCAGGCGATGTTGGCCCGGGACAAGGACAGGTTGCGGGCGCTGAGGGCGATAAAATCGCTTATCTTGCTCGAAGAAACCAAAGGCAGTGGGGATAAGGGCCTGTCTGAAGAAGACGAGATTCAGCTATTGACCAAAGCGGCCAAACAGCGGAAGGACTCGTTGGAAATTTTTGAGAAACAGGGCCGGGAAGATCTGGCAGCCCTGGAAAATTCCGAATTGCAGGTTATTCAGGAATTCCTGCCGCAGCAGCTGAGCGAAGCGGAACTGGAAGCGGAACTACAGGCCATCCTCTCAGAAACCGGGGCCGAGGGTCCAAAGGACATGGGCAAAGTCATGGGCGTTGCCACCAAAAAACTGGCAGGGAAGGCCGATGGGAAACTCATTTCCCAAAAAGTCAAAGCCATGCTTAACTCATAGGCACAACCTTGAGCACCATCGATCTGATCATAGTGGGCCTATTGGCCGTGGGGGCGTTTAGTGGGTACCGGCAGGGACTATTTATTGGACTCCTGTCCATCATCGCATTTTTCATCGGCATCATTCTGGCTTTTCGGTTCATGCACTGGGGAGCAGAACTATTGGCGGAGCGGGTGGAGAGCCTGACCTTTATGCTTCCTTTTGTTGCGTTTATTCTTATTTTTTTGGCAGTGACGATCACCATCCGGATTTTGGCCTACCTGGTCAAGCAGGCGCTGGACCTGACCATTTTGGGTACCTTTGACAATTTTGCCGGCAGCATCCTGGGGCTGATCAAATGGTCTATCATGATCAGTCTTTTGATCTGGGTAGCCCATTCTTTTGAATTTGAGGTGCCTGAGGAAATGCGGCAAGGCTCTGTCATTTATCCCTTGTTGGTACCAATAGCCCCGACGATGGTGGCCATATTGGACGATTATACGCCCATCATCGATACCGCCATTGCCACCATCAAAGAACTCGTAAACAGCTCCATCGGTGATTCTGTTAATTGATAATTTCGATTCCTTTTCGCACATGCTGGCGGATTACCTGAGGCGGTCGGGGGAGGAAGTTTGCGTCCTTCGTAACGACGTATCGGCAGCCGAACTGGAGTCCCTGGATTTTTCGGCCATGGTACTCTCGCCGGGACCGGGAACACCGGCTAGCGCCGGAAACCTAATGAAGCTGCTGGTCCCCTATGTACACAGGCTTCCAGTACTGGGCGTATGTCTGGGGCATCAGGCATTGGGGATGCATTTTGGCGCCAGTCTTCGGAAAAGTCGGCGCCCCATGCACGGAAAGGTTTCTACGGTATCCCAGAAAAGCAGGCACCCGGTATTTGCGGGCTTACCGGAGCAATTTGAGGTGACGCGGTACCATTCCCTGGAATTGCAGGATCTCCCGGCCGAACTGGAGGTGCTGCTCGAAACAGACAGGGGAGAACTCATGGCATTTTGCCACCGAAACCTGCCGCTCATGGGCCTACAGTTTCATCCGGAAGCCCATCTCACGCAGCACGGAGAGCAGCTTTTGCAAAATTGGATTGACCTTTACGTAAAAAAAAGCGGAATGGCACAGCTGCTGGCAGACACACTCTCAGGTCTACCCTGAATGGGAAGTATTTTTGCATAAATCCAGTGTATTCTTCCGGATTTGAACCAAGCAGCAGCAGCAGGCGTTTTATTTTTCGAATCCTTTTAATACCTTTAGCTACATGAGGGCACTAGACTTTATCAACCATCTGATCCCACCCCTGAAATTCACGGACAAGGTGAAGATGGCCCTATCCTGGATGGAAGAGATCCGAACAACTATTTTGCCCGTGGTAGAAAAGGGTGTTTTCAAAGGATTTATCACGGACGAAATCATTTACGATATCAACAACCCGGAGCTGACCATTGGCGAAGTGGAGTTGTTGGCGAACTCTTGTGTGGTGCAATTGGACCGGCACATCTACGAGGTGTTGCGAATCTCCTCCGAAAACCAGGTAAACATGGTGGCCGTGTTGGACCGGGAATTAAAATACCAGGGGGTGATCACCGAGGAAGATGCCGTATCTGCGTTCACTGACTCCATATCCATCCAAACACCGGGTGGCGTGCTGATTCTGTCCATGTTTATGACCGATTACAGCCTCTACGACATCGCCCGGGTGGTGGAGTCCGAAAATGCCAAAATCCTCAGCAGCTTTATCTCCAACGATCCCCTCGACGATAGCAAAATCAAGGTAACGTTAAAAACGGATCAGGTAGAGTTGCGGCATATCAAAGCAACCTTGGAACGTTTTGGCTACAAAATAATCGACCAGTACCAGGAAGAAGGAGGCATCAGCAGCGAGCAGGACCGGTTGGGTAATTTGCTTCGATTTTTAGACATCTGATCGTACATGAACGTCCTACTTCACGGCATCGCAATAGTTCCCGAATTTCACACCTACATACAGCAATTAATCCAGGCCTTTGAAAAACAGGGGCAGGAAGTGTGGGTTACCAAAAGCCTGTTCAAATCCATCCGGGACACGGAATTTGCGCCGGGTACATCGGTACTTCAGGAAGGCGAAGTTGGGATAAAAGCGATGGACTTTGTCATTTCCATTGGTGGGGACGGCACCTTGCTGGATACCATTGCCCGCATCGGTGCGCTGGAAATTCCGGTATTGGGAATCAACACCGGGAGAATGGGATTTTTAGCCACCATTGCCAAAGAAGAAATCGCCCTTGCAGCAGAAGACTTGCTGGCCGGAAGGTATTCACTGGAAGACCGAAGCCTGGTATGCCTGGAATCCAGCATTCCTTTGTTTGACGGGCTGAACTTTGGGCTCAATGAGTTTACCATTCACAAGCGGGACACTTCCTCCATGATCACGGTACACACCTACATAGACGGGGACTACCTCAATAGCTATTGGTCCGACGGACTGATCGTTTCCACGCCTACCGGCTCCACGGGTTATTCCTTGAGTTGTGGAGGCCCTTTGATTTCCCCCGCAGCAAAAAACTTTGTCATCACACCCGTGAGTCCGCATAACCTCAATGTGCGTCCCATCGTGGTCTCGGATGACAGTGAAATCACTTTCAAAATTGAAGGCCGAAGCGAAAAATTTCTGGTATCTTTAGACTCCAGGTCTACACCCATTGATGCTTCGGTGGCCTTAAAGATCAAAAAAGAAAAATTCGTGGCCAAATTGGTTAAGTTCCCGAATTACAGCTTCTTCGACACCCTGAGGCAAAAATTGAATTGGGGCTTTGACATGCGGAATTAGTTTTAACAATATTTAACCCAGCATATACTGTGAGGGGTTTTTTATTCGTTGGGTAGTTTATAAATTGCAGCGACTTGAATAAAACCAGGTATTACACGATCGTTTTCACCGCAGTATTGTTTCTGCAGGGCCTGACTGTCCGCGCACAGCAGTACGAGGTAGGAATGGGATTGGGAGCAGGGACCTATACCGGAGACATTATCCGGACCATCGACCCGACCCAACTGGGTATTCAGGGAACGTTGTTTGGCAGACGAAATTTTGACAATGCCTGGAGTCTGCGGGTGGGGCTTTCCGTGAGCAGGCTTAATGCGGCAGATAGCATTCATCCCATTGATCCGGTAGCTTTGGTTCGCGACGCGTACTTTACCGGCACCATGGTAGAAGCATCCGCCACCATGGAATTCCATTTTCTGGATTACATGAGCCAGCAGTCCCCCTCCCGGTTTTCCCCTTTCGGCTTCTTTGGCCTGGGTATCGGTACCTTCTTTGGTAATGGGCAGGCCTATGCAGCCGATCCACAGCCAGGCAGCTACCGGGTTAGTACCGCTATCGTTCCTTTTGGTCTGGGAATCAAATACAAGCTCCGGGACCGCTTGCTCCTTTCGGTTGAAGGCGGCGCCAAGGCTACCTTTTCAGACTTTCTGGATAAAATCGGCAACGATCCAAATGCTATCCCGAGGTTTCGAACCGATCCCGGCACGGGAAATCCAACACTAGACCCCAATTCCATCAATTTTGGCAATCACTCGGACCGGGATTGGTACTATTTTTTGGGCGTTTCTATCAGCTATTCCTTCCACCAAGTCAAATGCTATCCCTACAATAATTGACCACAGGATAGAATTTTTGGAAAAGAAGTGTCATTTTTGTAATTCATTACAATTTGGAAGCGTACACAGGAATGAAGGAAGTGATTGATAAAGGGAATATCCCTCAACACATTGCGGTAATCATGGATGGCAACGGTAGGTGGGCACAAAAAAAGGGTGCCATGCGAATCTTTGGCCACCGAAACGCAATTGCTGCCGTTCGGGATGCCATTGAGGGAGCTGCCGAATTGGGCGTGAAATTCATTACCTTATACGCATTTTCTACCGAAAACTGGTCCCGGCCCAAGGAAGAGGTGGATGCACTGATGGAAATCCTGGTACAGGCCATCACCGACGAAGTGCCCACCATGATGGAAAACAACATCCGGCTCGCCACCATAGGAGATACGGATAGCCTTCCCGGCAAATGCAAGGAACACCTGAACCTGGGAAAAGCAAAAACCAATGCCAATACCGGAATGACCGTGGTACTGGCCCTGAGCTACAGTGGCCGCTGGGAAATCACCCAGGCTGTAAAAGAAATTGTCAAAAAAGTAGTCAGCGGGGAAATCCAGGAGAAAGACATCAATCAGGAAGCCATTGCCTCCCACTTGAACACTGCCGATTTTCCCGATCCCGAGTTACTGATACGCACCAGTGGTGAGATACGGATCAGTAACTTTATGTTGTGGCAGCTGGCTTATACCGAACTCTACTTCACGGAAGTATTGTGGCCGGATTTTCGAAAGAAACACCTTCATGAAGCCATATTGGCCTATCAGAAAAGGGAACGAAGGTTTGGAAAAACCGGTGCCCAGATTAAGCCCTCCGAATGACCGTGCACACCCGAAAACACATGTCGTTTTTCGGGGTATTTCAGCTCACTAATCCCCGGGATTAGGGGGTTAAACTTATCGTTTGAAATGAGAAACTATTTACTGATTATTTATTTGCTGCTAGTGACCGGAGTGGCAGAAGCCCAGATTCGATTGGGGCAAAGCCGGTATACCCGTCAAGAGCCGGTGGATATAATCGATCTGGATTATTCCAATCCAAAAAAGTACCGCCTGGCTGGAATAGAAGCCGTGGGCCTGAGTACCCTGGATGAAACCGCCATCATTTCACTGGCCGGTCTTCGGGTAGACGATCAGATCACCGTTCCCGGAGATGCCATCTCGGGTGCGTTGAAAAAACTTTGGGGACAGGGAATCATCGGCGATGTCAAAATCCTGGTCACCAAAATTGAAGGAGACGACATCTACCTGCTGCTCGATCTCACCGAAAGACCCCGCTTCAGCCGCGTAGAATATTCCGGCATCAACAAAACTCAGGAAGGAGAACTTGAAGATAAAGTAAATATCCGGGGAAGAGTGGTCCGGGACGATGTCTTGAACAACGCGCAACGGAATATCCGGGATTATTTTGTGGACAAGGGTTTTCTGAATGCAGAGGTGAAGGTGATCCAGGAGCGGGATACTACCCTGCCCAACAGCGTGAAGCTGCGCTTTGACGTGGATAAGAAAACGAAAGTGCGTATCAACGAAATCAAGCTCTACGGAAACGACAACATCGCCGATACCCGCATCAAAAAGAAAATGAAGGGTACGAATGAACATGCCCGGGTATACATCTTCAAAGACCTGGTCTCCCGTTTACTCAACGCCAATCCAAAAAATCTTGGACAAGCGGTTACCAAACGAAACCCCGTCTCTGACGATCAGGTGAAAGAATACATCAACAAAAATTTCAAACTCAATTTCTTTAATGGTTCCAAATTTGTCCGAAGTGACTACCGGGACGATAAGAATTCGGTCGTCGATTTTTACAATAGCCGGGGCTACCGGGATGCCGAAATCCTCACCGATAGCATCTATCGCTTTGACGACAGCCGCATCAACATTGACATTGACATCGAAGAGGGCCAGCAATATTACTACCGCAACATCAGTTTTTCAGGAAATTACATCCACACGGACCAAGAGCTCCAAGCCAAACTGGGCATTTTCAAAGGAGATATCTACGATAAGGAAAAGCTGGACAAACGGCTGAATTACGACCCCCAACGGGGAGACGATGTCA
Source organism: Cyclobacterium xiamenense (assembly GCF_009467825.1). Classification (GTDB taxonomy): domain Bacteria; phylum Bacteroidota; class Bacteroidia; order Cytophagales; family Cyclobacteriaceae; genus Cyclobacterium; species Cyclobacterium xiamenense. The sequence goes on along the minus strand of NZ_WIOK01000029.1, from coordinate 21,595 downwards.
GCTCCCTGTATCAAGACAATGGATACCTGTTTTTCACCATTGATCCGGTAGAAGTAAACGTACAGGCCGATTCCATCGACATAGAAATGCGGATCTTTGAAGGCCCGCAGGTAACCGTAAATAGCGTCTCCATCGAGGGCAACGAGCGAACCAGTGACCACGTGGTCATGCGGGAAATTCGAATCCTGCCCGGACAGAAATTTGACCGAAGTGCGCTGGTACGAACCATCCGGGAACTTTCCCAGATCGGGTACTTCAACCCGGAGAACATCGAACCCGACATGCGGCCCAATTTCGAGGACGCAACGGTGGACATTACCTTCAAGCTGGAAGAACGACCCAACGATCAAATCGAACTTTCCGGAGGTTGGGGAGGTTTGTTTGGCTTTGTGGGTACCGTCGGTCTGACTTTCAACAACTTCTCGATTAAGAACATCAACGACTTTTCCAAGTGGCGTCCCCTGCCGGTAGGTGACGGGCAGAAGCTCTCCCTGCGGGTACAGGCCAATGGACGAAGTTTCCAGAACTACAGCATGTCCTTTACCGAGCCCTGGTTTGGCGGAAGAAAACCCAATGCCCTGAGCTTTAGTTTCAATCACTCCGTACAGCGGCAGATTGATTTTTTTAACCGGAATAACTTTGGTCAGGAATTGGGCTCTTTCAAGATTACCGGGGCATCCATCGGATTGGCCAAACGGGTTACCTGGCCGGATGACTACTTTCAGGTCAGCAATAACCTGCAGTTTCAGGTATACGATTTTGACGAATACGGAAATTTCTTCGGGCTGACCTATAATACGGGAACCGCACGAAGTGTAGCACTGAACACCACGATTGCGCGAAACAACATCGATAACCCCATCTACCCGCGGTTCGGGTCGAATATCACCTTGAGTGCAACCCTCACACCGCCTTATACCTCGATGAATCCGAATATCAATCAGGAATCTCAGGATGAGGAAAAATACCAGTGGCTGGAGTACCACAAATGGATGTTTGATGCATCCCTATACACCCCGGTATTTGGCTCCAATAAACTGGTACTAAGTGCCCGTACCCACCTGGGATTCCTGGGCTCGTATGGAGACCGCATCGGCATCATACCGTTGGAACGCTTTGTGCTGGGAGGCGACGGCATGAACATGATGAACTTCGCCCTGGGGCAGGAGATCGTCGGGCTTAGGGGCTACGAAAACCAGTCCATTACTCCCGGAAGAGACTTCCGCGGGCAGCCAAATGCACCGGTTCCGTATGGAGGAGTGGTGTATAACAAGCACGTGATGGAACTCCGATTTCTGGTATCACCCAATCCCTCGGCGACCATTTTCCTGCTGGGATTTGCCGAGGCCGGAAACAACTGGGGCAACTATGCGGACTACAATCCGTATGACCTGAAAAAATCTGCAGGTTTTGGTGCCCGAATATTTATGCCGGCTTTTGGCCTGCTGGGTATCGATTGGGGCTATGGATTTGACGAAGTTCCATCCATCAGCAACCCCAATCCCGGACCAAGTGGAGGCATGTTCCACTTTACCATCGGGCAACAATTCAGATAATTATGGAAAAATCCCTGAATTTGTTACTTTTGCTTTCCCTTTTCCCCATGTTGCTTTCGGCGCAGAAGATGGGCTATGTGGATACCGAGTACATTCTCAATAAACACCCGGATTACAAGAAGATTCAGGAAGAAATGGAGGCGGTGAGTTCGGAGTGGCGAAAAGAGGCACAAAATTTGGAAGAGGAAATACAGCAAATGTACAGTGACCTGCAAGGAGAGCAGGTATTGCTGACAGATGAGATGTACCAGGAACGTCTGGAACTGATTAGGGAAAAACAACGGGAAGCAAGGGCCTTTAACAACCGTATTTTTGGCGAAAATGGCCAATTGTACCAAAAACAATCGGAACTGCTGCAACCCTTGCAATCCACCATTTACGATGCGATAGACCGGGTAGCCAAACGAAACGGGCTGGCTATTTTGTTCGACAAAGCAAGCAGCCCCACGTCCATAATCTATACGGACCCCAGGCACGATTACTCGGATTTTATCATAGAAGAATTAGGATTAGAAGAAAACAATTAAAATTAACAAAGTTTAACAATTATGAAAGCAAGAATCATCCTATCAGCAATAGCCCTCTTTTGCTTTGGATTTGTAGCAAGTGCTCAGGATTTGAAAATCGGGTACACCAACGTGGAATATATTATGAGCCTGATGCCGGAGATGGAGCAAATTGACGCTGATATCCAGGATTATAGCAATCAGTTGGGACAGCAAATCCAAACCAAAACGCAGAGTTTCCAGCAGCAAGTGGCATCCTATCAGCAGTCTGCCCAGACCATGACCGACGAAGCACGTGCTGCCAAAGAGCGTGAGCTGCAGGGCATGGAGCAGGAAATTCAGAAGTTTCAACAGGATGCTCAATCTTCCTATCAACGGAAGCTGCAGGAACTGTTGGAGCCGGTACAGACAAAGGTGTACAACGCCATCAACGCAGTAGCTGCCGAAAACAACTACACCCATGTGTTTTCGGAAGCAGCAGGGCAGTCGCCCGTTCTTTTGTATACCAAGGACAACGACCCCTTTACCGATCTGGTATTGGCCAAATTGGGTCTGGAGGCTCCGGCAACCCCGGCACCCGCTCCAGGAAGTAATTAATCATCGCATGCATACCATGTCCATGCCCGGCTGCTTCGGTAGTCGGGCTTTTTTTGGTTAACCGCGGTCCGGTTTCCGGAAACAAGGGGTACACTTCTGCAAATACGCCTTTCCGCATTGGATCGGAACCAACCGATCCTCTCGCCAAAAAAATACCTGCCCACAAAACTTCCCAAACAGAAAAAATGGTAACTTACGTTTCTGAATAAACCGATCGACTTTGGCTTGGGCTAATGGCATCGCTGCCGTTGACTACCGAAGCGCTCGATGTCCGGTTTATCTTTCTTTCCAAACCTACAGCAACATGTTTTTACGAATCCTTGGTGTTTTTTTGCTTGCTTCACCCGCCTTTTGGGGGCAAGAGGCCCCGCTATTTGATCTGGAGGCTGCGGAAGTCTACCTGGAAGCAGAAAAAGAGGGAAGCCGGATATTCCGCTTTTCCGTTAAAAACGCGGGTACCGTCACGGCTCCGGCCGAGAGTTACCGGGTGTTTTTTAAAGTAAATGGAAAAATGATGAGTTTTGATACCAAAACAGATGCCATTGAACCGGGGCAAACGATCGTTTACACCGCCCCGGAAAAGATTCCGGCCCGACAACCGGGGAAAAAGCTGAAGTACCGGCTTATCATCCACACCAAAGATGCAAATGCCGGCAACAACAAACGAAAAGGTGAGATAATTCTTTACTAACGCGGGAAAACTCAGATAATTCAGTCATCGCTACCTTTCCTTTTTCAACGTTACTACCCACTCCGCTACTCTTTTTCCCAGCCCTTCTGCTTTATTCAAAAACAGTGGATTCACCTCTTTTCCGGCAAATTCACCCTCTCCGGTAATTGCCGAGGCTCCAAATGCTGCTTCTGTTTCGGCTCCTCCTACGATCAGCATCCCATGAACCAGCATGGCACGGATCATGGCAAGCATGACCGATTCTTCCCCTATGGAAAAGCCACCACCCGTGACAAATACAGCACCGATTTTATCTTTTAGGGGTCTCCCTTCAAATGGCCAGCTATTGATAAACGCCTGCACCTGGGGCGCCATATTGGCATTGTATACGGGAGAACCCAAAATGATGGCGGAAGCCTTCAAGACCTCCCGCTCGGTCAGCTCTTCAACGCGTTTGATGGTATAATTGACATGCTCCACTTGTGCCACTCCACTTGCTACCGCCTCCGCCATGGTTTGGGTGTTGCCCGAACCGGAGTAATAAGCGATCAGGATGCTTGGAACGCCCTGTGCCATTACATTTCCGCTAAGAACCAATAAAAAAAATAAAATTAGGAGATGCCTGAGCTTTTTATTCTTCATTGCTCTTTAAATTTTCAAGATCATCTAAATCCGTATACCTGCCGCTGGCTTTTTTGGTTTTTACCAAATCAGAAATGTTTATGAGTTTCACGTCAATACCTTGAATTACAGTCACACTATCGATAGCCATAGGGGATCTTCCAAACAAAAAAAACTTGGTACCTGTCATTTTTCAAAAATTGATCAAGACGTATAGCATTGGTGGGTAATCCAAAAAATGAAAATGCCTTCATTAGTTTTCTATAGTTTTCTTTTGTTGCTTTTACCCAAATCTCCGGTCGTTCTGAGATAACCGTGCAGAACTACTGCATATCCTCCAATTAGGATATACGCCACATCAAACTTGTGCAGGCTTTCAATAAAGTCTTTAAAACCAGAATTAAACAGATTAAGAAGTGCTACCATCTTTGATCAGACTTCTTACCTCATATCCATCTTAGGCCAGGCAGTACCTACAAACCCATAGGCAGCTTGCATCAGGTGAAGAAAAACATCCCTTTTCTCTTCCTCCGAAAGGCTTTTATGCTGTTTTTGGTGATCCGCAGCTTCTTCGAAACTTTGGATGGTAAAAGCTTTTTTGTCTAGTTTCATAGTTTTCAAGGACCTACTCTTTCCCAATATAGTAATAAAAAATGTTCTCGATCGTGTACATTCTCGCTATGGGGACTACAAACCTCTTTTTTATCTGGACCCCGGGATTGCAAATTCCGCAAAGCGGCTATATTTTGCTGGTATTTTCTAACATAAGCTTGTAATTTCGGTTTACTGAAATAAAATTAAAGGTTAGCAACAACTCATGAGTCAAAATAAAGCCAAAACAGGCATCTTGCTGGTAAATCTGGGTACGCCTGATAGCACCGCTACCGGAGATGTCCGAAAATACCTGAGAGAATTTTTAATGGACGGAAGGGTAATCGACTTTCCGTTTATCCCCCGGTGGATGCTGGTAAACCTGATCATTGCCCCCTTTAGGGCACCCAAATCGGCCGGAGAGTACCGAAAACTCTGGACCGAACGGGGTTCTCCCCTGCTTTTCCACACCCAGGACTTAAAAGAAAAATTGCTCCCTTTGATCGATCATTCCAAGTACCAATTGGAAATAGCCATGCGCTATCAATCGCCGGGAATTGAGGAGGGATTGAAAGCGTTAAACAAAGCCAATGTAAAGGAAATCGTGGTATTGCCGCTGTTTCCACAATACGCCTCCGCCACAAACGGCTCGGTGATCGATCGGGTCATGGAACTCGCCCGTACCTGGCAGATTATCCCAAACATCCGCTTTATCAGCAATTTCGTAGACCATCCCCTGTTTCTGGAAGCCTGGGCCGAATTGGGCAAGGAAATGATGGCCGACCAGGAATACGACCGGTTTCTTTTTTCCTACCACGGCCTCCCCGAGCGACAGATACGAAAAGGATCCGTGGATGGCTACTGCCGTTTGGGCGATTGTTGTGCCCACTATACCAAAAAGAACCAGTTTTGCTACCGGGCACAATGCTTTCACACCACCCGACTGATTGCCGAAAAGCTCCAGTTGCCCCAGGAAAAGGTAGTGACCTGCTTTCAATCCCGGCTGGGGAAGGATCCCTGGATTAAGCCCTACACCGAAGACCTCATTCGAGAAATGGCGGCAGATGGAATCAAAAAAGTCCTCGTTTTTTCACCGGCCTTTGTTGCCGATTGCCTGGAAACCACCGTGGAAGTGGGCGAAGAGTATAAGGAACAGTTTATCGAACAAGGCGGCGAACGTTGGGACCTGGTGCCCAGCCTGAACTCGCGGGATACCTGGGTACACTGTGTGAAGGATCTGGTCACCTCCGAACCCTGATTCCAAACAGACGCGTAACAATCAGGCCAACAGTTCCAGTGCCATCTTCTTATAGGGATCCAAAGGGGGGACTGGTACCTGGGTTTCTTTGGCCTTTTCGTCCCATTCCCGCATTTTGAGGATTAGTACATGGTTTTCGTCGGCCTCAAATGCCGCCGCCTCCTCCGGACTCATCACGCCTCCCTGGTAGTTGAGGGTTTGCTTGCTTGCCTCCGAGAGTCGGTTGAAATAATCCGGATTTTTATAGGTCAGGTACCGCTTGGCTTCCACATGGCTTTCCACCAGGCGCGCCACCAATTCGGGAAAGCCCAGTTGCCGCAGGTAGTCTGCCCCCAGCTTTTCGTGGTCCATTACCCCAAATCCACCCATCTGCTCCAACGCCTCCCGCTGTGCAAAAAGGTGGCCCAGGTCGTGAAAAAAAGCGGCCAATACCACTTCGGGTCCATATCCTTCGGATTCGGCCAGTTGCGCGGCCTGACTCATGTGTTCCAACTGGGAAACAGGTTCACCGATGTAGTCCGCATCTCCATGCGCTTCGTACAAGGAAAAGACCTCGTCCACCGTTTCCCGGGCTGTTTTTTTCATAGCTTTCGTATTTTGAAAGAAAACTACTCATATTCCCGATCAATGCCTAACCAAATTCACGATAAATTAACGGAAGGATGAAGGCCTTTGGCTTTCTACTGCGACTTTTTTTAAGTAATTTATCCCGCAAATTATCCGCCTTCATCGCGGTTCTCCAAAAGGCATGAAATCGGCCCTGCCTAAGGCAGACATGATGTAAGCGTGGGCGATTCTCACAAGCAAGCCTGGCGATGGGCGATGCGATTTTTGGTGCAGGACAAGTTAGGACTATTAAAAAACACGTTTAAACAAATGAAAAAACCCATCAAGCTGGCCGTATTTGACATGGCTGGTACCACCATAAAAGACCAAAGCAATGTAGCGGAAGCGTTTGTCAGGGCTTTTTCCAAACATGGATACACGGCGGTCACGCTAAAGGAAGCAAACGAAAAAATGGGTTACCCAAAACCACTGGCGATCAAGGAAATGCTGGTAGCCCATACACCGGAAGGAGAGCGTGTATCAGAAAAGCTGGTGGATACGATTCATGACAGCTTTGTGGATGAAATGATTCAGTTTTATAAGAAGAGTCCGGATATCGCACCCATGGACGATGCCCTGGAGGTGTTCGAGTCCTTGCAGCAAATGGGGATTAAGGTGGGACTGGACACGGGTTTCAGCAGGCCCATTGCCGATGTCATTTTAGAACGCATCGGCTGGAAAAATCACCCGCTCATCGACATCACGGTATGTAGCGACGAGGTCGGCAAGGGGCGTCCTCACCCGGATATGATCCTAAAAATGATGGCCGCACTCGGCATAGGTAGCCCCAGCGAGGTCATTAAAATCGGAGATACCGAGGTGGATATCAACGAGGGCCTAAACTCAGGTTGCCTCCTCAGCATAGCCGTGACCACAGGTGCGTACACGGAGGCACAATTAGCGCCACACAAGCCTTCCCACATCGTACACCGGCTGATCGATATTCTGCCACTGGTAGCAGCGGAAATTGGTGAGCCCGTGCGCGAATGATTACCTTTCCCTCGCTTACAAAAAAACTGACGTCAGCGCCTCCTCTGGTCATGAGCCTTTTTGCCGGCTCCATGGCGTTTTTGACCTACAGCTGCATGTATGCCTTTCGCAAGCCCTTTGCTTCGGCGACTTTTGCCGGCGAGGAATGGTGGGGAATAGACCTGAAGGTTTGGTTGATCCTCTTGCAAACGCTGGGGTACATGGCCAGCAAATTTTATGGAATTAAGCGCATTGCCGAGCTCAAAGCCGAACACCGGGCCCGACTGACCCTGCGCCTGATTGGTATTTCCTGGCTGGGCTTGCTGGGATTCGCTTTGCTCCCCGCTCCCTGGAACATCCTTTGTTTCCTGATCAACGGTTTTCCGTTGGGCTTGATTTGGGGATTGGTCTTCCACTACCTGGAAGGCAGAAGATTTACGGAAATGATGGGCAGTATATTGGCTGTCAGTTTCGTGTTTTCCTCGGGCTTTGTAAAGACAGTCGGTCGTTACCTCCTGGTGGATTGGGGGGTAGACCCCTATTGGATGCCCTTTCTTACCGGTACCCTGTTTATACCTTTATTGCTCACCAGTGTTTTTTTCCTGGATCATACGCCGTCACCCAGCAGCGCGGATATTGCGCTGAAAACGGAGCGAAAATCCATGAATGGGAAAGACCGACGCACGTTTTTTCGACGTTTCAGGCCTGGACTGATCATACTGGTTCTCGTCTACATGGTTTTAACGGCCTTTCGGGATATTCGCGATAATTTTGTGGTGGAGATATGGAAAGACCTAAAGGTTACGGCCGCACCGGAATTACTCACCCAGACGGAAATTCCCATCACCCTCATCCTTTTGCTGATGATGGGCCTGCTGGTACTCGTTAAAAACAACTTCAAAGCGCTGTTTATCTACCATTTGATCATTGTATCCGGCCTGGTACTCGCCCTGGCAGCCACCCTGGCCATGGTAAACGGTTGGCTTTCGCCGTTTTATTGGATGGTGGCCACCGGCACTGGCACCTACATGGCCTACATCCCCTTCAATTGCCTCCTGTTTGACCGGCTACTTGCTTCGTTTAAGTACGCGGGAAATGTAGGCTTTCTGATGTATCTGGTAGACAGCTTTGGCTACCTGGGCTCTTCCGGCATCTTGATTTTCAAGCAATTTGGCAACTATGAAAGCATGAGTTGGTTTGGATTTTATTCGCAAGGACTACTCGTCTTGATGAGTCTGAGTGTGCTCCTAATGGCCGGAAGTGGGATTTATTTTTTCCGTAAACTGCGGGCCTACCAGCTGCTAGCCGATCCAAAGCCCCTCCACAGAATAATCCCCTGAGTCGAATAACGGAAGGTTTCCGATAAGCCGCTGCCATCCCCCCGTTCAGGAGGAGCTGCCCTGCTCCCGTTTGTAACGAAACCAGTAATAGGCCGGAAAAACCAGGGCTTTTAGCCGCCAGTCGTTCTTCTCATGAAAAGAAAGCCGGGGGTTTTTGTTGATATGCCGGTAAAAGAGGCTGGCCATAACCAAATGAGCCAGTACCAGCAGCAACGCGACAGCATACCCTATCAGTTCGTTCATTTTTGGAATCGGGGAATAATGGCGGGAACATCGGTTTTGTAGGCAGCATACTCCTGCCCGTATACTTCCAATAACTTCTGCTCTTCGAAATGAATCCCCAACGGAAGGTATGCCAACAAGGCTATCAAATGAATCAGGGAGGCCCAGTTGGGTACATACAGGAAATATCCGACAAAGATCAGGATCAATCCGGCATAGAGCGGGTGCCGCAGATGCCGGTACCATCCCTCGGTCACCAAGGGCTCGGTTTCAGCAATATCGTCCTGGGGGCGCAGCCCGATAAAACGGGTTACCGACACCCTTCGCATGCTTTTCACGCAGATAATGGTACCAAAGGTAGCAAACATAAACCCAAGGTAGGTGCTCCCCGGTCCAGGGGCAAACAGGCTTTGCGACGAAATACTGCCTGCATAAAAAAACAAGCCCAGAAAAAACAGCCCGGAAAACACACTGTAAGCCAAACGGTACCATTTATACAGACCTTTTAGCAGGGACCTGATTTTTCTTTTTATATTGAGGCTGGCCAGGAAGGTATGGCTGCCATAAAAAAGCACCCATCCAAATCCTAAAATGAGGTATTCCATACAGGTTCAAATATCCGTATTAAGATTGATTATGAAAAATTTGCAGCTATATATTGAACACACTGCTTTGCATCCGGCTGTGGACGAAAAAGCCATCCAAACACTGATCCAGCAGGCGCGTCGCTACCGGTTCCGCGCCGTTTGCATTCCTCCCTTTTGGGTAAGGAAGGTCAAACGGGAGCTGGCTGGCGAAGACATTCAGGTAGTCACGGTCATTGGCTTTCCCTTTGGATACAACATGAGCCAGACCAAAATGGCCGAGTGCCAGCAGGCGATGGAGGATGGTGCCGATGAACTGGATGTGGTCTGGTCTCTGACGGCATTTAAATCCGGGATGAACTGGCCAAAAATAGAACTAGCGCAACTGGCCAGCCGCATACACGCGGAGGAAAAACTGCTAAAGGTGATTGTAGAAACGGCCTATCTCAGTACGGAAGAATTGAAACAAGCCTGCCTGCTCTGCCGGGATGCAGGGGCCGATTTTGTGAAAACCTCCACCGGATATGCCCCGGAAGGAGCCAACGCAGCGACCATCCGCGAGATGCGACAGCTCCTGCCTAGCCAAGTCGGGATCAAAGCCAGCGGTGGCATCAAAACCCTGGGGCAGGCAGTGGAGATGATCCGCGCTGGAGCCGATCGGATTGGCAGCAGCAATGGGCACCGCATCATGGACGCCTTTTTAGACCAGGGGGATTGATCGGCAGGGTACCCCTGGCACAGAGATCCGAATATCATCGGGACTGGTTGAAGTAGATGAGAAAAAAGGGAATGATAAAAAAGGTCAGCAAGATGTACGCAAAGCCGATGAACCGGGTACTCGCCGTTTTCTTTCCAAAACTTCGGGCCATGCGAACCGGAATCTCCCGTAATCCCGGGTAAGGAAGAAAGAGCATGGCTCCGATCAGGTTAAAGAGCACGTGGACGATGGCCACGCTAATGGCCGCCTCGGTTTTGTAAAGCGCGGCGATCACGGCAGTGATGGTAGTCCCCAGATTGGCGCCCATGATAAAAGGAAAAACCTTTCGTAATGCCACCTTGCCGGTGGCCACGGCGGTTACCATCAGCGAGGTGGTCACCGTGCTTGACTGAACGGCAGCTGTAAAAAACATGCCGTAGGCAAAAGACCGGTAGGGGAAATTAAAAATATGTTTTCGTATCTTTTTAAAGTTGGGCGTAATCAGGGAACGGTATGCCAGGGAAGAAAGAACCTTGATGCTACCTACCAACAGCAAGACCCCCACCAGCAACGCCAGCAAGGGCCAATGCATCCATTCGGAGAGGTATACGCTCAACGGCCGGAGAAAAAAGCCCTGATACCCCGGCTCTCCCTCAAAAGTGGTGCTTCCGTCGCCAAATCCCTGGGTAATCCAGGCAGATAATTTACTCAGCAATCCGAAATATACCTCCAGGGGAAGCAATAAGATCACGGTAATAATATTAAACAAATCGTGTAAAACACCTGCCGAAAGCGCCTTTCGGAAGGATTTCTTTTTCATGATGTAGCCGAAGGCCACGAGCGTACTGGTCAGGGTGGTCCCGATGTTTGCCCCCATGATCAAAGGTACTGCCTGGGCGAGGGTCAGGTTACCCGAGGCCACCAAGACCACAACCATGGCCGAAACCGTGGAACTGGACTGAATCAAGGCCGTAGTCAGCAAACCAATAAACAAGCCTACAAAGGGATTGCTGGTAGCCATAAATAGTGTATTGGCTACCTCATTGTTTAAGCGGGCCAGCGAGTACGTCAAAAAATCAATGGAAAACATGAACAGCAGCAAACCAAAGATGACGGTAACTGCTAAAATCAGGTTTTTCTTATAGGCATTGCCCGCAGGAGTAGTGGTCATTCAAAAATGGGATTAGAAATTGGCCCTTTCAACTTGCAAAATACGGACAGACTACAGAGAAATGCACACTTTTCGGATAAAACTTGTGTTAAAATTTAAATCTTCTGCAAACCTGCCGCAGAATCGATAAAAAACAAAAAAGCTTGGGTAAAAATAAAATTTTCTATTTTTGACCAAAGAAGGAGGGCGAAAATGCCGGTACATTTCGGCGTACTTTATACCTTTGGCCTGGGACTTAACAATTTGGTAACATTATCCTTAGAAATTCTTGTTTAATTTGCGACCGTATTTCACCGGCAAATCCAGCTTATGGCCAAACTGAAAGATCAAAACATCAACCAGGATGCCTTATCCAAAGCAGCCTATTCCCTTTTTGATTTTACCAAAAAAGAGAAATCCTTTCTTTTGATCATTTGTATTCTGATATCCATCGCTGGAATCATTACGCCGTATACCTATGCTGCCATGTGGTTTGGGTTTGCATTGGCCGCTTATTCAGCCATCGCAAACGACAGCATTCAGACCATCGGTACGTTTATCGCTTCCAACCAGAATAGGAAATGGTACTACCTTTGGCTGTTTATGGGGTTGATTTTTGTCGCAACGGTGACCTATAGTTGGTTTACCTACAATGGAGATGTTAGCTACCAACGCCTGCAAGTAGACGGCTTGGACAAAGCCCCGCAAAGCTTCGTCTTCTTACAAATTGCTGCTCCGATTGTGCTGTTGATCATGACCCGGCTCCGGATGCCGGTGTCAACGACCTTCCTCCTACTAAATGTATTTACCTATAAAGCCGGAACCATACTGGGGGTGATGCAAAAAAGTTTTATTGGATACTTTTTGGCCTTTTTTGCGGCGATCATTGTCTGGTACATTCTCGAAAAATTTGTAACCAATTACCTGAAGGGAAAGCCCGGAAACTACTGGTACGTGCTGCAGTGGGTCACTTCCGGATGCCTCTGGGCCGTGTGGATCATGCAGGATGCGGCGAATATTGCCGTGTTTCTCCCCAGGCAGTTGGGCGTATGGGAATTTTCGGTCTATACAGGTTTTGTTTTCCTGGGTTTGGGGGTACTTTTTTACATGAAAGGCGATAAAATACAGGGCATCGTCAACGAGAAAACCCGGGTGACGGACGTACGGGCTGCTACCATTGTGGATTTGGTGTATGCCGTCATTTTGTTCTATTTCAAAGCCTATAGCAACATGCCCATGAGTACGACCTGGGTGTTTATCGGACTGTTGGGTGGCCGGGAACTTTCCATCGCGCTGGCTAAATCCAGAAAATTGAAAAAACGCAAAGCCCGACTGGTACGCGCCTACCGTCTGGCCAAAAATGATTTGGTCAAGGCAGGGATTGGATTGATCGTATCGTTGATTTTGGCCTTGATTATTAACGAAGGCGTGCGCAAAGAAATTCTAGACCTGTTTTTTTAACCGAGGTTTGGAACGCTACTCGGACCAATATTGGATGAACGAAGCCCTCAAGCAGGCGGCAATCGGCTTTGAAGAGGGGGAAATCCCCGTGGGAGCTGTGATCGTCGTTCGGGACCGAATCATCGCCCGCGCTTACAACCAAACCGAAAAACTAACCGACGTGACCGCTCATGCGGAAATCCTCGCTATCACCGCTGCCTCCAACGCCCTGGGCGCGAAGTACCTGCCCGAGTGCAAACTATACGTCACCCTTGAGCCTTGCCCGATGTGCGCCGGCGCGTGTTTTTGGGCTCAACTGGGCGAACTACACTACGGCAGCGCGGACCCTCAACGCGGATATAGCCGAATTTCCCAGCCGCTGCTCCACCCAAAAACGAAAATCTCCAGCGGCCTTTTAGCGGATGAATCCAAGAATTTATTGCAGGCATTTTTTAAAAATCTTAGAAATTAGATATTCAAGGGAATAAAAGAACCATTTTTAAGATTCATTGGTTTGTACTAGTAGGTTTTTCACGACGAACCTATACCATCAACTAACTTTATGTTTCACTAAAAAACACAACAAATGGCTTTTGAACTTCCTAGTTTACCTTATGAAAAGAATGCATTGGAACCCCACATCGATGCAAAGACCATGGAAATACACCATGGAAAACACCACAATGCCTACGTAACCAAGCTTAACGATGCCGTGGCGGGAACCGACCTGGCCTCCAAAAGCATCGAAGAAATCATGCAGGGGATATCTTCCGCATCAGGAGCCGTTAGAAATAACGGGGGAGGCCATTACAACCACTCACTTTTCTGGACCATCCTTTCTCCAAATGGAGGAGGCGCCCCCACCGGCGACCTCGCTGCCGCCATCGATAAAAAATTCGGATCGTTTGACAAATTCAAAGAGGAATTTGCCAACGCCGCAGCTACGCGCTTTGGTTCCGGTTGGGCCTGGTTGAGTGTAGCCAATGGAGAATTGCAGGTAAGTTCGACGCCTAATCAGGACAATCCCCTGATGGACATCGCGGAAACTAAAGGAATACCCATCCTGGGTCTGGACGTATGGGAACATGCCTACTACCTGAATTACCAAAACCGACGACCGGACTACATCGCCGCTTTTTGGAACGTGGTCAATTGGGAAGAAGTAGCCAAAAAATACGCTGCTGCCATCTAAGCAAGAAACAAACCTATTTCGTTTGCTATAAAAATCCGCCCGGCGATTACCGGGCGGATTATTTTTTTTGTCCGCATACCGTACAGGGCATGTGTTCGGTATTGATACAGTAGCTAAAGCCGGCACTTTATCATTTGTCTGTTTTTCAGCGTTTTACATAGCTTTTTATGTTTTGGCACCTTTTTCCCATGGCATGGTATGAAACGAATAAATGCATACAACCATGAACTTTACCAGGTACATTTTTACTACCGCCTTCTTATTTCTACTCGGACTCAGCCACCTGGCGGCACAGGAACAGAGCGCTACCGTCACCGGTAGTGTCCGGGACGAGGCAGACGCATCGGTACCCTTTGCAAATGTTTTGCTACTTCAAGCCGCTACCGGAGACTTGGTAACCGGGGCCGTTACCGACGAAGCGGGTAATTTTCTGCTTACGACTCCCTACCCCCAGGAACTAATTCTTGGTATCTCCAGCATTGGCTTCGAGTCATTTCGAAGCCAGCCCTTCCGGCTAAGCCCCGGGACAAAAAAAGATTTTGGCAGCTTGCGTTTGGAATCCGAAATGGCGGGACTGGACGAGGTAACGGTAAACGCTGCCCGTCCGAATGTGTTAATTCAAGCCGACAAGACGGTGGTAACCGTAGAAGGTACCGTCATGGCGGAGGGAAACAACGCCCTGGACGTAATCGGCCGTTCTCCTGGCGTGTTTGTTGACGCGGATGGGAACATTCAATTGAACGGGCGTACGGGACTTATCGTGCTGATCGATGATCGGCAAACCTACATGAGCGCAGCTGACCTGGCGAATTTTCTCCGTGCCATGCCAGCCGATAATATCCGAAGCATCGAAGTGATCCAAAACCCTCCGGCAAAATACGATGCCGAAGGTGCTGCCGGGGTAATCAACCTGGTTTTGAAGAAAAACAACTTTAACGGTACCAATGGCAACGTGCATGCCGGGAGTCAATTCAACGGATTGCATACCCCTTCTGCCGGAGCCACCCTCAACATAAAACAGAACAAATGGACCTCCAATGCCAGCTTAAATTACAACCAATGGGGGAGGTTTACCGACCTGGAAATTTTGCGACGGTTTCAATTGGAAAACGGACTGTCTGCCTTTGACCAGAATGCACGGCTAAAACTGCTTCGAAACAACCTGTTTTTCTCCGGAGGAACGGAATACCAAATCAATGACAGGCACTCCCTGGGAATCAACCTGCAGGCATCCGGACAAAAAGGAACCGAGGATGGAAATTCCTTGACCGCTATCTCCAATCCCGACAATACAGACCTCAACTACCTTAACGCCCTGAACGATTCCGAATCGGACAATGCCCGGATATTTGGTAACTTCCATTATACCGGCAAACTCGATACGCTCGGAACAAAGATCTCGGCGGATATCGACTATACCCGCATGGATGCCGGCAGTCTGAGCATGCTGGATAACCGGTACTGGCAAAATGAAAACACCTCTCAGGGTAGTTCAGACAGAATCCGTACCGGAAACGAAATGGACTATTCCATCTTTACCGCGAAGGTCGACTTCACAAAGCCTATGGGAGCCGAGAAAGAACTGGAAACCGGCCTTAAGGGAAGTTGGGTACGCTCCGATAACCTGTTGGATATCTCCAAAAGCACAGCGGAAGGCCCCTTTGTGCCGGACCCCAATAGCAATCATTTCATCTATCGCGAAAATGTGCTCGCTGCCTACGCTTCCTATAAGACGCCACTGACCGAAAAACTAGCGCTGCAAGCGGGCCTTCGGGCAGAATATGCAGCCATTGAGGGTAATTCGGTCACCCGCTCGGAAATCAATACCCAGGAATACCTGGACCTTTTTCCCAGCGCCTACCTGCAGCACCAGGTATCGGACGACTACCAAATCGTATACAACGTAAATCGCCGGATCACCCGGCCCTACTACCGGCAGCTCAACCCCTTTGTTTTCTACATCGACCCCTTAACCACCGAAGAAGGCAATCCCAACCTCCAACCGCAGTATGCAAACAACCTGGAGATGAACCATATCCTCAAAAACGCGTACCAGTTTTCCCTTTCCTTTTCACAAACCGAAAATGCCTTTGGTCAAATCATGGTACAAGACGAGGAAAACCGGAAAACAAGCATTCAGATGCAAAACCTGGACCGTACCCGAAACCTGAGCCTGCGGGCGGTGGTGCCGGTGGAGTTTGCCGAATGGTACAGCAGCAGCAACATGCTGCAGCTCAACGGCAATACCTTCCAATCGCAACTGGGGGAAGAACTGCTGGACGAAAAGCAATTTTCATTCATGGTGCGCAGCCAGCACAACGTATTGCTTCCCAAAGGCTTTAAGCTGGAATTGGTGGGAATCTACCGGAGCCCCTTTCGGGACGGACAGCTGGTCATCAACGGCATGAGTTGGGTAGATGCCGGAATCACCAAAACCTTTTACGAGGACAAATTGAGCCTGACGGTGAACGGTTCCGATATTCTCCGAACGATGAAATTTAAGGGAAACATCGATTTTGACCGCATCAATACCGACGTGCAGCAGTACAACAGCATGCAAAGTATTCGGTTTACGCTACGCTGGAAATTCGCCCAGGGAGAGCAATTCAAGGTGAGTCAGCGGAGCGGAAGTACCGAAGAACGAAACCGACTGGAATAAGCTTAGATTAGGTTTTTTAACATCGCTAAAAACAGCATCCGGTGGATGCTGTTTTTGTTTATTCCCGAAATGGAACCGCCACCGATCCGCTTACAAAAAGTGGTAGAGAAAAATCAAATGGGCAGATAAGGCTGGCTTTCGCTCTCCCTTGATCTCAATTTTTACCTTCATTTCGGTTTTAATTGTACCCCTGAGGTCGCTGATGTTTGCCAGGGTCGCGATCATTCGAATCTCATCGTTTACCTTTACCGGATTGGCAAAACGGAGGTTTTCGATCCCATAGTTGACCATCATTTTGAGATTGTTTACCTGTACGATCTGGTTCCAGAGAAACGGGACCAGGGAAAGGGTCAGGTACCCATGGGCAATCGTGCCGCCAAAAGCGCCTTCTGCCCGGGCTTTTTCCGGATCCGTATGAATCCACTGATGGTCCAGGGTGGCATCTGCAAACAGATTGATCTGTTCCTGGCTCACCCGGTGAAAATCCGACTGGCCCAGTTCCTCGCCAATGTACTGCTGGAAATCTTCAAAGCTATTTATGATCAGTTTGCTCATTGTTGGGTTGGTTATAAAAAATAAATGTATCAAAACCCCATTGATTTTAAAAAGAAAATCGGAACAAAACCCCTCAACCCAAACTGCCGGGCCGAAACCGCTACCTTTTTTTCCGGTAATACAAGAAGCCGAGTACCAGCGTGCTCAAAAAAAACAACAAAGTCGTCCACTCATACCTTCGTTTCTCGTCTTCTTCCTTACGGATGGCTTCGTCCTTTTCCGACAGCGCGCGTTTTAATTTCACAATATCGGCTTCTGCCTTTTGGGCCACGTACTTGTAATCCTCTTTTTCATAGCTAATCTCCGTGGTTTCGATATCCTTCAGCATTTCGAGCTCCTGCATGATCTGATTGTCCTTGCGGATGATGCGATCCATCCACTCGTTGGTAGCACTCATGTCTTTTTTGGTCCGGTTACCAAAAAGGCCCGATTTTTTACTTTCCGAAACCTGCCATTCCCGATGCAACGTTTCCCTTTCCCGAAGCAATTTGTTTAATTTCTCCTGCGCTACCGCCAGAGAGGGCAGGGTCATTAGCCATAGCACCAGTCCGAAAAAATACACGTATTTATTACTGCTACTGCGTTTCCGTTCCATACCTGCTGTCATTTACTGGAATTTAGCCCTATTCAAAAAACATGCCCAAAGCTTCCCTAGCTCCCGATGTTTCAGAAAAATGCACTAGGAGCCATTTCCAGGAAGAAATTCGTTCAGCACCTGCCGCAGGTAATCCCTGTCCAGGTGGGTGTAAATTTCCGTCGTAGTGATGCTTTCGTGCCCCAGCATTTCCTGCACAGCCCGAAGGTCGGCCCCACCTTCTACCAGATGGGTGGCAAAGCTATGTCGGAACGTATGCGGACTGACTTTTTTGGTAATTCCGGCACTTGCGGCCGTCTTTTTGATCATCAAAAACACCATCACCCGGGAGAGTTTCTTTCCCCGGTTGTTTAAAAAGAGGTATTCCTCGTGCCCTTTTGCAATGGGGCCATGTTTCCGCACCTCCTCCAGATATATCCGTAGGTAATGGGCCGCTGCCTTTCCCACAGGGACCAGCCGTTCTTTGCTCCCTTTTCCCATCACACGCAAAAAACCTATGTCCTCAAAATAATGACTCTTTTTCAGGTGAATCAATTCGGATACCCGCAGTCCACTGCCATACAGCATCTCCAGCATGGCACGGTTTCGGTGTCCTCCCGGTGTGCCCAGCGGTACGGCTTCCAGGATGCGTTCGATCTCGGGATAACTCAGCGTATCGGGCAGTGTACGCGTTAGCTTGGGCGCCTCCAACAGCAGGGCAGGGCTATCCCGAAGCTTGTCCTCGTAGAGCAGGTACTTGTAAAATGCCTTCACACCCGAAACGATACGGGCTTGAGTAAATTCGGAAATGGTTCCACTTGCCAGCGAATCGACAAATAACCGTAAATGATGCAATTCGGTGGTTAGGGGTGTTCGGTCCGGAAAGTGCTCGCTCATAAAGGCCGCCAGCTTTTCCACGTCCTGTCGGTAAGCCAACAAGGAATTTTCGCTCAGCGATCGCTCAATTTTAAGGTAATAGCCAAAACCACTGATCTCCTTTTCCCAACTCATGCAGTAAATGTACGGGGTTCCGGTCAAAATCGAAAAGAGCGCAACGGGAACCACAACCCGGAAAACAGAAAAAAAGCCAACTACCAGCCGTACCTTCCCTAGCGTAAAGCAAGCGGGCCCGGAATAATCCTCGGGACGCCGCCCATTTTTAGTGGGCAGCCGGAATAAACGAACAAAATCTACCGGAATAAATCCCCAAATTACTGGCATTTGTTTACCTTTGTCGCTTGCTTCAGTCCCATTTTAAACGCCAGAAAACGTGAAAATAGCGATCATTAACGGACCCAATCTGAACCTGCTAGGGAAACGGGAACCGGAAATTTACGGCAGCCGCTCGTTTGAAGAATATTTTGAGACCCTGGTTCAAAAATACCCCCAACTGGACCTCTCTTATTTCCAAAGCAATGGGGAAGGGGAATTGGTAAGCCAACTACATGCAGTGGGGTTTGAGGTGGACGGCATTCTGATCAATGCCGGTGCCTATACCCATACCTCCGTTGCCATTGGCGATGCCTTGGCTGCTATTTCTAGCCCAGCGTTGGAAATTCACATTTCAAACATTTACAAGCGGGAAGCGTTCCGACACAAAAGCTTTCTGTCCAGCCAATGTGTGGGCATGATCGCAGGACTGGGTTTATTGGGGTATGACCTGGGATTACAGTATTTTATCGAAAAAGAAAATTCCAACCAATGATGTTAACATTTGCTCCGGGGCCTTCCAAAGTTTACGATAAGCTGCCCGACTATTTTCAGGATGCGTACCGGGAGGGAATCCTAAGTGCCAACCACCGCAGTGCCGGTTTCATGGATTTGTACCGGGACACCGAAAATCGGATCAAGGAAAAATTGGAAATTCCGACCGATTACCGGCTATTGTTCACGTCCAGTGCCACGGAAAACTGGGAGATCATCACCCAATCCCTGGTAGAAAAGGCTTCTTTTCATGTTTTTTCGGGCTCATTCGGGAAAAGATGGTTCGGTTTTGCCCAACACATCCTTCCGGAAACTGGCTCCCTGGTCCTGGACAAAAACCAGCCCTTTTCTGAGGAAGACCTGGACGTGAGCGATGATTTCGACGTGCTCGCCATCACCCAAAACGAAACGTCCAACGCCACCCAGGTGTCGAATGAGACACTGGCTGCGCTCGCAAAGAAATTTCCGGAAAAAATGCTGACCGTCGACACCACCTCCTCCATGGGTGGCATCTACCTGGACTTTGCCCTTGCAGATGTGTGGTTTGCCTCGGTGCAAAAATGTTTTGGCCTACCTGCCGGGCTTGGTATCCTGCTGCTTTCTCCGAAAGCCATCGAAAAAGCAAAGCGGAAAGGAGAATACGGCCGCTACAATAGCCTGAATTTCATGTTGGAAAATGCCGACAATTACCAAACCCACTATACCCCGAATGTACTGGGCATCTACTTGCTCAACCGCGTATTGCGGGACATGCCAGGTATACGCACGCTACAGGAGCAAACCGAACGCAGGATGAGGCAGTTGGAGCAACTGGTAGAAAACTCCCCGGCGCTGGCTTTTCTGGTGAGCGAAGCCGGTAACCGCAGCCGCACCGTTTTGGGTGTTGGCGGGGAGGAGGCCTTTATCCAGTCTATCAAAAAGGCCGCAGAAGGCCAGGGCATGCAAATGGGTAGTGGCTACGGCCCCCTTAAACCCACCAGTTTTCGGATTGCCAACTTTCCGGCCATTACCGATACCGAATTTACCAAATTGATCCACTTTCTGGAGGCTTATTGATACCATGGCTACATGTTTGATTTCAGGGAAATACTTTCGGTCACACTGATTCTCTTTTCGGTGATTGATATCCTGGGTTCCATACCCATTGTCATCAATCTGCGCAAGAAAGTAGGGCATATCCAAAGTGGAAAGGCCACCATCGCTGCCGGCATCCTAATGGTGCTCTTTCTCATACTGGGAAAGTCCATCCTGGAACTATTTGGGATTGGGGTGGAAGATTTTGCCATTGCGGGGGCTTTGATCATTTTTGCATTGGGGGCAGAAATGATCCTCGGCATTGAGATATTCAAACCCGATCCGGCAGCCAGCTCTACCAGCACGTCCATCGTACCCATCGCCTTCCCCCTGATCGCCGGCGCGGGCACGCTGACCACCATCCTGACGCTCAAATCCGAATATTCCCAATCCAACCTTGCCGTGGGTATCGTCCTAAACCTGATCATCATTTACGTGGTGCTCAAAAGTACCAATTGGCTGGAGCGAAAACTGGGGCAAACCGGCCTGGATGTATTGCGACGGATTTTTGGGATTATCCTGCTTTCCATCGCCATCAAAATCTTCAAAAGCAATGTTTTTCCCGAACTCTAGTGCCAGCCAAAGGTAATCTCGCGAAAGCAAGGCGTTTGCCGGTCAAATAATCCGATAAATTGTTTTTATCATTTTTGAATTGCCAAAAAAAGAATTACTTTTGTCATCGCTTTGAGAGTATAAGCACGGGGTGTAGCGTAGCCCGGTCATCGCGCCTCGTTTGGGACGAGGAGGTCGCAGGTTCGAATCCTGCCACCCCGACACAAAGCTATAGAGCCTGCCTTTTTTTGGCAGGTTTTTTTATGCCCCTTTCTTTGCGTAGAGAGCGGGAAATCCACCGTTTTTTTAGAAAACTACCTGGTCCAGCCCTGTAAAATCAAACAGCGCTGATTGATAAACCCGTCTCCTGAAAATGCCACATAAACGGGCCAAAATACCTACCTTTCACTCAAAAAATGAGATGAGGCATTTGAAAACCCTTGCGCTGTGTTGGTGGCTATTTATTATTCCATCCATA
>NZ_WIOK01000028.1 GCF_009467825.1 Cyclobacterium xiamenense | reverse complement strand
AGTTTATCAGTGCCACCAAATAGTGGAGATTCAAACTTTTCCGAATATTCGGGAAAAATAGCCGCATAAAAAAGGCTGCCCTTTTCGGACAGCCTCTTCGTTCACGGGCTTCGCCTGTGTTTATTTTAGAAATAACATTTCCCGGTATTTAGTCAACGGCCAGGACTCGTCATCTACAAGTAGTTCCAGCTTATCAACAGCATACCGGATCTTATCAAAGAAGGCATCTTTTACATCGGTACTGTAAAGCTTGGCTTTTTCCGAAATATCTTCCACTTTGTTCACCCGCTTTCGTGCTTCGATCATGTTGCTGACGTTGGACTTAAGCGATTCAATGTGTTTGGAAATTTCTTCGATGGTCTCAATCGCCGCGCGGTGATCCAGTCCCAAACCTTTCAAGCCATTTGCATTAACTATGAGCTTGTTTTGGTACAGAATGGCGGTGGGGATGATGTGATTCAGCGCCAGGTCACCCATTACCCGAGATTCGATCTGTACCTTCATCACGTAATTTTCCAGTCGGATTTCGTGACGGGCATGCAGCTCTTTCTCGTTCAAAACATTGTGTCGTTTGTAAAGATCGGCTACCTGCTTGGACAGCAAGACGTCCAGTGCATCTGCCGTACTTTTCAAGTTGGAGAGTCCACGCTTCTCGGCTTCTTTCTCCCACTCTTCGGAGTATCCGTCGCCTTCGAACCTGACTTTTTTGCTTTCCTTGATGTATTTTCTCAGCACATCCACGATGGCAATTTTCTTTTCCTTGCCTGCATCGATCTCTTTGTCGATGTCTTTTTTCATCTCCTTCAGGACATCGGCCACGATTACATTCAACGCAGTCATTGGACCGGCCGGATTGGCACTGGATCCTACAGCACGGAATTCAAACTTGTTTCCGGTGAAGGCGAAAGGAGAAGTACGGTTACGATCCGTATTGTCCAATATGATTTCCGGGATTTTGGAAATACCCAGCTTCATGTACATATTGTCTCCCTTTTCGATCTTGATGTTCCCGTTTTTCTCCAACTCGTCCAGGATACCGGTAAGGGTGGATCCCAGGAATACGGAGATAATGGCGGGAGGAGCTTCGTTCGCTCCCAATCGGAAGTCGTTTCCAGCGGAGGCGATGCTGGCACGCAGCAAGTCCGCATTTTTGTAAACAGCCTTTAGCGTGGCCACCAGGAAGCACAGGAATTGCAGGTTTTCCCGGGCGGAATTGCTGGGTTGGAAGAGGTTTACACCCGTGTCGGTGATCAGCGACCAGTTGTTGTGCTTACCGCTACCGTTTAGACCGGCGAAAGGTTTTTCGTGAAACAATACCTTCAGCCCATGCTTTTCAGCCACTTTTTCCATCACATCCATTAGGAGCAGGTTGTGATCGGTGGCCTTATTGATGTCTTCAAACAAGGGAGCCACTTCAAATTGTCCGGGTGCTACCTCGTTGTGACGGGTAGAAACCGGGATGCCTAATTTCAGGGCTTCGATTTCAAAATCCTTCATGTATTCCTTCACGCGGGAAGGAATGGAACCGAAATAATGATCGTCCAACTGCTGGCCTCTGGCGGGATTGTGACCGAATACGGTCCTTCCAGCCATTACCAGGTCGGGCCGGGTGGCGTACAATGCCCGATCAATGACAAAGTATTCCTGCTCTACTCCCAACGAAGGGTTTACTTTTCTTACATTCCGATCGAAATACTGGCAAATATCGACAGCTGCATTGTTAATTGCTTCGGTCGATCTAATGAGGGGGGTCTTAAAATCCAGGGCTTCGCCTGTGAAAGAAACAAAAATGGTTGGAATACAAAGCGTCTGATCGAAAATGAAGATGGGGGAACTGGGATCCCATGCCGTGTAACCACGGGCTTCGAAGGTAGTCCGAATGCCTCCACTAGGGAATGAAGATGCATCCGGCTCTTGCTGGACCAGCGCGCTTCCCTTGAATTTTTCCATGCCGGAGAGGGCATCGAAGAACGTATCGTGCTTTTCAGCAGTGGAACCGGTAAGGGGCTGAAACCAGTGGGTGTAATGGGTGGCACCTTTGGACAATGCCCAGCTTTTTACCGCAGTGGCGATCTCGTCGGCGGTGGACATGTCTATTTTGGTTCCTTTTTCGATAGCCGTGCTGACTTTTTTAAATACAGGACTTGCCAGAGTTTCCTGCATTTCTTTCAAGCCAAAAACCTGCGATCCGAAGTAGTCGGAAATCTTTAAGGAAGGAGCGACCGCAGCAACCTTTGGCCTGCCCTGAACCTTCATTAATGCTTGTTGTCTTAGTGTTGCCATTGTTAGAGTTTATGGTTTAAAAACTACGTACAAATGTAGAAAAATAAATGAATCTTTACTATAATTGGTAAGAATTAGAGGTGTTGCGCGTTATTTTTACACTTTTGGCAACAAAATACGACCGAATATCCATCAAAACGGTGCGAAAAATCGCATTGGATGAGATTTTTTACAAAAATGGAAAACTCGATTCAATTCACTAACTTTGCAGCCTACGAAAAAAACACCATCGGTTTGAAAAAAGTAGCATTTTATACGCTAGGTTGTAAGTTAAACTACGCGGAAACCTCCACAATCAGCAGGATGTTTGAGCAGAAGGGGTATCTAAAGGTATCCTTCGACGAACGCCCGGATATTTTCATTATCAATACCTGTTCGGTTACGGAAAACGCAGACAAAAAATGTAAAAAACTGGTGCGGGAGGCGAAAAAGATTTCTCCTAACGGCTTCGTAGCCATTATTGGCTGTTATGCCCAGCTAAAACCAAAGGAAATTTCCGAAATTTCGGGCGTGGATGCCGTTTTGGGAGCCGCGGAAAAATTTCGACTCCTGGAATTGTTGGATGATTTTTCGGTACAGCAAGAGGCCCGGGTTTTTGCTTCCGGCATACAAGAGGCGCAGGAATTTCATCAGGCATTCAGCATGCACGACCGAACCCGTACGTTTCTCAAAGTTCAGGACGGATGCAATTACGGTTGTGCCTTTTGCACCATTCCTCTGGCACGTGGAAAAAGCAGAAGTGAGCGTATCGACAACGTGCTCGAATCTGCGCGGCAGATTGCCGCGACGGAAGTAAAGGAAGTGGTACTAACCGGAGTGAATATCGGTGATTTTGGCATCCAAGATGGGAAACGAAAGGAGCATTTCATCGACTTGATCCGGGCATTGGATAAAGTCAGCGGAATCGATCGATTTCGCATTTCCTCCATCGAGCCAAACCTGCTGACCAACGAGGCCATTTCTTTTGTGGCCTCTTCGGAGCGATTTGTGCCCCATTTCCACATTCCCCTTCAATCCGGAAGCAATACCCTGCTGCGAAAGATGGGCCGCAGGTACCTACGGGAGTTGTACCAGGATCGGGTGGAAAAAATCAAAACCCTTATGCCCCATTGTAGCATAGGAGCCGATGTGATCGTGGGTTTTCCGGGAGAGACCGAGGAGCGTTTCCTGGAAACCTATGAATTTTTGAAAAACCTGCCAGTCTCCTACCTGCACGTGTTTACCTTTTCGGAACGAGCAAATACCCGGGCTGCCGAAATGGAAGATGTAGTGCCCATGAACGTCCGAAACCAACGGTCTAAAATGCTGCGAATCCTTTCGGAAAAGAAAAAAAGGGCCTTTTACGAGGAGAATTTGGGCAAAACGTTCCAGGTACTTTTCGAAGAAGACATAGAGGATGGAAAGATGCATGGATTTACGGAAAATTACATCCGGGTTCGGGCAAAATACGATCCGGTTTTGATCAATGAAATAAAAACCGTCACGCTGACCGAAA
This sequence comes from Cyclobacterium xiamenense, assembly GCF_009467825.1. GTDB lineage: Bacteria > Bacteroidota > Bacteroidia > Cytophagales > Cyclobacteriaceae > Cyclobacterium > Cyclobacterium xiamenense. The sequence continues at coordinate 65,584 of NZ_WIOK01000028.1, read as the reverse complement.
TCAACGAAAAAGGTACGGTAGAGGTATGGGAGCCCGAACACGAGGTTCACGTACACGGCTGACCTTCTCCCCTTTTCCTTCGCTTCCTACCAGTAGTCAGGATAATTGCTAATTTTATCCCTTTTCTACTGGCAGATTAACCAATATCGCTTAAATTGAATCAATTAATCGTTGATTGTATGATCCCCTGTTTCCCATGATAGCTCCCCGATATTGGTTTTATTGTGTACTGACTTTTGTAATGGCCGGCGCCTCCCTTTCGTCCGCCCAAAATCCTACAGCGAAGCAAACTGACCCGTACGGGCCCATTTTGCTTTCGGAGGACGGCAGCTGGTGTTGGTTTCAGGATGAACGCGCCTTGCTGATCGATGACAAGGTCATCTTTACCGGGGTCACCTCGGCCGGGCACAATACAGTGACCGAGTGGGAATTGTCCACCCAACAGATCACCAGCCACGTATTGACCGAAGGTACCCTCCCCCCCGACGACCACAATGTGGCCGCATTGATGCTGCGACCGGATGGAAAAATACTTACCGCCTATGCCGGACATAGCATCGACAGCCTGGTACGGTACCGAAGCACCACCCGACCCTACGATATCCGAGCCTGGGAGGAGGAATCCGTCGTACCAACAAATGGCCGGGTATGTTATTCCAACCTGTATTACCTGGAAGATGAAGACAAAACGTACAATTTTTTTCGAGGAAATGAAAATAATCCCCACTACCTGGTTTCTGAAGATTACGGCGATAGTTGGGTAGTTGGCGGACGCCTTTTTGAATTCCCCGGGCGATCCTACCTCAAATACGCGTCGGATGGAAAAAGCCGAATCCACTTTATCACCACCGATGGACACCCGCGCCATTTCAACAACAACATTTACCATGGCTATCTGGAAAACGGACAAGCTTATCGTTCCGATGGAACGCTGGTGGGGCCGCTAAGTACGACCGAAAACAGTTCGCTTAAACCCTCCGACTTTACCTTGGTGTACGACGGGGACTTGGAAACACGTACAGACGTGTCCTGGACCAGCGATATTCAACTGGATGATCGGGGCATGCCTTTTTTCGTCTTTTCAGTCACCAAAGACCCGATCACCCGGGGGGAAACGCGAAATACCGCCCTGGGAGGATTTGATCACCGCTACCATTATGCGGAATGGAACGGACGTGAATGGGTGGCTTCGGAGGTGGCTTATGCTGGAAGTAGGCTGTATCCTGGAGAAAATGAGTATACCGGGTTGATAAGCCTTCACCCGACCAATAAGTCGGTGTTTTACTTCTCCTCCGACGTGCACCCGGTAAGCGGAGAACCTCTCCTGGTAAACGGTTCCCAACGGTACGAGATCTTTCGTGCAGAGCGTAGGGAAGCCGGAGAACCCTGGTATTTTAGCCCGGTTACCTTTGGCTCCTCCGAAGATAATATTCGGCCGATCGTACTTGCAGACCCTGACAAAGAAGTCGTTCTTTGGCTTTCGGGCAGGTACACGACCTACCGGGACTATCGACTAAAGGTCTACGGTAAAATCCTGCCAAACCCCGACACCAGGACCGCCGACCAGGGGAAAAAAGTCACCTTTTTAATTAGCAAAGACCCGGATAATTACGAAGCGGATCTCACCGTCCCTTACTTTTCGATGAAATTAGCCAAAGAGAATGGGTACCAAACGGAGGTAATTCTTGGACAAGGGGAACGGACGGCTTTTCACCTGCCCGATCTGGAACGCATCAAGAACAGCGATTTGCTGGTGCTATTCCTGCGTCGGGTGGCGCTTTCCCCCGAACAGCTGGGCTTGATTAAAAAGCACCTGCAAGAAGGTAAACCGGTCCTGGGAATCCGAACAGCAAACCATGCCTTTTCGGTACGCGAGGAAATCGCTCCCGGCTACGAAGACTGGTGGGACTTTGTTCCCGAGGTATTGGGCCATGAAAATAAGGGATACGGGCCAGCCACTGTCAAAACCACCGTTGCCTACGCAAAAAAGCCGGGCAAGCGCCTTCTGGAAGGCCTTTCCTCCCATCCCTGGACGAGCGACGGCAACCTGTACCTAATTGGCTACAGCCTCGACCCAAAAGCAGAAGTACTCCTGAATGGGAGCTCTTCCGGCCAATCCAACGCCATCGCCTATACGCGAAAAGCCGGAAAAAGCAGGGTGTTTTATACCTCGCTGGGCTATCCTACAGACTTTACCCATCCCCAATTTCTACAGCTACTGAAAAATGCCATCCGCTGGACACTAGATTAACCAGGCTATTGCCTCAAACCACCAACCCATGCACCCATCATTCGCTCTATCCATTACTCCCATCTCGATTTTAGGCCTGCTTTTTTTCTTTGCCGGCGCCGTGTTTTCTTGCTACGGGCAAAACGGCCCGGTATGGAAAACCGGAACCGACAAGTTCCAAATCACCCCAAAAGATCGCTTGTGGATGGCTGGCTACGCCCACAGGGATCAACCCGCCCAGGGAACCTATAGCGAGCTTTGGATAAAAGTGCTTGCATTTGAAGATCCGGAGGGAAACCAGTCGGTGCTGCTGACCTCTGATCTGCTTGGCTTTCCAAAAAAGATGTCTGAAACGATCCGCACTGCCATATTTCAAAAATATGGCTTGAGTAAATCTCAGGTGATACTCAACAGTTCACACACCCACTCCGGGCCGGTGCTCGCGGCCGCTCTGTTTGATATCTACCCACTGAATGCGCAGCAACGGGCTGAGGTGGAGGCCTACAGCAAGCAATTGGAAGCGGATATTGTCGAAAGTGTCGGAAATGCACTGCAACGCATGCAAGCCTCCCGGGTTTACGCAGGCAACGGCACGGCTCGGTTTCAGGTAAACCGACGGAATAACAAGGAAAGCGATATTCACTTGCTGACCGAGCTTAAAGGCCCGATAGACCATGCGGTACCGGTGATCAAAGTTACCGATTTGCAGGACCGGGTGACGGCGGTTGCCTTTGGATATGCCTGCCACCCTACGGTATTAAGCAGCTATTTTTGGTCGGCGGATTTTCCGGGGTACGCGCAGGAGGAATTGGAAAAAAATCATCCGGGAGCCATGGCGCTGTTTTTTCAGGGTGCCGCCGGAGATCAAAATCCGCTCCCAAGGCGGACCTTACCCCTGGCAAAACAATACGGCAAGGAACTGGCAGCAGCAGTAGAGCGGGTGCTGGAAGAAGAAATGCAGCCCCTGGAACCGAAGCTACGCTACGCCTACCAGGAAGTTGATCTAGCCTTGAACGATCCCATGAGTCCAAAAACGTTAGAGAAAATGGCCTCCAACAAAAGTGGATACATGAAACAATGGGCCGAACGAATGCTCTTCGAACAAAGGCAGGGTATCCGTCCAGCTGCTACCTATCCCTTTCCCATCCAAATTTGGGCATTGGGAGACCAGCTGCTATTCTCCATGGGGGGAGAGGCTACCATCGGATACGCCAACCGACTGAAAGCCCGGTACGGTATCGCTGCCTTCGTGCTGTCTTATAGCAACGACGTGATGGCCTACATTCCCACGGAAACCATCCTCCGCGAAGGGGGCTACGAGGGCTATTCCTCCCAAATGGTCTATGGGCTGCACAATACCTGGAAACCCGGGCTGGAAGAACAGATTCTAGCCTCCTTTGACCAATTGGCACAACAAATCGATCCGACGATGCGTCCAACTAATCCTTAAACCATAAAAAATACCATTCTATGCTACAACGAACCAAGATCCCCCTGCTATTGCTTCTACTCTGCCTGCTACTACCGGGAGTTTCCCGGACATTAGCCCAGGCTGACGGTTACGAGGTTTTATTTGACGGGAAATCCGTAGAAAAATGGCGGGGCAAACAATCGCTCAATTTTCCTGAAAAAGGGTGGAAAATAGCAGACGGCATGCTTTTTCTGGAGTCATCCGGTGGAGGAGATGTTTTGACAAAAGAAAAATTCGGTGACTTTGAAGTGATTTTTGAATTCAAACTCACCGAGGGCGCCAATAGTGGCATCAAATATTTTGTCGATACCCTGTATAAGGAAACGACGGGGAAAATGATGGTAAATGGTCCGGAATACCAGATCATCGACGATTACAACTACCCAGGCATCAAAGAAGATCCCAACGGGCTCAGTTCCACGGCCGCCGCCTACTTGTTTTACCCGCCGAAAAACAAAACCCTTCACCCCCACGGAGAATGGAATACGGGCAAAATTGTGGCAAAAGGCCAGAATGTATCGCACTGGCTAAATGGTAAAAAAGTGCTCAGCTACAAGCGGGGCAGCAAAGATTTTCTTGAAAAAAAGAACGAAAACAAGTTTAAAGACGATGCCCGATACGGGGAGCTGGAAGAAGGCCACATTCTACTGACCGATCATGGAGACAAGGTGTACTTCCGCAACATACAAATCAAGAAGTTATAAGCGAGGAATGCGTTTTCCAGGCGTTATTGCCGGGAAAGCTACCTTGGATGAAAAACCGCCGCGTCTTGCCCAGAAGTACGGGTGCTCGTCCTGCACCGCATACAGGTATCTCTGCCGAAAGGTGCGGGAAGGGTGAGCCTATACGGTCGATGGTCTATTTGTAATCCTCTAACATCCGTTCCAGCCGGCCTTCCATGTGCCGATGTATTTTGGAATCGCCGGTCAGGTCCCAGTAGCTCTGATCGGTCAGTACCAATACCTGCGTAGCAACGATCCAGCTTTGTGTCCAGCCGCTAAGGGTACCCCAGGCTCCCCAGCCCACATCGGCATTGGAAGCCCAGTATTCCCAGCGGTTGTAATCGAAAGCGCGGAACCAGGCCCCGTCCAGGTCGGCAAAACGTTCGCTTTTCACCTGTATACGGGTCAGGAAATCCGATAACCTGCCCACGGCTTCCTGGTACCGGGGATTTCCAGTTGCGTGCGCAGCCTCGTTCAAACTGAAAAAAGCAAAGTTACTCGTATACAACATGTCGGCAATGGGGTCTCCGTTTTCGAAAATCAGCGGCGCCTCATGCAGTCCATAGGCCTCGTTTGATTTGGTGCGGCCGTACCTTCCTTTGTCGTTCCCACCCAATTCTTCCCGAATAGCTCCGCTTTCTACCTGATTATCCAGCAATTTGCTCACCACCCGATCCAGCCAGGCCCGGTGTTCCGGACGGTCCTCGATACGAACCAGCCATGCCAGCGGCAAAATCATCCGGGCCCTTTCCTGTTGGATGCCATTGGTCCACAGCCAGTCCTCCGGATAGGCATCCATGGTAATTTTAATGGCTGTTTTTGCTTTCTCCAAGAGCGGTTCGTACCCGGTTTTGTCGTACAGCCAGAGATACAGGGCCCACATCCAGGATTCAAAATGCGGGGCAGGATTGACAATGTCCCGGTTCCAGTAATGTTTCCAGCCTTGCCGTTGCAGGTCCCGGTTTTCAATACGGTTGCTGCGAAACCCATTCTTGCCAGAGGTTCGAAAATTTGCCAGGATGGCTTCGGTCATTTCCTGGTTCCAGGTATCCCGTTCCATAAAGGCCATGGCACCCAGAATTCCCAAAACGGCCCGGGCGTTATCGTCTCCATAATAGACATGGGGGTGCGTATGCGACCATCCGATCAGGCCAAATGCCGCCGAGTCTGGCTGATTTCTGGGACCGTTGCGAAGGTTTTCCCGGAAAATAAAATCGACCAGGTTTTCGGCGGTGGAAAAATGATCCGGTTCATCCAGCAGACGACCGGCCGCCGAGAGGGCAAATGCCCCTTCCCCTTGCACATCCGCTCGGATCCAATAGCGGTATTGTTGGCTGCCATCGTAGTAAATGGTGGAGGAATGTCCCTCTAAAAGTCCTTCACTGCCATCACCGACCGGAAAGTCGCGTGGAACCGGAGGCCCTACCGGGTTGGTACCATCGGATTGATACCTTAACCAACGTTCCTTCCAATCTTCGTGAATGTAAAATTTCCCCTTGGCAAACCATGCCACTCCCCGGTCGACGCTGTTTTCCTTGTCCGCAAGGGTAACCGCCTCGCCTTCTCCAAAAGCGGGCTTCAAGTAACGGGGCCAACCGGCGAAGGTTAAATCCCAGGTACCGGTAAGCTGTCCGATCAGGTGCGCCCAGACTTCCTGCCAGTGTGCTTGCGGTCCGTATCGGCCTTTGGCAAAGTCGGAGAGTTTGGTCAGCGCGATGTATCCGGCGTCTTTCTTCACCAACAGGGGATGGACAGGCACGCCAGACAGTCCATAGGGTGCCGTATCCAGGCCGGCTACCTTCGCCAAAACCAACAGCGGATCGGACGCCTCCGCCGCAATTAGGTGGCAGTCATTGATGCCCAATATGCGCAGAGCGGGAAGCTTGGTGCCAAAATGATTTCCGGCCACCACGGCCCGTTCCAGTCGGTTATGCAATACCTTTCCCTCCCCGATGAGGCCGGGTGCCCGCTGCGGAAACTCGATGTAGTAGCGGATATTTTTTTCGTCCATCACCCGATAAAAATCGCCGGGAACCGGCACCTTCTCTACCGGATAGGCGTCCGCCAGCACCAGCAGGGTGGAAGCTGCCGGAATTTCTTCCATGGCGGACTGGGTATCTCGGAAAAATTCAACCTGAAACCCTTCGGATGAAAGCCATAGCACCAAGTCATTTTCCGCTTTACCAACCACATAAACGGTTTTTCCCGCGACCGTTGCGCAGGCCAATCCGATTGCCAGCAGTGCCAGCATGCATCTCTTACCCATATAGTAAACGTTCATTTCTTTACTCGGGCAAGATACGCCATAACGGGCAAATCTGAAACCTATTTCAGAACGAATAAATTGTATTATTCCTTGAAAAACTACAAATTATAAAACATTGACCAACAATTGTTTAGCTACCAAAAAGAATTGTTGGCGCAGGTATAGTGAAAAAGATTGAAAATTCTTAGATTTAAAAAAATATTCTTTAAATAACATAAAATGCATTTCAAAATAATCATCGCGTGGATCCTTTTTTTTGCAGGCGGGAATGCAGCCTTTGCAAGCGCTAAACTGGCAAAAGATTCTATCCAGCGGGAAACGACCGCAAAAGAAGCATCCTGGAGCATTCTCAACAAAGGTGCTGGAAGCAATAACTCCATGGACCTATTGGCCCGGCTAGACCGAGACGTGCTGAGCGAAAATCCCGAAATGGTTTTTATCATGGTAGGCATGCACGACATGATCAACTTGCATAAATTTTTGGATTATGGAACCTTCAGAAAATCCTACCAACAGCTCATCACACGACTTAAAAATGCCGGAATCGAGACCGTCTTACTTAACCTCACGCCGGTCGATACCAATGCCATTTCCAGCCGGTATGAACTTTCCTTTTTTGACGCCCCACCGCTTACGAAAATCCGAACAGCTAATGACATTATTGCCGATTTGGCCAGGCAAAACGGGTTACCCCTGATCGATCTTTACCAGAAGTTTATCGAACGGGAATCTCCCAATCCGGGAAAAAGCTCACTCATCATGAATGTGGCAAATTCCGGAATACCGGATGGCGTCCATCCTACCAGCGCGGGCAACCGTCTCATCGCCGAACAGATTTTTAACTTCCTCGTCGCCACGGGAAAAATAGCCAACAAAAAGCGCCTGGTTTTCTTTGGCGATAGCATTACTTTTGGTCAGGGCGTGGAAGGGAGTGGCACCAGCCAGGGACAGACCTTCCCAGCCTACCTAAAAAAAATGATTCAATGGGATGAATTGGCGCCCTATTTTTCCATTCCCTACGAGTACGAGGAGCTGGAAGGTGATTTTTCTGATCCCTTTGTTTTCAACGATGGCAGCTCCGTTGAGGACCTGGCCGACTGGAAGGAACGTAGAAAAGAAATTCGGGACAAATGGCATGGGATGATGGGGAAATGGCCCGCCATGATTACCAATCCCACCTTTGAAGTATTGGAAACCGAAAATACCGAAGACTATGTGCAACGGAAAGTTCGGTTCGAATGGGTACCTGGACAGCTGACCGAAGGGTACCTGTTGCTTCCCTACGGAGCCAAAAACAACCCTGCAGTGGTCACGGTGTACTACGAACCCGAAACGGCTATCGGGAAGGGAAAACCAAACCGTGACTTCGCCGCACAGCTTGCAAAAAGGGGATTTGTTACCCTTTCTCTGGGAACCACGGAAACTACCGAAAACGAAACGTATTCCCTGTACTACCCGCACATCGACAGCGCCAGCGTGCAGCCATTGTCCCTTTTGGCCTACGCTGCGGGCAATGCCTGGCACCTGCTCGCACAGATGCCCGAGGTGGATGAAAAGCGAATCGGCATCACCGGGCATTCCTATGGAGGAAAGTGGGCCATGTTTGCCTCCTGCCTTTTTGAAAACTTCGCAGCGGCTGCCTGGTCCGATCCGGGGATAGTTTTTGAGGAAGACAAACCAAGCGTCAACTACTGGGAACCCTGGTACCTCGGATACCATCCCAAACCCTGGCGGGAACGGGGTATTCCTACGGAAGAAAATCCTGCGAGGGGCTTGTATACCAAACTTCTGGAAGCCGATATGAACCTGCACGAGTTGCACGTGCTGATGGCACCCAGACCATTTCTGGTGTCTGGTGGCTCGGAGGATCCGGAAAACCGATGGGTACCGCTGAATTACAGCTTGCGGGCGAATGGTTTTTATGAAACCGAAAACCGGGTAGGCATGAGCAACCGTCCCACGCATGCACCTACCCCTGAATCCAACGAAATAATCTATTCATTTTTTGAGTATTACCTCGTGCCCTAAGACGCGTGCATGAATCGATCCAGGTTTTCCCTGACAAAGCGGTCGTCGGTTAGCCAGGGATAATCCGCACACACGCGGTTGATTTCCTCCAATTGTCCCGGAGAGAGTTGCTCCTCCGGGTTGAGACACCAGGTTCCCTGCAGCAAGCCTTGCCTGCGCAACACTTCATGTATGCCCGATATACAGCCCTTAAACTGGTGACTGGGATCAAAAATCGCTGCATTGGCGTCAGTAATTTGGACACCCTGAGTAAGTAGCGCTCCCATGCCGTTTCCGTCGTTTTTTAGGCAATGTTTAATTTTTTTCAACAAGTTTACCGCTTCGGACGTCCACACCGCCCAATGCCCGAGCAATCCGCCAACGATTCGTTTTGATACCTGCTGCCCATGAACCAAAAGCGTGAACGTGGTCAGTAGGTCCGCGACAATGTTGTCATCATTCCCGGTATAGAGCGCGATTTGCTCCGGACGTCCGGATGCACAAACGGCCCGAACCACGTCCAATGTCTGGTACCGGTTAAACGGCGCCATTTTTATGGCCTTTACATGGGGGATTTGCGCAAAATCCCTCCAAAAATCATAGCTCAGCAGCCTGCCACCGGCAGAGGGTTGCAGGTAGAAACCAAAAAGAGGAATAAGCTCTGCCACCTTTTCGGCTCGCTTGATTAATTTTTTTTCGGACCAATCTCCCAATCCTCCGGCACTGAGGAGGCCCATGTCGTAGCCCAGGTCTCGGGCCAGCGAAGCTTCCTGCAGCGCTTGCTCGGTTCCCCCCACGATGCCTGCTACTTTAAGAAAAGGCCGGTGTAGGGCGGCTTGCTCCACCTCTTCCATGGCCATTTTCAAAACCGGTCGTAACAAGCCGTATTTTTTATCGCGAATTTCAAATTGTGTGCTATGTACGCCGACAGCAATTCCTCCTGCCCCGGAAGCGATGTAGTAGCGGGTCAGTGCCCGTTGGTGTGGTTCGTCCAGTTTTCGCTGTGCGGTTAAGGCAAGGGGATGCGCAGGAATAACCGTCCCCTCCTGCAGGTGTTTTTCTAGCAATGCATTCATCTGATACCGTTGTTCATTAAAATTTTCCTTCTCGTTCCTGAAAATGGGTGGGTTTGTCCAGCGTCGGTCCGCCGCTTAGAATCCATTCGGCTGTCAATTCAATCATCTCAAGCAGGGAAACACGCGGGTATCCAAACATCCGGTGACTGCGGGAAGCGTTGCTGAGCAGTGCAAACTGCTCCGGCTCGTTCACAAATTGGGGGCGGGTATTCATCAATTCGCCAAATTTTTCGGCCACCTGTTGAATGCTAACGGTCTCCGGTCCGGTCACGTTTAGCAATTTGGGTGGACAGCTCGTATGTAGCAGGGACCGGATGGCGACTTCGTTTGCATCTCCCTGCCAGATCACATTCATATGGCCCGTTCGCAGATCAATGGCTTTCCCTTCCTGCACCATTTTGCCAATTTCAAGAAGGTTGCCATACCGCATGTCGATCGCATAGTTCAACCGGTAAATGAGCATGGGTATCTGGTACCGATGGCTAAAGTACTGAAAAATCCGTTCCCGGCCCAAGCAAGATTGGGCATAATCTCCCAGTGGATCCGGTGGCGTATCTTCCGTCGCACCCCCGGAGGCACACGGCACAAAGGGGTAGACGTTACCGCTGGAAAAAACCACCATACGGGATTTTCGGAACTTTTCCGAGACCCTGCCGGGAAGGTACGCATTCATCGCCCAGGTGGTGGACGCGTCTGCAGAAGTACCGAATTTTTTTCCGGCGAGGTAAATCAGGTTTTCGGCAAACGGCAGGTCCTGCAAGGCCGCATCATCCAGCAGGTCTGCCTGAACGCAACGCACGCCTTCGTTTTCCAGTTCGTTTTTCATACGTTGGTCCGAAAAGCGCGATACGCCAATTACCTCCTTTTGGATACCAGCCTCCTGAATGGCCCGGACCAAGAGTCTTGCCAAACTTGGTCCCATTTTTCCGGCCACGCCCAGCAACAAAATATCTCCTTCGATCTTACCGATATCCTTCACCAATTCCCGGGAAGGCCTGCTTAGTTTTTCTTCGAGTTCTGCGATGGTTTTCATACATGTATCGTTTCCGTTAGTTTGACTGCACCCAGCGCTGTGGCAGCAAAGGGCCCACAATAGTGGTAAAATGAAGGAGATTTATTGAAGAAACAAAACGTAGGCGTTGCTAATCGCAAGCGTTAAAAGGACCAATAAACCCACCAACCCCAAGATCTGCGACCCAACTTTATTCTTCAAGCTTCCCATTATTTTTTTGTCGTTTCCAATCAGAAAGATTCCCAGGCCAATAAATGGAACCGCAAAAATGGTAATTCCCTGGGCAAATACGATCAGTTCGAGTGGCAATCTACCAAATATCAGTGCTACAGCGGCGCCGATTACCACAATCAACGTGATCAGGAGTTTCACCGGAATGCTATTGAGGTCCCTTCCCAGGGAAAGGGCATCTGCTAGCAAGGTACCCCCGATGGTGGCATTGCCCAACAAGGACGAAAAAGAGGCTCCAAATAAGCCGATCATGAATACCATGAAGGAAAACTTCCCATACACCGGCTCCAACGCCATGCCCATATCTGCAGCCGAGGCCACGGTAATTCCTTGCGGATATAAAATGGTGGCTGCACTCAAAAGGATCAGTGAAGAAATAAGGCCCAAAATTACAATCCCCGTAAAGCTCTCTCGCAGCGCATCTCCCTTCTGGGATTTCTTCCAGCCCTTTTCCTGAACCAGGTACGATTGATAGAAAGCACCCGCTATGGAAAAACTCGACGCCACCAGCGCAATCACCAATATAAAGGATCCAGTAGGGATCGTTGGATCCAATCCGGAGTATACATCGGCAAAAGAAGGAGGCGCCAAAACCAGGGTAAACAGAAACGAGACCACCATGATGGTCACCATCAAAATCATGACCTTCTCCAGAATTCGGTAAAAGGACTTGAAAAAAAGTAACGAGATGGCTAGTAGTGAAATAAGTACGATCCAAACCGCATTGGAACTACCCAGTGATTCCGAAAGCGCCAGGCCCGCCCCTACTGTATTTCCTGCCTGAAAAGAGGCCGTTACAAAGAAAATTCCCAAGCCGGCAACCCAGGCGGCCAGATTGCCCCATTTCTGGCGGAATAATCCGATCAGCGAATCAGCAGAGGCCATGCCGATCCTGGCGCCCATTCCGGTAAATGTGATCATCAACACCACCGCAACCACGATGACCCACAACAGCTCAAATCCGTATACCGCCCCCAATTTGGAAGTGATGGTCAGGCTGCCCGGTCCGAATACCAGGGCGGCAGTAATCAGGCCTGGCCCCAACGATTTTAACCATCGGGCTAACACGAGGCGAGGACCGGTTTTGCAGAAGTCAATAGGAGGAAAATCCGCATGGATGGATCAAAAATGTTTCCTGTTGAAAATTTCCGTCAAAATAACGGCATCCCGGGCTGAAGAGGTGTTTTTAAGTAACCTGGCGTATTTGCTGGTTCCGGGAAATTCCTCCGCCACATCTACGACTTCGCCAAGGATCTTTTTACCATCTTCCAGGTCTACCTGGTCATCCAACTTCACCAAAGGTTGTTTGATGTCCCTGTACGGGTTTTTGTAAGCGCCCTCCGCCTCTTGCTGTTGTGCGACGTATGTTGCTTCCCTTTGCTCCGCGACTTCGGTGGCAGAAGAAGCGGTTTTTACTGGTTCAGGTTCGGATGTACCCTCCAAATCCCGTTCTCTTTGCCCCTGTTCGTTTCTGATTTCACGCAATAAGTCTTCAAAGCTGGTTTTTTTCTGGGGTGGGCCTTCGGTTTTTTCGGGGTTTGCCTCCGGGCTGCCCGGTTTCTTCTGTATGAACGAAGTATAGATGAAATAAATGACGATGGCAATGATGTAAAATATAGTACCTGAATCCATAGGTTTTCACTTTCTTCAAAGGTTGAATGTACAAAATATATTCGTTTCCCGGTACTATTTTTTAATGGGAAGCTCCTTTTATGAAGAAGCCACGTCGAAAGGTTCCCCGTATCAGGCTGATCTGCCAGGGAAGCGCTCAGCCGTGGGCAGCCCTATGGACCCGTTCAAACCCGTCATTAATGGGGTGATTCTATGATTTTAATCAGTTTTTGAAAGTAAAGTACTAATTTTCATAAATATAGTAATAGTTTTTTCGTATATTCCTACTACAAAAAAATGCTACTTTAAGAAGTTATAAACCCTCCACTGCAATGAAAACAGAAAGTCAAACCCCATCCCGGCTTGAGATGAACCTTGCTTTTCCGGATCTCTTGGTCAAAACCCATCATGGAAACGTTCATCTCCGATCCCTCATACAGAACAAGCGCGTCATTGTCGTTACCAATCCTTCTGACATGATCCCTATTACGAAGGAAAATCGGAAAGAATTGGTACAGTCACTAAAAAAAATTAAAAAACTGAATTTTCACCTCATCGGATTCAATAGAAATACGTTCGACGAGCATCTACGCGCTATCAACTGGATCAATTCCTATTTGACTGACGATTTGGTCTTCCCGGTGTTCTACCAGCCTAAAAACGATGTGAAAACCTGTCTTGAAAGGGATTTAGGTAAGGAAATAACGCTACGGAACCCGGTTTACTTCCTTGACAAAACCGGATGCACCCGGGTAGTTCTGGAAGGCTTTCGGGCCACAAACGATACGTTGGACCGTATTGTTGAGCAAGCCTCCCGACTGGTGCTGTCCGAACAGCCATTGCAACTTGGTCAATCGCTAAGGGACAATTAATCCCTTGGCGATCGAGCACCTGGCTGAGTCAGTTTTCCATGCTGATTTTAGCCAGTTCGGACTGCTGCAATACGTGCTCTTTCCGTTTGTGGAGATCCAATTTTTTCGTCTCGGACGGAATCGCTTCCGTTTCCGGAGTTTCTTTGTATTTTTTGATGCAGGCCTCTATTTCTGCTCCGGATTCGATTTTGATTTTGTTCGTTAGTACCGTACCGTGGACAACTCCTGTTTCTCCAATAACGGTGATGTCCGTGGCGATGACCTCTCCGACCACTTCTCCCATAATCGATACCTGGCTTCCTTTCACATTACCGATAACCTGCCCGGTTTTGCCAATAATGATGCGTTTGGTAGTTGTCAGGTTTCCCTGGATAATCCCCTCTACCCGCACGTCGTTGTTGGAATCTATGTCACCATTCATCCTGAATCCGGGAGCAAAAAAAGAAGTTGTACTTGGCTCAGCCATAGACTGGCTTGATTTTTTTTCTGAGGTCCACATGGTTTAATTTTTTAATTTGATAAACAGTAAATCCGAAATCCATCGAGATACAGGTTTAAATATTACAAGTATCTCTTTCAATTGTATAAACATAGAGATAAAAAAAACATGGTGCAACAAAAATTTTTACAAAGCATTTAAAAGTAATTAAAGTAATTATTTCCGTATATATTACCGTTAATTAATTTATCGGCACAATTTACGATTATTAATTTTTTAATTATAACGCGTCGGATTAGATCCATTGATTTAAATTAGCATTTTTTAATGATTTTATTTTACCAAACCAATAGTTCAAGATTGAAAGACAAATTAGGTCAAACCAACGGCATTTAACTAGAATTCAACTACTTTTTGGAGCTTCGAATTCAGAAAGATAGCGTGGTAGATTCCGCCTTGGATCAACTCTATTTAATCCCATTTGAACGACAAAAAACGATGGATTTACCGACCTGATCTCAATTTATTGGATAAGAAGGAATAGGTTTTTTACTACTAAATATTCCAAATATTTTATTAAATAAGTATCGGGTTAGTTTTATGAATCTGTACCTTATTTTTTTAATTTCCGTTTTGATTATCTTGATTTAAGTGATAAATTCGAATGACAGAGATTTAACGGACATTCCGATAAATTTCCAGGTCAACTAAACTAAGCTAGGGAATGAAACAAAAACTTGAAACGATCATCGTGGATGATGATATTTTGACCTTGCATTACATCAAAAAGATTGTCAAGACCTCTCCCATAGGTGGGCCCATCCACACATCAGAAAACGGCAAACTTGCCTTCGATGTACTGGAGAGTAGAAATGCGGATTTTGATAGCATTTTGGTTTTTCTGGACATCAACATGCCTGTAATGGATGGATGGTCTTTTTTGGAAATGCTTCAGGAGAAGGACTATAAAGACAAAATACAAGTAGTCATGGTGACCTCTTCTACCGACCCGGCAGACAAGGCAAAGTCAAACAAATATCCGCAAGTGATTGGGTATCTGGAAAAGCCGGTTTATCCACAAGTTTTTACAGAGATATACGACTTATTTGATAAAAACATTGTCCTGACAAAAAATAAAAAAAACCTCAATTAATGGATTAAGCTCCTGTCACTACAGGTCCAGCCAGTCTACCGAAGGGAAGACTGGCTTTTTTGATGCATAACAAACCCGGTCTTCCTTGCTATTTGGTTCGTTTGGGTTAAATTTGTTTGGCATAAACTCTAGCTACATGCAGCTTTCCAAATTAGAAATCAGGGGATTCAAAAGTTTCGGTGACAAGGTACTGATTCATTTCGACAAGGGCATTACCGGGATCGTAGGGCCCAATGGCTGCGGTAAATCCAATGTGGTAGATGCGATCCGCTGGGTATTGGGGGAGCAGAAAACGCGGATGCTCCGCTCAGACAAAATGGAGAATGTCATTTTTAACGGGACAAAAAACCGGAAACCGCTAAACATGGCAGAGGTCTCCCTTACTTTTGAAAATACAAAAAACCTTCTTCCAACCGAATATACCCATGTGACCATTACCCGGAGGTACTACCGATCCGGGGATAGCGAGTACCTGTTAAATGGGATCACGTGTAGGCTAAAGGACATCACCAACCTGTTTATGGATACAGGTATCAATTCGAACAGTTATGCCATCATCGAGTTGAAGATGATCGACGAGCTTCTCAATGACAAGAACAATTCCCGAAGGGAATTATTCGAAGAGGCAGCCGGCATATCCAAATTCAAAACCCGTAAAAAAGAAACGCTTCGCAAACTGGAAGACACCGATGCCGACCTGGACCGGGTGGAAGATTTACTGTATGAAATAGATAAAAACCTGAAGTCACTGGAGAAACAGGCCCGGCAGGCGGCGCGTTACTTTGAAATAAAAAAAGCATATAAGGCCTCCAGTATTGCACTGGCTAAGAAAGGCGTTTTGCAGCACCGCGATAACCTAATCGGACTGAACCGGAAACTCGAAGAGGAGAGCGATCATAAAATTCAGTTGAATGTGGCCATGGGCGCCAAAGAAGCCGCTCTCGAACGTTTGAAAGCTGACATGGTCAACAAAGAGAAATTGTTAGCAAGTAGGCAAAAAACGTTAAATGAGCACGTGCTGAAAATTCGGCAATTTGAAAGTGATAAAAAAATTAAAAACGAACGGCTGCGCTTCCTTCAGGACAAATCCCAGGAATTACGGGCACAAATCGACGAAGATAAAAAGAGTAACGAACGGGCTGGCTTCAGCATACGCTCCCTGGAACAGGAAAAGACAATTGCCGAAAAACTAATTGCCGAGAAGGAGCAACTGGTACAGGAGCTGAAAACAGTGTACGAGGACAAAAAGACCCAACATGGCGCTGCGCAGGAAAAGCAAAAGCAGTTGCAAACGACGTATGCCAGCAAACGAGACGCCGTCTACCAGCTTTCTAAAAGCCAGGAGATCAAACAAATTCAAGTATCTACCCTAAAACAGGAACTGGAAAAGACCGCTACGGATGACAGCAGTCAGGTGGAGAGTCTGGCCGGGTTTAAGGAAAAATTGGAACAAATCCAGGAACGTCTGGAGGTAGAAAAACGAGAGCTGCTTCGCCTGAAGGCAGAAGAAGCCGACCACCAACAAAAACTAGAGCAGGCCACGCACACCCTGGAATTGATCCGGGAAGGGTTGACGCAGGTTAACCGGAAGCTGGATGCTAAAAACAACGAATTCCAGCTTACCAAATCACTGGTAGACAACCTGGAAGGATATCCGGAGGCCATCAAGTTTCTGAAAAAAAATAGCAAATGGGGAAAAAATACCCCCTTGCTCTCGGATGTATTGACCACCGACGAAAAATACCGGGTAACCATCGAAAACTTCCTGGAAAACTACATGAATTATTATGTGGTGGACAGCGAAAAAGAGGCGATCGATGCCGTTAAACTCTTGAGTGACGCGGGTAAGGGCAAGGCACATTTTTTTGTATTGGATCGGTTCGAGAAATTTCGCCCTACCCAGAATAAACTGTTTTCGGACGCGGTACCTGCCACCGAAATCATCGAATACGACAGCAAATATGCGCGACTGGTAGGCTACTTGCTAGACGATGTCTACATTTTCAAGGGAGACATCCACCAGGTACCCAAAACACAGGAGGCTATCTTTATCACCGAAAGCGGGAAGTTTATCGACCGGCGGTTTACCATTTCGGGCGGATCGGTCGGGCTCTTCGAAGGAAAAAGGATCGGTCGGGCTAAAAATCTCGAAAAACTGGAAAAAGAGATCAAGTCCCACCAAAAAACCATCACGGAGATAAAAGCCAATCTGGACAGAAAATCTGCCGACCTTTCTGCGCTGAAAGCCATCACCTTCAAAACGGAACTGGAAGAACAGCAGTCCGTGGTCAACGAGCTAAACCAGGAGCTCGTCTCTGTTCGTACAAAGAAAGAACAACTGGCAGAAATGCTGACGTCGAATGCCGACAAGAAGGAGGATATCCAGGAAAAAATCCAGCAGCTGACAGAAGAACTGGACGCAATAGGCCCACTTTTGGGCACAGAAAAGGAGGCATTCGCATCCTTGGAGGCGGACATTCGCGAGGTTAACGAGCAGTTGCAGGAGGCATCCGATGAGCTTTCCCGCCGGTCTTCGGAATACAACGAGCAAAACATACAATTCCACCAACAGCTGAATAAGTTGCAGAGCATTGAGCAGGAAATTGGGTTCAAGCAAAGTACCTTCCAGAATAGCCGTGAGCGCATCGAAAAAGCACAGCGGGAACTTACCCAGACGGATCTGGAAATAAAATCCCTGATTGACAATAACGAAATAAAGGATGACGAACTGATCGAGCTCTACACCGAGAAAGAGCAGATTGAGTTGGGGGTCAGTGAGGCAGAGAAGGGCTATTATGCGCTTCGGGGAGAAATCGACCAGGCCGAAAAAGCCATCCGCGAAATCCAGCAAAAAAAAGAGCAGGTAGACGCCCTGATCATGGAATTCAGACAGGCGGCCAATGAAATCAACCTCAAATTAAATGGATTGAAGGAACGCCTCAGTGTAGAATTCGAACTCGATTTGGATCAGCTAATTCAGGAAGACCCCGAAGAATCGGAAGCTTTTGCTACCAAAGACGAAGCCAGTCTTCGGGAAGAGGTACAACAAGCAAAAAACAAGCTGGAAAAAATGGGCCCCATTAACCCCATGGCAATGGAAGCATTTGACGAGATCAAAAAGCGGCATGAATTCATTACCGAACAGAAAGAAGATTTGCTAAAAGCAAAAGAATCGCTCATTACGACCATTAACGAAATTGATCAGGTAGCGAAAGAAACCTTCCTGGATGCTTTTGAAAAAATTAAGGGGAATTTTATCAAGGTATTTCGTTCGCTCTTCACAGAAGAGGATGACTGTGACCTAAAACTAACCGATCCGGACATGCCCTTGGAAAGCAGCATCGAAATCATCGCCAAGCCAAAAGGAAAACGGCCCTTATCCATCAACCAACTATCCGGAGGAGAGAAAACGCTTACAGCCACCTCCCTGCTCTTTTCCATTTACCTGCTAAAACCAGCCCCCTTTTGCATATTTGATGAGGTAGATGCACCCCTGGACGATGCCAATATCGATAAGTTTAACCAGATCATTCAGACCTTTTCCAACGAATCCCAATTCATCATCGTTACCCACAACAAACGCACCATGGCAAGTACGGATATCATCTACGGTATAACCATGATCGAAGCCGGTGTGTCGCGGGTGGTACCCGTAGATTTGAGGGAATTGGTGGAGGAGGAAGGCGGGGAAACCCCCTAAAAAAAAGCCGGACCAGCGTACGTATGTACTTCCGGTCCGGCCTGCTTCCCTGCAAGTGGATTGTTTCTAATTGGGTAGCTTGTCGGCGAATTTTCCGTACACCCAGGTACCGGCAATGGCACTAAGCAGGGTTACGACAATTACCGAGTAGCCAAATCCTATCTGGGCAAACAAGGGCCCTGGACAGGCACCGGTAAGTGCCCAACCCAGGCCAAAAATAAAACCTCCAATAACCTGTCCCTTCCGAAATTCCTTATTGGCAATTTTTATGGGTTCTCCAGCCAGGGTCTTTATTCCCAACCGCTTGATTACCTGTATGGATAGTACCCCCACCAGGATAGCCGAGCCAATTACCCCGTACATGAAGAAGGATTGCAGCCGAAACATCTCTTGAATCCGAAACCAGGAGATTACCTCTGCCTTTACAAATACAATTCCGAATAAAATGCCCACAATCAGGTATTTCAACAGCTTCCAGCCTGATTCCTGGTCCTTCCGCATGTTCGGTGCTTCGCATTCTACGGGGTTGCTTTCAATTATCTCTTTAACTTTCATTGTCTGTTTTGTTTGAAATGATGTCTTTTGTTACCCTGCGCTATTAAAGCCCGACCCATTGCATGATATAGGGCAAAATCAGGTGGGTCATTGCAAACCCGCCAAGCATGAAAAACATAGTCGCTACCATGGAAGGCCATTGTAGGTTACTTATCCCCATTATGGCATGCCCGGAAGTACATCCACCGGCGTACCGGGTTCCGAATCCTACCAGAAATCCCCCTATAACAAAGAAGAAAAGACCCTTCAACGTAAATAAATTACTCCAGGAAAAGATATCTGCCGGTAAAAGGCTTCTAAAATCTGTGATCCCCAATTGGGCCAAATCCTGCTGGGTACTCTCCGCTACCACAATTGCCTCCGGATTGGACAGGAAAAGCGAAGCTATTCCTCCTCCCAAAAACACCCCCAAAACGAACACCAGATTCCAGTTTTCCTTTTTCCAATCGTACTGGAAAAAAGGAATTTTTGCCGGAATACAGGCTGCGCATGCATGCCGCAGTGAAGAAGATATCCCAAAGGACTTATTCCCAATAATCAATAAAACCGGTACGGTAAGTCCTATCAAAGGGCCCGCCACATACCAAGGCCAGGGCTGCTTGATCCATTCAATCATTTGTTCCATTTTTCTATCGTTTTTTCTTTTTTGTTAAAATCTATAATCGAGAATTACATTAATGTTCCATAAGTCCACCCGATTAATTCTACTAGCTTCTGCTACACGTTCCGGGGCAGTCGCTGTCTTGTTTACCAGCAGAAATTTTACGTCCATTCCCTCCAGGTATCCTTTAAGGGGAAAATCCAGCCCCGCTGAGACATGAAAGTAGGAGGGAACGCCGTATTTATTCATTCGGTAGTCGTTTGTCTCCGGTGCGGCTACCCTGCTCAGGCCCAAATTCCCACGAAAAGGTTTATCTTCTGGAAACCAATCGTATTTTAACGCCAAGGCTGTCAAACCTCCGTTTCCTTCAAATCGTTCGCGCGGAAGACTGGCATAAAACTGCTCTCGCCCCCATTCTCTGGGAAACAAGAACCTTCCACTCGCTGCGATTCGCAATACGTTTACCGACACTCCCTGCTGCCTGTCGGAAATACCCAGTTTCATGCCGAAGCCGTGGCTACGTTCTCCTGGGAGCATGTAGGCTTTTGCCGGATCACCATTCCCTCCCGCTTCGAGAGCGGTTTGGTAAAACCCCTGCAGGCCCAGGTCAAGGTTCAGTTTACCCCGCGGAAGGGTCTTATCCCATTGCGCAAATTGCAACCCAAACACATTTTCTGCGAAATAACTCCAGAGTTTCAGGCGTCCTAGCTTTTCACTGCTGTTTGAAATACCCAGCAAACCAATGCCCTTTGATTCGATATTCCCCTTGTATTTCGATGCTTCCCCCCACACGTTTCTACCAAACGGATATACACCAAAGGATTCTCCGACGCCGTACCAATCCACGGTACCTCTCATGGTAACGTGATCAAACCAGGCCAGGGTATACTTCCATTTGCCCGGGTTATACCGCAGCGTTAATCCGCTGAAGATGTTCGGTCGCATTCGGTTGTCCTGCTCGTTAAGCAAAGGAGTCGTTATTTTCTGCCGTCCGAAGGTGAAACTTATATCTCCATTCAGATAACTCAGGTACAAGTCTTCGAGCCGGTCCAGATCCTTGGTGTTTTCAAAATCGTTCATGTCATACAACAGAATTTCGTACCGGTTTAGATTCCCGGTGAGGGGATCCGCTAACTGCAAATTTTGCGCATACATCTGAAAGACGAAGAAACCACTGAACCCTACATGAAATCCTTTAAAGGACGGACTGTAATAGCCCATACCGGCACCCAATGCCCAGGTAGAATAGTCTGTTAAATCCCCCTTGTTGATCGTTTGCATGTAAACGCTCCGCACATGAAAGTCAAATTCCCCACTTTTTACAAAGGAGGCCAGATTCCGCTTTTCGGAATCCCTTGCAACGGTATCCGTTACTTCCTGCCCACGGGCAGCATTTCCGAACAAAAGGAACGTCGCTGCCACAAAACCAACTGTAAACCAATTCATTTTTTTTCAGATTTTTTGTGACCCTTGTCACCTTTGGTGGCTTTCTACGAAAATGGCAGGGACCAGGTCCCTGCCATCACAACCAAAACATCAACCAAAAATGGGCTTACAATAAGGTGGTTGGGCAAACGTAGTCGCTGACCGGAAATTTTCCAGAGGCCTTGATCGCGTCAAAACCGCCTTGAATATCCACCAGATTGTCGTAGCCTCTCGCCTTCAACACCGAATTAAAGATCATGGAGCGATACCCTCCTGCACAATGCACATAGTACGTTTGGTCCTTTTTGATCATCGCCATGTTTTCATTGATGTAGTCGAGTGGTACATTCCCGGCACCTATTACATGTTCACTTTGGTGCTCGCTGGCTTTCCTCACATCCAGCACATTCAGGGCTGGATTTGCTGATTTCAACTCGGCCAACTCCTCCACAGAAACCACCGGAATACGATCGGTGTCGTTTCCTGCTTCCTGCCAGGCTGCGAAACCGCCTTTGAGGTAACCCAGTGCATGATCGTATCCCACACGAGCCAATCGCGTGATCACCTCTTCTTCTCTTCCTTCGTCTGCTACCACCAGAATTTCTTGCTTCACATCCGGTATCAGGGTACCTACCCATACGGCAAAACTTCCGTCGATTCCGATATTTATCGAATTCGGAATAAATCCCTTCGCAAAAACCTCGGGGGCACGGGTATCCAGTACTACCGCACCCGTTTCATTGGCAGCCGCTTCAAACGCCGCTGGCGACAAAGCCTGCTGTCCCCTATCCAGTACCTCATCAATGCTATCATACCCCTGGATATTCATCAACACGTTCTGCGGAAAATAGGCCGGAGGAGGCGTCAACCCCGTAAGAACTTCTTTGATGAAGGCTTCCTTGCTCATCTCCTGCAAGGCATAATTCGTTTTCTTTTGGTTTCCAAGGGTATCGCTCGTCTCCTTACTCATGTTTTTCCCACAAGCACTTCCCGCCCCGTGCGCAGGGTAAACGATCAGATGGTCGGCCAATGGCATGATCTTTTCCCGCAGGGAATCGTATAAATGAGCCGCAAGTTTTTCCTGGGTAAGGTCTTTGATCACCTTTTGTGCAAGGTCCGGTCTTCCTACATCGCCGATAAAGAGGGTATCACCTGTAAATAGCGCTACTTCTTTACCTGCTTCATCGGAAAGCAAGAAAACCGAGCTCTCCATGGTGTGGCCGGGTGTGTGAATCACCCGGATGGTGGCCCCTCCTACGCGAAATTCCTGATTGTCTTTGGCTACGATTGCGTCAAAACCCATTGGCATCTCGGTAGGACCGAAAACGATTTTAGCACCTGTTTTTGCCGATAAGTCCTGATGACCGGAAACAAAATCCGCATGAAAATGCGTCTCAAAGATGTATTTAATGGTAGCCCCATTTCGCTCTGCTTTCTCTATATAAGGCTGTACTTCCCGAAGCGGATCTACGATGGCTGCTTCACCATTGGATTCGATGTAATAGGCCCCTTGGGCAAGACAACCGGTATAAATTTGTTCTACTTTCATGGCATTTATAGATTAATGATGGATTATTCAAAGGTATGGGTGGTGCCCCAAGTACTGTATGACTTCGGTCACATAGGTGATTTAATAGGGCCAGGAAACAATGCCTCCCGCGAGGTTGTACACGTTTTCGAAACCCAATCCGGCCATGGTAGCACACGCATGGCCACTTCGGTTACCACTCCGGCAATACAGGTAGTATGCTTTGTCCTTTGGGAGATTTTGTACCTGTTTTTTGAAGTCGGGAGACATCATGTCCAGATTTCTGGCTCCAGCCAGTTTGCCGCCGTGAAATTCACCTGCGGTCCGAACATCAATTACTACTGCATTTTTTTGTTTCATGCCTTGATAAAATTCTTCGGCACTGAGATCGCTGTACGCTTTTGCTTTTTTATGGAATAAGTTAAACATCTTCTTCTTTTGTCAAATTACCTAACAAAAGTAGGGAAAGGGAAAGGGAGAAAAAGTAATTTTTGTCACATTGAAGCGAGGCGCAATCCAACTGAAACCGGAAATTGTTTCTAGCCTACCAACCACCTGCCTCACCCACGGTAGGGGGCGGGCACGCTGTGTTGGTTCGTCCTAGGTATGGGTGAATGGTTCGGTTACGATTCAGGCAAACGGCCTGCCTCTTGCAGGGAATCCGCCAGCCGCTTTACAAAAAAAGCTTCCAGGAGCCATATATGGCGCCGTACCAAAAAAGGCCTATCCGAATAGCCCGTGGGGACCGAAAGCGGATCGCTATTCGCCGGAAGGCAGGTACTCCTCCACCAAGGGCATCGACGGATCTTTCTCCGACACTTCGCCAAGAAATCGTTCTGCCAGTTTCATCTCTCCTTTTTTATAGTAGTAAATACCTTTATTGCGCAGCGCATACAGGTTGCGGCTGTTTTGCTTTAGGCTGAAATTGATGTCCTTCAAACCTTCCTCCAGATCACCCAGGTAAAGGCGGTATAAACCCCTGTTGTTGTAATAAAACGCCTGATCTTTTTCCAGCGATATGGCCTCCTCCACGCTATCCAACGCCTTTTGGTAGGCACCCTGCTCAAAATGAATCAGCGACTGCAGGTTGTAAATCATGCTGTGGCCCGGGTCCAGTCCCTCTGCCCGGGTTAAATCCTCGGTCGCCTTATCCCATTCGCCCAGGTGGTAATTTACGGTGGCCAGGTTGATATAAAGCTCCACGTTTTCTGGATTCAGCACGCGTGCCTGCTCGAACGCCTGTTTTGCTTCCTGATACCGCTTCAAAGCCGTAAGGCTAAGACCGCTTACAAAATGGGCTTGGGCATCTGCTTTGTTCTGCGCTACCAACGCATTGCTGCTCTCTAAGGCTTTGTAGTTTTCTCCAAAATCCAGATAAGCGATGACGCGTTGAAGCTGGGCGTCTCGGTAGGTTTCATCCAGTTCGATCGCCTTATCAAAATCAGCTATGGCTTCTGCATAGCGCAGCTGCCCGTGCTTGGCCAGTCCCCGATTATAATACGCTTCCTTAAAAAAAGGATCGATGGCCAGGGCCTCATCGTAATAGGAAATAGCCCCCTTGGTGTTCCCTTCCGCCATTTCATTGTTTCCTTTCAATAAGAACCTCCCCTTTTTGTCCGCCTCGGAGGCACAGGAGAGGGAAAGCATGGTGACTACCGTCAGAAAAAATGGCCAGTTAACGTTCATTTTTTTCACTTTTGAATACCGGTTTGATCTCTTCTTCTCCAAACAAATACGCAAAGGGTTTGGTGCTATTTTTCAATTCAAAAATCCGTTTTAAAATCGCAAGCGTCGGAATAATGAGAATCATCCCAATGACTCCCCAGATCGCCCCACCTATCAGCAAGCCTAAAAACGTTACCAGGGCATTCAAATTGACATTTCCTCCGACGATTTTCGGTGTAAGAAAATTACTTTCGATCAGCTGAATAACGGTAAACGTCATCACCACCATTAAGGGATAAATCAACCCGTCCATGGTCAGAAAAGCAAAAATAAAGGGAAGTATTGCGCCCAGAAATGGCCCCAGGTAAGGGATAATATTTAACAAGGCTGCAAAAAGCCCAAAAAAAACAGCGTGCTCGACCCCGATGCTGTATAACGCCACTGTATTGAGAACTGCTAAAATCCCCATCACCTTCACCATGCCAATGATGTAATATTGCACTACTTTTCGCAAGTCCCTTATCGTTGATTTGACATGCTCTTCTTCCTCTGATACAAAAAATTTGGCTATAAAATTTGCCAGGTGGTCCCGGTAGATAAGCATAAAAAATATAAAAACCGGCAATAGCACCACTCCCGAAAGCGAACCGATCGTCGAAAGTAAAAAATTAGAAACGGTTTCACTGTTTGATTCCAGTAACTCGTACAATTGGGTCTTATCGACACCGTTTTCAATGCCCAAATTGGCGCCAAAAACATCCGTTGCCATTTGGTCCAGATCGGCCAGGTATTGATTCAATCGCCCCGAAACATCCTCAAAATCCCTTGAAAAACTCCTGACCTGCAAGATTACCAGTAAGATCAATCCAACCAATACGGCAAGTGAAGTCAACAATGCCACTACTGCTGCCAATGGACGGGGAAATCGCTTGGTTTCCATCCAATTACAGGCCGGAATTAAAAGCATGGCGATGTATCCGCCAAGTATGATCGGAATCAGTAAGCTTCTGCCGATGATCAGAATGTAAATGATTACGATCAATAAAAGCAATATGGTAAGCGCTTTTAAATGGCCCGGCAGTTTTATTTTTGTCATAGAGCAAGAGGTTTGGAACAGTTATTGTACTAATCGTATACAAATTAGAAAATAATTTTTCATTAAAACCAATAGTCACATGTCAAATCAATTGAAACTTAAAGGAAATTGGAACGAGCTAAAGGGCAAACTTAAGGCCAAATATGGAGAGCTCACCGACGACGACCTCACGTACGCTGAAGGTCAGGAGGACCAATTAATCGGTAAACTCCAGCAAAAAACCGGGGTAGCAAAAGAAGAGCTGAAGGAAATGATCTTCGCGGAAGAAGAAAAATAAACCACTGATTTCTACAATCGTAGGTTAAAGACGGGTCCACCATCAATTGGGGACCCGTTTTTTTTTGCTTGATCCCTTGTGGTCGTAATCACTTCTCCCTTTTACAAGACATGTGCGGCGAGTCAACGGATCCCACTGCGGGTTACCGACCGCATCGTTTGAATCAGTCCGGTTTATTGCGAAAGGAAACCTGGGCATTGGTCAATTGTTCGGAGAATTTTTCTCCTCCCTTGATGCCGAAATCCAGCGTACGAATGGGGAAAGGGATGGTAATCCCGTGTTCATCGAACGCTTTTTTGATATTCTTAATCGCCTGATTTTTTGCAACAATATAGGCCCGGTTTTCACGGGTGTATTCCAGCCAAATATTGACCGAGAAATCTATGGAACTATCGCCAAACCCCTTCCAAAAAAGGGAAACATCCTCCCCCTCTATTTTTCCGGGCACATCACTGACGGCCTCCAAGGCTACTCTCTCTACCAGCTCCAAATCCTCTCCATAGCTTACCCCACAATCTATCCGTATTCTTCTTCTACCTGCTTCCGTATAATTAATGAAATTTTCTTGAAAAAGGAATCGGTTTGGAACGTACACCATCGGACCATCAAATGTTTTTACCTTGGTCACCCGCAAGTTTACGTCCACCACATTACCCATGATGCCGTCGTGGGTTTCGATCACATCCCCGATGGCATAGGGCTGCTGAAACGTAATGTAAATACCGGACATAAAATTGGCCGCCGTGTCCTGAAAGGCAAATCCCAGAGCCAGGCCAAGTATCCCAAGTCCGGCAAGAATGGACGTGACTGTACCGGTAAGGTTTAAGATAGACAGTGCCAGCATTAGTCCTCCTACCATTATTCCAAGGAAGATCAGGCGGCTCAAAAAACGGCTAATCGTTTCATCCAGATGTACATTGATCAGCTGCTTCTTAGAAAAACGCTCGACGAAACGGGCGAAGAAAAGAAAAACCATAAAAACTAAAATAGCCAGGACAAGATTCGGTAAATAGGCTACCAAAGCAGTGAGCCATTTTTCCAGCTTATCCAGTACTGTTTCAAGTAATTTGGGGGTATTCATTGCATCCATCTGTTTTAGGTGTAGCTTTTCGTTCAAAAAAATATAGCCTAACCAAAAAAAGGCAGCTTCTCATCCATTGTATTTGACTCACACAAAAAAAATGGCTACAATTATTACACCAAAATGATCTTTTTTATGAGATTTCTGGTTACATGATTCGATTCCGATGCGACATACAAGAAAACTACCCATGGTTTCTCACAGCTATTTCGTCTATTTTCTTTTGCTCCTTTGCTTAACCTGGATATCTTGTGATCCCGAGCAGACAGAGGCCGATCTTCGAAACGGTCCTGCTATGGAAGATTGTACGGGCTTCGCCTATCCGGATACGCTTTTCTTTATTACAGAAACCGGGGATAATTTTGTCAATCCGGTAGGTATTGAAGGATCGGGGACTTTTTCGGTGTTTCCAGAAGGGTTGGTCATTGATCCCCAAACCGGCACCATCGATATCAATGCCAGCGAAACCGGATTGAAATACCAGGTTAGCTTTAGCCAGGGTGAAACTACCTGTGAGTTTTTTGTAAGCATAGGCGGTATCAATTACCTGGATGGTATCTATGTGGTGGACCAGGGCGCTGCGACGGTAGTACCTGTTTTTAATGGAACTCCTTCTGCGCTGCCCGTATGTGAGGATGACGACGATGATGATGACGATGACGATGATGACAGTGATGACGAGGATAGCGATGACGAGGATAGCGATGACGACGAGTGTGCGTTTGACGAAGTGGGTCCCGGCGGAGAACGCCTGGCGGATCAAGGGCTGATCGTAGGGAATCAAACCGGGATAATTGACCTCCAACAAAGCCTTGAAAATAATTTCTTTGGAGTCCAACCAGTAAACGGCACCGAAAAAGACGTTACCCTCTACTACCGGCTCAGCGATGGCAGCATGCGCGCGTTGAATTCGTTGGGAATAAAATTCTTTTATTTCGAAACCATGGACGATGTGCCCCAGGATCTCATCAACGAAATCCAGGAAAAACAAGGGCAAATCGTATCTGCCAAACCTTCTGCATCAACCATGCGTTTTAACTTTAGCACACCCAGAACAACCCGCCGATTTTCGCCCGAAACACGAAGACCTAGGCCGCCTTACCTGGTCGTTGTTTCGCGCCTCGCGCGGTAATTGCGGCGACAAATGGCTTTATGGATAAAACCCGGTGCATACACTATCTATCATTTTTTTTCCTGCTTCTACCTGTTGCAGGAATGGGACAGGAAAGCGATTGGTTGGAGAACTACGAGGCAGCTGTTTCCTATTTTTATGCCGAAGTCCCGGACGCAAAAACCGACAGTAGCGCCATGCACTTGTTCCAGGGGATCATTGAAGCCCAGGCAGACGGGATGGTACCAGACACCGTTTTGCTAGACGCTTACGAAAAGCTAGGCACGCTTTTCCTAATCCAAAACGCGCCGGAAAAAAGCATACAAACCCTTAAAAAGGGAATTCTAACTGCCAGGAAAAACAACCTATCGGACTCGTTGCTCTTCCATTCCTATTTGTTTATGGGGGAAAACTTCTTTTTAATGAATCAGGCGGATAGCAGTATTTTTTACCTGAACCGCGCGGAAGCAGCCTTACGCACCAAAGCCGATAAAAACGAAACGGGGAGGCTCTACAACTCTCTCGGCGTTATCTACTACGAATCGGGTAATTACACCCAGGCTGTCAATTACTTCTCCAAGGCAAAGTCAGCCCTGCTGGAGGACCGGTCTCTGGATAATTCTACCGCCACAGAATACGCCTTATTTAGCCTGCTCAGCAACGAAGCAGCCGCATGGACCAACCTAAACGCCTTTACCAAAGCGGCCGATCTATACACGCAGGCATTGGAGCTAACCATTGACAGGGATGAAATCATGCGCAAGCTGGCCGCACTATATGTAGAAAAAAATGCGCCGGACACCGCACTTTATTACCTGCAACAGACCGAGCAACAAGCGGCCGCCGGTAATCGACTCCACCAGAATATCCTGGCTGATATTTACCTGTTGACAAATCAGCCCGATAAAGTGATCGATTTGCTGCAAGATGCGGCAACAAAAGAAATGAACCCCGGAACGAACACGCCAACTGCGAACAATTACCGAAACGGGGAATCATTCCAATTACTGGGAAAAGCATGGCATCAAAAAAAACAATACAAGAAAGCGCTTCAATCATTCCACCTTGCCCTACTAAGTTTTGATGAAAGCTTCCAGCAAACGGATGTTTTTCAGAACCCTATGCCGGGAAATGTAAACTGGGGAATGACCGACCTCTTTGAGACCCTTTTACTCAAAGCAGAGACCGCGGGTTTATTGGCAAAGGAAACCCAGGAAGTTTCGCTGCATCGGCTGTCCTTTCACACCTACCAAACGGCTTTCGATTTGGTGTTTTACATGAATAATTTGTACGACAATGAAGAAGCACGGATATTTTTGGGCGAGGCCGTACGCAAAGGCTACGAATCGGCAGTAGCGGCCGCCATAGACCGTTACAAACAAACCAACGATCCCAATGATTTAATTCAAGGCTTCAGCTGGGCAGAAGAAAGCAAAGCCACCGCACTGGAACTCGCACGTAACGAGGCCCGAATAAAAGAAAAGGCCGGCATTCCACCCGAACTTCTTCAACAAGAAAAGACCCTAAAATTTCAGCTGACCCGTGCCAATAGGCAGTTGATGGAAAACTATTCTCCCAAACGGGCCGAAGAACTCGAGGCCGCCGTACGAGATAGCAAGCTGGCGCTAAGTCGGCTGTACGCTTCCTATAACGATTTTACCGTGTATTTTTCCGAAAAGATAGCTGCCGAGCGCATTGAATTTTCCGCGCTTCAGTCCCACGTGAATTCGAACAATCTAGCAGTTCTTTCGTACTTCTTCGCGGCGGACGATGTTTTTTGTTTTACCCTGACTCCGCAGGGGTTGAAACTAGCCGAGAGCAGCGAAAAAGCGACCGTCACCTCGACCATCCGAACACTCCAATCCTCTGTACTCAATTCCAGAGGAAATCGCCGAAAAGACCTGGAATCGGCAGCTACCAAAGCGTTCCAACAAGTGATTGCCGAAGCTTACACGGAGATCGAAGACTACCGCGATTGGATCATCCTGCCGGATCAGATTCTCGTTCACGTTCCTTTTGACATGATGCTGGATCCGGCAGGACAATTTCTGGTCGAAAACCATGCCCTCTCGTACCTCTATTCTGGCAAATTCCTTCACGAGGATTCAGAAAAACCGGCCGGAGGTCAAAGATTGGGCTTTGCTCCCTTCACCGGTCAGGATTCCATGCCCCATCCTGCATTCGAACCACTACCCTATTCCGGATCCGAAATTGATGTCCTGGCGGGTCTGGCTTTCACCGGCCAATCTGCTACCAAAACGGAATTTCTAAAACATTCCGAAAGCGCTTCGCTGATCCATCTGGCTACCCACGCGTTTTCCTCATCCAAACCCGGCACGGATCCCTTCATCGTTTTTTCGCCCGCTGAAACCGACCACCTGCTGTATGCAGAAGAATTGTATCAATTAAACCTTCAAAACACGTCACTGGTATTTCTAAGCGCCTGCCAAACGCACACCGGCACCTTGATCGCCAGCGAAGGCTTGATTAGTTTGTCCCGGGCCTTTTCGTACGCCGGATGTTCCAACGTCGTTAGCAGTATCTGGAAAGCCAATGACAAAGCTACCGCTTATATTAGCCAGGAGTTTTATCGTTGGGTGGATCGGGGATACAGCTTTCCAGTTGCATTGCAGCGGGCCAAAAATGCCCTGAGAAATGATCCCGAAATGGCTCAATTTCATCATCCGTACTATTGGGCTAATTTGGTATTTATTGGTAACAGCACCGAACCGGCTCCCGCATGGATCCGGTTTTGGTACCTTTCGCTTTTGCCGGCTCCTCTCATCTTCGCTTGGTGGTTGTCGAAAAAAAGCCCGGGAAAACCCGGACTTTTTAACAGGTAACCAAGCAAATCAATCAATCTCAATTTCAATTTCCGCGTCTACCGCGATCTTATCGCTTATTTTTCTATAAATAGAGACGTTACTTGTTCGACTGATGACCATTACGCCCGTTTCATCCAAATCGGCATCGTCCAGTTCCGCGCCACTGATCGTGGAAAACCAACGGGAAGGAATAAGCTCGAAGAGAATAAGTGGATTGTTAACCCGATCGACCCGAAAACCACCATTTTCTGCCTCAATTTCCACTTCAAAATCGATTTCGTCACCAAAATATTCATACCTAAATGGAACTTCCTCATTGTCACCATTTGTGTAGGTGCCGTTTAATTGAATGGAAGGCTCGTTTTGATAGTCAATCAGATCTATTTCCATTTCAATTTCCTCATAAATGCCTTCCGGAATCTGAATAAAGAAATCCGCATCGCTGTCAAATTGGTCAAATGTAACCTTTTTGATTTCGTCAAACTCGATTTCGTATTCCCACTCGTCTCCATCCTCGTCGTCATCGTCATCGAAGGACCCGGCCGCAGGTAAACCCTCCGTATCGAAATCCCCTTCCAATTCCAATTCAAGTTCCTGGATCTGAATAAACCCATCGGTAAAGTGTAGCCCTGTTGCGTTTGTTCTGGCATTGGCGGCCGTAGTCGAATTTCCTTGCAATTTAAAAAGCAGTCCCATGGTTCCGTCCCCGGTTCCGGGTACGATATCCTCCTCGGGAGTACAGCCTATCGAGGCGAAGAACAACATCAGAACAATTGCCGAAATCAGATTTTTTTGTTTGTGTATCATTTGTTTACGTTGTTTAGTTTTCCTTTGGTTGTACCCAGGCAGAAAGATGTAACCACTATCCGAAAAAAAAATGAAAAAATTTTAGATACTGATCTGGATCGGCCTCTGGGACACCTAACGAAGGGTTTTCAGGCGAACGCTCAACTCTTCTGTCCAGGAAAAGCTGGAGCGGTATTTGTGCTGATCGTCTCCCTTTATTTTTTTGATCATTCGTAGCGCGTCTTCATACGCCTCCTGTTTCAAATACGCAAGTGCCATGTAGAAGTCCGCCTCGTCTTGAAAATTATCGGCTTGGTTGCTGGCATTCTCTGCTTCCAGCGTTTGTAGGTAACGCAACGCCTCCGATGGCTGATTTAGTTCCAAAGCGGCCGCACCCAATAGTAATAGTTCCATCGAGCTATATGCTTCCGGTTCACTCCCCTCGATTGCCTGAAACATGTTCTTAAAATCTCCTTTCAAATAAAGCGATTCGAGCAAATTTTCCTGCTCGGCAACTCCCCGGTCCGCCGTGATTTCGTAGGAAAGGTAGTTTGCTTCGAAAAGTTGATTGCCGTCATTTTGCAGCAGGAAAAACCCATAACCCAGGGTACCCAACAAGGCTACACTGGCTGCGATCCTCCCCCAAAAATGCAAGGGACGTACCTTGTTTTCGAGTTTGGGGGTGGAAATGGACGTAAAATCCTTGTTTTCAATGCGCTGTTTCAAAAAATCGTGCTGAATCTCCTTGATAGACGTTTCATATCCTTTGGATTTTATGGCACGGAGCGTGTAGCGATACAGGTTCACCCGATCGCGAAGCGACGGGTCACGTTCCAGTTCCTTCTCGAACAATTCTTTTTCGTCGGACGTGAGGTTTCCGTCCAGGTATTCTACCAGATAAGGATCATCGTATTTCTTTTCCATTTTCCAATGCGTTTTTTACCAGTTGGTAAAGTTGGGGATTGCCTTCGATGCGATCAATTAATTGTTTCATGCACTTGTATTTTGTATTCCTGGCCACTTGCTCGTTTGTATACCCCTCCGCTTCGCTGATCTCTTTCATCGACATGCTTTCGTAATAAAATAAGTGCAACAAACGCTTACACTTGCTCCCAAGGCGTTCAAAGAGGGACAAAACCAATTGGTAGCCTTCCATTTCCTCCATCGTTTTGCTGATATCCTTCACTTCCCTTTCCTGTTCACTCGTATACGCCCGGTCCCGGTTAGCCCTACTCTTTTGTTTTCTTAGCGTGGTCAGCCAGATGTTGCGGTTGATACCATACAATACCGAATTGATACTGGAATCTCCCCGAAATTTTCCGGTTTGCACCATGTTGAGAAATACCAACATGGTCTCCTGTATGGTATCTGCGGCATCCGCTGCTGTTCCGCTATTCTGAACGATGTAATTCTCCATAACGGCGTAATAACCTTGATATAGCTGCAGAATGGCTTCGTTTACCTGATTGGATCCAGCAAGTGCGTCAAGTAGTTCCTGGTCAGTCCAAACCGTACCTTTTTTCATAAGTATCCGTTTCTTAGTGGTACCAAATGTAACCAATGTAACCAAATTTGAGAAAAAAATTAGGTTGCCCGTGGCACCGGGATTCCATTTGGGAAAAAAACGCCCTTTTTACCGCGCATAACCCCTCCGCGCACGCCATTCCAATCCTGTTTTCCAGACCATTCCCCTTTGAAACCATGGCAAGACCTTGCGTACGTATGGCAGCAAAAAAAAGGACTATAAAAATAATATACCGAACTTCTGACAATGCCTGCATGGACTGTAGTGGTAAAAACCTGAACATCGAACCACCCGTCCTCCATTGAAAAAGGGAAACGGGATAAGACCCACCGATAAAATCGATCAAATCCTCAAACGGAAGACTTTAAATATATTTTCCTAACTTGGCCAAGTTACACTAAATCTTACTATTCGACCGCTAAAACAGCCAATTACTCTATTGGGTTATACCTTAGGAATGAAAAAATATCAAAAGTTATCCGGCGTTAAAGAGATTGCCAGATTAGCCGATGTGTCTATAGGTACCGTCGACCGGGTCATCCATAACCGAACGGGTGTTTCCGCAAAGACCAAATCGAAAATAGAGAACATCATCAAGCAGCTTAACTACCAGCCTAATATCTTAGCCAGCCGACTGGCTTCAGGAAAGGTTTATCGGCTTGCGGTACTGATCCCTAGAGGATCCGAAAGAACCGACTTCTGGGATACCCCCCTCAAGGGCATCAAACGGGCGGAGGAAGAAATCAGGCAATACGGTATCTCTGTAGCCACCTTTTTCTTTGACCTGAATGACAAAAGCACCTTTATCGCGTCGACCGAAAAAATTAGGCAGCAAAAACGCTTCGACGGGGTCCTGATGGCCCCCTCCTTCGTCAAAGAATCCATTTCATTCACACGGTACTGCCAGGAGCATTCCATACCGTTTGTCTTTATCGATAGCAATATTGAGGTAAATGGGAGCCTTTCTTACATAGGTCCTCCCCTTTTTCAAAGCGGATTCCTGGGAGCTCGCCTCTGTACCTTTGGTATGAAAAACACGAAAAAGATTTTGTTTATCACCATTTCCAAGGAAAAGAACCGGTACAATTACTCCAAAATCGAAGAAGGATTTAAAAACTATTTTTTCGAAAATGACGTAGACCACCAACTGATCAAACTGACGATCACAGACACGGAAAAAGAATCTGTGTTTCGGAACCTCGAAAAGGCTTTCGTGAAGCATCCGGATATTGAGGTCATTTTTGTAACCAATTCCCGGGTGTTTTCGGTAGCGCAGTTTCTGGAATCAAAAAAACACAAAAAGATTCATCTCGTTGGTTATGATTTTTCCAAAGAAAACCAAAATTACCTAAAAAACGGATTGATCGATTTCCTCATATGCCACAAGCCGGAGGAACAAGGATACCGGGGACTTATGAGTCTGTACCATCACCTGGCCCTTAACCTTCCGGTGGATCAAGTGTATTTCATGCCTATCGATATTGTCACCAAGGAAAACCAGGATTTCTATCGGTAACGGAGTAATGCTCCTAGCTGTCCATGACCGGTAGATATAGCACCCCAGTTTTTTTGAATCCGTTTACCTGTCACCGATCCATTCCTGCCGAGTGATTTCATAAGCCGCAGGTAGCAATAAAAATGTACACGTACCTGTATCGATAGACACGAATGTATGGCTTCACCTGCTTGAAAGATTAGTGGCAGAATCGGACCAAATGGCCATTCCCACCGGATCCTCAATACGACAGGGCTTATCGGGTCTTTCAGCAAACGCGTTGCGTGTCGGAACACATTTTTCTAATCATGCGCCGGCGTAAATGATCAGTAACAAACCGGTAATAAAGCAGGCAAACAAGGCCGAAAGCCATACATTAATTTTCGTAGAGGCTCCTTCAAATTCTTTCCCAATAAAAACTCCCCAAAGGGCTGCCCTATCAAACAAGACCCGGGTTCCCGCTGCATCGGAGGTAGGGATATCCGCATGCAGGTCAACCGAATAATCCCAAAAATTTGCGAAAGTACCGCCATGCCTTCCTTCCACCGGCATATCGGCTTTGGGGCCCTTCCCCGGCATATTGGCCCTGACCTCGGCATCGCCAGTAGCTGTATTTCTCCCGGGTTACCCCTGCAACGGATCTTTAATTTTAATCAAGTCCTGAATGATTGTCCCCGCTTGATCAAACCTCGCCAGGGTATAAATGTAACCATCCTTTCCGATGGCGATGGAATTGACATAAGTCGGGATGGCTCCATCTGCGTACAGAATCGGTCCGTGATCGATGTAGTTGCCATCCGGTATTCGGAACGTAACCAAATGCAGGTTTTCGAGACCCTTCGCTGCGCCCTTTGAAATTGATTCAACACCTTCGACCCGTTTTCCATTTTTATAGATGGGTCCTCCGGTCAGGTAGTAAATGGTGTCGTTGTCGATGCAGTGGTCGAAACCCAGGTAACCGTAACTGAACTGGTCAAACATTCCGCTTTTTCGGGAAGGTTCGGAGACGATCCGTTCCACAAGCTCCACGGTTTTTTTTCTGGGATCAAAGCGGAACAGGTAGCCGGAATTGCCATGCACACCATAGGCAACTTGCTCGGACTCGTGCCAGAAAATCTTTCGCCAGTTATACGCCATACTTCCCGGTCGGGTCGGATCATATTGCCCAAAATAATCCAAACGCAGGTGTACTTCCTCCTGCAGCAGTTTTTTCTGCTGGGGATCGTATCGAAAAATAGCTCCATCGGCGGTGGAAAAATAAACGCTGCCGCATCGGGGATCTACAAACAAGGAACGGCAAAGGGTCCTGAAATCCTTCCCGGGGGTTCCCGCTTCTCCAAGGCCGGAAACCGGCCCCAGGTCCTGTAGGGTCTTCGCTTCGGTATCGTAGTGGAAGAAACGCCCCGTAGGCCAGGTGATGCCATAAATCTGAGCGCGGTCCAGATCCATGGTCATGGACAAGATTCCTTCGCCCCCAGGTAACACTAGCAAATCCTCCACCTCCCGGCTGGCTAGATCGTAGGACAAAAGATGTCCTCCGGGATAGGTGGAAACGCCATTTGGCGGATTCTCCGGCATCCGCTCGATACCGTCGACCAGTTCATAAAAACCGACATGTGTACCAAAATACAGCTTCCCTTGTCTCTCGTAAAACGAAACATGGCTTTTTCCCTGGGGAACGGCGTTCTTGGAGCCTTCGCCGCATAGTTCAGTCAAGTCTCCGATATACACGATTCGATCCTCGCCCGGCTTGTATTCATAGAATCGGCCTCCTGTTTCCAGGGATTCGGAGGAGAGAATGTAGTAAATACTGCCATTGCTTGCACAGGAAATGGCATTGTAGGTGTCGTGCGCCAGTTTAAAACCAGAAAAGTATTTTTTTGCCTCCAACTGTTGGCCCGTATTTTTTGTCGTGTCGATTGCCATTTTTAATGCGTCCTATCCATGATAAGAGAGGTTTAAATAAAGGATCTAATTGGGTAACAGACCGGATTGCACCTGGTGAACACCGACCTGTTCCGCAAGCCGATGAAATTCATGTAAGATCTCGATTTCCAGGGTAGCCGCCCAGGTACTTGGCATCCCGTAGACCATTTGGGAAGAAGCTCCTTCGTAGCCCCCCTCCCGGAGGATGGTGGTGGAGGGGATGTAGCCCATTACATCATTTGAGTAGCCCATGACCATCAGGTCCTGTCCAAAAACCTTTTTAAGCTCCAGCGCATAGGCGACTACGGTTTCCCCTCCCAAGGTCATGATCGGCTGATCTCCCAGGGTCCACACCTGAACAGGAAAAGGATACGAAGTCAAAACCGGCAGTCCTTGCTCGCGCTCTTCCTTCATGCGGGTCGCCCACCGCTTCTGATAACCCGAAGCGGTGGAAATAAATGCCGTCAGCGTTTCCATGCTTGGCGGAGTGGACAAGGCCAAATCGATCTCCGAATACGCCGTTTGGATACGTGCCTCCAGGGGTCGCATCCCCTCGCTCAACACCCGTTCCACGGCGGCAGCCAGGCTTTTTCCGTATTGTTTCGCGAGAAAAACCGTCCTTCGCGGGAGGGGATTTTGGTCGGCCCCTGCTCCCTGGAAAAACAGGGCCACGGCGCCCGGATAATTTTTTTCCAGTTCCAACTGGGCAAAACCCGGATAATCGCCAGAAATCGCATAGCCGCTTAACACCGTCGGATGACAGGCATAACCAAATGCAATGGCCAGGATCTCTCCCGCCACATTGGCTACCTTGATTACCGGTACCGCATAGTCGTTAGGTCCCCGCAGCTCGGTTTGCTGCAGCAAGCTGTTCTCTGCGTTGTTTCTCCGGTTTACCTGAAACCGGGTCACGCCATTTTCCACAAACAAATGCGCCGGTTGAAGCGAATCCAGCGCTTCCTCCACCAACAGCAACGTCTCGGCAACCAGCTCCTCAGAATACGTGCTTACCCGTTTCTTTTGTGCTTCGTCCAGGGGATAAATATCGGAGAGGGAATTTTCCAGTACCGGACCGGAGTGGGTATGGGAACTGTTGATAATGATCTGGGATTTTTCAAGCCCGTATCGTTCTTTCAACCCAGATCGGATGCGATCCGATAGGCCTTTTGGCATGCCAAGCAGGTCTGATGTGATCAGCACTACTTGCTTACCGGAAGCATCTTCCAAGGCGAGTGCCTTGATCCAAATGGGATGAAGCATGCCTTCCGATGGATGATTCCTTCCGCCATAACCAGCCAGCCATATCGGATCCTTCGGTGTGATGTCTATTTTGGACACACCGGCCTTCCATTGCATGGAATCCAGATCTTTTCCTACAAGGGCATATGCGGCCTTCATACCGAGTAAGGCCATGGAGAATATCAATACTAAAGATGTTATTGTTTTCATGAGTTGATTTGGTTTAATCTACTTTCCTTTATTTCGATGCCTGACTGAAGCGGTGTATTAGATTCCATTTTTTTAAAGCCTCATAAACCTTACAATATTACCTGACATTAGATCCTGCCGGATCGCAGGACTTGCCTCTTCTTCCCGGAGAGCAGCAATCCTTAAGGCCCCGGTTCTGTAATCCAGAATGGGCGAATGGCTGCCAAAGCCGAATTTGTCTTTTCCAAAGGTGCTCATCAATCCTCCCAGATCGACTATATTCCTCCCGGAGGTATCCATGAAAACGTTAGCCCTCTTGATCAAGGACAAGCCTTCCTGTTCCATGGCGGTACTATTGGCAATATTTAAAATCATAAATTGGCCATCCGGAACCGCTTTGATGATGGGCAAAATATCCTTCAATGTCCATTCGTCGGTGATGTCCAACCAGGAACTCGGTCGGCTGTCCACCATTCGCAAAGTGAGACCGACAGGCACCCCCCTATCGCGCGCTCTTTTAACCAACTCGACACAATGAGGATTGGTCAATTCATACCGGTGGTATTTGGGAAATAGTCGAATCCCTTTCATTCCTAATTTCGAAAGACTTTCTTCCATATCTCTTCTCCAACCCGAATAAATCGGATTGATGACGGCGAAAGGAAGTAATCGTTCCTTCCACCGGCCGTTCGAACGGATCTCAGCATGCAGTTCCTGGTTGGCAGCTTGTGTATTTTTATAAAAAACACCATTCATGTTGGTCACCAGGGAAATGTCCACCCCAAACTTCTCCATTCGTTCAACGGCGGATTTACAGGAATTATTCGTTACCTGACGAAAGGGCCAATGACCCACGTATGCGTTGCTGTCAATCCACATTTTTTCCTGATTTTTTTAAAATCGAGTTGTAATTATCAAAAAATATCTTTTTTCGCTGATTTTCATTTAATTCAGCTGCCAAAACATGGCCTACACCCTGATAAAAACTGTTATCGCATCCAAATAATAAGCGGTCTTCACCCAACTGCTCCAATGCAAAAGGAATGATGTCTGCCTCATTGTTGCTACCAGAAAGGTCCACGTATACATTGCTATACGGTTTTACAGCCTTGCAAGCATCCAACCAATCTCCTCCCCCTCCTAAATGCGCTAGTTGAAACATGGCTTCGGGAAAGCGTTCCGCAGCGATAACAAAATCCTCGGGGGTAGAAACATTTTTAGGCTCTCTGGCATCTAAAACTACCCGTGATCTGCCGATTCCCATATGCATCAAAATGATCATCTTTAAATCAATGAACTTCTCAATTATGGGATAAAATAAAGGGTCGCTTAATTTAACGTGATTGTATAGCTTCAATCCCACCATCCCATGATCCATACACCGATCGATTTCATCCATCGATTCTTGAAGGTAGGTCGGATTCAGCGTGGCCTGTCCAATGAAACGATCAGGAAATTTTGACACCGCACCTAGTATCAGGTTGTTGCATCGAACGAATTCTTCCGGCAATCCCTTGCTTCCCGGAGACATGGGTCTGGAAATAACCAGCTTTTCGATTCCTAGTCGATCTGCAAAATCAATCTGAATTTCAGGGCTGTCGGGGGTAAAGTATACATGTGCATGGGAGTCAATTTTTCGGTACTTTAGCACTTCATCCATCAAATCCGTGGCTTCATCCAGGGTCTCGCCTGTACCTGAAAAATCAATCAAATCACTACCTAAGGCAAGGCCGGAAGCAGTGGCCGCGGCGTGGGAAAAGAATTTTCTTCGGGTAATATTTTTAGACATAACCGTTTCTATTTAACGCAAGAAAAGAGTTCAATCCTCCTGGACAGTTGTTTTGAAAAGCAAAGCCAGACATTGTCTTTCGATTCATTATCCTCGTACATGCCAAACGAAAACTTCCTTTCATACAGTAGTCATTCATTTCCTTTTCCCCTTTTCAGGGATCAGGATTTAACCAATTCTCCGGCATGGTTTCTTATTTTTACCAGAGCCTCCGCGATTTGCTCCATATCATTTTTGGTTCCGAGTAACATGTATTGCGTAAACCATACTGCCTGCTCACAAAGTAAATCGTTCTGGGGACAACTAGAGGTTTCAACCCATTCCTGCATGGCTTTTTCACCATATAGCTTCAAATAGTGCCTGTTTTTTGCCAAGCGCTGCACGTAATCTTCTTTATTCATACTTCGATACCCGCCGGAACAAGGAACACCTTCCGCAGCCAGCGCTTGCAAAAACCTCGATCGCGGCATGTCAGCAAATTCACGCTTGTCGTATCGGAACATGTAGAGATGATAGGCACTTTCGGTTACACCCGAATACAATTTTGCTGGATAAATCCCGGGTATTTCACGTAACAACTCCGTAAGATACGTTGCATTCTGCGAACGTGTCCTGGCCTGACTCGACAACATGTCCATTTGTGTCGTCAATAAATTACCCTGAAACTCTGTCATCCTCAGATTCGACCCCCTTGTGGATCGATAGGTACTTGAATCCGAATCGGTTCCGCGGCTCTGATTCTGGAAATTAAACGCGTTCCTTGCGAACGCATCATCATTGGATAGAACCGCGCCGCCTTCTCCTGAATTTAGGTTTTTACTCGATTGAAAACTGAATGCGCCGGCCATTCCAATCGTCCCCACTTTTTGTCCCTTCCACTCAGCCAAATGTGCCTGACAAGCATCCTCGATGACTGGAATATCGTGTCTGCCTGCAATTTCCATGACCGTGTCCATATCCGCCGGAGATCCTCCAATGTGGACGGGCATAATAAGTCTGGTATTTCGAGATATTGCCTGCTCGATTTTAGTGGCGTCAATTTGAAAACTCTCTAAGTCGGTGTCCACAAATCGCGGTAACGCGTAATTCAACACAACAACGTTATAGGTGGCAATGAAGGTGTATACCGGAATGATTACTTCATCCCCTGGACCAATATCCAACACTCCCAAAGAAGTGTACAGGGCGTTTGTCCCGCTGGAAACCCCTAAGCAGTGTTTGGCACCAGTCAATTCCTTGAATTTATTTTCAAAAGTAGCCACCGAATTTCCACTTAATCTACCCCATTTTTTGCTTCTCAAAACGTCAACCAGCCCCTGCTCATCACTCTTTCCAGCAACAGGCCATCTCGGAAACTGATCCGGGTGTGCCTTGGGCCCGCCCAAGAGAGCCGGCTTCTTATTTTCACTTGGGAGGTACGCAAAAGCAGGTCCTCCGAGGGTAACTCCGGCACTAGCCAAAGTCATGGCGCTTAGAAATTTTCTTCGGTCTAGGTGGCAATTCATAGTTTCTATCGGTTTTAGTATCCTTTTGACGAAAATAGTCCATCGTGTTCCTCTCAACGTGACCAAACCTTCGGTTTACCCTGCACTTAGTCAATGGATTCCATCCAGACCAGTTGATCATTTCGAACCGACGCGGCGGCAAAATGGCCAGTGAGGACTTGAATCCCCTTCGCCGTCTCAAATGCTAATGCACCGGAATCATCACAGGACATGATATAGTCCCTGCCGTCGAGGGTATCGATGGCGATGATGCCCGATCCCTCCAGGCAGGTTACATTTTTCACGAAGGGCAGGTTTCCTTCAAAGCCCTCAAAAACTGACATAAACGTCTTGAGGCCTTTTCCTTTTGTCCTTCGGACAATGTAGGGGATGGTCGCACCAATATCTGCATTCTTCCAGTCCCGCTGGCCCCAACCGTTGGCAAGGAATACCCTCTCTCCGAGCTGTCCCACCGACCAGGCCGCGACCGTTAAATCGGCCCCAGCTTTCCATTTGGTAACCCATACGTGATTTCCCTCAGCGGTTTTCACTTCTGAAAAGTCGTAAATGGAGGATTCTTTCCAGGAGCTTGTCGGTATGCCATTTATTTCGTGAATCTCTCCGGTAGCATGAAACACGTAATCCTGAATTTCCCCACCCGCTACCCGGAAAAAATCTACCGCATAATTATGACCGTTTCCGTGATCAACCAATACAGAAGTACGCTTGTAGGTACTTACTTCGACATATGCCGAGGAAGCCATCTCCATTATCTTTATTTTTTCAAAGACTTTGTAATGCACTGGTTCACCTCCCCTACCCGCTTTGATCTGGTCTTTTTCGTTCAGGACTACTGTGTTATGTGCCAGGGTCCGTATGTTTTGAGATTTCTTGGGATGGTCCCATAAATAACCCAGGTCCGAGAGCAATTCTTTTCCCTTTTTCCAGTAGTAAAGGTTTAGGCTGTCTTGTTCATGGTGAATTCCCCAATGGCTTGCACTTAGCAACAGTAAACTTTCTCTGCCGTCCTTCCCGGACCGCAAATGCCCTATCCGAAGGTGAGGAGGGCACCAATCTGGTAAATTCAACGCGTCATCGGCCCTTCGCTCAAGACCAGGGATGCGGTAGTAAAGGGAAAAAGAAGAAGATCCGTTGGGTTTGGTAAGATCATACGGCAAGGTAAGAACAGGATCTACCGTAGTGGTATTGAACGAATTAGTAAATAAAGGCGATCCGCTATGGAGAGAGAGCGTTGGTGTACACAATGCTTTCAAAAGGGATCGGTAGGAAGCCTTCTCCGGGTAGTTGGCTACCATTAGCTCTACATAAGCCACGTCAAGTCCCGTGGTGGTAAATGAATCAGCATAGGGCGGGTAAGCTAAATCCCCCTGCAAGCCATTAAAAAAAGCTTCCCAAACACGGTGATAGTTGGTGTCACGATAAAGGTTTAGATCATCCATGCGCGTTCCTTCATTATCCCTGAAACCTGCTGGATCCGAATAGCCAAGGGAAGCCTGGGCCATATCCCAAATCCCCCCCAAGGTCATCAGGCCGTAGAAAGGCGATTCGCTAGTGGCACCGTCAGGTAAAAACCATTCATCTACCGTCTTTTTGAATCCCTCCAGTCCAAACCTGAACAAGCCCGGATGTCCCAAACACCTTCCCACCAAAGCCACCGCAGTCCGGTTGCTTACCGATTTGTTATTCAATCCTTTGTCTCCGACCAACAGAAGCGTACTTTCCAGTAATAAATCCCTTTCAATAGCTGTTTTTTCAGCAGTGGAATACACAGGGCTACCATCCGGATAGCCTGCGTTGCAGGTAAGATCATAGGCAGCGACTGTTTTTCGTATAAAATCTGATTCCAAACCTACACCGCTCGCCCTTCCGGCACTCCAATATCCGGTCCAAAGACTGTGGTCAGGCTTATTCGGGGGAGGACACAATTCAGGCCTGGGCAGATTATTGATGGTCATGGCCGCTATCTTCGGATCGATGTCTGCATATTCACCGTATCCTACATGAACCAGCCAATTTGGATAGCAATGCGCAAGGCGAAGCAAGATTCTACGACAAGCCAACGCATATTCCAGATTTCCAAAAAGCTGAAAACCCTCCGCCAGCGTCTTGCTAAACCCTGCTATCCATTGAACCTTCCGGGATCGTATATTCGCACTGAAAGCAGGTCTGCCTTCTTTATACCCAAAAACCGGAAACGGTTCTCCCCCGTAGAATTTGATCGTTTGTGGTTTGCCCCAGTTGGTTTTTAAGACAATGTTCTCGGGATATCTACTATTTGGAAAAATCTCGCCACATTCCGTACAGGTTATCTGTTGGGGCAAGGCCACATCCCAGTGCCACAAACCATGGGGATGGACCGGCATTCCTTTCTCTCTGCAAGAAGGACAAGGCGTCCACAGTGGGTCCCCCGGTGTGGTCTCTTCGATCATCATTTCCAAAAAATCATCCGTAATCAGTCCTACGTGATTCTCTATAACATCCTGAATCCTTGTACCGTGTACCTTCGCCCAATCATACTTTCGGATGTTTTCCTTTGCATTGGCGACATTTTGCTCCTTAATGGTCAGACAGGGGTGTTGAACCGAAGTCCTGTATTTCTTCCAGTCG
The DNA here is from genome assembly GCF_009467825.1 of Cyclobacterium xiamenense. GTDB lineage: Bacteria > Bacteroidota > Bacteroidia > Cytophagales > Cyclobacteriaceae > Cyclobacterium > Cyclobacterium xiamenense. The sequence goes on along the minus strand of NZ_WIOK01000028.1, from coordinate 21,569 downwards.
GACCAATCTAAAAGAGGATCGGCAGGGGAGCCATGCGGTATCCGGGGCATGCGCTCAGAAAACAGTGGCTCGCCAAGATACATCCCCATGCTCCATACCGAAGCCTGCTTTAAAAATTCTCGTCGATTTTTAGGCACTTTTGTCATGGGATACAACTAATTCATTTAACCGATCATCCGATCCCTGTCGGACGACTACTCAATCTCGATCACTACAGGGTTAATTTCAGTGAAATAAGCGGTATTACTGGTTATTTTCATGCAAAGCGAATCCAAAAGCCTGTTGGGTAGCTATGCCTTGGTAAACTCCTTTTACCCAGAATCTCCTGAATGAGATAGCGGCCATCGGTTAATTGGAACGACCAAAAACAAGTAGAACCGGCAAGGATCGAATTCCCCACCCATAGCCGGGTGGACACCTATTGAATCAAAGGATACTCCTTCGCCTTTATCCCGATGTTTACTGCCAACTTTACTGCCTCCGACAGGATCCGTTCTTCAATATCGAAGGCCCAGGGAGTGGTAAAGATGGGCGAGCGCGTCCCCTCGTAACCCCCTTCCTTTAACACGGTCTTGGTAGGGATATAGGCCATGACATCGTTGGAATACCCCATAACAAAGGTATCCGGGCCAAACAACTGTTTCAATGCCAGGGCGTATCCGACCAACAATTCCCCGCCAAAAGAGAAAAGGGGCTGGTCTCCCAATTTCCAAACCTGGACCGGATAGGGATAGGACGTGATCAACGATTCCCCATTATCCAGTTTGGCGATTAAGACTTTCGCATTTTGCTTCAGGTATTCGGGATATCCGGAGTTTTCACTCGTAATGTCCAGCAATTCCTCCCGGCTGGGGGAAGGTTTGGCAAACGTCAGCTCAATTTCAGTATAAGCCGTGGCCAATTCACTTTCCAATGGTCTCATTTCTTCGTGAAGCACCCGTTCTACCGCAGCGGCCAATTCCTTACCGTATTGTTGGGCCAGGGGAACGGTCCGTCGGGGCAGGGGGTTCTGGTCGGCACCTGCGCCCTGAAAGAAGAGCGCGGTGGTTCCAGGATACTGCTTTTCCAATTCCATCTGGGCAAAGCCGGCATAATCTCCTGAAATGTAATAGTCCGCCAATACAGTCGGATGACAGGCATAACCGAAAACCAGGCCCACCATTTCACCCTTCTGGTTCGCTATTTTCAATACCGGTACGGCGTAGTCATTTGGACCATTCAATTCCGCCTGATGTACCAGGCTGGCCTCCTTATTATTTCTCCGATTTACCTGAAAACGAGTCACACCGTTTTGGGCGTACAGGTGAACCGGTTCCAGCGATTGTAGGGTCTGGCCTACCAAGGCAACGATTTTTTCCTCCAGATCTTCCGCATACCTTTTGATTTTATCCAATTGCACCGGATCCAGTTGGAATTGATACCTGGCGTAATCGGTTTCGGGTCCGGTATGGGTATGGGAACTATTCAGGATCACCTGTTGCCTGGACAATCCGTACTCCCCCATTAGCCGATCACGTATTCTACGGGAAAGTTCCTGCCGTATACCCACCAGATCGGTGGTGACAAGTACCGCCAGATTTCCGGAACGATCTTCCAATACCAGGGCTTTTGCCCAGATATCGTGCCGTATACCTTCCGAAGGGTGGTCCCTGGCGGCATATCCAGCCATCCACATGGATTCCTGCGGTGTAATGGACACGGAAGACACCGCGGCCCTCCAACCGGAAGGGGACTGCTGTGAAAAAGCAGGCTGGCAGATCCCGAAAAATCCGAGTGCCCAGATAAAGTAAAGGGTTAAGCGATCAGTCGTTGATTTCATAGTGCTGGGTTTTTCGTTGGTTTTCGAATGCATTCGCTGCAAAGGATCGGCCTCAACCGGTATCCTGTGTTTGCTTCACAGTTTTCGCGACGGCTCCGGTAATCCGGTCTTCGATATCTCCCTTCCATCTCCAAGCCGGGTGGCCGTATTCATCGAGATGCGGACCGCCCTCGTAGCCCCCTTCCTCCCATACACGTCTGGAGGGGATGTAGGCGGCCATGTAATTGGCATACCCGCACACCCAGGTCCGTTGGGGAAACTCCTGCTTAAACCGGAGGGAATAATCCACCACCGCCTCTCCTCCCATTCCGATAAACAGCAACTCTTTTCCCATCTTCCAGGCTTGCACCGGAAAGGGATAGCGATTGGAAAACTTTTCTCCGGCTTCAATTTTTTTTATCATGCGATTAGCCCACCGCGCCTGCAAGGGGCGACTACCGCTGGCTATGGGTTTCAATTTCTCCAAATCAACCAGTTCCTCGTAGGCCAAATCCACGTAGCTAAAGGCGGGCGATAGGACGGGCGAAATGGACTGCATTTTCGTTCGCAGGACTTCTTCCACGGCAGTGGACAGCATTTCTCCGTATTTTTTGCATAGCTCCACCTTTCTTCGCGGTAGCGGATTCTGATCCCCTCCACATGCATTGAAAAACAAGGCGGCGGTGCCTGGGTAGTTTTCTTCCAAATTGATTTGGGCAAATCCGGGGTAGTCGCCACACCAGGTAGTGAAATCCAGGGTGGTAGGGTGGCATGCATAGCCAAACAAAACAGCCAGGTAGTCTCCTCCCGGTGCTTTTGCTGCCAAAACCGGCACGTAATGGTCTACCGCTCCTTTCAGCGGGAGGCCTTTGGCGAGCATTTCCGGAACTTCCGCCTCCTTATTGTCTCTCCTATTTACCGCAAAGGTACAGGTTCCTTCTCCATGTAGCAGCGCGCAATCCTGCCAGTTGGCCAGGGCTTCCGCTACTGCAGCCACCACTTTCTTTTCCATCCAACCGGTGTATTCGATCACCTGCGCACGCTGCTTTTCATCGCTGGGGTAATAATCCACCAAATCATCTTCCAGACAAGGCCCGCAATGGTTGTGGGAAAAGGCTAGCATGAACTCCGACCGGGCCAATCCAAATTCTTGCTGTACCACTCGGAACAGCCTTTCGTAAATGGTTTTAGACATACCCATATGGTCGGTGGTAACCAGAACCACACGCCGGCCAACTGCGTCTTTTAACGCGATCACCTTTGCCCAAAGATCGTGTATTTTTCCGTCGGCCACTCGTTTTCTGCCATAGCCAGCCAGCCAAACACCGTTGGTAGGGGTAATGACCGCCTTCCCGATGCCTATTTGCCATCCGGCATCATGGGATGTGTTTGATTTACCCGATAGTCCAAAAGCATTTTTCCCTCGGTTCCAGGCCGTTTTTTCGCTTGGAAAAACGCGAACCGATGCCAGTCCAAATGCGCTTGTTGAAAGGGATTGGATAAATTTTCTTCGGTCGATGGTCCGGTTTTTTTTCATGTTTGCTTGATGAACTGGTCTGGGTTGACAGCAGGCATTCGCTGCGGCCAGACCCGATGAATCCCCCACTACCTACCGATCGAACCGACGCGTGGCAGTGGGGGATGACCATTGGGCTACTTGGTTTTTACTACTCGATCACTTCCAGCGGAGGGACATTATTGGCAGCACCCGTATATCCCAGGTTTTGATTGATCCTTCCGAGGGTATTGGAATTGACCATGTCGTCGTCGATGGGCCACTGAAAATGGTAGGGCATGATTCGGGGCCGCTGACCCAGGAGGATGATTTCATCGGTACGGTCATAGAAGTTATTCAAGGTTCTTACACGATCATAATACCAGTTCTTTTCGTGGAGGCTTTCCAGGCTGTATCCACCCTCGTTTCTGGCAGCCATGATGTAAGACACCCGGTTCAATTCGTTTTGCCGGGGCTCTTCGGCAAACAACTCCCGGGCCCTTTCGTCAAATATGAAATCGATGGTCACCTCACTGGCGCCGATTGCGGGAGCATTGGCCCGTTGCCGGACGGTATTGATATCTGTGGCGGCACTGGCCAAATCGCCTTTCCAATAATACGCTTCGGCTCTCAGGAGATAAGTCTCTGCCAGTCGAAAGATGTACCAGTCCCCGTTACTTCCCATGGGAATGCTGGTTTGATCTGGCGCGTTCGGGGAATAGGTTTTGTAAAAAGGAGACGGGTACACCCTGGCCCAATATTCGGAAGGAATATCCATGTTTTCGGGGTCGAATGGTTCCATGTATTGAGAGGAAGCAGGATTGTTGTAATACAGTTCCTCTCGGTCAAACCAGTTAATATCGGCCCTTCGCAAATCGGGGGTGGTGGTATAATCAAAACCGGCCTCTTCCCAAATCTCGTAACTGTGCCAATCACTTAAGGCCACATCCGGATTGCCCCTTCCCAGCGAATCGTAAAGCGGTCCCCTATCGATGGTCCCCCGGTTGCCGTCTTTGTCTTTACCGATGGAGGAATGCCACCAGGAACAGTTGTACACCCGCATGGTAAACAAGCCGGGGGTCCGTGCCGTTGGTGGTGCTTCCCACCTGTCTACGAAAGCCAAAATCGTCTCGGTATTTTGCCCGCTATTCTTATTCGCATGTCGGTGAAGATCCCAGATTACGTTTTTAGAAGGGTCATCTGCCTCCACGCCAAATCGGTCGGTCATCAGGGCATAGGGGCCATTGATAACCCTGTCTGCCGAAGCGATGGCCTTGTCGAATTCCATATTGGCCAGGTAAATCTTGGTGAGCAGGTGATCCCCTGCTCCCTTGGTCGGTATCCCCGGTGCAGCCGAAACCGGCAAATGCTGCACCGCAAACTCCATGTCTGACTGAATCTGATCCAGAATGGCCCATCTACTGTGGGTCTGAAAATCAAGCCGGACTCCCCGCACCTCTTCTTTTAAGAAGGGCAAATCCCCATAGTTTCCGATCAACCGGTAATACCAGTAGGAACGGTGCCAATAGGCTTCTGCGAGGACTTCGTTTCGATCCTCCGGATCGGCCCATTCCAGATCGTCAATCCGTGTAATGGCCACATTGGCATTCTTCACCATTTCAAAGATATCGTTGATCTGGGTAACGAACTGCTGGTACCGGTCGGAATTGGGGGTAAGGGCTGTAAAGTCCATTTGTAGCCAGGGAACACCGGCTTCAGACGCCGCCCATTGGTGGGCCATGAAGTTTTTTTGCGCGGTTTGTTCCCGGGTAAGGTCCTTGCGCATCGTTACCAAAAGCGCTTCAAAACCAGCCCTGTCTACGAATACGTTTTCGGTGGTAAAAAAGGACAGGGGCTGGGGCTCGAGAAAATCCTCGTTACAAGCTGTGGTCGTAAAAAACAGCAGCGTTAATATAAGGTATGCATTGATATATCGTTTCATCTCTTCGGCAATTTTACAGTGATAAATTAAATCCAACAGTGACTATTTGTGGCATGGGCAATAGTCCGGACTCGGGATCCCAGCCCGGCCAACTGGAAAAAGTAGCCAGGTTTCGGACCGACCCAAAGATGCGTAAATTTTGCATACCGTATCGCTGTGAAATTGGGGTGGGTAAATTGTAGGATAGCGAAACGTCCTGAATCCGCACGAAGGAAGAGGATTTGTACGGCATCACGCCGCCACCAAAGGGTGAATCGTTCACACTCAACCGGGGATAATCGTTGGTGCGGTTGTCAGGCGTCCAATACGGGTAATTGGCGGTGCTCCTTCTGTCAAAGGTAGACCATCCGGCTACAGATGGTGAAAACGGCCGCATGTGCCCAAGGTCTGCCCGGATAAAAACCGAAGCGGTGAAATTTCGAAGAAAAGTGATGTCATTCCGAAAGCCAATCCGGTGCCTTGGTTGGCTGAATCCAATGAATTTTTTATCCTGCAGCGCTTCGTACACACCATTTCCATCCACATCCTCTGCTTTGATGTCTCCGGGGCTGAGGTTATACTCGGCAGCTTGCTGGGCCTCTTCTACCTGCCAGGTGCCCAAAATATTGTAGTCCCAAACCACATCGATGGGCTGACCGATAAACCATTCGTTTTCAAAATCCGGAATTTCCCCGACAATGGATTGTCCCTGAAGGGTATACTCGCCGGTATCCCCGAAAAGGGAGATGATTTCGTTTCGGTTCATGGAATAGTTGACATTGGTCCTCCAGCTGAAATTAGGCCGGTTGACGGCTACCGCTCCCACCGTGGCTTCAAAGCCCCTATTGGCCAGCTCGCCAATATTGGTGGTTACGTTTTCAAAACCTGTAACCCGTGGAAGCGAACGGTCCACCAGGAGATTAACCGTGCTCATGTCGTAATAATCCAGCGTCAGGTTGATTCGATTCGCCAAAATGCCGATATCAAAACCCAGGTTATAGGATTCGGTTTCTTCCCAGGAGAGTCCCGGATTCGAAAGGGTTGAGGTAAAAATCCCCATCTGCACCTGCGAACCGTTGAAATACTGGTTGCTACCCATTTGGGCAAACGCAGAATACGGACCTATGTCCCGGTTTCCGTTGACACCCCAGGACAGGCGCATCTTAAGCTGATCGATCAGACTGGAATTGTAAAATGCCTCGTCGGAAATCTGCCAGGCAAATGCAAGCGCCGGAAATATGGCCCGGGGATTCTCCCGTCCAAATGCACTGAAACCGTCTCTGCGCAGGGAGCCCGTGAATAGGTATTTTCCCATGAGGGTGTAATTGATCCGACCCATTAAGCCGTCCCCGGTATAGGTGATATCGTCTGTGCTAATCGTCGGGTCACCCCCAAACTGCATCCCGTGAAACCCTAAAACCGAGCTCGGTAGAAAGGTTTGGTTGGCCATACTGGAACTGTATATCCTGTTTTTCTCCAGGTTGTACAGGAAGGTAACGTCGAAACTGTGGATACCGAATTCCCTGTTCCATTTCAACAGGTTGTCCACCATCCACTCGTATGTATTGGATTCAAAGCGGGTTGCCCTGCCTCCGGCAAAGGTTTGCCCACCTGTAATGGTCTCTGGAGACCAATAATTGTAATCCCTTACGCTTTCAAGCCTTGGTTGGTAGGAAGACCGAAAAGTGATCCCAAACGGAAGCTTGAACTCGGTATAGAGTGCGGAAAAAAAGCTGTTCCGCTTGTGGAAACGATCCTGACCCAGGTAATTGATCAATGGATTTTGTCCACCAATATAGCCATGAGGAAACCACTTGACGGATCCATCTTCTTCGTACATTTGTGCATAGGGACCGGTTTGGTACATGCCCGTGAGATTGGCTTGCACCACACTTTCGTCCCGGGAAGAAAACTGGGAATTCAGCCCCACCTTCATCCAATCGGTCAGCTCAAAATCCAGATTTACCCGGGAGCGTATCGTGGAAAACTTGTCCCCCACAATGATGCCTTCGTTATCCAGGTACCCGAGGGACCAGTAGTATTTCACTTTATCCGTTCCTCCACCTACACTGAGGTCGTATTCCTGCCGCAAGCCGGGCTTCATTACTTCGTCTCGCCAATTGATGGTTTCCCCTGCCAGGTATGCCTCTACCTCGTCTGGGAAGAAATTCAACCGCGATAGCCACTCTCTGGTGTCATCCGGGTTTGGATTGTTGTTGGAGGCCCGCCACTGCTCGAGCGTAACACCCTCGGGCAATTCTTCGGGACTGAACCAAAAATAATCAGGCTGGGCCTGCCCCAGTGTCCGGAAATAGTCTCTTCTGAAATCCAGGTAACCCTGCGGACCACGGACGGCGAACGCATCACTGGTCGGTCCTGCGACTCCCAACTTCGTGGTGAAATTAATCGTTGGTTTGCCAGCGGTGCCCCGCGTGGTGGTCACCAAAATTACCCCGGATGCCGCCCGTGCCCCGAAAACGGCTGCGGAACTGGCATCTTTGAGTATATCCACGGATTCAATATCGTTGGGATTGATGTCCCGGAGGCTTCCGTTGAAAATCACCCCATCCAAAACAACCAAGGGTTCGGTCCCTGCGCTCAGTGAGGTAGGGCCCCGTACTTCCAGGGAACTACCGCCTGCAGCTGAGGTCCCCTGATTGGCATTGAATCCCGCAACGGTTCCCGCCAACATGTCCGTAAGCTGTACGTTACTTTGATTTTTAAAGCTCTCCGGGTCTACACGTACCACCGAGCCGGTAAGGTCGCTTTTCTTCACCGTACCGTACCCGACTACCACCACTTCCTCCAACTGGGTCTGGTCTGCAACCAGGTCCACATTGACGGTGGTTCGATTACCTACCCGTATTTCCTGGGTCAAATACCCCACAAAAGAATACACCAATTCGGCATCTTCATTCGGCACACGGATGGAATAGGAACCATCGATGTCGGTAACGGTACCAGTGGACGTCCCTTTGATCAAAATGTTGACGCCTGGTAAGCTTTCCCGGGAAGAATTATCAAAAACCTGCCCGGTGATCTGCGTCCCCTGCTGGGCGCTGGCAAAATTGCCCGAAAACCAACAAAAGATCGTTGCAATCAGGGAAAGTATTAAAATTTTTGGAGGAATGGAGAATTTCCTCTTTTTACTGGAGTCTGGCAACCGTTTCGCCCGATTGCCCAGCATTGCGTAATGTTGTTTCATGATGTAGTGTGTTAAAGGATGAACAAAAAGTTACTTTAGGTTTAAGGCTATTCGTTACGTGTACGTTACCTTAAAAATAAAATTTTATTCAACAAGATCAAAATGTTTTACATCTATTATTTGGTGAAAAATTGCAGTAGTAAGTTTCAAGGAAATCTCCCTTGTAAAATTTTCGCAGGATACGGGATTCTTGGTTATATTGGTACCTCCAGATGGAAACCTAGCCTGGAAAACGTAGCGATGAATCGACATATTTACCAAATCTCACCCTTTCTGTTACTTCTTTTCTTGACCTGGGCCTGCAGCGAGCGAGATTCCCGTTCGTTAACTAAAGGGCAATTCGCCCACTGGAAATTTGCCGGTGATGCCCGGGACCATTCAGGGGCCAACCGGCATGCCCTTGTTCGCGGCGAAATGAATTTTAATGCCAAGGGGCCAACCGGGCAATCGGGTACCGCTGTGGAATTTACTGGCAAAAAGGCATGGCTGGAACTTGCCTCGGATGAAGCGCCCCGACTAGGGACCGGAGATTTTTCCATTTCGGTTTGGATAAATCTGCGAGAAAACGATCAGGACGTATCGGGCGATCTCCTGAGCCAATTTGATTCCGTTAACCAAACGGGCTTTCACCTGAGTACGAAGACGCAGGCGGTCACCACCAGTCTTGCCAATTTCAATCAGGTTCACTTTGGGATAAATGCCAATCAGGCTTCCGATTGGAAGGACTACGGCAGCCCGGACAGTACCCTGGGGGCATTTTCATTGACAAGCTTTGAAGGCTCGCTCTATGCAGGCCTGTCCCACCCGGAAAAAGATAAGTCCGGAAACGTATTCCGCCTGGATTCCCTCAATCGGTGGATAGACTGCGGCTCACCTGATGGGTCCAACAGCGTCATGGCCCTGGCTGTCTTTAACGACGAACTGTACGCCGGTACCGGAAAATACCGGTTCGCGGGGTCCTCCCTTCCCGAGTCCGAAAACCTGACCAAAGGCGGTAGAATCATGCGGTATGCAAAAAACGGGCAATGGATCCCTGCGGGCGAATTGCCCGATACGGAGGCCATCGGCGGTCTGGTTGTGTATAAAGGTGCCCTGTATGCAAGTTCGCTTTACCATCCCGCCGGGTTTTTCAGAATGGAGGAAGGCCATAACTGGGTAGATTGCGGCACCCCGGAAGGAAAACGCGTGGTTGCTTTGGCGGTATACGACGGATACATTTATGCGTCCAGCTACGATAGCGGAAACGTATACCGCTACGACGGGCAGTCCTGGACCGATTGTGGCCAACTCGGGGACAACACACAGACCTATTCGTTTGTGGTGTACCACGGGAAATTGTATGTGGGCACCTGGCCCAGCGGAAGGGTATACCGCTTTGATGGCCTCAACGACTGGGCGGATGTGGGCCGGCTGGGAACCGAACTGGAAGTAATGGGCATGTTGGTACACAATGGCACCTTGCTGGCAGGCACGCTTCCGCTCGCTGAGGTGTATGCCTATGCCGGGGATACCACCTGGAAAAAACTTACGCGTCTCGATCGTACGCCCGATGTACGGTACCGCAGGGCCTGGACCATGGCCGAAAATCAGGGTACCTTGTACTGCAGCACGCTTCCTTCCGGAAAAATATTCGGTTTTGAACTGGGCAAAAATGTCCTGAGTCCAAGCCCCCTATCGGGCGGTTGGCACCACCTGGCAGCGGTAAAATCAAAAAACAAGCTCGCTCTTTTCCTGGACGGCGAGCTAGTTGCCAGCTCGGAAATTGACCCTGCCGACGTGTATGACCTGGATGCCGACGTACCTTTAAAGATCGGCTTTGGTGCAAACAATTATTTTAACGGAAAGATGGCCAGTCTGCGCCTGTACCAACGGGCACTGAATCCCCTGGAAATTGTTTTTTTAGCCGATCCCGACAACCTGTAAGCACCCTTTTGCACCCTGGGAATGGCGGCAATGACTGAACAAGGGTGGCTTTCAGCAGCGCCACCTCGTCGCTCCGGGTCCGATGGTATTCCATTGCCCGGTATGAATCCAAGTGTACTGCCCTTCCGATCAATCAATTCATTTCCATGTAATCCACCGCCAACTGACTCAAGGCTTTGACACCCAATACAAAACCACTCTCGTCCAGGTAAAAATCGGGAGTATGGTGAGAAGGAGCGGTCTCCGGATCGCCGTCGGCGGGCATGCCGCCCAGAAAAATAAACAAGCCGGGTCTTTCTTTCTGAAAGAAGCTGAAGTCTTCTGCCCCAGTGACCGGATCGTGTAGCCGGACATTTTCACTTCCTGCCACTTTCTCCAGTGTCGGCCGCATCTTTTCCGTAAGTTCCGGGTCGTTGTGTGTCACCGGGTACATCTTTTTTATGGAGACCTCTGCCGCTGCTCCCGCACTTTCCGCTATATTTCCCGCTATTTCCCGAATTCGCCGGTGAATCAACGATTGCTGGGGCTCGCTGTAGGTACGAATGGTGCCGATCATTTCCACTTCCTCCGGAATGATGTTGTGTCGGACCCCACCATGGATCGCACCGATGGTGACAATCGCCGGAATCTCGATAATCTTAACGTTTCGGCTAACAATGGTTTGCAAGCCCATGACAATCTGGGAGGAAGTCACAATTGGATCTACGGAGGACCAGGGGTAAGCCCCGTGCGCCTGTCGGCCTTTTACACGTATTTCCAAGTTGTCTACTGCCGCCATAGCGGGACCGGACTTGTATTTTATAACCCCAACAGGGGTTTGGGAATTGATGTGCAGCCCAAATACCGCTGCCACATCCTCCATCACGCCTTCTTCCACCATTTGCTTCGCTCCCCAGGTGCTGACCGTTTTGTCCTCCAATCCCTCTTCTGCCGGTTGAAAAATAAATTTAACCGTCCCTTTCAAATCCTTTTTCATGGAAGCCAGTACCTCAGCTGCCCCCATCAGAATGGCCACGTGCGAGTCGTGCCCACAGGCATGCATGACACCAGTCTCCTGCCCATTATAGGTCGTTCGCACCTGCGAGCGAAAAGGCAACTCATTTCGTTCCGTGACGGGTAAGGCATCCATGTCTGCCCGCAAAGCGACGGTAGGTCCGGGTTTCCCTCCTTTCAATATGCCCACCACGCCTGTGACAGCGACACCTTCCGTTACCTCCATTCCCAGGCTCCGCAGGTGATCCGCGACAATACCGGCGGTGCGTGTCTCTTCGTTACCGAGCTCCGGATGGGCATGAAAGTCCCTTCGCCAGGACAGTACCTTGTCTTCCACCTCTGCTGCCCGGTCCACGATTTGGGAATCCAGATTACCCTGAGCGAAGGCAGTCATTACCCCCAAATAAACGCTGAAACTAAGTACGATGTATTTTTTCATGGTCTTTCCTTTAAATTCAAATGTAAAAAGTTTTGGCCGTTCCCTTCGATTTCTGGCTGTCTTTTTTCCCTAAAAAAATACGGATAAATTTATCTTTTTTAGTAGTTTTGGGCATGCATTTGCTTTCAGTCCTTTTAGGTAAACTATTGCTTTGGCTGCTCGTAATTGGTTGGCTTGTTGCCTGCGGCAGAAAAGAACCAGCCGCCACTTCGAACACGGTGGATCGAAGAAAGGAATACATCCGGAAAATCCCGGGTGAAAACGAACCCGTTCCGGAAGAGGTCGTGTCCAGGGGTGAAGTCCTAATCGCCTATTCGGACTGTTACGATTGTCACCGGGAAGAAAAGAAATCAAAAGGGCCGGCTTTTTCGGACATTGCAGAGCGGTACCCGATTCAACCGGCATACCGCGACCTATTGGCGAGAAGAATTATTAGCGGCGGCTTTGGTTCCTGGGGAAATCCCGTCATGAGTCCCCATCCGGATGTGAGCATGGAAGATGCCCAAACCATGGTGTACTACATTCTTTCCTTGAAATACCGTCCGGTACACTAGCGGTTGTCCTGGTCCTGCTGGAGACGAAGGTCGTTTCGATTTTTTTATCGAAAGCCGCTCTTTTTTCAACCTATCTACCGGAAATCCAGTTGATTAGTTTCATCCGAAGTACCTCTTCGGCCTCGCCGTCCAGGTTACTGATCCGGCAACGCCAGGTTTCATAGCCTCCCCGTTCCAATTCGCGTGCCGGCGGCAGGTAGCCCAGATTGCCGTTTGCCAACCCGATGGTAAAATAGGGCCGGCCACCTTTCGCCCGCTTAATCTGCAGCCCTGTTTCAGCAAATACCTCCCCTGCCAGGGCTCCGATCCTGCCCGAGCCAATCGAGAAGAGTTGGACCGGGCAGGTTGCCACTTTAGCGAACTGCGCCAAAAGAACCTGCTCCCTCGCATATAAAAACCGCAGCCCTTCCGGGTTTGGAATCAGCCGTTCAAAATCGGCCGCTGCCACCAGTTCCTTTGCCTGTTGGATTGCAGCGTTATCCGGCAATCGGCGGTTTACTGGGACTGCTTCGTACCGATAGCTGAGCTCCGGATCGGATTCCCATCGCAAGGTGTCAATCTGAGCGCGCACCTTGGCTGCCAGTGCTTCCCCGATGTACTTGCTTTTGGAAAAGTGCGTTTCCGGGTATTGTTTTTCGTTACGGAAGTCCCATATATTGACGTCTCCGCTGGTACCATTGGAAAGCATCCCCACAAAAGATTCGTGGGCTCCCAGCTGCTGCCGAAGGGCTTCGCTGAATGCACCGAAATAATCGGCTGTGATGGTACCGTTATCCCAGTCTCCCACGTAATGCAGGGAATAATTTGCCAGCAGACCGATCCATTCTCCCTGTATGCCCTGCACAGCCAGGAAGCCCAGTTCCGGATCCGGGTCGGAAACCGGACCAATTATATGGTTTTCGGCCCCAAAAGGATTGGTTTTTAGGGCATCTCTTCCTCCGGTGACGGGATTGCGTGGGTAATAGTCCTCCTGCATCCAAAAACGTCGGCAGAGCAGGTGTTCCGGCGCCTGTGCGGAACCAAAAGCCAGCCTGGCAGGCTGTTTTCGTTTTGCCGCCTCCTTTACCGCACGGGCAATACTAACGGGTATTCGCTGACGGTAACTCAGGTCTGCAGGTACCAGATGCACTTCCTCAACCGAACCTGCCGCATGGGTATGGGTGCTGCTAATCAGGATGGCACCGGGGGGCACCGAGAGCTGCTCCTGGATCAATCCTTTGGCTTCATCGATCAGTTCCTGGCCCATCACGCAGATATCGACCACCACAATTACGAGTACCTCGCGGGCCGTTTCCAGCCAGAGTGCTTTTGCGAAAAGCGGATCGTGAATGGATCGGGCATAATGTGTGACAAAATCACCGTTGATTATGGTCCCGAGGGGAGGGGTAATGTCCAAACGAGCTGCGCCAGCCAAAAGATTAAAAGTCAGGTTCATCGAAAATAGGGTTTACGTAAACAATTGTTTTCGGACTTATTCCGGAAGCGCCTCTCCTAAAAACCGGAGCCAATTGCCATGAAATAGATTGTCTATATCCTCTGAGCTATAGCCTCTCTTGTCCAGAATTTCCTCGTATTTCTGCAAATCAGCGATGGAATTGAGATCCCAGGGAGACTGCTCGGTACCGAAAATCCCATCCAGATCGCTACCGATACCTACATGCAGACAGTTGCCGGCCAGCTGGCAAATATGGTCCCAGTGATCCACCAGTTTTTCGAGACGGATATCCAACTGCCAGGGATCCGATACGGTATCGATAAAACGAATGTCCAGGGCCCAACAGTCCAGCATCCCGCCAATGACCGCTCCTCTGCTGATCAGTTTCTTTAGCTGCGCATCGGTAAGTTGCCGCTGATTCGGTACAAATTTCCGCACGTTGTGGTGACTTGCCCAGATGGGGCCGGCGTAGGCATCCATGGCCTGTTCAAATCCTGTTTCGGTCAAATGCGTCACGTCGAGTATCAGGCGATACCGTTCCATGGCCTGCAGGAGTTCCTTTCCCAGCGCGGTGAGCGGGCCTTCGGTTTTGGTACCTGGCGCATACCTACCCGGACCAAAATGGGAAAGTCCAAGCGCCCGCAGCCCATAGGCATACGCTTTCTCCAGATAAGACAGACTTACCAACGAATCTGCCCCTTCCAGGTTGAGCAGGTAGCCGATGGGTTTGTTTTCGTCAGGAAGCGATTCGTCCTGCCAAAGGGATACCAATTGGTGCAAATCGGATCGCGTAGTAATCTGCTTCATTTCCCCCAAGAGCTCCATTTCCCGGTACCAGGCCAGTTGTGCCTGGGTCATGGCCCAAGCCTGCTGGGGAGATTTCCAACCAGGCAACGGGGAGTCCGGTGGGGAATACCGAGCCAATTGGGTGGCTACCACCAGCCCGATTCTGCCTTTTCGCAATTCGGGAAGACAAACGGTTCCCCGTCCCCGGTCGGGCTTATCGGACATGTGCATCTCTGCTTTCCTGATTTCGGACAAGGGTAAGCGCAAATCCCGGTTCCACTCGATGGCATTCATGGCCAGATCCAAATGGGCATCCACGATCAATCTTTTTTTCATGAGGCTTCGGGTATGCTGGCAATACAGTCAATTTCCACCTTTAGCCCTTCTGCCAGCACCGACTGTACCGTGATGCGGGCTGGCTTGATTGCGTTAAAATAGCTGGCATAGACCGTATTGTAACGGTCAAAATCGCGAATATCGGCCAGGTGTACCGTGCATTTTACGATCCGATCCATGCTTCCACCGGCGGCTTCCACAATTGCTTTGATGTTATCCAGCGTTTGCCGGGTCTCTTCCTCAATGGTGCCCAATTTAAAGGTAGATGTTTCAAAATCTACCGAAGCCTGACCGGAGACATACAGCATGCCACCCGTGAGGATGGCATCCGAATAGGCGCCGGTGTCAAAGTTTTCTGCTCTTTTTGGATGGTTAATCTTTTTCATCAATTTTTCTTTTTAGTACGTAGTTTGCTTTTATTAACTTGGTCCAGCTGCCGTTAACGAGCAAGTTTTGAGCGGTGATGTAACGGGGGACGGACGGAAAAAAACAAAAAGCTTTGTTCGAAAGATCGGCGCAACGAAAATTACCGACGCGCTAACGCAAGCCCTCCACCACCCGGCCCCAGTAGCTGGCACCACCAATGAACCCTATTTGCTTGCCAGCTACAAAACATTGCTTTTCCGCATGCTACCGGTTTTCAGGCATTCAAGCCTCCGTCCATCAGAATATTTTCCCCGTTAATGTAGGCCCCTGCGTCCGAAGCCAGAAGTACTGCCAGGCCCTTTATATCGTCGTTGGCAGCCATGCGTCCCAGAGGAACTTTCTTGCAATAATTCCGCACGAATGCCGCCGGTTGATGGTTGAATAGCCCGCCCGGCGAAATACAATTGAATCGAATGTTTTTTCCGGCATGCATTTTGGCCAGGAATCGTGTCAGGTTGATCAATCCGGCATTGTGGAAGAAATAATCCGGTGGAAGGTCTCCCATATCTGTGCCTTCGTAATTCGACAGGTCCGGTCCTTTCATCCCCATCATGGAACTGATATTGATTACCGAACCTCCACCGGAGGCGATAATCTGCTCGATCATGGCCCGTAGAAGGTCCCACATGCCGGTTGCATTCACCCGCATGGATTCGGCAAACTGCTCCAGGGACCCGTTGTACCCGTTCATGGGCCGAGCTACCGCATTATTGACAAATACATCCAATCGACCGTAGTGCTTTTCTAGGGCTTGGGTAAAGGTTAGTACGGAATCTGGCTCTGCCTGGTCCACTTGCATGGGCTGAACATCCAGCCCCTTTTTCTGAAATTCAGCGGCCGTTCTTTCCGCCGATTCCAGATTTCGAGAGGTGGTGATGACCCTGCCTCCTGCCTCCGCTAACCCCTCCACCAGGCATTTCCCGTAGAGACCCGAGCCGCCGGTTACCACGATTACTTTTTCCTTCAAACTGAATAATTCCTGTATGTGCATCTTACCGTAATGAAATTACTTTTCCGTCCTTTTCGTAACTTTCCTGAGCAGCGATGACCGTTTGGATAATGGAACGGGTCTTTGCAAAATCCAGTCGTGGGGATCCTTCTTCCACCGAGCGGATAAACTCGCTCATGTTTTCCCGAAACATGGCATAGGAATTCTTTATTTCCACCAGTCGCCATCCCTCCGAACCAAAAAAGGAAAGTTGAAAGGTACCACAAATGTCCTGAAACACCTGTATTGTGGCTTTTAGCCCCCCCTCAAACCCGATCAGCACGACCGATTGGTGCCGCTCCCCCAGGTGTTGCACCCATTGGGGTTGGGGATCGTCCAGGCTGCTAAAAAGAGCCTCTACCAAATGTACCCCGTATTTTTTCCAATCCTTTTTCCCTACTGCCGTGACCAGATGAAGCGGACCAAGACCACCCAACTCTGATTTTAGGCTGCGGCATTCACCAGAATAGCGCATGGAAGAACAAGACATGAGAAATCTTCCCGATGCGTGCTGCTGTTCAAAATAATCCAGGTCTTTTCGGGTAAATGCAAGCGGTTTATCGATAAAAATGGGTATTCCTGCTTCCAGAAAGGGATGAGCCATTTTCACATGGCTTTCGGGGTCATCCCGGCCCAGAATAACGGCATCCACCTGCCCGACCATTTCTTCCAGACTGTCCACGACCCCGGGTATACCGGAATGCAGCGCAATGTCCCGGGAGATCTGGGTGTCTTGGGTCCAGACGTGACTAATCTTGGCGCCCGGAATACCAAGCGTATCGCGATTGGCCCGAAGGTAATCGCCCACAGCAGGGTACCCGGCATCCGCCATGCGTTGATGGTCGTATTGACCGTTTATGATGGAAGACCAGGAATAGGGATGGGCATTGCCCGGGCTCATGCCGATGATACCAATGTTAAGCATTTTTTCTGGTGTCATTCTCGTTTACGTTAACCAGCCCATTCGGTCCCAATGAGGGATGTCTACAAATTCAGGATCGGGAAATGGGATACCGCCCGCTATTAGGCTATTAGACAGCGGCTCCTTCCCCAGACATTGGAGAGCCTGTTTCAGGTATTCCCGGCGATCGATGCCTAACAATACTGAAGAAACTTCCGGCCGAGCCAGCGCGAAGCGCATCGCATACTCCGGAAGCGAAATGCCGTTTGCTTCGACCAATGTCGCGTACCCGCGGATATGTGTTTCGATGGCTGCCAGCGGTGCCTGCAAATCCTTTCCACGCTCTGTCAGTAACCCCCGCAACAGCACCGAACGTACCACAAGGCCTACCCCTTTTTCGGAAGCAAGTCCAAAAACTGCATCCTGCCTCTGGTCTAGCAGGTTGTAGGGCAACTGGACGACTTGCCAAATCCCCGAACGGATGGCCCATTCCGATTCGGCCGGGGAATAGGTAGACGCGCCGATGGCCCGTGCCAACCCTTCCTTTTGCAAGTCTTGAAAGACCCGGCAGATCGTTTCATGCGCCAAAATTTCTTCGTCCGCCTGGTGAAGGAGGAGCACATCCAGATAGTCCGTACCCAGGGCGGATAGGCTTTCTGCAACGGAGCTGCGAATCCTACTTTCCAGCGCTGCCGAAGCCGGTAACCTACCCGAAGCATCCCGCAGATGCCGGCACTTGGAGCAAAGTTGTACGTCCTGCCGCCTGTTCCGGAAAGCCTTGCCCATCAGGTATTCGCTCCTGCCATACATGCGGGCAGTATCGTAAAAGGTAACGCCAGCATCCAGCGCGGTCCGAAGCAGAGAAAGGGCCTCTTTTTCCTGCAGCATGTCCGTTTCACTGCGGACCCCCGGCCCGTAGGGCATGCCGATTTCCACGCCGCCAAAGGCCAGTTCCGAAACCGTGATGCCGGTATTTCCAAGGAGCCGCGTTTTCATGCGTTGTAATACCCGGATGCAGCTCCGTCTTGTTTTCTTTGGTAAAAACCCGCCATTAATTCGGCGCAATACCGGCTAAGTCCAACCACGTCAGCGCCGAGGCTAAGGAATTGATAGCCCATTTTCTGATAGTCTTCCAGTGTTTCCAGGCTTCCGGTAGTGCCGGCAAATTTGCCGAATTTTCTTGCCACCTCCACGACCCTGTGCCGGGCGGCTTTGATCTTGGGATGATCCATCTCTCCGGGAGCACCAATGGCCTGACTAAAATCACCTGGACCGAAAAACAGCATGTCGAACCCATCGATTTGGGCGATCTCTTCCAATTGCTCCAGGGGTTCCGGATCTTCGATCTGAAGGATAACAAACCGCTGCCGATTCGCGTCCTGCAGGTATTGCTTGAAATCGGCTGCCGTGTAAGCTCCGTCTGCATTGCCTCCATCGATGGCTCGAATACCTACAGGATGGAATCGGGTCATTCGGACCACATTACGGGCGTCTTCGGGACCCATGACATGCGGCACCATGATACCGGAGGCATTCAATTCCAAAGGTTTTACGTAATCGCTATAGCTTCCCCTGGGCACGCGCACGAGCGTGTCCTTGTTCTGCGCCTGTGCCGCCCAAATCTGTGCTGCCAAAATGGACCAGTCCTGACCAATGTGTTCCTGATCCAGCCAGATGCAATCGAAGCCGGAAAGGGCCGCAATTTCCACCACCCTGGCATCCGCCAGATTGGATTTAAAACAGACCACATGTTGGCCTGCTCGCAGTTTTTGCAGGACCAGGCTAGGTTTCATCGAGAGCGTCATAGGCGAAAGGTTGTGACTCAAATATACGGAACCGACTTGCCGAAAACCATTACTTTTATCGGAAATTATGGTACTTTTTTTCAGTAAGCCTACCCCTCTAGTTACCAATTTACAGGATTGGATGGAATAAAAAAACCGGTGACCCATCCCTCCGTTTCACCGTCTGCTACACCTATCGGGCATCAACAATCAACCTTTTGGTTAACTTACCGTTTAGATCAGAAGCGACGCCCGGAAGCCCCTGGCCGCGTAATAGGATTCCGCACCGTTGTGATAAATAAAAACACGGCCAAAGCGGTAGTCACCAAACAAAGCCCCTCCACGTTTTCGTATGGCTTCGGGCGTTTCCAACCAACTTGAGGTTTTGGTATCGATCGGGGCAAATTTCTGCAAATCCAGGTATTGTTCTTCGGTCAATAGCGAAACCCCCATTTCCCGGGCCAGGTCCTGCGCGGAATTTTGGGGAGGGAATTTTTTTCTGGAATCCAGGGCTGCCCGATCGTAACAAAGGCTCCGACGCGCCGCTGGACTCTCCCTTGCGCAATCAACAAACAAAAATGCGCCTGTAGCTGAGTCCTGTGCAACCACATCCGGCTCTCCCCCCGTTCGCTCCATCTGCTGGAGCGACCAAAGTTTTTCCGGCCGGTCTTCTAGTCTTTTTTGCACGGAGGGCCAGTCACAGGTTTCGTGACGCGAGGTGTTGGTTTCAAACCGTTTTTTCAAACATTCCAGCAATGCCTTTCCCTCGTTGGAAAACCACCTTTCTAAATCAACCTTTTCTGTAGTCATGCGTCACTTGGATTGATGGGAAATACTACTCCGTCACCACGGCAGTTAATAAAAACCAGGGGCGCCCGATGAGGTTGTTTCGGCGCCAACCTTTCACCTGCAGACTCTTGCTGTCTGAGACTGCCGCCATACATTCTCCAAGTTTATAAAAATCGGAACGCAAGACAAAATTTCTGCCTACCAACTTCCGCTGCACACAATTCGGCCTTATTCGTTCGCGATTATAAAGAAAAGGTATCGTCCAATCCAATCGACACATTCTTTCTCCCCAGCCGAGCTATAGGTGCAGTCGAAAAGAAACACCTTTCGTTCCGGAAACCCTCGATTACAACCGGACAGGCGCCTGGCTATGGAAGTCTCGCAGAAAAATCGCGTTACCTGTAGTATCCGCAAAGACAGGCCGCTGCATTCGCGGCACCGTAGCAAACCTTGTTTTGAATCGCCAAATAAATGGCTGCGTCACTTCAGGAAGAGCCGGCCAGTTGTTTTCTAATCCTACTCAGGGATTCCGGCTTGATGTTTAGGTAAGATGCCATGTATTTCAAAGGCACTTGTTCCAAATAGATCGGGTATTGCTCAAGCAGTTTAACATACCGTTCACGGGCAGCGTCTACCATCAGGGAAATTTCCCTTTTTTCTCTCCACAGGTAATACTGCTCTACGGCTGTCCTCCCAAAATAATTGCTTTCCGGATATTGCTTATACAATTGCTGTAAAAACGGGTGAGATAACGAAGCCAGGACACTCTTTTCCATTGCCTGTACGCAAAACTGCGAAGGTTCTTGTTGAATAAAACTCGAATACGAACAGCTAAACTCGTATTGAAAGGAAAAATCAAAGGATTTTTCCTCCCCGTTGGCCGTCAAGTAGTGCCGGGTACTACCGACAAGTACGATCGAGAGGTACTTCTCTGTATCGCCTTCATTCAGAATAAAATCGTCCTTCGCGTATTTTCGAATTTTAAATCCCTGCTTAAATACCTCCCAATGCACGTCGTTCATGGGTAAATAAACGGATAATAATTCCCTGGCGGTTTGAAGGTGCTGCTTGTATTCCTTTTGGGAAAGAAACGTTTGTGGTAATGACATACCTGTAAGAATGATTTTTACCGTTAGCTTCGCCCTCAAGGTACGTATTTACTTAACATAGGTCAATTCACCGGATACAAAAAGCGGGTACCTTTGACTCACCCACGAACGGTAATAGCGAGAAACTACTCGGTAAATTCAGAAACCTAAAAGGGTTATGGGCTATTGCTTGCTCGGTATTGCTTGGATAAATCCTTCCGTTTTTGGATGGGCTAGAGACTATGGGTCAGGAATCCGGCATACGAATTGGATAGCCGGCACCGACTTTCTGATTCAGGATAGCATGTCCCACATGCAATTCGACCTCATCCTTTTCGGAGTGAAAAGGTGGATTGCCAAATAGCTGAAAGGAAAGCATCGACAACGAACGCATGAATAGAAAATAGAAACCATGAAAAATCTACTGAACCTGATGAAATATGTTTTTCTGAGCTGTGCAGGCGTCTATTTTGTCCTGCACTTGATCATTTTTATTAAAGATCCCCATACCAATCTCATTCGTCATTTGGAAAACATCGGTCCGGGTATGTGGATGATTGCTGCCGGCTTGCTGTTTCATCACTTAACTCAAATTCCGAAAAACGTGCTCTATTGAGCAGATAAGGCCATTGTAGTTGCTACAAAAACAGTTTTACCCCAATTATTCAAAGTGAGGTGAAAAATCAATAAGGATTGCCCGTTCACAGT
>NZ_WIOK01000027.1 GCF_009467825.1 Cyclobacterium xiamenense | reverse complement strand
TAGCTTAATAAAGAGCCAAGAAAGGGAAGCTAAAAATCAAAATTATTCAATTTTGAAACCAGAAAAATAAACCAAAAAGCTTAACTTAATAGCATTGCTTTGCCACTGCGGAAAGCGTGGGCGGCTTTCTGAATTATGATTGCGAATACAATGAAAAAATTGATTCCATGGTTTTTGGTGGCAACGCTGTTCCTTATGCTAGCCTATTTGGCTTCACGGTCAGAAGTGCCGCTGGATGATTCGGTACGGTTTGTTGATATCGATCGGTATTTGACCAGGCAAGCAATGGCTCAGGATATAGACACCCTCGTTCATACCTTTGAGCGGATTCATCCCTATCCTTATCGGTTTGTTGAAAAACGTAGGCTGCGTTCCAGGGTTGATTCGACTAAGGCCCATCTTCCGGATAGCATGACAACGATGCATTTCTGGCGGCTCATCGACCAACTTCTTATCGGCTACAACGATGCACATTCGAAAGTAGAAGATCGCTACGTGTTGGCGGCTTACGTAAAAAAGAACCGATATTTCTTTCCTTTTTCTGCTACTGTCAGCCGGGATAAAATACGCATTTCAACACACGATACGTTAGAATATCCCCTGGTAAATGGGACGGAAATCGTAAAAATAAATGGAAAAACCAGTGAACAGCTTCTACGTGATTTAGTTACACACGCTACCAGAGAAACTCCGGCCCTGAAGCGGTTGGAAATTTCAGATGATTTTGGATTTTACTTATGGAAAACCTACGATTGGGGTCCCGATTTTACCATTCACTACAGAACAAAAGAAGACTCCGATTTGGATTCGATCGTAGTCAATGGGATACCTTGGGCACATCGCAAGAGGTCGGAAAATCCGGATACCGTAGCGCACACGTTCACATTCCTAACCAATCGGATTGGACTTATGAAAATTTCCGACTTTAACGGGGATGAAGGTGAAGTTCTGGAGTTTTACAGGCAATCTTTCCAGTCAATGGCGGATAGAAATTGCACGCATTTACTACTGGATTTCAGAGGCCACAGCGGAGGTGCGGATAGCTATGGTGAACATTTGGCAAAATACATTTCAATGGTGCCTTACCGAAAACTTTCCAAAGCCTACTGGAAAATAACCCCCGAGTTCAAAGAAGCATTTGATAGAACGTTTGTCCCAATCGGCCTGCGGTGGTTTACACCAATTTATTTGGTAAACGAGTATTCCCGTGTTTTTTATGGGGCTGATCCGAACGAATTGGTGACAGTCAACTATGAACTAAAAACACCCCTGCCTGAAGAAGAGCGATTTGCTGGACAGGTGTACTTGATTACCGATCACCGGACCTTTTCGGCTGGATCTATCTTTGCTGAAATGTTTAAGTATTACAACATGGGGACCATCGTTGGGCAGCCGACGGGTAATTTAACCTCATTTACTGGCTTTGCGCTGGCAAATTTCATCCTACCGAACTCAACGCTCTCATTTCAGGTATCCTCTGTGTATAATGTGGCAAATTCCAGGGAAGAAGGCCTAAAAACGGTTGAACCCGATATTCATGTCGATGCGGCAGACGACCCTTTGACCCAAGTCATTGGAAATTAGATTCGGTAATCGCTTGGTACGAGCAGAAGGATTCCGACTGGCCAACGCATAAGGGAAGTAGGGAGCGTACCGTTTCCTATTCGAAACAAAATAAACGCCCGGTTGCTTGCAGCCGGAAACATGTTGGTATTCCATCGCCTGACAATGTTACTCCTATCGCCTAGGCAGGGTTGGAAAATAATTGATCCCTGCCTGCTTCGCACCCGCCGTAGCCAAAGTCAGGCAAATAAAATCCCGGACCGACGCAATAGGGGATGCCGTTTCGGCGCCATGCCATCGATGGGGGGAGGGTGGATCGGGTGGAGGCCCGGGAAAAGCCACGGATGTGGAGCTATTCCCTAGGACTTCTTCATTGGTTGTGCCTTTCCATAGGTTAGGGAGCGCCAGACCCATTCCAGGGGGCCAAATCGAAACGAGTCCAGCCAGGGTTTCGACCAGATATATTGAAGCATCCATATTCCCAGTGTGATGCATACCTGCGTTGTTCGATCCACCTGCCCGAACAAACCCAAGCCAAGCCCATAAAAAATAAAAACCCCGATGATCGATTGTGCGATGTAGTTGGTCAAGGCCATCTGACCGATGGCGGCCAACCGGCGTTTGATTCCGGCAGCCGCGGCTGATTTCGAAAACAACATCACCGCGCAGAGGTAGCCGAAGCTTTGGGCCAAGCTTCCCCAATAGTTAAAAGACGCTCCGGTAAATAGGGAATAGTCCATCGACCACCCAGCGTGGAAATTCTGTACGATCCCAAACACTGTAAGTGGAATTCCGATGGAGAAACCTAGAAGCATTCCTTTCCGATAAAACGAGGTGCTGCGCGATGCCGTTAGAATGTCCCATTTGTACAGGGCCATGCCTATTACCATCAATCCGGAGGCCCGCCACAAAAACAAAACAACGAAAACAAAGGTATGCATCTCCAGTGCAGCCTGCGCATTATGTGCGATTTGCGCGGCAAGGGAACCCGTGACTGCGGCTAGCTCTTCCGCGATCATTTCGGGGGAGGGATGCCAGCCAAGCTCCAATTCCTCCACCACATCCGGAGGCATGAATTGGAGGGAAACCGAGAAAAACAGGTTGATTAAGGTAGGTATGGAAAGGACGAGTAAGCCGATGACCACTAAGGTCCGGGGGGACTTGTTCCGGACCCAAAACACAAGAAATGAACACAGCGCATAGACGACGAGGATATCCCCGTACCAGATCAAATAGGCATGAACGAGTCCAATAATCAATAGCCAAAAATTGCGTTTGAGATGAAACGTAAGCGGCGATTGCGATTTTTGTTCCATGCGGTCACTTACCAGCAACATACCTGCGCCAAACAGTACCGAAAATAGCGTCATAAATTTTTGATCCGCAAAAAGGTGGCTCAGTACCCAAACCCAGTAATTCATTCCTTCGAGATTCCCGTAGGCGGTGGGGTTGAGGTAGGCGGCGCCCGGCATGGATAGGCTTTGGACGTTCATAAGCAGGATGCCCAGAACGGCAATTCCACGTAGCAGATCCAATGATTGGATGCGTTCTTGGGCGGTGGTGGGGCTCAATGGAACGGGCATAGGCTGTTGTCAGGTTTAGGGATGGCTGTTAGCTAAAATACGCACCTTTGTTCACTCAAAAAATAGTCTGCCAAAAAAATCCCTCGCCAACTTTCTACCTCCTATCTCCGGAAGAAAGCTTTTCGAGCAGGCGCAGCAGGCGGAGAATCACCGCGGCTTGCTTTTCCGGGGTTTTGGCATCCTCCATGTCCTCCAAATAAAGGGTTTGTTTTTGCAAGGAAAGGGAGCGAAACCGTTCCAGGCTTCCCGGGCTGTCCCGAAAGCAAGCCAACAATTCCTCGGGAATCGCCGTAGGTGTCGGTACTTTGTACAATTTCACCCGGACTTCTGCTCCGGCTTCTTTGCCTAAGGCCTTGCGGATACCGGCATTCACCGGTAAAAAGAGTTCCCGCTTGCCCTTAGGCATCAACCGTACCGTGCCCAGTTCGTACCCGTCCAGGCTGCCGCACACGCGCAACATCCCGAAGGGAAACCGGTTTTCGTAGGGCACCTCGGGCAGGGAGACGTAGGTCCACCCCCCTTTTCCGGGGAATTTTTCCAGGACTTTGCGTTGGTCGACCAATGGCGTTACATAGGGATGCACGACCATGTTTTCTAGGGGCGGGTTTGCCCGGTTCCACGAATCAGCCATTTGTAGGAGCACATTTCCTCTAGCGCCATGGGACCCCGGGCGTGCAGTTTTTGGGTACTGATCCCAATCTCGGCCCCCATCCCAAACTGGCTGCCATCGGTAAAGGCGGTGGAGGCATTGGCATAAACCGCCGCGGCATCCACCGCCCGCAGGAAGTGCGCGATGGTTTTTTCGTCTTCAGCAATGATCGCTTCGCTATGTTTGCTGCTGTATTGGGCGATGTGGGCCAAAGCGGCTTCCAGTCCGTCCACGGTTTTGATGGCCATCTTGAGGGATAGAAATTCCGTCCCAAAATGCGTTTCATCCGCAGTCTGAAGCAGGTCTTCCGGGTAAAATCCGGTAAGGGCCTCAAAGGCAGGCTGATCGGCAAAAATCGTCACCCCTTTTTCGGCCAGTGGCCGGGCAATGGCGGGGAGGTCTCCCAGTCGGCTTTTGTCCAGCAGCAGGCAATCCAATGCATTGCAGACACTTACCCGCCGGGTCTTGGCATTGCAGATAATGGCCGTTCCTTTTTCCAGGTCTGCCGAGCGGTCAAAGTAGGTATGGACAATACCCGCACCGGTTTCGATCACGGGCACCTTGGAATTTTCCCGGACGAAGTCAATCAGCCCTTGACTACCCCTGGGAATGATGATGTCCACGTAGCCAACTGCCTGCAGCAACGCTTTGGTGGCTTCCCGGTCGGCAGGAAGCAGGGTGACAATATCGGTGCTCAGTTTGTTTTTTTCCAGCACGGAATGGATGACTTCCAGGATGGCGGTATTCGACGCATGAGCATCTGATCCGCCTTTCAGCACCAGGGCATTGCCAGTTTTCAGGCAGAGGCTAAAGACGTCAAAGGTCACGTTGGGACGGGATTCGTAGATGATCCCAACCACACCGATGGGGACCCGCACCTTTTGGAGCTTCAGGCCATTTGCCAGCGTTTTCTCTGCGAGGATGGCTCCGAGAGGCGAGTCCAGTTTGGCCACATTGATAAGGTCTTCGGCAATGTTTTCGATGCGTTCCTCACTGAGTTTGAGCCGGTCGTATTTGGGGTCGGCTGGATCCATCCGGTCCAGGTCGTCCTGGTTGGCGTCCAGGATTTCCGGGGTGTATTTGATGGCAGCCATGGCCAGGTCATCCAGTACTTTATTGATTTTCGCTTCGGGTACCAGGGATAGCTGCCGGCTGGCGGCCCGTACGTCTTGAAAGGTTTTCTCCAGGTTTTTCATAGAAAGGTAAGCTTATCCAGCCAACAATCAGTTCGATTCAGAAATGTAAAGGTAATCATAATGGATCAGGGGCCTTTGTCCGCTGAGGCCAATTTTGTCCCGGGCTGTTTCGGCCCCGTATTCGGCTTTGCCCAGGCCGATTCGTTTGCCTTCGGAATCCAGGATCCGTACGATGTCTCCTTTCAGAAAATCCCCGTTGATTGATTGGATGCCAATGGGCAACAGGCTGGTTATTTTATCAGAAAGCAGGGCCCGTTTGGCTCCCTCGTTAATGAGGACTTCTCCTTTGGAATAGGTATCGCTATGAGCGATCCATTTTTTTTGGTTGTGTTTGGATTTGCCGGGTTCAAAATAGGTACAGCGCAGTTCTTGTCGGAAAAAGTCGATTAAGACGGCGTCTTTTTTTCCATTGGCGATCCACACTTCGATACCAAGATCGGCCGATTTTTTAGCCATGCTCATTTTGGTCAACATGCCACCCCGACCAAAAGCGGAGGTTTGGGTAGCAATGTATTGGCTGAGATCGGGCATTTTTTGTCCCACATGGGTGATTAATTCGGATTCCGGATCGGAAGGGTGCCCTTTGTAAATGCCGTCCACATTGGTCAGCAAAATCAGGCTGTCGGCATCAATCATGGCGGCCACCAATCCGGCCAGCTCGTCGTTATCGGTAAACATGAGTTCGGTAACAGCTACCGCGTCGTTTTCATTGATCACGGGCACCACCTGATTTTTGAGCAGCCCATCCAGGCAGTTTTTCATGTTCAGGTAATGGGTTCGGTCCCGGAAATCTTCCTTGGTCACCATCAATTGGGCAATGGGATGGCCTTTTTGGGCAAACAATTCCTGGTAGGCGCGGATAAGGGCAATTTGCCCAATGGCCGCCCAGACTTGTTTTCGGGAGACGGCGTCGGTTTTGGTGGCGAGGGACTGCGATTTTCGGCCAAAGGCAACCGCTCCGGATGTAACCAAAACCACCCGTAGCCCTTTTTCCAGTAAAAATGCCATTTGGTCCACCAGATTTCGCATGCGTTCCATGTCCGGACTGCCATCGTCCAGGGTCAGTACATTGGAGCCTATTTTGATGACAAGGGTTTGCGGTTTACGGATCATGGGCAAAAGATTAGCGGGCATTCCCGCAAAAATAGAAAGCTTTCGGCAAATAGGCTACTACGGCAGCCCCATTTATCCCATCGGGCCGGGTGTATTTTCGGATTTTATCCTTACTTTGGAGGAAAAATAAGCAAATTTTGACCAAAAAAACGCACGTATCTTGGGAGAGTTAATCATTGCCTTCAGTAATTGGATTTGGGGCACACCTTTGTTGGTTTTGTTGATGGGAGGTGGCTTTTTTATGTTGTTGTATTCCCGGCTGATTCCCTTTCGGGGCTTGCGGCATGCCATGAAAGTGGTAGGGGGCAAGTACGATGATCCGAATGCCTCCGGAGACATCACCTCCTTGCAGGCCCTGTCTTCGGCCATTGCGGCCACCGTGGGCTTGGGAAATATCAGCGGGGTGGCCCTGGCCATTGGCACGGGAGGTCCAGGTGCTATTTTCTGGATGTGGGTCTCGGCATTTGTGGGAATGGCCACCAAGTTTTTCACCTGTACCCTGGCGATCATGTATCGGGGCAAGGATTCATCCGGGCATATTCAGGGTGGTCCCATGTATGTGATCGAAGAGGGCATGGGGAAGAAATGGCGCTTTCTCTCGGTGATCTTTTGTGTGGCCGGAATCATGGGCTTACTGGCCATCTTTCAGGCCAATCAGCTTACCGAGGTGCTGCGGGTGGTGCTGCTGCGTCCCTTTGGCCTGGACTGGGGACAGACATCCCGCTGGATAATCGGGGTCACGGTCATGCTGCTGGTGGCACTGGTCATTTTGGGAGGCATCCAGCGCATAGCCAAAGTAGCTTCCAGGTTGGTGCCTTTTATGGTGTCCATGTATTTCGTTTGTGTATTCATCATCCTTTTTAAAAACCTGGGTGAGGTACCGTCCATGATCCTGTACATCATCGAAGATGCGTTTACAGGAAAGGCGGTTCTGGGCGGAGCAGTGGGTCAGGTGATCATTATCGGTGCCAGACGGGCCGCGTTCTCTAATGAAGCGGGAATCGGTACCGCCCCCATGGTCCACGGGGCCTCCAAAACCAGCGAGCCGGTGCGGGAAGGTCTGATCGCCATGCTGGGCCCCTTCATCGATACCATCGTGGTATGTACCCTGACCGCCCTGGTTATTCTGGTTACCGGGGTTTGGAAATCCGGTGAACGGGATGGGGTGTTGTTGACGCTTTCGGCTTTCGAACAAGGACTGCCGGGCATTGGCAAATACCTGCTTATGGCGGCTGTACTGATTTTTGCTCTCTCGACCATGTTTACGTACTCGTATTATGGGCACAAATGCTTCAATTACCTGTTTGGTGCCGACAAGGCGGATTATTACAATTACTTTTACCTCATCACGATCGTCGGGGGGGCGGTCACTTCCCTAAGTGTGGTCATGAGTTTTGTGGACGGGATGTACGCCGTGATGGCCTTTCCCACCATGATCTCAGCGCTTTACCTCTCTCCAAAGGTGATCGCAGCCACCAAAGATTATTTTGAACGGATGAAGCTTCTCGACGAAAAATGAATTGGTTGATTGCACCAAATGCGTTTAAGGGCACGCTGGAAGCGGACCATGCCGCTGCGATTATTGCGGAGGTCATTGGCAGCTTTCGGCGCGATGATCGCATCGATAGCTGTCCCATCGCTGACGGTGGAGATGGCACCTGTTTTCTGCTGAGCCAACAGCTGGGTCTGGAAAAAGTGGAGGCCTGGGTATGCGGTCCATTGGGCAGGCCCAAGCGGGGCTTTTTCGGGTACGAACCGGCCACCCGCTCCGCCTTTTTGGATGTATCCACGGTTTCCGGAATCAAGGGGCTTACCGATTACGAAAGGGATCCCTGGACCAGCAGTACCTACGGGACAGGGGAATTAATCCGGCTGGCCCTGGCGGAGGGTGCCGCCCACCTGGTGCTGGGCCTGGGTGGGAGCGCCACCATCGATATGGGGACCGGTATCCTTCAGGCACTGGGACTGCAGTTTTTGGACAAAAATGGACGGGAACTGATTCCGTTTGCACCCGGTTTTCTGGCAAAAATCGCACACATACAGTTGCCGGTACGCCTTCCCTCGCTGCGAATAACCTGCCTTTGTGATGTCGGCAATACCTTTTTTGGACCGGAAGGGGCCGTTCCGGTCTTTGGTCCCCAAAAGGGCCTCACCGAACCCAAGCAAGGTCCGTTTTTGGAAGCTGCCGGAAAGCTTTTTGCATTGATGCAGAAAAAGTCCAAATGGGCGCTGGAGGATCAGGCCTGTTTTGGGGCAGCCGGAGGGATTGCATTGGGGCTACGGGCCTTTTTTCCGGTGGATTTGAAACAGGGAGCCCGGTATTTTTTTGAAAAAACCGGTATGGAAGAGCGAATCCGGCAGGCGGATTTGGTACTTACCGGTGAGGGCAGGTTTGATTCCCAGTCGGCCCATGGAAAAGGAAGTTACGAATTGCTGCAGTTGGCAAAAAAACACGGCAAAAAGTGTTGGCTAATCACCTCTGGTGAGGAGGGCAAGGATGCCGGATTTGACGAAGTACTGCGCCTTCCGGACCTGAATTTTTCCTCGCCAAGGCTGGCCCTTGAGGCCGAATCGAATCTACGGGCGGCGCTACTGCAGCGGCTAAACGGTAGTTTGGATGGATATCCGGTGTAGGTGCCGGCACGAATCGTAATTTTTTTTTCGTTGATCTGCCCCATGCAATGAATAATTTATTTATTTTTAGGCGTCTAAGGGTCAGGAGAGGTAGGTGTACCTGGCCGTCCTGTGGATACCGAAGGAAGAGCGACCGAAGGTGCATGTCACGGATTTGTATCGTTCGTTACGGTGAATGCAAAGCGGTGAGAATACGCAGGATTTGTCTCCAGTGATTTCCCACTCGATAATCCCCGTTGTCTTGATCGCCGGGTTTGGTACACGTGATTTTCTTTTATCCATTAGTTTATAAAAACCATGAAAAAAAGTGTTTTGATCATCGCGCTATTTTTGGCACTACAGCCACTCGCTTTTGCACAGGATAAGATCCCGCAATTCGACACCCGCCACAAGAATGTCTACGCGGAGTTTTTGGGAAGTCACATCCTAGCGGGGGTAAATTACGACATGCGGTTAAAAAAAGGTGTCATGGACGGCATTGGGTTTCGGGCAGGGGTAGGCGGAATCTCCACCACTACCTCGGATATAGATTCTGAAGTGTCGTTAGGAATCGTTACCTTTCCGCTGGAAATCAACCATTTGGTGGGGAAAAAGCGAAGCTCGTTTGTGACCGGTGCGGGCCTGCTTCCTGTCTACGCCAGTTTTAGCTCGGAAGCCGGCACCCTGGACGATTACGAGTACATCACCGGCGAAGGATTTGCCGTGGTAGGTGGCTTTCTTTCCATGGGGTACCGGTATCAACCAAAGAAATCGGGCGTTATGTTTCAGTTTCACTGGAACCCATTAATCTTGAGAGGAACCGGCTTTACTGCGGGCTGGTTTGGATTGGGCATAGGGGTTGGTTTTAAGTAAGGTATCCGGCAGTGGAAGGAGTACCTGAAGGTAGGGGGCTACCTGGCTGTCAGTGAAGTTACCTGGGTCAGCTCTAGCCGTCCGAAGGAAATCGTCGAATTTTGGTCTAGGGAATACCCGGAAATCGGCACCGCCGCAACGAAAATCAATCAGCTGGAAGCCAACGGGTACTCCCTGGTAGGGTATTTCTTCCTATCTCCCCAAAGCTGGCTATCAAATTATTACAAACCATTGCAGGAGCGGTTTCCGGCTTTTTTGACGCGGCACAAGCATTCGGAACTGGCGAAAAAGGTAGTTGCCGCACATCAGCAGGAAATTAACCTTTACGAACGGCACCAGGTACATTACAGTTATGGGTTTTATATCGCCAGAAAGGATGCCCGTTAGCCTTCGGGAGTCTTGTACGGTTTTTAGAGCTGTTTTGTCCGGCGATTTCCGGGTAGCGGACCCAACCTACGTCCCGATAGAGGCATGAAAAGCGTTCGTTTTCCCCCCGTGATTGGCCGATTATACCTGATCTCGCTAAGGTTATTTGCATATCGCTAAACCCAATACTCATGAAGAAACCGTTTCAGTACCTGTTCCTTGCTTGTTGCCTATTCGGCTGCCTACCTGCCGTCGCACAAAAAACGAATATTGTTTTCTTCCTGGCAGACGATTGCACCAACTGGGACCTGTCTTCCTACGGTAGCCCGGATGCAAAGACGCCAGCCATTGACCGGCTCGCCCGGGAGGGAATGAAATTCAACCGGTGTTACCAGGCAGCACCCATGTGTTCGCCTACCCGGCACAATCTGCTAACCGGTCTGTACCCGGTAAAAACCGGTGCCTACCCCAACCATACGTTTGCGGAGGAAGGCACCAAGAGCCTGGTTCATTACCTGGAACCGCTCGGATACCGGGTGGCCCAGGCGGGCAAACGCCACATTTATCCGGAAGAAGTTTTTCCATTCGAATACCTGGACAATGATAAAAACCCCGATTTTGTAAAAGTGGAAGGGTTTCTACAAGAAGTGACGGCCTCGAAGCAGCCCTTTGCCCTATTTCTCTGCTCCAATGAGCCGCATAGTCCCTGGGATAAGGGAAACCCTACGCAGTACAATGCGCAATCGATTCAACTCCCGCCAAACTTCGTTGATACTCCGGAAACGCGGGATGCTTTTTCCCGGTACCTGGCGGAAATCAGCTACATGGACGGGCAGGTGGGACAGGCCCTGGACCTGCTGGGAAAATACAATTTGGATGAAAATACCCTGTTTGTTTTTGCAAGCGAGCAGGGCAACAGTTTTCCCTTTGCGAAATGGACCCTGTACGAAGCGGGAGTGAAGTCGGCGCTGATCGCCCGACTGCCCGATCGCATACCGGCTGGTTCGGAGTCGGAGGCCATCGTGGACTATACCGATTTGGTACCGACCTTCATCGAGCTGGGGGGAGGGACGGCACCGGAGCACCTGGATGGACATAGCCTGTGGCCCTTGCTTGAAGGCCGTAGCGAGGCGGGAAAGGATTACTCATTTAGTTTACAGACGACTCGTGGAATCATCCACGGAAGCGAGCATTACGGCATCCGTTCGGTGGTGGATGCCGAGTACCGGTACATTTGGAACCTGACGCCCGAGGTGCCGTTCCGCAATATCGAGACAAACGGAGACCGGGTAAGTGACTGGTACAAGTCCTGGCTTGCGGCTGCGCAGACCGACGAAGGGGCGGAAAACCTGGTAAGGAAATACAGTCATCGGCCAACCGAAGAGCTGTACCACATCAAGAACGACCGGTGGTGCCTGGTCAACCTTGCGGGAGATCCTACCTATGCGGAAGTGATCCGGGAATTGCGTGGGGAATTGCTGGCCTGGATGGAAGCCTGTGGCGACGAGGGACAGCAAACCGAGTTGGATGCCCTGGCCCATCAACGGCGGTAGCAAGAAAAAACCCTGCGACAGAAATGCCGCAGGGTTTCAGTAGTGATGGTGGTGGAGGATAACGGATTCGAACCGATGACCTCTACACTGCCAGTGTAGCGCTCTAGCCAACTGAGCTAATCCCCCAAATGGGAGTGCAAATATAAATAGGGAAATCCAATCACCAAATTATTCCGTGGAATATTTTATACGCGTCAGGATGCTTCGTCCAAGCGTCACCTCGTCGGTGTATTCCAGCTCTCCGCCCACTGGAATTCCCCGGGCAATGGTACTTATCTTGATACCCTTGTCTTGCAGTTTACGTGTGAGGTAAAAAGCGGTGGTGTCTCCTTCCATGGTGCCCGGAAGGGCCATAATGATCTCCGATACCGGCTGCTCACCATCTGGCTGATCGATCCGTTGGATCAGCGATTCAATTTTCAACTCGTCCGGACCGATGCCCTGAATGGGAGAAATCACTCCTCCCAGCACATGGTACAGCCCGGAATACTGATTGGTGTTTTCGATGGCCAGTAAGTCGGGTAGGTCTTCTACCACGCAAATGATGCTTTTGTCCCGCTTGTTCCCCGCGCAGATGCTACAAATTTCTCCATCGGATACGTTGTGGCAGCGGGTGCAATACCGGATATTCTTTCGTAGGGAAAGCAGGGATTCCGCCAGCGAAACCGTGACGGGTTCGTTTTGTTTGAGTAGGTGTAGTGTCAGCCGTAGGGCTGTTTTCTTACCGATACCCGGAAGGCGGCTGATTTCGGCGACCGCATCTTCTATTAATTTTGAAGGGAAATTCACCAAAGGCGGAGTTAGACAATGGTGGCTTGAATGCCTGCATCGAGAATGGACTCACACATGGGTTTCAACTTTCCAATGCTGCCTTTTTTTACGGAGCACTTGCCTTTGTAATGAATGATCATGGTGCACTGCTCGGCTTGTTCCTGGCTGTGCTTGCAAACCTTGATCAGAATCTTGGTGACGTGTTCGAACGTATTGAAGTCATCGTTGAAAACCACCAGGTCGTGTTCCTCTTTATCTACCTGCTCATCAAGCAATAATTCTTCTTCTGTTTCCGCTAAATGTTCTAAAGGTTTCATTTTGCAAAGTTAATAATTAATCACAACTTTATCGGCCTTTAGCCTGAAGCAATATGGATTCAAATGTAGTAGTAATTGTCATAACGTCCTATTTTTTATTGTTGTTCCTTATTTCCTGGCTTACTTCCAGAAAATTAACGGCAGATACGTTTTTTACCGGTGACAGGCAATCGCCCTGGTTTTTGGTGGCTTTTGGAATGATCGGAGCGTCCCTGTCCGGGGTGACCTTTATTTCCGTCCCTGGGGAAGTGGGCAATAGTAACTTTTATTATTTCCAATTGGTGTTGGGCTATACCGTAGGCTATGCGGTGATCGCCAAGGTGCTGCTTCCTTTGTATTACCGATTGGAGCTGGTTTCCATCTACGCTTACCTGGAAGATCGTTTTGGTTTTTGGTCGTATAAGACCGGGGCCTTTTTCTTTATTCTTTCCCGGACCCTTGGATCGTCCATCCGCGTATTTTTGGTAGCGGCGGTGTTGCAACTGATTTTATTCGATCGGTGGGGAATTCCGTTTTGGGGTGCCGTATTGATCACCGTTACCCTTATCTGGCTATACACGTTTCGGGGAGGCATCAAAACCGTGGTGTGGACAGATACCCTCCAAACGCTGTTTATGTTGCTGGCCGTTGGGGTGAGCATGGTGTTGGTTTCGAGAGAGTTGGGGATTAGCGGTGTCGGCGAATTGGTAGGGATGGTAGCGGATCAGCCCTATTCCCGGATTTTCGACTGGGACTGGCGTTCCGGGACAAACTTTTTCAAGCAGTTTTTCTCAGGAGCTTTTATCGTCATTGTCATGACAGGTTTGGACCAGGACATGATGCAAAAAAATCTCACGTGCCGAAACCTGAAGGATGCCCAGAAAAACATGTTTTGGTTTACAAACATCCTGGTGGTGGTCAACCTGATTTTTTTGGCCTTGGGTGTATTGCTATACCTATACGCTGCGAAAAATCAATTGACGCTGCCGGAGCGGTCGGATGATTTGTATCCGTTCCTGGCCACCTCGTATTTTTCCACGTTTGCAGGGGTGGTATTTGTATTGGGGATCACTGCTGCCGCTTACAGCAGTGCGGATTCCACGCTTACCGCTTTGACTACTTCTTTCTGCTACGATTTTCTTGAAATTACGAAACGCTACGAAGCCGCTGCTGCCGTTCGAATCCGGAAACAAGTCCACCTGGGATTTACCCTGCTGATGTTTTTTGTGATACTTGCCTTCCGATGGATCAACGATCAGAGTGTGATCAACGCGGTTTTTACCATCGCCGGATATACCTATGGACCCTTGCTTGGGCTGTATAGCTTTGGTCTGTTTACCCGATTTCAGGTTCGTGACAAATGGGTTCCCTACCTGGCCCTGCTGGCACCCTTGCTTTCTTTTTTGATTTCGTACCAATCCGAGCAATGGCTGGGAGGCTACCGCTTTGGTTTTGAACTGCTGATCCTAAACGGGGCGTTGATGTTTTTGGGTCTTTTGCTTGTCCGGCAGAAACCGATCCATTAAGGCACGAGCGACACCTAAGGTCAATACGCCTGGTCCTTATGAAGCAACAAGGAAAGGAATGTCCAGAAGATGATCTTTAGATCCAATAGGGGTGACCAATTGTTGACATAAAAAATATCGAGCTTGCATCGGGAATAAATGTCGTAGAAGTCCCGTGTTTCCCCCCGGAATCCTTTTGCCTGTGCCAGACCCGTGATCCCGGGTTTGACCGTATGACGGAACATGAAGTTATCAATCTCCGCAGAAAACTTGTAATTCATGGGAACAGCATGTGGCCTGGGTCCCACGATGGACATATCGCCTTTGATGACATTGAAAAACTGAGGCAATTCATCGAGACTGGTTTTCCGCAAAAATTTTCCAATTGGGGTGATCCGGGGATCATTCTTTGTAGCCTGTACGGTATCTGCCTGATCGTTGATATACATGGTCCGGAACTTGTAACAGTAAAAAGGAACGTTGTCTTTTCCATGCCGGAGCTGTTTGAAAATCAGTGGACCTTTAGAGGTGAGCTTGATCAGCACCCCAATGATGGGGAATAACCAGAAGAACACAAATACCACCAAGGTAAAACTGATCAGCAAGTCCAGCGTTCGTTTGATAACTTGCTGGGATTCGTCGAAAAATACGACCGGGAACGAACGTACCTTCCTACCTACTCGGTGTATTCTTTTTGACTTTGGTTTTCTCTCTGTAATAGTAGAGGCCATATGGTAGTTTTTTTTTCTAATTTTCGAATTAAACCTCCCCAACCATTATCATGCCACAAAACCAATGATGGAATTTTGTCTTTCTAAAAATGTATTTCAAAACTAGATTAAAGTGGTTTAATTTCCTAATTTTTAATTAATATTTTTGATAATAATAACCTAAATCGACAAAAAATTAACAAAAAGTTAATTTTTAAGACTAAATTTTATACATTCTATAAAACGGTTCGTACCTGTCTACCTGTCGAAAGTTTGCCTTTTACATCAAAAAGCTTGCATGAAAGAAAGGAACGGTCTTTTTCAGGGGTTTTGACCGCTAAATATCAAAGATGGAGGTGTTGGGCGGGGTCCCAAAACAGTCGGTCAAAGTCCTTTACGCGGTCAGATTCAACCGCAATGCCTTCTTTTTCAAGCAGTCGTTGCATGGCTTGCGGGTCGGAGAAATGGTGTTTGCCGCTAAGCAGTCCCTGTCGGTTGACCACCCGATGGGCGGGGATGTCCGCCTGCTGATGGGAAGCATTCATGGCCCAACCCACCATGCGGGCGCTTCCTTTGCTGCCAAGATAGGCTGCAATGGCTCCGTAGCTGCTCACCCGTCCCGGTGGTATCAGTCGGACTACCTGGTACACCAGTTCAAAAAAGTTGGTTTTATCTTGCTTCATGTTCCAAATCAATAAGGGTTTGATTGATTTTCCTTCTGATTTTCTTTTCTGCCTCCCTGGACGGTGTATTGAGTTGAATTTGAAGTTTCATTTTGACGGCTTCTTTCCGTACTTCCATTGCTCGCAAGCTGAGCCCGTCCTGCTTTACTTCGTGTTTGAAGGGTTTTAGAACTGCTTTTAGCGTTTCTTCCATCCGATCCACGTTGAGCCCCGGACGATTGCCGAGTTCAAACTCGAACGTCAGCCTGCGTATGCTTTGGCGGCTGTGGTTAACCACCTGAAAAGAGAGGATCAGGCTGTTTGGAATCAGCACCAAATCTCCGTCGTCGTTCATTAGCACTACATTGAGCAGCGTGATATCTTGTATTTTACCTTTCTGATCGGTTACCTGAATGTAATCTCCCAGGGTGATCTGATCCGAAAACATGATGATCAGCCCGTTGAACATATTGGTGATGTAATCTTTGGACAATATGGCGATGGCTGCTGCCACCAGGGCAATGCTACCTAAAAATTCGATCGGTTTGATCTGAAAAAAGATCATCACGGCAAACAGGAAAAAAACCACATTCAGCAGGTTGGCGATGTGATTGATCCCCAGTACGAAATTGGAGTGGAGGGACTCGGATTTCTTTTTTCGCAGGTAAAACCGGACCAGAAACAGCCTTCCCAGCGAAACCAGTAGGTTGCCTGCCAGAAGAAAAATCAGCGCATCCATCAGGGAGGACAATCGACGTAGCAGGGGCTCTTTTTCCCAATCCAGAATCTCCTGAAGAAAAAACAAGCTCATGTAGGCGAGAACCTTCACCGCAAAGGCGATTCGTCGTTTGCGTTCGTTTGCCTCTAGCTTGCTTTTTCCCAATTCGACCATGTTTCTTAAAAATAAATCTTAATTTTATGTTTTGGCTTTCGCCATGCAAAAGTACCAGATTGTAACCAAACTAAATAATCGCATGAATAGAAATATTATCATTACGGGAAGTGCTGGGAATTTAGGTAGGGCAGTAGTGAGTAAATTTAAACGAGAGGGGTTTCAAGTGATCGCCGTCATCGAGCCCGATAGTGGACACGAAGTAGAGGAAGCGGATGATACCTATCAGGTGGACGTTACCGACGAATCCGCAGTGGCAGCTTTTGCGAAAGAGTACCAGTTGCAGTACGGGGACCTGGAGTGCGTCGCATTGCTGGTAGGCGGTTTTGGGATGGGGGGCATCGAAACCACTGGGACCAAGGACCTGGAAAACATGATTCGTCTCAACTTCTTTAGTGCCTTTAA
Organism: Cyclobacterium xiamenense; assembly: GCF_009467825.1. GTDB lineage: Bacteria > Bacteroidota > Bacteroidia > Cytophagales > Cyclobacteriaceae > Cyclobacterium > Cyclobacterium xiamenense. The sequence continues at coordinate 52,737 of NZ_WIOK01000027.1, read as the reverse complement.
CATGGTGAAAAACTTCCTTCCGATCATGAAGAAAGCCAATAACGGCACCTTTCTTTTTGTAGGGGCCAAACCTGCCTTGCAACCCAACGAGGGAAAGGACGTCGTGGCCTATGCGCTGAGTAAGGGATTGGTGATTGATCTGGCGGAATTTATCGCCAACGAGACAGCCGATCTCAAGGTGCGGTCGCACGTGTTTGTTCCCAGTATTATTGACACTCCACCCAACCGGGAGTCCATGCCCGATGCGGATTTCGGTCAATGGGTAAAGCCTGCTGAGATTGCCGAAGCCATGCATTATGCGGCAACCAATACAGCGCTTCGAAACATGACCTTTAAATTGTATGGTGGTGTTCATTAAAAAAGCAACTATGAATAATATAAACGTATTCTCAATCTTTGCAGCGCTGTGTTTTTCCACCCTGCTTCAGGCCCAGACCGTTTCCGAATCGCGCAGCCTTTCCGCTTTTGATCAACTCCTGATAAGCAATTCCATTGAAGCAGAGCTTGTTGCTGGTGATCAGTACGAAGTAACCATTACTGCATCTGGAATCGATCCCGGGAATGTAGAAACAAAAGTGAACAAGCGAAAATTGGAAATCTCCGTTCCCGGTAGCAACCCAAAATCCAGTTCCGTGAAAGTGGTGCTTACCTACGTCAAACTGGACGATGTAGAGGTGGATACAGGGGCGCGTGTGATCCTGAAAAATGCCTTGGAAAGTAAATCCATACGGCTTCAGGTTGCCAGTAACGGCTACCTGGAGGCGGAAGTGAATGCGGATGATCTGTACCTACGTGCACAGACCAATTCAAAAATGTATGTCAAGGGTAAGGCAAATAACCTGGACTACAATGCGTTTACCAATGCGGAAATCGATGGCGAAGACCTGCAGGTCACCCATGCGGAAGTACGTACAAATACCAATGCTTCCGGTTCTTTTGAAGTGACAGAGTCACTCAAAGGGTCGGCAGCCACTCGGGGTCGGGTAAAATACAAAGGAACGCCTAACGTCATCGACATCAAAGAGACTGTCGGAGGAGCCATCGAAAAATGGTAGTCAACGAGGGGTGCGGCAACGGAATTGCCTCTCACGAAGCAAGTCGTTGCTGCCCTGTTTCCCGGTTCGGGCCGGTTTTTTCGTCAATAGCCCGACGCTACTGCGAACGTTTTGGTGCTGAGGTCGGGGTTTTGGGACAACAGCGGGATGCCTTGTCAGGTAGCGGCGCGGGTTACCTGCCCATTGCATGAAGGGTGCGGAGGATCGCGAGCATTCGCAGCGGTAATCCCGCTGCTGTACCTGGTTCTGAGGGCATTTCTACGCTGAAAAACTTGTGATATATAAAATTTGTCCTTAGAATTGTCCCTTCAAACAAAGAAGCATGGTTTTCGCAGTAAGAAGTAGTTTCCATTACACGGCTTCCGGAGCAATCCGGACAGCTGACTGCCGTATTTTTTCTACCGGTACCACCACGACCATCACGGGGTAATCCCGAGAAACGATGCATCCTTTCCCAGTCCTAAAAGGTTTCTCACAGCCTTTTCTCTTATAGTTTAACCGATAAAAAGTAGCAATGAAAATAGTAAAATTCGGAGGTTCGTCAATCGCTGATTTGGATAGCATCACCACCGTGCTGTCGATCATACAAAAAGCATCGCAAGAGGAAGAGTTGGCAGTGGTTTTTTCTGCCTTTGGGGGAGTGACGGAAAACCTGCTGAAATGTGCCCATTTGGCCAGGCAAAACGATCCGTCTTACCAGGCCTTGCTGCTGGACATGGAGAAGAGACACCTGCAACTGGTAAAGCAACTGATTCCGGTACAAAAGCAATCCAGTGTACTGACCTATGTTAAAGTGCGGTTTAACGAATTGGAGGACCTGTACCACGGGATTTTTCTGATCAAAGAATTTTCTCCGCGTACTTCTGATTACGTGGTGAGTTTTGGAGAGCGTATATCCGCATTTGTTCTGGCAGAGGCATTGAAGGTGGCTGGACTGAATGCCCGGTTTGTGGATGCCCGAGACCTTATCCGTACCAACGATCGGTTTGGCAACGCCAAGGTTATTTTTCCGACTACCAATCAGTTGATATACGATTTTTACTCCAAAAATAAGGGCTTGTTGGTAATTACGGGATTTGTGGCATCTACGGACAAAGGGGAGACCACTACCCTGGGAAGAAGTGGGTCGGATTACACCGCCGCCATTTTTGCAGCCGCCTTGAAGGCAACTAGCCTGGAGATATGGACAGACGTATCCGGGGTGATGACAGCAGACCCCAAGCTGGTGTATTCGGCCATTACGATCCCCCAGCTTAGCTACAGTGAAGCCATGGAGTTGTCTCATTTTGGTGCAAAAGTAGTCTTTCCTGCCACCATGCAGCCGGCCATGCGGCGAAAGGTGCCTGTTTACATCAAAAACACCTTTCAGCCCGAAGCCGAAGGTACGCTGATTTGCGAGACCTCCGAAAATAGCAAATTGATCAAAGGCATCTCCTCCTTGAGCCACATCTCTCTGTTAAATGTACAGGGCTCCGGATTGGTCGAGGTCGTGGGCGTTAGTAGTCGGGTATTCGGTACCCTGGCAAGGGCCCAGGTAAATGTGGTGCTGATAAGCCAGGCCTCTTCCGAGCACAGCATCTGCATCGCCATAAAAAGTGACGATGCGGACCTGGCCAGGGAAGTGCTGGAATCCGAATTTCATTACGAGATCCTGGCCGGAGAAATGGATAAGGTGCAGATCATGCCAAACATGGCGGTGATTGCCGTGGTCGGAGAAAACATGAAGCATCATCCCGGCGCAAGCGGACGGTTATTTCAGGCATTGGGTAGAAACAACATCAATGTCTCAGCCATTGCACAGGGAAGCTCCGAGTTGAATATTTCGGCGGTGATCAAGCAATCCGATTTGCAAAAAGGACTCAATGCTTTGCACGAAGCCTTTTTTCTGTCGGACAACAAGGTACTCCATGTATTCCTGATTGGAGTAGGTCTGATCGGGAAGGCATTGATAAAGATGATCCAAAGTCAATTGGCTAAATTGCAGGAGGAATACATGCTGGATATCAAAATCCACGGCTTGGCCAACTCCCGATTCATGTCCTTCGATGAAGATGGATTTGACCTGTCTACCGTCCCTGTCCCCGCCGAGAAAGACTTGCCGATGAATCTGCAGGTTTTTCTAAATACCATGAATAGCATGAATTTTTCCAATTCCGTGTTGGTGGATTGCACCGCCAGCCAGGAAGTGGCGGATACCTATGAACGCGTGCTTGAATCCAAGGTCGCCATTGTCACCCCAAATAAGAAAGCCAATTCGGGACCACTGGAAAAATACAAAGCCCTAAAAAAGCTTTCGGGTCAGCGAAACATCAAGTTCCTCTACGAAACGAACGTGGCTGCCGGGCTTCCTGTTATCAATACCCTGCAGGATTTGATTTTAAGTGGGGATAAGGTGATCAAGATCGAAGGGGTGCTGAGTGGTTCGATGAATTACATTTTCAGCGAGCTGAGTAAAGGTGCGCCGTTTAGTGAGGTGGTGGCGCAGGCCAAAGAAAAAGGCTATACCGAACCAGATCCGAGGGACGATTTGAGTGGAATGGATGTGGCCCGAAAAATTCTAATCCTGGGGAGGGAAGCCGAACAGGAATTGCATTTCGAAGACGTCTCTGTTCAAAGCATGGTGCCCGAGGATTGTGCCCACTTGGACTCGGTTGATGTGTTTCTCGAGAAGTTAAAAGACCACGACGGCCATTTCAAACAATTGCTGGCCGAGGCCGATCAAAAAAATGAGAAGCTTCGGTTTATGGCGGTACTGGAAAACGGAAAAGCCACGGTAGGGCTGAAGTCGGTGGATAGCACCCATCCCTTTTATTCACTCGTCGGAAGCGATAACATGATCCTGTTTACCACCGAGCGCTACCACGAGTTTCCGATGATTATCAGAGGGCCGGGCGCCGGAGCGGATGTTACCGCTGCGGGCGTATTTGCAGATATCATCCGATTAGGAAATTATTCAAGGTAAAATGGAAAAGCAAAAAGTGACCGCATTTGCACCGGCTACTGTAGCGAATGTATCCTGTGGTTTTGACATATTGGGCTTTGCGGTAGAGGATTTGGGCGATAAAGTATCCGTTTCTCTATCCGATATCCCGGGGATACGCGTGACCCATATTGAAGGCGATAAGGGGAAGTTGCCCTACGAAATCGAAAAAAACACCTGCTCCGTTGCGATTCGGGCCATGACAGAGGCACTGAATTTCGAAGGAGGGCTGGAAATCGAGCTTTACAAGGGCCTACCCCTGGGAAGCGGTATGGGTTCCAGCGCAGCCAGCGCCGTCGCAGCACTCATGGCAGCCAATACCCTCCTGGGAAATCCCTTTGAAAAAAAAGATCTGCTACCATTTGCCATCGAATCGGAGCGAATAGCCTGCGGGGCCGGACATGCCGATAACGTCGCTCCGGCACTTCTGGGAGGATTCGTTTTGATCCGGGAGTACCATCCGCTGGATGTCATCCCCCTACACGTGCCGCGGGGCCTGTACTGCACCCTCGTGCATCCCCATCTGGTGCTAAATACCTCTGATTCCCGAAGCGTTTTGCGGAGAAGTGTTTCCCTTCAGGATGCTACTACCCAGTCTGGTAATATTGCGGGGCTCGTGGCAGGATTGTTTCAGGAGGACATGGCCCTGATTAGTCGCTCCCTGAATGACGTGATTGCGGAACCTTCCCGCTCCGTGCTTATCCCGGGCTATGATGAAGTTAAGGAAGGCATCAAGCCTGCAGGTGCGTTGGGTTGCGGGATCTCGGGTTCGGGACCTACGATTTTTGTTCTTTCTCCTTCGGAGGAGATTGCCTGGGAAGTAAGCCGCCTGGCCCAACAAGTATTTGACACCATGCAGCTCCCGATTGATTTGTATGTTTCGGCCATCAATACCCGGGGCGCCTATATACTTGAAGAGGAAATTTGAACCACCGTCCCTACAGGAAACCTTGCAATGAACTATTTCAGTACCAATAATCCCAACCACAAAGTTGCCTTAAAAGAGGCTGTTATCAAGGGTTTGGCTCCGGATCAGGGGCTGTACATGCCCGAAACGATACCGGTCCTGCCTGCAGAATTTTTCACCCGTTTGTCGTCCCTGTCGTTCCGGGAGATGGGCTATGAAATCGTCGGCGCACTCTTTTCCGAGGATTTAACCCCCAGCCAAATCCACGAACTGGTGGACCATACGCTGATATTTGATGCGCCGTTGGTTCAGGTAGAGGATGGACTATTTAGCCTGGAGTTGTTTCATGGCCCCACCCTTGCATTCAAAGACTTTGGCGCACGCTTCTGCTCCAAACTCATGAGCATGCTTCAGGATAAGCGCGAATTGAAAGTATTGGTGGCTACCTCCGGGGATACCGGAAGCGCCGTTGCCAACGGGTTTTATGGGGTGGATGGCGTGGAAGTGATCATTCTCTACCCCTCGGGAAAGGTAAGCGACCTGCAGGAAAAGCAATTTACCACATTGGGTGGCAACGTGCGGGCCCTGGAAGTAGCGGGTGTATTCGACGATTGCCAGCAAATGGTAAAGAAAGCCTTTTTGGACCCCGATTTAAATAGCCGTATGTTGCTTACCTCGGCCAACTCGATCAACATAGCCCGGTGGATTCCGCAGTGCCTGTATTATTTTTACGCCTGGTCCCGCTTGCCACTATCCGACAAGAAGGCGGTATTTGCCGTGCCTAGCGGAAACTTTGGAAACCTTGCCGCCGGTATTCTTGCCGAGCGGATGGGCTTGCCAATCGCCGGCTTCGTGGCGGCTACCAATATCAATAAAGTGGTTCCAGATTACCTCAATGGGGCTCCCTTTGCCGCAAAACCTTCCCTGCAAACCATTAGCAATAGCATGGATGTAGGAAATCCGAGTAATTTTTACCGCCTACTCGCCTTGTTTGACAACGATGAATCCTTGCTCAAGGAAAAGGTGAAAGGGTATTTTTATACCAACGAGCAGACCCGGGAAGCCATGCGAGCGGTGAAACGCGATTCTGGCTATATCATGGATCCGCACGGGGCGATTGCCTACCTGGGTCTGAAGGATTTCATGCAAACCGAGCCTGGTGAGTATCAGGGGGTCTTTTTGGAAACGGCGCACCCCGGCAAATTCCGAAACGTCGTGGAAGAAACACTTGATCTTGAGTTGCCCTTGCCAGAGCGCCTGCAGGCCTTTTTAATGCGGGAGAAGAAAGCCGAGAAAATGGCCAACGATTACCAGGCGTTTAAAAATTATTTGCTAAGAAGCTAGTCCGATTGGGTCAAGTGATTTCGGTGGTCATACGCGTACTTTGGGGAAACCAAATGAAGTAGTACGGTTGGGACTATCCGGAGTCGAAAGCAAGCCGAATAGCGATCGATCTCGGCAGGAGTACCTGCCAATTTTGATTGTTTCCTTCCCGAAAACCAGCTAATTTCGTAATTTCACCAATGAATCGTATTCCTAACTGAACCCGAACCGCTATGAATTGGATTACTGCTATTGCCTTGCCTGCATTTCTCCTTCTGTTGTTGCACCCTGCAGCTGCCCAGAACTGGCAGACATTGACCCCCCAAAACACCTGCACGGAGCGGCACGAATGCGCCGGAGCCGCCGTAGGCGGTAAGTTCTACCTGATGGGAGGACGCGGAGAAAAACCGGTGGAGGTGTACGACCCCGCCAGTGGAAATTGGGAAATGAAGGGTGCGGCGCCTTTCGAAATGCACCATTTTCAAGCGGTCGCATATCGGGATAAAATATACGTCATGGGGGCGTTTACCGGGGGCTATCCGCACGAAACGCCCGTACCGCACGTATACATTTACGATCCGGCTGCCGATACCTGGACCAAAAGCCATGAAATTCCCGAGGCCCGCAGAAGAGGAGCAGCGGGAGTAGTAGTGCATCAGGATAAGTTTTACTTGTTGGGAGGGGCCCAGGATGGACATTGGGCAGACAATAGGGATTACCTGGACGAATACGATCCGAAAACCGGCGAGTGGAAGTCCTTGCCCTCCATGCCCCGGGTTCGGGATCACTTTCAGGCCGTGGTGCTAAATGACCGGCTTTATGCGGTGGGTGGACGCAGGTCTTTTGCGAAAGAAGGCCACGGTTTTGAGCTAACATTCGAGGAGGTAGATGTGTACGATTTTGATTCCCAAAAATGGACCACACTTGCAGAGCATCCCCTGCCAACCGAGCGGGCGGGTAGTTCCACCATTGGTTATAAGGATGGGTTTTTGGTGATAGGGGGAGAAAGCGACTCCCAGGTAGCGGCACACGATGAAGTGGAGTATTTTCACCCGGAAAAAGGATGGACCTTACTGAACCGACTCGAACGCGGCAGGCACGGATTTCCGGTGGTAGCCATCGATGGAGATCTCTACCTGGCTGCAGGGTGCGGTAACCGGGGAGGAAATCCCGAATTGAATAGTCTGGAAGTACTTCCGGCGGATTAGTTTTTTCGCAGTTGGTAAGGCTGCAGAACATTGGTAAACATACTCCAAACAACGATACACAACGAAGGCAATGGTCAAGGGTACCCATCAGGCGAAAGAAGATCCCAGAAACAAAGACGTGCAAATTTTTATAAACGGAACCTTTTATGCCCGGGAGGAGGCCCGTATTTCGGTATTCGACAGTGGCTACCTGGTCGGCGACGGGGTGTGGGAAGCGTTCCGCGTACACAAGGGCAAGCTGGTATTTATCGACGATCACCTGAATCGCCTCTGGCAGTCGGCGAAAGTAATAGGAATTGCCCTGCCGTTCTCCAAAGAAACCCTGATAGCACACGTTCAGGAAACGTTGGCCATCAACGGGATGTGGGATCACATTCACGTACGGGTCATGATCACCCGGGGCATCAAAAAAACACCCTCTCAGGATCCGCGACTGACCATTTCCGGACCAAATCTGGTAATCATTGCCGAACACAAGGAAGCCGCCGGCGAAAGTAAGCAGGAGGGGATTCGTCTGTTTACCAGTACCTACCGCCGTGGGTCACCGGATTACCTGGATCCGCGGTTAAACTGCCACAGCAAGCTCCACGAAGTACAGGCCCTGATTCAGGCCATCGAAGCCGGAGCCGATGAGGCCCTGATGCTGGATACGCAGGGTTTTGTAGCAACCTGCAACGCTACGAACTTTTTTATGGTCAAAGATGGGGAGGTATGGACTTCTACCGGGCAGTATTGCATGAACGGAATCACTCGGGGGAAGGTGTTGGCCATTTGTGAGAAGAAGGGCCTACCCTGCTACCAGAAGAATTTTTCCCTGTTTGACGTCTACGGTGCCGACGAGGCATTTGTCACGGGTACCTTTGGTGGGCTTACGCCAGTTGTGAAAATAGATGGGAAGCCCATTGGTGAATCGGGTGCCGGCCCGCTTACCCGGCAGTTGAGTAATTGGTACGAAGAATGGATCGAACAGGAAATACAAGCATGAGTACCTCCCCTGCCGTCAAGCGGCTTTTTCTATGGTCGGGACCCAGAAATATTTCTACGGCCTTGATGTACAGTTTTTCGCAGCGAGCGGATGCCGCCGTGGAAGACGAACCCCTGTATGCACACTACCTCAGTCGTTCCCTCGCCAGCCCCTACCATCCAGGGGCAGCTACCATTCTGGAAAAAATGGAGAACGATGGGCAAAAAGTAGTGCAGCACATGCTTTCCAAAAGTGGGAAACCCCTGCTCTTTTTTAAAAATATGACGCACCACCTGATCGATCTGGACTGGTCGTTTATGGGGCAGGGCATGAACATCCTTCTCACCCGGGAGCCCAAAGCGATGCTCCTGTCCTTTTCCAAGATCATTGAAAAACCGGTCATGGAAGACATAGGCTATGCCATGCAATGGCGGCTATTGCAATACCTGAAAACAAATGAATTCCCTTTTGTGGTACTGGAGGCAAAAAAGTTTCTACAGGACCCGGAAGGTCAGCTGCGAAAATTATGCAAAACTTGCGGCATTGACTTTGATCCCAACATGATGCATTGGAAGGCCGGACCGATTCCAGAAGACGGTGTTTGGGCAAACTATTGGTACGCAAGTGTGCACAAGTCCACCGGGTTTCAGCCCTACACGGAAAAAAGCGAACCATTTCCGGAGCATTTACGCGGCCTTCTCTCCGAATGCGAACCCATTTACCGGAAATTGCAGGTTTTTTCCCTGTGAGGGAAGCCGGCTTCGTCACTCCTTTTTCAGAAAAGCGAAATCCTCTACGGAATAAAACCCCATTCAAGGCCGCAAACAGGGAAAACGAGAAGAAGGCTGTTCGTCAGTCGATGGAACCAGCTGTGGAATTTGTCAGGAATCTGAGAATTATTTAATAATGCTTCCGTTGCCGACTTGCTTTGTCGTCTTTTAAAACATAATTTTGACCTTTAATCCTTCCGCCCGGAAACGCGGAAATACGTTACCTGATCATCCGGGCTTGCTCATCGGAAATGTACACAAACCAAGTACATCCTCAAATTTGAAAATACGCACCCATGGAAAACGACCAGCCTGTTGAAGTTAATGTGATGCCCAAAGGATTGATTTACCTACCGGATTCCAGGAAAGGATCAAATCTGGTAAGTGACTGGGAGCTCGAAGCTCTGTATTACTCTCCGGAAGACAATCCGGACGAAAACCTCAACTACAAATTTTTGCTTCCAGCCCTGGAAAAAGTCAAAGGACTGGATTACGATTTTGTGGTGGGCTTTGATCATTCCCTCGATCGAACCATCATCGGATATCCCAATCCGGAAGGGAAATTTTTGGTGTTCAATGCCCATCAGCAGGCGGCATTGTTGGCGCAGGCGTTTTTATTCGAAGAGGAGTACCCCGATTTTGACCGGGATAAAACCAAATTGGTGATCAAAGGGATTGTTTTGTCTCAGCAAATTGATAAAATCGTCACGAAAAATAACGGTGCCTACAAGGAGTCCCACGCCGGATTCGAAGACCTACGCGAACGGGTGTTGGATACAGCGGAGGATTTTGCCGAGTTTCTGGCATTTGACGAGCGCAACCACGTGCTGATGGACCTGGAGAAGGAAAAGAATGTGGAAAAGCAACTGGGGCTCATTTATTCCCTGGTAAAGAAAATAAAGCAGCAAGAAAAAAGCTTGTTCGACTTTCATGTAGACCTGCAAATTCGCTACAAATTATACGGAGAAAAGACGTTTAATATCAGCTCGGAAGGGGAGAACAAGAAGATTTTCGACCGCTTTCGCAGCAAGCCGCCTTCCGATGCCATGCACGAGGAATTGGTCAGTATTTCCGATTACAAAAAACAACTTTTTTTCAACAAGCTTACCGGAAGAAAAAGTGAACCAGAACTTCGGCAGGTGGACATTGTCCAATTGGAGTACAGCAGCGGCCTTAAAATCACGGTGGAACTGAGCCAGGGAGGTGAAAAATTGTTTTTGCATTTGAGTGATTTTACGGACTGTTACAACAAGGAGTCCTTCGCTACCTCGCGAAAAAACATCCACGATCGCTTATTGAAAATTGTTGTATCTTTGGGCAAAATGGTCATCAATGTGAACTGATCGGCTTTTTCTACATCCATCCAACAAGATATTCATCATGAACAGGGCTGCCTTTCGCTTGCTTTTCGTACTATTACTCGCCTTTAGTGGTGGAAATGCACTTGCGCAGACGCAAGAAAAACCGTTTCAATCCCCATCACTGGAAGACGAAGACGCCTGGACATTGGTGCTTTTTCCCGATACACAATCCTATGTGAAATTTCAGCGTAACCAACCCATTTTGGACCTAATGGTTCATTGGGTGTTGGATCAGATCGAGCCCCTGCAGGTCGAACTGGTGTTGCATGTGGGCGATCTGGTGGAACACAATGCCCTGCAAATTCCGGACGGCATCATCGCTGACCAAACGGGAAGGGAACAATGGGAGGCCGTTTCCCGGTCTATGGGGAAATTTGATCAGCAGGTACCGTTTATTGCCACGACTGGTAATCATGATTTTGGAATAAAAAACGTCGAAAACAGGGTCAGCTATTACGATCGGTATTTTCCGATTGAAAAAAACCGCTTTACGCGAGGGATGCTTCGGGATCATGGATTGGATGCGCAGGGAATGCCCACCTTACTCAATGCGAGTTACGAGTTTGAATCGCCCGACGGAGACAAATTTCTGATCCTGGTTATTGAGTTTGCACCAAGGGATGCGAGCCTGGAATGGGCCAGAGAATTGATAAGCCGGGAAGCGTATGCCGACCACCGGGTAATTTTATTGAATCACAGCTACCTGGACCGAAACAGCGAGTTCATCGAAACGGAGGCTTACCCGATCAGCGATCGAAACTACGGGAAAGCGGTCTGGGAGAAATTGGTAAAACCGTCTAAGAATATCGAATTGGTATTTTCCGGTCATATCGGAGACCCAGACAACCCCGAGGGGCATGTGGGCTTCCGGACCGATACCAATGCCGCAGGTAGAAAAGTTCATCAAATGACCTTCAATGCCCAGGCCCTCGGTGGGGGATGGCACGGCAACGGTGGGGACGGCTGGTTGCGGCTACTTGAGTTCAACGGTCTGGAAGTGACGGTCAAAACCTTTTCTCCGCTGTTTGCCATTTCTCCCGCTACCCGGCATTTGGCCTGGGGTACCGGAGCGTATGAGACGTTTACCTTTCGTTTGGACCCCTGATCGTAAAAACGGATTCTCCATTCACTTCTTTTTTTCTTTTTTTGGTTGCTTGCGCTTCTCCTCTTTCTGCTCGGGATATTCGTTTCTCCGGGGAGGACGGGGCCCTTCTCCCTCAGTATCCGGAGTTTCCCTATTGGATCCTTTATCGACCCCATCTCCCGAGAAATGCGGAAGGAATGGCGTCACAATTGCTTGGTTGATACGCATCATTTTCAGGCTTTTTAGTTGTACCGGCGACTAGTGCCAAAATCATGCCAGCGGCGAATGTAGCAAATGGATCGATTCTTGCGTCCTACCTAGTAAAGGAGACCGTGGAAAGGCTTTGTGAGAAGCTAAAAGGCACTTTTCCCGCCTCCGACTGACGAAAGTCGATGTGAGGTGCAAAAATGGAACCTCAGGTAACACGCGGATACTATTCGGACAGGATGACGGCAGCAAAGAAAACATACATTCCCTTCCTTTGGATTTTACTCGCGGGTGCCGGTACGCTTGCCTGTGTGGAATCTCATCAGGCGGCCCCTGTACCGCGCGTTTCCCTTGCGGCTTCCACCTGGCGATTGCAGCCCTACCAACCGGAAAGCCCGGCCGGCGAGCTATTGAAAAGGCCCAGCTACGCACTGGAGTTTCTCAACGATTCCACGTTTTTGTTTCGTCTCGATGGCGCACTGGTCCATGGACGGTATGCTTACGATCTGGAGCGCAATAGCATGCAGTTTCGGGAACTCGCCTGGGTAAAAAACGGATGTTGTGCGAGCGATTATTCGCATGCATTGGTGGAAGCCTTGCAGGCTGTTTCTAAGGGGTTCCTGGAAAAAAGTCACTTGCGATTGCGCGGAGAAAAAATAGAAATGCGATTTAAACCGATGTATCTATGAAACCAAGAAAACAAAAAATCAATCGAAAATCAATGGTACGTCCACTAGCGGCCTGTCTGATACTGCTGGCAGTAGTCAGCTGCGTGGGAGAGGATCCCGATCCAGGGGTGGAAGCACGCGTGATAGCCGATAATTTTGAAGCCGGCATGCAAGGATGGGAGGGGGGATTTGCAGATTTGCCGGTGGATGGTTTGGACAGTTACGAACTGGACGTTGCGCTCGATAAGCTGCCCGAAGAGACCGGGAAAACCGATCCGGCCATTCGGATTCAGGGACATAATCGGAGCGATGATTTGTTTATGTTTTTAAAGAAGGAGATTTCCGGATTGGACCCGGGAGCCAGCTACCGGGCGGTATTTGAGCTGCGACTGGCCTCCAGCTATCCGGAAAATTCGATTGGGATTGGCGGAAGTCCTGGCGGATCGGTGTTTTTGAAAGCCGGAGCCGTCAACCAGGAACCCATGCCGGAGCCGGTGGAGGAAGCGAGCACTACCTACTATCGAATGAATATCAATAAGGGAAATCAATCCCAGGATGGGGAGGACATGTATGGGTTGGGTACCATTGGTATCGCTGGAGATGCGTTCGTTTACGAAATCATTCAGCGCGACAATCGTAATCGTCCTCAGGAGGTGTTGGCTGATTCTGAAGGCAAGCTCTGGTTAATTGTGGGTACGGATTCGGGGTTTGAAGGGAAAACCGTTTTGTACTACCAGGAAATCAAGGTAACTTTAACCAAGCAGTGACCCGATCGATTTTAAGCGGGTGCGCTCAGTTACGTTAACGTCACATACACATGGCTGAAAATTATTGGGAGGGATTTCGATGGATGAACGAACCAGGGAGTTGGTCATTCGAACAAAATTCGCTTCGATTGCTAACCGACGGGGAGACCGATTTCTGGCGCGTTACCGAGCATGATTTTATTCAGGACAACGGTCATTTCTTTTTCCGGGAGGTACCGGGAACCTTCGATGTATTGCTGCGATTTTCCGGTACCTACCGGGATCTGTACGACCAGGCAGGCCTGATGTTGCGTGTGAACGAAACCAACTGGATAAAGGCTGGAATCGAATGGGTAGATGGGCTACCAAAGGCAAGTGTGGTGGTGACCCGGGATTTTTCTGACTGGTCCATCCGGGATTTACCGGAAACGCCAGCTAACTTTTGGATCAGGGCCCGGCGAGGCAGGGATCACGTAGAGCTATCGTACAGCACCGATGCCCTCCGTTTTGAAATGTTGCGCGTGGCGTATTTTCCTCCGGCAACATCCCTGCAGGTAGGTCCAATGGCTGCCTCTCCAAAAGGGAGGGGTTTTGAAGTTAGCTTTGACCCTCCGTCATTTCCCGAGGGGTAACTCAGGAAAGCATCTGTTCCACTACTTCCTCTCCGGAATTTATGGCACCTTCCATAAAGCCCTGCCAGTCGGCCAGGTGTTCGCCAGCAAAATGCACCAATTGGAACGGTTTTTTTAACACCGGCATCACATTAAACCATTGGCCGATTCCGTATTGGGCATAGGCGCCGTAGGAGTACTCGTCTTTGCCCCAGTAATAACTGGTTTCTCCGGATACCAGAGAACGGAGATCACCAAAAGCGGGACGCAGGGTATCGAGAATCAATTGGAGGCGGGCGGCTTTTGGCTGCGCGTGCAAGACCTCTGCTTTGTCGCCCACGGCATAGGCTACCAATACCCCTTTTTTACCGGGTTGGTCCTTTGTACCGTGATAGAAGTAATGACCTACCCCGTCGGTGACGCAATCGAAGTCTTCCCTGCCCCAGAAGCGCTCCGAAAAAACGATTGGGAATTTTCCAATCCGAGCGTATTGAAGTGCATGCAAGGCATCCGACATGGCGATGGGCAAGCCGGGTTGCCAGTCAATTTTTAGCACCATGTAGGTAGGAGCGGTACAAATGAGTTGGTCTGCTTGATACACTTCTCCATTGGTACAGCGCACGGTCACTCCTTCTTTGGACTGCTCCACCCGGGTGACTTTTCGGCCCAGTTGCAGGGATGCTTCTCCGAGGGCCTCGGCCATTTTTTTCGCCAGCAGGTCGTTTCCCCCGCGTATTTTGAAGTCCATTTCATTTTTTTCGCTGCTTTCGGCATATTCAGCCAAGGCACCAAAGCTAGAAACCTTACGGATCGACTCCCCAAAATCGGTGCTATCCAGGAGTTCGCGAATGTCAATATCGCGGTCCGTAAATCCCTTTCTGGATAAAAATCGCCACCAGTCCATCCGGTCTAATTTTTGTTTTTCCTTCGCGCTGAGTTTTTCCCAGTACTTCGTTTTTTGATCCCAAAACGCCTCCATCTCCGGGGAGAGTTGCCAGGTGCCCGCTTTGCTGTGATTTCCGCGGTAAATCAAGTCGGTTTCAAAACGGTTATCAAAGAGCGCCAGATCAAATTCCTTGCACAACTCAATCACCCGTTCGTGAGACGCACCTACCCATTCTGCTCCCAATTCGATGGTTTGGGATTCTCCTTTTATCGGTTGGTGGGAAAACACGCGTCCACCCACCCGGTTTCTGGCTTCCAAAACGGTCGTTTTTACGCCGGCCTTTTTGAGTTTGTAAGCAGCGGCAAGCCCGGAAAATCCGGCGCCAATAATCAATACGTGTTTGGGTTTCTTAGCCGGCAAAAAGGTGGGGTATCCTTTTGTGGGAAGGGTAAGCGCACCACCCAATAGGGCAGTCGCCTGCAGGAAATCTCGTCTTTTCATGTGTTTATAATTGATTTTTAATGGGCACATGGAATCTCGCAATGATAATCATCCCTCTGTGTGTCGTCTACGTCATGCCTGCTTGTCCGGAAGGCAGGCTCGATTTTATCTGTTTATAATTTGATTTTCATACGTCAGATGGAATCTCGCTACGATAATCACCTCACTGTGTGAGGTTCTCGTCGTGCATGTCTATCCGGTAGGTAGGCTCGATTTCATGAAGCAAAATGGATTTTTCATGAATATAGAAAAAAATCAAATTTCTCTTACAAAAGACGAAAAAATATGTTTGAAAATTTTCACTATTCGTTGGATAGCAACATTTCTTTGGGGGAATTGACTTTTTTCAGAATATATTGGGCAATTGCATCGCCTTGCTTTGTACCTTCCTCGATGGCATCCCGAAAGTGTATCCCCCCGTAGAGTCTGGAAATCGCCGCTTCGTCTGATGCCTGAAGGAAGGAGTCAAAGGCGCGTTCAGGTAGT
The DNA here is from genome assembly GCF_009467825.1 of Cyclobacterium xiamenense. Taxonomy (GTDB): domain Bacteria; phylum Bacteroidota; class Bacteroidia; order Cytophagales; family Cyclobacteriaceae; genus Cyclobacterium; species Cyclobacterium xiamenense. The sequence goes on along the minus strand of NZ_WIOK01000027.1, from coordinate 36,980 downwards.
CCAAAAAACACTTCCGAAGTATCGATGAATTCGAACCCCTCGCCAAAAAAATCCGTAAGAATGATCGCGCTTGTTCGGGAAATAACGCTGTGCCCGCTGGTGTATTCAGGAAAAGGAGGTGTCTGCAGCTGTGGTCGCCAGGTGTCGTCAATGTGTTCGTTAATGGCCGTAAGGGGCCGAATCCGATCACTGCGGTACTTCTCATCCCAGCAACTAATAAATGCATCGTGCAGGCTCATGGCAACGAGGGAGTGAATGTAGATACTTTGTTTTACGTTCAATTCGGCATCTTTACAGGCGATTCCCGTAATGCCGATCCAATGGCCGCCGGGGGTTATTTTTTTTAGGCCAATTGCCATGTGGCCACTGTAGGTTACATTGAAAGGGTTGCAGTCCCAGAAGTTCGCAATCAATTGCTGTTCTTCGTCCAAGTCCCCGGTGACCCGATAAATCTCATGCAATTGTTCGTAAAAACTGCTTCCGGGCTCCAAGGAAAAAGGGGCAGGAGGAGGTGGAGCAAAGTCACTGGCTTTATCCAGGAAGAAAGGGCGAATAGTCCGCCACTCCGGATCGATGGCAGCCATGTAGGCCGGCGGGGTAGGGTACCACTTTCCTTCCTCTCCGGAAGGACTGTAGCGCTTCAGGGTGCTGAGAAAACGGTAGCCATCTTCGGCGGCGTAGTCAATTACCCACTGGGCCAGCTGCTCCCCGTAGACGACTAATTCGGCCATGTCCCTTTTTTTGAGGTATCGGTTGCTTAGGTATTGTTTTTGTAGTTTTTCCTGGGCTTCCTGCAATTTTTTCCCAGAAGGCATAAGCCGCTTACCCACTTCCAACATGGCATATTGGGCAGAAAAAGAAGTATTGCTTTGCTCCTTTTCCGAAGGAAGCGTTGGCAGGGAATTAGGAAAGGGGCCTTTTAATTGACTAAGCAATGGATCGGCGGCGAAATCCTGCCCTTGTTGGAAAGCCAAATGCGCCGCCAATAAACTATAGCTGTAGAAACGTGCCGCACCTGGAGGGCTGGCCACGTCGTTGACCATCACTTCGGTGATCGAAAACAGGTGATCAATCATCCAGTCCAGTTCTTGTTTTTCCCGCTCCGAATCGGGTGGGTTGGTGCCCACTGCATACAATGGGTATAGGTATCCCACAAAGAAAAACAGAAAAGCGGTATACAGGAGTTTTGCCATGCCAGTTGCCTTACAATACCCCCAAATTTATTGAAATATCGGGGAATACCCAACTTCACGAACCTATCTATACGCGAGGATTGGGTGTAGGAAGCCAGCCCGAAACCCGGAACGTATCAGGCGATAAAGGTGCTGCTGCCTACCGGGGCTTCTCCTTTTATCAGAAATTCATTTTCTTTCACCAGGGAAATGGCGCCCAAAATAGCCGAATCGTCCAATTCGGAAACGTAAATTTTAAGATTTTCAGAAATGGGTTTGTAGGGAAATTGATCGATAACATCCTGAATTCCTTTTTCAAAAAAGGGATATGCCTTTCGGATGGACCCTCCGATCACGATTGCTTCGGGTGCATAGGCCAAAAGCAATCGATAAATCAGTTGTCCCAGGTGATTTCCATACGCCTTAAAAATATCCAGGGCTTCCTGCGCGCCGTTTTCGGCACTTATTGCCAGTTTTTTGGCACTTTGCTTAAACTCCCTTTTAAAAAATTTGCTGCTACAATAGTCTTCAAATGTATGTTCCAGGTAGGGGACGCCTCCCCATTCTCCGGCGCCGCAAAGCCTTCCGGTGTAAAGGTGGCCATTTGCAACGATTCCCGTACCGATCCCGGTGCCCAGCGTGATGCCGATCACGTGCCGGTGATCACGCGCCGGGCCAAATTTGTATTCGCCGAGAGCAAAACAGTTGGCATCGTTGTTGATCACCACCGGTACATTGAATTTTTTTTCCAAATAGGCCTTTAGGTTAACTTTTTGAAAAGACGGGATGTTGGCCAGGTTGTACACGATTCCTTCGATCGGATCTACCAATCCCGGGATCCCAATGCCAATGGATTTGAAACCGAATGGGGTATAATGCTCAATTTGGGTAGATATAGCATCCAGTATTTCTTCCTGTGGCAAACTGGCCGGTGTGCGGGTTTCTTTTCTTTCCGATAGTTTTCCATCCCGGATCATTCCGGAGCTAATCTTGGTACCCCCGATATCCAATCCAAGAACCATGTTATTTGCTTTCATTGTACGAATGGTTTTCGGGTTTTTCCCGATTTTAGTTGTTAGAGAAGCCCGGAGTTCCCGGTATTCTTCCCCTACGGATTCCCCCGGATCATCCGCGGGAACCACAAAGGGGAAAAATGACCGCAGGTGTTACACCTACCTGCGGAGTAAGCCGTGTTGGGGGAAGGATCAAAGCATTCCCTCGGTGGATTTTTCCAATTCACGGGCTTCCACCAGAAATTCTTCTACGCCCATTTCCCTGAAAAAGATCAGTCCATGGCTGGACCTTACTTTTGCGGTATGGTGCTGGTAGAAATAATTTTTACCCAATAGCAGTTGCACATCGCTTAATTGATTGACCCAGGTTCTGCGCGCCAAAGTACTGAATTTGCCATTGTGGGCATAGCTTGGGAAGGAGGCGTTTACCTGGCTCAGGTAACAATTGGAAAAGGAATCTTCCATGACCGACATGTCTCCCAGGGAAACGGGCACGATCACGTTTGATTCTGCCGCGTCAAATTTAAACCAAACATTTCGGTATCCAATAATCTTGAAACCACTTAAATCCTCTTCCAGACTCCATTGCCGAACGGCCTCCGCCGTGGCTTGCAATACCTTGTAATGGGTATCTGGTCCACTTCCTTCCGGATCCAGGGTGAGGCTGAGTTTGGTGGGCTTGATTTCCCGAAGCATGTTCAGTATGGGTTCCACATCCCGTTTTTTATCCGGCTGCTCGGTAAAGATATCCCCGGTATAAAATCCAAGACGTAGGTGATGGACATTTTTGACCTGAACACCAAAATGAGCCCAGACCAGTTCCTCTTCAAACTCCCGTATCATGCCTTTGAGCGTTTGGATATTTTTCGGGTTTTTCTCCCCATCGTAGGAATTTTTCAGCACCGTGATGATTTCATTGATTTGTTCCCGTAGCTGCATGGTAGTTTTGATACCAAACGTAAACACAATGGCGCGCACTACCCGGTGGCACAAACCCCTCAAGCGCTCCTCCGCATTTTCGGAAGCCACGTTGGTCAGGTAGTGGTAGACATCCTTATCCATTTTCAGCTTGTATCCGGACTCGTAGAAGTCGTCGAATTTCACCATCTGTATGCGGCCTTCGTCCAGAAATTTCTTGGTGCTTTTCAGGGTGTCGATAACAAAGGAATTGGTCACCGCCGTAAATCCCGACGTAAGCACGGCGAAATGCGCCTGATTGGTGTTTTCGTGCAGTTGTTTGGTGATTTGCGGCAGAATACCGAGGGAGATATCGTCGTGGTGCGGACCGGTATGTAGGAAGACCTCGTTTTTTTCTTCCTCCATTCCTTTGTCGATTTTCCCGCTAATGCGCTCGATGACCTCTTTGACGGTGTTTTCGTTCAAGTCTGGTATTTGACTGGTGTATTTGTCGTTTTTTAAATCCTCCAGGGTAATGCGGTGTCCGTATTTTTGAATTTTTTTGCACAGATCCAGAACGGCCCGTTCCGTTTTGGTATCGGTCCACTTTCCGGTAAAATAGTACTGATCGGTGCTGTCCGTAAGCTTGGAAGCAGCCCCTTTCGTTATGTAAAACCGTCCATTCTTTAGTTTTTGAAGCACCGTGGCGGGGTACACGTTTGTCATGGAGCGTTCCAGCGATTCCTTTACAATGGGAGCTTTGGCTTCCCCTGCCGCAATGATGATTGCTACGGCCTCGGGGTTGTGCACTATCGTGTCCAAACCGATGGTGATTACGAGACGATTGGCAGAGATTTCGATTCCTCCCAGGTCGCCTGCGGCTACCGCCTGTGTCTCAAAATTCGTTTCCGTAAGCCGGGTGGTCGAAAAAATGTCCGAGCCTCTGGTGTTAAAAGCGATGTGCCCGTCGGGACCAATGCCTCCCACAAAAAAACCGATACCTCCTTTTTCCCGGACTCGGGCTTCGTAGTCTCCGCACCATTGGTCGATAAGGTAGATGGATTCCTGCTGCAATTTCTCTAGAGGCGTGGTGTACGCCCTAACCCGGAGAGACAAGTCTACCTTGGAATCCGGAAATACCTCGCGGTAAGATTTCCCTTCTGCCAATGGTATTTCGTCGGAATTGATCAACAGGGCTTTTTTCGGGTCCAGGCCAAATCCTTCGATGTAAAACTTATTTACATAGTGGTAAAAACTATTTTTCTGCTGGGAAGAAATGGGGTAAAATTCGTCTATTTGTACGAATTGCAAATCCTTTAATACCGGTTTCTTGCAGTCTTTTAGTCCGTATTTTTCTCGAATTTCCAACCCTTTTTTCTTGTCCCAATTGTCCAGCAAAAACTGGGTCCATTTGATGAAATACTCGGGAGTTTTGCCGGTAGGTAGGCTGATAACACCTTCTGGGTTGGTTGAAACCCATTCTAAAAACCGGCAAGCAGTAAGTAATCCCAATTTTGGAAAATTATCGACGGTCAGGTAGGGGATTCTGGTCGTGATGGTTTCTATTTCAGAATCCTTAAAAAACGCCTGTTCAGTTTTGGAAAGTGGGTAATTTGCTAACATATGCTTTTTTCTTTTTTAGTGCGATTGGATGGTGTCCTCAAAGATGTGTTCGTTGACAATGGCAATGGCGCCGCGTAAGCCCACCTCTTTGCCTAGTTTAGATAACTCGATGGATGTCTTCTCCCGAAGTTTTGCCATGCTGTATATATTCAAAGCCTGCTGGATGGGTGTGGTAATGTACTGATTGGCCTCCGCAATAGCCCCTCCTAAAATTATCAGTTCTGGATTTAACAACTGTATGAGAATAGCGATACCGCGGCCCAGGTCTAATCCTACATCGGACAGAATGCTAATGGCGCGCTGGTCTCCGGCCATGGCTGCCTCTACCACAATGGCGGGTTCCAGGTTCTCTTCTTTTCCTTCCGATAGACGTGCCAGAATGGAATCTTTGTCCAGAGCGATGGCTTCTTTGGCAAGGCGGACCACGGCACCTCCGGAAGCGACGGATTCCAGGCAACCCCTCTTGCCGCAACTACAACTGATCTCCTTTGCGTCAAAAAGCGGCGAATGGCTAAACTCACCTGCAAAGCCAGAATAGCCCCGGTAGAGTTTTTCGTCGATAATGATTCCAAGACCGATGCCCCAGTCAACAAATATCCCCAGGACGTTTTTATGGGTGTTTTTGTTGCCAAACTTAAATTCGGCAAGGGTTTTTGCCCGGGCGTCGTTTTCGATGAAGACTTTGCGTTCAAACTTGGCTTCCAGTTGTGCCGTTAATGATTTCTTTCCCGATTTGAGGTAGGTGTGGTTGACACCGGCTACGCTGTCTACCAGACCGGGCATACTAATGCCTACCGCTATGACTTTTTCATCCGGTATTCCCGAAGATTGAATAACGTCCCGGGCAAACTCGTGAATCCTGTCCAAGGTATCCGGCTCGTTGTTCAAAGGCAGCTTTACGGTTTTTACTTTGGTAACTTTTTCATTTTTGGTGTTGTAAACCGCCGCTTTGGCGCCGTACCGGCTGAGGTCCATTCCTAAAATAAAAAACGAATCCGGAGCCAAACCGTATAAATCCGGTTTTCGCCCTCCTTGCGATTGCCCCCGACCCTCTTTTACAACGATATTTTCCTCCAACAGGTCGGTAAGCAACAGGTTGACTGTAGGCAAACTGATCCCCACTAGCTGGCAAATATTGCTGGCAGTATTGTTGCCCAGGGTGTACAGTTCCTTAACGATTTTTAGCTTATTGATGTAGTTTTTTATTTCTACGACTCCTTCTTTTTTCTCCAGTACTATTTTTGGGTCTATCAGATTCATTGAAATGATTTTAATGCAAATTAATAAAAAATTTTACCAAACAACCACAACTTCATGTAAAAAATTATTTAACCTTCAATCGGGAGTTTTGTCGGGTTCAGATTTATGTATTTTAGTAATCCATGCTAACTTACCTATTAGGCATGGATGAATCAGCTAAAGAAAAGTTAAGTTATTTATAAAAATATATAAAGCCAAGCTATTTTTTGAAAATATTTTATCATGTTTGTTCTGAACTGTAACCTATAGACGAATCAACTCTGTGAACAATCATGAAAGGCAGAAGAAAATTTATCAAACATTCGGTAATGTCAACCCTTGCAACGGTTCCATTGGCGGGAATTGCCAGAAACCTGTCGGGGAAAACAGCGGAAACTACTGCATATAAGCCCCACATTTTATCCACCTGGAATCACGGCATGCCAGCAAATGACAAAGCCTGGGAGGTGTTGGAGACTGGTGGATCCATCCTGGATGCGGTAGAGCAAGGTGTGATGGTCACCGAAAACGATCTGAGTAATTTATCGGTGGGCTTACAAGGCCTACCGGATAGGGAGGGGATTGTCACGCTGGATGCTTCCATCATGAAAGGAGACGGGTCCTGTGGCGCCGTGGCGTTTGTCAGGCAAGTCAAACATCCCATTTCCCTGGCAAGAAAAGTGATGGAGAATACGCCGCACGTATTACTCGCGGGAGAGGGAGCCCGGCAGTTTGCGATCGCAGAAGGGATGCCCCTGGAAGAGGAAGTGCTCAGCCCCAATGCGGAAAAGGCCTATGAACGGTGGAAAGAAAACGCAAAATACCAACCCATTATCAATATTGAAAACCACGATACCATTGGGATGATTGGCCTCGACGAAACGGGATCCCTTGCCGGCTCTTGCACCACCAGTGGTCTGGCCTACAAAATGCACGGAAGGGTTGGCGACAGTCCGATTATCGGTGCCGGCCTTTTCGTGGACGACGAAGTTGGCGCCGCCACTGCGACCGGTTTGGGAGAAGAAGTCATCCGAATCTGTGGGGCGTTTTTGATCGTGGAACTGATGCGACAGGGAAGAACCCCTCAGGAAGCCTGTGAAGAGGCCGTCAGACGAGCGGTTGCAAAAAGTAAAAACCTGGATTCCACACAGATTGGCTTTCTTGCGTTGAACAAAGAGGGGAGTTTTGGAGGCTATGCCATCCGTCCCGGATTTAATTTTGCCCAACACCATGCGAACGGCAGGTCGCTGATCGATGCAGGGAGTTGGTTTAACTAGAAATTGATGGACAAACGAATCGTTTTCGAAGCGCCTGTGTACACCCTGGAAGCAGCCATTCTGGCGGCATCCAACGGTGTGGATCGGCTGGAATTGTGTGCGGATTTTGGAGAAGGGGGGACCAGTCCGAGTGCCGGTTTGCTGAAGGTCGTCAAAGCGCATGTAGCAGTTCCTGTATTTGTCATGATTCGGCCTCGGGGCGGAGATTTCGTTTATTCCCGGTACGAGCTACAGGCCATGGGGGAGGACATCCGGATCCTGGGGGGATTGGGCGCCGATGGCTTTGTATTGGGTGTGTTGCACCCTTCCGGAGCGGTAAACGAAACGGCCTGTGCCGCCCTGATTAATGCGGCCGAAGGCAAGCCCTGCACCTTTCATCGTGCCTTTGACCTAATTCCAGACAAGCTGACCGCTCTGGATCGTATCAGTTCCCTGGGTTTTAAACGGATCCTCACTTCGGGCGGAAGCAACACCGTCTCGGAAGGTTTATCGGTTTTAGCGGAGGTATTGACTCACGCTGGAGAACGAATCACTGTCATGCCGGGAGGAGGCCTGGCTACGAAAAACCTTGCTCCCCTGGCCCGCACCGGTCAGCTTCGGGAGGTGCACCGCTCCTGCAAGATGCTGCGGCCGTCGGATAGCGTGCCACCGGATGCCCCGGTCAGGCTGTCTCTTTTGGATGAAATGGAAAGAAAAATCCTAACCGTTGACCCGGCACTCGTCCGTTCGTTTCGGGAAGCATTGGACGACCTTACGAGGGATTTATCCTGAAAAATTTGTGAATACCCGTTTGTAGTGGTATATTATGTATTCAATAAACCCTATAACGTATGGTAAAGAGTTTTCAGGGGGTGCGGGAAGCCCCTATCAAACCGAGTAATCAGCCCATATTGGTAAGCGACTACATGTCAACCAATTTGGTCACATTTCGCCCCGAAGATTCCATCGATTTTGTGATCCGTGTGCTGACGAGAAAGCGAATTTCAGGCGCTCCTGTGGTAGACGAGACAGGTAAGCTGGTTGGGATGATTTCAGAAGGGGATTGCCTGAAAGAAATCATCAAGGGGCAATACACGAATACCCCGAAGTTTCCGGCAGCAGTGGCCGAACACATGACGAAGGACGTGCGAACCTTGCCTCCAGACATTTCCATATTCGATGCAGCAGATCGGTTCCTGACGCTCAAAATTCGCCGGTTTCCGGTGGTCAAAGATGGGAACCTCATTGGGCAAATCAGTGTCAGCGATATCGTACGGGCCATGCCCAAGTTGAAGGCTTCCACCTGGTAAGACGAAGCGGCGGGGTGTTGACCTGTCAGATGTACCCGGCCATTTGGTAAGCCAACAGTCCCACCCATTCTTTCACCAGAACATGCCAGATCGAAATGGAGTGAATACTTGGCTCTATCAAGGATTTGCTGGTCAGATTTGGTGACGAACTGTAGTAATCGGTAGGAAATGTATCCGGACAAAGGCCTGTTTTCACAAAACAGGCCTTTGCTCGTTTCATGTGAAAGGCAGAGGTAATTAGCAAGATTTTGGTGGAAGGGAAGTCCTCATATCCGTTTTCTTGCAGGGTACGGTGGCTGAAAAGGGCATTTTCCCGGGTGTTTTTGGCTTCGGTTTCCAAAATCAGATCGGATTTTTTGACCCCCGCCCAAATCATGAATTCCGCCAGAGATGCTGCCTCTGATTTGGGGTGAATGGGAGAAAATCCAAGTCCTCCGCTGATCAAAATTTTCTTCAGTTTCCCCATTTTGTATAGCTGGATCGTATGTGTCACCCGGTCCGCCCCCTTGTTGAAAAATGTCCTATCCTTCGGCAGTTTGTCGATAAGCGTTACGCCCGTCAGCACGATGCCCACATCGTATTCGGGAAGCCCTTCAAATTGCCTGGGCTCGGGTTCCCAGGCATGCATCAGCCGGTTGGAAACGTAGCTATTGGAGAAAAACAGCAAGAGTGCGGTTCCGCCCATAATCAGTTGCTTTCCCCAGTCTTTGCGTATAAATACAAGGCCTGACACTAGCATCGCCAGGCAGATAGAGAATGGCATGATTAGAAAACTGGCCACTTGCGAAATAAAAAAAAACATACCAGCAGGGAGTTATCGGTGATTCACATGTCTTAGGGGACACTAATTAATAAAAATATCCTAAAATAAGCTGCCACCGGTTGTTTTTCTTTTTAACTTCAACGCTTGGTCTGGCTGCCCCTGCGTGTGGCCTGTTGGTGCAACTACTTCCGGCTTTTTTATGGCAATTCCTACTCCCTTTCAGCTCTACAAATCATCGGCAGGTTCTGGAAAGACCTACACGCTGACGACAGCTTACCTCAAGTTGGCACTCGCAAATCCCCTGGCATTCCGGCAAATACTCGCGGTGACCTTTACCAACAAAGCCACGCAGGAAATGAAAGAACGGATCCTGGAAGAACTGCTTCGGCTACGGGGGAAGGTGGACGAAACCCAGCAAATGGATCAGGACCTCATGGCAAAATGGGCATTGGCACCGGCTGAATTGTCCGCCCGGGCTGCTGCAACGCTGACGGCAATCCTCCACGATTACGCTGCTTTCTCAGTAAGCACCATTGACAGTTTTTTTCAGCAAGTAATTCGGGCTTTCGCACGCGAGATCGATTTGCAGGCAAAATACGACGTGGAGTTGGACCTGGACCGCGTCATGGAAAGAATCGTGGACCGACTCATGACACGCGTGGTAGACGAGCCGGATTTGCACCGCTGGTTGGTGGCATTTTCCCTTCACAAAATACAGGAAGGGAAAACCTGGGATACAAAAAAGGCAATCTTTGACCTCGGAAAGAAGATTTTTCAGGAAGATTTTAAGCGTGCACAGCCGGAGATCAAAACGTTTCTGGAGGGCCCCGAAAACCTGAAAAAGTTTGGCGAATACCTGCATCGCCAAAAACGATTGGTCGTATCGGAGGCAGTGGAATTGAAAGCCGAAGCACAGCGAATACGCGAACGTCACGGTTTGGAATGGACGGATTTTAGGGGGGGGCAGCGGTCGTTTGCCCATCAGCTAGAAAAACTGGGCATTCCCTCCAATCCGGTACCGGAGCTCTCCGACTCCCAAAAAGATAATATTCCCGACCCCGATACCTGGTATACGAAGACCAGTACGAAGAAAGCCGCGATTATCGCGGCAAACCGGGAGGGGCTTGCGGCAATTTTTGCCCGATTTGAGCCCCTGAGAGGTAAATGGAATACCCTGGATGCCATGAGTAAAAACCTCTACGTCTTCGGTCTGTTTGGCTATTTATTGGAAGAGCTGAATGCGTTAAAGGAGGAGGAAAATATTCTACTAATTTCAGAAGCAAGCGATTTTCTCCGTTCTATCACGGCAGAAAACGATGCCCCGTTTATTTACGAGAAAGTAGGGAACCGTTTCCGGCATTTTTTACTGGATGAGTTTCAGGACACCTCCGGATTTCAATGGGAAAGCTTCCGGCCGCTGCTTCTCAATTCCCTTTCCATGGGAAATACCAACCTCATCGTAGGAGACGTAAAGCAGTCAATCTACCGCTGGCGCGGAGGGGAGATGCGTCTGCTGATGGAGCAGGTGGAACGCGATACCGGGCATTTTGGATTGGAAATTAACCAATTGGACACCAATTTTCGTAGTTTGCCGCAGGTGGTTGCATTCAACAACAGCCTGTTTTCGGGGCTTTCCGGACTGCTCGAGGCAGCGTTGTCGGAAGACCTCGGAGAGGACATGGGTATTTTGATCGCCAAGGCCTACGCGGAAATTCACCAAAAGGTGTCGCCCCGGCAACTAGCCAAGGGTAAGTCTGGAAAAGTGAAGCTCGAATTTTTAGTGCCGGAAAACGATCGGAATTTTTCGGAGACCGCCCTGGAAGCCCTACCGGGAATGATCGACGAGTTATTGGCGAAGGGGTACCAGTTGAAAGACATTGCCTTACTGGTGCGAAAAAACGGGCAGGCAGCGCAAATCGCCGATATTCTGATGGCTCATGGCCACCAACATCCGGATAAAAAATACGATGTCATTTCGGATGAGGCCTTGTTTTTGAATAAATCCGCTGTGGTTAGGTGTTTGCTGGCGGCTTTAAAACTTGTCAGTGATCCAAGCGAGGACCTGGCCAAAACCAACCTTTGGGTGCAATGGGCGCGTGCCAAACAGCAGGCATTGTCTCCGGACTTCTTCCTAACGGGTGCCTTGCCTGCACCATTTGCCGGTCATGAAACAGCGTTTTATGCGAAAATGGAGGGATTTAAACGGCTTCCCTTATTGGATTTGCTGGAGGCTTTGATTGACTTGCTGGGCTTTAACGAAGCGCTGGAAGAACGGGCCTACTTGTCGGGTTTAAAAGAATCCGTTTATGATTTTGTCGCCAAAAACAGGGCCGATTTGGGTAATTTTTTAGAATGGTGGGCGCTTCATGGACACAAACGCACGGTAAAGTTGCCGGATACCCACAATGCAATCCGGATTCTCACCATCCACAAATCAAAAGGCCTCCAGTTTAAAGTCGTCGTGTTGCCTTTTTTGGACTGGAAGCTTTTCGATACGGTAAAGGACTCCATTGTGTGGACGCAGTATCCGTGGGAGCCGGGGATGCCGCCGGTAGTCATGCCATTGACCATTCGGAAGGGTTTACTCAATTCTGAATTTGCAGGGGTGTACCGACTGGAATCCTTGTTGAGTCATTTGGATAACCTAAACATGCTTTACGTGGCATTTACGCGGGCAGAGGAGGTGATATGGGGACTGGCTCCCCAGAAAAACCAGTCATCCAGCAATCTCACAACGGTAGCGGACTTGCTATTGCAGGCGATGGCCCTTCGGGGAGGAGGAGAGGCAGTGGATTTTCCAGATTATTTCGACGACGAAAAAATGACCTTTGAACTGGGTAAATGGCCCGATGCAGGAGGTACATCCGGTTTGGTAGCACCACCGCAGGAGAAGATGGCCTGGAACTACCGTCCCTGGGAAGACAGCCTGCAGGTACGGCAGGTTGTGGGTAGTTTTGATGAGTCGGGGGTTTTCAGCCGGCGTAATTTTGGTCAGCTGGTGCATGCATTGATTGAAAAATCCAAAACCAAACGGGATTTTTTCCTGGAATTGGATGCGTTGTATTTTGATGGATCGGTGGATGCAGCCGAACGGGAGACGTTACAGGCACAGTTCAACCACCTCTGTCAGGTTCCCGAATTTAATGGTTGGTTTGATGAAAGTTACCAAATTTTGACGGAGCAGGGAATTTTGCTTCCAGGTGGTGGCAGCAAACGGCCCGATCGCTTGGTATTTAAGGAGGACCTTGTGGAAGTTGTGGATTTCAAAACGGGAAAGGAAGTAGACCGCTACAGGGATCAGGTGCAGGGGTACATGGACTTAATCCGGAAACTTGAACCCGGCAACACGGTCATTGGATATATCTGTTACTTAGAGTCCGGTTCCATAATCAAATTGACATAGATGAATAGTTTTTTAAAAGAGACAGCCGCCCGTTTGTTGGACAGCAAAGGCGATTTGAAAGGGGTACAAGTTATTTTACCAAACCGCAGAGCAGGCCTGTTCTTTACCCGGTACCTTAGCCAATTGGTCGATACACCCGTATGGATGCCGGAAATAATCACCATTGAATCCTTGTTTTACCAGTGGGCAGGAAAAAAGCCGGCGGACAAGTTGACCTTGATTTACGAATTGTACCAGCAGTTTCGCAGCTTGACCCAGCGGGAGGAGAGTTTTGACCGGTTCTATTTTTGGGGAGAAATGATCCTAAAGGATTTCAATGACCTGGACCAGTTTTTAGTTGATCCACAAAAACTATTTACCAACCTGAAGGAACAAAAAATACTCGAGAGTGACTGGAGTTTTCTGAGTCCCGAGCAAGTGAAATTGATACAGGAATTTTGGGCCTCATTTGAGGGTAGGGACCGGCATCATCAGGAGAAATTTTTACGATTCTGGGACATGCTCCATCCCTTGTATACCCGATTTAACGCTTCGATCGAACGTCAGGGCCTGGCTTATAGCGGAAAAATCTACCGGGAGGTGGCGTCGGGTCTGGAAAGTATTCAGAAACCTGCCGAGCAGCTGGTATTTGTAGGATTCAATGCATTTACAGCGGCGGAAGAAACACTCATTAAGCATGCAGTGAAGTATTTTGGGGCCGAGATTTTTTGGGACGTAGACGCGTACTACCTGGACCAACCTGAACAGGAGGCGGGTCTTTTTTTTCGGCAATACCTAAAAGATCCAGTTTTTGGTCCCACGTTTCCCAATCCCATTCCCCGGCACATTCAACAACAAAACGCCAGCATCCAGACCTACACCGTTCCCTTGAAGATTAACCAGGCCAATCTGGTGGCCGGGCTGTTGGGTGCACTTGAGGGGGAGGAGTGTTGGGAAGAAACGGTGGTGATATTACCAGAGGAGCAACTATTATTTCCGCTATTGAACGTGCTTCCGGATCAGGTAAATCGCGTAAATGTCACGATGGGCTATCCGGTTAAGCAAACGCCGGTGTATACCTTCCTGGAAGCGGCGCTAGAGCTTCAGCGGTACGCCAAATTGGAGGAGGGCGTGCTGGTTTTTTACCACAAGCCGCTAAAAGAACTCCTCAATAACGTATACCTTCGGGGGGTGGCGCCCGATTTCACGGAGCACCTGCTCGACGAATTGGTTCGGACAAATTCCATATATTACCCAGCCGAAGCGCTTCAAAAGGGGGGAAGAATCTTTGCGCACATTTTTCAGCAGCTGCACTCGGATACGATCCTGGAGGTGGTCATGGACTGGATTCGTGAATTGGCTGTTTCTATGGACGAAAACAGCATGGAGCGCACCTATCTGTTTCAGTGCTATAAACAGATGAATCGACTCCGGGAGCTATTTGAAAACGAGGTCAAAGAGGAGGTAAGTGTTGGTTTTTTTATCAAACTTTTCCGCCAGGTATTTGCGGAAACACGGTTGCCGTTTGAGGGTGAGCCCCTGGAAGGTCTTCAAGTGATGGGCGTGCTGGAAACCCGAAATCTTGATTTTAAACGGGTCATCATTTGTTCGATGAATGAGGGAAGTTTCCCGCCCTCCAGGACCATGGATACCCTTATTCCCTATAACCTAAGGCGTGCGTTCCAAATGCCCGTCCAGGAACAAAACGATGCGATCTATGCCTATACGTTTTACCGGCTGCTACACCGGGCGGAGGAGGTACATCTGATTTATTCCACCGCAGCTGCCCAGGGACAGGTGGGCGAAAAAAGCCGGTACATTCAGCAACTGCAGATCGAAATGGATCAAGCGGGTGTACAAAAAAAGGACCGCCTGGTGCACGTACCGGTAAGTTTAACAAAAGCAAGCCCCATCACCATTGAGAAAGATCCCCACATTTTGAAGGTTCTGGAACGGTACACCGATCGCAGCGAAAGCGATCAGGTAGGAACGGCCTTTTCCCCTTCGGCGCTCAATCGATACCTGGATTGTAGGCTTAAGTTTTACCTTACCTACATTGCTGGGCTGGATGAACCAGAGGAGGTACAGGAAGCGGTAGATCCTGCAGTTTTTGGAAACCTGGTTCATCAGTCGCTGGAAAACCTGTATACCGGGTTTATCGGCAGGAAAGACCGAAGCCGGGTGGAAGCATCCGATATCGATTCGTTAAAAAAATACATCGGGCCTGCTGTGGAGAAAGCAATCCGATCGCAGTATTTTGTGGAAGAAGGGGCGGCTATGAAACTGAACGGTCAATTGACCATTGCTCGGGATGTGCTGCAAAAATACCTGGCGGGAGTTCTGGAACAGGACCGCATTACGGCCCCTTTTACCATTATTTCGCTGGAAGGGAATAAAAAATACCAGGCAAAATTGCTGGTCGACACCCCTTCGGGTAGCGTTTGGGTCAATTTGGGAGGAATCATTGACCGGGTGGACCGCGTAGGGTCAACCATCCGCCTGATCGACTACAAGTCTGGGGCCGATAAAAAGGAGTTTTCCGGTATTTCAAGCCTTTTTGACAGGGAGGACACCTCCCGAAACAAAGCGGTGATGCAAACCTTGTTTTATGGATTGCTTTACGAATCCAGGCATCCGGAGAATGAGTTGCCGCTGAAGCCGGCACTGTTTAACCTGCGGGAAATTTTTAAGGAGGATTTTTCTCCGTATTTGCTGGAAAAAGTACCACGTAGCCAAAAAAGAGAAGTCACCAATTATGCGGATTACCGGGAGGAATTTATTGCCGGACTCACGGAATTGCTCGCGGAGATTTTTGATCCCGGTCAGCCCTTTGATCAGACCGGGGACCTGACAAAATGTACCTATTGCCCGTTTTCAGAAATATGTTCCAGATAGGCAGGCACTTTCGATATTGGGCGAAAATGTTTACCTTTAGCTCTTTGACATAGAAGATGAAACCTACAATTCATTCGGTTTGGCTAGTTGGGTTGACAGGTGGACTGGCGTTACTTGCATCTCCTTTTCTGATCCGAGATTTTCAATGGATTTCCTCTCAGGAAGACAGCTGGCAGTTCGTGCAGTTTTATGGTCTTTTTTCGGGAGGCTTGCTGGTGGTATTTTCCTGGATTTTCCTAACCTCACAAGTAAAAAAAAACGATCTGGCAGGAGGGATTTCCCACCAGATTTTCAATAAATTACCAAATTGTGTGTGGGTATTTTCATTAGCGAATCGAAAGCTGGAACTTTCCAATGAAATGGCGGATTCAATTTATGCACTTGCCAGCCGTCCGGACCCTTTCCAAAGTTTTCAGTCCCTGTTTTTCACGTCCAAAATAGGGGCAAAGGTAGTCGATGGAGAGTACCACACCTTTCGAAATGTCGTGATGATTGATAAGTTTTACGAACCCCGGTATGTCGATCTTTTCAGTATTCCATTTACGAGTGTGACGAAGCGCATGGTATTGGTAATGGCAGTGGACCACTCGGAAGTCCACCGTTCGTTGGATAAGATTCGAAAATTGTCGGATTCTTTACAACAACAGAATCAACAATTGAAAGAATTCTCCTTTATCAATTCTCATACCATCCGTTCACATTTGACCAATATACTGGGCTTACTACAGGTAGAGGAGCAGGGTATTTCTGGCGATGCCCTGGCGATGTTGAAGGATGCGGCGGTCCGTTTGGACACCGAGATTCAACACATGAATGAATTATTGATGGATAAGGACCTAAAAACAAAAGAGGTGGAGCAAAAAGAGCAAACGATCGTATTTGTTGACGACGACAAAGTGCAGCACATGATCAATAAGCGGATTTTATTAAAGGTCAACGAAAAGCTGAAGTTGGTTTTTTTTGAAAACCCCTACGAGGCGCTGGATTGGCTGGAGAAAAATGCGGCAGACGTGGTATTACTCGATATCAACATGCCGGAAATGGACGGCTGGTATTTCTTGAATCTGATGGAGCAAAAAGGCATCAAGCGGGAAGTGAAAATGCTTACTTCCTCCCTGGACCCGGATGATCTGGAAAAAAGTAAGGGCTATAAACAAGTGACTGGCTTTTTAGTAAAACCCCTAAAAGATGAAAATATCGCCGAATTTTTGGCCAATTAGAAGTATAGCTTGATTTTTGTATTCGAATTATAGTTCCAACTAAAATCACCATGATATGTCGGGAGAGCCCACAAACAAAGACAAAGTAATCAGCAAACGGATCGATCGGTTTTTTATCGGTTTGGAACGTGCCTACGATTTTGTCAAAAGGTTTTTTAAGGAAGTTTGGTTTCCGCCCTACGAGTTTAAAGAGGTAATTCGGCAATGTTACCAAATTGGCTACAACTCCCTACCCCTGATTTCGTTAACTGGATTTATCGTAGGGGTTGTATTCACGAATCAATCCAGACCATCGCTTTCGGAGTTTGGAGCCACGTCCTGGCTGCCGGCCCTGATATCCATCGCGGTGGTTCGGGCCATGGGCCCGCTGGTTACGGCCCTTATAGCCGCGGGTAAGGTCGGCTCCAGCATTGGTGCCGAAATCGGTTCGATGAAAGTAACCGAGCAAATTGATGCCATGGAGGTTTCGGCAACCAACCCCTTTAAATTCCTGGTCGTAACCCGCGTCCTTGCCAGTACCTTTATGATTCCTGTTTTGGTATTGTACACGGATTTTGTAGCGTTATTGGGAGCATTCGTAAATGTTCATTTCAACGAGTTGGTAAGTCTAAGCACGTTTTTTGTGCAGGTATTTGATGCGATATCCTTTCTGGACATTACTTCATCGATGGTAAAGTCCCTGTTTTTTGGCTTTACCATCGGGATCGTGGGCTGTTACAAGGGATACAATTCTACCAAGGGAACCGAAGGAGTGGGCAAGGCGGCCAATTCCGCGGTGGTGATGGCCATGTTTTTGATTTTCATTGAGGAGTTGCTCTCCTTGCAGGTAACCAATTTCTTTAGACAACTTTGACCATGAGAGAATCAGTAGTACAAGTTCGAAACCTGATCAAATCATTCGGAGACCTTCACGTTCTTAAGGGGGTCGATTTGGATCTATATCGAGGAGAAAACCTGGTAGTTCTCGGTAAGTCGGGCAGCGGCAAATCGGTTTTGATCAAAATCATGGTCGGCCTGCTGACGCAGGACGAAGGTTCGGTCAAGGTACTGGGGAAGGAAGTAAAAGACCTGAACTCCAGAAAGCTCAACGAACTTCGCCTGAAGATAGGCTTTTCGTTTCAGGCAAGTGCCTTGTACGATAGCATGACCGTGCGGGAAAACCTGGAGTTTCCGCTGGTTCGAAACGTAAAGAACCTGAGTAAGGAAGAAAAAGATAAAAAGGTGGAGGAGGTGCTCGACAGTGTGGGTTTGCTGCAAACGATTAATCAAATGCCTTCCGAGCTTTCCGGCGGACAGCGGAAGCGAATAGGAATCGCCAGGACACTTATCTTGAAACCCGAGATCATGTTGTACGACGAGCCTACGGCAGGGTTGGATCCCATTACCTGCATGGACATCAACAATTTAATCAATCAGGTAAACGAAATGTACAAAACAACATCCATCATCATTACCCATGACCTTACCTGTGCGAAGGTGACCGGAGACCGCATGGCGGTACTGTTGGATGGGGTTTTTGGTGCGACTGGAAAGTTCGAAGAGGTATTTGAGTATGCCGAAGACGGCAGAGTAAAATCATTTTATGACTATAATTTCATCAAGCAATGAGAAACGATAACAAAAAATCGGTTACCGTCGGCATATTTGTGCTGATTGGAATAATAATTTTGGTGACCGGGATACTTACATTGGGTGCGCAACAGAAAGCATTCGTGAGTAGCATTCGGGTATTTTCGGTTTTCGATGATGTGGGAGGTTTGCAGCCAGGAAATAATGTGTGGTTTTCTGGTGTAAAAATCGGGACCGTCAAGAAAATTAACTTTTACGGAGAATCTCAGGTAGAGATCGAAATGAACATCGAATCCTCGTCCAAAGAGTACATAAAGAAAAACTCCAAAGCAACCATCAGTTCGGATGGGTTGATCGGTAATAAAATAATCGTCATCTACGGCGGGTCGGGGCAAGGCCCCTCCATCGAAGAAGGAGACCGGTTGGATGCCGAGATGCCCCTGGATACCGACAAGATGATGGAGACCCTTCAGGTAAATAACAATAACCTGGTTTCCATTACAGAGGATTTGAAGGTGTTGACTCATAAGATAGCTAGCGGGGAAGGAATTGTGGGTGCAGTGCTTACCGATAGCCTGCTTGTGCAAAACTTCAAGCAGATCATGGTCAATCTCGAGCGTACGGCTGCGAATAGCACCCGGATGACGGCCGAGTTGGCTGATTTTTCCAGGCAGCTCAATCAAAAAGGCGGACTCATCGATGAATTATTGACCGATACAACCGTTTTTGCCAGCTTAAAGTCCACCGTTCTCGATTTGGAAGCGACCGGCAGGCAGGTAAACGATGTCTCGGAAAACTTTAAATCGGTGAGCGAAAACCTGCAGGATTCCGACAATGCCCTGGGGATGTTGCTGAATGACGAACAATTTGCCGCCTACCTCAAAAACACTATGGTCAATCTCGATACTGGAACGGTGCGCTTAAACGAGACCCTCGAGGCATTGCGCTACAACTGGCTGTTTCGGGGATCTTTCCGAAAGATGGAAAAGGCAAAAGACAAAGCCGAATAGTGGGGGGATGTTCCCGGCTTACAGGCGCAGATTTGCTTCGAAATTCGCCAAAAATAACCTATATTAGTGGTATTGGAAACCGAAAGCGGTTCCAGATTACGTAAACTCTTTTTTATCATTTAACCAATACAACGCATGGCTAATGATCCATATCAAATAAAGAAGAAATTACCATCTCCCAAAGGTGACCTGACTTACTGGAGTCTGGAAGCCTTACAGCAAAAGGGATACCCGATTAACAAACTACCTTTCTCCATTCGCATTCTTCTCGAAAATGCGCTTAGGAATTTTGATGATTTTGCTATTACCCAAGAAAACATAGAAACCCTGCTGAATTGGAAGCCGCAGGCTTCGGATAAAGAAATTCCCTACAAGCCAGCCAGGGTATTGATGCAGGATTTTACCGGCGTGCCCGCGGTGGTGGACATTGCCTCACTTCGGGCGGAAGCCGTTCGAAAGGGAAAAGATCCGGAAAAAATCAACCCTTTGATTCCGGTAGATTTGGTGGTGGATCATTCCGTACAAGTGGATTTTTTCGGTACCAATTATTCGTACAAGAGAAACGTAGATGTAGAATACGAACGCAACGGTGAGCGGTACGAATTTCTAAAGTGGGCGCAAAAATCGTTTCATAATTTTTCCGTGGTTCCGCCCGGAATGGGTATTTGCCATCAGGTCAATCTCGAATACCTGGCCCAGGGGGTCATCGCCAGGGACGGAAACGTTTTCCCAGACACGCTGGTAGGTACCGATTCCCACACCCCCATGGTCAACGGGATAGGTGTAGTCGGATGGGGAGTAGGCGGGATTGAAGCAGAAGCCGCCCTATTGGGCCAGCCCATTTATTTCATCATGCCGGAAGTAGTGGGTCTGCGACTTACAGGTGCCCTTCCCCTGGGTACCACTGCCACCGATATGGTGCTAACCATTACGGAATTACTCCGCCGACAGCGTGTCGTGGGGAAGTTTGTGGAGGTATTTGGACCCGGGTTGGATGGGTTATCCGTTCCGGACAGGGCCACGATCGCCAATATGTCTCCGGAATTTGGGTGTACGGTGACCTATTTTCCCATCGATGACCGCACATTGGACTACATGTCCCGTACGAACCGTTCACGGGAGCAAATCGAACTCGTGGAAACCTATGCAAAAGCCAACATGCTGTGGCGGGCTAATGAAGACGACATCAACTATTCCACCGTGGTTGAGTTGGATCTGGGTACCGTCGAACCCACCGTCTCTGGGCCGAAGCGTCCGCAAGATAAGATCCTCATGCGCGAATTTAAGGACAAATTTGGCGCGTTGCTAAAGGAGGTACATGGCAGGGATTACATTCCTATCAACAAACGAGATGTTGGAAGATGGTACGCAGAAGGGGGAGGCAATCAGCCAGTGAAAACACCCGATCCGAGTGGAGAGAAGGAGGTAGAGATTGAAACAAAGGTTAAAAACGGTTTAAAAACCGTTATGGTGCAATTGAATAACGAAGAATTTGCGCTTCATGACGGTTCGGTGGTAATTGCTGCCATCACTTCCTGTACCAATACCTCAAACCCCAGTGTGATGATCGGCGCGGGACTTGTGGCGCGAAAAGCAAGAGAACGGGGCTTGGACGTAAAACCATGGGTCAAAACCTCTCTCGCTCCTGGCTCCAAGGTAGTGACCGATTACCTGAGGCATTCCGAATTACTCGATGATTTGGAAGCCCTGCGCTTCCACGTGGTTGGCTACGGCTGTACCAGTTGTATCGGCAATTCGGGACCCTTACCGGTCCATATCGCCAAAGCAGTTGAGGAAAATGATCTGGTCGTCGCTTCGGTCCTTTCCGGAAACAGAAATTTTGAAGCACGAGTACACCCGCAGGTAAAAATGAACTACCTCATGTCGCCCATGTTGGTGGTGGCGTACGCATTGGCCGGCAGGGTGGATGTGGATCTCAATAACGAACCCCTTGGGTACGATCCCAATCTGGAACCCGTTTACCTAAAAGACATCTGGCCGTCCAACGAAGAAATATTCGAAGTAGCCAATAGGGTGCTTTCTCCAAACGATTACAAGAAAAATTACGGGGAAATCTTCGAAGGAAACGAACAGTGGCGCAGCCTCAAAGCGCCCGAAGACAAGGTGTACCAATGGTCGGATTCTTCTACCTACATCAAAGAGGCACCCTTCTTTAACGGTATCGCTGAGGAGGTAGCTGCGGCAGCTGACATTGTCGACGGAAGGGTTCTACTAAAATTGGGAGACTCCATCACCACCGACCATATTTCTCCAGCAGGATCGTTTTCACCTTCATCGCCCGCCGGCAAGTACCTCATCGCAAAAGGTGTGGACCAAAGTATGTTTAATTCGTATGGTTCCAGAAGAGGGAACGATGAGGTCATGGTTCGGGGAACTTTTGCCAATGTACGGATCAAGAATCAGCTAACCTCGAAGGAGGGAGGCTATACGGTTCACATGCCTTCTGGTGAGGAAATGACAGTTTTTGATGCATCTGAGCGCTACCGAAGCGAACAGGTGCCCCTTTTGGTACTTGCGGGCAAAGAATACGGTAGCGGTTCTTCCAGAGATTGGGCAGCCAAGGGTACCTCACTTCTGGGGATCAAAGGGGTCATTGCCGAAAGTTACGAGCGAATACACCGGTCTAATCTTGTCGGAATGGGGGTCTTACCCATGCAGTTTGCGGAGGGTCAAACCGCTGAAAGCCTGGGACTTACCGGAAAGGAACAAATTTCTATCGAAGGGATAAAGGACAGCCTGAGTCCTTTAAAAGTGCTAAAAGCGACCGCAATCAAAGACGACGGAAGTTTGATCAATTTTGATGTCATTGCCAGACTGGATTCGGCCATCGAAATTGAGTATTACAAAAACGGCGGCATTTTGCATTACGTCTTACGCCAATTTTTGAAATCCTGACACGAAGCAATTAAAAAAAGCAGCTACCGATTTGTTGGTAGCTGCTTTTTTATTTTCCGGATTCCAGTAAGCGAAAAAGGCACCCCTGAATCCTACCACCGGAATTTTTCTGGATATGAGTCCCCTGCTAATTTCAGCCCAGCCGGGATGCTCCATGCATTTTTCGCAGTGACGAGACGAGGTGGGGAAATAAAAAATCCTGCGAATTCTCACAGGATTTTTATATGGGTGTGATCCCGCTGGGGTTCGAACCCAGGACCCTAACATTAAAAGTGTTATGCTCTACCAGCTGAGCTACGGAATCAATTGCTTTGCATTAGTGTACACAACGTCTTTTCACGTTTCAGGTACTCCTAACTGGCTGTGATCCTGTCAGGACTCGAACCTGAAACCTACTGCTTAGAAGGCAGTTGCTCTATCCGGTTGAGCTACAGGACCTTTTTTGCTGTTTACTTACTGTCTACTCCTGGACCTGAACCCTTCCCGACCCAGCAGTCGGGATGCGCTATCCGGTTGCGCTACAGGACCTTTTTTTGGTCACATCCAGCCGGTAATGCTTCTTCCAAAACGCCCCATTCAAAATGGGGTGAGGCTTACTCAGCGGTAGCGATGGAACCGTTGTCTGTAAACAGAAACAGGCTTTTCAGCCTGTCTGGGAGTGCTTTTTTCAAAAGCTTGTGCAAATGTAAGGCGGTTTTTTTTAATTACAAATAGTAATTGGCAATTACTTTTTAATTACTCAAAGGGATTACGGATCTTTACAAAAAAAGTGGATATGACGCAGGAGCCATTAAGCCCTATTGATGACTTTTATGTCAGGACTGTCGGTGATATTCCTTTGAAGGAAATTCTATTTTGCCTGCCCGATACACCGGTATCGAAAGCGGCTAGCCTGATGCGGGATGAAAAATCCAGCTGTCTTTTTGTAGGTACGGGGAGCGGGGATATTCAGGGGGTGATTACCGATATTACGCTACGCGACAACGTTCTGGCAGCCGGTTTGTCATCGGAAACCCCGGTGTATCAGATCATGGACCCAACGCTGGTTTCGATCGAGCGGGAAGCATTTGTGTACGAGGCCCTGTTGTTGATGTTTCGGACCAAGAGCAGGTACCTGCTCGTGACGGAGCAGGGTGCCTACGTAGGTGTTACGAGCCGGAATAAAATACTGACGATCCAATCCCAGTCTCCCTTTGTTTTTATCCAATCTGTAAAACTCGCGCTGGGCAAGGAAGAGCTCCGCGATAAGTGGAAGCAGGTACCGGGAATTGTAGACCAATTGATTCAGCGCGGCGTCCGGGCCGAGATCATCAATCAGATTATTTCGACCATCGCCGACTCCATTGCGTTGCGGGTTATTGAGCAGGTAATCAAGGAAAAAGGGTCTCCGCCGGCGAAATTTGTATTTTTTGTGCTGGGAAGTGAGGGGAGGAAGGAACAAACGCTGAAAACAGATCAGGACAATGCGATCATTTACGAAGACAAAGCAAACGAGCAGCGGGAATTGGTGCGATCCTATTTTTTGGACATGTCCCGGGCTGTTTCCGACCGGTTGGACGAGATTGGATTTAACTACTGCAAGGGAGGGTTTATGGCTAGCAATCCCAAGTGGACTCATTCTCTTTCTCATTGGAAAGCCAATTATGCCGGTTGGTTTCAGGAGTCCTCGATGGAAACCGTAATGACCTACGGAACGTTTTTTGATTGCAGGCCCATTTACGGTGATTTTTCACTACTTCAGGGATTAAAGAATTTTATGGACGAGCAGCTGCAGCACCCCTTGGAGCGGTTTTTCTTCAATATGGCTCAAAATACCTTGCAATACGATCCACAGTTGACCTGGCTGCGTAACATTCGCACGTTCAAGGTAGAAAAGGAGCAGGTATTTGATATAAAAAAAGCCATGACACCCATGGTCGATGCCATCCGTTTGTACGCCTTAGCCAACCGGGTTTTTGAAACCAATACGGGTAAACGCCTGAAAATTCTGACGAAAAAAGGCGTCTTTTCTGCAAAGGAGGCCGAAGAGCTTTACCAGGGCTACTATTACCTAATGGGCCTTCGTTTGGAAAAACAAGCAATAGCCGTTATCCGCGAGCGAAAAGACCCGGTGAATTACATTAAGATCAGTAGTTTGACCAAAGTTCAGGCCGTCACCATCAAGGAAATATTCAAGGTGATCAGGGATCTGCAGCTGAAAGTGAAAATTCAATTTACCAAAACTTTTTAGGTGTTCCTGTAATTGAGGTTCATCCATTGAGATAAAATCGGTAATTTGCCCGGATAAATCATTTCAGGGATTTCCTTTTTTGTGAAATTCTCATCTTATGGAAAAAAACAACCATACTTTTGGTCATTCGCCCATTGGTAAATTACTGCTGCAACAAGCGGTCCCGGCCGCTGTCGGCATTTTGGTTTTGTCTATTTACGGGATAGTTGACACGATTTTTGTCGGACGTTTTGTGGGTTCCATCGGCATCGCCACCATTACTGTGGTCCTGCCGATTACCTTTTTGATTTCTAGTATTGGCATGTCCATCGGGGTAGGGGGAGCCTCTGTCATTTCCAGGGCTTTTGGCGATGGAAACGAAGCGAGGGCATTCTCTACCTTTGGAAACCAAATTGGCATGACCCTAACCCTGGCGATTCTATTTGTTGGGCTGGGATTTCTATTTGCAGATGAGATTTTACAGCTTTTTGGAGGGAAAGGCGAGGTACTTGAGCCTGCCAAATCGTATTTCAACATCATTCTGATTGGTATTCCCTTCCTTGCCTGGGCCATGATGAGCAATAACGTGATTCGCGCTGAAGGATACCCGAAGGTGGCCATGTATACCTTAATTGTTCCGGCGGTTTTTAACATAATCTTGGATCCGATATTCATCGTGTGGCTGGATATGGGCTTAGAGGGAGCTGCCTGGGCTACGACCATCTCTTACATCGCCAGCGCCGCCTATACCTTGTGGTTCTTTTTGTTTGGAAAATCCATCATGAAGGTGAAGGCTTCCTGGTTTACCCCGGATCTTGGTCTGGCCAAAGAGATTGCAGCACTAGGGGCAGTAACGCTGGCAAGGCAGGGAATGGTGAGTATTTTAGCGATTGTACTAAACAACGAACTTTTCAACTATGGAGGTGAGATGGGACTGTCGGTTTATGGGGTTATCAACCGGGTCATGATGTTCGCCAATTTCCCTGTATTGGGGATTACGCAGGGATTTGTGCCCATCGCGGGATACAACTACGGAGCAAAGCTGAACGAACGTGTTCACAAAGCCATTCGTCTGGCGCTTCGTGCTTCCAGTCTGATCGCTCTGCTTATTTTTGTGCTGATCATGAGCTTTACGGGCTCCCTGGTCCAGATATTTACTTCGGACGAAACCCTGATTCTAGAAACGATACCCGCGATGCGAAAAGCCTTTTTAGCGACCCCCTTGCTGGCGTTTAGTCTGATTGGTAGTGCGTATTTTCAAGCCATTGGAAAGCCAAAGTCTGCCTTATTGCTGGCGTTGAGCAAGCAAGGTATCTTTCTTGTTCCCCTGGTGATTGTATTGCCGATATTTTTCGGATTGGAGGGGATTTGGTACTCCTTCCCCCTGGCAGATACCGGAGCTGCCGCCATTTCCTATTTTTACCTCAAGAAGGGCACCGACGCACTTTAGGCTGCCGTAATAGCGGGTTTTTTGAGTAGCAATAGAAAGTATCCGTACGTTGCATAAATCGAAAGGTACGTTTTATACCCAAAATGTCCCGTATGTTTCCAGTACGATGGCATTTCGGTAAGATCTAAACACCTGATTTCGAACTGTTTTTCATAAAAAACTGTCTAAATCGTCAATCCAGACTCATTTAGCTGGGTAGCGAGGAGGGGAAAGGTTTGGCAGTCTTGCTAAGTTGGAATTTCCCACGGCTTTCTCGATTCAAACCAATGCCTTGTAACGACGGCTTTTTGACAAATTTCCACCCCGATCTCGGATTAATAGTTTTGTCTTTTGCCATCGCAAATGGCCTTTTGAGGATTGCGCTACTCAATTAGTGTAGATTCTCAAGTAAAAGGGTGTAGCGAATACTAGAGCCAGCAGGTTCTCCTCTGTCGATATAGGATCGATCGAATGACTCTATCTCCGGAAGCGTTTTTCTTGCATGGCAGGCAATTCCGGTTCAACCCCTTCCAGGGTTGGAGCTAATTGGAGGTCAACGAGTCGTGGGTTGCTCCCACGGTTATTTTGTTCAGGCCCTTCAGGCCTGCATTTGCAGAGTGAAGTATCAACAGGCAGAAACCGCATATAAAGAAAATAACTTTTCTTTAGCCCAACCCGATGAAGTGAAGTCCGCTATCACTTCTCCCAAAAAAAGCTCCTATTCGACTCCGTAGCCAGTGGGGCTTCAACAACAATAATCCGGGGCTTATGAGCCAATCGACCCTTCCTGCAGCCCGGGAGAGGGTTGAATATTTTTTTCCAAAAATGACCGGAATCAACTACAAAACCGTTCAAACGACCCCACTTGCCATCAATTAAAATCTTACTCAGGTTAACCGTATAAAAAAAGCCCCGACCAAACGGTCGGAGCCTTTTCACTAGACCTAACCAACTTTAATAGTCTTTGCAGGCGGTGCTTCTGCCGATTTCACCTTTGGAAGCTGAAGGTGCAAGATGCCGTTTTCGTACCTGGCACTGATTCCTTCTTCGTCAATGTTGGCGGGCAAATTAAACGACCGCTTAATAGAGGAATACGAGAATTCCCTTCGCTTCATTTCTCCTTTTTCCGCTGCCTCTTTTTTTTCTTCCCTTTCTGCTTGCAGTGTCAGCATGCCATCGCTGCAATCGATCTTGAAATCTTTTTTTTCGAAACCGGGTGCTGCGACTTCCACCTGAAAGTCACTTTCATTTTCTTTAATATTTACTGAGGGGATTTCAAATTTTGATTCCCCATCGTAAAACCGCTTGCTCCATTCTGGCAGATTCTCTGACTCAAAAAAGTCAGAAAAAGTGCGGGGCCAGAAGTTGTCTCTAAATTTGGCTGGACTTTTCATCATTCGCTTTTTTAGATACTGGAAATGCATTTTTTACACAACTAATGTAAGAAATCAGTGCCCTTTCCTCTATGACAAAAGTCACAGAAAGCGCTGATGTTTATCAAAAATTTAGGGATTTATTGGGCAATGATGTTTCCGTCTTCCATTTCGATGGTGCGATCGGTCTTTTCGGCAAATTCCGGGTCGTGCGTAACAATCAGCAAGGTTTGATTGAACTCGGTTGCCAATTCTTTAAAAATCCCAAAAACAATGTCGCTGTTTTTTTTGTCCAGATTGCCAGAGGGTTCGTCTCCCATGATGATCAGGGGATCGTTGATAAGTGCTCGTGCGATGGCTACGCGTTGTTTTTGGCCACCGGAGAGTTGGTATGCTTTTTTCAGGGCATGCTCTTCCATGCCGAAAATTCGCAGTTTTTCCATGGCGTTTACCTCCAGCGCTTCCCGGCCCAGTTTACCCAGTTTGAGCCCGGGTATCAAGACATTTTCCAACACCGAAAATTCATTCAATAGGTAGTGGAACTGAAAAACAAACCCGATTTTTTCGTTCCTGATTTTGGAAAGGTATTCCGGAGGTTTGCCGGTGATCATCTCCTGATCGATTAGGAGCTGTCCCTGATAGCTGGTATCCATGGTGGATAAAATGTATAGCAGGGTTGATTTGCCGCAGCCGGACTTACCCATAACCGAGACAAATTCTCCCCGATTGATGGTAAAAGAGATTTTTTTGAGTACTTGTGTTTTTTGAGGGCTGTAGAAATACTTATCAATATTCCTGGCCTCCAATACCAGTTGTTTTGCCATCCTATTTTCCTCTGATGATTTCTACCGGATCCACGGCACTTGCTTTTCTGGCGGGAAAATACCCCGCCAGGTAGGTGGTAATTAAACTAAATATCCCCCCAATGATGTAATACCGGGGATTAAAGTCCACGGGAAAGGTTTTGATGGTAGGTAGTGCTTCGGTTTCAAAAGGCAGCCGGTCAATACCAAGGCCTGCCAGGTATCCCAGCATCAACCCAACGGTGCCACCAACGACTCCGATGATCAGGGCAATGATAATAAAAATAATGTTTACATCCCTTCCAGAAAAGCCGATCGCCTTCAGTATGGCGATGGTGTCCATCTTTTCGTAAATCATCATGTTCAATATATTGTAAATCCCAAAGCCGGATACAATGAGCAAGGTAATTCCTACCGCATAACTGATCAGGTTTCGGATTTCCGTACCGGTTTCAAATTGGGCGTTTACCGTCTGAATATCATCCGCCGTCACCCGGAAAAGTGCCTCGTAGTCCTTCGCCATGGGGGGAGCGAGGTCCAGTTCGTGCAGCTTCACCTGTATATCGGTAATGTAGGAAGGGGGTTCGCCGAGCATTTTTTGGACCGTTTGTAGGGAAGCGTAGCTTTGTACGTTGTCAAGGTCACCCAGGCCCGACTGGTAATAGCCCACTACCTTTAGCTGTATCCGATCTCCCCGAGCGGTGGTGGCCTGAATCACGTCTCCTATCGTTGCCAGCATGCGGTCGGCGGCACCTTTTCCCAGAATGATGCCATTATTGGTTTGGTCCAGGTCGCTACCATTTCCTTCCGTGACGTAATCGGCAAAGGAAAAAAGCGCGTTCTCTGCCTGAACGTCAATCCCGTTGATGGTACCGCTGATATCGCTTGTACCAACATTAAAAAAGACCTGAGTGGAGACCTTTGGTGCGACTCCGAGTACCCGATTGTCTGCCTGTAGGGTTTCGATGATGGCGGCACTGTTGTAGATGCGTAGCCGGCTGCTGTTTGGTTTGATCGTTCGGATGGTATTTTCGAAATCCCGGTAGCTTTCCGAAAGGTCGATGGGTTGATCCGGATTCGGTTTGATTTCGTTGTAAAAACGGATATGCGGCGTACGATTCAATACCAACCCGTCCAGCAGTTGATTCAGCCCATTCATAAAACCCAAAAGCGCCACAAACATCGTGATGCTAAAGGTGACCCCCACTGCGGCGACCATCGTTTGCTTGAGTCTTGCCAGCATCAGGGACCGGGCGATCTGTATCAACAAGCCGTATTTCATGGCTTGATTAGCGCTGCGTTTTCATCGATACCACCGATTATTTCTGTATGGCGGTAATTTTTTATTCCGGTTTGTACCTCGATGGTGTCCCCATCGGCGGTAATCACCTGATTGTTTTTAAATACAAAGGAACTGGGAACCAGTAGCGCATTTTTCTTCACCTCGATGACGATATTTGCCTCCAGACTAAGGTTCGGGTAGAGGGTTGGTGGCTGGTTCACAAAGCTGGCTTCCACCACAAAACTTTTGTTTCCCGAGTCCATCATGGGATGAATTTTTGAGATCCGGGCATCAAATACCTCGCCCCTGTAGCTATCCAGGCTTACTTTTACCTCTTGCCCCATCTGTACTTGGGAGATGTCGTACTCGTCCACGAGCAACTCCAACAAAAATTCCTTTTCATCTCCCAGGACGGCAACCGGCGTCTGCGAATTCACCAATTCTCCGCGTTCAACGTAGAGCGCATATACCTTGCCTTGTATGTCGCTTTTCACATCCAGGTCCTCTGCGGCAGCGGCGGCAATTTCGAAGTTTTTTGTGGCGGTGGTTTCATTATGGGCCAACTCCCGACGGAGTGTCTCTTTTTGTAGCCGGAGTCCTGCCAACTCCGTTTTGGTTTGCTCGTAGCTCAGCGTACGTTGTTCCAACTCCAGGTCGGTGCCGATGCCTTGTTTTTTGAGGCGATTTTGCCTTTCCACCATAACCGAATCCTGTACCAGCCGGGCTTCTGCAAGCTCGATCCGGACTTCCATGTCCTGAATTTTTTCCAGATTGTTTTTTTTATCGGCAAAGGCCTTGGTAAGGGAGGCAATTTCCCGGTTGAGTAGGGCGGTTTCGTTTCGCACGGAAAACAATACGGCACCCGGTTCTACAAGATCGCCTTCCTGGACGTAAACTTCCTGAATGGTACCACTGGCAGTTGGTTTTACTTCGTATTGATTTTTACTCACCACTTTCCCCGAGGCGTATACCGACAAGGTAATATCCTGACGCTCCGGTACGGCTGTTTCGACAGTGCTGCCGCAGGATAGCATGGCCAATAACGCGAAGATACACGTACAAGAAACCGGAATAGACATGGTATGAAGATTCGATTAAGTGCTCGATTTTCTGTAGCAAGTTACTGGAATTTTCCGTTCTGATAAAAGGAGAAATGAAAAAATACCTGTTACCTTTGGATTAAATTTGGTGTAGTTTTCTTTTGTAGTCAATTTAGTTTTGTATTTTCAACCACAGGTTCAAAAAGTGAGAGAGAGAAGTTCCGGTTGGAGCTAACCGTTAAGGAAAATGGCAGCGAGTAAAAAGATTTCCATTATTTATGTGGTGATAGGTATTCTTTGGATTTTTGGCAGCGATAAATTGATGCTTTTGGTGCGCGATCAGCTGGATGAAACGCAGCTGGCGCAGTTGCAGCTGGCAAAGGGCGTGTTTTTTGTGCTACTGACAGGGCTTCTCTTGTATATGTTGATAAAGAAGCAGTATCGCTACCTGGACCGAAAAGTCAAAGAGTTGGAACTCACCAATTCCAAATTGGAAGAAGAGCGGTTGAAATCAGAACATGCCAAAAACCAACTGGATCAATTTATTTTGGTTGCGGCAAATGATCTGGCGGGCCCCGTCAGACAAAGTCAGGGGTTTTTGGAACTATTTATTCGGAAAAACGAAGCCAACCTACCGGATAAATCCATGTCTTTTTTACGGCTTACGTTGGATAATTTTATTCGAATTAAGGGAGTGATTCAGGATTTGGTGACGTTTTCTCAGCTTTCGGAAAAAGAAACGACGCATGAGAAGGTGGATCTAAACGAAGTGCTGGAGAAAGTGATTCACTTGAATTCAAAAAAGATACGGGAGCACAACATACATTTACGCAAGGAGGTGCTTCCAATTGTAAAGGGTGATTTTCAGCGGTTTACCCAGCTGTTTGATCATTTATTGAACAATGCGGTCAAATTCAGAAATCCGGAGCGAGTTTTACGCGTATCGGTAAGTGCTACCCGAGCGGGAGATATCCACACCCTTGCCGTACAGGACAACGGAAAGGGGATTGCGCCCGAATACCTACCGCGGATATTTTACGTTTTGCAACGCTACGA
This sequence comes from Cyclobacterium xiamenense, assembly GCF_009467825.1. Taxonomy (GTDB): domain Bacteria; phylum Bacteroidota; class Bacteroidia; order Cytophagales; family Cyclobacteriaceae; genus Cyclobacterium; species Cyclobacterium xiamenense. Next base: position 5,523 of record NZ_WIOK01000027.1, on the reverse strand, counting down.
CGATGGATTTATCAAGCGGGGTACCGGTATGGGATTGGCCATCTGCAAAAAAATTGTAGAAGATGTAGGAGGTAAAATCTGGGCCACCTCCGTACCGGGTGAGGGTAGTACATTTTTCATCTCATTCAAAGCCCACGAGTTTTTTCAGCCATGAAGAACAGTACAGGATATTCGATCGATCTATTGTCGGTCTTTGAAAATGCGAAAGTCGGGATTGCATTTGTCGATTCCGAGGGCAAATGGGAACGAGGAAATGCCAATTTTTTGCGGGTGACGGGTTATACCGAAAAGGAATTAAGCGGGCGTAATTGGGACGATATTTTTGAGAAAAAAGATGCTAATTTCGGATTTAATGCGATCAAGGCGAATTCGTTAACCCGGCTTTCTCCCTTTGAACTAAAAGTGATCCGAATTGATGAAAGGCAGGTTTGGTTGAATGTGTTTTTGATGCCATTACAAAACAGCCACTTTGCATGCATAGCGGAAGATATTAGCCGGGAAGTGATATTTAAGGAACTCGACCAGTTGGAGCGAAATGTCTTGGAAAAGAATGCGCTCTCCTATTATACCCTGGAAGAGGTTTTGGATGAGTTTATCCTGGGCTTGGAGCAAATCTTTCCCGATATGATTTGTTCGCTAATGAAAGTGGTCGACGACCGCGTATATTGCTGGTCGTCCAGGAGTCTTCCACAAGCCTATCTGGAATTGATAAATGGTGTCCCTATTGGTCCCAGGGCGGGTTCTTGTGGCACGGCTGCCTTCTTAAAATCGGGCGTCCTTGTAGCGGATATTTCCACGGATTTCCGCTGGGAGGACTACAAATCAGCAGCACTTCCTTACGGATTGCAGGCCTGTTGGTCCCACCCAATCATCTCTGCTTCGGATAAGGTGTTGGCGACCTTTGCCATTTACTACAAAAAGAAAAAATCGCCCGAACCGATGGAACTGGATTTCATTGACAGGTCCAGCAAAATTCTGGCGATCATTCTGGAAAACCACGAAAATATCCAATCGCTGAAGGAAAGTGATCAGCGATTTCAATACGTACGTGAAGCCACTTCCGAAGCCATATGGGATGCGGATTTACCAAAGGGCACTGTCGTGTGGAGTCAAGGCTACCATACCCTCTTTGGTCACCCCCATCGGGAAGAGGAAATGCCCGGTAGTTCCTGGTCCGACTTTATCCACCCCGATGATTTCGAGGAAGTCACCAGCAGCATTCAGAAAATCATCGACGGCCGGAAAAAAACCTGGACCATGGAATACCGTTTCCGGAAAGCGGATGGAAATTACCTTCGGGTCGAGGACAAAGGATTGGTAGTCAGGGATCAGAAAGGTGCGGCACTGCGGATGGTAGGAGCCATGCGAGACGTATCTGCCCAATACGAATACCGAAGCTCGCTGGAAGAGTTAAACAAGATTCTCGCAGCCAGCACCCGGGACCTGGAAGCCACCAATGCCGAGTTGGAACGGTACGCATACATCGCCTCGCATCACCTGCAAGAACCGCTTCGGATGGTTATTGGCTTTATGGATAAACTCGATCGCTCCCAACACCATCAGTTGGATGAAAAGTCCCGCAAGTACCTCTTATTTGCCCGAAGCGGAGCCGAACACATGCGTAAGCAGATTCTTGATTTGCTCGAGTATTCTACAATTGGAAGAGAGGAACAGAAACTTCAAGCCCAATGGTTGGAAAGCGCTGAACTGGTAAACGACATACTAGTGGAAAATCAGGCCTATTTGGAACAAACCGCTGCTCGGGTACGCGTCGGAGAATTGCCTCGAATCTGGGGAAATAAAAAGCGGTTGTTCCAGGTTTTTCAACACCTGATTCTCAACGGGATTACGTACCAACCGCCCATGCGGACGGCAGAAGTCGAACTCAGCAGTTTTACCAAAAAGGGAAAGGTTGTTTTCTGCGTGCAGGATAATGGATTGGGGATCGACAAAGCGTACCACGAAAAAATATTCTTGCTCTTTCAACGGCTTCATGGTCGGGACGAATTTTCCGGAACAGGCACGGGTTTGCCCATTTGCAAAAAAATCATCGAAAATCACGGAGGCACCATCTGGTTGGAATCAGCACCGGACAAGGGCAGTAAATTTTACTTTTCGATCCCCGAGGGGCCGGCATAGGAATGCATTTGGGTTCAAAAATACAGGAGTTGGTCCCGAGAATAAATCAAACCTTTCCGCTGTATAAAAACATGTAGGGTTTTAGTTGTATTTAAAAAAGAAATCTATTTTTTTTCATTAAATTGCCGGTAAAAATTAACGAGGAACCAATTGATTCCGAAAATTTTGATGGATAGCCATGTTGAAGCTTTTTTTAATTGAAGACAATGAAGGGGACATTTTGTTGATCTCCGAAGCGCTGGAAGACCTGCGCATTCCCTTGCACGTAACCTACGCCAAAGACGGGGAAGAGGCCGTAGCCCTTCTTACTGCCTGCATCAACGCGTCCGGAAATGGGGTACCGGACCTGGTTTTACTGGATATCAATCTTCCCAAGAAGAACGGACAGGAGGTTTTGCGCTTCATTAAAACATCAAACGACTTGAAGCAATTACCGGTAATTATGTTGACCACTTCTTCCAGTCATCGGGACGTGCTTGAATCGTACCAAAACCACGCGAATAGCTATATTACCAAACCTGTGGGGGCTGAAAGTTATCAGGAAATACTTCAGAAAGTCGAAGCATTCTGGTTTTCTCTGGTTCAGCTTCCGTCAAAAAACTGATTCCATGTCACCTGGATACGACTACCTAAATCTTTTAGTAATCGAAGACAACGAAGGAGACTTTGTACTGGTATCGGAAGCGATTGAAGAAATTTTCCCTTCGTGCAGCATTGACCGGGCGCCTACTTTCGAAAGTGCTTCCACCAAGCGAATACAGGACTACCACCTGGTATTACTTGATTTGACCTTGCCGGATAAAAGCGGAGAAGAGTTGATCAAGGAAATTCTTCGCCTCGCCGGTAAAGTTCCCGTGGTGGTGCTGACCGGGTACGTAGACCGAAATTTTGCCATCAAGTCCATTGCACTTGGCATGTCGGATTACCTCGTCAAAGACGAAATTCATCCGGATATCCTTTCCCGAAGCATCGTGTACAGCATCGAACGGAAAAAAGTTTTTAATCGCCTCGAACAATCCGAACTTCGGTACCGGGAGCTGTTTCACTTGAGCCCGCTCCCGATGTGGGTATACGATCAGGATTCACTCCGATTCCTCGATGTTAACGAAGCGGCAATTCAATCGTACGGCTATTCCCGCAGCGAGTTTCTGTCCATGACCATCGCGGATATACGTCCCGAACAGGAGCGGAAAAAGATGTACGAAGCGGTGGAGGAAGGCAAAGCAATTCCTGGGCTACGAAGCGCAGGCACCTTTCTACATACCAAAAAAAACGGACAGTTGATTACCGTGGAAATTAGCTCCAATAGGATAAGTTTTGACGGGGTACCCGCAAAATTGGTTCTTGCCAATGATGTCACACAGAAAAAAGCCTACATACAAACCGTGGAGCAGCAAAATAAGCGGCTGCGAGACATTGCCTGGGTGCAGTCGCATGTGGTACGGGCTCCGCTTGCACGCCTTATGGGGCTGGTGAATTTGCTGGAAATTGAACTGTCTGATTTGCCAGCAGAGAAAAAAGAATTATTGAACCACATTGTGTTTTCTGCAGATGAATTGGATGACGTAATAAAGGATATCAACGAAAAGTCACAAAACATCGATATGCCAGAGAAGAACAATTAACCGGCAGGAAGCGCTTTTTTGAGGCAAAAATCATCCATGACAAATCCTTCTCCGATGGGAATCACTTCTTCTTTAACGGTCACAAAACCCCTCTTGAAATAAAAATCAATGGCCAACTGATTGTATTTATTAACGTTTAGTTCCAGTGCGTTCTGGGATTCCTCCTGAGCGATTCGCTCTAACTTTTCCAGAATTCTTTTTCCCACACCTTTCCCCTGGGCTTCCGGCAAAATGTATAATTTATGTATTTTTAAGATTGCCGTTTGTTGGTAATTGACTTCAAAGGAAGTAAACCCGCAGGCCGTTTCCCTTTCGTAAGCAAGCAAAAAACGATGCCCGGCCGCCATCTGTTGTGTCAGGGAAGCGTTGCTGTACATGCGTTCCATCATGTAGGCCAATTGCTCTCTGCTCAGAATTGCCCCAAAAGTCGAAGGCCAGGTTTTGCGCGCAATCTCCTGCACCAGGGGGATCTGAAGCGGGCCAGCCGGTGATAGTCGAATCTTGTTCATGCGGATAGTGTGGAAGTTCCTCAAACAACCCCTGCGCAAGGTAAGCAGTTTTGCCAGTCGATGCAATACCACACGCAAACCGGAGCCATCTTCCAAAAAACTACCCTGTGTGATTTTTTTTCGCCCAAATATTTGTTTTCTTCGCTTTAGGCTTTCGTTGGAAAGACCCGATTAGCCATTCACAAACACTACTGGACGCCGGAAAAATGAACTACCGTAAATTTGGAAATACCTCGCTTCGGTTGAGCGAAGTCGGATTTGGCGCATGGGGGATCGGTGGACCCGTTATGGCAGGAAAAGTTCCGATCGGCTGGGGAAATGTAGACGATCAAACCTCACTGGAAGCGATAAAAACGGCGCTCGATGTAGGAGTTAATTTTTTTGACACGGCTGATTTCTACGGTTTGGGTCATTCCGAGCACTTGCTCGGAAAGGTGCTGGGCAATAGAAAAGATGTGGTTCTCGCAAGTAAAGTGGGGCACCGCCTGGACCCAAATGGTGGTATTTATACGGATTATTCCAGGCAACACATCGTTCATTCCTGTCAGGAGAGTCTCCGCCGACTAAACCGGGACGTGATTGATTATTATCAGCTGCATACGGCCAAGGTGGCGGATTTGGAAAAGGGAGACTGTGTGGAAGCGATGGAACAGCTCAAAAAGCAGGGGAAAATCCGATACTGGGGACTATCCCTGAATACCTTTGAACCAGCACCCGAAGCCAGCTACCTGTATACCCACCGGATTGCCGACGGCATGCAGCTGGTATTGAATCTGATGAATCAGGAAGCCCTGCCCATTGTAGAAAAATCCCGAGAGATGGGGTATGGTATCCTTGCGAGAATGCCCTTGCAGTTCGGGCTTTTGACCGGTAAATTTTCCAGATCGACGCAATTTTCAAAGGATGATCACCGGGTTTTTCGGTTGCCACCCGAGCTACTGGCCCGCGCCCTCGATGTACTTGAGCAAAAGGTATGGCCCCTGTGTGCCAAGTACCGCCTTACAAAAACCGAGCTGGCCATGAGTTTTATTCTGAGTTTCGAGGGGGTATCTTCGGTGATCCCAGGGATAAAAACACCCCGACAGGCCGTGGAAAACACCAGCGGATTCCGGTACCTGGACGAAGAGGACCGCCAGTACCTGCGATCGCTTTAGGGCTTCTTTCTGAATCCCTAAAAAACTGATATCCAATGAATTAAATAGAGGTAATTTAATTTAAAAACCCCGAAAATAGTCACTTTTAGGCTTTTT
>NZ_WIOK01000026.1 GCF_009467825.1 Cyclobacterium xiamenense | reverse complement strand
AAAAGCCTAAAAGTGACTATTTTCGGGGTTTTTAAATTAAATTACCTCTATTTAATTCATTGGATATCAGTTTTTTAGGGATTCAGAAAGAAGCCCTACAAAGAGAGCTAAAGCCGGTAAATCAGCCCAGGGCTACATCCAGAATCATCATGATGGTGAAACCGCCGATAAACCCCAGGGTGGCCAGATCGGTATTTCCCGCCTGCTGGGTTTCCGGGATGACTTCCTCAATGACCACAAATATCATGGCCCCAGCCGCAAAGGCAAGCGCATAGGGAAGCACCGGGGTAAAGATGGTAATGGCTGCCGCTCCCAACACCCCTGCTATGGGTTCCACCAGTGCTGAGGATTGGCCGAAGAAAAAGCTTTTTCGGCGGCTCATCCCCATACGTCGGAGCGGTACAGCCACAGCGATTCCTTCGGGAAGGTTTTGCAGACCTATGCCCAGCGCCAGGACTACGGCTCCGGCAATGGTGGCTTCCGGCATGGCCGAGGCAGCCCCACCGAACAAAACGCCTACTGCCAGGCCTTCGGGTATATTGTGCATGGTGATCGCCAGTACCAGCAAAGTGGTTTTCTGCCAGGGGGTTTTGATCCCCTCGGCTTTTTTGAAATTGACATGCAGGTGGGGCAATACCTTATCCAGAAAGAAAATAAACAGCGAGCCTCCCACAAAACCCAGAGCAGCTGGCATCACCTTGAAAAACCCCTCTCCCTCGCTCATACTGATCGCCGGAGCCAGCAAACTCCAAAAACTGGCGGCGATCATCACTCCGCCCGTAAAGCCCAGCATCGCGTCTAAAAGCGGTCGGTTCATTTGTTTGAAGAAAAAAACAAATCCGGCACCAACGGCGGTAAGTAGCCAGGTAAACAGGGTGGCCAGAAAGGCAGCCTTCACGGGCGAAATACTAGCCAAATAGTCGATAATCGTGTCTAACATACGGTGTAGGTATTGAGTAGGGCGGCAATGGGTTCCTGTTTCGCCGAATCAGGCATAGGTGTGGGCCATTACCAGACCATTGCTGATCAGACGGAGGCTATCGCCGCCGTTGGTAATTAGTTAAGACAAATTTAAATAGTTAGCATTGACTAACAAATTTATTTCAATAATTTTTTATCTTTGCCCGTAAAGTTTCACGCATGAACAGCCAATCCATAGAAAACTACCTCAAAGTGATTTTCAATCAGGCCATTGTTACTGATGAAGTCAACACCACAGGTATTGCACAGGCGCTGGAAGTAAGTTTGCCCTCCGTTAATAGCATGGTAAAAAAATTAGCCGGGATGGGACTTTTGGAGTACGAAAAGTACAAGCCGCTCAAGATTACTGAGAAAGGGCGACAAACGGCTGCCATGATCATCCGAAAGCACCGGCTGACCGAAATGTATTTGGTAGAAAAAATGGGCTTTGGATGGGAAGAAGTGCACGATATTGCGGAGCAACTGGAGCACATACAATCCCCTGAATTTTTCGACCGGATGGACGAGTTGCTGGGGCATCCGCAGCGAGATCCCCATGGTTCGCCCATCCCCAACAAACAGGGGCATATTGCCATTTTGGAATACCGGATGCTCTCCGATTGCAAGCCGGGGGAAAAGGTAGAACTGAAAGCATTGGCGCATACCTCGGATGAGTTTCTCCGATACCTCAATAGTAAGGAGCTGGCATTGGGCGTGCAGGTGCAGGTAGTGGAGGTAGAGGTGTACGACAAGAACATGACGGTGGATTACGAGGGCCGCCGGGAGGTGCTCTCAGCCCTGGTTTGTTCCAAATTATTGGTAAGTTGATGTCGACCATGATACAAAATCAGACAAGGTATGCCATCGTTGTCGCCGGGGGCGCGGGCACCCGTATGGGTGCAAAGATCGCCAAACAGTACCTGCCCATAGGAGGGAAGCCGGTATTGATGCACACCCTGGCTCGTTTTTACGCCCTTGATCCCGCCATTCAGCTTCGTTTGGTCTTGCCGGAGGGCGATTTTTCCTTTTGGAGATCCCTCTGCGAATCCCATGGTTTTACCCTTCCGCACCAATTGGTGAAAGGTGGCACGTCCAGGTTTGGCAGCGTGCGCAACGGACTCGACAGTATTTCGGAGGAATCCGGATTGGTAGCCATCCACGATGGGGTAAGGCCCTTTGTAGACGGACAGGTAATCCTTCGGAGCTACGAAGTGGCCGCAGACGTTGGCAGTGCCGTAGCGGTGGTGCCGTTGAAGGATTCCATTCGGGAAATGCAGGGACCGGATACATCCGTATTTCGGGACCGGGGACAATTTCGGCTCGTACAGACTCCACAGACTTTTCAGCTTTCAAAAATTAAGGCGGCATTTGCTGCTGGAGAGCAGGATTTTTTTACCGACGATGCCACCGTCTACGAGCACATGGGTTGGGAGGTTTGTCTCATACCGGGAAATCCGGAAAACATCAAATTGACCAGTCCCGAGGATCTGGATTATTCGAATTACCTGCTGACTAAAAAGGATGGCGGCATTTAACGGATAAATCCGGTCGCTTATCGATTTTCGGGGGTACCTGGCAGATAGACACTTTATTTCGTCCGAGCATTCTGCTAACTTGCCTTAAAAGTAAAATAAGTGAAACCATGAAAAACATACGAAATGGAAATCACGCACTGGGGGTGCTGATTTTAGTCATTGGAGCGTTGCTGCTATTAAAACAGATCGGCGTACTCATTCCCGGGTGGATTTTTTCCTGGCCGATGATCTTAATCGCTATCGGGTTGTATTCCGGGTATAAAAACGGCTTTCAGAATACCGGTTCGGTCGTGCTATTGGTTATCGGAGGCTTTTTTTTATTGAGAGACAAGGTGTTTTTGCCTTTCGAAATCGGGCCTTACCTGCTGCCGCTGGCACTTATCTTTCTGGGGTTGTTTATTTTGTTTAAAAAGAACAAAAACCCCGCGATCAACTGGACGGACTGGGAGGGCAACTACGATAAGTGGGAAAAAAAGCTCCGTACACAAAATGACACCGAGGGCGAGCCTACGAATAGCTCCGATTACCTCAATGTGGAGGCCTTGTTTTGTGGTCTGAAACGCAAAGTCATGTCCAAGCATTTCAAAGGAGGGGAAATCACCACCGTATTTGGGGGTTCCGATATAGATTTGATGCATGCAGATATAGAAGCGCAGGCGGTTCTTAAGGTTTCTGTCGTATTCGGCGGAGTCAAACTCATTGTGCCGCCCCATTGGGACGTACAGTTGGGGGTTAGTAACCTGGCCGCGGGAGTCGAAGACAAACGCCACTTTCACCAGGCCACTCAGGATCCTCAAAAGCGGTTGGTGATTTCCGGGACGGTTATTTTTGGCGGCATAGAGATTTCTTCCTATTAGTGGATGGATTACCCATGGATAACCAACTGAAAATCCATAAACTGACGGGCGAGCCCTTGGATCACCTGGCATTCCTGCTACTGGTCTTTACGGGTATGCTTGCCTGTTCTTTTTTTTGGCACCAGCAGTGGGAGTGGGCAATCCAGGATGCCATTACCAGTACGCTGGCCTTTGGTCTAGGGGTATTTCTTTTGAATCTCATGCTGTATTACTATCCCAGCGGAAAGTTCAAAACCTGGCCTGCCTTGATGTTTTCCCTGGTCATTAGCATAGGGCTTGTTTTTTGTTGCAGGTTGCTATGGAAGAGTGCGCTTTTGGGTAATCCAGAATTTTTAGCCCTTTTCGAAGCATCCCTTCCGTTTCGGGTTATCGTGGGACTATTGTTGTTCCATTTGTCGGGATTGATTATCCTGTCTGGGAAAACCTCCGTCAACGAATTTCAACAGATGCAGCGGGGAGAGTTGCGGCAAAAGCTTTCTGCCGATGCAGAGCTACATTACCTGCGCCAACAGATGCAGCCCCATTTTTTATTCAATAGTCTGAATTCAATTAATGCCTTACTGGCAAGGCAACCGGAAAAAGCCCGGGAAATGGTGCAAGGGCTTGCTGATTTTTACCGGGAAAACCTGAACAAGGACCCCAGGAAATGGGAAAGCTTAACCCGGGAAATGAATGTAATCGGCCAGTACCTCGAACTTGAAAAAATCAGGTTTGGTCAGCGCCTGGCATACGAACTGGTGGTCCCCAGCGATGCCGATGCATTGAAGTTACCTTCGCTTCTGATTCAAACCCTGGTAGAGAATGCAGTAAAGCATGGCTTGTATGGGATGACGGGCGATATTTTGATTCGTATTGAGGCAAAAAAGGAAGGGCAGCTGCTGTCAGTGACCGTGGAAAACCCTACTGATAATCCGTTAGGAACGGCTGCTGGCACAGGATTTGGTCTCGAAAGTTTGGAACGTCGGTTGTTCCTTATTTTTGGAAGGAAAGACTTGTTACTGATTCGGAATACCGAGGGAGTTTTTAGCGCAACGATTAAAATTCCTCAGACAGGTTGACATGATACGATGTGTAATTATCGATGACGAGCCCCTGGCCCGGGAGCTGTTGGCAGATTACCTGGCGTCCTTTCCGGATTTTGAGCTGGTGGGTGCTTTTCAGGATGGCTTCGAAGGCTTCAAAGGTATCTCCGAATTAAAGCCCGAGCTGGTTTTTTTAGACATTGAGATGCCGAAGATCAACGGGTTTGAGTTACTGGAGTTGCTCGACGAGCCACCGAAAGTGATCTTCACTACCGCTTACGATACCTATGCCATTCGTGCCTTTGAGCAGCAAGCGATCGATTATTTACTGAAGCCGTTTTCCCTCGATCGCTTGCGGCAGGCGCTGGAAAAAGTCAGCCGGGAGATGCATGAGCCGTACGGATTGGCAGCCGGGCTGCGTGCGATCGGTGAGGAGCGCGCTACCCGGGATTATCTACAACGGGTTGTCGTCAAAGCAGGAAACAATATCCATATTTTACCGATCGATGCGATCGCCTATTTTTCTGCCGAGGGGGATTACGTCAAGATCGTATGCGATGGCAAAGGTTACCTGAAGCTGGGCACCATGGGGTATTTTGAGAAGGTCTTGAATCCAAATGAATTTACACGGATTCACCGATCGTATTTGGTCAATGTCTCCATGATCAGTAAAATTGAGCCCTTTCAGAAGGAGAATTTCCTGGTCTACCTAAAAGAGGGAACCCACCTGCCGGTAAGCAAAACGGGTATGGGTAAGTTGAGGAAAGCCTTGCGTATCTAGGAACGAAAGTAACGCGGTTGAATAGAGGGTCGCAGGTCGGAAAAGAGAAACAAAAAAAACCTTCCACAGGGGAAGGCTTTCGGTTTAATATTCGTCTTCGTTGAAGAAGAAATCATCTTTTGTCGGATAATCCGGCCAAATTTCCTCTATGTTTTCATAAGGTTCGCCGTCATCCTCCAGCTCCTGAAGGTTCTCTACAACCTCCAGTGGTGCTCCCGACCGGATAGCAAAGTCAATCAACTCATCTTTAGTGGCAGGCCACGGAGCGTCTTCCAAATAGGAGGCAAGTTCTAAAGTCCAATACATAGTCTACACAAATTTAAACGTCCCCTTGAACGGGGTGCAAAAATAGAAATTCTTTTCAAAACTCAAACAATTACGAATCAATTGTTTGTAAGTTCTTTTAATATGTGGTTTTTGACATCCACTTTTCGTTTGTGGGCGGCAATTTTTCGCCGCATCATGTGGTCAAAATCGTCTTCCTGCGTGCGGAAATTGTCCGTATTTTCTCTGACGGTGTTTAACTCCCGTTGGTCCCTCGCGATCAGGTCTTTGAGCAATCCGGACTTGATTACCACCTGTTCCGACGGATCTTTTTCATCAAAGCCGGGATACTTGGAATGACACAATTTGTCCAGAAAGGATTTCTCGAAGACGATTTCTGAAAAGAATACGAAAGCGCCAATACTTTGTTGTGCGTTTCTGGGTTTTTTTGGGGGAAGTTTTTTCCATTCCGCCTGTAGGCGTTTTGCCTGCGCCAGTTTGCTGTCGTCCACGGCACCTTTGGACAAAAGCTTCATTTCTTCGGCTAATTTTTCGATCTTTTTGATCATCAATCCCGGGCTGAGACGAGGGGCATTCTGGCTCATTCGCCGGTATCGGCTAAAAATCCGGTTGTTTAACTTGCTAAATTCATCCCATATCGGCTGTCGTTTGGCCGCTGGAACCCTACCGGATGCTTTCCATTGCTTTTGTATCTTTTTGCTGATCTCAAAAGCCGTTTTTGCATCGGGTAGGTCGTGCGCTTCCCTGGCCTGTTCCAGCAAGCTCTCGTAAACCTTGATGTTCTGTTCTGCCTGCAATGCCAACCCGTCAAAATAGTTCTTGCGGTTACTGTAAAAGACATCAAGAATTGCCTGAAATTGCCCTTCGATTTCATCTTGGATTTCTTTGTCTACAGGCCCGGTTTTGAGCCACTTCAGCTTCAACTCCTTAAACGCTTCGGAAGCCTCTTTCCAATCGGTGCTGTTTTTTATTGCATTGGCCTCTTCTATCAGCGCTTTCTTTATTTCCAGGTTTTTTTCCCGATTGGCCTGAATGATTTCTTCCAGATAGGCTTCCTGCTCCTCGAGCTCTTGGATGAGCGCAGGAAAGTCTCCCAGCCCATCGTAGTGCATCAAAGCATTTTTCAAGTGAATCAGCTTCATCAGAAAGGACCCCTTGTTTTGGTTTTCCTGGATGTCCTGTTTCAGTTTTTCTACCTTGGCCTTTACGGTCTCAAAGCGGTCTTCGAAGTAGCGGATGGTGGAAGCCTCATCCTCCTTCACCTCTCCAATAATCCGGTCCTCCTGGCCCAAAAAACCTTTCAAGTAAATTTTTCCGTCTTTTATATATCCATAGGGATGATCCGTCATGATTAGCAGGGTTGGTTGTAATTTTGAAGTGGTTTTTCCAATTTCTGCAAATTAATTAATAATGGTTCATTTATCCTAAGAAAGCGGATTTTTTACCATCTTTGTTGATTGAATTAAACGCAAAAGAACCATGAGTACCGAAAAAATAATTTTTTCTATGGCGGGAGTCTCAAAAATCTACCCTCCACAGAAGAAAGTGCTAAAAGATATTTATCTATCGTTTTTTTATGGGGCCAAAATAGGTGTCTTGGGTCTTAATGGATCCGGTAAAAGCTCCCTGCTTCGGATTATCGCAGGGAAAGACACCGAATATCAGGGGGAAGTGGTCTGGTCTCCGGGTTATTCTGTTGGCATGCTGGAGCAAGAGCCCGAACTCGATCCCGGCAAAACGGTCAAGGAAGTCGTGGAAGAAGCCGTAGCGGCGACCATTGGATTGCTGAAGGAGTTTGAAGCAATCAACGAAAAATTCATGGATCCAGCGCTCATGGAAGATCCCGATGCCATGGATAAACTCATCCACCAACAAGGCGAAGTTCAGGAAAAACTTGATGCTGCCAATGCCTGGGAACTTGAAACCATGCTGGAAAAAGCGATGGATGCCCTCCGGCTGCCACCTGCGGATGCCCCGGTAGAAAACCTCTCGGGTGGAGAAAAGCGACGCGTAGCGCTCTGCCGCTTGCTGTTACAGGAACCCGATGTATTGCTGCTGGATGAACCCACCAATCACCTCGATGCCGAGTCTGTTTTGTGGCTGGAGCAGCACCTCAAACAGTACAAAGGGACCGTGATCGCAGTGACACACGATCGGTACTTTCTGGACAATGTAGCCGGATGGATACTTGAATTGGACAGGGGCGAGGGGATTCCCTGGAAGGGAAACTATTCAAGTTGGTTGGAGCAAAAGCAGGAGCGCCTACAAAAGGAAGAAAAAACAGCTTCTAAAAGACAGAAAACCCTGGAGCGGGAACTGGAATGGATTCGCATGACTCCCAAAGCCCGGCAATCCAAAGGGAAGGCACGATTGAGTGCCTATGAAAAACTGGTGGGCGAAGAAGGAAGAGAAAAAGAATCGAAATTGGAATTATACATTCCCCCTGGACCCCGCCTCGGAAGCAAGGTGATCGAGGTAAAAGGCGTTTCCAAAGCCTTTGGCGACAAGCTATTGTTTGACGACCTTACGTTTTCGCTGCCTCAAGGAGGGATTGTAGGCGTCATCGGGCCAAATGGTGCCGGTAAATCCACGCTCTTTAACCTGATTACGGGTAGTGAGAAACCCGACTCCGGGCATTTTGAGATCGGTGAAACAGTGGAAATCGCCTACGTGGACCAGGAACACGATGACCTGGATCCGAAAAAGTCCGTGTACGAAACCATCACCGACGGGAACGAATTCATCCAATTGGGATCGAAGGAGATCAATGGAAGGGCATACGTAAGCCGTTTTAATTTTGGAGGAGCAGATCAGGAAAAGAAAGTAGGCGTTCTTTCCGGAGGTGAAAGGAACCGGGTGCACCTGGCCATGACCCTCAAAAAAGGCGGGAATCTCCTGCTCCTGGATGAGCCAACCAACGATTTGGATGTGAACACGTTGCGTGCACTGGAGGAAGCCCTGGAAAATTTTGGCGGATGCGCAGTGATCATTTCCCACGACCGTTGGTTTCTGGACCGAATCTGCACCCATATCCTGGCCTTCGAAGGCGACAGCTCGGTGTATTGGTTTGAAGGCAACTTTTCGGACTACGAAGAAAACAAGAAAAAGCGCTTGGGAGACACCATGCCCAGGCGGATCAAGTACAAAAAATTGAAATAAGCAGAAAAAGAGGCAGCAGTCAGATCTATTTGTCTCCTGTTTGCGATCGGTAACGGGAATCAGCAAAAAGGCTTCCCGGAGGGTTCCCCGAATCTTGCTACCAAAAAAAGCGGTAAGCCCTTTGAGGCCATCCGCTTTTTTTTTGTATCGGGATACAGGTTGTTTTGCTTTTTTGTTTCTTTGTGTCTGGTTTGTACCTTTTCGGGAAAGTTATGATGAGACAATTGTTATTGCGTCCGGGCGCTGGAGAATTGAATTACGAGATAAGGGGCATTGTAAAAAAAGCCCGGATGATCGAGGAGTTGGGCTACCCCATTACCTGGGAAAACATCGGAGACCCTATCCAAAAAAACAATACCATCCCCGAGTGGATGAAAGAAATCGTAAGTAGCCTGGTGCAGGAGGATCAAACTTACGGGTATGCCGACAGCAAAGGGATGATGGCTACCCGTAGATTTTTGGCGAACCTTACCAACCAAAAGGGAGGGGTACAAATTGGTCCCGAAGACATTTTATTCTTCAATGGTCTGGGTGACGGCATCGCCAAGTTGTATCAGTTTTTGATTCCAACGGCGCGGATAATCGGTCCCTCTCCGGCTTATTCTACACATAGCTCCGCAGAGGCAGCCCACGCCAATACCCGGCCCCTAACCTACAACCTGGATCCGGACAATAACTGGTACCCGGATATGGAGGATCTGTACAATAAGGTAAAGTACAATGACTCGATCGTGGGTATCCTGATCATCAATCCGGATAATCCCACCGGGATGGTGTATCCCCGGGAGGTATTGGATCGGTTTGTGGAAATTGCCAGGGAATTTAACTTGTTGCTGATTGCCGACGAAATCTACCAAAACATCACCTACAATGGATACGAGGCCATTAGCCTGGCAGAGATACTGGGCAATGACCTGCCCGGTATTTCGCTCAAAGGAATTTCCAAGGAATTTCCCTGGCCCGGATCGCGCTGCGGCTGGATGGAGTTTTACAACCAGCATACGTCGGAGGAGTTTACCAAATTATGCACGACCCTGGAAAACGCCAAAATGATAGAGGTTTGCTCCACCACCCTTCCTCAACTTGCTATTCCGAAAATCATGAGCCACCCTGCTTATCGGGAATACCGGAAGACGGCCAATGCAGCCATCGGTATCCGCAGTCGCATCATGGAGGAGGTACTCGGCCAGGTCCGGGGGATCAAATTCAATAAAACCAAAGGGGCTTTTTACAACACCATCATATTTGAAGAAGGGGTATTGGACGAAAATCAGTTTTTACCCATTCCAGATGCCCGCGTCCAAAAGCACCTGGACCAATGGCTTCAGGAAAAAGAAATGCCGCATGACAAACGGTTTGTGTATCACCTACTGGCGGCCGAGCGGATCTGTGTGGTGCCTGTTAGTTCCTTTTGTTCGGAGTTACGCGGGTTTCGGGTCACCCTATTGGAAGAAAACGAGGACGTCTTTCGAAATACGTTCGAGCGGCTGGCGCGGAGCATACATACGTACTTAAACTCCTCGAAAGATGTGCTGGTGGATTCCTGAAAAAGGTCTCGTGGTCCCGTATTTTTAGCGTAGGATCGGCAGGAGCCCCGGGTTCGTCTTCGTTTTCTGGCAGATTGGGCGTGCTACCGTCGAGATCAGGCTGTCCCGCAAGAATCCAGGCGGTGTACCAAAAGTCGGCAATAAGTTTTATGGTTTTCCGCATTTGTCGTTCCACCTGCCCGGCCAGCATTTGGTGATAGGCCTCGCTGTAGGCCCGTGAATACACGCGGGTATTGATGCCGCCGCGTTCCTCGAAGCTGTACTTTTTGTCTTCGGCAAATCGTTTATTTAAAACAGCTTCAAACCCCAGCACGGAGTCCAGCGCGGCATGCGATTGGCCGACGGTGTGCCAGATAGCCTGCTGTGGATCCTTGACGTATTCGGCTTTACCGACAAAGAAGTTGTAGCTTTCCGCATAAAGTTCCGGGAGGCGGGATTCCCAAAACCCGTGAATTCCGTATTGACCGGTGAATTGACCGTTGTAATTCTTGGTGGTGTGCAGGGGAACGTGGATGTCTCCCAGGTAGTGCCCCAGGTCTGCGGCCAGGCGGAGAATGTTTTCTCCTTCCTTTCGTTCAAATGCCCGAACCAGTTGTAAAAACGTTCGGTAGGTGCTCCAGGGAGCGATCCCTGATTTTCGCAGGCTGTCCTCGCCAATAAGGGCCACGGCATCGGGCCAGTAGCGGGGCAATACCTGCAGCGCACTGTCCCCGTATACGTCCAGATCGATGAAGTGCTTCTCCGCCTCACCTTTTACCGCGTACCGTCGCCGATCAGGGTTTACGGCCTTTTCCCGGAGAAAGGACGCCTGAGGCTTGAAAAACACCATCAGCTCCGGGGGCAGCGAAAAGATCGCTTGCTGGTTGATGAGTTTATGCGCATAAAAACCCCAAGCCGGAAGCCGCGTGGAAGAAAGTAGAAAAACGATTACCAAAACTACCGATCGCATAAATTAAGACGAAAACCCGATCTAAAGTACTTAAAATCGGGGAAATATGCAGCGTCCACGGTTCCTATATTTGGAAAAATGTTTTGTATTTATAAATTAAACGGTTAAATTTGCGGTCCATAAAGAATCAGGAAACTAGTTAATCGTATAGCAAGCATATGGCAAATCACAAATCGGCTTTAAAGAGAATTCGTGCAAATGAAGCCAAAAGATTGAGAAACAGGTATCAGGCCAAAACCACCAGGACCTTCATCAAGAGATTGAGAAATACCGAAGACAAATCCGAGGCGCAGGAATTATTGAAGCAGGTAACTTCCATGCTGGATAGACTGGCTAAGAAAAACGTCATTCACAAGAACAATGCCTCCAATAAAAAATCAAAATTGACCAAATTGGTGAATTCTCTTTAACGAGGCAGGTACTTGTACACGCATCATAAAACCCTTCTCCAAAAACAGGTAAGGGTTTTTTTATGTCAATTATTTTTTTAATTTTATCGGGTTATCTACCGCTTTCGGGGAAGTTGGGTTTAGATGCGAGGGGTGGATGGCCATGTTCCAGTTACTTTTTTTGCCATGGAAAATTACCAGTCGATACGCATTTCCGCGCTAGCGGAAGAAGACCGTCCCCGGGAGAAATTACTTCTGAGAGGAAAATCCCACCTTTCTGATGCAGAATTGATCGCCATTTTGATAGGTTCGGGAACCCAGCACCTGAGTGCCGTGGACCTTTCCCGGCATATCCTCAAGAGTGTAGACCATGACCTCGCCCAATTGGCCAAACTCTCGGTCAATGACTTGAAAAAATTCAAGGGCATCGGAGAGGCCAAAGCCATCAGCATCGTCAGCGCGCTGGAATTGGGCAGGCGCAGAAAAGACGGAGATCCCCATAAAAAAGACAAAATTTCTTCCTCTGCGGATGTTTACCGGCTGATGCGGCAGGAACTGCAGGACGAAACCGTAGAGTACTTTTATGTACTTTTTCTCAATCGTAGCAACCTGGTCATCAAAAAGCAGTTGATCAGTCAGGGAGGGACTGCGGCCACCATCGCAGATCCCAAGTTGATATTTAAATATGGGATCGAATTACTCGCCAATGCGTTGATTTTGGTTCACAATCATCCCTCAGGCAACCTCAAGCCCTCTACCGCTGACATTACCCTCACCAAGAAACTCTGTCTGGTGGGCAAAAATCTGGAGCTTCCGGTATTGGATCATGTTATTTTCACAGATGTTGGCTATTTTAGCTTCGCAGATGAAGGCATGATATGAATCACTATGAATAAAAAGAATCTATTTTGGGCATTTGTGGCCCTGGTAATCGCCGCTTCCCTACTGTATACCTTCACGGGTACCGAGGATCCGGAGTTCTACCGAACTACTATTGAAGCGGAACGGGAGCGTCAGTTTAAATTCCTGAAATACAACCTGGATTCCCCGCTAAAGGCGGAGCAAAAGGAAGACATGGATTCCCTGGATTTCTATCCCGTCGACCCTGCCTACAAGGTACGGGCGCGGCTGGAACCGGTAGCAGACAGAAGGATCCTGGAAATCCCCATGACCGACGGCAGCCTGGAACGATACATCCGGCATTCCTTTGCCGTTTTCGAACTGCAGGGACAGACCATAAAGTTACTTTTGCTACAGGCAGAGGACGAAGCGGACCGGAGGAATTTTTTCCTGGCTTTTGCAGATAAAACCTCCGGGGACGAAACCTATGGTGGCGGGCGTTACCTCAACCTCCGGCAGGATGGGCAATCTTCCCTCAATATTGACTTTAACCTGGCTTACAATCCGTATTGCGCCTATAATCCGGATTATGCCTGCCCCATTCCTCCACGAGAGAATATACTTGAAATTCCTATTCGGGCAGGGGAGAAAAATTACGATAAATAACCTTTCAGTAGAGGTCAATTATCGTAAATTTGTATCTTAGTCAAAACTGAAACAATGAAAATTTCGATCAATAGACTCAAAGATTACCTACCTTTTGACCAAAGTCCCGAAGAGATTGCTGATTTGCTCACGGCTTCCGGGCTGGAGGTGGAAGGTATTTCCACCTATGAGTCCATAAAAGGAGGCCTAAAAGGGGTAGTTATCGGCGAAGTGATCCATTGCGAGCCGCACCCAAATGCGGATAAACTCAGCCTGACGCGTGTGGACATAGGCGAACGCCTTTTACCCATCGTGTGCGGGGCTCCAAATGTGGCAAAAGGGCAGAAGGTCCCGGTTGCTATTGTAGGCGCTACCTTGTATCCCACGGAGGGGGAACCCTTTGCAATAAAAAAAGCCAAAATTCGCGGAGAAGTATCCGAGGGAATGATTTGTGCCGAGGACGAATTGGGCCTGGGCAGCAGCCACGAGGGCATCCTGGTTTTGGATACGGACCTTCCAAACGGTACTCCGCTGGGCTCCCTGATCGAAAGCAGTGAAACAGCCGTGCTAGAAATCGGCCTGACACCCAATCGCGCGGATGCAGCTTCTCATTTGGGCGTCGCCCGCGATCTGAAAGCACTTTTGCGGAAGGAACTCGTACTGCCCGATGTATCGGACTTCGCCGTAGATAGGGAAGGCCCCACTTTTGCGGTTTCCGTGGCCGATACGACCGACTGTCCCCGGTATGCCGGACTGACCATCCGTGGGGTGAAGGTCGTACCCTCTCCCCAATGGCTTCAAAATTACCTCAGAGCAATCGACCTGGAACCCATCAACGTTATTGTGGACGTTACCAATTTCATCCTGCATGATCTGGGCCAACCATTGCATGCCTTTGATGCAGATGTGATCACCGGAAATGAAATACAGGTCAAGCGGCTCCCAAAGGGTACCAAATTTACCACCCTCGAAGGAAAAGAAAGAATCCTGACAGGAGAGGAGCTCATGATTTGTGATAGCAAAGGGGGGCTTTGCATGGCGGGTGTTCTGGGGGGAAAGGACTCTGGAGTTACGGACGATACACAGACAATCTTTTTGGAAAGTGCCTGCTTTGGAGCGGACGTGATTCGCAAGGGGGCGCAGCACCACGGCATTAAAACCGATGCTTCCTTCCGGTTTGAGCGAGGCACCGACCCCAATATGCCGGTATTTGCCTTGAAGCGGGCGGCGATGCTTATCCGCGAACTCGCAGGTGGAGAAATTAGCTCGGCGATAGTCGATCACTATCCGGCACCTGCTACCTATCTGCCGGTACCTGTAGCGTACCGGCATGTGGACCGGCTGATTGGCGAAGTGATTGATCGGAAGGAGATAAAAACCATTTTGGAATCCCTTGACATCCGGGTGGAGGAAGAAACCAGCGAAGGATTTCTGGCACGGGTTCCTCCCTATCGGGTAGACGTTACCAGGGAAGCAGATGTGATCGAAGAGATTTTACGGATTTACGGATTTGATGCGATACCCCTAAAGGACAATTATCAGTCGGAATACCTGGCAGAACACCCGGAAAAAGATGGGAACAAGCTTCAATACCGGATTTCCGAGACCCTGGCAGGTATGGGCTACAGCGAAATCATCACCAATTCCCTTAGCAGTGCTGCCTATTCTTCGGAAGCAAATTTCCTGGATGTAGAAAAGGACGTGGTAATTTTAAATAAATTGAGTGAGGAACTCGGGGTGCTCCGGCAGTCCCTGCTGTACACGGGACTGGAAGTGTTGGCACACAACATCAACCGGCGTCAAAAAGACCTGAAGGTATTTGAATTTGGTTCGGTCTATTCGAAGATCGAGAAGGGCTACGTAGAGGGGAAGCGCCTTTCGTTGTTTCTAACGGGAAATTCCATCCGGGAAAACTGGATGCACGCATCGGAGCCAGCAGGCTTCCCGGAGTTGTACGCAGTAGTCGAGGCACTGCTAGCCAAGTTAAATATACCGCTTCCCGACGTGCAGCTGGTGGAGCGCGCC
This sequence comes from Cyclobacterium xiamenense, assembly GCF_009467825.1. GTDB lineage: Bacteria > Bacteroidota > Bacteroidia > Cytophagales > Cyclobacteriaceae > Cyclobacterium > Cyclobacterium xiamenense. The sequence continues at coordinate 57,664 of NZ_WIOK01000026.1, read as the reverse complement.
CCGTATACTTACGGGCTTACGCTGCGGGTAAACCAGCAGGAGTTGGGAGACATTGGGCTGTTGGAAACCGCCGTAACCCGGCAGGCCGGAGTGAAGCAAGAAGTATATTTCGCTGAATTGGACTGGGATAGGCTGGTCAAATTGGCCAAAAAACAGGAAAGATACCGGGAAATCTCCAAATTTCCGGAGGTGCGCAGGGATCTCTCGCTAGTGATTGACCAGCAGGTGAGTTTTGAAGAATTGCGTCAGCTGGCGATCAAGGCCGGGGGAAAGCTACTCAAGCGAATCAACGTGTTCGACGTGTACACCGGCGATAAGGTAGCGCCCAACCAAAAGGCCTATGCGCTGAGTTTTTACCTACAGGACGATCAACAAACCCTGACGGATAAATTGATCGATAAGACCATGCACAAATTAATGACCGCATTTGAAAAAAATGCAGGAGCATTGATCAGAAAATAAAATGAAGGATTACGGGGCGCTTCAAAAGTTGGAAAGGCTAGCAGAACGGGTCGAAGAGAAGGTCAGGCTGCTTGAAGAGGAAAATACTGCCCTCAAAAACCAACTTTTAATTTATCAAAAGCAACTTTCGGATCAAGGAGCGGCCCTGGAAGATTTTAAAAATCAAATTAAAATTAGTAAAATTGTAAGAAACATACCGGTAGAAAATAAAGCGTCTGCTGAATTGAAGGGGAGAATTGATGACTATATAAAAGAAATCGACAAGATTATCACGTACCTGTCTGACTAATATGGATACACTTTCGATCAGAATAAAAATTGGAGACCGAGAATATCCGATGAAAGTTAAGGCCGACGAAGAGGCCAGAATCAGACGGGTGGGTAAATTGATCAACGATAAAATTAAAAAGTACAGGGAAGAGTTTGGTCTGGAAGACCGGCAAGACCTGCTGGCCATGGTGGCGTTTGATTGCATGGTGGAATCCATCGAACTGAACGAAACACAAGGGCAGGAAGACGAGCAGGTTCGAACGATGGTCGAACAGGTCAACCAACGCCTGGAGTCTTTACTTTAATATAGCATGCATAACGTCCCGACGCAGCGGCATTGAATTTTTTTCCGGTAGATATAACTCAACTACATCTATGGGAATCTCACTATACATCATTTTATCAGGAGCCATCGGCATTTTGCTGGGGGCGCTACTGGCTGGGTTTTTTATCAAGAACAACAGTAAAAAGCTAGAAGCCGAAGCCAGGGAAAAAGCCAAAAGTATCATCCGTGAAGCAGAAATCAACGCCGAGGGATTAAAGAAAGACAAGATCCTCGAAGCAAAGGAAAAGTACCTACGCTTGAAATCGGATTTTGAAGAGGAAGTAGGCAAAAAGAAAAACATCCTCATTACCAATGAAAACAAGCTCAAGCAGCGCGAGCAAATCCTTTCCAAGGAAATGGAGCAGCTCAAGCGCAAGGAAGCCGAGCTGGATAGTAGAAAAGAGAACTTGAGCGCCCAGTTGCATGCGGTGCAGGTTAGAAAAGACGAATTGGATAAGGTAACCCAGCAGCGGATCACTGATCTTGAAAAAGTGGCCCTTCTCACACGGGAAGAGGCACGCGAACAATTGATCGAAATGCTCAAGGACGAGGCGGCGACCAAGGCTTCCTCCCATATCAAGGATATTTTGGATCAGGCCAAACTCAGTGCCACCAAACAAGCCAAGAAGATTGTATTGGATACCATTCAACGCACGGCTACGGAACATGCGATCGAAAACTGTGTCTCGGTCTTCAATATCGAGAGCGATGACGTGAAGGGTAAAATTATCGGTAGAGAAGGTAGAAATATCCGGGCGTTGGAAGCAGCTACCGGAGTAGAGATCGTGGTAGACGATACTCCGGAAGCAATCATCATCTCCGGGTTTGATCCGGTGAGAAGGGAAGTGGCCCGCTTGTCCTTGCATCGTCTGGTGCAAGACGGGAGGATTCACCCGGCCCGGATCGAGGAAGTGGTGGCCAAAACCGAGAAAAATATTGACGAAGAAATCATAGAAATAGGAGAACGAACCTGTATCGACCTGGGCATTCACGGATTGCATCCGGAATTGATCAAAATGGTAGGTCGGATGCGTTTTCGATCTTCCTACGGGCAAAACCTGCTGCAGCACTCCAGAGAAGTGGCCAAATTGTGTGCAACCATGGCTGCAGAAATGGGGTTCAATGCCAAACTGGCCAAACGAGCCGGATTGCTCCACGATATCGGAAAGGTTTATCCCGAAGAAGCAGAACTCCCCCACGCTATTTTGGGTATGGAGCTCGCCAAAAAACACAAGGAACATCCGGAAGTGGTCAATGCAATCGGAGCGCACCATGACGAGATCGAAATGACCTCCATGCTTTCGCCCATCGTGCAGGCCTGTGATGCTATTTCCGGTTCCAGGCCCGGAGCGAGAAGGGAAATCATGGACAGTTACATCAAACGCCTCAAGGACCTGGAAGATTTGGCCCTGAGTTTTGATGGCGTCAATAAGTGCTTTGCCATGCAGGCCGGTCGGGAGTTGCGCGTGCTGGTGGATGCCGACAATGTAGACGACACCACGGCTAGTCAATTGTCCTTCGAAATTTCCCAGAAGATCGAAAAGGAAATGCAGTACCCCGGGCAAATCAAAATTACCGTCATCCGGGAAATGCGATCGGTAAACTACGCGAAATAGGTTGTAATCAACACCCTATTCCACAGGTACATGAAGGGTAGCGTTCCGCAAGGGATGGCTGCCCTTTTTTTATTTCCAGAAAAAAAGCAAAAATATTTTTGTTTTAAAAATTATTTCTTTAGTTTTAATCGGATCTCCACCGATAGCTTTATCCAATGGTTAATTCCTGAATATGCGTCCCCAAATCCTTTGCCCCTTGCTCCCGATTGGATTGATGATTGGTTTACACCTTTCTTGTTCCAATAGCGGCCGGGAAAATAGGTCGGGAGATGGTTTTGAACCCCGGTTTGTGATCACAGATAGTTTGGTGATTGATTACCTCGGTAGGCTCGCGATCCTGGATATCCAATCGGACAGGTCGGAGTATTTGATGTTTGATCATCAACGGAAGGAAATGGTCCGGGTGGATAGTAATGGACAAATTTTGCTTGCTAAAAACCTCACCGGTGATACCCGGGATGGATATGGCTCGTATTTTATTTCTGCACATTACCATGGATCGGAGGAAGTTATCATTCTGACAAATAAAAAATTATTTCGGTACGATTTGAACCTGCAATTGATTCAATCCGGGGAACTTCCATTTTCTTTTTTTACCAATACAGTATACGGAGGGCATGTGAATGATCTTTCCGGGGGCATCCTGTTTACCAATAGCTTTCCGCAATACCCTTCTGGGGAGGTGTTGGAGCAGGAGGATTTTCTTACTCAGCTTCCTTTTCTGACCGTATATGACCTGGAGCAGGATACGATCCTTTCCCGTCAGTACATTCCCGCCTCCTCACAGATGCTGAAAAATCCTGGCCAATACCGGGAGATGGCGCCGTTTTCCATAAGGAACGATGCGACCATTTACCTGTTGTTCTCGTATTCGCCTGAGATTTACCGCTACACCTTTCCCGAATTGGAATTGCAAGATACCATACAGTTAAGCCCAGGAGACGCTTACGTGCAGATTGATCCCGCTTCTCCCAAAGCCGAACCCTTTGACCGGTTTTTCAAGGAACTTGGGGCTTCCAGTTTTGTCCATTTGTCTCGGTCCAACGGATACCTAATGGCCGCCTACCAGGGAGCAGCGCCCCAGGAAGAGGTCGATGCCTTGCCCAGGAACGTTGTCGGGGGAGAGGCATTTTCTGCCCTGCAGAAGGAATACAAAATCCCCTACTACCAGATCGTAAAGGAGGGAAGGAAGGTGTGGGAGGTACATTTGGATATTGATTTCCGATACAAGGGAGGGAGGTTGTTTGCGGATCGAAACCTGCACCTGCCACGGGTGGAAACGGAATTGGACCAGGTTTTTTTCTATTTTTATGAGATCCAATGAAAAGTTAAAACCATGAATAAGGCCAACTACACCTTCTTAATCCATACCCCATGACACCTTTCCGGCTGGTTATCGTTTTTTTTGTTTTGGCAATCATTGGATTTTCCCTGGTCTCGGAATTATCCGTGGATCTCAACCCCAGAGAAAAGGAGCCGGTACTGAATATTGGCTTTTCCGTGCGCAGCGCCTCTCCGGAGTTGGTCGAAAAACTGGCAACTTCACCGCTGGAAGGGGTGCTCTCTCAGTTGTCTGAATTGAAAAAAACGACCTCTGTATCCAACTACAATCAGGGATCCATTCAGTTGCGTTTTGATAAGCGCACCGATATGGAATACAAAAAATTTGAAGTCTCGGCCCTGATTCGGCAGGTATACCCGTCGTTGGACAGCAAGGTGAGCTATCCCACAATCACCCAGTCCTCCCAACGGTATATTCGGGAGAAACGGCCCATCCTGACCTACAGCATAAACGGTCCGTTTGCCTCCTTTGAGATCAAGAAGATTACCGAGGACATCCTGGTATCGTCGCTAAACCAACTTGAAGAAGTAGAGGAGATGGAGGTGCGGGGCGCCAACGACTTGTATCTGTATGTCACCTACGACATTCAGAAATTGCAGACCCTCGATCTTTCCAGAACCGCTTTGGAGAGTAAAATACGCAGTTCTTTTGGAAGGAATTATCCCGGGCTGGCCATGAATGCGTCGGGTGAGTCCTTGTTTTTGCAGGTGGACCGCTCCCTGCAATCCCTGCAATCCCTGGAGAACCTGCTTATCGGAAGGCTGGAGGGAAAGGAGCTGTTTTTAAAAGATGTGGCCAGTCTAACCCTGGAGGAAGCAGCGCCCCAGCGTTTTTACCGCATCAACGGCAACAATTCGGTAAGCCTGACCATCACTAGCCGGGACGGTGTAAACAAGGTGTTGCTGGCAGAAAAAATCAAGCAAACCATGGCTGCCTCCCAGAGGCAATTGCCCGAAGGGTTTGATGTGCGGCTGGAGTTTGACGACACGTCCTACCTGGAAAAGGAACTCCAGAAAATCTACAAGCGCTCCGGGCTTTCCATTCTGATCCTGATTCTTTTTATATTTTTAATCAACCGCAACCTCAATTACCTGATCAGTTTGTTTTTGGGTATACTGGTCAATGTAAGCCTTACGGTGATCATTCTTTACCTGTTAAAGGTCGACATCCACATGTATTCATTGGCTGGGTTGACCATTTCTTTTGGTCTGATCGTGGATAATGCCATCATCATGATCGACCACCTGCACAAGCACAAAAACCGCAAAGTATTTCTGGCACTGCTGGCAGCATCTTTGACCACCATTGTCGCGCTGCTGATGGTATTTTTACTTCCCGAAGACGACCGAAAAAACCTGGCTGATTTTTCCACGGTGGTGTCGGTGATGTTGGGGGTTTCCCTGCTGATCGCCCTGCTATTCACTCCGGCCGTCTATGCCCTACTGCTGAGCAAAAAGGGGAAAGCCGGCCGTATCATGACGTACCGACAGCTACGGAGACGGGCTGGAGCGATGCGGATTTATACGCGAACGGTAGCATTTTTGGCCGGTTACCGTAAAGCCTTTGTTTGGGCATTGGTGCTGCTGTTTGGCCTGCCGGTTTTTTATCTTCCGGCAAAATGGGAGGGTCAGGAATGGTACAACAGCACCGTTGGCAGCACCTATTACCAGGAAACGATCCGGCCGTACGTAGACAAGGCGCTGGGTGGTTCCATGCGGATGTTTGTCAGAGGGGTATTCGAAAAATCATCCTACCGGGAAGCCGAACGCACCCGGCTGATCGTGAATGCCAATCTGCCCTTCGGCAATACCTTGGAGCAAATGGACTTTATCATTCGTGAATTTGAGGCATACCTAAAAGGGGTGGAGGGGATTGATAAATTCGTGACCACCGTCAATTCCGGGCAAAATGCCCGTATCGAAATCACCTTCAAGGAAGCCTACGAAACATCGGCCTTGCCCTACCAATTGAAAGGGAAGCTGGCGATGAAATCTACGGACTGGAGTGGCGTGCGATGGAACATATACGGCGTGGGCCAGGGGTTTTATACCGGGCCCGGGGGAGAAGGAATCCCCTCTTTCCGGGCGGAGTTGAGGGGGTATAATTATACCGAACTGGAAAAGCAGGCAGAAATTTTGGCTACAAAGCTTCTTTCGCACCGGCGGATACAGGAGGTGAATACGAACGAACGACTAACCTGGGGAGAGCAGAAAACCGAAGAGTATGTGCTCGCGTTTGATCAACAACGGCTGGCACTGACCGGCACCAACCAGTACGAGGTCGTAAATGCGCTTCAAAACAGGTCCTTGCACGAGCAGCCCTCCCTGTTTCTGGAAGTAGCCAATGATCAGTATGGGTTGGTGGTGCGAGAAAAGGAGTCCGCTCGGTTTTCGCGATTTGATCTGGAAAACAGCAGTTTGATTTCGGCAGAAAACCGGATTGTAAAGGTGGCCGGCGTAGGTTCTTTGCAAAAAGAGTTTACCACCAATGCCCTGCACAAGGAAGACCGGCAGTACATTCGATTGGTTTCCTTTGACTACATGGGCTCGGCCAAGTTTGGGGGAGAATACCTCGACGAAGTACTGGAAGAAATGAAAACCAGCATGCCGATCGGGTATTCTGCCAGCCGACAGACCTACTCCTGGAACTACGATCAGGCCAAGCGGCAGTACAGCCTATTGCTGGTGCTGGTGGTCGGGATCTTCTTTATTTGCTCCATCCTGTTTGAAAATTTCAAGCAGCCCTTGTACATCATTTTTATCATTCCGGTTTCCTTTATTGGGCTGTTTTTGATTTTTTCGCTGTTTGATTTCTATTTTGATCAAGGTGGATATGCGGCGTTTGTCATGCTCGGGGGGCTGGCTGTCAATGCCGCCATATTTATTGTCAACGATCTCAATAACCGGCAGGGGCAATCCTATAATCGACAGGTAATCAAAGCGGCGGCAGGTAAAGCTACGCCTATTTTGCTGACGGTTTTATCCACCTGTTTTGGCTTAATCCCTTTTGTCATGGAAGGGCAAAATGAAATATTTTGGTTTTCTTTGGCAATTGGTACCATCGGAGGATTGGCATTCAGTATGGTTGGGGTTTTTCTTGCCTTGCCGGTTTTTTTATGGAGAAAAAAGAAGGTTGCTAATACGCGCTAACAATCGATACAGATGAAATACGTTCAGCCAATGGTTCTACTGATTGCGGGGGCTTTTGCCTGCAAGCCGGCGCCTACTACCGATGGGCAAGATCCACAAACGAAGCTGACCCTCGAACTGGTGGATAGCCTGGTGGTGAATGAACTAGAACCGTTGGTCATTGACGATTACCTGGAAGGTAGCGGAAAATTTCTGCTGCGGGGAAATAAAAGCCGAAAGCCCCACCTGGTAGCGGAGACAGGGGAGATTGTGCAGGTGTTCGACGTGCTGCACGATGGTCCTAATGGCATGGGCTCAGGTGCATTTGGCTATGGGTTTTTGAATGCCGATCAATGGGTAGCTCAGGGGCTTTTTAATGGCTACCACGTCTACGACCTGGCCGGAAATAAGCTGCAGCTGCTGGACCCCATTCATTTGGATATTTTTTCCATGTCCATGTACAGTTACCGGACGTTTTTTAGAGGTTTCACAACGAATGGAAAGCGAATGCTGGTGGGGCAGGAACAAAATTTGTTTGATCCCGGAAGCCTCACCGAAGAAGAAAGGCAATCCGCTGTTTACTACGATCGGGCAAAGACAGTGTTTTCGTACGAGGTGGATTCCAGCAAGCTGCGGTTGCTAGAAACCTATCCGGAGGAATGGAAACCCAGAAAAGAAGGGAAGATGCTTGGGCCGAGTCCGCCCATTGTGGCCTACCACCGGGGTAGGCAGGAGTTGGCATTGCTTCCTACCATAGGCGATCAGTTGTTTGTGTACGATTATGCCAGTGGGAGGCCCCTGCTCAAATACCAGGTAGATCTCAGGCATCGGTTCCGTACCGAAGGACTGCCCGAGCAGGTAGGGGATTACAGCAGCTATCCGGCCTTTACGGACCTGCGGTATGTTGGAAAAAAACTTTTGGTGGAGTTCAAAACACGCATACCCGAGGACATCGTCACCCAGCTTCGGGCTGCTTCGGAGTATCGGTACGAAAGTCCCCTTTTCAAAGAAGCCATGGCTACGTACAGCAAACCCTATTATATGGTGGTAGCGGGAGGCAAGCAGGTAGGTGTGCTGGACGGGTTACCGCTCTCTGGTGCACTTGATTTTGCCGACGAAAATGGGTACATCTATGTCAACGATAACCTGGACCCGGCGGTAGAAAGGGATTACAATGTGTTTTACCGGTTGAAGTTCAAGGAATAGCGCTCAGTGTGCGCTGTTTTCTAGCAAACAAAAGAATATAATTCCAAATCTGGTAAATAAAATACTCTAAAAAAAATTTAATTTTGTTTTTTAGTCCATTTTGGGTTTAGATTTAAACCCTGAATGGATTTTCTCCACGAATCAAATACTTGTTATCAATTTTTAAATAGATAATTATTTAGCGTTAATATTATGTAATAGTTAATTTTTTAATATTATCATTGAATAATTTGTAACGTACTATCCTCTTGATTACATTTGTGTCATACTTACGTAAGTCACTCAATTGCCTGCCCAAAATAATTAGCCTCAAACAAAAATTTTTCGGGAAGTACCCGGGAAGAGGTTTTACCTGTTTCTAAACCTTTAAAAATTTAACACCATGAGATTAATTATTGCAACAGTACTCGCTTTTACTATCAACACGGCCGTTTTTGCCACGGCTCCAGTGGAGAATCCTCCCATCGTCACCTTGGAAAAAATCGGTGAGAAACGATTTCAATTGAAGTACCTGGGAATTCCCGAGGGTAAAGTAACCGTAGCCATCAAAGACGAAACCAACCGAATCATCTTTCGGGATGTCATTGATTCCGACAAGGTGTTTTTCAAGAATTACGATTTGAACCGGCTGGACCTGGGAGCGTATCAGGTAGAAGTTTTTAACACCGAATCTGGTAAGCTTTCCGATTTCGATGTTTTTCTGGGGCCAAAAAGTGTGGAAAAAACCTACTTTGCCAAAGTTACGAAATTAGATGAGCAGACGTTGGCGGTTATCTTGAAAAATTTGGACGGTTCAGAAAAGTACCTCGAAATTTTCGACAAGGGACAGCTTGTCTACGACGCTCCGATCACCGACGAGGCCTTTGGAAAAAAGTTTTCCTTTGAAAACGTTGCTTCATTGAACGACATCAGCATCAAAGTTTCCGACAAGAGTGGATTTGGAAATTTCCTCTCTGCGCGATAAAAGAAATTGAATCAACCACTAACAAACGGAAAGAGGCTGTCCCTGGGATGGCCTCTTTTTTTGTTTGCTGACAGCAGGGCTTTTGCTTTTTTGAAATTTATTTTTTGTCCCATTTGTTATCCATCCATGCATGAAATCCGAATAAAAAATATGGTTTGTCCCCGTTGCGTCATGGCAGTAGAGGAGGTTCTTCGGGAAATGGGTCTTGCGTTTGAAAAGGTGGAATTGGGTCTGGTTCGTTTTTCCGATCCCCCGGACAGCTGGCAGACAGAGACATTTGAACGAAGACTAGATGCACTGGGCTTTGCGGTGGCAAAATCCAGGGAAACGATTTGGGTGGAGACCTGTAAGGTTACCTTGATTCAATTACTGGAGGAAGGCGCAGACGGCCCGGATGGGACGATTTCGCAAATTCTTGCCGACAAAACCGGTATTTCCTATTCCCGCTTGAGCCAACTTTTTAGCAGCCTTCAGGGGGTTACCATTGAGCAGTATTTTATCGAATTGAAGATTGAAAAGGCAAAGGAGTACCTCAGCTACGCATCCCACAATATCTCCGAGACAGCCTGGAAATTGGGATACAGCAGCATGCAACATTTTTCGGCGCAGTTTAAGAAACATACGGGCATGACGCCCAGCCAATTTCGAAAACTAAGCCAAAAGCCCCGCAAGTTTTTGGACCAGGTTGGGGACCGCTGAAGCCGTCACTGACGCAATCAAAACAAGCGAATCCCCAACGAAAGGATCAATTGGTTTTGTCGCTGGTCGGTAGGAAGTCCGGCAATGGAATCGACGTGGTTTGCCAAAGCTCCCTCGTACTTAAAATCGAGAATCATGTTGGCGATATCCAGGCCAATTCCCGCCTGGTAGCCCAATGTGGTCGTGTTTGGTTCGGAAGCAATAGTAAGCAAAGGATCCTGTGTGCTCAATTCGTTGTCGAGAATGAAGGTTAGCGAGGGTCCGGCCTGTATGCGGAAAAAGTTTGCAAACTTAAACCCAGCCATCAATGGCACATCGATTCGGTCAAAACTGGCAGTGTACGTAACCTGATTGTTGGATTGCAGGTGCTCAAATTCTCCCCCGGTATTGCTGTAGAGAATTTCCGGTTGGATGAAAATCCGGTTCCCTCCTAGGCGGGCAAAAATTCCCGCATGATATCCCAGTTTTTCGTTCCCTTTCGAGAAGGTGCTACCGGTAACGGATATATTGCCTTGCGAAATACCTATCTTGGGACCAATAGAAAACTCCTGTGCCCGAACCTCTCCAGAAATGAGGGAAAGTAGGAGCAATGCAAGACTTATATGGATTACTTGTCTCATGCGCTTGAAGGTATTGGTTTGGTACAAAACTAAACAAATTCAAAAGGATACGGTTACAAATTCGCAAATTCCTTGCATGGAAAGAGGGGTAGTCGCCAGACAGGGGGTTCGTTTTCTATCAAATGCAAAATTTTATACACAAACTTGGGGATGTAGCTTGTAATTTCGGCAAGGTTCCTTTAATTTGTCTTTAAACCTAAGGTTTGGCATTTGCCTCCGTAAAATATTGATAAAAATAATTAAGTTTGTAAGATAAACAGGCGGCAAACGCCCCGTTTATCCATACAGGGAGACTTTCTCTTGGTCATTTTAGTTTTTAGGATTGAAAAATTAGAAAAACGGAAAACTGTTTTAAAAAGGACAAAAGAATAAAAAAAAAATCCATGATAGAAGTAATAAAGTACCCCAGTGTATTGGAAAGTAGTAATCTTGAGCTTAGAAACGTTGCGAGGGATTTGGTTTCCGGACTTAAGATTTACCACGATAACATTGGCTACCTGGTTGGAGATTTGGCACTTTCTGAAGGGACTTCTCCACACAGAAACATCAACAGTTCACCAGAAGAAATTGATTACCGTATTTTTTTAAAGGCGGGGCTTTTGTTGGCTTCCCAAAAGCTGGGTAGCCCCATTACTGTTACCACCGGGTTTCCGTTTTCCACCTTTCAGGTGTTTAAGGAAAATGCCTATCGCCTGCTTGAAAACGAGCACATCATTGAGTACGATACGCAGACATTTGGCGGGGGAGGTCGAAAGAAAATGGCCGTGGAAGTGGATCGCGTAGCGGTGATTCCCGAAGTAGTGGGTTGTAGCATGGCCGTCAGGCAGATGTACAGCGATTCGCCAAAAAGCTTCTTCATGATCAGTCTTGGATACGGCACCATGGAGGCCATTCTAAGTACGGAGGGAGGTTTGGTACAGCGGTCAAGCGTTTCTACGTTTGGGTTGAGATACGCCATTAACCTGATCACCCGGGAATTACAAAAGGACAATTACCTGGATTTAAAAACCGAGCATCAGATCGACCAGTATTTTAGCGAAGGAACAATTATTTTAAACCGAAAGCGTTTGGACTTAAGAGAGCTGCGAAAGCAGGTTATCACGCAGTATTACAACGACGTGATTTCCCCATCTTTGCGAAAAGCGTTTTCGGATAGTGATTTTACAAAGTCCGCAGATCTTTACCTGGCAGGTGGCGGTGCCAATTATGCCGAATTGGTAAACTTATTTCGGGATGAATTTGATGGATTATTAAACGTCCACGTACCCGATGCACCGGAGCAGATGGCGTCGATCGGCTATTGTTACAACAGTCTGGCCATCAGTGGCGGGGCCAAGGATAAGGCGGTTGGACTGGACCTGGGTAACAGCTCCACTATTCTCACTACGTTCAAACAAGAAAAAGAAGATTGAGCCTATGAAATTTGGATCCAACAAACAACAAAATGAAGAACCCCATGCAGGCAAGGTAACGGTACTGTCCCTTGGCTTTGAACTCACGGGCGATATCATCTCTAAAAGTGACATCCGGGCGGACGGCATTCTTGTAGGTAGCATTCGAACAGACAAAAAGGTAGTCGTTGGAGAAAAGGCTTCGATTACCGGGGATATTATTGCCGAGGAAATCAGCATCAGCGGTGAAGTAGTCGGTGATTTGTATATCAAAGGAGAAACCACCATCTACGCAGACGCAAAGGTTTCCGGAAACATCATTACCAGCTCTATTTTTATTCACAAAGGAGCGCAGATCAACAGTGGAATCCAGGTGGTCGATCCCAAAGCAGTAGAAGAGGCTTCAAAATCCAGTAAAATCAACTCTGTTAGTAGGGAAGAATTGTATTCCATGCTGGATGATCGAACGTCTAAAAAGAAGGATGTCCCGGTAAAGCCCATTTCCAAGGCGGAGCTTCGTTCGTTTAAGGAAAGTAGTTCCACGGAATCCGGCGACAACAATGACCCACTGGATTTCCCCAGGTCCTGGTAAAGACGCATCCAGTCTTCTCGGCGAGTCGATACGAAAGCAAAAACACTACCGAACAGAAAAAAAGCGGCAGCCAAACTCGAGTTTGGCTGCCGCTTTTTGGTAACAAGGGGCTGATCCCTTCCTGCGGAGTTACCCACCTTCTCCCGGTTCACCAAATATACCGATCATATTTAGTAGCACCAGCAGGATTACCACCGGGCAAATCCACCGGATAAAGAATATCCAGGCTTTTTTTGGGAATCCGTTGAATGAACTCGATCCCATTGCCAATTCCGATGCATATTCTTTTACGTTTTTGATCCATCCGGTGTACAGACTAAGCATGAGGCAAATGACTACGATAGCAAGGGTTCCAAAGAAGAAATCCATCATGTCGAAAAAACCGGCAATTTGTCTCCCAAAAAAATTGAATCCCAGGTTGTTAAAGAAATTTCCCTTAACAGCGGCCAAGGAAGAGGGAATACTCAATACCATGGCGGCCAGCCCGATGGTCCAGGTGGCTTTTTTTCGGGACCATTTTCTTTCGTCAATGAAATAGGCTACCGGGACTTCCAACATGGAAATACTAGAGGTGAGCGCTGCGACGAGCAAAAGCAGAAAAAATAAGCCACCAATGATGTTTCCGAAGGGTTCGATCTGATCAAAAACCCGGGGCAAGACGTTAAAAACCAAGGCAGGCCCCTCGTCCGGGCTTACGCCGGGGAGCAGTGCAAACAAAGCCGGGAAAATCATCAAGCCCCCCATCAGGGCTACCATGCTATCCATTCCAGCAATCCACCCAGAAGATTGTATGACGTTACTGTCCCGGGGTAGGTAAGATCCAAAGGTAATCATCAGTCCCCAGCCGACCGACAGACTAAAAAAAGCTTGCCCCAATGCGGATAGAATTACTTTGCCATTGATCTTCGAAAAATCAGGGGACAGGTAGTATTCGATGCCCGCCCCGGCCCCAGGGAGTGTTACCGAGCGCGCCGCAATGAGCAAAATGATCAGAAATAAAACCGGCATCAGAAACTTGGCTGCTTTCTCAATGCCTCCCGATATGCCTCCCAATACGACAAAAATGGTCAGTAGAATAAAGAGCATGCAAAGGGGAATGACGTATGCGGGGGTCTGGACAAAATCCTCAAAATCCACCGGGATATTTATCAGTTCGGTAAATATATAACCGATGGTCCAGCCTGCGATGACCGAGTAATAACTCAATACTGCAAAACAAACCATCACGCAAAGCACACCTGCAGACTGCCAGAAATGGTTACCTCCGGTTTCTTTGATTGCACCCACTGGGTTTTTTCCTGATTTCCTGCCCAGGGCAATTTCATTGAGTAGTAACGGGAGACCAATGAGCAAAACACAGAGAACGTAAACAAAGACGAATGCTCCACCGCCATTTTGACCGGTAATGTAAGGAAAGCGCCATATGTTGCCCAGTCCTACGGCCGAGCCGCCCGCAGCCATAATAAAACCAAAGGTGGATCCCCATTGCCCTCTAGCGGAGCGACTGACAGATTTTTGCATACTGGTGGTTGCGTTGATTGGTGATTAATTAAAGAATTTGTTAGGCTTTGTAATCGGCTAATTTAATTTGTTTTGCTAAAATACCAATTCCTTCTTCAAAACTTTTCGGCTGAAATCCTAAAGTTTCCTTCGCTTTGGTAATGATAAGTCCCGTTCGCAGGGGTCTAGCGGCCACCTGCCCAAAGTGACGCGAATCGGTCTTTTTAATCCCTTTGCTGTCCAGTCCGAAGAATTTTGCCGTCATCATGGCCATGTCGTAGGGTGTCAACAGTTCTTCTCCTGAAATATTGAAGACGCCCGTCGCCATCTTATCGGCTACCAGTAGGCAGCCTTCAGCCAAATCCTCCGCAAGGGTAGGCGTTCGGAATTGGTCATCGACCAATTCCAGTTCCTTCTGCTGTTCCAGTCCTTTTTTTACCCAAAGAATGATGTTCGAACGGCTCATGTCATGAGCCGTACCGTATACCAGATTGGTACGAATGATGGACCAATCAAAGGGGTATTCCCGGACGAGATTCTCCGTGTCCAGCTTGGTTTTTCCGTAGTAATTTAGTGGGTTGGGAAGGTCCTCCTCGTCGTAAGGACCGTTTTTTCCGTCAAATATGAAGTCGGTTGATATAAATATCAGGTGTGATTTACAAGCCTTGCTGCCCTTTAGAATGTTTTGGGTGCCGGTAACGTTTTGTTCAAAACAACTGTGCCGGTTCACTTCGCAGCGGTCCACATCCGTCATGGATGCGGCATGAATGACTACCTGGGGTGCGTATACCCGAAACACGTCCATTACTTCCTTTTCGTTGGTAATGTCCATTTGTTCGAAATCGTATCCTTCCCACTCTCCAGGGAGTCTGCAGGCACCCCTGCCGGTGGCAATGGCATCGTATTTCCCGTCAATAAGGATTTTTTTAACTATTTTCTGGCCCAACAATCCATTCGCTCCCGTGATTAGTACTTTTGGCCTTTCACTCTTCAGGATATGTATATCCATATTCTTCCGTAATTTTCTTCTTAGCAACTAATTCGACATCTACATGTATGTAAACAGGAGTAATAGGTTTGTTATTTTGGTCCGTTTCCAAACGGGAAATTTTCTCGATTACTTCCAGACCGTGTATTACCCTGCCAAAAACCGTGTAGGTATCGTCCAAATGCGGAGTTCCTCCCACCGTAGTATAGGCCTGAATTTGGTTTTCCCTTCTGCTTAATCCCAAATTTACATTAAAAAATTGTTCCAGCACTACTTTTTTTGAAAGCATTAGGGCATTTAAACTGTCAATTTCCTGTTTTGCGTATAATCTACGGTAGGTTTCCTTTAATCCCACGTTGCTTTCCAGTTGCATGTATTGGAAAAATACCTGTTGAAGTTTGTTCATATCGGTGGTCAATGGGGCCTCTTCGTAAACCCGCCCCTCGACGACGTAAAACTGGCAACCACTGGATCTTCTTTCCGGATTCATCTGATCTCCTTGCCGCGCTGCCGCCAGGCTTCCCCTTTCGTGGATGAGGTCCGGGTGAAACTCTGCCGGTAGCGTATACCATTCCTCCTGTGGTAAGTCTTCTTTGCTGAACACGTCACCTCCCTGTATCATGAAATCAGGGATAATCCGGTGAAATTCCGTGGAATCGTACCTTCCGGATTCAGCCAACCTGATAAAATTTTCTTTGTGAGCCGGAGTCTCTTCGTATAGGATGGCGTACATGGTGCCGTGCTCCGTAGACAGGGTGACCAGGTGATCTTTTTCACTGGCACAGGAACTGCCGAGTAGCAGCACACCGATCAGAAAAATTCCAGTACTAGTCGACAGCTTACTCATCAATGCTTTGTTTGATTTCCTTTAATAATCTATCTCCACCCTTTTTTAGGATGCTTTCGGCTAACTTGATCCCCAGGGAATGGGCTTCTTTTTCGTTTCCCTGAAAAGAGTCGTACAGCCTTTCTTTACCCTCTAGCTGCATCAAGCCACCGCGTAAGTGAACGACATCTCCTTTCCACTCGGCCAGGGCAAAGGCGGGAATGCTGCAGCCCCCTTCCAGTACCCGCAGAAAACTCCGTTCGGCTTCCAGGCAAACGGCCGTGGCAGGATCGTTGACTGCCTGCTGAATGGCCTCTTTTAGGGGGCCGGCCAGGCTGCTGTGTGCCTCCACACCGATGCAACCCTGCCCTACCGCCGGAATGAATTCTTCCAGGGACAGCTCCTTTCGGATCAAGGTGTCGTAGCCCATGCGGTGAACTCCCGCATAAGCCAATAATAGCCCATCACAAACCCCTCGTTCCATTTTGGCGATGCGTGTCTGTAGGTTTCCCCGAATATCGGTGGTGCGTACCTGTGGGTAATAGTAGGCAAGGGTAGCGATTCTCCGGGTAGAGGAGGTGCCTAGCAGTAGGGGCTTTTTGGTCGTTTCCAGGGCTGGAAAATCCTTTTTGTGGCTAATGATCACATCGTTTACTTTTTCTCGTTCTGTAAATGCGATGATGTCAAAACCCTCAGGCAGCCGCGAGGGTAGATCTTTTGCGCTATGTACGGCGATATCCACGTTCCTTTCGGCTAGTTGGTTTTCCAATTCTTCCGTAAATACTCCCTTGCTGCCGATTTTGGATATGGCCACATCCAGGACCTGATCTCCTTTGGTTGCTATAATTACGATTTCGGTTGCCAGGCCCCTGGCATGAAGCAGTGCGGCTACATGGTGCGCCTGAAACAATGCCAGTTTGCTTCCCCTCGTTCCTATTCGTATGGGTTTCATTATTGGTCTGATTTTCGTTTGTTGGTCTTTTTGTCGACGGAAGTCTCAATGAAAGACACGATCTTGCCGGCAATATCTATTCCGGTAGCTTTTTCAATGCCTTCCAATCCCGGGGAACTGTTTACTTCCAGGATCAGCGGCCCTCTGTCCGACTGGAGCATGTCCACACCGGCAACGGATAGTCCGAGCGCTTTGGCAGCATTCAGTGCGGCCGATTTTTCCAGTTTGCTCAGCCGGATTACTTCGGCCTTTCCACCCCGATGCAGGTTGGATCGGAACTCTCCTTCGGCCCCTTGCCGCTTCATCGCTCCCACCACGCGGTTATTCACGATAAACGCCCGGATATCCGCACCCCTGGCTTCCTTGATAAATTCCTGTACAATGATTCGTGCCTTCAAGCCGTGAAAGGCCTCTATGACGGACTGTCCTGCCTTTTTGGTCTCTGCAAGCACGACCCCTAACCCTTGGGTACCTTCCAGGAGTTTGATAATGAGGGGTGCTCCGCCGATCATTTCCACCAGTTGCTTTTCGCCTCCTTTCGAAAAGTTTGTGAAAGCCGTCTTTGGCATGCCGAGCCCTTCCCGGGAAAGAATCTGTAACGATCTCAGCTTATCCCTGCTACGCACGATCGCTTGAGATTCTACAGCAGAAAACACACCCATCAACTCAAATTGACGCACCACCGCCGTGCCGTAGAAAGTGACCGAAGCGCCTATCCGGGGGATTATGGCGTCGATTCCAATAAGTTTTTCTCCTTTATAGAGGATATAGGGACCATTTTGTTCGATGATCAGATCACAGGTGGAGTGATCAATCACCATGGGTTGGTGTCCCGCTTCCCGAATTGCTTGCACCAATCGCTTGGTTGAATACAAATGGGGGTTTCTTGATAGAACTGCTATTTTCATGGTTGATTGTTAATTATAGGTTCCCCCGCCAGATACATTTTTGCTACATCTACTAAGAAGCGGTTTTTCAGCATCTTTCTGCCCAATAAAACCGCATGTTTCATTTTTGACCGTTCCGATAACGTAAATGCGACCGGGATCGATTGTCTTCCAAGTGTCAGCCGGGTGTGCACCAAAAACCGCTTTTCCATTTGCCCAAATGAGTTTCGTACATTCTTTACACGATAATTGGCGGTACGAATTTTATTTCCTGAATAGGCCGGATCAGACGGAGAAAGCAAAACAAATTCTAGGATAGGCTGTCCCTGATCCACCTGCTCGACCACTGAATCCACATGAATGGCGCAGTTATACGCACCCGTGTCTACTTTGGCAATGATTTTTTCAATCGACCAACCGGGTAACGCTACTAGTTCTTTTCTACCTATTGTAGATTTTTCCATCGTTTCAAAGGTAAGTTTTTCCCGTCGTAATAAAGCCCGGGATCCGAGGATTCTACATCAACCCGCTTTAATAATTCGGGCTAGTGAGAATGCCAAATCCAGAAAAAGAATTTTCGCATTGGCATTCCGTTCAATGTGGTAATGTGCTTCGTTCAAGAGTGTATATAGTTTGGAAAGCTTCTCATCGGTAAGTACCGAACTGGAAAATTTGACGATAAACTCCCGGTCTGCTTCATCGGTCCGCATGAGCTCTGGCACCTGCGCACGATTCAAAAGGGATTCCCGGATTACATTGACTCCGGTCAAAAGCAAGGATTTTTGCGCCTCCTTGCCGGTAAAACTTAGCTGCTCGGAAAAACGAAGCAAGGCCGGGATATCCACGGCATAGCAATCGCGTAGCCAATCTCTGAAAAGAAGGGTGTTTTTATCGGCCACGTTCTGAGAAAGCTGGATGGCTTCCCGTAGATTTCCGTCAGCCAGCGGAGCAATTTGCTGGGCAGCCACTGTGCTGGAAAGGCCGGATCGGATCAGGTAGTTTTGCACCTCTTCGTCCGAGAAACTTCTCACATGGATTTTTTGTGTGCGAGACAATATGGTGGTCAGCAGGGTTTCGGGGTGCTGACTTACCATCAAAAAGAGGGTTTTGGCCGGAGGTTCCTCCAGAATCTTCAGCAAGGCATTGGCTGCGGAGGGGTGCATCGTTTCCGGTGCCCAGATCAGCATCATTTTATACCCCCCTTCAAACGATTTTAGCGAGAGGGTTTTTACGATTTGTCGGGCGGCATTTTTGGAAATGCTGAGTGGCTTTTTGCTACCCAAATGTGCATTCCAATCCGGGAAATTGCCGTAGGTTTTTTCTCGAACAAACGAACGCCAGGATGCAAGGTGATCGACTTTATCCTCGTTCGCATCGGCCTCTTTTTCCTTTTCTTTGCTTTTGGGAGGCGCCGGAAGAGGCATGACAAAATTGAGATCGGGGTGAATCAATTTTTCCATTTTCAGACAAGAGGGGCATGTCCCACAAGAATCAGATTCGCCCGGTTGTGTGCAGTTCACGTACGTGGCCAATGCGAGAGCCAGGGAAAGGGTAGGACTACCCTCTTTTCCATGAAAAAGGAGCGCATGCGCCAGGTGGTCCTTTTTTATGGCATTGACTAGTTTTCCCTTGGTTTCCTCAAGCCCTGGAATGGATGAAAAAAGCATGTTTTTTTCGTTTAAAATTCCTTGTCCCAAATCCGGTATGGGCGGGTGAGTTCAAATACGCGTTGAAGTATGGCCCGCTCCTTGTCGTCAAACTCTTTGCCTTTGAAGGCCATGGCTTTCTGGGCGGTTTCTTCAAACCGCATCAGCTTGAAGGTGCTGAATCCCGCTGCCCCACCCCAGGCAAACGAAGAAACAAACTTTCTGGGAAATCCCTCACCAAACAAATTGGAGCCCACACCGATTACCGTTCCGGTATTCAGGGTAGTACCGATTCCTAGCTTTACATGATCTGCGATCATGGATCCGCAAAACTGAAGTCCCGTGTCGCTGAATCCGCCTTTGGTATAGTCCCAGACTTTGACCGGCATGTGATTGTTCTTGAGGTTGGAAACCACCGTATTTGCTCCAAAGTTACACCATTCTCCCACCACACTGTTGCCCATGTAGCCGTCGTGCGCCTTATTGCTGTTTCCCATGAATACCACATTGGAAACTTCTCCCCCAACTTTGCACCCGGGGCCAATGGTCGTGTTTTCCCTAATCTTCGCTCCCATGGCAAGCGTCGCGCCCTCACACAGGGCAAAGGGCCCCCTCACCAGGGATCCTTCCATGATCTCCGTGTTTTTCCCAATGTAGATTGGGCCGTTCGTCGCATTCAATACCGCCGCCCTGATTTTAGCTCCCTTTTCGATGAAAATATCCGGTTCCCGGTACAGGTGGGTGTGGGGATCGTCGGTACCCCAGGAAACCCTTCGTCTGGTCAATAAATCAAAATCCTGCCGAATTTCGTTTCCATTCCATTGAAATATCTGCCAGTTTCTACCGAGAATACGAATATCTTTTTCGAAAACGACCTTTTTTTTACTAGGAAGGTGGTCGGGTTGGAATTGCTCCGGCTTTTCCAAAAAGGTGGCCAACAGCGTTTCCTGATGCCAAAGGGATTCGTTCTCCTTCAGCGCCCCCACCGCTTCCAACAATTCCCCGGTGGGACAAAGCGCCCCGTTGATGTACAAGGAAGGGCCCGGTACTGGGGGAAACTTGCCCTGCAGGTATTCCTGCGTCAGGTAGCCGACCTGGCTTGCCTGCAAATGCTCCTGCCACTTTTCACCGATCGTGAGGATACCGATTCGAATCGCTGCCACCGGACGGGTAAACGTAAAAGGCAAAAGGTTGCCCCGAATCCGGGGGTCATCGAACATCATGAGCTGGTCCATGTCACAAAAATAAAAAAGTCTACCGGAATACACCTCCCGGTAGACTTAATCTCAGGCGATATCCTGAAATAATTATTTTTTCTTGTACCTTCTGTTGAACTTCTCCACGCGTCCTGCGGTGTCGAGTAGCATTTTCTTACCTGTGTAGAAAGGATGTGAAGCGGAACTTACTTCCACTTTTACCAAAGGATAATCCTTGCCATCTTCCCATGTAATGGTATCGCTGGTCTCTATGGTGGATTTGGTCATGAATTTATGCTCGCTGGAAGTGTCTAAGAATACCACTTCTCTGTAATTGGGATGAATTTCTTTTTTCATTGTATGGCCTGTTATTTTCTTCGTCTTCAAATAGAGGCACAAATTTACCCTTTTTTATAATTTTCTCCAAAACATTCCCTTTCAAATATAAAATACTTCCTTAATTTTAAGGCGCATCTGAACGGTAAGTCCCGGCTGTCGGGTTTCAGAAACCTTGGTTGAAAGGGTAACTCCGCCAAAAGCGGGCAGCTAACAAAACAATTTTTCCTATGAGGTCGCTTTTTTTTTATTTTCTTGTACTACTTTTTCAAGTCCCCGCAACGTGGGCACAAAGCCCCCAGTTGGTATACGACAGGGAGTATTTCCAACTCATCGAACGGCTAGAGATCCGTCAAGGGTTTTTTACCGAATCCTTTCATACCGGGGTCAAGCCGTTTGGTAGAAAAGCTGTCGTCCGGTTTCTGGACGGATACAAAGAAGCCCATCCATCCCTTTCCCAATCCGACGCTTTCAATCTGAATTACCTGCTGCGAGACAGTTGGGAACACACTACCGACACCTTGGAGCTGCTGCCGCAGCAAAAAAGACGACGGTTTTACCAGCATCCCGCGGATTTTTATGCGTACAAGGATGAGGTATGGGACGTTCACGTCAATCCGGTACTGCATTTTCAGGGAGGGGTGGAAACCGACGAAGCAGACCTGCGTTTTCGGAATACCCGGGGACTTACCCTGCGAGGCAGCATTGATAATAAAATTGGGTTTTATACGCTGCTTTCGACTACGGACCTGGTTTTTCCCTCCTGGATCAATGGCTACGTCCAACAGCACGGAGCGATACCCGGCCAGGGTTTTTGGAAGCGATACGGAGACAATGGATACAGTTTCTTTTCTGCCCGCGGCCATATCAACTTTCGGGCTACACGGCATATTCAGATGCAATTCGGTCACGATAGTCACTTTATCGGGCAGGGGATTCGGTCCTTCGTGCTGTCTGATTTTTCCAACCCCTTTGTATTTGTGAAAATAAATACCCGGATTGGGCCGGTAAACTTTACCAACCTATGGGGGCAGCTCACCGCAGATATCCTGACAGACCGCGGCGTTCCTACAGATGGACGGTATCCGCAAAAATGGTTTTCCTTTCACCGGCTGGGTGTAAACCTGGGAAAACGATTCAATCTGGGACTGTACGAGTCGGTGATGGCAAACCGCATGGACTGGAACTACCTCAATCCCCTCGTGTTTTATCGCTGGGTAGAGCATCAATTAGGTACGCCCGATAAAGTCATGCTGGGAACCGATTTCAAGTGGCACCCCCTAAAGGGCCTACAGGTCTACGGGCAATTTGTATTGGATGAGTTTGTATTCAATGAGTTTTTTGGGATTTCCGGTAAAGGATCGAGCCGTAACAAACACGGTTTTCAACTTGGCATACATCATGTGGAAGTCGCGGGCATTCCGAACCTGGATGTGCAGGTGGAGTACAACCATGCACGCCCCTACACCTTTCAGGAAAAGTTCGATTACCAATCCTACACCAATTACCGCATCCCGCTTACCCATCCTCGTGGCGCCAATTTTCGGGAACTCCTTGTTCAAAGTCGGTTTCAACCCCTACCGAAACTAACGCTGCATGCGACCGCACTCTACCAAATGCACGGAAAGGACCCGGTCTCCTCGGCTAACTTCGGAGGAGATATTTTAAAGAACCGGGTGGAAAACAGCACGTCGCTGTTTGGTAATTTTATCGGACAGGGGGAAAAAACACAGGTCTACATGGGGACGATTCGTGCATCCTACATGCTCCACCATAATGTGTTTCTTGATTTTTCCCAAACGTTACGCAGGGATTCTGGAGAAGCAGTTTCGACCCGAACCAAAGCCTTTTCTCAGGCGGGCTTGCGGCTGAACACCGCCTGGTTTGATCCGCACTTTTGACCGGAACAGCTTCGGGGAACCGTGATTCGCCCGAAAAAATTGTAAATTACAGCCCTGAATCAGCCAAACCCTATGGAAACGTATCTGCGTATACTTGCCTATGCCCGGCCTTACCGAAGGTATTTCCCTCAATACGTGTTGTTTGCCTTTCTGGCTATCGTTTTCGGATTGTTGAACTTCACCTTGCTGAAGCCACTTTTTGATGTGATTTTCGAGCAGGTGGGCCCCGAGGAATTGGAAGCCTACCGCGAAGCACCCGAATTTTCGTTCACGGTAAACTATTTCCTGAACCTTTTTAACCATTATTTTCTCGAGATTGCCACGGCCTATGGGAAATTTGGAACCCTGGTATACGTGTGTGTCATTATTGTCATTTCGGTCTTTTTGAGTAATCTGTTTGCGTATTTATCCGGGGTAGTTTTAGCCAAGGTACGTGCGGATATCATTCAGGGAATGCGTATTCGGATTTTTAATGCAGTCAGCAGCATGCATTTGGGGTACTTTTCTACCGAACGAAAGGGGGATTTAATATCCAAGATGACCAACGATATACAGGAAGTAGAAAACAGCATCGTGCAGTCCCTTCGGGTGATTTTTAAAGAACCGGTGACGGTGATCCTGTATTTTGCGGTGTTGTTTTTTATGTCGGTACAGCTCACACTTTTTACCATTTTGCTCATACCGGTGTCGGGTGCAATCATCGGCTACGTGACCAAGCGACTAAAGAAGACGGCAGAGCAAAGCCAGGAATCCCTGGGAAGGATCGTTACCATTCTGGATGAAACCATTGGGGGCATGCGGGTGGTGAAGGCCTTTGGGGGGCGGAAATTTGTACAGGATAAATTTGCAGAAGAGACCGATTATTATGCCCGGGTGAATGTATCCATGGCAAGAAAATACGAACTGGCCTCGCCGATCAGCCAATTCCTCGGTGTTACCGTCGTCGCCGGGATTCTTCTCTACGGGGGAAACTTGGTCTTAACCAATACCTCCAGTCTCAGTGCCAGTGAATTTATCGCGTACATCATTTTGTTTACCCAAGTGTTGAACCCGGCCAAGGAAATTTCCCGCGCAGTCAGCAGCATTCAACGGGGATTGGCCTCCGCGCGCAGGATTTTCGAAGTGGTAGATGCCAAACCCCTGATTCAGGAAATCGGTCAGCCGCGTCGCCTGCCACAGTTTACGGATCGGGTGGTTTTTGCGAATGTAGGCTTTGCCTACGAGGAAACTCCCGTACTGGAAGGGATCAATTTTGAACTAACCAAAGGAAAGACCATCGCCCTGGTAGGTCCGTCCGGAGGGGGGAAGTCCACCCTTGCCGATCTATTGCCCCGGTTTTACGACCCGACAGAGGGGCTGATCACAATTGATGGCCATGATATCAAAACCCTGAAGATCGCTGACCTGCGGCAACTCATGGGAATTGTCACCCAGGAATCCATTCTTTTCAACGACACCGTGTATCATAACATCGCCTTTGGCATGGAGGGGGCTTCGCAGGAAGCGGTAGAAAAAGCGGCCAGAATTGCCAATGCCCATGAATTTATTACAAAACTGGAGGAGGGATACCAGACCAATATTGGCGAACGAGGTACCAAATTGTCCGGAGGACAGCGGCAGCGCCTGAGTATCGCACGGGCTGTTTTAAAAAACCCTGCCATTCTCATTCTGGACGAAGCTACGTCGGCATTGGACTCGGCTTCAGAGCGACTGGTGCAGGAAGCACTGGCCAACCTGATGGCCAATCGCACCTCCCTGGTCATTGCACATAGACTGAGTACCATTCAGCATGCGGATGAAATCCTGGTCATCGAAGGAGGCAGGATTGCTGAACGCGGCACACATACCGATTTAATGGAAATGAACGGATTGTACAAGAAACTTTCCCAAATGCAGTCAGTTTAGTATATTGTGGTAGCATTCCCTAAGATAGACCCTTATGAAAAAATTGACGAATATCTTTCAACTAGTAACCGCTTTGTTTTTTGGCATCGGACTGGTGTATTTTCTTA
This sequence comes from Cyclobacterium xiamenense, assembly GCF_009467825.1. Classification (GTDB taxonomy): domain Bacteria; phylum Bacteroidota; class Bacteroidia; order Cytophagales; family Cyclobacteriaceae; genus Cyclobacterium; species Cyclobacterium xiamenense. The sequence goes on along the minus strand of NZ_WIOK01000026.1, from coordinate 32,805 downwards.
CCTACGAACGAATGTGGGGAGGGAGTCCGGAGGCAGGGGAGGTGGTGTCCTGGTTACTCGCAGGCCTGGTGTCGTACCTGATTACCTGGGGAGCCGGCTGGGCCCACACGAGCAACTTACAAAGTAAAATTAAAAAAACAGAGCAGGAGAAAAAGGAATTGAAAGCCATGGTTTTCGACCTGGAAAGGGGCGTTAAAATTGAAAAACTGGACAAAAAAATCGAGGATCAACCCGATGACAAAGAAGGTTCCTCCATTAAGCCCAGAGAAAATTTTAAATAGCAGAACGGATCGCGAAAGTACGCCGTTCCGCTTTTCACTCACAGGTTAGGTATGGTAGCTAAAACTTTTGGCAGTGCAGTCTCCGGTGTAGACGCAAAGCTCATCACCATCGAAGTAAATGTAGGTCAGGGGACCAGTTTTTATATGGTAGGACTTCCCGATAGTGCGGTAAAGGAAAGCCAGCAGCGGGTGGAATCTGCATTGAAGTACTATGGCTACCGCATGCCCCGACAAAAAGTGGTCATCAACCTGGCGCCAGCCGATCTTCGAAAGGAAGGATCATCCTACGATTTGCCCATTGCTATGGGGATACTCCAAGCTTCCGAGCAGGTGTTTTTTCCCGAGCTGGAGGAATACCTGATCATGGGCGAACTGTCACTGGACGGAAAGCTCCGAACCATAAAAGGAGTTCTACCTATTGCGATTGAGGCTAGAAAGCGCGGGTTTAAGGGATTTATCCTGCCCAAAGAAAATGCCCAAGAGGCCGCTATTGTTAATAAATTGGATATCATCGGCGTAGAAACCCTACAGGAAGCCATTCATTTTCTGGAAGGGACACAGGAAATTGCCCCGCTGGTCACGGATACACGCAATGTGTTTTTTAACTCATTGGAGGATTATGCCTTTGATTTTGCAGACGTACAGGGCCAAGAAAATATCAAACGCGCCATGGAAATCGCCGCTGCTGGCGGGCACAACGTGATCATGATTGGCCCGCCGGGCGCGGGAAAGACCATGTTGGCAAAAAGACTTCCGTCCATTCTCCCGCCACTTAGTTTGCAGGAGGCGCTGGAAACGACGAAGATCCATTCGGTGGCCGGTAAGCTTGGCGTAGAGGCATCGTTGGTGGCCCAACGTCCCTTTCGTTCACCCCACCATACCATCAGCGATGTGGCTTTGGTGGGCGGGGGAGGAAACCCTCAGCCCGGGGAAATATCCCTGTCCCACAATGGTGTTTTGTTTTTGGACGAATTGCCGGAGTTTAAGCGAACGGTACTGGAAGTGCTCCGTCAGCCTCTGGAGGAGCGAAAAGTGACCATCTCCAGAGCAAAAGTTTCGGTAGATTTTCCTGCCAACTTCATGCTGGTGGCCAGTATGAACCCCTGCCCCTGTGGTTATTACAATCACCCCGAAAAAGAATGTGTTTGTGGTCCCGGAGTCGTCCAAAAGTACCTGAACAAGGTAAGTGGTCCCCTGTTGGATCGCATAGACTTACACGTGGAGGTGACTCCGGTTAATTTTGAAGAAATGACTTCAGAGGGGAAGTCCGAGTCCAGCAAGTCCATCCGGGAGCGTGTTTCCCTGGCCAGAGAAAGACAGCATACCAGGTTTGGGGACAGCCCGGACGTCCATTGCAACGCCATGATGCCTTCCCATACCGTCAAGGAGTTGTGTAAAATCAATCAGGCTGGCAAGGTCTTGTTAAAAACGGCCATGGAACGATTGGGTCTGTCCGCCCGGGCCTATGACCGTATCCTGAAGGTCTCCAGAACCATCGCTGATCTGGCTGGAGCTGAGGAAATACGGGTGGAACACCTGGCCGAAGCCATCCAATACCGAAGCCTGGATAGGGAGGGGTGGGCAGGATAAGACCCGGCGGCTTCATTTCCCCTCGCTGGTTAGGATTTTCGGTCCTCAATTTGTTATATTTGCTTGGTAGCCTGTAGGGTTGTCGCCCAGAAAAACCTCGTTAGCAAATAGAAACAAGCGGTATTAACAGTAGTTGATTTTATGTGGACCAAGGAAAGAAAAATTCAGGAAGAAATGGAAATGGCTAGTGCAACATCGGTTTTTGCTCCAGGATTATCGATCATAGGAGATATAGAGGCCACGAGTGATATCCGGATCGAAGGAGATATTTGTGGCAATGTCGTGACCAAGAAAAAGGTAATTGTAGGTGTTTCGGGAAAAGTAAAGGGAGATATTCACGCCTCCGAAATCTGCGTCATGGGTGAAGTTCTTGGAGATTTGTACATCCAGGGCCTGGCACGTTTTACGGCGGAAGCTACAATGAAGGGTACGGTTTGTTCCGAAAAAATTGGGATCGAAGCCGGTGCAGACGTGGAATTGACCGTGTCTAAGTTCAATAAAGCCGGCGCGACGGAGCGATCCGCCAAATCGCAGAAAGGCAATGATCCAAATACCCCCAGGCGGCCTGTGGAGGAATTAATGAAAATGGATTAGTCGCCCTCTACCGCAATACCTTAAGTCCTTTTTCAAGGTCTTCCAACAGGTCTTCCGTATTCTCAAGGCCTGCAGAGATCCGGATAAGCTGTTCCGGCACGCCCTCCGTCACTCCCTGCACGCGGGATCTTCGTTCAATTAGGCTTTCCACCCCTCCCAGGCTGGTAGCATTGGAGAAATAGGTTAATTCATCGACAAAACGATCCGCATCCCGCGCATTGCCTTTAATCACTACCGAAAGCATGCCTCCATAGCCCTGCATTTGGGCCCGGGCGTTTTTGTGGCCCGGGTGTGTTTCCAGCCCGGGATAGTATACCTTTTCGATAAGGGGATGTTTGCTCAAAAATCGAGCTATTTGGCTGGCATTAGCGGCATGCGCCTTCATGCGATAGGGTAGCGTCTTGATGCTGCGTGTGAGGAAATACGTATCAAAAGGGGAAGGAACGGCTCCAGCCAGTTGTTGTACGGAGCGGATTTTGTCCCAAAAGTCGGTTTTTTTTCCGGTGATCAGTACCCCGCCGATGACATCGCTGTGTCCACCAATGTATTTGGTATTGCTGTGCATGACCAAATCTGCTCCTTCCTCCAGGGGTTGCTGAAAAATTGGGCTGGCAAAGGTGTTGTCACAAACCACGGTAACGTCGTTTTCGTGAGCCAGGTGGCATAGTGTTTTGATAGCCGATATTTTCAGTAGCGGATTGGAAGGACTTTCGATCCACAACAGGTGCGTGGGGGGCTTAATCGCAGCCGCAACCTGTTCGGGCTGGGTCATGTCCACGAAATCCACGTGGATTTTATCAAAAAAAACGGTTTCCAACAAGGATCTCAAACCGTGGTACATATCATCGGGGGCAATCACATGCGCTCCCGCAGGAAGCGCCTGAAATACGGCGTTAGCGGCTGCATTTCCCGAGGAAAATGCAGCAGCATCCACGCCTTTTTCCAGGGCAGCCATGACTTGCTCCAGCGATTTTCTGTTCGGATTTTCCAGCCGGCCGTACAGCATGCTGTTGTCCCGGTGTTCAAAGGTAGTGGAGAGCGTAATCGGTTGGATTACAGGTTTTAGTGCGTCGGTGACGTTGTTTCCTCCATGGATGGCGATGGTTTCTGTTTTCATTGGAGTAGGGGGTTAGGTACTTCACCGGCAAAAGCCCTACCAGGGTTTCGCGGGCGTCTACCGTATTCGGTCCACAGAACGGATCAGCATCTCGTCCTTTCTGATAAATCGGTTGGCGATAAGGTTTACAATTAACGCAAAAATAATGCTGTAAAAGCCGAGCACAAAGGCACCACCGACTGCAGGATTGAACGTCTCGTTTGATGTATAACTGCTATAGACAGCAAGCCCTAGCGTGAAGCCCATTAGCAGGGCATTGATCATGTTCAGCATGAGTTGCCTTTTCCGGTTTTTGAATTGTAGCAGGCTATAGATGGCCAGTGCTGCAGCCAATACAGCCAAAATCCCGATGTACATGTTATTGCTTTCAGAGACAATGGTTTCCTGGGGCAATTCCAGGATGCGTGTATGCCAGGCGGTCATTTCCATGCGTTGGTCTTGGGAAGGACTCACCTGAAGCCAAATTGGCGTGAGCGTTACGGTAATCATGGAAATGGCAACCAGAAAAAGGAAAAGCGATTGGATTCGTTGGATCATGTCAAAGTCTTTTGACAAAGAAAAAGGGTTATTTGAATTTTCGCAAGGAATACGTCAAATCCGCTTTGAAATAGGGGTATATTTTTATCTTTGCACTTGAAATGAGCAAAGGTCACCGGTATTTTATTGAGATTGCCTACGACGGTTCTGCCTATCATGGCTGGCAAATGCAGAAAAATGCTCCTTCCGTGCAGCAGGCGATTCAGGAAGTACTGTCGGTCTTATTTCGAACAGCTGTTTCCATCATGGGGAGTGGCCGGACGGATACTGGCGTACATGCGCGCCAGCAATTTGCCCATTTCGAGGTGCCGGAGGAGATACCAAAGGTAGAGTTTTTAAAGCGGGTCAATGGCATGTTGCCATCAGATATTGCCGTTCATGATTTGTTACCGGTGCAATCGAATGCCCATGCCCGCTTTGATGCCTTGTGGCGCAGCTACGAATACCACATTACCTTTCGCAAAGACCCCTTTCTGCTTGGGAAAGCCTGGCACTGCTATTATGCGTTGGATGCAGAAGCAATGGCGGCGGCGGCGGAATTACTCTTGAGCCATACCGACTTTCAGTGCTTTAGCAAAACAAAGACCGATGTTAAAAGTTTTGATTGTAAAATAAAACGGGTCGGCTGGGAACAAACCGCCCATGGTTTGGTATTTCATATAGAGGCCAATCGATTTTTGCGTGGGATGGTTCGGGCGATCGTTGGTACCCTACTACAAATCGGACGAAAGCAACTGGATTTGGCGGGATTTACCGAGATCATTAGAAGCAAGGATCGGAAACAGGCGGGGAGTGCGGCACCCGCTCAGGGTCTTTACCTAACCGGGGTACGGTATCCGGCAAAAATTTTTATGTAAACTACTGACCAATTGGGACTGGAAAAAGAAAATGTAAAAAGCGGGGATATCATCGACACCAAGGTGTTGAAAAAGCTTTACCAATTTGTTACCCCGTATAAGCCGCGGTTTTACTTTTTGGTTTTGCTAACCTTGTTGTTGGCTGTGCTGGCACCTAGTAGACCGTTATTGATACAGATCGCGGTGGACGATTACGTCGCGATGGGTGATGCCGAGGGATTGCTCCGAATCATGTATTTTTTGCTTGGACTATTGGTACTGCATGCGCTGGTTCAGTTTGGGCACACCTACCTTTCCGGTTGGTTAGGACAGGTGATCATCCGGGACATCCGGATTAAGCTGTACCGACATCTGCTGAAGATGCGGCTCAAATATTTTGACAAAACGCCGATTGGCCGACTGGTGACCCGGAATATTTCTGACGTGGAGACGCTTTCGGATGTATTTAGCCAAGGTCTGGCGGAAATAATCGGTGACTTGCTACAGTTGGTATCCATTCTTGCGGTGATGTTTTATGTGGATTGGAAGTTGACACTGGTAAGTCTGTGTACCCTGCCGCTGCTCGTCGTTTCCACCTATGTCTTCAAAGAAAAAGTCAAAGTTTCCTTCAACGATGTCCGAAACGCTGTATCCAACCTGAATTCTTTTTTGCAAGAGCATATCACGGGCATGAATATCATTCAGGTGTTTAACAGGGAGGAACGCGAATACGAAAAATTCAAAGCCATCAACGAGGAGCACCGCCGGGCGCACCTAAAGTCGGTTTTGTATTATTCCGTCTATTATCCCGTTGCGGAAATCATCCAGGCCATCGGGATTGGTCTGGTAGTTTGGTATGGAGCTACCGGCGTATTTGACCTGCAGATAAAGGTAGGGGTGCTGATCTCCTTTATCATGTACCTGCAATTATTTTTCCGTCCCATCCGAATGATTGCCGATCGGTTTAATACCCTTCAGATGGGAGTGGTGAGTTCTTCCCGGATTTTCACCATTCTTGAAAACAGCGAGCAGATACCAAACGAAGGGAACCATGCCCCTGAAAAAATTAAGGGTAACATTTCATTCGAAAAGGTTTGGTTTGCGTACGATCAGGAGGATTGGGTATTGAAAGACATCAATTTGAACGTCAGGCATGGCGAAACGGTAGCATTGGTCGGAGCAACAGGTGCCGGCAAATCGTCCATCATCAACCTGATCAGCCGGTTTTATGACATCAACAAAGGAGCGATAAAAATTGACGGAACATCCGTTTCTTCCTACGAATTACCTACACTTCGCAAGCACGTTGGGGTGGTACTGCAGGATGTATTTCTCTTTTCGGACACCATTCTCCAAAACATTACCCTGGGGAATCCGGAGATCAGTCGCGAACAGGTGATGCATGCAGCAGAATTGGTGGGTGCGCGTAAGTTTATTGAACGACTGCCCGGAGGGTTGGATTACGATGTAAGGGAAAGAGGGGGCACGCTATCGGTGGGTCAAAGGCAGTTGATTTCATTTGTCAGGGCTATGGTATACGATCCCGAGATCATCATTTTGGACGAGGCCACGTCATCAGTAGATACCGAAACCGAGGAGCTGATACAGGAGGCGATAGAAAAAATGATGGAAGGAAGAACATCAATTATCATCGCCCACCGACTTTCTACCATTCAAAAGGCCAGTAAAATAATTGTGCTTAACAAAGGAGAAATCGTAGAGGAAGGGACCCACGAGGCACTATTGAAGCATGGAGGGTACTATTCCCAGTTGCATCAAATGCAGCTCAAGTCCATGGCGGTTAGTTGACTGGTGCAAGTAGGGAAAAAGTTTGGCGATTGCCCGTAACTTACCGGATGGCTCTGTCGTTTGAAAAGCAATGAATTTGACGCTTCTTATCGTTTTTGATGCATGAAATATTTATTAGTTTGTTTGATCGCTTTTACTGGATTCTCAGCTTTTGCCCAGGAATACGAGCTGGGATTGCGGTTGGGTGAACCGTACGGGATCACGTTTAAAACAGCCTTATTTGATGACTATTCCCTGGAGGCAATCATTGGACGGGGGAGTCCAAACAGTGGGAGTTATTACCGTAGGTCGTTTGAAAACAACCCGCCGTTGAGTTCAGCCATCTACGAAGGGCAACAAGTGGCAGGTGCTTTTTCGGCACAAGCACGGGTGGCCTACGAACAATCACTCAATGCCGAATTTGATATAGCGGAAGGAAATTTAGTCGGCTATGCGGGCGCCGGTGTACAGGTTAGAAGTACTACGGTCACCTATTTTTACCGCACACCTGCTGCCGGCGAGGCGGGTGCGTCCCGTAGCGAATCCCGGAGGAATGCAGACGTTGGTCCGGAGGGGTTTATCGGTTCGGCCTATTATTTTGAGGATGTGCCCTTAGGGATTTTTGCGGAGTTGGGGCTGTTTATGGAACTTCTGGACCGATTTGGCCATCTGAAAGTTCAGGGAGCCATTGGCGCCAGGTATGTATTTGGAAAATGACAAGCAAAAGCAGACGAATACTGGGAGTAGTGGTAGTGCTACTACTTGTAGCTGCCGCCGGGTACCTGTATTTGGGTGGAGCGAGTGAGACAAAAGTGGAGTTGGTTTCGTGCCAGACTCTGGATCTGGTCGGATTGGAATACAGGGGTACTCCCCAAGAAGAGCGACTGGGGCAATATTTTCAGGAGGTAGAGGCGAATAGGGGGGAAGCTCCGCTTTACACCATTTATTTCGAGGAGCCTTCGGGAAAACGGGATACATTGCATGTGTTTGTGGGAATGGCTTCTGGTGAAGGACCTGACCGGTTGCCCACTAGTTGGGCGGAACGCTCATTTGATTGCAGCGAGGCAGTAAAAGCCAGCATGCAGATGCACCGGTGGGTGATGCCTGGGCCGCAACAAACAAAGAAAAAGATGGAGGATTTTGCTTCTGCCCGGGGACGAATGTTGCAGGGGGTCTTTATTGATAAGATTATCGGAAGGAATCATGTGGAGGTGTGGGCCCCGGTTCGAGAATAGTAGTGCGATACGGGCAACCGAACGGATTTTCTGTTTGATTCAAACGGGCGATCAGGAATGGGCATTTGGGCTGTTGGTGAAAAATTGGGCGAGGTACGGGTTTTTCGGGGGAATTACCAAAACTGGTACGGTTTTGGAAAAGGGAAACCAACGTATCTAGTATTTCGCATAAGCATATGAAATGGAGCCTGCCTGATGTAAACGGGCATGACGCAAAAGTCACACACGGGGATCCACCTAGCGGTATCGGGTGATACATTGGGTATTCCTTAGCATACAGGCAGGCATATGGCCTTTACAAAGTAAATTAAAAGCGTATGAAAAAAAGCAATCAATCAGTACTCGTAAGTAAGCTGTTCCTTCTTATCACCGCAGGGGTTTTGTGGAGTTGTGAAGGACCGATAGGTCCGCAGGGCCCTCCGGGACAGGACGGACTTGATGGTGTCACCATCGTGGGAGAGGTTTTCGAAATAATCGGCGACTTTACACAGTCAGGTAATTTTGGCATCCGCGGTGAGTACGGCTTTGATTTGGTGGAGTCGGACAAGGTCTTGATCTACCGCCTGGGTGGTGTGGATCAGGAAGGCAATGATATTTGGCGGTTAATCCCGCAGGTTGTATTTCATCAAAACGGTATTTTTACCTACGATTACGATTTCACCTTCTACGATTATTCGATTTTTTTAACCGGTGATTTTGACCTCAATACATTGGAGCCTGGGTTTAGAAACGAGCAGGTTTTTCGGGTATTGATCGTTCCTGCTGACCGAATTGATCTACGGATGGATTTTTTAAACCACCAGGCTGTTTTGAACTTGCTTGGGGTAGACGAAGAGGATATCCGGCGGTATCCGGTAGGAAATTAAGCCGAAATGATGTGATTTTCGTAAAAAGACAGTTTGCGCGTGTGGCAGGCTGTCTTTTTTTTGGTTGGTATTGGATATGCAAAAATTACCGGCTATCTTTCAAATAACGCACCTAATTCATTATACGTAGTAAACAAAAACTTATGAAGCAGATTTTATACTTGGTAGTACTTGCAGCAATAATGGCATTGCCTGCATGTGAGGGTCCGGAAGGACCTCAAGGCCCTCCGGGTCTGGATGGAAGAGATGGAGTGGATGGAGAAGATGGGGAAGATGGCATTGAAGTTCTGAACCTGGTCTTTGAAGGGCAGGTAACGTTTTCTGAGGAGAACGAATTTGCGATCGGTTCCGGTCTGGAGATCGGTCCGGGGGATAATTTGCTCGTCTACCTGGAATGGGCGCAGGTAGAAGGGGAGACGTTGTGGCGGTTATTGCCCCAAACGGTGTTTTTTGCAGAGGGAGCGACATTGACGTACAATTACCAATACACCGCTTCTTTTTTCAATGTCTTCATGCAGGCGAATTTTGATCTTACGCAGTTGGAAGCCGAGTGGACAGATAACCAGCGCATTCGTATTGTATTGCTCCCTGGGTTTTTTGTAGAGGAAGAAGCTGCGCGAATTGATTTCAGTGACTTTGATGCCGTGATGTCCCTGATCGGGAAGGACGAATCGGATATCGTGCCAATAACGCTCAACTAATCAAGAGAGGAACTTCGATAATTGCAGGTAGAAAAAGCTTTCCGGAATTTAGGGAAGCTTTTTCTATACAGTCCCTTTTTTCGTTTTTGGCGCAACTTGATTTATATTTGCGGCATGCAAATGAAGAACGATTTACTTTTACGTGTAATTAAAGGAGAGGCAGTAGAAAGGACTCCAGTTTGGTTGATGCGGCAGGCTGGGCGAATTTTACCCGAGTACAGGGCAGTCAGAGCAAGTGTGCGTGGTTTTATTGAACTGGCGCAAACGCCTGAATTGGCTGCAGAGGTGACGATACAGCCTGTAGATCTCCTTGGTGTGGACGCTGCCATCATTTTTTCAGATATTTTGGTTGTTCCGGAGGCGATGGGGCTTCCCTACGAGATGGTAGAGAAGCGAGGTCCCTGGTTTCCGAAAACGATCGGGAGTGCCGCCGATTTAAAGAAATTAAGGGTAGCCGATCCCCAAACCGATCTTCACTACGTTTTGGAAGCCATTCGGCTCACGAAGAAGGGGCTCAACGGCAGGGTGCCGCTGATAGGCTTTGCAGGAGCACCCTGGACGATTTTTGCCTACATGGTAGAAGGCTCTGGGTCGAAGACCTTTTCCAAAGCCAGGGCCATGTTGTACCAAAACCCGGATTTGGCGCACAAACTTTTGGACCTAATTACCAAAACGACCATTAAGTACTTGCAAGCACAGGTAGGTGCAGGAGCAAACCTGGTACAGATTTTTGATAGTTGGGCTGGCATCTTGCCTCCCGATCAATACCGGGCGTTTTCATTGCCCTATCTGGAGAGGATCTGTGAAGCGGTTACGGAAGTACCGGTCACGGTCTTTGCCAAAGGGGCTTATTTTGCCATGAAAGATTTTTCACGCATGGCCTGTGCCACCGTGGGCTTGGACTGGAACATGGATATAGGAGAGGTAAAGCAACTTGTGGATGGGAAAAAAGCCCTGCAAGGAAACCTCGATCCGGCGGCCCTGTATGCTCCAGACGAGACACTCGTTGCTCAGACGCGCAGCATGTTAACCCAATTTGCAGGAAGCAGGCACATTGCTAACCTGGGTCACGGGGTGTACCCGGACACCTCACCAGAGAAAGTGAAGCTTTTTGTTCAAACGGTAAAAGAATTTGAAATTGCTCCCTAAATTGTTTAAATAAGTAAAATATTTCAATGAGGATACAATACAATTAGATGTGTTTGTTCTAATTATATAAATAAAAATAACTTTTTTAGTAATTTTTTTCATTTTGAAACTGTAATTTTCTGGATCATAAATACCGCCCGTATATTTGGTAATCTCAAAATAGCTGAATATATTTGTTAAAATGTATTTCAAATACATTAAAACGAGGTATAGTTTTTTGTTAGGGTTCATTGATTTCGGCAATGGAAAAGTTTTTACACAAGCAGGATCAGTCGGAATATTTATCGAAAAAGCTCTCCGGGTATATTGGGCCGGGTGGGGTGGTTTACCTTACGGATCCTAGGAAGGTTTTTGTGAAGCGACTTGTGGACCTGGTTTTTTCATTTCTTTTCTTGATTTTTATTCTATCCTGGTTGTTTCCTTTGGTTGCAGTGTTGATTAAACTGGACTCTTCCGGCCCTGTTCTTTTCAAGCAGTTGCGGCACGGCAAAGGGAATACCGCCTTCTGGTGCTATAAGTTCCGAACGATGAAGCGAAACGATGAGGCTGACACCCGGCAGGCGTCTAGGCACGACCGGCGGGTTACCCGAATGGGGAAATTCCTAAGGAAAACCAGTCTGGATGAAACACCACAGTTTTTCAATGTTTTGCTTGGTGACATGTCTGTTATTGGGCCCAGACCTCATGCCGTGCCAATGAACCACTTGTTTTCCAACGAAATAAATAATTACATGTTTCGCCATTCTGTCAAACCTGGGATTACCGGATTGGCTCAGGTAAAAGGGTACCGGGGGGAAATCCTGCGCTTCTATGATATTTATGGTCGGGTGCGGCTGGATCATTTTTATATCAAAAATTGGTCCTTACTCCTGGACGCAAAGATCCTGGTTTGGACGATTTCTGCTGTATTTTTAAAGAATGCCAACGTCTATTGATTTTTTTGTTAAATGGGCATGAATTTGGCTTGGCAGTTGTCAGACGATGGCCTTGGAAAATAATTAATCCCCAGTCCCCATCTGGTCGATTCCAAGCAGATTTTTTTACGTTTATGACCGATTCATTGCCGAGAACTAATTTTTAAAACTATAAAAATGAATTTTAAATACAAAAAAACGGATTTTAATTAAAATTAATTTTCCAAAAGCTTGCAAAGAACAGAAAGTCCCTATATATTTGTAAAAATGTATTTCAGATATATAAAAATGTTTTTTAAACAATAGGTAAGGAATAGGGAGGTAAGTAACGATTGTTAGCGATGGAAAATGTTTTAGTAGAAAGAAAATTTGGCCAATCCCTCAGGAAGGGAAATTTTGTAAAAGGGCAGCAGGAGGCAAAAATCAGGGTACTGTACGGTAAAAGCGATAGCTATCAGAAGCGTCTCATCAAGCGGGTTTTTGATTTGACCGTATCGGTATTTACTACCGTGTTCGTATTGTCCTGGTTGTTTCCATTGATTGGAATCTTGATCAAACTGGATTCCAAGGGACCTGTCCTCTTCAAGCAGCAGCGGCATGGAAGAGGCAACAAGGTATTTTATTGCTACAAATTCCGAACGATGATCAAAAACAACGAAGCAGACACCCGGCAAGCGACGCAGAATGATTCGCGAATCACCCGGGTTGGGAAATTTCTTCGGAAATCCAGTTTGGATGAACTTCCGCAGATACTGAACGTGCTTCTTGGAGACATGTCGATCGTTGGTCCAAGGCCCCACGCCGTACCGATGAACCTGGAATTTGCGAAAGAAATCGGCGGTTTCATGCAACGACACCGCGTGAAGCCGGGCATTACCGGCCTGGCGCAGTGCAAGGGGTATCGTGGTGAAATCATTAATTTCCAGGAACTACATTCCCGGTTTCGGTTGGACTTCTTCTATGTGCGGAAATGGTGCCTGCTATTTGATATTAAAATTGTCATTGAAACGGTTGTTTCTCTTTTGACAAAAAACGAAAAAGCATATTAACACCATAGCGCGTCGAAATAAACAGCGATAAACACAAAAGGGCACAAATTTTTCTGATTGATAACAGCTTTCCAGATGTTGCTTGTGTCCGATATAACCCATTATAACAAACGGTCGGTTTTGCTACCGAATACTCGGGCCTTGGCTGGCTTCCTTAAGTTACGTAGACCGAGTCGATCCTTTTGACGAGCAAAGGGTCAACCGACATTCGTGATTACAGGTTTGTTCGGTCTTGGAACGAGAAGAAATGGAACGTTTGTCGATAGGTATCCGGGTAAATATAGCTAAAACGAATGAAAATATTCTGGCACAGTTCTTATTGTTCTGATAATTAAGTATTTTGCGACGTCTTTATTGGTTGCATGTTTTAGCAGATTATTGTTTCACTTTTTCACCGAGATGAACGAGTTCGGTGAGTAAAAACGACGTAACAGTCTTTAGATTTTATGAGAAAAAGTACATTAGTAAACAGCTTGGTTTTTATTTTCCTTCTGTCCGGCATTTTTGGTTGTGCGAAGAGGAATTTGGTCTATTTCAGCGATATTGAATCCGGAGCAGATTTTTCAACCCAGATTACCAAGTTTCCTGAGCCGACCATTCAAAAAGGGGATTTGTTAAAAATTACCGTAAGCAGTCTTAATCCGGAGTCAAATCTGCTGTTTAATGCGGGCGTGATGTCGTCTTCTGAAGACGGGCGGGTGATGAATGCGGCAGTTCCGATCAATGAGGGTTACCTGGTGGACAAAGACGGGCAGGTAAATTTCCCGGTTTTGGGGATGGTGGTGCTGGAAGGTCTGACGAAGGAAGAAGCGATTGAGAAAATGGCACAGCGTTTGGAAGAGTACGTGAAAGACCCCATTGTAAACGTTCAATACCTGAACTTTAAAATCACCGTGATCGGAGAAGTTTCCAAACCCAATACTTTCACCTTGGAAACCGACCGGATTACCATACTTGAAGCCTTGGGTTTAGCAGGCGACATGACGGAATTTGGAAAGAGAGAGAATGTATTGGTAATCAGGGATGAAGATGGCGTTCGAAAGGCAGTCAGGTTAAATCTAAATAATCGAGAAATTTTAAATTCTCCGTATTTCATGTTGCACCAAAATGACGTGGTATACGTAGAACCAGATAAAATGAAAGCGATTCAGGCCAGTACAAATCAGCGGGCTATCACCATTTTTGGTATTTTGGCCTCACTTGGCATCGCGGTATTGTTCAACTTACGCTTCTATTTCGAATAAGAATACGGGATTATGAAAATGTCGGATATGTTAATGGATGATTTCCAACCCAAGGAGGTGGAAAACACGGATTACAAGTACTTGATCATGAAATACCTGAAGTTTTGGTATTTGTATGTGATCGGACTTGTAGGATGCTTGGGATTGGCATTTCTTTATTTGCAGTATGCTACCCCGGAATACCCTATTGAGGCGACTATTTTGATCAATAGTAACAAGAGTTCGGATTTTTCTCAAAATGCCGTATACTCGGAATTGGAAACGTATCAGTCGATCAAATTGGTAGAAAATGAGTCTGAAGTGTTGCAGTCATTTAGCTTGATGAGGCAGGCAGTTCGGGAATTGGATCTAAATGTGTCCTACTTTGTAGAAGATAATTTATTTCGAAACAAAGAGATTTTTGGACCTCAGGTACCCATACGGGTTAACCTGGATCGGTACGATTCCGCCGCATTTTTTGACGAAGACTTGTTGACCGTATTCAAGGTCCACGTGCAGGGACCGGAAACGTTTCAATTGGAGGATGAAGAGGAAAATAGTTCTAACCACCGTTTTGGGGAAGAGTTGGCCTTCCCGTTTGGGGAGTTTACCATTGACCTATTGCAGGAGTTGGAGGAATACCCCAGCACGATCATTATCCAATTCAACAACCCGTATGCGCTACCGGGAAGGTATAGCAATAAGTTGGAAGTGATGATCGTAAACAAGCTAGCCAGCGTATTGCGGCTTGGTTTTACGGATCCGGTACCCCAAAAGGGCATGTTAGTCTTGAATAAGCTAATTGAAGCCTACAACAGGGAGGCGATGCTGAACAAAAACCAAACAGCTAAAAATACCATTGATTTTATTAATAAACAGCTTGATTCGGTCACCAATGATTTACGGGAAATTGAAGCGATGGTGGAAGAATACAAGTCAGAAAATAAAATCACCGAACTGAGTTCCGATGCCCTGCAGTATGCCGAGCGGTTTAACCAAGGGAAAGAACAACTGGCAGAATATTCCATTCAATTGGATGTGTTGAATTCGATCGAGGAGTCACTGCAGGGGCAGGAGGACGATTTTCAGGTTATTTCGGGATCGCTCAATATTCCTGATCCAACGTTGTCGGCTAGTATCGACAAGTTTAATGAGTTACTGCGGGACAGAGAGCGCATGGTTCGTACCACCCAACCGGGTAATCCGCTGATACTGGAGAAGAACCAGCAGTTGAGTTCTGCTCGTCAAAACATACTGGGAAATATCCAGAGCATTAAATCCAGTGTGGAAATTGCAAGAAATAATCTCCTGGCCCGGACGACCGAAGTGGAGATACAGAGCGGGAAAGTTCCTGAAATCGAGCGAAAGCTATTGGAAATAAATCGCCAACAAGCCATCAAGCAGGACCATTATCAATACCTGGTGAAAAAGAGAGAAGAGGCATCGATGTCTCTTGCCGCCACAACGGTGAGTAATTCCAGAATCATTGATCCAGCAATGGCCGGCAGTAAACCGAGCAAACCTAATAAACTATTGATCCTTGGCTTCGCATTTTTTGCCGGATTGGGCGGGAGTCTCGGGTTTGTATTCGTCTTTTATCAGTTGAATACCAAGATAAAAGTGAAACGAGACGTTACATCAAGGACCAATATTTCCATTCTGGGAGAAGTCTCCCACCACGATGAAAAGGTGCCGATAGCCATATCCAGAGGGGTACGGACGCCCGTGGCCGAACAGTTTCGCCTTATTCGGACCAACCTTCAGTTTGCGCTGCCCAATAAGGATAAGAAAGTGATTCTGGTTACTTCTACTACGAGTGGGGAGGGAAAAACATTTTTTTCCCTGAATCTGGGAGTGAGCATGAGTTTGGCGGATAAAAAAGTTGTCATTCTTGAATTTGACCTAAGAAAGCCCCTACTATTGGAATACCTGGGAATGGAGGAGAAGCGGGGAATTTCCGATTACCTACAGAACGATTCGTTGACGATAGCAGATTTAATTGTCAAGAATGACCGGTTGCCGGATGGATTGGATTTGATTGGTTGTGGAACGCTCCCAGATGACCCGTCGGAATTGATGCTATTGCCCAAAGTGGGGTATTTTATCGATAAGCTTCAGGAGATATACGACGTGATCATCATTGATTCAGCTCCTGTCGGTCAGGTGGCCGACGCGTTTTCACTTTCGCGGTTCTCGGATATCACCACCTATATCATGAGGTACAACTTTTCTGAATCACAGGCAATTACGTTCATTAACGAGCAAAAAAGAGAAAAGAAATTAAAAAATCCTGTGATTGTTTTAAATGATGCCAAAACCAAGATGAGTTACGGTTACGATTACTATCAGAAGGCAGATATTAAGAAGAAGAAACGCGAGGTGTATAAAAAGATGGTGAAAAAAGTATAGCCTTGCATTTTTTTAGGTTGAGGTGTTAGTGAATGTTTTTCTGTATGAGAAGTCAAGTTTCCTCTCTTTATTTCGTTTTAAGTAAGGCGATCAATAAAGGGCACAAAAGAAGTGTAAAAGCCAAAAAGAACATCCTTGCCTCCCTGGTGATAAAGGGCGGAAGTATCGCGATTAGCTTGGTACTGGTTCCTTTGACTATCAATTACGTTAACGCGACAAGCTACGGTATTTGGTTGACGTTGAGTTCTATCGTTGGTTGGTTTAGTTTCTTTGACATCGGTTTTGGGCATGGGCTGCGAAACAAATTCGCCGAAAGTATTGCCAGGGGTGAATACGATTTGGCGAGAAAATACATCAGTACCACCTATGTAGTTTTAAGCTTGATTATTGGTGTCGTGTTACTGGTATTTGCCGGTATTACACCTTTTTTGAATTGGTCAAATATTCTGAATTCGCCGGTTGAAATGGCTGGAGAATTACGGATTTTGGCCTTGATCGTTTTCACGTTCTTTTGCCTTCAATTTGTTTTAAAGTTAATTACAACCGTACTTACTGCGAATCAGGAACCTGCGAAAGCTTCCTTTTTTAATTTTCTGGGGAGTCTTTTTTCGCTGATTGTGATTTATATCCTGACGTTAACGACAGAGGGAAACTTAATTTATTTGGGAACGGCACTGAGTTTTACACCCGTATTGGTTTTGATTTTTTCAAGTGTTTGGTTTTACAATCACGAATACAAGCGATACGCACCCTCGTTAAAGCAAGTAGACTTTAGCCTGGCACGGGATTTAATGACATTAGGGGGGAAGTTTTTTATCATTCAGATTGGCGCACTCGTGTTGTTCAGCACGAATAATATCATTATTACGCAGCTGTTTGGCCCGACGGAAGTCACGCCATTCAATATAGCCTTCAAATTATTTAATATTGTGACGATGGGTTTTGGGATTGTCGCAACCCCACTTTGGAGTGCATTTACGGATGCATATGTACGTGAGGAATACACCTGGATAAAAAATACCCTGGCTAAAATGAGAAAAATATGGCTGTTGTCCATTCTTGCAGCGGTCGCCATCTTGTTTGCATCACCGTTTTTATACGATATTTGGGTAGGGGACAAAGTGCAGGTACCTTTTAGCCTTTCGGTGGCAATGTGCGTGTATGTGGTGGTTTCAATCTGGCAGACGATTCATGTTTTTTTCTTAAACGGGATCGGTAAAATCAAGCTGCAGCTGTACATGGTTTCTATTGCGGCGGTGCTGAATATACCGATGGCCATTTATTTAGGGGGGTTGTTTGGTTTGGTCGGAATCACGCTTACCAGTACCATCATTTTTGGGGTACAGGGTTTGGTGTTCTTTATTCAAACCCGAAAGATATTGAATAAATCAGCGAAAAATATTTGGAATCAATGAGGGTTTTCAATTACATACGGAATTTTTTCATAAATACGTTTATACTGCTCAAGGTATCGGCAAAAAAGGAGAGTGTTTACTGGGAAATCCTTGGAGGAAATCTGATCAACAGTAAAGTTCATCCACAGGCAAGAGTGTTTAAGTACTACGTGCTGAGTAACACAGAAGTAGATAAGGGAACGTACATTTCACTCAATGCGCGGATATACAACACAACGATCGGGAAGTTTTGCTCAATTGGCCCTAATTTGGTATGTGGTTGGGGGATGCATCCCATCAATGGCATCTCTACTTCTCCTGCATTTTACTCAGCAAATGCGCAGGCTGGATTTACCTTTTGTAAAGAAACCAAAGTTCAAGAGCTAATACCCATCAAGATTGGGAATGACGTCTTTATCGGGGCCAATGTGATCATTTTGGACGGGGTTACCATCGGTGATGGGGCCGTGATCGGTGCGGGTGCGGTGGTTAGTAAAGACATCCCCCCCTATGCGGTTGCAGTAGGTTGTCCGATACGCATAATCAAATACCGCTTTAGCAATGAAATCATCGATGGTTTATTAAGGTCAAAATGGTGGGAAGGCGATGATGCTTCCCTACAGAAGGTAGAGGAAATGTTTTTCGATGTTGAGGGATTTATAAAGCAAATTCAAGAAGCATGAATACCATTGAATACTCAATCAACTATCAAAAGTACGTAAACGAACTTAATTTTAACTATAAGGTGTTTTGGGCATCTGTACTGCTATACAGCATAAGTGGAGGGCTAGGAAATACCTTTATCGAAAGTTTGTATAAGATTGAGCAATTTTTTCAGATGATCGCGCTGCTCGGAATTTTTTATTCTACCTATCATATCGTGCAATTCCGCTCGCCCAATAAAGTGATCAGCATACTATTGGTTATTTACTTTATATGGGTGATTTTTATTACCTTTTATGGGTTCGAGTATACGTATCAGAGTACCAAGTCTGTTATTTTTGGGGGTGTCTTTAAGTATTTATTTCCACTTCTTCTTTTCTTTCCCAGAAATCTATTTTTTTACAAGAAGCTTTTTTCGGTCATTTTTGTGCTGGCTATTGCGTATATCGTATACAACTTACTCTTTTTCGAAGAGGTTACCACGCACTATGAGACGAACGTCAACGAGAAATTTATTTTCGAAGGATTTACCAGAAATTTTGGTATCCCATTGGGATTTCTTCTCTTCACGTATATATATCATAGTAAAACAAAAAATTTAACGGTATTACTGGGTGTACTTTTTATGGTAGGCGTGGCTGCCTATCGAGCAAGGCGATCCATTATGGTTGTAGGCGTTGTTTACCTATTGATTTTTCTCGTGATACTCTACCTTTATTCAAATCGAAAAGTTTTGATGGCCATGCTTTTCGGTGTATTTTTACTAGTCGCTTCTGCTTTTGCCGGACAGATCTATCAAAAACTTCGGTTTACTTTTTTCGAGAAAATTGAGGAGCGGAGTACCGAAAACACGCGTGAATACGTAGAACTTGCGTTTTATCGCGATTTCGAATTGCAGGATTGGATTATTGGCCGGGGAATTAACGGGACCTATTGGTGTCCGAATATTGACGTGAATGATACGACAGGGTATCGGAGGATGATAGAGACAGATTACCTAAACATGATTTTAAAAGGGGGCTCTATTTTACTTGTGCTGATTTTAGTAATTTCAATTCCTGCTGCTTTTAAAGCGTTTTTTTATTCGAAAAACCTTTTGTCCAAAGCAGCCGGTATTTGGATAATTTTATGGATCTTAAGTTTGTATCCAATGAATGTGTTTATATTTTCGGTAAACTACATGATTTTTTGGATAGCTGTTGGAATCGGGTATTCGAGGGATATTCGGTATTTATCGGACGAAACGATCAAAGAGGCATTTAAACAATAGGTTATTTTTAGTTGGTAACATGAAGCATCCCAAGGTTCTTATATTAATCCAACCGTTTAACAACAATACCGGAGGAGGTATTACGCTGACCAATCTATTTTACGGCTGGCCAAAAGATAAACTAGCGGTAGCGAGTTTACCGGCATTGGTTAGTACCCATATTAATACTGCTATCTGTGATACGTACTATCAGTTAGGAGAGAAAGAGACGATCTGGAAGTTTCCCTTTAATAAGATAAAACGGAGGTATCCATCGGGACTACTGGACTTCAAAAAGCGACAGGTAAAGGAAATTGTCCCGAAAAAATCCCGGTTACGTTCTCGGATTTCAATTGACTACGTTGAGCCCGCACTAAAGTGGTTGGGGGTGATGGAATTGTTGTACGAGTTGAAGATGTCCGATGAATTTACACGCTGGCTTGATGATTTTAATCCGGATATTATCTACGCCCAGGCACATGGGAGAAACAGGGTTCGATTTTGTTCGCGGGTAAAGGAGTATTCGAAAAAGCCAATGGTTTTTCATATGATGGACGATTGGCCCAGTTATGCGCGCGATGAGAGCGTATTCGGTAAATCCTGGGAAAAAGTCGTTGATAAAGAATTTCGGCACCTGCTAAAGATATCCGATCTTCATTTGGGGATAAGTGAGTTGATGGATGATGAATACCGAAGGAGATATGGCATGGACTTCAAACCTTTCCACAATCCGATTGATATTGATTTTTGGAAAACGGGCCAAAAAACGACCTGGGAATTGCAGGCTGAAAACCCCACGATTTTGTATGCAGGACGTGTCGGGTTGGGAATCGAGGAGTCGTTAGAAAATATGGCGGAGGCGGTGACACGAATTAATTCCAAATCGGGGAGTTCAATAGAGTTTGTCATACAAGTAGCTACAAAAAGGGCCTGGATGGAAAAGTATTCCTGCGTAAAACACCGGGAGCCGGTGCCTTATGAACAGCTTCCACTAAAATTTGGGGAAGCGGATATATTGTACCTGCCCTATGATTTTTCTCAAAGCGCAGTCAAGTTTATCAAGTATTCCATGCCAACGAAAGCATCGGAATACATGGTAAGCGGAACACCAATCCTGATCTTTGCACCGGAGGAGACGGCGCTCGTAGACTATGCGAAAAAGTACCAATGGGCTAAAGTGGTCACCGAAAATAAGATAGACGTATTAGTGGAAGCAGTGGAGGGACTGCTGACAAATTCCGGCGAAAGAGAAGCGTTTGGAAAAGCGGCTATAGCGATAGCAAAAGAGCGACACGAGGGCAAAAAGGTGCGAGATGATTTTAGACAGGCCTTGAATTCAGTTTTGGCCTGATTATACGTGATGAAATCGTGCCCGCCTACCGGACAGGCAGGCATGAGGTACCGTCACACAGAGGGATGATTATTAAGTGATCCGGACAGATTATGTGACCACAAAAAGACAATTATAAACAGATGAAAAATATTTTTTTATATCCCAAGCACGATCGGTTTTATGGATCTCCAAATCCCTATATCTTTGATTTCCACCGGGAACTTGCTAAAAAGCATCGGGTTGTAAACAAAAATGCGCCAAATATAGGTACTTTGAATTTATTTGTCTACTTTTTCCAATCGGAAGTTTTTCTTTTTAATTGGATCGAAAACCTGCCGGAAAAGAAGTTTGGCCGCCTTCAAGTAGCTGGGTTTGTCTTTTTCCTTTGGCTGGTGCGTATATTCAAAAAGAAAATTGTTTGGGTACTGCATAACAAAGGTTCACACCATCAACGAGACAATCAACAGGCGGATAAAGTTTTTAGGTTAATGATGCGAAGATCTGATAAGATTATCACCCACTCCGAATCAGGTAAGTCTTTTGTTGAGGAAACGTACCCCGAACAAGCAGCCAAAGTTGTGGTGATTCTGCATCCCATTAGCGAACTGTTTCCGATTATTGATGCGGAAAAAACCATCGATTTTTTGATTTGGGGCAGCGTTCACAGGTACAAAGGGATTGATAAGTTTTTAAATTTCCTCGCTACAATATCCGAGGAACACCGTTTTAAAGTAAGAATTGTTGGAAAATGTTTTGATAAAGCCTATCTGAAGGAAATCACCTCTTATGTAAACGAAGATATTATGTTTACTAATGAAATTCTGGAATTGGAGGAAATTTATCGGATTGCACAGGAAGCAAAATTTATTTTGTTTACCTATAATTCCGACACGGTTATAAGTTCGGGTTCGTTGATTGATTCCATACGCATGGGAAGCGCCATACTGGGTCCAAATCATGGGGCATTCAAAGATTTGAGCAACCTGAGTTTTGTGAAAACCTACGAGAATTTTGGGGATATCGTTGAATGTAGTCGTTTCACGGGTACAACATCCGATCAGCTGAGGTCGGAAAGGGACGTTTTTTTTAAGGAGAATAATTGGGAAAGGTTTATAGACAAAGTAGATCGGGTGCTTGCAGATTTGTAAGTGATGTTCTGGTTTTTGAAATATTATACTGCACTATTAACATATATTTTAAACTGAATTAAAAATGATTAGAGTAGGGATTATAGGCCTTGGGAAAATGGGTTTATCACATTGTTCGATCTTAGGCGCGCATCCGGAAGTAGAGGTAGCAGGTGTATGTGACACCTCTGGTTTGGTAATCGACGGGTTCAAGAAATATTCGTCGTTTCCGTGTTATACGGATTATAAGAAGATGATCGATCAGGCAAACCTGGATGCCTTGCTCATTGCATCTCCGACCAAGTTTCACGCTGAAATGGTGGACTATGGATTAGAGCGAAATATTCACGTGTTCTGCGAAAAGCCTTTTGTCCTCAACGCGGAGGATGGGATTCGCCTGTCAGAAAAAGCGGATGCAAAAGGATTAGTAAATCAAGTAGGGTACCACAATCGATTTTTAGGGACATTCGAGGAAGTAAGAAGGTTGCTCGAAAAAGGGATACTGGGAGAGATGTACCATTTTTTGGCGGAATCCTACGGACCTGTAGTATTGCGAGAAAAAGGGGGAACCTGGAGGTCTGAAAAGAATCAGGGAGGAGGCTGTCTTTATGACTATGCGTCTCATACCATCGATCTGGTATATTTTCTTCTGGGTAAGCCAACGGCAGTCTCGGGGACGATGCTTAAAAGTATTTTCTCCCGGGGCGTGGAAGATGCTGTTTACAGCAGTATGGAATTGGAAAATGGGTTGAGTGGCCAATTGTCCGTGAACTGGAGCGACGAGACGCATAGAAAAATGACGACTCAAATCACCGTCATGGGAAAGAAGGGGAAATTAATCGCTGATGCTACAGAAGTAAAGATTTTTCTGAAAGAAGCAAATTTACAAGAGGGACTTGAAAAGGGCTGGACGATAAAGTACTTAACAGACCTTACTGAATCCGTGGACTTTTACCTGAGGGGAGAGGAATATAGCTCGCAGTTGGATCACTTTATTTCCTGTATTCTCAATAAGGGAGTTCAGAATAAAAGTAGTTTCAAGAACGCGACAGTGACGGATCAGACAATATCAAAATTACTTGAAAACGCTAAACAATAAGAAAATGGATAGAGTATTATTTGGAGATAATCAGTTTTTTGGTGTAAACCACAGTTCTGATGAAAAATCCAGGGCTCAGACGATGAAATTTCAAAAAGACGAGGCCATCCTGAAAGTGTTGGATACCGCGATTGATGAAGGGATTAATACCTTTATGTGCACGACGCATGATCGTATTGCCAATATTTGCGAGGTCATCAGAACAAACGATAAATACAACGGTTTTCAAATTTTTCCCTGTATGCCCTACGCGCATAAATATGCAAATGCGGTGACCGAGTTGGGCTATTTGGGGACCATCAAACAGTTTGTTCCCGGGAACATCTTCAATACGTTTGCAAAGGGGGGGCTGGCTTTTGTGAAAAAGGATTTTTCTTCCCTGGCGGAGTTGATGATTGATGCCGAATTGAAAATGTTTAAGGGCATAAAAACCCCCGTGATTTGGGTTCAGAATGTCATCACGGACTTGCTGTTAGGTCTGGGAATGACCGAGTTTTTGGTCACGTTTTATCGGCACGTAAAAGAAAAGCACCAAGCGGAACCGGGCTTCATTACGATGAATCTACCGTTGTTACTGGATACGCTCGAGAAAGCAGGTATTGAGAATCCTACAGTCTGCGCATCGATCAATAAAATCGGGTTTCGAATGTCTGGCGGGAAAGAAAAGTATGAAGAGGTAATCGCCCAAAAACGATGCAAGTTGGTCGCCATGCAAGTACTTGCTGCAGGGGCACTGCCTCCGGCGGAAGCCCTGGAATACGTTTGTTCCCTGGACGGAGTTGAATCCATATTGTTCGGTGCTTCGTCAAGAGCGAACATACATCAGACGAAAACCTTAATTGATACATATAGCCGCGTTTGATCGGGTGTTTTTCCGCCGAGCCAAGGGTCCCTGTTCCTTTGGCTCGCGCGGGATGCACGTCATCTCTACACCCGTTAGCGGGGGCATTATAACGTTTATACATTGAGTAGTCGCTGCTTTCACGGGTCATTTAGGATTAAGTTCATGGGTGTTGGTTCGCTAGCCGGTAGTGCGGCATAGGGTTCCTTCTTGTTAGGTTCCGGATACATTTGTTTGTTCCAGTTATTTTCTGTTACTGAAATGAGGATCTTGTTGATCAATAGTTATTCCATGGAAAACGCTTACCAGCTTTGGAGCGAGGGAAAAAGCGGGTCTCACCATGTTTGGGGTAAGATTGAATTGGAGCGCATCAGCGATTTTAAGATGATTATTTTTCCCCACGAAAAGTACAAATGGTTGAACCGAATCGGCGGGAAAGTTGGGGTCACACACTTGGATCAACAAATACGGATATTGTTTTCGCCGGGGAGCTACGACGTATTGTATGCGCCCTACAATACGAAGAACACAAAGTTGTTATTATTTCTTAAGTTTTTAAAAATTTACCGCAAACCGGTGGTCGTTACGATTCACCAGCCCTTTATCGGAACCAATTCCAGCTCTTACCTGGTTAGGAAGATTACCAAAAAGCTTTTGATGACCTACGATGCCAGCATTTATTTAAGTGAAGCCTTGCTGGCTCAGGCCATTGAAAAATTAAAGATCGATACGGATGCGATTGCCAATAAACTGTATACGGCTCAGTGGGGGCCAGATCTTAATTTTTATGCAAACTCGAAATTCTCTGCGGGAGCGACAGAATCCTATCTGATTAGTGCGGGACATACGGCGAGAGATTACGAGACGTTGATTGAAGCATTTAGGCGCCTGGATTATAAATTAAAGATTTTTTGTACGCCAAGGTCAATGCCGAAGATAGCCGAGCTTCCAGCGAATGTCTCCATTCATTCTGAATTTATTCCCTATATAGAGTTGATGGAACATTATATAAATGCACAAGCGATCCTAATTCCGCTAAAATACGATCGCATTCAGGAAGGTTGTCAGGGGATGACCAGTATTCAAGACGTAGTTGCACTGGGAAAACCTACGATTATCACCAAAAATATAACCTTAAATCTCGATGCCGAGAAAGAAGGGTTCGGTATCTTTGTAGAAATGGGGGATGTTGATGGGTGGGTGAATGCGGTGAAAACGCTAATGAATGACAAAACAAAAATGAAACAAATGAGTGAAAATGCGTTGTCGGTCTATCGCAAGAAGTTCAATGCGGATATTTTTGCCAATCAACTGAAAACGGTTTTTACCCAATTTTGGAAAGAAAGAGATAAGTAATTCCTAACTGTTTTATAAAATCATGAGGAAGATGAAGAAAAAAAAGATTATTTTGATTTGTTCGGATGGGGGGCACCTGGCGCAGATACTTGAATTGCGGGATTGGTTTACCAACTATGACTATCTTTTGGTTACAGAGATGGCTCCTTCCACCATGGCCTATCAAGACCAATATAATATTAAGTATCTAAGGGGCAGGTCAAATGGGAAAAGTCGAAGTGTGGGGTTTTTTATCAATATATTGGTTAATTTTTTTCTTACGATTAAGATTTTATTTAGTCATTTTCCAAAAGCGATCATTACGACTGGAAGCCATACAGCAGTTCCGATGTGTATTCTGGGGAAATTGTTGGGTAGAAAGATTATCTGGATTTTGTCCTTCGCAAGGATCGATTCAAGGGCGTTTTCTGCGGATCTTATTTACCCCATTGCGGATAAGTTTATTTTGCAATGGCCGGGTCCTCAACGGTTTTACAAAAAAGGAATACATTTAGGAGGAATCTATTGATTAATATAGCGTATAAATCCAACCCTACGAATATGATTTTAGTGTTATTGGGAACATTTCCTATCCAGTTTAAAAGGCCTCTTGTTGAGTTGGACAGACTCTGCAAGGAAGGATTATTGAACGAAGAAATAATCGTTCAGTCTGGACATACAGAAGTTGATTCGAATTATCTTACAGTGAAACCCTTTATGTCGGCCGATGATCTGTTGGGCTTATATAAAAAGGCACGTCTCATTATCACGCATGCGGGATCCGGATCGATCCTGAAAGCCGTGAAGCTTGGCAAGAAAGTGATTGCCATTCCCCGGCTGGCAAAATACGGCGAGCACGTAGATGATCATCAGCTTGAGATTCTCCGCGAATTTGAGCGATTGGGGTATTTGATTGCCTGGCGTGAAGAGGATAGTTTGATCGATTTGCTCAATAGGGTCGAAGATTTCGAACCGGCTCCGTATGTTTCGCAAAAGCAACAAATAATAGATTTTCTGGAAGACTACATCAGTCAGTTGTGATTGAGATTTGTGGTTCGTAAAGACGTATTTTATTGGTGATTGTTCGTATTTTTAAGCAGGCGCAGTCTTAGCTTTTTAAAATAGTTAACCGTTTGCGAGCAATGCGATAGACCATCTAGGAAAGTTTTGATGCAGGATGTGTTTAAAGATTAAAAGGGTAGATGTGAGTAGTAAAAAAATAGTTGGTGGAGATTTGTTTGAATACCCCAATGTACATTATGATAAAAACTCAGATTATAGATTTGAGGATCTGAACGAAGGGGTATTTATTTCCCGGGTTTTTGAGGAGCTCCAACGTTTGATGAAGGAGACTTTTTTTGACTTCGAGTTTTTTATTTTCTCCAACCACAAAAAGAAGGTTCTCCCGGAAAGTATACAGGTGAAAAGCAGCAAAAAGAAAATTCTGCTTTATTTTTCGGACGAATTGGGAAAGGATCCGAGACCCTATTCACAGCATTATTTTGCTATTTTTAAGGCGTATATTGGAGATAGATATGGGTCTACGGGGAACGTCTTTCCCATACAGATTGGCTATGTGAAGGACGTACCGGTCTTTCGACCGATAAAGCCAATCGAGAATCGAAAATACAACGTGTTTTTCCGCGGAAACTTAAATAAAAACCGAATCGATTTTTTCCGAAATATATCGGGCTTGAAATGGCTGTTCCCGGCACAGCGATTTTTTAGGGGCGAACTGTACCGCAATTTGTTACTAAAAACGAAAGTTGATTTTAGTAGCAAATTCCCGGATTCCATTCTCATGTTTAACAGTTCGTTTAAATCGGGTTACACGTTGGAAAAATATGGAGAGATTCTTTCTGAAAGTAAAATCGTGCTTTGTCCAAAAGGATACGATATGACAGAATGCTTCAGGCATTTTGAAGGAATGCGTGCCGGCTGTGTGATACTTTCCGAACGGTTGCCGAATACCGAGTTTTACCGGGGATCTCCGATACTGGAAATAGACGATTGGGGCGAAGGAATCGCTATTGTAAAGAAACTCTTAGCGAATCCCGAGCAAATGCAGCGTATCCAAAAACAGATGATTGAATGGTGGGAGAATCGATGCTCGGAAAGCGCTACTGCACGGTATGTAAGCGAACGAATTGCTGGTCTTTTAAACGCAGAAAATGGTAACGCAACGAAAGATTAGAGTACTCCTCATCAATTCCTACTCATTCGATACGATTTTTGCCAATTGGTCAAAGGGGGAAAATCCCAGCCATTTTCTTATGGGGAAAATTGAATTGGAAGAGTCCGGGGATTTTGTTGTAGATATTCTAAAGCACGAAAAATACCGTTGGTTAAATCGACTGGGGAGCCTACTTCGTATTCCCTTCCTGGACCAACAGGTTAGGACGCTTTTGTCGGTCAACCGCTACGACCTTCTCTACCTGCCCTACCCGCTTGCCAATAGTCGGCTATTATCGCTATTGAAGTGGATGAAACTGCTTCCTATACCTATTGTAGTACTTGGACATCAAGGTTTTCAGTACTACGATGACAAAGACACGTTTTTTAACCGACTTCTAAAAAAGGGGTATCAGCAGTTTGATCATTATGCGTTTTTCAGTAGAAAATTACTAGAGAAAACCCAAATCGATTTGGATTTTTCCAGTGATTCTGCAAGAGAGCGTTTTCATTACGTCCATTGGGGGCCGGACAGGAAGTTTTATCAGCGCCTGTCAGCTACCAAAACGTCTCCAAACGATCGGCCATTTGCTGTTTGTGCCGGCACAGTAGATAGGGATTACGATATGTTGATTGCGGCTTTCTCTAACGTGGGGGAGCAGTTGAGGATTTTTTGCACGGAAAAGGGGGTTTCTTCCTCTAAAGAATTGCCTTCGAACGTTTTTGTGGACAATTCCTGGGTACCTTACCCTGTTTTGATGGAGGAATACCGGGCATCCAGTTTTGTGATCATTCCCATTCGGGATGATATCAAGAACAGGGGAAATACCTTTGGACTTACTGTATTAAACGATTGCATCGCCATGGGAAAGCCAGTTTTAATGACATACCACCCCTACATCGATATTGATATAGAGAAGGAGAATATCGGACTGTGGGTAAAAGACAACACGGTGAAAGGCTGGGAGACTGCCTTGAATAGGATGTTTGGCCTTTCGGGTAGTTTTGATCTTATGGAGAAAAATGCCCGACAATTGTACCATACCCGGTATCATTCAGGAGTATTTGGTCAGGAGATGGCTGAAATATTTAGAAAAGCAATATAATGGCATTTTTCGAATCAACGTTGTAACCCATGTCGATACTGCACCTGTCTTTTGATTACCCGGGCTTTCTACACAAGGATAAGACAAAAGCTGTCAAGAACCTCATAGATGCACAAAACGAGTTTGACAATTTGGTGTTCTCTATGAAACGTTCGGCAAATCCTTTTTCCGATTACCGGGTGGTCAAGACGGATTATGGTTTTGGCATGAGGGTATTTGGGTTGCCCTTTGGTATTTTTCTCACGCCCTGCATGCGTTTCGCTGGCAGGCGAATCCTGAAAACCCTCCGTAACAATTCGGTGGATTTTGATATGATCCATGCCCACAAACTTACCTTTGAGGGGATCATTGCTTTTTCGCTGGCAGAGAGATTGGGTATTCCGTATATTGTTACCATTCGCGGTGACTCCGACCTCAAAGTGATTCGGGCCAAGTGGTGGGCACGCCCATTGTATGGGAAGATTTTGGGCGGGGCATCTAAAATTCTATTCCTTACTCCGTGGACAAGGTATCAATTGGAGCACTATTTTCCCGCTATACCCTTTCAGGAAAAAGCAGTACTGATCCCAAATATTATTGAGCCAAGCAGGCAGGTAAGCACAACCGGCCATACCAAAAACAACAAGTTCGTTTCGGTTTTTAAACTGGATTCCTATAAAAGGAAAAACATTAAACGCGTCATCAAGGCAATGGACGCGCTCCATGCGTCGATCCCTTCCGTTGGGTTGGATATTATTGGACCGGGTACCGAAAAATCAAAAAAAGTAATTCAAAAGTACATTGATTCCTGCAAGTACCCCTCTCGTTTTAACCTCCTCGGTTCGGTACCCAATGAGCAGCTGGTTCACGTGTACCCCAAATACCTGGGTCTGGTACTCCCAAGTAATCCGGAAACCTTTGGTCTGGTTTTTATTGAAGCCCTTAATTCGGGTCTTCCCATCATCTATGCTAAAAACGCCGGTGTGGACGGTTTTTTTGAGGAGTACAGAAAGGTGGGCGTAAAGGTTGACAGTCGCTCGGTGAAAGAAATATCCGATGCATTGAAGCAGGTGTACGAAAACAACGAAGCATACACGGCCTCGGTGCAACATTTTAAAGATGAGGGTAAATTGGATGCGTTTTCGAGAAAGCGCGTCACGGAGGATTACCTCGGTATTCTAAGAGCCTTGCTCGCTTGACGTCCGGATGAATTCCGGTGATTCTTTTTCTATCCCTGTTGGTGCATTTTGGCTACCACCAACACACGCTTCCGAATAAGGCAGCTTCGCAACGGTTTTTTTTGCGGCCTCTCCGTTCACTTCTGACAGCTACATTTGTTTGGTTATCCAGGTACACCTGGATATACCGGAGTAAATTGACCCCCCAAATGATGCCCTTATCCGGAAGGTTAGGGTGTCTTTAAATGCTTTAAACGGCTGCCATTCCGGCAGATGTTGACCCCTCTTTCACACTCCCTGAGTGAAAAAATCCGGAGCATGTTGACCCCTCTTTCGGACTATTCCGGAGCATAGCCTGTCCCGAGCATCGGGATTGACCCCCTAAAGATGATTTTGGTTTCTTGCGGTAAAATTAACTTACCGATTTAGATAAGCTATGGCAGGAAAACCAAAACCGATGAGTCAGATAAAACAATTATTGATTTTACACCAGCAGGGCAAGGGCATCAAGACCATTGCCCGCAGCCTTGGTATCAGCAAAAACACCGTAAAAGCCTATCTTGCAAAGCATGATGCCCTTGTCTCGCAGGGTGTAAAGAACAGTACGGAAAGTCTTCTGAAGCTGGAATCCCCCGAACTTGAGGCCAAGTTCCACCCGGGAAACCCTGCTTATAAAGAAGAAAGATACGAGCACCTTAAAACCCACATCGACTACTATTTGAAAGAGCTTGAGCGTACAGGGGTCAATAAAAGGCTGTTGTGGGAAGAGTACAGGGAATCCAATCCGGATGGCTATGGATACTCCCAGTTCTGTTTCCATCTCCAGCAGCAAAAGGAAGCCTCCAAACCTTCTGCCGTATTGCAGCATGTTCCGGGGGATAAGCTTTACATTGATTTTGCAGGCAAAAAGCTCACCTATTATGACAGGGAAACCGGGGAAGCAATTGAATGTCCGGTTTTTGTGGCCTGTATGCCCTTTTCCGATTATGCCTTCGTACTGGCTGTTCCAAGCCAGTCCGTATCCGACTTTCTTTATGCCCTTTCCTGTTGTCTAGCCTTTCTTGGGGCTGTCCCAAAGGTTTTGATTCCCGATAACCTGAAATCCGCAGTCATCAAAGCCAGCAAATATGAGCCCCACATCAACAGGGCCATGGAAGATTTTGCCACCCATTACGGGGCAGCCGTACTGCCCACAAGAGTGAAAAAACCAAAAGATAAAGCTTTGGTTGAGAACCAGGTGAAACTGGTTTATTCCAGGGTATATGCCAAACTGAGGAACCAGCAGTTTTTTGACCTCCATTCGCTCAATGAAGCGGTTAAATGTAAGGTAAAGGCCCACAACCAGACCAGGATGCAACAGAAACCCTACTGCAGAGAGGAACAGTATCTGGCAGAGGAAAAAAAGCATATGTCCGCACTTCCCGATGATCCGTTCGTACTCAAGAGTTACTGTGAACTCAAGGCCGCCAAAAACAACCATATCTATCTGACCGAGGACAACCATTATTACAGTGTCCCTTACAGGCTTATAGGTTTAAAAATGAAGGTGCTCTATACCCGTTCCATGGTATACATCTACCATGAGGGGGAGCAGGTTGCCGTACATATCCGGAGCGGCTCCAAGGATGGCAAATACACGACAACTGCCGACCACTTATGTTCCCAGCACAGGCACTACAGGGACAGAAGCCCTGAATATTATAAGAAACTCGCCTCCGGGCATTCGGATATATTAAGCAGGCTTGTTGAATATATTTTCAGTCAGGACCGTTATCCGGAACAACTTTATAATACCTGTGATGGCCTTCTGGCACTGTCAAGGAAATCGGATGCGGAAAAATTCAGGCTTGCCTGCCAAATGGCCATAGACAACGAAGTTTACTCCTATTCTTTTGTTAAAAACATCCTGGAAAACAATATGACCGGACAGTACCGGGAACCGGTTCAAAAGAAGCTTCCCGACCACAAAAACGTAAGGGGAAAAGAACATTACCAAACTCAACTTAAATTTAACAAACAACAGAACAATGAATCAGATCGAAACAAAAATGGGTAACCTGAGGCTCCACGGGATGTCCCGTACCTGGGAAGCCCTAAAAGAAACACGGAGACTGCATGAACTCAACCTGCAGGAAGGGATGGAGATCCTGCTCCAGGCCGAGGAAGAGGAAAGGACTAACAGAAGGTTCAAAAGACTATCGGCAAACGCCGGGTTCAGGTACAGGGCTTCAATCGAAGAACTCAGGCTGGATCCTTCCAGGGGAGTGGATAAAAACCTGATTACCACCCTGGCAACCGGTGAATATATCGCGCAGGGAACAGCGGTACTGATCTCCGGTTCCACTGGATGCGGAAAAAGTTTCCTCTCTTCGGCACTTGGTCACCAGGCATGTCTACAGGGGTATAAAGTAGCATATTTTAATACGCAGAAGCTCATGTTGAAGGCCAAGCTGGTACGTCTGGAAGGCTCCAGTATCAGGTTTTTTGATAAACTGGCGAAAGCGGATCTATTGATCCTGGATGACTTTGGGCTGACACACCTGGATAAGCAACAGGAAATGGATTTTATGGAAATGATAGAGGACCGACATGGCAAACGCTCAACAATTATAGTAAGTCAGTTACCGGTTGGGAGCTGGTATGATGTGTTTACAGAGGAGACGATTGCAGATGCGGTTTTGGACCGTCTCGTGCATGGATCTTATAGAATAGAAATAAAAGGGGAAAGTCTCAGAAAAAAACAGTAAAATTGTCAGTATATAGCGTTCTTCAAAAAACCAGTCATTTTTAGGGGGGTCAGTATGCCCGGAAGGGGGTCAACATCACCGGAATATCCAGGTACACCCTCCGTAAAGAAAAAATGAGGCGTCACCAACCGTCGGTAGCTTACATTCCAGTTGCATATTGGCCGGGAGCAATTCATTTGATGAGGTAAAGAAAATGAGGCTGTCCGAAAAGTCGGGCAGCCTCTAATTTAGTTGTTTTTTTTCTCCAAAAATGGTATTTTGGAGTTGTACAAAAAAGCAACTATGGCCAAGTT
>NZ_WIOK01000025.1 GCF_009467825.1 Cyclobacterium xiamenense | reverse complement strand
TTTAGAAGCTTTAAGTTACTTAAAGCAAGCCGGTTTTCATAAGGAAAACCGGCTTATTTTGGCCTCTAGAGCTGTTTTTTTCTTAACTTAATAGCATTGATGTTCACCAATAGCATAGCTATGGCTAAATACCTCCAGTTGTTTCTTCGTCGAGGAACCATTGATGGTATCACGATTCTTTCCCCTGCATCAATTGACCGAATGACCACCGCTCGTTCAACGTTGTCTGGGAAATCGAATTATGAAATAGGATATGGTTTAGGACTTTGGTCGGATCGTTTCAAGGGTGTTAAAATAATCGGGCATTCGGGGGAGCAACCGAGTTTTGGTTCCTACATGATCGTTATTCCCGAATTAGACCGGGCATTTTTTGTTGCCTCCACTACGGAACTTTCTCCGTTATACCCTGTGATCACAGCCTTACAAAATTTTATTGTGGATCCTGAAAATACCTGGGTCCCCGCGGGAGATAAACCGTCAAAAAGAAAAGATAGTATAGGCTATTACAGGCCTTTACATACACCAAGCAATACGGGTAAGATAGGTGCTTTTTTACATCCGATACTGAACATTTGCTGGATTGATGAAAAAGGCGGTGAATTATTTTACCGGTCGCTTACCAATTCAACAAAGTACAAGCTTTATGACGACGGAGCGCAACATGTTTATTTTACTGATGAGGAAGGATATAAAAACTGGTTCTTTGTGGGAGAAGACTGGCAAGGAAATTTCATTTTACAAAACGGAAAATCTTCCGGCAACCTGAAAAAGGTCGCTGCAATTTCGGTATGGGGAAGTGTGGCCTTTTTTGTTTTTTGTATGCTAATGATTTTTGCCCTGCCGTTGATTTTGCTGATAAGACTATTCCTGAAATATGTAACTAGAAGTGAAGTAACCTTTCAACCTTCTATTCAGTTGGTGAGTGCTGCTATTTTTTCAATGTTGCTCGCTGCTATGACATTGGCATTTATAGTGCCTCCTTCGACGTCTTCTCCGCTCGAAACATGGAAGCTTTTGGATACTGTCGGAAAAATAAGCCCTACATCTATTGCTGTATTCATTTTGACCCTACTTTTCGGTTTGTTTTCTATCGCTGCAATGCTTACCAGCTTTAAAAACAGCAGAACCTGTAGTTCCGGATTACTAAAAATTTATGTTTTAGGACTAAGCCTGGTTTTCGCTGCAATTAGCATCTATTTATTTACATTTGATTTAGTGCCATTCAAATCTTGGATGTTTTAATTTTTACAGAGCAATATACTGTATACGTAATAGCGGGGTCGGTGCGTATTTGCAACGGAATAAATATTAATACAAGGTACGTGTATATCCGTAAAGGTGATGGCTTTTAACCGCTGCTGCTTTTACGTACGCCGAGAAGCAGTGAATCGGCAGAAATCATTTTACTGCATGGAAGTTTTCAAAACGGCTCCTGCTGCTGGATTTACGGTGGTAGGAGATATGTTTAATAGGCGGGAATTAACCCATCGACTACTGCAATGGGTAAATGACTTGTACAACAAGGCGCTCGTTCGCTGGCGCTAGAAAGCGGTACAAGTACCGTCCCGTTCGTTTTTCGATCATTGGGAATTGGTCCAATCATGAATAACCTTATATTCACAGTGACAACATCCTGACGAGCTCCCGACTTTTCGGGAGTTCTCCGGGAAGGCAAGGGTGAAATTCCCTTGCATGACCGGATTAGTACCAATTATGAAAAGACGACATCCCAAAAATAGCAAAAAGAAATATGGCATTTGGATTTTCACCTAAATACGTTCAAGACTACCAACTTGACAATCTTGACAGAGAACATTTTTTATTTTTTGCAATAGAAGCTGCATTCAAACTTGACTGGAATGTAAGTTTCGTCAGTGAGACAGGATTTATCGCTTACACAAAATTTTCTTGGAGTTCTTGGAGCGAAGAAGTTACGGTTAAAATTGACAATGGAGTTGCAAATCTAAAAAGCGAGTGCACAGGAAGTCAATTAACGGATTGGGGTAAAAACAAGAAAAATATCGAAGCATTGCTTTCAAAATTTGAAGAAATAAATAGCTCATTGAGACAAGAAGAAATTGAAACAAAACTTACAGAACTACGACAAGGCTATGCATCAAAAGAAGATGATATTTTAAGCAAACCACCTTCAACAACAAAAGAGAAAATAACAAACTTCTTTTCTGTATTTACACCAACCGAAGGATACTTTATATCTCCAATTCTGATAAATATTAATCTACTCGTTTTTATAATTATGTTGATTTCAGGAGTTCATATACTTCTACCAGACAACCAAGACTTACTAAACTGGGGAGCCAATTTCCGACCAATGACATTAGAAGGACAATGGTGGAGATTATTTACGGCTTGCTTTTTACATATTGGAATTTTGCATTTGCTTCTAAATATTTATGCATTGCTTTACATTGGACTTTTACTTGAGCCGTATCTCGGAAAGACACGATTTTTAGCTTCGTATTTAATTTCAGGTATTGCTGCGAGTATGACAAGCTTATGGTGGCACGACTTGGCAATAAGTGCAGGTGCTTCAGGTGCTATCTTCGGGATGTATGGAGTTTTTCTTGCTGTGCTGACAACAAATCTGCTTGACAAATCTGTAAAAAAAGCACTATTGACAAGTATGGCGGTTTTTGTAGGTTACAACATACTGAATGGACTAAAACCTAATAGCGGTATTGACAATGCTGCACATATTGGCGGATTTATAAGCGGTCTTATTATTGGTTACGCCTTTGTTCCAAGCTTAAAACAGTTTGAAAATAAAGCTATCAAGTTTTTGACAATCGGTGCCTTGACAGTTGCACTATTGATTTCTTCATTCACAGTTTATAAGGCTTTACCAAATGACATTGGACAATATGAAAAAGAAATGGAGCGATTTTTTTCGATGGAATCAATGGCTTTAGAAGTTTACAACCTACCCGAAGGAACACCAAACGATAAAATCCTTTCTGAAATTAAAGACCGTGGACTTTATTATTGGAATGAGAACATAAAACTCATTATCAGTTTTAGAGAACTTGACTTACCATTACCAATCAGAAAAAGAAATAGCAAACTAAAAGAGTATTGTGAACTTAGAGTTAAAAGCTATGAACTTCTTTATAAAGCTATTGAGGAAGACACGGACAAATACCAAAATCAGATTGACGAATACAACCAAAAGATTGATTTGATAATAACAGAACTGACAGGTAAATTACGACGAAATGAATAAAAAGGTGCGAACATTGTATATAAATAATAGGCAGACTGATCGTATAATGCCAAAAAATAAAAGCCTTCCCAGCAGAAAATACCAACGGCAACGCAATCTTGTTATTGAATCCGCAAAAATCCCCATCACCGCTTTAGCCAGTCAGGCGCGGGTAAATTTCCCATTAACCCATTGTCCGTCTATTCGTCGGAACATTGGGTGCTTACTGCTCGTTTTTTTCGCATCCTGGCTGTCTGCATGTGTTCCCTCCAAAATCCCTTCGGATACGTTTTTTGACGGGCAGTCATTCCGGGGTTGGAATGCCCACACAGCATCGGTTTGGCGCAGTAAGGATGGCGTCATTACGGGTGGCAGTTTGAAGGGGAATCCGCGCAACGAATTCCTGGCGACGGACAAGGTCTACAAAAACTTTCACCTGCGGCTCGAATACCGGCTTGTGGGCACAGAAGGATTCGTGAATGGTGGCGTGCAGTTTCGCAGCCAACGAACCAGCCACCCGGCAAATGAGATGATCGGTTACCAGGCAGACATCGGTGCAGGCTACACGGGTTACCTCTACGATGAGTCGCGGCGCAAACGTTTCCTGGCGGAAGCAGACCCCGATTTCGTTGCTTCGATTGAGCGGCCGGGCCAATGGAATCGATACGAAGTCATTGCCCGTGGCAAGCAGGTGACGATCCTTCTCAATGGTCAAAGGACGATTACCTATCGGGAGCAGGAGGAAGATATTCCGCTGGAAGGACACATTGCCTTGCAGATCCATGGCGACAGCAACGCAGAAATTTCATTCCGTAACCTTCAAATTAAGGAGTTGGATGATACCGTCTTCCCATCCAATGAGGCTATCATGAGTCGTTTGGGAACCTTACAGACCCGGGCACCCGTTCCCGCCTTCGAAGACGGCACCTTCCAGTTGCTAGAAGAAGATGTGGTCGTATTTGTCGGTCAGGATAATTTTGTGCGTGAGCAACGATCGGGCGAATTGGAGTCGCTGTTGGCGGCAGGTTTTGCCAGGAAACGGCCCCGTTTTCGTTCGATGGCATGGGAAGGGGATGTGGTCTATGAGCAATGGCGTGACCTGAACTTCGGCGATTGGAGCGATCAACTGGATGCGGTGGGCGCTACGGTGATCCTGGCTCAATTTGGTCAGATGGAAGCACTGGATGGACCGGACCGACTGGCGGATTTCGAAGCAGCCTACAACCAGTTGCTGGATCAATTTTCCCGCCGGACCCACAAGTTGGTGCTGGTGTCTCCCATCCGTTTTGAAAAACCGCTCGCTTCCCATGCACCCGATCTTAGGGAAAGGAATGACGATCTTCAGTTGTATGTGAAATCGATGGAAAAGATCGCCTCCCAACGCAACGCGCTGTTCGTGGATTTGACCAGGATGCCATACGGGAATCGGCTCACTGAAAATGGAATCCACCTGACACCGGAGGGACTACGCTTGGTGAGTGAGGAAATTGCCCGGCAGTTGGATGTTGAAATCGGGGAGCTACCTTCGGAGGAGGTCCGTCGCGCCATCGTTCAAAAAAATCGCCTGTGGTTCGATTTTTGGCGGCCGGCAAACTGGTCCTTTGTCTATGGAGACCGTGTGAATCAGCTGTATGGGCAGGGGGCCGGGGCTGAGCCCTCGCTGCAGGTCGCTTTTGAGCAGCAGCTGCCCCTTGTGGAAAACGCAGATGCCGTCATTTACGACCGGATCGCTGGTAAAGAAGCACCGGGAGTCTCGGTCGCTCCGGTGGTGTACAGTGAGATCGATGCGTTGACACCAGAAGAACAACTGGCCGGGTTCACGACCGCCGAAGGGTATTCGGTCAATCTCTTCGCTTCAGAGCTGGAAGGAGTCGTGAATCCCGTGCAATTCGCCTGGGACGAGGACGGAAGACTCTATGTCGCATGTTCACCTTCCTACCCGCAGACCCTGGCCGGGATGCCTGCGCAGGATTACATTCAAGTCCTGGAGGATCGTGACCGCGACGGGGTCGCAGAGAGCTCCTGGCGCTTTGCCGAAAACCTGAAAATGGTACAAGGCATAGAACCGGGTGCAGACGGGCTTTACGTGTGCGACTTCGATCGAATTCTTTATCTCCATGACACCGACGGAGACAAAAAGGCCGATGAGCGGCAGGTACTATTCTCCGGTTTTGGCGTAGGCGATACGCATCAACTGGTAAACAGCATTACGCATGGACCGGATGGGACGCTGTGGTTTACCCAGGGTCTCCACGCCATTTCCCGCGTGGAGACCCCACATGGCGTTGCCCGTCTGGACCGGGCCGGGGTTTGGCGCTATCACCCCCGCCGCTTAAAATTGGAGAGTTTCTTCGGAGGAGGAATGGCCGGCGCCAATTGCTGGGGCGTCGCGTTTGATGACTACGGCCAGGTCTTTCACAAGACCGGAGACCGCCCGGAAGGCTATTGGACCGTGCCCGGATTGGTTCCTTTTCCGGAACAGGACGGTTCCCGCTACCATGAGGATCCGAACAAGGCCTACCAAACGAACAATCCGGAGCAATATCACGACGTAGGCCCCCTTTTTGAGACTTCGCCCAAAACCACATCCCTGGAAATCATTGGAACATCAGCCATGCCCGAAGCGCTGCAAGGCGCGGCACTGATCGGCGGATACTTCGGATCGGTGGTGGAAGTGCACCAATTCCAGGATGCAGGTGCAGGGTTTGCTACCAGACAGCTTCCCCGATTGATCACCTCGGCCGATAATTCATTTCGCCCGGTGGATGTCTCTGTGGGGCCTGATGGGGCATTGTATGTGGCAGATTGGTTCAACCCGATTATCGGTCACTACCAGGCGAGCTATGCCGATCCACGTCGCGACAAGTCACATGGCCGTATTTGGAGGATCACCGCAGATGCCAGGTCGTCCTTAACCTACCCCGAGCTATCTGCAATGGATGAGGGCCAACTGCTTGCACTTTTGGGTTCTCAGGAGCGATGGTTGCGCTACCAGGCGAAACGCTTGCTTTATTACCAGCCAACGGAAACGGTTGTGGCCGCGGCAGATGCACTTGACCTTCAAGAGCAAAAAGATCAGTTTCTTCTCGAATTGATAGGGGTCTACCAGGCCCATGAAACTGTTCGACCGGAGCTGCTCGATCGCCTGTTGCAGTCGAAGGATTTCCGGATTCGGGCTTATGGTGCCCGTGTGCTGGGAGACTGGGCGTCCCGGCTGGAAGGTGGAGCCCTTGGTCGGCTACGGGAACTCGTAAATGACGACCACCCCAGGGTCCGCCTGGAGGCCGTGATAGCCGCCAGCTACCTGCGGGAGACCCCTGCGATCGAAGTGGTAACCGCAGCGCTCGAACACGCGTTAGACCCCTTTCTGCGGTACGCGTTGAGGCAGAGTGCGAGGTCCCTTCAACTTCTCTGGGAGACTCCTTTTCAGGAGGGGGAACTTAACCCCACATCCAAGGTTCAAAATGACTTTCTGCGGGAGCTTCTGGATCAGGGACCTGCGGTCGTTTCAGCTGGCGAAGCCTTGTATGAAAAGGCCTGCCTGGCATGCCATCAGCCAGGTGGTAAGGGTCTGCCGGGGGTGTATCCACCCTTGCTGGGTTCAAAGCGGGTCACCGGAGACGAAACGAAGCTTATCAAAATCGTGCTCAATGGGCTTACCGGTCCCCTAGACGTAGCGGGAGAGCAATACGGTGCCGGAACCCAGTCCATTCCCATGCCTCCCATGGGTGGAATGAGGGATCAGGAGATCGCTGATGTCCTCACGTACATCCGCAAGGAATTCGGTAACGGATCACGTGCGGTTGCTCCGGAAATGGTTGCGAGAACCCGTGCGGAGGTCTCCGGGCGAACCAAACCCTGGACCGCCCGGGAGCTGGACGAGTAAAAAGCCGCACGGGACAAGTACCTGGTTGCGACTTCAGTTTTGGAATAAGGGGCAGTTGGGGCCCATTGGCCTTTGCCTATTGCATAGAAATCCGATTTTGGGTTGGTTTTACCAAGAAATGGTAAGGAAATTGGTTCTGTTGGAATCGTCTGCCAAGACTTTTCTCTTTGGTCCAATCCCAGGGTGAAAAGGAATGTGACAACGCCGCTTGATCGTATCGGCCACCCGGCGACTTTTCGTTCAATGAATAGGAAAATGCTGGTTGGTGTTTTGCGTAATTTTCCTGCTCTAGTAGTAGGGCAAGAAATGTAGTTACAAGGAAACTATCGGCACTGGTTGCTGTTAGCCAGTAAACGGAAATACCATTTTATCAGATCAGATGGACATACCCTGTTGGAGAGGTATTTGAATCGCATGAGGTAAAAAGAACGACAGCACGGTCCTGAGTATCATGCATACGGGTTTTAGCAGTGTTTGGGCAATAGGACCGAATCATTTCGGGTAGTAAACGAACCGGAAAGAATCCATCACTCTACCCGTTCAAATGCTGGAGCAGCATTTTTAACAAGCCGTGCTTCGTGATTCGTTCCCGGAATCCTGGCAATGTTTTCACCCTGTTTCAGCTCGACGGGAATCAGCTTGGTGCCTTCTCCCCGAAATGTCACGTTATACAGGATATCGTTTACCAAGACGTCAAACTCCCGAGGCGTAAGCGTGCCGAAGTTACCCATGGTGGCGTGCACCAGCACTGCAAAATTTTGGTTGGGATCAACGCAATCGCCCTCAAGGATTACTTCGCCGTTTCGATAGCCAAAATCTACTCCCAAGGCCTCTATGATCACCTCCTCATCTCTACTACAGGCGGTTAGTAAAAGGGTAACAAGTATTGTCAGCAGGGTGTTCTTGTTCTTCATGGTTGTTCGATGATTACCAGTTTTTCAAATGCTGTGGTCTGCACTGTATACGTTCCCGGTACCAAGCGATCGAAGAGTACTTCACCACCTGTCATGGACCGACTGCTGATTACCTGACCGCTCCGAATCAACGAAACGGGTTGCCCGTCGCTACTTCCGGTAACTTTAATGGCGCCCGCTTCGAAACAGGTGGCATTTCGCCGGTATACCAAAAGTTCACTGGCAAACTCAATAGCGACCGTCCATGACCGGATCACCGAACGATCCTCCGAGCGAAGTTGTAAACTGACAGGTAGGGAAAAATCCAGGAGATTCTCTCCGGAAATGACCGGTTGATTATTCCAAAAGAGGGTGGCACCGGCAGTCAACGTAAATAGCAAGGTATGGGCCGATATGGGTGTGTCTTTTTCTACCAGGAAGACCACTTTCTGGTCCGCTACCTTTACGTTCAATGGCTCCAATCCGGCAAGGCTGATCTCGGTAATGGAGGCGGCGGCACTTAGTGCAGGTTGTGCGATGCTGAAGGGCTGGAGCAGGTTTCCTTCGTGGGCATTTATTCGAAACACCAGTTGCTGCGCTACGTCGACGACCCGATCGGCAGTGGCATCATATATTTTAAAACTCACGACTTCATTGTTGGTGTTGCCAAACACCGTGAGGTAAGCCAGATGTTCCTGATGGCTGGATACTTCTGTCAAACCGGCTACGCCTCTGCATTCTCCGTTTACAAATGCAGCTACCCGATCCCCGGAGCCGGTAAGTGTTCTTCCGTCCACATTGACAAAGGCTACCAAAGACATGGTATGTTCGAAATCCTGCTCCGATACTTTCCAGTCCGGGCTCTGACCCCATGCTGGCAGGAAAATAGAAGCAATCGAAACGAAACAGATGATTTTTTGCATGGATCGTGTCATTATCGTCGAATGATCTTTTTGTGGAGTACTCGGCCATCGACCTGGATACGCAGGATGTACATCCCGCTTGCAATGGCCGGCTGGAATTCTATTTGGTTTTTTCCGATTTTGGCGGTGATAAGCGATTCTTCTACTTTTCTGCCGT
Organism: Cyclobacterium xiamenense; assembly: GCF_009467825.1. Taxonomy (GTDB): domain Bacteria; phylum Bacteroidota; class Bacteroidia; order Cytophagales; family Cyclobacteriaceae; genus Cyclobacterium; species Cyclobacterium xiamenense. The sequence goes on along the minus strand of NZ_WIOK01000025.1, from coordinate 78,896 downwards.
CCACGGTATATACTTGTACCAAAACGTCTTGCACCTCTTTGGCACCGAATTGAAGCATAAATTTATGGTCGAAGGGATTGGGGATCACGTTGAGTTGGCTTTCGGCCACCTGCAGGATTACGGGTTGCCTGAGTGTGCCCAGGATCGTATTTCCCGAAAACTCAAAGGTGGTGGAGGTCATTGTTTCATCGCTTCCCCGCCCCAAATAGAAAGTCAGCTTCTCTTTTTGATCACCATAAATGGTGAGAAAGCCTAGGGTTTTGCCGACAATTTCCATGGGCGCTACTTGTCCCTTTATTTCACCCTTCACGTCATAGACTAGTACCTGTTCGTAGCTCTTTGGCAGTTGAACGATGGCATTCATGGTTTCCGGATACTGAAGCCAGGAAGGCTGCATCCGCCCTCCTTCATCCGGTGCCATTGCCTGGGTGCTTTTATTGGGCTGGGTTCGGAGGTTGGCATGGAAAATGGACGGATAGGCAAAGCGCTGACCACTTGCAGATTTAAGCATATAGCCTCTTCCCGCCCGCAAAAAGGTCAGGTTACCGCTCCAGCCGTTACGTGCGTCATACATGGCAAATTGGGACTGGGATTTGATCAGGTCACCTTCTGTGGCCTGAAAGCCGGCCAGGGCGTCTCTCACGGGTATATTCTGCCCTATTGGGAAGGGGAGCCAGTTCCAGTTGGGTTGCACATCGAAGTACCACTCGGATAGATCCACGGGTCTACCTCGGAGTTGGAGCGATTGTTCTTCCCGTAAATAGACCTTATACATACGTTCCGCACTCAGCCCGCCACTATTGCTGATGGTACCTGACCAAGTGCTGTTGCCAGGCTGTAGTTCGTCTCTGTAATAGGTCTCCAAAAGTGCGGGGGAGTGGCTCTGAATACGGTCATCGGTATGCAAATTCATGCCGGCGGTCAGTTGATTAAGATCGGCAAATAGGGGATCGTGTACCCGAGAACTAATCCAGGTCCAACCCTGATTCAGTGGTATCGCTTGTTCCTGTACTTCGGTATTCGCGACTATTCCAGGGGCCTGCAAACTACCTATTACCTTATTGAGCATAAAAGGGGTAGTCAGTTGCTCGTTTAACGTAGCCTCATAAATGGTGCCATTGGTCGCGTTCCAGATTTTAAAGGAAATCGGTTCATCGAAGAGCTCGTTACTGTAAATCGTTAGGAAGATAAAGTATTCATCATAGGCAGGGTCGTAGCTGAGATTTCCGACCCCGCGCAGGGCTCCTTGATGGAAAGCTGCCACCTGATCCATCCCGTCCCGGCTGAAGATACCATTGAGTCTGACTCTACCGATTACGGTCATGCTGTAATCAAAAGCAGCAGGGTCAATTTTCCAGTCTGGGCTTTCGGGAAGCACCCTAAGATTGACCACCTGGCTTTGGGGGAATCCGAAATCGGTATCCAGGACCAGGTTTTCGGTATAAACCCCGGGCGTCATTTCCGGGGCAATATGCGCCTGAATGGTTACCTGGCTAAGCGGGGGGAGCGTTCCTGAGGTCCTGCTTAGGCTGATCCATCTTGGAACTCCGCTAAAGCTATAGGACTGTGGTGTGCCGCCCTGGTTTTGAACAACCAGGTTCAGCGTCATGTCTTGCTCGGAATCTTTTACCAGGTCCACAGGCGCTGTATGCCCTTCCACGAACCAGTTGACGGCGTTTTTCTGTACATAGGCAGTCCAAGTGACGGGGGATTGTTGTTGGTTATTTGCTCCGTCGAACATTCGGTGTACCGTGATGTCCAATACCTGACCTTCAATTTCAGCCCAACGATTGATAACCGGTTCCAAAATCATTTCATCTTCGTTGATGATTTGGTTTACCTGGAATCTTACCAGGTTTCGAACCGGTTTGATCGGCGGACCGTCCGCGCTGTAATTCACCTCGCCTTGGCTAAGTAACGCCGGGGTTGAGATCAGGCTGTTATTGCTGAAGGCATGGAAGTACCTGGGTCCGCTGTTAGTCAGGCGGTCTGGGGCGTTCATCCTGGCATAGAGAAGTAGGCCTATGGAGGTTTCGTCAATTTCAAAGTACCTGTCACGACTGATTTGCTCCTGGTTCCTAAGCGTGTTCCAAAGCCTCAATTCGTCGATTTGCCCCTGAAAGGGACGGTCCACGTTTTCCGCGCCATCTAGCGAAGTACTGCCTCTGGCACCGATCCATATCCGGTTTCCTGAAAATCCGCCGATACCCGTGGACAAGTGGGAGGACACCTCCTCGGCGTCCACCAGGGTTCTTAAATTCCCGGAACGATTGAGCAATAGGGTGATATGATGCCAGGTATCGTCTGCAATGGACCTGGTGGTCAAGGGAAGTTCCAAGCCCTCACTGGCAAAGGAAAGGTTACCTTCCGCGTTCAGATTGATGGCCCACTTATTGGTAAATCCGTTACTTTGTAGGACGTCTGTGCCATCGCCCTTTCCATTGGAAAAGAGGGTTCCCTCGTGACCTTGTGGTGTTTTAACCCAGAATGAAAGGGTTGCATCCATGGTAGGGGTAAGTTGTACAAATCCAACATTGTCCAGGGTCATGTACTGTGCCTGGTCAAAATGATAGGCTGTTCCTTTGGGTCTAATGTCCCAGTCCGTTTCTACGCGGGCATGTTTGAATCGGGCGAGATCATGGGCAATAGTTCCCCTGCCTTCGTCAAGTGGCCAGTAGCCAATGAGACCTGGTTCATTTCCTTGTAGTTTGTTGTACATATTGGCAAAAGCATCTTGCAGGGAAATGGCTCTTCGCCACATCCTAACGGAGTGGATGTTGCCGATAAAGGTGTTTCCGCCCAGGACAATGGGGTTGTTTGAGGCGATACTCATGTTTGTGCCTCCATTGCCGGAGGCTACCACGGTACCTTCTTCGAATATTTTAATATCCCCATTTCGGTGATCGTATGTGAAGGTATAATGATGAAACAGACCATCATCTGAGATCAGGCCTTTGATCCGGGTATTTCCTACGGCGAAGGCTAATTCCCCGTTTTCAAGTGCGATTTCCAATCCTCGAGCCTGATGTAATAGCCTGGCGTTAGGTGCTTCCGTGGCATTGTTCATCCAGAATTCCAGGGTCAAATCCTCGTTCAGAATTTGGGGATTTTCCAGGATCATCACGTTTTCCTGCCCCTGGAATCGAAGAGAAACCGCATGGTTTACCGGGAGTTGGTTGGTTTGTCCTTTTATTTCCACCAACGATACTGCGGAATTAAAGAAAAGGGGCTCATTAAACCTTACTTTTAGATCTGATCCTATCGATAATATGCCGTCGGTAGGAGAGGGGGTTCCAAATCGCAAGGGTGCATTCAGATCTACCCTTCCCTGTACAACTTCCGAAACGAATTCGGTACCATTGGTACAGGTGCTTCTGGCCCGGATTTCATACCGGCCATCGGCAAGGCCCCTTTCCACAATATCAAACGGGAATGTCAGATTTGGGGTGGCGATAAGGCTTATCTGCTGCCTGTTGGAGGCTAACGCATTTTGGTAGCTGGCTTCCAGGTTGTAATACGTGTGCAACCTGCTCCATGTAGGAAAGCCCAGAGGGCGGTATTCCAGATCAATTCGCTCGAAGCCACCGAAATTTCGATCGTAGCCACCCAGGTTTATCAGTAAGGGATTGCTGCTGCCATCCAGGTTAAATGCCGTCTCTCGGTTAAAGGTCCAGTTTTCGAGGGGGGCACTTAGGGTAACTTGCGAACAGGACGGCACAAATTGGGCGGAAATCACCACCTCGTCAAAGGTGTTTATCGGGTCGCAAAGAGACTGCAAGATTACCTTGATATCCTTGTAATCATAGACATCTGAGATAGATTTTCCGAGCGTTAGCGCGTATTCTACCCTTTCCCCGTAAGGAATAAATACCACTGTTCCGTTTTGGCTGATATTGAAAATGGCATTGTTTGGATTGCTCGTATTGTCTACGATCAATTGATAGTACCCGTCTACTTCCGCGGCGCTGTTGTTTTCCAGGATCAGTGTGAACTCCGCGTTTTGGCTCTCCGGGACATTGGCCAAGTCTGCTGTTTCCACGCTGATTTGCGGGACTTCTATGCGTTGGGTAGCATTACTTAGGGGAACACGGTGCTCCTCCGGTACCGGTAAAATAGGGAACGTGCTTCCCTGAAATTTGGGGGAATAGAAATGGGAAAGTTCCTCCCCTTCGTACGGACAGGAGGTACTTCCCCCAATCGTGCTGAAAATGGGCCCGTTTCCGTCGAATGTGTTCATCACATTTACACTAAAAAGGTTAAACGGATTTGGGTCTTTCAAGGTATAGGAGATGGTTACGGTTGAGGCACTTTCCTCTGTGAAGGAGGCATTCATATCTTGCTTGGCAAATCCTCCACCTGAAATCAGTAATCCCGCTTTATTCAGGCGGAATCCCGTACGAAATGCGAAAGTTTCGTCAATGGTAAGGTTAAATTCCTTCGTGTTTTCATTCACGATTACTGTTTCCAAGGTTCTTGTAATTTCGCCCGCTCCCGCATCAAAGGAAATATTGTTTACCTGGCTTTGATTGATCAATTCCAACAACGATTCCGAGCGGGTTAGCCGGTTTCTTAATCTGCCTTCGTAGGAACCCGCCCCAGCCCCTTGAAGCTCGGAGTCATTGATTAAATTCACTAAATCCGTATTGTATTCCTCTAAAAATAGTCTGGACTCTCTCGAAAAGAAGAATTTGTCCCTTATGGCCAGGTTTTTAGCCCGTTCGTTGTCTTGGATGGTTTTTCTCCATTGATAAATTTGCTCGAGGTACTCGTCTCTTCTTAACACGCCGGGATCGTCTTCTTGAATAAGGCCGTTATCCAAATTTTCTATGATCTTTTCGAGTTCTGGGATCAATTGATTGATAATATGATCTTGCGTATAAACAAAGAACGTTTCGGTAGGCCGTTCATTAAAGAATATGGCTTTCTGAGTACTGATAAAGGCGCTTTCACCCGCTTTATTTTGGAGCTCAAGGTAGGGATTGCTCCCAATTCGAGCCTGGGAGGCCTGTACATTGTCAAATTGACCATAGGCAATGTTTTTTGATTGCCCTATGTACAGGTCGCCTTTTGCACCCACAAACCTGGGATCGTTGCTGGTCGTCATTCGCTGGGTAAAGGTATAGGTTTTGGTGAGCGACTCCCCATCTGTTGATCCTGTCACCAGGTTTATTCCGGATTCGATATCATTTATGGTTTCGGTCGTAATTAAAGGACCAACTATCCCACCGCCAGCGGCAACTTCCACGCCGAACAGGACCTTCAAGTTCAAGGAAAGTCCACCAGAAAACGCATTTCTTACCCTACTGGTAAAACTCACACGTTGTCCCTGCTCGATAGCGGCAAAGCTGTTCGAACCTGGGGGATCTCTCAATATTATGTCCGGAATATCGGGAGCCTTTGTAATAAAGGTCTGGCTTCCATCGGATTCCCCTCCTAAAATAATCCCTTCACTGAGGTAATTTTCCGCTGGGTAATCCACCCCATTTATACGAAACCGAATGTCGAGATTTCTGGTAAAGGGGGGCGAAATGGCCGGACTGCCGGCTTTGAAGGTATATCGGATGATGCTTTGGTCTTCTTTATCTCTAAGGAAATTCTCTGAATTATCCAAGGCAAGGTTGTTATTGACGACCATTTCCCCATCCAAAATGGGTACCTTGTCTTCTTTTTCTTCACCACCATCGAAGTTTACATACCTTTCAAAACTACTCATAGCGATTTCATACTCTCTGAATTGTGTAAAGATGGGGTAGGGCATTCCTTCTGTGCTAATGATTGTAGAATCATTTAGTTGAAGCGTTGGGTCAACGGATTGGGAATTGATCCTGAGCACTGGCATCGACCGATGAACAAAACTTAGCTCGTATTGAAAGGGATCTCCAACGACCTTACGCTGATCCGGAAGGATAAACTCCGGGCTTATTTCCGGCCTTATCTGCTCGAAATTCAACTCTTCAGTAGCTTCCAACAAAGAAAGCGTGGGGTTTGAAGGAATCCGAAGCCCGTGTAAGTGATTTATTTCATATTGAAGCGGCAAAACCTTGATCCTAAACTCGCCCGACGCTGGATGGGTATGAAACCTATGCCGGGTTTCCTCCGTAGGACTGCTTCCTCCAGGGAGGTGGTCCAACACCAGTTCTGCCAGTCCTATATTATTGATGGCACTAATTACCTGTTCTATTTCAACCCCTTCTCTATCCAGGTACGTTTCTTTCCGGATACCCTCGCTACCAAATCCAATCGGTTTCTCGGCCTCCACGCTTCCCCCTACCACTTTTCCTACCACTGTTACCCGGGTGGTGTCTATAAAATACACGGTCTCTGTGGCATCTTCAAAAAACTCCTTGAATTCTCCTTCTTCGGCAGGGAATCTGCCGTTGAATAAGAAATGGTGCCCGGTTTTTTCCACCGAAATCGCGTGGTCACCGATGGGTACCCTGATCTCAAATTCTCCTTGCTGATTGGGTTGCACCGGACGATTATTGGGTCCCATTACAATCTGTCCATCCACGCGAATGCTGATTTCCTGCGGGCTGATGGTCGCATATTGCTCCAGGTAATCGTCGTCGGGGTCTGCCGGTGTTCCGTTATCGTTGTACCAATACTGGCCCTTTGGATACGTTAGCCCCCCTTTTTCGTAATAATTGTACCCCTCATCGATAATCCCGGGGTTTGAAACATATTCAATGCCTTCGCTGAGATTTTCAAACTGCCCTCCATTGGTCTCTACAAACGAGGGGAAAACTCCTCTGGTGTCAAACAAGACCCGTCCCCTGAAAATAAAGGAACTGATATCCGTAAAATCTATCCTGTTGACCACCTCAGAGCCTCTTCCCAAAAACACCATCTGCTGGCCGGGATCAAATTTGTGCTGACCGAATAGTGGCGTAATATTGAACGATTCCCCGGTGCCGGAATAAGAAATGGCACTGATCTCATAGTTTCCATTGCTATTGGTAATTCCCATTACGCCCAGTTGGTCGCTGTTGGGAATGTTTCCGCCCCCTCGTACCCATCTGGGTCTTTGGTCTTCAGGAGTAAGAGCTGTGTACAAGCGGATATCGTTTTTATTGTATTCGAAACCGTTTCTTGAGAGATCATAGGCATATCGGCCGGTGCCTTCATTGGCTCTAAAATAGGCGATCAGCGATCGATCGTTGCCTCCGATATACCGCTTGAAGTCCTGTCGTATGGTGGCAGAGTCCAACCGGTTTTCGCGGTTGTCCCAAATTCGGATTTCATCCAGGATCAGCTGTCCTTCTCCTCCCATGCGGAAGTCCTGCCACCTGCCTTGGTTTCCTCCACGGTCAAGTACCAGGGGCTCGCTGTTGGTGGTGATCTCCATTGGGCCTCGGGCATAGGTAGGATCCAACAGACGTTCTGTAGTATTGATCAGCGCTAAATAATCCTTTCCAATTTTTCGGCCATTCAGGTATAGCTGCGGATGATCGTTATCCTTTAGAACGATGGTGAAGTGCGTGAATTGACTGACAAAGTTGGCAATGGGCACGAGGAGATCATCCCCACGCGCGTCAATATTCCCGTTAGGCAGGTAGTTTTTTATCTCGAAGGTAGATCCATCCACCCGGATACGCAAGGTTTGATTGGATGCATCAAAAGCATAGTGCGCATCCAGTGTTTCTTCAAAATATTGCATACGAAAGATCCTACCTGTTGGATTGATTTCCTCCTGATCGGGTTTAATCCAAGCTTGGAAAACCACCGATCCCTCGAGTGGGCGGTTAACCAGGTTCAGCGGCAGTACACTCTCTCCCGGAATCTGTAATGCACTTCCGGTATTGTTTGGCGTACCGGTTGGTTCCGCATAAACCGTAACGTCGGCCACTGGATTTCCGCCTTCAAAGGAGATATTGCCTGTTACCGTAGCCGTGGGAGAACGAAAGCCAATACCTGTAATGAAGTTCACGAATGGCATTTCTGTATCTAAAATACCCTCTGCCTTTACTTTATATTCGTAAAGCACGCCTCCCTCTGCAAACGCGTCTTCAAATTCTGTCGTAGTACCTGGTCGGTTGGCCAGCAATTGAAAGGGGCCTGGTGAGTTGTCGCTGTATATTCTTCTATATATCTTCACGCTGGTAATGCGGTCTTGATTGTTTAGAAATTCCCAGTTTAGCCGGACCTTATCACCAAAGTATCCTTTCGATATTTCAAAAAACTCGGGTGCAAAGGTTTGGTATTGATAAAAAATGTCCCAGGGAAATCGGATGTCCAGAGGAGCAAACTTTCGTTCCGACACTGCTCTGTTGGCGCCCAGTATAGGAACTCCTACCTGCAATGTAAAACCTTGATTACGAATAGCTTGGGAAGCTGTGACATCTTTCACATTGACTCGCTGTGCAAAGACAGCACCAATGCAAAGGACCAACAGAGGCAATATAATGAGCAGCCGTTTCATTTGTCGGCTCAAAGTTTGATAATGTAATTTACACCTGTGTTGATGGGGCGTGTTTCATCTCCTCCCGTTTCGGCAGTATTTCCTTCTATCGGATGGGTGTGGGCCCCGTCGGGCTGTGTAAAGAAATCGGTCATGGAACCGCCGTTCGTACGTATATAGCTTGTAATAGAGCGAAATACTCCAGTTGCTACAAGTGCGCCATCCGATCGAATGGAATGCTGGTGTTCTCCTCCTACTGCCTCCATGTCAGCGCCTGCTTCATGACGATGTGCTCCCAGCATATCCGCTTGTGTTTGCAAAAGGTCCGGTCCTTCCTTTCCAAATTCCTGGTTTTGACCGGTACCTCTTAAAAACATCCCCCTCAGATCGGGAACGGTCGCTTTACCCAGCAGATTTCGCAGTCTTTCCGAGCCTGCCACGTTTGAGACATCCTGTCCGTGACATAGCACCCAGCCTTGGGGCGCGGTATCTCCAATGTAAGGCATAATGGATCCTGTGGGCACCCCATTTCCTGCACTGACAGCGTACGGAACTTGTTTTAGTTTTTCATCGGAGATGATAGTGGAGCCTTCTTCTATCTTTAGATAAGTTTCGAAATAGGCAATAAGCGGATAATGCTGCTGGCCTACTTCCAATACATAGGAAAAAACCCCAAAAGCATCCGTCTGAAGGTTTTCGTTTACGTTTAGAATGGTTTCCTCTGTATTGTTTTCTGTCAGGTAATACAGGGTAAACCGCAAGGTAATAGCTTCATTTGATCGGGCATTGTTATTAGCATCTCTTGCAATGCCTTGTATTCCGATGCCTGCCTCACTGGCGATCATTTGAGAATACGCAACAAAAATCTGCCCCATTAAGCATAAAACGAATAGACCCTTTTTCATAGTAAGTGGATTGAAATTCGGTGTAAATCTGGCCTTTTTGGAGGCAAAAAAATGTTGATTTTGGGTCAAAAAATGAAAGATTGGGGACAAAAAACGCTGAATAACCCCTTGCGTTTAAGAGTTCTTTCGTTTCAGTAGCTGATTTCTATATTCCCTGGGAGTTTGCCCATACTGTTTTTTATAACAGTTTGTAAAGTAGCTGCTTGAATTAAACCCGACCTTAAAGGTGATTTCAGCAATGTTGAGATCGGAATAGGAAAGCAACTGCTTGGCATACGCTAGCCGTTTTTCCTTGATTAGTTCGTTGGGATTTTTTCCGATTAACTGATTGGTTTTACGATAGAGGCTCTTTCTACTCAAACATAACTCCTCACTGAGTTGGCTAACGCCAAATTCCGGAGACGACAGGTGCTGATTTACAACTCCCTCAATCTTTTCGGCAAATCCATCCAGCGATTCAGAAAGCGGTTCTACAGGTTGATCGAATGGGGAAGCGAATCTAGGTTGTTTTAGCCTGGAACGGAGTTTCTTGTCACTGGATTTCTTTTGCCAAAAGAAGGCAAAAACCACTACGGCAAGCAGTGCACTTCCTATCATTGTGGGCACTAGTAGTTCCTGAATGGTATAGCGGTGTTGTACATCCAGGGGCAGATGTAGCATACCGACCACGCTACCCCGACTATCGAGTGCCCGAATAAGGAGTTCATCCTGTCGCTCCGGAAGGTCCACAAGGTGTGGCAAGGGTTCGTTCGACCTTTGCCAACCCGCACTGTCAGATTTCCATCTGTATTCGAATGAGGTGTATCCTCCCAAATTAAAGAGCTTTAGGGTAAGGGTAGTAGGCTCGCTGGTAAGGACGATCGGTTTTTTAGAAAGAACCGCAGAAGTAATATCTTCCGAGAAGCTTCCATCCTGGGCCGAAACTACAGCGGCATTCCATCTAAGCGAGTACGTACTATCTGTGTAATTTCGGTAAATGTCGGCCGGGTCGATTAAATTTATGCCCGCCACACCCCCGAAATAAAGGAGGCCTTCCTGATCTTGAAAGTGAGCAATGCGGTTGAACTCATCATCAGTTAGCCCATGTTCCTTTCCGTAGCGCACGGCTCTTTGTTCCGATGGATCAAACATAAAAAGCCCGTCCTCGGAAGGCATCCATAATCCTCCCTTATTGTCCTCGTAAACGGCGTGCAGTTCGTTACTGCTTATCCCATTAGATGCATCAAAGCTGGTCAGCTGCTTCCTTTCCGCATGCCACTGCAGCAACCCTCTTCCATGACTCGCGATCCAAAAAATGCCTTCCTTGTCTATGTGTAAGTGGTAAATGGGCGTGCCTTTGGTAAGATTTACCAATGAATCATACACTCCCACTTGCCCACTAAACCCCTGCTTGAAATCAAAATGCTGCATGCCTAAGGTGGTAGCCAATAAAAGGCCATCCTGGACAGGATGTATGTGGTTGACCCTTGCTATGGAGTCTGAAGGTATCAATGGGGGGGAAATAAAGCGTATCTGCCCTCCCAAGCTATCCAAAACAGCAAGGCCTACACTGGTCCCGAGCCATACCTTGCCCTCAGGGTCTTCGTAGATGCTCCATATGTTCAAACTGGTGTAATCAAAGTTAGGTAAGAGCGGAAGTGTATAGACAGTGGGCTCCCTGTTTGCATCGTGAAATCGCATCAGGTAATGACCATCGGATAGCCATAGGGAGGCTTCGTTTCCGGCATGGGCTGCCAGCGGATGGACGACAGGCGTGTCGTTATAAAACGGTGATTCTCTTCCTTCATTGAATTGGTAGTTAAATCTTCCCGAGTAACTGTTTGCGTACAATTTCCCCCTCCATTGGGCAATGCCCCGGAAGCTAAAGGCATTGCCAAACCTATCCCTTCCCGTAAACAGTTTTTGCGCGATGGAAAATGTCGGCTTTATCGCAAAAACCCCGTCGTTTGTGCCCAGCCAAACCTGCCCGAAATGGTCCATTACCGCACATTTAATACCATGGGCTTTCGGGAAATCCTGTAGAAGATACGAGAAGTCTCTACTTTCTTTGGTCTTGCGATCCACGTGGGTAATCCTCCTTTTTTTAATATTCCATTGCGAAGAGCTTGTCGGATCAAGAAAAATGTAGGATGTTTCAGGAAAGGAAGATACCGTAGGCGAGTATAGCAGGCTACGTAACATGGGGAAAAAGCAAGAAAGATCGTTTGATGCCACATTATGGATAGGGTAATAATCACCTTCTAAAGGTATCGTTTTCTCATAGGGAGGTAGTTCGGATTCGTTTATTGAAGTGAAAGTTCCCGTGCGACTTACCCTAAAAATGTCCTTTGACGTCCGAAAGAAGAAATTTTCAGTCGTAGAGAAGGCTGAGATGATAGGCGTTTGCGCGGGCGATTCGAACAATCGTGATATCCGATCACCATCGGACAAAATGACCTCCTCTTTGGTGGTGATAAATAATAATTCTCCGTTTTTGGCAGGAATTACAGCCCGAATGGGTTGAACAGAGACCCAGTCATTGCCTACCACCATCAGTTCCTCCGAATCAGGAAGCAATCTGTAAAGATGATACGTGTTCCAACGGTCAATGCCGACCGCATAAACGGTGCCTTTTTTATCTGAAGCAACAGAGGTGAAGTTAATAGAATTAGCTTCTTTTCCGCTTGGAGCAAAGCTGTTAAATTCCGTGCCGTCAAATTTTGTCAAAGCACCCAACCCAGCGATCCATAGATACCCATCATGGCCGAGATATAGGTCATTGACCATGGATGTAGCCAGGCCACTGTCGGTAGAAAAGTGACGAAGGCTCACGTCAATTAACTGACCTACTACCGACGACGTGGGGTATACCAAACTAAATCCAAACAAACACCATTTGAAAAAGAACCTTCTAATGAACTGAATATAGAAGTATAACCTTGCCATGGCATATACAATATGCGATTAAATGCTGCTGGATAAATTTAATTAATTTGATGCTTGATTTCAAAAAGGAATGGCTTAAAATATTGTCCCAGGTAAAGATCCTCGGGTCGAGTTGCTTTCAATCGGGCATAGACAGATTTCCATATAGTAGGCGGACAAGAACTGCCTTGAAATCCCACATTTGGATGCTGGAAGGTCCAACGTGCGACTGTCCCAGACACGGCCCCTATACCCTTTGCATCCGTCTGTGGCAAAGTGCTGATGGATTTCTGAGCTACTGGAACCAAGATCATCAAAAAACTGCCGATCAATCGTAGATCGGGCTTGGGAGAGAACGCTCCCTCTGGTATCGGTTTATTTTGTTGTTACGAGCACTTTTTTCTTAACGTAATCGAATGGGGCATAGCCAGGCAGTACCTTCCGAGCCAATGCCAAGAAAAGCCTCTGGGAAAGGGTGCCCGGATAAGCGGTTGGAATCGCGAATCCAACGCGGACGATTCCGTATCGGTTAAATGGCTAAGAAAAATTGTAATCACAAAGCTAGTTGTAATTCCTCCAAATTCTTCTATACTTAACGATGTTACATCCACCGCCCGATAGGGAAATAGCCGCGAGGGCTGCCGATCGGTATGCCCAATAAAGGGAAACCGACCAAAATAGTTACAGATACCTGACCAAAAAATGAATTACAAAAAACTTACATTAATAGTTCTAATTGGACATGTTGACGCCTGCTTTGTTTTTGGACAAAATGATAATCCAGGTAACCGATAGGTTGATGCGTATAAAAAATATTTAGATGCCTTTTGCCCAATAGAAATTGATCAAACGAAGTAAAGATTTACAAAACTCAAGTAAATGGAAAAGAAAGACCTGTACCAATTGACTGACGAAGAACTAATCGTCGAGAAGAAGAAACTAAATAAATCCAAGATCTTTAATGCAGCAGCGATTGGCTTTCTTGGAGGCATACTCATTTTCGGTATTGTCTCCTGGAGTCTCTCTTCGGACAAAAACTTGGGATTCTTTATTCCCATGGTCATACCCATTGTTTTTATTTATCGGATGCTCAAAGGTCCAAACAAAACCAAGGATTTGGAAGAGGTTTTAAAAGAACGCAACTTAAATTGACGGATTACTGAAAGCATGTATTGCCGGAATAACCATGCCGAATGGGCCAATTTCTCGGAAGTATGGGTAAGAACAGAAAAATGCAGTGTAGAAAAACACAAAGAAAAAACAGGTACTAAAGCCAATAACTCCTTCGAGAAATGCCCTTTGAGGCCCTTTGCATAGCCGAGACGGTTGAATGACCTTGGAGAACTGTGGATGTACGGATGGCAGAAACCCAAAACATCGGATCTGCGTTGCCTATCAATGGACCGCAGGACCCCATTCCCTAGGTCCTAAACACCGTCCGTATAAACGGTTCGAATTGGAAGGAGTAGGTGCCGACCTTGGCAATAGGCCTTTGCAGCGGTTCAGGAAATCAAACAAGCCTAAGCGCATTAAGGCAAAGCTGTCCCCCATTATATGGACGAATTTTAACCGCTATTCCCATAGCTACTTCTCAACACCCATAATCGGATGCAGGCAGGTTGCCCAGTACCTAATAATAATTTTCAGAAGTTCGCCCTGGGCTTCAATACTATCCGCCTTTTTAAAAAATCCCTGCACATTATGCGTATAGGCTTGTTTTACGGTTTCATTGGAATCTTCACTGGAAAAAAAGACAAATGGAATGGATTTTTCACGCAGGTAATTGTCCTTTTCAATTTCCTTTTTAAAATCCAGACCGCTCATTTCCGGCATATTGATATCGCAAATGATGAGAAAAATCTCGTCACGATTGTCTTTAAGGTGCGCAAGCGCTTCTTCAGGATCTGAAATATATTCTACCTCAGTAAACCGGTCTATTGAGGCCAATGCTTCTTTAAGAAATAATTCTTCATAAGGTTGGTCGTCCACCAGCAGGATCTTTCCTGTTATTATTTTCATATTACTGCAATTGTTGCTAGGTTAAATTCTCATTTTCCTGTGCTTTGATTTTAAACTAGCACATGTTTTTGAGAGCAAATTTGGTGCTGAAAATGAGATACTACTCGCTGATCTCCTTCCAAGCAGGTATCGCCTTTCCGGCGAAACAGAGAAAAGGGAATTTCCTTCAAATTTTGTAGCCTTGATAGCATAGCAGAAAAATGTTTCTTCCGATGATCTTTAAAGGAATAATTACGCGTATTACCTACTAATGGACAGGGTGAGATTTGGTGGGGAAGATCTATCCGGAGTTCGTTGCCTGGCCCTGACGCAGTCGGGTACCTGCTCATTTGAAGAAGGTGTTCATGCAGGACCCGCCGGTGAAAAAGGAAAGGTGACGGTATCATTTGCTGGTAAATCAAAAAACGGTCAAATTAATTACTAGACAAAAAATTTTAATTTTTCAAAAATGAAATAAAATAAAGGACTATAGCCACTTTCAATGGTTCGGAATGCGCGATCGTTTCCTAGCAGAGGCTCTTGCTGCCATTGGTCAACATCGACCGCTACCGTATCCTGGCGGGCAAAGCAGTAGCGGTTCTCAATGCAACGCGACCTGCAGTAATTTTTCATTTTGTTAATTTTGCCTACCTTTAAAAGGCTAATTAGCGGGTAAGCTAAACCATCTACCTATGTTACAAAGGAAATTTGACCAAATAGTAAAAAAGGAATTCCCAAATGCCAGGGATGCGAAAGACACGTCTATTCATTTTTTAGGAAAAATGCAAATCGAGCATCAACTGGATGTCTCAAAAATTCTTATGGCAACATCCGTTTGTTCGGACGATATCAATGTGCCATCGACTACCTTCTTCAACGTTCTTTTTGGCCCCTTCGTAATGGGCGGACTCGGAGGTATTCCATTTGTTGGAAAAACCGGGATGACGGCCTATGCCCACCATATTCCGGATGAAGGAAGTGCGTTTATCTTTTATGGGCCTCACATTGGCATTACCTTAGATGGAGAATTGGGCAAAATGTTCCGACCAAGAATGGAGGAAAAGGGCAATTCATGCGGGGCGCTGATGCTTGCCCTGAACCGTTTACAGCATGATGGGTACACGCCCATCGTCAATGACGACGATTACCAACAGATGAAGCTGGAAGAAAGTTTACTTCCCTTTAGAGCGGAAATACTTGCCAGCGAAAATCCCCCAAAAGCCATTACAGAAGCTACCTACGGTATTATCGACAACAAGATTCGCCAATACCTGAAAACCTGTAAAGATGAATTTCATGCGGACAAGGTAACCTTATTGGGAGGTATCATCATCAATACGGACTATGGACTGGATGATTATTTTGATGCGAGGAATTTTGAGGTGATCGACCTGAAAAGCCTGTAGCCCGCATGGTGCCCGATAGCATTTGCTAGTGCAGATGTGTTTGCCAATTTCTACTCTGCACGGATCAGTATACCCGCCACGTTGGTACTGCTGATTGGAAAAATGGACCCGGAACTACTGCGGAATTCGCCCCTTTTCGGGTCAACAAAGAATTGCTGCCTTTGGGGTAGAACCCATGCTGACCGCTTGTCAATCGGTTTCTTTGGCACGCCCCAAGCAGTTTGCTTGTGGTAGGCTGCTTAGGCTTTTGCCAGTTCGGTACAGGCTTTTACCAGCACATCCAGCTCCTCCAGGGTGGTGTAGAGGTTGGGACTGATCCGGCAGCCGTGCACGTTGGAGCCGTCGATCGCTACCGTGAAAATCTTGTACCGCTCCATCAGCACTTTCGCAAGTTCCGCAGGCTTCATGCCTTCAATGCCCACGTTGCCGATTCCGCAATGCCGCGCAGGGTCCTTGGGCGTATTTACAATTACCCCAGGAATATCCCGGACTTTGCTGGTCCAGTACGTTTGCAAATACCGGAGGCGTTCTTCTTTTCGTTTTCCGCCGATGGCATGGTGGTAATCGATGGCATCGTTGATGGCCAGATCGGTATAGGCGGGGTAGGTACCAATATGGTTCAGGCGATGGATGTCGTTGGGGTCTCGCTCTCCTTCGGCAAGCAAGGGCCAGACATGCTCTGCGTTTCCTTTCTTTACGTACAAAAGTCCGGCACCAAGGGGCGTGCTCAGCCATTTGTGCAGGCTGGATCCGTAATAGTCGCAGTTCAGATCGGGTAGGTTAAACTGGAAATGGGCAAAGGCATGCGCCCCGTCCACCAACACTTGCACCCCTTTGCTATGGGCCATGTCACAGATCTTCCGCACGGGCAAGATCTGCCCGGTGATGTTGATCATGTGGGAGACCATCAGCAGCCGTGTCCGGGGCGTAATGGCAGCCGCGTACAGCTCCACAATTTCTTCGTCGGATTGGGGCAGGTTCGGAACAGATACCACCTTGTTTACCACCCCATACCGTTTGGCGGCCAGCTTGAACTGATTCAGCATGGCGCCGTAGTCCTGCTCGGCCATGACAGCCTCGTCTCCTTCCTTCCAATGAATGCCGGTGATGATCAAATCCAGGGACTCGGTGGCGTTTCGTGTGATGACCACCTCCTCGGGGCTGCAGCCTCCCAATTCGGCCAGGCGGGCAGTGGTGGCCGCTTTGTTTCCCTTGCGCTCGTTTCGCATGTACCAGGATCCCTGGTAATTTACCTCCCGCACGTGCCCGATTAAATTTTCAAGAGTTTCCTGCGGGACAAAGCAATAAAAGCCGTTTTCCAGGTTGATGTAATCGGGTTTGAGCCGGTACCCGGCCCGGATTCCAGCCCAGAAGTCCTCGTTGGAAGCAAGTTGCGCAGGAGGGATGTGCTCGTAACGGGACAGGAGCTGGCCAAAGGAATTCACGCCGGGGCTGGCCGTAACACCCAGGGCCAGGAGGTTTTTTAGGAAAGCTCTTTTTTTCATTGGTGGAAACTTTTTTGGAAATTAAAAAAAAGCAGGTAAAAATAAAAGGAGAATTCCACGTTTGGTAAGGAGGAGTACGGGAATCTGGCTCTAAAATTAACCTTTTGGATGTATTTTTCTCCGGGGCGATGGCATCGGTGTTTCGGGCATGACCGATCGTGCATTAGCTACCGTCCTTTTCCACCGCATTCCAGGATTGGGAAAAGGGGAGTAAGTATTTATTGGCTTTTTCCTGAAAAGCCGTTTTTTCCGTAGCTTGTTACTTCGGATGATCGACTGGATAGGGGTGACTACTGCATGAATTGCGGACAGCCCTGCATCGTACCGAACTCCGCCATGCTTTACCGGCATATTGGGTTACGGTCGGTACCATCCCATAGCCTGATGGGCGAAAGGGACGGTCCTTTTTGGCCCGTAAAGGCCCTGCTAAAAACGTATTCGATGACAGAAAAAACACCGTATGTTGCCGATTTTTTGGCAAATTTCGAGCCGCAGCTATCGGAACGGGCCGTTGTCCTGCTGCAGCCACTGCTGACACAGGTTGCTGTATCCAAAAAGCAGCTCCTGGTACGGGAAGGAACGATTTGTACCAAATTCTATTGGATCTGCAAAGGTGCCTCCCGAAGTTTTTACCTGCACAATGGGACCGAGGTACATACCTGGTTTGCGTTCGAAAATGAAGTGATCGGTTCGCTGCGAAGTTTCAACGAGCTCCCTTCCCGGGAGAACATCGAATCGCTTGAAGACGGCATCCTGATCGCTATTGATATTCCCGGACTCCGATCCCTGATGCTGGAGAACCTGGAGATCATGCGATTTGTCAATCAAACCATCCTCGAGTACGCCCTTTTTATGGAAGACAAAATTTTTGACTTGCACATGAAAGCTGCCGCCGATAAGTTCAATGCCCTGTTGACCCATCAACCGGAGGTGTTTCGGCGGGTACCGCTTACCTACATCGCTTCCTATTTGGGGATATCCCGGGAAACCCTAAGCCGCCTTCGATCAAGGTGATTTTGTGATCCAAATCAAATGCCGTGTCAGCTTAATTAGCGAATTTTGCAAAAAACAAGACTGAGCCCATGCGTTACCTACCGATACCGGCACCCAAAAACCCGTGTAAACGATTCCCTGGCCTGGTGGGCTGCGTGTTGTGCCTTGCCCTGCTGAACGCCGTTCCGCTGCGCGCGCAAGAAACGAGCGCAGCAGCGGAGGTGCACTACGGGATCAAGGCAGGTGTGAATTTTGCCGAATTATGGGGCAACGATGCCCTTCCGGAAAGTGACCGAAAGGTCGGTTATTCGGTGGGTGCCTATGCCGCTTTCAAGGTCTCAAAAGTGCTGAAGCTACAGCCCGAAATGATTTGGTCCCTGCAAGGGGAGCAATCGGAAGAAAACGGGAGGTACAAGATTTCTTACATTAACTTACCGCTGATGTTGAAATGGAGAGAGGGGAAGCTTTATACGGAATTGGGTCCACAACTGGGCTTCCTTACCGTCAATACCAGCAAGTCCGTACCGGATAACCTGCGGCTGGAAAATGTGGAAAGGTTTGATTTCTCGATAAATGCCGGACTGGGATACGCATTTGAAACGGATTGGTCCATCGGGATACGGTACTGCCATGGATTGACCAGGCTTGTCGCTGACAGGGAGTTGCGAAACAACGTGATTTACCTGGGTATTGCCCACCGGTTGTTTTAGCCGGGTCTCCAGGGCCGGAGATGCCGATACGGGCAGCGCCGGGCGGATACAAGGCAGGAACGGCCGTTCTTGTTCCCTGTTTCGCAGACCTGTACAACGAGCCGTTCAGGGCGGCGGCATGCCCAGGGATGCTGTGGCGCTACCGAAGCGATGTACGAAAAATACCATCGGAACCACTGGTTTGCCAGCCTTTCTGGCTGACCCCTAAACCCATCAAAATAAAAAAAATGACACGAAAAGAGTTTATGGAGCAAAGTCTGCGGATGGGTGTTTGCTTGCCCTTTCTTCCTTCTTTTTTGCTACCCACTTTCGGCGGCGAGCGGTCCATTTTACCGCAGTTTCCATGGAATTTTTCTGGAAAAGTACTCGTGATCGGGGCGGGTGCCGCCGGTCTTTCCGCAGCGTATTTGCTCAAGCAGTACGGCATTGATTTTTTGCTCATCGAAGCGGCCTCGGTCTACGGCGGGCGGCTAAAAAAAATCAATGATTTTGCCGATTTCCCATTAGACCTGGGTGCAGAATGGATTCATACCCACCCGAGGGTACTGTCGGCCATTCGCAACGATCCCAAAGCGCGTACCCCGGTCGAAATCATGGATTACCATCCCCAAACCATCAAAAGCTGGCATGCGGGAAAACTCAACTCCCACCATTTCATCCGGAATTTTTACCGGGAATGGAAATTTGCCAGCACGACCTGGTTTGACTTTTTTGAGCAATTCATCGTGCCAACGATTTCCGATCGGCTGGTACTTCGTGCACCGGTTTCCGAAATCAACTATGAAAGCAAAAAAGTACGCGTGACAACGCAGGCCGGCGAGCACTACGAGGCAGACAAGGTGCTCCTCACCAGCTCGATCAAGACCCTTCAGCAGCAACAAATTGCCTTTGTGCCCGCCTTGCCCCTTGCCAAAACGAAGGCCATCAACCGGGTGTACATGGGCGAGGGAATGAAGCTATTTATCGAATTCAGGGAACGATTTTATCCGGATATTCTGGTCTTTGATAAGCTGTCTCGGGCCATGCGTGAGGAAAACAAAATCCTCTACGATGCCGCTTTCCGGAAAGATTCAGACAAGCATATTTTGGGACTGTTTGCGATCAACGAAAAGGCACTTGCCTACACCCAACTGAAAAGCGAAGCAGCGATCGTCGAGAAGGTTTTGATCGAATTGGACGGGATATTTGCGGGAAAGGCATCGGCCAATTATGTAAAGCACGTCCTGCAAAACTGGTCCGAGGAACCCTTTATTCAAGGCGCCTATTCCTATTCTTTTGACGGAAACCGAAGCCGCATCGTTGCAGAAATAAAAGAGCCGGTAAGGGACAGAATTTATTTTGCCGGGGAAGCACTTTCACTCGATCACCAGGCGACGGTGCACGGGGCCTGCGAATCCGCTCGGGCCGCTGTGGCGCAGCTGATCGAGGGGCCGTACGATGGGAACGCCACCGGGCAGACAGCCGCTGCACCGGATAAATAGCCGATTACCGAACGCAACGGGCGGACGATAGCCGGGGACAGGCCCCGATCAATACGGCCTACCGGCTGGGTGCCGGATGCTTCGGGAAGCGGCGTACTCCAGGGCTTGCTGCCGAAAATAGCCAAACCGGCAGATGCTACTTGCGGATGCCGTCTGGCGAAAACACGATTGCTACTAAACGAATAAAACATATGATGAACGCGCAGAAGAACCGCTTGTACCGCGATGTGGCATTCCTAACCGCATTGCGACCGTATCGAAACTACCGAAATACGGAGAGTCTGGAAGCAGTGGCTGCCTACATAGTGGAGGCATTTACGGCCTCCGGGCTGCAGGTATCGCTGCAGAAATGGATTGCAGCAGGAAGGGAATACACCAATGTAATCGGCAGGTATAAGGGGGATATGCCCAAGCGACTAATTGTCGGCGCCCATTACGATGTGTGTGGCGATCAACCCGGTGCCGATGACAATGGCAGTGCCGTTGGCGGATTGCTGGAAACGGCCAGACTCCTGGGCGAGCATCAGCCGGAAACGGATTACGGCATCGAATTGGTGGCCTACTGTTTGGAAGAGCCTCCCTTTTTTGGCACCGAAAAGATGGGTAGTTACGTACATGCCCGGTCGCTTTTTGAAGAGCAGGTAGCGGTTGTTGGGATGATTTGTTACGAGATGATTGGCTATTTCTCCGATGCGCCAAATTCCCAACCTTTCCCTTCAGCCGAACTGGCGCGACGGTACCCTGGTACGGCTAATTTTATCATCGTGGTGGGAATAGATCGGTACGATGCTTTCAATAAAAGTGTGCAAAAGCTGATGGCCGACCGGGCACAGATCGATGTACAGGTGGTTAGTTTTCCTGCCGAAACAGGTGCTACCGGCTTAGCCGGGCTTTCCGACCAACGCAACTACTGGACTTTTGGATACCCCGCGTTGATGATCAACGATACGTCTTTTGTGCGGAATCCCCATTATCATTTGGCATCGGATACCATCGATACGCTGGATTTTGATAAGATGCGGGAAGTGGTTACGGGTGCCTGCCATGCGATAACCCACCTGGAAGTTCCGACAACTGCCTAACGTACTGTTTTCCGGGTTCAAAATTGCTCCACCTTGAAATTGCGGTAAACAAATTGACGGGTGGCCATGTGACGCAAACCGATGCGGCCTTTTTGGATGCGTTTGGGTTCGATCCCCCCGGCAATCGCATCGGTGTTCCAGGTATGATCAATCATGCAATGGCCGCTGTCCTTTTCTACCAAATGGAGCCGTAGGGAAGCAGCGCGCTTTTCCACCTGCACCCGATAGGTTTTCCCAGGAAGGATCTCGCCATAGTCCACCATCGGCTCAATCAGCCCTCTTCCGGGATACCAGTTCAACTCCTCGTCCCGCCAGGGGTAGCGCTTGTTGCGGAGGTTTTCGCGGAAACTCAGGCTCAATAAGTCCATGTACGTGAAGTAAATTCCCATGTCGGGAACCTCCCGAAGGTGGTTCCAGGTGGAGATATCCTGCAGATAGGGAGGGGTACCGATGCCCTGCGCTTGTATGTAAAGCAGTGTGGTACCGTAGTCGCTCTCGTCGATGCGGCGCATCTCGTAGCTAATGTTGATATCACCTTCAAACTCCTTTTTGGTCCAGAGTACCGCGTGATGGGCATGATAGGCCAGGGAATCGTCCTCTTTGGTCAGGGTTCCTCCGGAGAAAAACAAGCCATCCGCCGAAGCGCGCAGGCTGGCATGTTTGCCATCCAAAAACCAGTTTTCCTGCCAGTCCCCCGTCATTGGATCTTCAAAAATAATTTGAGGCGCCGCTTCCGGCTCATCGGAGAGTACCCGCATCGCCTGCTGCCGCCCAATACGGTCAATGAGTTGCTGCTCAAACAGGCTTAGAGGGGCAACCGGTGCATCCGGACTTTCGATATAGCCGCTGCCCATCAATGCGTATCCATAAAATTTTCCCTGTTGGGGCGTGTCCCAGTAGCCGGATCGGGTGTTGGCGTAGCGGACGCCATTGGCATCGAAGCCCTCTTTTTTATCTCCGGTATAGCCAATGGCGAAGTTGTTTTCTCCAGCGGTTTCGGGATCGAAAACGACGATGCTGGGCGCATCGCTGTTCCAAATCACCGTGTTGGCAGCAGACCAGCCATGGCCGGTGCCGGAATCCCCGCGATTGATCGCCGCAATGCTGCCGTCTTTGCTGGTAATGTTATCGTAGAGAAAGCCCGTGCCCCAGCGGTGATGGGGCTCGGATTGCTGTCCCCGCACCGCGGTGGAGTTGACAAAGGCAAAAGGCCCCATCGTCCGGGCACCCCCCGCAAAATCGTGTCGGGCATCCTCCGAATAACACCTGTATACCAGGTGGCCGGTTCCGCCTCCCAATACAAAGGCGTACCGGAATCCACCGCGATTCGGGCCAACGGGTTCCAGGTAGGCGCAGTCGCGAACGGTCACCTGTTGCGAGCCTTTTCCCAGGGCAACTGCCGCAAATTGCAGGTGTTTGACCCGAACGTTCCGAACCCAGCTGTCTCGGGCATTGCTGATGGAGACGGCCGTTCTGAAATTCATAAAATTTGCCGATTTGCCGGTATCTTCCACCCGGGTGTCGTAATTGGACACGATCAACAGGGACTCCACCCCGCAGTGGGTGGCCAGCGAACCCAAATCCACCGGGAATACCTCTCCGCCGCCATGTTCTTTTGCGATAGATTGAGGTAGCATGACCCGAAGACGAAGGGTGTTGCCCTGCACGGCTTCGATTTGCCGCAGGTGCATAAATTGGAAGGAATCCGGCTTCCAGGGTTTTTTCTTTGCTCCTTCTTCTCCTCCGCGAATGTGACGCAGCCGTTCCCCCATGCCAAGTTCGTCTATCCATTGTTGATTGACGGTTTTCCGGACGTAGACAAAGTCACCCGCTGCAAGGGAGCTGGCGTCCGTTACGGACAGCTCGTAGCTGCCGGACGGTAAATAGTTGTCCGTGATGCGAACGGCATTTTCAGGAAACTGCTTGATTTCTCCTTCACCGATCGCAATGGCGTTTCCGCCTCCCTGCTCCGTACGAAAGATCAGTCGGGTACCATCCGCCGCATTACCTTCCCCGCGTAGGACCACGCCGGAGGGGATATGTAGGCCTGCGTTTAGGTAGTAGGTGCCGGCTTTGAGCAGTACGGCACCTTTGACTCCCAGGCTATCGGCGGTCTGGGCTCCGACCCGGTCCAGTGCTGCCTGAATCCCTGGCCGACTGTCTGGCCCTGTAGGATAGGCCATGGGATCTTCGTGAAAGATTTTCCCAGGAAGCGGCTCTAGGGTTTCCCGGACCGGCACAAAGGGAATGGGCACATTGCTTTGTTTGTACCCGGTTTGGGACCAATCGAGGACCCGGTCATCCCGATCGCTATAGGGTTTGTATACGAGCTTTCCGTCCGGGCCCGGGGCTACCAGGGGCTGCAGCGGACTGGGTTCAAATGTATGGGTGGGTACCGTTGCAGGCGCCGGGCTTACCCAAGACCGAGGAAGGTCGGTCTGCTGCTGGGAGGCCGTATCTGCCGGGCACTTCGAACAAAGCGCAAGTCCCTGAGCTCGCGCCGCCGCGAGCATCATTTTTTGCATGGACGCTTGCGCAGCTGCGCCGAGTCGCTGAAACCGGATGCAATCCACTACATGCACCCGATTTCCTCCGTTGTGGTACACGGTGGTATCCTCTCCGGTTTGTGCCAGGCTGGATTGGAGGCCTCCAAGGGCCAGCAGTAGCCCAAGGGCGGCAATGAGAAAGAGAGGGGCCTGGGAATAAGAGGTGCTTTGCATGGAATGAAAATCTGTTTTGTCCGTTTGATTGAAAATGAAGGTATTATTTGTGGCTCAATGTACAGGTGTGGCGGATAATATCCTGAGTTTTTTTGATAAAATACGTTAGATGCGTGAAAAAACGGGGGAGGTCCTAACAGGATCCGATGCAAAGGGCCGGGATGGGGCCTTTCATGTGGTAAATACCGCCGATTGGGTGCCGGATGTACCGTTTTCTCTGCTGACAATTAATGATTTTACCGAAGTAAATTTCTTTAGCCAGGCCGATTAGGTTGTAAAAAAACTGAAATTCCCGAAAAACCTGGTGCTGAAGCTCCTGTATAACAAATCGGGCAAACCCAGTCTGAAAGCCCTGAAAAACTACCAAAAGTAGTTGGTAGAGAAGGTTTCAGTCGCAGTAAGAAAGCAGCTTCCGGACATTCCACTGCCGGAATACTACGAAAGCAACTAGTACGTGCGAAGGGGACGAACAATTGTTTTGGTACCCGATCAAGCATATTGGGATCGGTATCCGAATACCCCTTCAGGCACCGAGGTTTGGCCCCATTACCTGATTGTTTTGTATTTTTTTTAGCCGCTCGGCTGTAGCGGTAGGTAGCTTCGGAAACTTGCGCCTACCGGGGCTCGCCCCCGGGGGGATCGGGAAAGGCCAGCGGTTTTTGGGTGGCGTGCCGGCCGACGGCTCTCATCTAGCTGGGGTGGTGCGGCCGTGCTTCTCCCCTGAAGTAGGGGTAATTTTTTTTGACGAAACTTCTCGTAAATTTTCGGAAATCGCGTTACATTAGGGAAATTCGCAGGGATCTGGATCAATTGACCGGCACCGGATGAAAAAGAATAGAAACGTATACCATGAAGCATGTATGCTCTTTGTTGCTGCTTTTTGTAGCGGTATCCTGTACTACCAGCAGACCAATGGGATCGGCTAGTCAGGGACTACCGACCTATACCCCCGAGCCGAGCATAACCCAGTCGTTATTTGACGATGCCTCCTCGACGATTTCGGAAGAAAACATCCGTAGAATTCTTGACGGGAGTTTTTCCCTACCAAAAAACCTGCGGGTTGCACTGGTAAAGCTCGAACCAGGTTCCGGCCGGAGCACTTATTATTGGAACAGCGAAGAATACCTCAAATCCCAACAGGCCTACGTAGACTCCTTGAGCGCTGCATTTCTTCGATCGGACCGGGTAACCCGGGTCGCTCAATTGCCTGAATTGTTGGTCTCGGATCGTCCTACCTTTACGAGTATCCGGGAGGCTGCCGTCCGCACACAATCCGATCTCGTGGTAGTCTATACCATTACCAGCGATCTGTATGCCAATTATAAATTGTTTTCAAAATCGGATATCAAAGCTTTTGCCACCACGCAACTCGTGGTACTGGATGTACGGACCGGGCTGATCCCGTTTACCACCATCGTTACCAAAGAGTTCCAGTCGAAACGACTGGAAGCGGAACTGAACGACAGCGAAGCGGCAAACCGAATAAAAAATCAGGCCGTGCTAGTAACGATTCAGGAAATCGGGGAAAGCATTGGCAAGTTGCTTGCTAGCGACTAAATTGCCTGCAAGCGGGCCCTGGAAAAGCCTTCCGCCGGATCGCTCCCGAAGGGAGGCGAGGAACGCGGCCGGAACGCTTCGCCTGGGGGTTTTTCTTTAAAAAAAAAGCCCGCACTAATAATTTATTTTCAACACCAACCCATCGAATACATGGATCGACACCCCACCATCGACCTGGTCGTTTTTGACATGGCCGGAACCACCGTAAACGAAAACAATGTCGTCTACAAATCCCTCCAACAGGCAATTAACAAACTGGGCCACCGCTACTCGCTGGAACAGGTGCTGTTGCACGGAGGAGGGAAAGAAAAGCTACAGGCGGTGCGCGATATCATGAAGGACGCCTACCGGACGGCAGCGGATTTGGAAGCAAATGCCCGGATTGCCTTTGCCGATTTTCTGCAGCTACTCAAAGAGGCCTATGCGGTGCTGGAGGTTTCCACCTACCCCGGAACCGAGGAATTGTTCGCGTTTTTGCGAGCGAATGGCGTGAAGGTAGCCTTGAATACCGGCTACAACGAACAGACGGCTCGCTCCCTTTTGGAAAAACTACACTGGCAGGAGGGAGAGACCTTCGATGTCCTGGTCACTGCCGACGACGTGGAAAACAGTCGGCCCGCTCCGGACATGATCCTGGTGGCCATGGAGCGCTGTGGCATTTCTGAGGCATCCAAGGTAGCCAAAGTGGGCGATTCCATGGTGGATATTGACGAAGGAAAGGCCGCCGGATGCGGATTGAGCCTCGGGGTCACCACCGGAGCGCAGACGGCGGCGCAGCTCGCCGAGGCCTCACCGGATGCTGTGATCGACTCATTACTTGAGCTTAAAGCCATTCTGGGTTTCGTCCCAAAAACCTGAGGAAATACACGTTAGACTGTCGAAACGGGCGCAGCCCCGGGAATAACCGGGCACTACCCAAAGGCCCCTCGTAGCCGTAGCCGGCAGACCCTTGCCGCCTATTCCGGAAGGTTTTTTCAGCACCTTCCCGAAGGAATTCAACCGTATTCGTTAATTCTTCGAGGTGTCCGCAGGGATTTGCGTTCGTTTTTCCCGCAGCGGCAGCTTTTCCGGTTTAGTAAGCGCTATTCCTTCAAAAACCGCAGCCGATCTACCATGCTGCTGTTTTCCAGCCTGAATACGTACATTCCGGTATTCAGGTGATGGAGGTTCAGCAGCAGCATCGTTTCGTTTGCCGGAAGCACATGGGTTTCCAGGACCTGCCCGTCTACGGAGAGGATGGATAGCTGGCTAGGTTCCGTAAAGGAGCGCTTTGTCCGAAGGCTGACCCAACCCCTAGAGGGATTGGGCTGCAGGGAAAAGTGGCTATTGACCTCAAAGGTTACCGCATTGGTTTGCAACAAGGCCCCGTCCTTTCCGCGCAGCAGTGCTGCCGTGGTGTAGCTGCCGGGAGGGAGGTGTTCCAGGTAGGCCTGCCAGGTACCCTCGCTGCTGGCTTCCCATACCAGGGATGCATCCGCCGGCTGCAGGGATTGGGTCAAGGCAATGCTTTCCACATGCTCAAGGGGAGTTCCGGTTTTCAGCGTAAGCTTGACTTTGCCAGCTTCCTCTTCGGATAGCAACTGCGCCTCCTGTCGGACCCGGAGGTTGGCTTCAGCGGGGGGCGCCAGGGCAACCAGGAGCGGCTTGGAGGAAAGGGGCAGGTGCAGCGCCCCGTTTTCGTAGGGAACGGTAACTGCCTCCCCCTGCGGGTCCAATCCGGAAAGGTACCGGGCATCCTGCGCCGGGAACGCATGCGGGAAAGGCGTACGAACGGCCAGGGTATCGTCGCCAATCACCGGCCTCCAGGCGATCAAATGGCTGTCTTCTCCGGCTTCGTTGCGGAGGAGGTAGATGTAGGCGTCCTCGTCTTCCTTCAGTACCTCCTGAAAGCGCAGGTTTGCCAGATTGTTCTGAACCGCCTCGGCAGCCACAAAAGACCGTTTTTCTTGAAAGTTGAAATTGCGCGAGTCGGTAAGGCCGGAGCGGTCGTAGTTTCGTTCGGAATCGGTGCTTTCCAGGTCCACGTTGGCATAGAAGTACCAATGGGCCCGATCCACTCCCATTCGGCTGAGCCAGAGCAGTCCTCGTACGGCATAAACTGCCTGGGAAATGGCCGATACGGCTTCGCTATTGGAAGCGGTTTCGTTGGCGCTGGATGCGTCCCAGCCCCATTCCGTAACATGCACTTCTTTTCCGGGTAGGTTACGGTCCCGGAAGCGCAAGCCGGCAAAGAGGGCGCGAATTTCGGAAGCGGGATGCTCGGGGTGCACCGCCAGTCGGACGCCCTGTTCGTTTCGGATGTAACTGTACAGGTGCAGGTTGATGCCATCCAGGTAGGGAGCGGCGGCCTCGGACAGTTTGTAGCCCATGTAATTTTTGCTAATGCCCGAATTCCCGGCCTCGGGGTTGGAGGCTTGTAATGCTGCAGGCAGTACGATCAGGGCCGGATCGGCCGTTTTCATTCCCTTTGCCATGCCTTCCAAAATGCGGCGGTAGGTGCTATCGCTGTAATCCCAGGGCTCGTTGCCGATCTCGGCAGATCGGATCAGGTTGAGATTGCCCGGGCCAAAGGTACCCGCAAAGGCCTGCCCCAGGGCTTCCGCAGAAGCGTAGGGGCTATCCCAATCGGATTCCCGAAAGCGGTCGAAGGTATAGGTGGCATCTACTGTAAATCCTTTGTTTTTCCAATCGGAATATTCCTGTTCCCATTGGGTCCATTTCAGGTGCACCTGCAGGTTTTCCGGGTCATAGCTGGGAATCAGGTCCGGGTCCGGGGTGTCCCAGTGGATATTGTGGTAATTCCGCGCCTGGGAAGCCGCCCGGATAAATTTCTGGGCACCCTCGTTTGGCCCTTGCAGGTTGGGTACCTTTTTGGTTCCCCAGGCCCAGACGGTATTTAGGCCGAAGAGTTCGCCAAAACTCCGGTCCTGCGGTCGGTCTGCGGGCGCGGGTCCGTAAATGCCGTATTCATCGTACACGGTGATTTCCTGAATGGCCGCTTTTTTATAATTTTCATCGGCCAGCGTTATTTCTACGCGTACGTAGCGGGCCGGTACCGGGTTGGGCAACTGGATCGTTTGGAAATCCAGCAGGTTTGGGTCCAGCTCGGTCACGGCTACCAGGCTGTCCAGCGAATTTCCCAGCAATAGCCGGGCGGAGAGGGCCGTACCACGACCGTTCCAATGCCGGGAACGGATCCAGGACACGGGTTTGGTCTCGCCCAGGTCCAAGGTCAGGTACTCGGTGAGTGGCTCGCTGTAGGCGGCGATTTCCTGTATGCGAAAAGCCGCAGGCGAGCTCAGAAAAATCTCGACCACCTCGTCCCATTCAATAACAAAGCGTTGGTGTCCGCTGCTTCCCAAGGCATAACTACGTGTGGTGACGCTCCCGTCAGCGCGGGTTAGGCGGATCGTCACCGGCTTAGTAAAATTGCTTGCCAGTCGTACACCCAGTCGGTGAATGGGGAGGGAGGGAAGGACAAGCCGATACCAGGCGAGGCTTTCCCCTTCGGCCGGCTGTATGTCAGGGGTGCTGTTTCCCAGTGAGCCATCGGTGGCCTGGCTTACCGACACGCCATTGGAGGATTCGCCGCTCCTGCCGAGCAGTTGGTTTTGCCGGGGGTTGGAAACGTAGCGGTCGGGTAGGGGATTGTCCGACACCCAGGCGGTGGAAAAGTCACTGTCCAGTACGCGGGAGGCTTGGTTTTGCTCTCCGGGAGCGGTGGAACTGGGAAGTACGCTGGCTTCTGAAGAAAGCGCCGGATACAGCCCTGCATGGGGGTCCCAGGTACGGGAAGGCGGTGGCTCGGGTGCGGGCTCGCCATACACCTCTAGTTCGAAGACCGATACTTTTTTGTAGTTTTCCGGCACCAGGGTATGCGCAATCCGGACGTAACGGGCTTTTATGGCCTGCGGTAATTCGGTAACCACCACCGAAAGCTCCGAGGGGTTGAGGCTGGCGACCTGCACCAAACTGTCCAGGTGGGTGCCCAACAGCAAGGCTGTGGCAGAGGCATTGCCCCAGCCGGCCCAATGCTTGCTATGAATTTCCTTGATCCACTGGGCTTGCTCCAGGTCGATGGTGAGGTATTCAACGGCGGGTTGGTCCAGGGCCGCCAGATCGTAAATAAAAAAAGGAGCCTCGCTGCGCAGGCTGATTTTTACCGTGTTTTCGACATTGGGCGTCAGGCGAACGGTAGCGTTGTTTTGCTGGGGGGTATACTGCAGGGTAGTAATGCCACCGTCGGCGTCCCAGATCTCCAGGACCACATCCGCTTGCAGGCCGCCGAGTCGCAGGCCGAGTAGGTGCAGGGTCGTCGGCTCGGAAAAGAAAAGTTCCGCACGCGCCTGTCCATTGACCAGGGAGATTTGGGGGCTATAGGTGCCCAATTTTCCATCGGTGGCAAGGCGAAGGTCGGTGCCTGCCGGGCTACTGAGCGGCTGTCCCAGCAGGATATTTTGTTCCGGGTTGCTGAAATATCCGTTTGGAAAGGGATTAGCGGATAGCCAGGAGGTATTGAGGTCACCGTCCAGAACGTTTTGGGCGGGGAAATTGGCGGCGGAGGAACTGGCAGTGGCGGTGCCGGTCACCTGCATAAGCGCAGGGTCCCCGGTAAAGGCAAGGGAAGCCGTTGCCCAAACTAGCAAAGGGCAAAGCAATAGGTAAATACGGTACATGCAGATGGGTTGGTTGGATTGTGCATGAAAGATAGGGATAATTGCGGGAAAAAGAAGGAAAACGGAATAAAAAATCATAAAAAAGCATTTTAAATACATAAAAATGAATTTTAGAATATTATCGACATCGGCGAGCTATCCGAAGGGAAAGGTAGTCGGGTTCGTTTTTGCGGGCAGGAAGGCTGCTGTCCAGACGCTGGGCTTACCGGTATTGGCCGGTGGGTTTTTTGGATTGGTGCGGTAGGGTGAAGACCGGTTGATTGCCCCAGGCTGCCCGCTACCTGGTTGAAGGCAATGGCTTGGAAATCCCCTTAAATCGCCGCAAGTAATTGTCGGTTACACGTTGCAAGTGGTGGTCAATGAAAGGAGCCTATGGCCACGTAGCGAAGCGTTTTTTAGGGAGGATACAACCCTAAAAAATCTCGAAACGCATGCATCTGCCTTTGAAAAATTAACGATGCCGAAAGAATACGGGGACTTAGTTACCGATGCCAATGAACCGGTTACCAGGAAATACAAACCGCTGATCAGGTCTCTGATTACCGATTTGGACTTTCCGGAAAAATCAACCGCTTTCCTGGAGACGACAGAAGACTTGTCCTACCTGTAACCGAACGCTTTCGATACGTGCACTGAAATACGTCCATTCGAAAGATAGCGGTCGCTTACTCCTGGCCCTCGAAAACTTCCGGAAGCACTGCCCGATTGCCTGGAATCGAATGTATGCAGTAAATGCCATTGGACGTTGCAAAGACAGATAACAACCTGCCCGCTTTTTTAAGGAGTAGTTGTAAATGTTGCGTAAATTTTGTTTAATGCGGTGGTATACACCCGTATCCCCATGAAACACCCAACCATTTCCGCTGTCGTAGCCCTGCTGCCGCTGCTGGTTTTAATGTCCTGTATGGAACAGACGAGCCCGCCAAACATTATTTTGATCGTTACGGACCAGCAGAGTGAATCCATGATGAGTAGTTCGGGTAATCCTTACCTGCATACACCGGCCATGGATTACATTGCTGAAAACGGCATCCGCTTTACCCGCGCCTATGTCACCAATCCGGTCTGCTCCCCATCCCGGGTTAGCATGCTGACCGGGCGGTTTCCCGGGTTTTTTACCGATTCCAAGGGGAAGCTGGTGCGCAACAATGCGGGTTCCATGGATATACCTGCTTCCTTACCGGAAGCCTCCCGGGCCAACTTGCCCGACTACCTGCAGAAAGCCGGCTACGACCTGGTATACGGAGGCAAAAAACACCTGCCCTCTTTCCTGGACCCCGAGTTGCTCGGCTTTCAGGTCTTGACCAACGATGCGCGGGGAGAACTGGCGCAAAAGGCTGCCGATCGCATCCGGGAGGACCGGGAAAACCCCTTTTTTATGGTGGTTTCCTTGATCAACCCACACGATATTTGTTTTATGGCCATTCGGGACTTCGCCGATTCCAGCTACCGGCTGCAATTGGAGCGAAATTTTAAGACGGAACTAGCCTTGCTGGACAAAGCCCTGGAATTGCCGGCAGGCGTCAGCCGGGAGGAGTTTTTTGAGCACTACTGTCCGCCCCTGCCCCCCAATTTTGAGCCCCAGGAAGACGAAGCAAAAGCCATTGAACTGTTTCTCAACCGGGATCCCCGCTCGTTTCGGGCCGGGGCCCGACGGGACTACAGCGAAGAACAGTGGCGCATGCACCGTTGGGCGTATGCCCGGCTGACCGAAATGGTCGATGCCCATGTACAGGTCCTGCTGGATGCGCTGATCGAAAGCGGAAAAGAGATGAACACGCTGGTGATCTTTACCAGCGACCATGGGGATAACGACGGCTCGCATCGACTGGAACACAAAAACGTCCTATACGAGGAATCGGTAAAGGTTCCCTTAACGGCCATGTGGAAAGGAAAGATTGCTCCCGGACAGGTAAACCGCCAACTCGTTTCGGTGGGTCTGGATCTCTTGCCTACCTTGTCTGCGTATGCCGGCCTGCCCGCCGCCACGGATCCACGCGGAAGGAGCCTGCGACCGTTGTTTGAGGGGAGTTCGGTGGAATGGAGGCAAAGCCTTGGCATCGAAGGGGAAATAAGCCGGGCGGTGATCCGGGAAGACGGAATGAAATACATTCGCTACGATGCAGCGGGTTTTGAGGAGCGTCTGATGGACTTGACGTCGGATCCCTACGAAACCACACACGTCACCGAAGACCCGGATTACCGCGATGCCTTGCAGGGAATTCGGAAAGAATTTGAGGAAATCTGGTTTCCCGACCTGTAATGCGCCGCAAGCAGCGAAGCCCAGCAGGGGTGGGCATCCTCCGCCAGCCAGCCAGGCTTAGCCGCCCGATAAGCCGGTATCCGTCAGGGGCCGGTCGGGAAGCAGCCGATTTAGCACCTGTTCAAAGAGGGGTATGGTCCAGGCAAAAAACGCCACCCCGAGTAGGTTGAACAGCAGGTGTCCGTTCGCAATGATTCGTTCGATCGGTGCATCCGCACTGAGGGTTTTTACCAGATGGACAAAAGGGAAAAAGAACAACAAACCCACAATCAGGCTCAGTAAATTGAACGTCACATGAAACAACCCCGTCTTCAGGGCGGCGGCATTTCCCCGGATCGTCGCGATCAGTGTATCGCTGCAGGTTCCCAATTCCGCGCCCAACATAATGGCCAAGCCGCCGGTAGTACTTAGCAGTTCCTGTTTGGCCAGCACGATGGCCATGCCCACGGTGGCCGAGGAGGATTGGACAAGCAAGGTTACCAGTGCACCGGTAAGGGTGCCCCGGAGGGGATTTTCTGTTTTCTTCATCCAGTCAAAAAAGAAGGCTTCTTCCTTCAGGGGAGCGACGGCCGTTTCCATGGTAAGCAGGCCAAAAAACAACAGGCCAAAGAAAAAAATGATTTTGCCGCTGTTGCGTGTTCGTTCCGATTTGGACAGAAAAAGTAGAAGAAACCCAATCAGCAGCAGCACCGGGGAGTACTTGCCCACATCCAATGCGATCAACTGACTGCTGACGGTGGTTCCGATATTTGCACCCAGGATCAGACCCATGGCGTGCCGGAAGGGGAGAACCAATGCGTTCACCAGCACGATGGCGATGATGATCACTGCTGAAGAGGATCCCAAAAGTGCCGTTACTCCGGTCCCGACCAGAATACCGCTGAAGATAGTAGAGGTATACCGTTGGATCCAGTAAGACGCCTTGTCTCCCATGCTTCGTTGGATGGTTTTGGACAAATTCCCAACGGCAAACAAAAACAAGACCAGGCCGGCAATCAATGAAAGGAGAATGGCAGTCATTTGAAGCGAATAATGCGTACGTCAAAAATACGCAGCAGTTTATTTTCCCGGCCCAGCGCTGTATTATGAAACGATGAAGTTTTTCTGACAGAGGCGTTTTTTTGGTACCGGCACCAGGTAAAAACGGCTGACGTTTCGATTCAACTACCCAGTAGGGGGCAAGACGAGCAATAGGAGGTGAATCCGGTTGCGGTAGTATTTATTGGCGGTCAAATGGGGCAGAACCAAAAAATTCGAATAAATTTAAGTCAAAAGAGTAATCCTAACCCCACCTGTTGCCATGAACATCTCCCGTTCGTTGCCGCTGTTTGCGGCTTTCTTTGCACTCGCTTTCGGTCATCTCTCTGCCCAACAACGACCCAATATTCTCCTGATCATGGCGGACGACATGGGCTATTCCGATATGGGAAGCTTTGGAGGAGAAATCGAAACGCCCAACCTGGATCGGCTGGCGGAAGGGGGAATTAAATTCACCCAGTTTTACAATGCGGCCAGGTGTTGTCCCACGCGGGCATCCCTACTCACCGGCCTGTATCCGCATCAGGCCGGGATGGGTGGCATGACCAACGACCGGGGGGTTGCTTCCTACCGGGGAGACCTTAACCGGCAATGCGTAACCATCGCCGAAACGGTAAAGGCCAGCGGTTACCGCACCTTTATGTCCGGTAAGTGGCATGTGACCAAGCATGTGGACGGCTGGCGAACCTGGTTGACCCCCGAGCAGAAGATCTATTTGTCCAAGGAAAATTGGCCCCTGCAGCGAGGATTTGACACCTTTTTTGGTACCATTCACGGTGCTGGCAGCTATTACGATCCCGCCACGCTTACCCAAAACAACACGCCGGTGTCACCGGGGGAAAATTTTTATTATACAGACGCCATCAGCGATCATGCCGCCGAGCAGATACGGACCCTGGGGGCATCTGCAAGCGAGAATGCGCCTTTCTTTGGATACATAGCCTACACGGCCCCCCATTGGCCCCTGCATGCGCTACCCGAAGACATCGCCAAATACAAAGGTAAGTACGACGCCGGTTGGGACCGGCTCCGGGAAGAACGGATGGAACGCATGGTAAAAAGCGGCATCATTCCAGCCGATTGGACGCTCAGCCCACGCGGTCCGAAAATCGATTCCTGGGAAACCACAGAACACAAAGCCTGGTGGGCGGCTTGCATGGAAGTGTATGCGGCGATGGTGGACCGCATGGATCAGGGAATCGGCAAGATTATCCGGGCCCTGGAGGAAACGGGGCAACTGGAGCATACCTTGATTTTATTTTTGCAGGATAACGGGGGCTGCCACGAGGTATTGACGGACCGCTGGCCCCGTTCCCTTCATTTTCCCGCGTTCCAGCGTGACGGTTCTCCCTTGCTCCGGGGAAATGACGTGCAGGTCATGCCCGGTCCGGAGGCTACCTACATGAGCTATTCGGCGGAATGGGCCCAGGTCAGCAATACGCCCTTTCGCCTGTACAAACATTACGTGCACGAGGGAGGCATTGCCACCCCCCTGATTGCCTTCTGGCCGAAGGGGATTCGGAATCCTTCCCGGATTTCCCGGCAACTGGGACACATCATCGATATCATGCCCACCATTGTGGACGTATCGGGGGCAAGGTATCCCGATGTGTACCGGGGCGAAACCATTTTACCCATGGAAGGACAAAGCCTGGTTCCGGTTTTTCAAAACCAATCCTTTGTTCACGCGCCCATTGGCTGGGAACACGAAGGAAACCGGGGTTTTCGGGAGGGGAAGTGGAAGCTGGTAGCGACCAAAGGACCCGAAGCAGCATGGGAATTGTACGACATGGAGGCCGATCGAACAGAAATGCGGAATTTGGCAACGGTCCACCCCGACATTACTGCGTCTCTGGTCCAAAAGTATACCGAATGGGCCAATCGGGTTGGGGTTGTGGATTGGGGGAATCGCTGAGCCTGCGCTGCTAGTTGACAGGTAGAAATACCCCTTCCAGATTGGCAGCCAGGTCGGTGCAGGGCTCGTTTTTTTGCCAGGGAAATGGTTGATGCAACCTGAGTTATGGCTGGTTAAACCAAACAGGCGGGAAAAAATGATGATTTTAATCGTGTTTGGGTTGAAATTTAATAGTATTGCAAAAAATCAATTGCGTCTTATGCAAAAACAACCCTCCATAGCCACGCTTTCCCTGTTCCTGTTCTTTCCGGGAGTTGCCATGCTTTTGGGCTGGGGCTTGCGTGGCTATATCGGAGGAGGGCCTTTTGGAGCCATGATACCTGGAGCGATGGTCGCCCTTGCCATCGGGATTTTGCTGCGCCTGAGGCCCTCCTTCCTTTCGATGGTAGTTGTTTTTGGGGTGGTAGGCATAGGCCTCGGCGGAGAAATGACCTATGGTCAGACCCTTGGGTTTTTGCGCGATCCCGATACGCTGTGGTGGGGAAGCATCGGAACAACCGTTAAGGGAGCGGTTTGGGGCCTGGGTGGCGGTGCATTGCTCGGTCTGGGCCTTATTCATCATCAGCTGAAAAAATCTACGGTCGTCCTTTCGCTCGTCCTGTTGGTTGTGGGGCTAGTCCTGGGAATTGCGCTGATCAATACGCCCCAATTGATTTATTTCTCTGATCCGGTAAATAAACCCCGATCGGAATCTTGGGCAGGCTTGTTGCTGGGTGCACTTGCGCTGATTGGCTACCTGAGATTCACGATCGAGAAGCCGCTTTTCAGGTTGATTGCTCGATTTAGCAGTTACGGACTGATCGCGGGAGGCCTTGGATTTGGGCTAGGCGGTTTGTGGATATTCCTCGGAAGTCTCCTTCCTGAGGTGCTGTTTAAGAGCTGGTGGAAGATGATGGAGTTTTCTTTTGGCTTTTTGTTTGGAGCGGGCCTGGGATACGCCGCCTGGAAGTCCAGAAAGGAGATCGGAGACCCGGATATCGAGGCACCGAAAACTATTTCTCTGGGTTTGGAATGGTTGCTGTCCGGAATCCTCGTGGCGCTGGTCTATTACGTATTTCCCTGGCTCGTTGACGCAATCACGAATACCCTCTACCCGGATGGTGACGGGGGGGTATTGCTACACTTCTTTCAGGTGTTTGATTCCTACGCATTTTACGGATTGGTGTTTGTGGTGATCGCTCTTTATCGAAGCGCCTGGGCCTGGCAAGTGGGGATTACACTGACCTTCTGCCATACCGCCATCGACTACGTGCGCGATCTCCGGCCCTCTCCTGAAGTGGAAGTTTCCGCCTGGATCCAGGTATCCGTCGTGTTTCTATCTACATTGCTCGTTGCCTACCTGGTAGCTGTTAGTAGCCGGAAAGAAGAGGTAATCCATTCCCTATTTCAGTTATTGATCTGGTCTACCGTTGGGGTGGCATTTGTCAGTCTGTTTTCGGATATTTTCATAGAGGGGGCATTCCGATTCCAGGGGCTGGCTGATCTACTGGTGCGGGTATTGTTTGTTCATTTCGTTTTTTTGGCTTCTGCCTTGTATGTAAGCCTGCAGGCAAAACGTCTGAATTCAGAGTCCATTTCCAGTGCCAACTTACTCGCATCGTAACCTTCGAATCGTGTATTTCATAGGAAACCGATACGGTTCCTCTACCTGGGAAGCACAGACTCCCGGAAAGCCGTGGGGGTCTGATTTTTTTTACCGGAATGGGTACGGGGTGAAGCAAGGCCACGTAGGGGGTGGTCTTCATTTTCGATCAACACTGCCCTAAGATAGTTCCTCAATTGGAGCGGAGGGGGCATTCTTCTTGACCGAAGCGATGCCATTTTCCATGGACTCTTTGGAACTGTACATTTGACTGGTGCCGATGACTTGTTTGTTTTCGGCGATCAAATCAAAATAAGGGCTTCCGTCTTTTGCAGTTAGTCGTAAAAACTTGGCATCCTCACCAGCATTCTTTTTTACGGATTCAATGCCATTCATACAACTGGCTTTTGAGGCATAACCCTGACTAGCCAGAATGGGCTGCCCGTTGGACGCCTTCAATCGGAATCGGTACTTGTCACCCTTGTCGGTATATACTTCAAATTTCCCGATAATTTGTTTCGTTGGATTCGAAATCAAAATATAAAATTCCCTGTATATTGGTACCGCTCCTGGGAAAAAACGTATGGGTTTTCTTATTTTTTTCTCCTCCCGAAAAGGCCGCCTTCCTGCTCCAAAATGACACCGAATGGGTACAGCGAGTCGGAGTTGTGGATTGGCGGAATGGGTAGGTACCCGCGCAAAATTGCTGCAGGCAGCACGACTCATTCATGGGTAGAATAGGTGCGGCCGAGGAGGACTTTTATTGTGGTACAGGTAGCGCGTATGCTGAATTCCAGGACCCATACGGAAAACCGGCTATCGGGCAGGCCCGGGGAGTAGGCATTACAAGGCAAGTGTTGGTTGAGGAATGGTAACATAGCATGCATTTTGGTCAAGATGAAGGATGCCTTTCCATGCCAGTGCACCTATCTTTCCCTGCATGTTTGAACGGGCTTCCAGGTAGTCCTTCCGGTGGTGCCGGCTGCTGTAAATCGGGCTCCGGTTGATTGTGTTCGGAAAGATGCACCTGCATCCAGACACCTTTTCCATCCAGAATCATGGGTGAAATTGCCGGTAACAGGTAGGAATTGGAGCATCCTGTCCGTTCTCGCTGGCAGCGGATGAAACCGACGGTCCCTCTTCCCTGGCTATCAGGAGTGCAAAAAAACCAAAAGGACCGTATGATGCCTAAAAATGTATACCATTGGATTCTCCTGGCGGCAACGATTGGTACTGCCTGTACCGAGCAGCCCGCCTCCGACCAACTCGCTTCGGATGAACCCGCCTACCTGGAGGCTGTTTCTTACCGGGATGTTCGCATCGTCGATGATTTTTGGGGTCCTAAAATCCATCGGAGTCGGGTAAACGGCCTGCGTTCTGTCTTCGCTGAAGCCGAATCTTCCCTGGCCAACTTCGCAATTGCAGCGGGCATGCGCCAGGGGGAGCATAATCAAATGATGGCCAGTGACTCGGATGTGTACAAGATAATTCAAGGTGTGGCCCATGCCCTTCATCACGAGTCGGATGCGGAACTGGAAGCATTTACCGACCAGCTGATCGACACCATTGCCGCCGCCCAATTGCCCGATGGCTACCTATTTACCCCCCATATCGCCGGTGACCGTACCAAACGATGGACCGATATCAACCGGGACCACGAGCTGTATTGTGCCGGGCACCTGTTTGAAGCGGCGGTTGCGTACTACGAAGTGACCGGCAAAAGGAAGCTGTTGGATGTGGCGATTAGGTTTGCGGATCACATTGATTCCATTTTTGGTCCGGGTAAGCGGCAGGAAGTGCCGGGTCACCAGGAGATCGAATTGGCCTTGTATGCACTTTACCAAACAACCCAAAATGAAAAGTACCTCCGCCTGGCCACCTTTTTTCTGGACGAACGGGGAAATCCGGCACGCGTTGACACCGTTCCTCCCGCAGTCGATCCCTATGCCAATACGCCTTTACGGTGGAGGCATCCGTTTTACCGACAGGACCATTTGCCCGTGGACCGGCAGTACCATGCCCGCGGTCATGGTGTCCGGGCGGTATACATGTATTCGGCCATGGCGGACGTGGAAATGGAAACCCAGTCGGGTCGGTACCTTCCCGCACTGGATTCTTTGTGGTCGGATATTGTCACCAAAAAAATGTACGTAACGGCCGGAATTGGTACCCACGAGTTTCGCGACGAAGGCTTTGGTAGCCCATACAAATTACCCAACGCGAGCGCTTACAGCGAAACCTGTTCGGGTATTGGTTTTACGCTATGGAGCAATCGAATGGGATTGCTACTGGGGCAGAGTAAATACGCTGATCTCGTGGAATACCTGCTTTACAATGCGACTATTTCCAGCGTTTCGATGGAGGGTGACCGGTTTTTTTACCGAAACTTACTGGAATCCGACGGAGCGTACCAACGAAGGCCCTGGTTTAATCCGGCCTGTTGCCCGAGCAATATGGTGCGGTTTCTTCCAGCGATCGGTTCGTTGGTGTATGCCAAAGACGAACAGGGGATTTATGTCAATCAGTTTATTGGAAACGAAGCGAATGTTCTGGTGAAGGATCAACCGGTGTCGCTTCGGATGGAATCCCAATTTCCCTGGGAGGGAAACGTATCTCTGTATGTGAATCCGAAAGAAGCGGCTTTTTTTGAATTGCGTATCCGAATCCCGGGTTGGAGCAGGGGAAATTTCCTCCCCGGTAGCAATTTGTACGCCTATGCCGATACGCTGGCTAATGACCAGATATTCCCTTCCATCGTCTTGAACGGTGCGCCCTTAAAGGACCCTATCTATACCAATGGCTACCTGCTAATCCAGCGTACCTGGCAGCCGGGGGATCGGATATCCCTTTCTTTTCCCATGGAGGCAAGGCCTGTAGTCGGCCATCCGGAGATCGAAGACACCGGGGGCAAGGTAGCCTTGGTGCGGGGTCCGTTGGTTTATTGCATGGAAGAGGTGGATAATCCGGAATATTTTCAGGACAGGGATAGGTATCAAATTCATTACAAAAAACTGGAAAACGGGTTTGAGAGCAACCTGCTCGAAGGAGTGGTCGCCATTACAGCCCGCGCTACGAATGCCAAAAACGAATACCTAGACCTAACCTACGTGCCGTACCACCGATGGGCAAACCGAGCAAACGGAAAGATGCAGGTATGGGCGCGATCGGAATAAATCGGGGACGGTGATCTATCCGGGCACCTCTCCTGTCCGGTTCGCCCCCGTATGAAAAAGCCACAGCGTCATCGACCATGTTTACGCGTTGCTTTCGACCACATTTCAGGAAATCGGGGTAAATTCATTCCTACCGGTATTTTTGGGAGCCTCCTTTGTCAACATAGGACACATTTTGGTTAAAATACTGGATAGTTAAGCCGTGTCATCTTGATACATTTAAGCATCGTTTATTTAACCAAATTATTATGAAAAGAACTGATACTGATAGCGT
This sequence comes from Cyclobacterium xiamenense, assembly GCF_009467825.1. Classification (GTDB taxonomy): domain Bacteria; phylum Bacteroidota; class Bacteroidia; order Cytophagales; family Cyclobacteriaceae; genus Cyclobacterium; species Cyclobacterium xiamenense. The sequence continues at coordinate 38,316 of NZ_WIOK01000025.1, read as the reverse complement.
TAAACTAAGGGATAAGAGGACTGATAAACGATCAGTCGCTTTTATCACGAGATTTTCTGGCTGTTTTTCCGCGTTCCTGGGCTGCTTATTGCTGGGGATATGCAGTCCTATGTTGGCGGAAAGTACTGCGAAAAACGCATTCAACCGGGCACCTATTGCACGGATTGCCAGCCTAACCGAGGCAGGTATACCCAACGAACCAGCTTCCACGCTGCTGGCAGAAATACAGGTCAGCGGGACCGTCACCGACGATGCCGGAGAGCCCCTTCCTGGTGCTTCCGTCACCGTGGCGGGTACGACAAACGGGACGGTCACGGATATCGATGGTCAATACACGCTGTCGGTAGAGGAGGGATCCACGCTGGTGTTTTCCTTTATCGGCTTTGAAAGTCAGGAAGTAGTGGTGGGCAATCGGACCCAGATTGATATTTCCCTACAGGCAAGTTTATCCTCCCTGAATGAAGTGGTGGTCGTGGGATACGGCACCAAAAAGAAAATTAACCTTACTGGTGCTGTTTCCACAGCACGAGGAGAAGACATGGCCAATCGTCCGGTCACCAACGTGCAGCAGGCCATGCAAGGGCTGGTGAGTAACCTGGTCATTCAGCCCAATACCGCAGGAGGAGAGCCAGGAGCAGATATGGCCATGACCATCCGGGGTTTGGCATCGTTTGAGGGGAATACCGCCCCCTTTGTACTCGTGGATGGGGTTCCGATGGGTATCAACGACATTGATCCCAACGATATCGAATCCGTGTCGGTGTTAAAAGATGCCGCTTCCACCTCCATTTACGGTGCGCGGGCCGCGTACGGAGTGATCCTGATTACCACCAAAAAAGGGAGTAAAGGGTCCAGAATTTCCTATTCCACCAATGTCGGGATTAGTACGCCTACCATTTGGCCAGAGCTACAGGGAGGAACGGACTGGGCGCATGCCTTAAACGATGCCCGGACCAATTTTGGGGCCTCTCCGTTTTATCCGGAAGAAGCCATTCAGCGTCTGGAACAAAACCTGGCCAACCCGGGCAGCGCCCCGGGCATGTTGCCGCTCGGTTCGGGCGATAATTGGGACCTAATGAATACCGGTACCAGAGGTGTGGCGAATGACGGTATTAGAGATTTGATCATGAAGGACAATTCGCTCCGGGTGAAACATAACCTGTCTGTTTCCGGTGGAAACGATAACGTGAATTATTATGTATCCACTGGCTTTTACGAGGAAGACGGATTGTTGCGTTTCGGGGATGAATCCTTTAATCGATTTAATGTGGATGCTAAAATTGGTGCCAAAGTAACCGACTGGATGAACCTGGATCTATTTGTTAAATACAAATCAGAAAATGAGGATTTTCCCTGGAACCAGAACTTTGGACGCGCCTGGTACATGAACTGGATTGGTAAAATAAAATTTGGTACCCCAGCCAAGTATCCCGGTACCGATATCTGGACCCAACAGACCAATGTGGAGGCCTGGAGAAAAGTACGGCAAACGATCACCGATAACCAGATCGTCCTGTCCCCAAAAATAGCGTTAGAACCAATAAAGGGTTGGGTGACTACCATACAGGTCAATTACAATTCGACTCAGGTGGAAGATACCCGGACAGCCTTGCAATATCCTTGGGTCCGGCCCGGAGATGGTCCCAATTTCTCAGGAGGAGAGATCGATTTTATACCCCAAAACCGCGAGTCAACGGAGTATCACAACGAGTTGAGAAGAGATACCTATCTTTCTCCGAACATCTACTCTTCGTACTCCAGGGTATTTGGAATGCATGACCTTCAATTGATGCTTGGATACCAACAAGAGGAGTATACCTTTAGCAATTTGGGCGCAAGAAGTTTCTTCTTATTGAGTGATGCCATTCCTTCGATCAGTACGGCCGTAGGCGATCAGCTGGTAACGGACGGGGTAGGACACTGGTCCACGCGGAGCTTTTTTGGAAGGTTCAACTATATTTTCGACGAAAAGTACCTGCTTGAAGTAAACATGCGGACGGATGGATCCTCCAGATTTGAAGAAGCTGAAAGATGGGGCGTGTTCCCCTCGGTCTCGGCCGGCTGGATACTATCGGAAGAGAATTTTATGTCAGCAACGAATTTATTTGACCTGTTGAAAATTCGCGGATCCTATGGAACGCTGGGTAACCAGGATGTGGCCAATTATTTATTCATCCCGACCATGCCGATTCGGCAAACCAACAACTGGTTATTTGGTACACAGCGGGCCTGGACAGTGGGTGCACCCAATCTGAACAGTGTAAATTTATCCTGGGAAACCGTATCCACACTGGACCTGGGCATTGATGCCGAGTTATTAAACAATCGATTAGGGGTAACCTTCGGTGTGTACGAAACAAGGACATCCGACCTGGTAGGACCTGGACAGCCCCTTCCGGCAGTATTGGGCTCAACCGTACCAAAAAGGAACGAAGGAGAAATTAAGACTCGCGGCTGGGAGCTGGAACTTTCCTGGAAAAATCAGGTAAATCAGGATTTCCGCTACGAAATCAGAGGCCAATTGGCCGATTTCCGAAGCACCGTGGTGGACTACAACAATCCAAACGGCTTGTTGAACACCTTTTACCCGGGACAGGATTTGAATGAGATCTGGGGATACCGGTACGACGGGCATTTCCAAACCCAGGCGGAAATCAACGAAGGAGTAGATCAAAGCTTCATTTATTCCGGTGTGTGGAGAACGGGTGATTTCCGGTACAAAGATTTGAACGGAGATGGTAAAATCGATATTGGGGACAATACGGTTACCAATCCCGGCGATCAGGAGATCATTGGAAACACCACGCCGAGGTACACCTATGGATTGAATTTGAGCGCACAATACAAAAACTTCGATATTTCGGTTTTCTTTCAGGGAGTAGCCAAAAGAGACTGGACATTTGGAAGCAGCTCCGTATTTAGGGGACCGGCTGCCGGTCCGATGCACAACAATGTCCTGGAAGATCATATGGATTACTGGCGTGACGAAACAAGTGCATTGGGTGCCAATCCGGATGCCTATTTCCCGAGGCCTTATGCGCAGTTTTTTGGCGAAAATGTAAAAAACTACGGAAGACCTACGGATCACCTGTTGCAAAATGCAGCCTATCTGCGGCTTAAAAACCTACAGATTGGGTATTCGCTTCCGCGAAAAATCGCTGAAAAAGTGTTGTTAACGAATGCCCGGATCTTTGTGTCGGGTGAGAATCTGTTAACCTTTACCGATTTGATGTTTTTTGATCCGGAGGCACTTGCCGGAAGATGGTACGGTGCGGGAGATGCCTATCCGCTGAGCACGACCATGTCTGCAGGTCTAAATCTTAACTTCTAAAAAAACGACGCTATGAAATCGAGCATGACGTACCCCTCACACACCGGGATGATTATAAGCCATGCGAGATTCCATAGCCTGTCCCGACTAGTCGGGATGACTACTAAAAGATAATTATAAACACATGAAAAAGCTATTTTATATATTCTTACTTGTATCGGGAACATTTCTGGTTTCTTGTCAGGAAGATTTCCTGGAGCGGTCACCACTCGATCAGATATCCGATCCGGAATTCTGGAATAGTCAGTCCGACCTGGAGTTATTTCTTAATTCCTTTTATGATACGTTCGATGGTTGGCCCGCTTCTGGTGGTGGAAAAGCACCCACCAAGGACGAGGGAACCGACTTTGCACTCGAAGGCCTCAATGCCTTTGGCGGCACCTTTACCCAACGTATGGATGGGGTTTTGAACGTACCGGGTTCCGGTGGGGGCTGGAATTGGGGTAATATTCGAAACATCAACTACTTCCTTGCCAATGTCGACCGCGTTCCCGAAGGGGGAGCGATGCGAGAGCATTACGTAGGCGAAGGACATTTCTTCCGGGCCTGGTTTTACTTTGACCTGTTCAAGGATTTTGGCGCCTTGCCCATCATTACGGTTCCCGTCACGGCAGAAGATGAAGATATCTTGTACGGTGGTCGAGCCAACCGGACGGAGGTCTTTGATTTTATTCTCAGCGATATCGATATGGCCATCTCCAAAATGGACCCAAGCAATCAGTTGGCAACGCCCGGAACCCGGTTGAGCAGAGACATTGCGTTGTTATTTAAAGCCAGAGCAGCCTTATTCGCCGGTAGCTGGGAAAAATACCATCAGGGCACCGTCTTTGGCGGACAAACGGATGGCAGCGGATACATCCAACAAGCGGCTGCCGCTGCGAAGCAGCTGATTGATGAGGGGAATTTTTCTCTGGTACAAGGAGATAGCAGCAGCGTCTATTTTGAGCTCTTTAATCAGGTAAACTATGCCGGTAATCCGGAGGTGATTTTTTACCAACATTTTGATCGGGTAAACGGAGACAGCTTTAGTAATCAGCTGTGGAACTGGCCAAATGGGTACGGCTATACCTACGATGCATCCCGGTTTTATCTAAGCAACGACGGGTTGCCCATAGCGGTCAGCCCAAATTTTGTTGGCGATGAGACTTTAGAAATTCTGGAAACGAATCGCGATCCCAGACTTGCGCAGACGTTTATGGTACCGGGCGATATCCGACGAATACAAGGCACGGACACCTTGTACTTCGAGGTCCCGGATGTAGACAATAGCGGTACCGGTATTGAATCGCAAAAATTCCGCCATATCGTCGTAGACCCGGCTGTGGGCATCAATAACGGCAACGTTGATTACATCTTTATGCGCTATGCCGAGGCCTTGTTGATTTATGCCGAGGCGAAGGCCGAGCTGGGTACCCTGACACAGGCGGATGTGGACATGACCATTAATCAGCTCAGGGATCGGGTAGGGATGCCTCACCTGATCTTGAACGACATCACACCTGATCCGAACTGGCCTGATTACGGCTATTCCTTGCCGGATTATTTACAGGAAATCAGAAGAGAGCGGGTGGTGGAATTGTTTGCAGAGGGGTTTCGCTTTGACGATTTGATGCGTTGGAGAGCCCACGAATATTGGGCAGGCAAGCGCTTTGTCGGTACTTTTGCAACGCCCGAATTACAGGAAATATCAAATGTTCCGATAAATCCGAACGGATTCTTTGATCCATTTCGGGATCGGTTAAGTGGTCCGGATGGGGGATACGGATTTGATCCCGAGAGGGATTATCTGGTGCCGCTCCCAACCAATGAACTGACGTTAAATCCTAACCTCGACCAAAATCCGGGTTGGTAAGGTAACCTGTTCTAAACTAAAAATAAACGAATGATGCATGGCTGCGTCGGCGCGACTATCCGGTCTGCGCGGACGTGGCCTGCTTTTTACAGCCTCTTTGACCCTAGCCCTTTTCCAAACAACGCTACCTTTACTGTCAGCCAATGAAAAAGAAACAACTGCATCTGAGGTTCCTGGTGTGGGGCTTCCTGGCCCTAAACCTATCTGGAGCGTGGATCGTCTGCGGGCAAACCGCGGCTGCTGATTCGGACGGGAATAGTTCGCAGCTTGATCGGAGAGAGCCTTTGGAACTAATGGGAAATCGATTCCTTACCTTTGCCTCCGTGGTTCGGGTAAACCAAATCGAAACCACCCGAACCGAGTCGCGCGGCGTGGATGAGTCGGCTGTGCACAGTCCACGTGAAGCCCGTATTTTACGTGAAGCCATCGAGAAGGTATGGCCGGGAGCCCGCATGACCTGGGCCTTCAGCTGGCTTGCCCTGCAAGATCAACGGCAAAACTACCGGGAATTGCGGCAACTTATCGTCTCCTATCAAAAAAAATACGGGGACGAAATCACCTTTATACCGGGCGCCTATTTCTCTCCCATGTACAATGCTCGGGAACAAACCAACCGTGACCTGCATGAGGGTTTACAAATGGTGTCGGACATGGTGGGCGATGGGTACCGTCCGCAGTCCGTTATGGGAGGATTTCTGTCTGCCGATAATCTCCGTTATCTTGCAGACCAAGAAGACATACATGTCGCACAGGGCACCATCTGGAGCCAGTATGCGGTAGACAATGGCGACGGGGACGGGTCCCTTGTGTACCCTTACTATCCATCTACCGAGCATTTCAACAAGCCCGCCCAGGGAGTTTCCGATCAAATTGATTGTGTAAATCTCGATGGCTGGACCGTGGATTTTCTGAATGCCAGGTATCCGGGTGCCAGACGAATCGACGGCGTCAATTGTGGTAGCCGGATGGGGGTAGGTCCCATCGAAACCCTGATCCGACTGGGTACAGAACAAGGGGTAAGACAAATGCTCGCCACAACGTCCACTCACTTTGATTCCGGATTCAAATCGAATGGTTTCGCCTGGGTGACCTCTATCTGGGAACTGAGCCTGGTAGAAGCCCGGAAGCTTTGGCCAGGCTACCAGGGAAGGAACGGTATGGAAGGGCTGGATATCTGGCTACGTGAAATTCGCCGGCGCTGGCCGGACGCGAAGGCCATCACGCATGGAGAGTTTGGGATGCTATGGCGGGATCATTTCAAAAGCAATGATGAATTGGATTACCGTTTTGTACACCGGGGGTCCGGCATCTGCGGATCCGAACCGGAACTGGAGATTCGCTGGTTTATGAACAAGGATTTTCGAATGGCAACACTCAGAAACTGGATCGAACAGACACCGGAAAGGGTCATAGACTTCACCAGATACGATTTAAAAGCGCAGGAACCGGCTGATCCGCGACCCGGACATCCCATTCGCAACTGGAGCCTGATGAACCGCCTGAACCAAAAGGGTACGCGGCCACAGGATGTACCCATGGAAATAGAGGCATTGTATCCGGAAGAACGGGAGATGATCAAAAAGAGGTACCCGGTTTTATTTGAGAAAGGGCATCCGCTGAGTATAAAATAAGCAATCAGAAGTACCTCGCCACGACATGTATGGCGAATGAACCCTGGGCGTAACTGTGAAGGATACGCGCTTCACCGATCTTACCCGGAAATTCTGAACGTACCCCATCTAAACTAAACATTAAAAAACCCGGAGAGGAATTTGCTACGTTCTCTCAGCTAAGTGTATTCGTTGTCATGAAAGCCTTTTATTTACACCTTATTATCCCCCTGACTTTTGTCTCACTTCACAGTTTCGGGCAGGAGATATTCAAAAATACGTTACAGGATGATGTAGTCTTGGTTACCAAGAAATTGATAACGACGTATGGAAAAGAAAACAATGAACGCATTGTTCGGGGTGTCAGGCACCTATCGGATCTTTGGTTTGAAGAAAATGGGAATGGTGTTGAATTTCAGGAGTTTTGTCTGAAGCAGTTTATCCCTTCCGGTCCTCAACTTGATAATGCATTGAACATTGCTGAACAACAATTTAGTGCCATCAATGGGTACCAACGAGAACTCTCTCTGGCACTCGATTACCCATTGGTGACCATGACGCGACCTATCACTGAGCTCGACAGGTTATTCAGCGATTCAAAAATCACGATTGATTTTTTCAAAAGCAAACTTGCCCTCGCCATCGCCCTCAATTTTCCCTATTATACCAATGAAGAAAAGGAAGCATTTGGGGCTAGTTGGAGTCGAAAAAAATGGGCTATGGTACGATTGGGAGACAAATTTGAGTTCAGATCCGATCCTGACCTGGAGCAAGATCCGACGCCGATTCCAGATGAGCTTCGTGATTATACCACCCGCTATATTCTATCAATGGACCACGTGGTATCACCCGAACTTGAAGTTCTTTTTCCTGAAGGAACCCGGTTAAACAGTCACAATGGATTACGAGACGAAATCAAAGGGCTTTATTACAGGGATAATCCGCTGGAAAAGCAGCGAGTAATAAGTACAATCGTGATGCATATCATCTATCAAACCATACCGGAATGCATGGTAGGAGAAACGGCTTATTATTGGGAACCCATAGCCAATAAGGTGTATCTGAAAGAGGGAGAAAAACTTGTCGAAACAGCTTTTAAGGCTGAACCCGATACTAGATACAAAGTGTTGCATCACAACATGTTGTCGAAGATGCGGCAGGATGCCACCTATCCTGAAGGATCAACCTATTTGACCCGAACCTTTAAAAATGCCCAACTGAGTGAAGAAAAAATTGTCTCCTTACTGGAATCGGTTTTAAGCGCTACAGAAAAGAAAGCCGTAGCGGCATTGATTGAAAAAAAGATTGGGAGAAAGTTAGAACCCTTCGATATTTGGTACACGGGATTCAGCGACAATACGAATTATAAAATGGATGAACTGGATCAGTTGATCAAAGAAAAATATCCCACCCCAATGGCGTTCCAGCAAGATCTACCCAACATCCTCAAAAGAATTGGTTTCCCGGATTTTGAAGCGGAATTTTTTGGCAATCACGTGGTAGTTGATCCTATTCCTTCCGGAGGACATGCCAATGGGCCACAAATGAAAGGCGCTAAAGCACATTTGCGTATCCGTTTTGAAAAGGATGGCTTGGATTACAAAAATTACAGGGTGGGTATGCATGAAATCGGCCATACCATTCAGCAGAATGTAGGCACCTATATGTCGGATTATTATTTACTGAAAGGCATCCCAAGCAGCCCTTATACAGAGGCCATGGCAGACCTTATTGCGTATCGCAACTTGATCGCCTTGGGAATAAATGAGGAATACAGCGCCCGGGAAAAGCAGGACAATGCCTTGGCCGCATTTTGGCTTGTTTGTGAAATGGGATCGGAAGCACTTCACGAGATCAGGGTTTGGCATTGGCTGTATGATCATCCGGATGCTACGGTTGAAGAGCTTAAGGAAGCAACCATTGCTATTGCCAAGGATATATGGAACCAGTATTTCGCAGAAATTTTTGGTGTAAGGGATGTCCCTATCTTAGCCATTTATAATCATTTCATTTCCGGGGCGCTCTATTTGCACAGCTATCCCATTGGAAATATTGTCGTCATGCAATTGGAAGAGCAGTTCGAGGGAAAGGATTTTGCAATGGAAATGATACGTACCTGCAAAATCGGAAAACTTACTCCGGATCTGTGGATGATGGAAGCAACGGGAGAACCTTTAAGTGCTAAACCACTACTTAGTGCCATGCGACATGCGCTTGAAGCCTATAAATAACCTTTGTGCAAGGCTTTACGGCATCTCTTAAAAAATTGTAAAAGTATAACCCCTAAATAAATTCCTTATTATGTGTAATAAAACGAGTAAGTATCTCCATCAAATAATCTTCCCTTTACTTTTATTGATTGGTTGTGGTACTGCGGTACACGCCCAAAAGATTATGTTACCGGCCGACACGTCGGTTGTCTCTACTGATGAAGTAACCGTTAACGGGAAAAGAATACCTTACCAGGTTACGGTAGGCACGCAGCCGGTATACGGTGAAGATGGAGCACCTGATGCGGCCCTGTTTTATACCTATTACAGGCGAAATGATGTCGATCAGGTCGAAAATCGCCCCATTGCATTCTCATTCAATGGAGGGCCAGGCGCTGCATCGTTATGGATGCATTTGGGTTATACAAGTCCGAAACGGCTGGAAATAAGTGATGAGGGATATCCCATACAACCCTATGGCGTCGTCGATAATCCCCATTCCATTATCGATGTGGCAGACATCGTATATGTTGATCCCGTTAATACGGGTTTTTCACGCATAGTGAATGACGGCAAGCGGGAAGATTTTTTTGGGGTGTATCAAGACATAACCTACCTGGCTGACTGGATTGACAATTTCCTGTCCCGACAAGGACGCTGGAGATCCCCCAAGTACCTGATTGGGGAGAGTTATTCGGCAACACGCGTAGCGGGCTTATCTGCTGAACTGCAAGACCACCATGGGATTTACCTTAACGGAGTAGTGATTGTTTCCGGGACTAAAATGGAACTACCGATCGCAAGCAATGAAGTGCTACAGTTGCCTAACTACGCTGCGGTAGCCTGGTATCACAAGCAGCTACCTGAAGATTTACAGAAAAAAAGTCTCACGGAAGTGCTCTCAGAAGTTGAAACGTATGCCATAGAGGAATATTTACCAGCAGTCGAACGAGGGGGATTTATTGATGAAGATCAGAAACAAGCCGTTGCGGAAAAATTAGCCCGGTATACCGGTCTCAAAAAGGAATTCATATTGGACCACAATCTGACCGTCGCCACGAAAGCTTTCAGAAAAGAGTTGCTAAGGGACGAAGGATATTTCATTGGTCTTTCGGATGCACGTTATAAGGGTATTGATAAAATGGATGGGGGCGATACCTTTACCGGAAGTACGCCACCGGAGGCAGCTGCCTGGGATAATGCCTTCACTCCAGCAATCAATGCATACCTTCGAGACGAGTTGAATTTTAAAACAGACCTGCAATACCAGGTTTCCGGTGCTGTATTTCCCTGGCCCTGGGACAGATTTACGGATGGGACCGGAGATAAATTGCGTAATGCCATGATGCAGAACCCCCATCTACACGTATTATTTCAAGCCGGATATTACGATATGTTGGTCAATTATTTCAGACAAATGAATGGCATGTGGAAGCTTGATCCAAGCGGTAAAATGAAAGACCGTTTGCATTTTAACGTGTATGAAAGTGGTCACATGATGTATGTGAGGGAGGAAGATTTGGTAACCTCTACCAATGATCTCCGGGAGTTTATTCAACAATCCATCCCCCGGAAGGGTGAGGCGGCAACGTATTGATGTAGGCTTTCTGTCTCGGTCAACTTTTGCAACTAACTTAATATTTTACCCATAGTTTGGCAAAACCAGATGACAGCATCCAATTACGGTGTATTGATAAAAAAAGGAATCGAGTTTGTCAACAAATTCTTCACCAGTCACTTGTGCAGAAAGATAGTCAACATTCTTGTCGATGGTTTTTCTAAACCGCTCAAAAGAGACAGGCTTTATCAGGTAATCATTCACATCCAGCGCAAACCCTTTTACCACATTTTCCTCATAAGCAATCACAAAACAGCTTCTCCAAATTTAATACAAATCCCTCAATAACTTTTGAAGACACCATGTCTCCATGGGTAAAAATCTTCGATGCATCATACCGTCGGTTGATTAAGGTATACACCAATAAAGTGCATTCATTCGGGTGTATCACCCAGTATTCCTTGACACCCGATTCTTCATATACCTCATATTTATGTTGCAGCTCCTTCTTGTTATTGCCTGGAGATAGGACTTCGACTACTAAATCCGGCGCACCTAAGCAACCGGCCTCGTCGATTTTATGAGCATCACAAATCACGCAAATGTCCGGTTGCACTACTGTATCAATATCTTCGTTTCTTTTTGATTTTAGCGGAAGCCGGACATCAAAGGGAGCAATAAATACCTCACACTTTTTACCTCTTAGATAATTAGAGAGCTCCACAAACACATTCCTGGCAACCCGTTGGTGGATTACCCCAGGTGCAGCGGCTTGTCTAAATACCTTACCGCGAATCAACTCCACCATTTCATCTATCTGCCAGGTCAGGTAGTCAGCATAGGTATATCTTCCATATTCGGAAAATGGCTCTTCAACTTTGTTGGGAGTATCGTGATCATCCATAGTTTAAAAATAGGGAAATTAGTGAAAAACCAAAAACATGTCTTTCCTAATAAAAAACTATTGGGAACTCGAGCACGCTTCATTTTCGAATGATCCAATTTCTCGTCCCAAATTATTGATTACCTTCACTAGGAAGTTATGCTGGATTAGATGGTTTGATAGATGTGGATTATTGGTAATCAGCTTCATCCTGAAATCTTCGTGTAGCTTGAATACTTAGCTATTTTCCTCGCATAGGCTAAACAAGCCAGGATATCTTCTTCTTCCAGCTTAGGATAATCCGCTAATATCTCATCATGGGTAGTTCCGGCTGATAACAGGTCAAGAATTAAATCTACTGTGTATCGTTTATTCCTAATGGTAGGTTTCCCATGGCAAATTTCGGGATTAACTGTAATTCTATTCAGTAGTTGATTTTCCATTTGTTAAAGTTACGAAATGTTCAATTAATTGGTTACTTGCTATGGTTAGCCGATCGGCAAAGCCCTGCCTAGCTTCGACTGTCTGTAGAATCGGCTACACCCTTCTATTCTTTAATTCCTTTCCAGTCGAAATCCCTTCAATGCCATTAGCAATGGCTTCCAAAACAACGTCTTAGTAAACAAAAGTTCGCAATTTCTAACTCCGTCTGCCTTAGACTTGAAAAGGCATGTTAACCAAACATTAGTTAATGAATAACAGTCCTTAGGACTGTTTTAGGCTTGGGCCGGGCTGTAGGGAAGGAAAACTACGCCCAGCAGTGGGCTATTACTTTTCATGCGGATTGTCCAAATCAAGACCAACGATATTTTTGAAGTCGTTCACGTTTCTGGTTATCAGGGTCAGGTTATGAACTAAAGCAGTAGCGGCAATGATGGCATCCGGGAGTTTAATCTTGTGATTTTTACGTATTTCAGCCGTTTTGAGTTTGACATCCTTTTCCAGTTCCAGGACCAGGGCATCATTGATAAAATCATGAAGAATTCCCAAGTCCTTTTCGGTGGCAGTTTTCCAACAGAGTAGTTCAATTTCGGTAATGGCAGAAATAGCAGGGGTGGAACCGGATAAAGTGCTGTCAATGAATTCTTCAGCAGAAGGTGGGAATTGCTGCTGAAGGTAATAGATCGCTGTGTTGGTATCCCAGAGGTATTTTATTCCCATTCGCTGCGTAACTCATTTAGTTGTTGGTCAACCTCGCCGATAGGTTGTTTGGACATGGCTCCCTTGTATCGGCCCCAGTCTGTAGCATCCTTTTTACCAGCCTTTTCTTTCCTTATTCGAATCAATTTAAGCAATTCTAAATCCTGTAAAAGATGGATGGCCTTTTCGTTGATAATATCAATAGTGATCGATTTCATTTCTCAATTATTTAGTGACAAAAACCTGTATGGTTTTGTGATAACGCTGAGCTACGCTTCATTCTCCGAAAGTTATAAAAAGGAACGATAAGAAACCTGAAATAAAGGCTTTTAACAAAAATATGGTATCTATTTATACGAAACAAATGCTAAAGGTGTTGTTTGCCAGCGCCTATTTGCTTGTCTTTTAACCAAGAAATACGATTCAAAAAAAGTTTGATACAGAGAAAAAATACACTCACTTGGGTGTAATTTGCAATTTCACCTTTCTATCGCCCTGATTTTATGTGTTTTCAGTCCTGATCACAAATCAGGGCTGAAGAATATCAATCATTGATTCACCCATAAATTTCCCAATCAGAAAATAAGATTCGGCATTTCTATTCCAGTGATAGGACTGATTTGCTGGTGATTCTTCAGCGTCACGCCAGAAATCTCTTGTTTCCACCACTTTGACATTACCCATGAATTCCGGGAAATCTGCGACAGCCAATTGGGCCTCCATCAGGGATAACGCCCTTGGATGAGTTTCCTCCCAGCCTGACATGCCCGTTGTAGCCAGGACAAAAGGAAGATTGGATACGCCCAGATCTTTTCGAACCTCCTTTATAAAACGGATCATATTCTCCCTGTAGGCATCATTCGCCTCCTGATTGATCCGGTCATTCCATCCCTGATGCCAGCCAAAGCCCATAATTTCATATCCCTGGCCTTTGTACGAGGGCACATGGTCTTCCAAATGGCCTAGAACTTCGTTAACTATTGAAAGCATCTGCACATAATAATATCCGGTATCTCCAGGGCTAATTGGTCGATTTTTATACCCTGACGCACCGGCAGCACCCGGAGGGAAAAAATCATCGGCAAGGCTTTTACCACCCCAGGCTGTTTTAATAATTAAGACATCTTCATCGAAATGATCTGCCACAAGCTGGCCAAATTGTAATTCCGGACCGATTGTATTTTCATTCGCTCCGAAGCCAACTGTCAATCCACCGGTATGAATTTTTTCCTGATGGTTAAAGTAAATAAATACATCATCCCGTACCTTCCAATCGCCTTTTCGATCTACCAGGTGCCGGTATTCTCCCTTTTCATCATTTTCAACCAAATAGTTCAGGTTTCCCCGATCTCCCTTTTCAACCTCCCCATGACCTACCATATTGGATTGTCCGGCAAGAATAAACACTTTCAAAGGTGCAGGGCCTTTTGGCGTAAATGCCGTAAATAGCAAGATGGTAATTAGGACCCCTAAAAGGCCAATTCCTCGAGTATTTACCGATTTTTTTTCCATACATATTCAAGGGGTAAAATTAATTAAATACCTGTGTTGTCAACTGATGGCTAACATATTCAGTTGCCGGATTAGGACATGTTTATCTGGTAGATTAAATTCCTGAAGCAGCTTTTTTACAAATTGTGACACAGCATATTGGTCTAAATGAAGTTTATTGGGGCCCTGCCGGTAAATGGTTAAGCAAATACCTCACCATATAAAGCCTCAAATGCAGTGAAGTGCCTTTTCCCTCACTCAGACCATGATTTCGGTTGGGATAGGCCATATAGTCAAATGGCTTACCCAATTCGATCAGGCGATCCACCAGCCCCTCGGTAATTTCAAGGTGGGTGTTGGTTTCACCTGTTCCGTGAATAATCAAAAGATCCCCCTTTAATCCTTCCGCAAAATTTATAGGTGCGGATTGACGGTATCCTTCAGGGTTCACTTCAGGCGTATTCATGTAGATCTCCTGAAACCATGCGTTGTAAAGATCTGGTTGTGGCTTAGGTGCAACAGCGATTCCCACATCATAAACGTCCGGTTTACGAAACATGGCATTTAGGGTATTGGACCCTCCACCACTCCATCCCCAGATCCCTACCCGGCTAAGGTCAACATAGGACCTGTTTCGCCCAAGCTCCTGTAGGGCTGCCGCCTGCTCATCCGTTGACAGGGGACCCAAACTTCCGGCTACCGCCCGGCGCCATGCTGCTCCTTTTGGGGATGGGGTTCCCCGGTTGTCAAATGACACTACCAAATATCCCAGATCGGCGATAACACGGTGATATTCAGTCATGGCATGTCCCCAGGAATCCATTACAGTTTGCCCGTGAGGTTCTCCGTATACGTAAACAAACACAGGGTATTTTTCAGCCGAATCAAAATCGGAAGGCTTGATCATCCAGGCGTCCATAACCACCCCATTGCCTATATCAAGGCTAAAAAACTCTTTTGGCTGTGGGACCAGCAATTTGACTTTTTCATGGAGCTCAATGTTACCTTCAAGTACACGTTCCACTTTATGCTCCGGAAGACTGACAAGTTCAGTTACAGGAGGTGTATTTGCAGAAGAAAACGTGTGAAATGCCCAGTTCCCTTCAGGAGAGATCGTATAATTGTGCGTCCCCGGCTGATCTATTGGAGTTATCCTTTCCGCTTTTCCTTTTCCGTCCACCCGTGTCCGGTACAAATACTTTTGGGTCCCATTGTCCGGAGAGGCATAATAGTAAAACCACCCTTTATCCTCATCCATACCTGCCCTTCCGATGACATCATAATCTCCCGGTGTAAGTAATACCTCTTTCTTTTCATCACGAGATACCAAATACGCGTGTCTCCAACCATCCTTTTCAGTCAGGACAATAAAATTGCGGGTATCAGTAATCCAATCCACTCCTCCGTTAGTTCTATAACTTGCCACTACCCATGCCGGATCAGATTCTTCGTAAGTAGTGCTTATACTTCCATTATCAATGTCGGTAATCAAAAATTGTCTCTGGTCCCTGAATCGGCTTCTTTTTTCCACAAGTACCTCATCAGAATTTCCTGCCCAGCTAACCTCTCCAACATAATATCCTTCTTTTGGGATTGGTATTGGCAACCATCGGGTCTCTTTTCCGGATGTGTCCACAACACCCACACGCAATACAGCAATGTCTCCCCCGACCCGGGCAAATCGCTGCTCTTTTATTTCCGGATAAGAAGGATCACCCGGAACCAAGGAAGTCCTTTTTCTCACCTTTTTCACATCGGATTGAACAAATGCGATATGCGTACCATCAGGACTCCAAACAGCCCTGCCGTTGGTAACCGCTTCCGAATGGGCATCAAACGTAAGTCGGGTAGTATTTTTACTGATCAGGTTATACACAAAAAGATCTCCTTCTTCAGCATAGAGAATTTGCGTACCATCCGGAGAAATACGGTTATTTGCTCCGGCCACAACTTTTTCATTGGTACCTGTTTTCCGATCCACCATCCAATAATCGGACCCGGTGAAATCGTTGTCCTTACCGGACATTTCTACTAAAATTTTGTCACCCTCCGAAGACAAAACATAGTTTTCAATGATAAAAGGGACTGAATAACCAAATCTGTCAAAATCCTCTGGGGAAATCAGCACTGTTCGCTTGCCCCCGGGCACATCATAATTTACCAGTGCCTGTGTATCCTCTCCCGGTAGATTTTCAAGTAGAAGGTATCCCGAATCATCAGGAAGCCATCTGCCATTAAATGATTTTGCTGAAAAAATATTTTGGTCATAAATTTCTTTCAATCTCTCTTTAGTGTGGTCAGGGACAACAATCTGGCAACAGCCGATATTCGATAAGAAAGCGGCCTGGACAAGCAAAACCAATACAAGTAATAATGGGTTTTTTATCATTTCATTTAACTATATATTCTCCTCTAAAGCGTATTCAATATGCCTGTTATATGAATTCTCCCTTACATTTTTGCCAGTAATCCATTCAAATCATCGAATCCCGATAGCCAGATTATTCCAGTCCCTGTCGGGTAACGATTGGCACATAGCCTGCCTCCATACCCACTGGCGGAGTGACGATCAAAGCCGGGTCAACATCGGCTAACTTCCCTATCAAAGGCGGAGGAAGGTATTCCTCGTCCATTTTCCAGTTTCTGTGTAGCAACTCCACCCATTATAAATTTCGGCGTTGTTGTTGCATACTCCGTATCCCGCCACCATCCCAGCCTCCTTCAATATCCGTATACAACTTTTCTACCGGCAAAGGCCCATCATATTGCGGATGCATCCAGGTACCAAATAACCCGGACTGAAAACTCCTTCCTGAATATTCTCGTAATAAAGGCCGGGCAGCAGCGTACATGGAGTAGCCTGCATTGTATGATTCATCCACTTTTTCTCTTTGTGTAATCATATACCCACCCACATGGGCCTTTCGGATCATGCTTTCTTTAGCGCTTTCCTCAGCATCCTGGGCGGTAGCAACCGCAGTAACTAACAGGAGCAGCGAACAAACGGTTAAGGGTGTGATTCTAAAATCTTCCGTTCGCTTCCACCAAAAAAAAGAACTGGAAATTTTAAAAAACGTGATACGCAACAATTCAGGAAAATACGTATACCAGGTATTCTTTTTCATGTTAGTTATTTGATTGTACGGTCGTCCAAGATCGAAAAGACTAGAAATAATCCAATCGAAAAATATCTTAAAAGTAAGTTAGGAATAATTTTTTGTTCGGACATCTTATCATCGCTCACCTTTTATCCCTGGTCCCAAAGAAAATTTTCGAAAGGGTTGTTGAGCCGGGAGTTTCCGAACCCTATTTCAAGCAACATAAGAAGTTGTACCATTTCATCTGCATGTTCTAAGTTTTTGTGACCAGAAAAGACAGTCTGAGGGAGGTATGCAAAAATAGTGGTCTGATTATTTTAAAGCTTATCTTGTTCGGAATTAACCCGTTGCCCGTGAAAAGCACACTTTCTGAGCTGACCCGTACGCATGACCACAAGTTTTTTGCGCTAAATTGGTATTTTATGGAAAGGCTACGAAAAATTTTGAACGTAATCCGGTCACCGTTAACATATCATATTTTTTGGCTAAGATGCTTGAGTAGTAACCCGTGCAAAGACTGTAACTTTATTCCCTTCTTGCAACGAGACTGCCCATCCAAAAAACGAATAAGGCAGGTTCAAATTAATTTAATTTTCATTTTGATCGAATAAAAACAACCAATACCGCCATGAAACGATCCCTAAAGGCCATGTTACTAATTCTACCGATTTTTCAATCGCCATACGTACATTGGCTCAGGGGCCAGCAGGCTACCAGGAATGCGGACCGGAAACGTATTTTGAAGAATAAAAAAAGAAAACAATGAGGGAGATACAATCGATGGTAACCAAAACAATTAGCCGTTCCTGGCTATTCCTGCTTTTGCTCGCGATATCCTGTCAGGAATCCCATAAAAACCTGCCGGACTGTGCACTGTGTGAGGACACGGCGGCTGAATGGATACAGGTAGCAGAAGAACTGCCTGACGAGGACTCGCTTTTTTATTTAACACATCCGGCTCCGCTTTTCCGCAAGGAATTCTCCCTGGCGGAAAAAATCGATAGCGCCCGCCTGTTCATTACCGCAGCGGGCTATTACAGGGCCTCGCTAAACGGAGAGCCTATCGGGAAAAATCTATTGGACCCGGCATGGACCGATTACAGCAAGCGGATATACTACACCGCGTACGACGTAACCTCACAACTAACGGAAGGTGACAATTGCCTGGGAGTAAGCCTGGGGAATGGTTTTTACAACCCCCTTCCCTTGCGAAAATGGGGGCGAAGAAACCCCAGAGTGGATCTGAATGTGGGGAAACCCACCTTTATTGCCCGGCTTGTGCTGTATCATTCCGACGGACAAACCACGGAGGTGGTGACGGACGATTCCTGGAGCTACGCGTATGGGCCCCTTCAAAAAAACAGTGTGTACATAGGCGTGTTATATGACCAGGGAAAGGAACTACCGGGATGGGATACGCCGAACTATAGCGCGGATTCCTGGCAGGCGGTGCAGCTGGGATCGGGTCCCGGCGGTGCCTTGCAACCCGCCTTTTTCCCGCCGGTTAAAAAGATGCAGGAAATTCAGCCCATTTCCGTTAGCACCCTTCCCGATGGAAAACACCTGGTGGACATGGGGGTGAATTTTACCGGAACCTATCGGATACGAATTCCTGCCAGTGCAAGCGATACCCTGACCTTCCGGTTTGGGGAGCGGGTGTACGAAGATGGAAGCCTGAACCCCATGACCACCGTGGTCGGACAGATCAAGCGAGAGGGGATCGGTGGTCCGGGAGCACCTGCCATTGCCTGGCAAACGGACAGCTACGTTCCAGCCGGGAAGGAGGCCTATTTTACGCCTGAATTTGTTTACCGAACCTACCGTTACATGGAAATATCCGGCCTCGAGCAAACCCCTTCCCTGAACGATATTCAGGGCTGGTTTACCTATTCCGATGTGCCGGATCGAAATGATTTCAGCAGTTCCAGTCCCCTGCTCAACGAGATTCAGGAGGCAACCAAACGAACCTTTCTTTCAAATTTGGTAAGTGTGCAATCCGATTGCGCCGTCCGGGAGAAGTTTGGCTACGGGGGAGACCTCAATGCCACCAGTGAGTCGTTTATGTACAATTTCGACATGCAGGACTTTTACCGAAAAACCGTGTATGACTGGGTGGATGCCATGAATGATTCGACCTTTGTAGATACAGCGCCCTTTGCCGGTATCCAGTATTGTGGCATCAGCTGGGAATCCGCTTACCTAATCACCCAATACTACCTCTACCTGTATTACAACGACGTGGATTTGATTGAGGAGCGCTACGAGCAAAACCTTAAATGGATGGAAAAGGTGGCCCGGATCCATCCGGAGGGGTTGGTGGACAGTGGCCTCAGTGATCACGAATCCCTGGACCCCGTGCCGGTACAACTCACAGGCACGGCCCATTACCTGCAATGTGCCCGGATCATGACCACATTTGCATCGGTCATGGAAGATGCCGCGAACGAGGAGCGGTTTCGGCAATTGGCTGAACGCCTGCAGGGCCTGCTGAGATCAGAATTTTGGGAGCAGGCAGTGGACGGTCCCATTAACCGACAAACGTTGTTTTCTACCTTACTCTACCACGGGATCGTTCCAGAGTCGGAGTTGGGGGCAGCACGGGATTCCCTGAGAATGGCTATCCGTCAGGCACCCGCCGGGCATTTCACTACCGGCATTTTTGGTACCAAATACATTCTGGAAACCCTTTCCGAGCATGCCTCGGTTG
Source organism: Cyclobacterium xiamenense (assembly GCF_009467825.1). Taxonomy (GTDB): domain Bacteria; phylum Bacteroidota; class Bacteroidia; order Cytophagales; family Cyclobacteriaceae; genus Cyclobacterium; species Cyclobacterium xiamenense. Next base: position 18,436 of record NZ_WIOK01000025.1, on the reverse strand, counting down.
ACGAGGTTTTTGCCATTGTAAACAGCAGACAGTATCCCGGTTGGGGGCACATGATCGACCGCGGTGCGACCACCATCTGGGAAACCTGGAAGGAAAGTGACAATACCTTTACCAATTGCCATCCCATGTTTGGTTCGGTGACGGAGTGGTTTTACCGCTGGTTGGGGGGAATTCGCCCGGATCCGTCCTACCCTGGTTTTGGGGAATTTGTGCTGGTACCACGGGTTCCTCGGGATCTGAATTTTGTTCGCAGTACGTATCATTCTCCCCATGGGGAAATTGTCTCCCATTGGAAAAAAGGCACCGAAGGCACCATTACCTATGAAATGAAGGTACCCCAAGGCAGTAGGGCCCGGGTCTCGATAGCCGTTCTCCCTTCTCAGAAACTGGTGGTGGAGAAACATCCGGAAGGATTTCAGCCGGAAGGCATGGACGGGTTAGCCAGCGGAAACTTTATCCTGGAGGAAGGAGCCTACACCCTGCGCGTTTCCAACTGAGCCAATCGTAACCGGCCCAAGAAAGCGTAAGTAAGCTGTAAAAAAATCCCACGTCAGGGACCGATCACTTTCCGGTCCAATAAATTTGACCCATTCATGCATAAAACACCAAAAATTAGTACCCTATTCTCCCTTTTCCTGTTCGGTATATACCTCGCACAGTGTGCGGCCCCCGCCGAAAAAAGAGAAGCGGCATACCACCCCACAAATGTATTGCTAATTACCGCCGATGATTTGAATTATAACTCGGTCGGGGTCTACGGTTGTTCGGTGCCAGATATTACCCCTAACCTGGACAAGTTGGCCAAAGGAGGCATGCGTTTTACAAATGCCTTTGTGAACATTGCGGTGTGCCAGCCGTCCCGGCAGTCCATCCTGACGGGCCGGTACCCGCATACCAATGGGGCGCTGGGCTTCGAGCCAATTGACGCGTCGGTGGCTACCCTGCAGGAACAGCTCAGCCAGGTAGGCTACCTGAATGGCATCCTGGGTAAAGAAATCCACCTAAAACCTACCGAAAAGTTTAAATGGGATTATTACATCCGCGAGGCAGACCTGGCATCTGGATTGGGTATCGGCAGGGACCCCGACTTGTATTACCAGTACGCCATGGAGTTTTTCAACAAGTCCAAAAAAGAAGACCAGCCCTTTTTTCTAATGGCAAATAGCCACGATCCCCACCGACCCTTTGCCGGTAGCGAGCAGGAAAAAAGACAATGGGGAGATGACCTGCCGGTAGCTACCCGGACCGTTCGGCCCGAGGAGGTCACGGTGCCGGAGTTTCTTCCGGACCTGCCAGAGATCCGGCGGGAAATAGCCGAGTATTATACCTCGGTCTATCGTCTGGATCAGACGGTTGGTACCTTGATGCAAGCGCTTGACGATTCCGGCTTGGCCGAAAACACCCTCGTTATGTTTATCAGTGATAACGGCATGGCCCTGCCCTTCGGCAAGTCGAATTGTTACCTAAACAGCAATAAGACCCCCTGGATTGTGCAGTGGCCCGGCAAAATCCCCGAGGGCAGGGTGGATAGCACACATTTTATCTCCGGAATCGATTTTATGCCGACCATTCTACACGCTTTGCACCTACCGCCAGTGCCGGATATGGATGGGAGCTCCTTTCTTCCGCTGCTGGAAGGCAAGGCCCAAGCCAACAGAACGCGTGTTTTTACGGAGTTTCACAAGATTTTTGCCGGTGTGGATTACTCCATGCGCTGCGTGCAGGAGGGCAATTACGGGTATATCGTTAATTTTTGGAGTGACGGGAAACACAAAATTCGCGGAGATGCTGCCAGCGGCAGGACCTATCCCGCCATGGTAGAAGCGGCTGCCGAAAACGAAGCAGTGGCCAGGCGCCTGGAGATGTACGAATACCGTGTGCCCGAGGAGCTTTATGATTTCGCCCGGGACCCCGATGGGCTTACCAATCTCATTGATGATCCGGCATATCGGGAGATTGTCGACGGACTGAAGCAGCGGTTATTCCGGGAAATGAGGCGTACGGATGATCATTTGGCCGGTGATTTTGAAGCGGGTTTTTTAAAAAATAATTGAAAGGCAAATGTATTTCGCCCCATCTGGGCTTGCGTAGGCGTTGTTCCCAAGTTTATCACCGGGCTAGACCCTCTGCCGCGGTGTTTCGCGCCTTCTGCGCTTGGTTTTAGCATATCCTTCCTTCATTGGATGGAGGTTGGCCTGTTTATTTGAATCGAGGGTAAAGTCCTTTGGCGACGGGCTGGTTTTTTGCATGCAGCGGTCAAAAATCAGTGGATCGCTTTCGTTTTCCTACCGCTAATCAATAAATTGAAACGGCAAAGCAGAACCCGGACCAACCTGTACCCGATGAATAAAACCCTGTATCCGCTTTTTGGTATCGTCACGGTACTGAATACCCCATTTAAAACCGATGGGAGCATTGATTACGCCGCGTTACGCCTGCACGTGCGGGAGGCCATGGCCGCGGGAGTGGCGGGCTTCCTGGTTCCGGCCATGGCTTCTGAAGTCTATCAACTCTCCCATCCAGAGCGACTTAAACTTGTGGAAACCGTCCTGGAAACGGTGAATGGGGAGGTGCCGGTGTTTGCCGGTGCGGGTGAACCGGACCCCGCCAGAGGAAAATCCCTGCTGGCCGCCTACCTGGAACTGGGCTGCAAACAGGTGCTTTTCCAAATTCCCTTTCGGGAAGAGACGCAGTTCAAGACCGATTTCTACCGCCTGGCAGAATTAAATGTGCAAACCATCATGTTGCAGGATTGGGATGCGAGCGGGTACGGCTTGCCCGAAAACCTGATCTGCGAATTGTTTGAGCAGGTGGAGGCCTTTCAATGCCTGAAAATCGAGACGGTTCCAGCGGGTTACAAATATTCCAGAATGCTTGCCCTTACAGATGGGCGGTTGCACGTTAGCGGAGGATGGGCCGTTGCCCAAATGATCGAAGGCCTGGAACGCGGGGTTCATGCATTCATGCCGACCGCCATGCACTGGGCGTATACCGAGATTTACCGTTGTTGGAAGCAGGGGGGAACGGAGGAAGCAACCGAACTGTTTTACCGCATTCTGCCGGTATTGGCCTTTTCCAATCAGCACCTGGAAATTTCCATTCATTTTTTCAAACGTTTGTTAGCTCGCCAGGGGATCTATCCTACAGCCCATGTGCGCGTGTCTTCCATCCCCTTTGATTCCCAACATCAAGTTACCGCCGACAGGTTGATCCAACAGGTGATTGAGCTCGAAAATGAAATTAAATGGAGCCGTAATGCCCTTTAACCGTGCCGCGGCTTCGTGAAAAAGAAAAAAAGCCGGGAGGCTCACGGGTTAAAATAATACACTGTTTCGGTAATATATTGAAAGATTTCCCGACAGAATCGACCTACATTTAGGGCTTCCAATCACCAATAGTGGTAAAGGTTAATCCGCAGAATGCTATTCCGATTTATCCATCCATTCCACAGCAGTAAACACCGCGAAGCGACTATTTTTTTGGTAGTAGTCGGGGTTTGGTTGATGCTGGGTTGCCAGCGATCGGATCCCCCCGAGGTTTCCGTTCTTTCAGAACAGGCATTTCTTGATCCTTCCACGGAAAACCGTCCAATGGCACTGTGGACCTGGATGAACGGATACGTCGATACGGTACAATTGGTATACGAGCTGCAGGAAATGAAAGACAAGGGCATGCGGGGGGCGATCGTTTGGGATATCGGCGCGCTCATCAACCCGGATGGGATGATCCCGGATGGTCCGGCTTTTCTTGGTCCGGAATCGCTCCAATACCTCGCCCTGGCTTTGGCTACCAGCGATTCCCTGGGATTGGATTTGGGGATGAGCGCTGCCAGTAGTTGGAATTCGGGGGGCGAATGGGTGCGGGCAGTAGACGGTAGCAAAGAATTGTTGCGTTCTTCCTATCCTGTGGAAGGTCCAGCGACTGTCCAAATTACGCTATCGAACCCCGAATCCCCCAGAGGAAGGGCGGAAAACTGCGAACTGCTAACGGTAATTGCCGTTCCGAAAAATCCGAAAATGACCTTTGCTTCGGAGGAGGTCATTGTCCTTTCGGAACAGGATCGGGCAGGAGCAAAACTGTCCTGGCAGGCGCCTGAGGGGGAGTGGGAACTTCTTTCCTTTTTTAGCTGCAATACCATGCAGCCCTTGGTGGTGCCCAGTCCAAATTCCTCGGGATTAATCATCGACCACCTGAGTGGCCCGGCCACAGCCCGTCATTTGGAGGAACTCGTATCTCGCCTCGATCGGATTAGTACGGCAGCGAGAAAAATGAAGTTTATTTTTCTGGACAGTTACGAAGTATGGCAAATGACGGACTGGACAGATGGATTTCTGGAGGAATTTCAGCAACGCTATGGTTACGATCCAACTCCCTTTCTGCCCCTTTTGCAGGGGTATAATCTTACCGATTCCCTGATTCAAGCAAGGTTTGAAGGGGATTATCGGCGATTGGTCAGTGACTTACTCATCGAAAACCACTATGCGCAAGCGGTAACGATCGGCGACAAACACGGCATCCAAATGATAACGGAAGCGGGTCACGGTGGGCATCCCCGGGTGGAGCCGCTCAAGGCATTGGGCAATTCGCACATCCCCATGGGCGAGTTTTGGAACAGGCAACGCCATTGGGTCACCAAAGAAGCTGCCAGTGCAGCCCATATTTACGGACACACGGTTGTTGCCTCCGAATCCCTAACGGGATGGAATCATTGGCAACACGGACCAACCGACTTCAAGCAGCTTATAGATATTGCCTTTTGTGAGGGCCTGAATCAGGTCGTTTTTCACACCTTCTCGCACAACCCGGCCATCGCCGGAAAGCCCGGTTTTGTGTACCATGCAGGAGAGCATGTGAACGTTAATGCCACTTGGTGGCCTTATTCTCGCCCGTTTATGGATTACATCGCGCGTTCCTCCTATTTGCTGCGGCAGGGGAATTTTGTGGCCGATATACTACTCTATTACGGAGACGATGCGCCCAATTTGGTACCTCCCAAGCGTTTGGACCCGAACTATACGCCCGATATGCCGGGGATTTTCCCAACCTATTTTTACGACAAAACAAAGTGTCTCCATTGCGGGATGCCCCGCCCCATTACTATAGGAGATTTGCCGGGGTACGAATACGATTATATAAACGCTGACGTGATCACAAACAGGCTGGAGGCGGAGGACGGAAAGCTACGGCTTCCGCATGGGGCTTCCTATCGTTTGCTTGTGTTGCCAGACCGAGCAGACATGTCACTGGAAGTGCTCAAAAGTCTGGAAAAATTAATCGGAGCGGGAGCCGTGGTTCTGGGACCAAAACCCGAACGAGCCAGTTCGTTGAAGGGGTACCCGGCGGTTGATCGGGAGGTAAAGGATCTAGCGGATAAAATATGGGGCAGCACCGATGGGCACACCGTTTTTTCGACTACCTATGGAGCGGGAACCGTTTATTGGGGCAGGTCCATAGAGGAAGTCTTGAAGGAGCTGCAGATCCGGCCGGATGTGGCGGTGAAGGGGGCGGACAATTCGGACAGGCATATTGATTTTGTCCATCGGCAAACCGAAGCGGAAGAAATCTATTTTATTTCCAACAGCAGCGAACAGCAGGAGCATCTACGCCTGGTTTTCCGCGTGGATTCGGATTTGAAGCCGCAACTATGGGATGCAGCCTCCGGGCTGGTGCAGCGAGAGGTCGCTTTTACAAGGCTTGCCGAGGGGATACAGCTGGACCTCGTGCTGGAGCCCATCGGTTCCCGTTTTGTGGTTTTCCAAAAAAATATTGCCGGGGAGAATAGTGAGGGACTGCACCGCGATTTGCAGTTCGGTTTTTCCGAAAAGGGCCTGGGGGATACCGAGGTTCCATCCATTGACCTATCCAACGATTGGCTGGTTCGTTTTGACCGCCCTGAGGAAGATCCCTTGACGGTAAAAATGGATTCGCTTGTCAGTTGGTCGGATTTGAACGAGAAAGAAGCAAGGTATCACTCCGGCCAGGCTACCTATTCCCAGGAGTTTCGCTTGGAGGCGTCCCAGCTGCAAGCAGGAGTGGAGGCGTTTGTTCGCTTTGAAGCCATTCAGGAGATGGCACAGGTTCAAGTCAATGGAAAGGATTGCGGCATCGTCTGGCTTCCACCCTATACTGCCCGCATCACCCCGCACCTGAGGGAGGGGACCAATACCCTTACCGTGCGGGTGATCAATACCTGGAACAACCGGATCGTTGGGGATCTGCGGCATCCGGAAGCGGAGTCCGTTACCCGAACCAACGCCCGGGGGAAATTCACGGCAAACAGTCCACTGCTTCAATCCGGCTTGCTGGGAAAGGCAGAGATCCAGTTTTTAACCCAAAATTAGCAGGACGATACGATGGCAAGCAAGACCGTTCCCCACCACTTATCAAGCGAGGCGTATAGGCGGCGCTGCATTTACCTTACCGGTTTTTTGTATGTATGGGTTTTTCTTTCTCTGGGCTGTGCGTCCAAAACCCCAGAGAAAAAGCCCAACATCATCTACATCCTGGCGGACCAGTGGCGGGCCTCTGCCACAGGCTATGCCGGCGATCCAAACGTGCGGACGCCTCACCTGGATCAATTGGCGCGAGCAAGCATCAATTTCGAAAACGCCGTTTCGGTGATTCCCGTTTGCACCCCCTACCGTGCCTCCCTGATGACCGGGCGCTATCCCACCTCCACCGGCATGTTTTTAAACGACCTGCACCTGCCCCTGAGTGAATACGGCCTGGGAGATGTGCTGGCAGATAGGGGTTACACCACTGCCTACATCGGAAAATGGCACCTGGATGGGCAGGGGCGTCATGCCTATATTCCTCCGGACAGGCGGCGGGGTTTTGCCTACTGGAAAGCGGCCGAGTGCGATCACGACTACAATCAATCCCACTATTACACCGGTAATTCCCCGGAAAAGCAATTTTGGGAAGGCTACGATGTGTATGCGCAGACTGCCGACGCGCAGGAATACATTGCCGGGCAGTTGGAAAACGACAAGCCATTTGCCTTGTTTCTTTCGTACGGTACCCCACATTTTCCCCACCATACGGCACCGCAGGAGTTGCAACAACATTACCCACCGGCGGATATCCTCCTTCCGGCAAACGTGCCCGAATCCATGGCCGAGCAGGTAAAGAAAGAAGCGCAGGGCTACTACGCGCACTGCGAGGCCCTGGACCAAAGTATCGGTGAATTGCTGGCTTACCTGGACGGGTTGGGCATCCGGGACGAAACGCTGCTTGTCTTTACGTCCGATCATGGAGAGATGCTCGGAGCGCATGGAGTCCGACCCAAGGCCAAACAGGTGCCACTTGCGGAGTCTGCCCGGATTCCCTTCTTGCTTCATTACCCACCGCTGCACGGAAAAACGGGAAGGACGGTGCAAACCCCCATTACCACACCCGACATTTTTCCCACGCTGTTTGGGCTGCTGGACTTACCCATCCCGAAAAGCTACGAAGGAGACGATCTCTCTGAAATATTGACCGAAAATTCCGAAAGAGAAGGTCATGCCGTGCTGTACATGCAGCTGGCTCCCTGGGGCGTAGCCGGTCCCTACGGAAGGGAATACCGGGCGGTGAAAACCGCGCAATACACCTATGTTCGTTCCCTGGACGGTCCCTGGTTGCTGTTTGACGATCAGAAGGATCCCTTGCAACTGAATAACCTTATTGAGGAACCTGCCTATGGAGCCGTTGTTAGCCAATTGGATGAACAGTTATGGGCACTATTGGGCAAACGGGGCGATGCCTTCCACCCGGCGCAATGGTACCTCGATCGCTGGCAATTAAAACCCGGCGACCATGGAAGCATTCCCTACGACAAAGAAGGAACCGTTCCTCCCCAATCACCGCGCCTTCGTAAAGATGCTTCCTGAGTTTTTTACACCAAAAAGCCGGCCTTGGAAAAATCTTTACTATATTAAACGCCTTGAAAAAATAAGAACATCCATGAAAAAAATCCTACTACCCATTTTTGTTTTGTGTTACATGTTGGTATCCTGTCAGGAGGCCGAGGTGGCGCCACGTCCCAATATCCTGTTTATCATGTCCGATGATCATTCGCAGCGGGCCATTCATGCCTACGGCCAGGGCTTATTGGACAAGGTGTATTTTCCAAACATGGATAGACTGGCCCGCGAGGGAGCACTTTTCAAGCGTAGTTTTGTCACCAATTCCATTTGCGCGCCTAGCCGGGCGGTATTGCTTACCGGAAAATACAGCCACCTGAATGGAAAGGTGGACAATGTGTTACCATTTAACTGGGACCAACTGACGTATCCCAAATTGTTGCAGGAGGCAGGCTACGCAACGGCACTCATCGGAAAAATCCACCTGGCGGAAAAGCCTAAGGGATACGATTATTCCCTGACCCTACCCGGACAGGGGAGCTATTACAATCCGGATTTCATCAAAAATGGGGAAGAAAAGGTGTCTTTTGAAGGGCATTGCGAGGCCCTAATCCCGGAATTTGTCGTGGATTGGCTGGAGAAGGATTGGGACAAGACCAAGCCTTTTGCCATCAACTACCACACCAAGGCCCCGCACCGCAACTGGATGGCCGAAGAAAAGTACCTGGATTACCTGGAGGACGAGGAGTTCGCCTTTCCCGACAACTTTTTCGATGACTATGCCGGGAGAGGTACGGCAGCGCGTGAACAGGAAATGGAAATCGTTGACAACATGTACTGGGGTTGGGACATGAAGTTTGAAGCCAACCCCTTTACCGGGGAACCCAGCCGGCTCGCGGCTCCTTTTGGACGCATGACGGAGGAACAAATGGCCGCCTGGAATGCGGTCTATGGTCCCAAAAACGAAGCCTTCCTACAGGAAAAACCCACCGGCGAAGCCCTGGCAAAATTTATGTACCACCGCTACCTGCGGGATTACCTCAAAGTAATCAAATCCGTGGATGATGGCATAGGGAAAGTGTTGGATTACCTGGAAGCAAACGACTTGCTGGACAATACCATCGTCGTGTATACCTCCGATCAGGGATTCTACCTGGGAGAGCACGGCTGGTACGACAAACGCTTCATGTACGAGCAATCATTAAGCACACCGCTATTGGTGCGCTACCCAAGGGAAATCAACCCCGGGACCGTTGTTGAAGACATGGTGGTGAACGTGGATCACGCGCCCACCCTGCTGGACTACGCCGGCGTGGAAAAACCGGCGGAAATGCAAGGGGAATCCTGGCGTGCCCTTGCTGCGGGTGAGGATGTTCCCTGGCGGGATGCGATGTATTACCACTATTACGAATACCCAGGTCCCCATAGTGTAAAACGGCATTACGGAGTCCGCACGGATCGCTACAAGTTGATCCATTTCTACCACGACATCGATGAATGGGAACTATACGATCTGGAAGCCGATCCGAACGAAATGAACAGTGTATACGGCGACCCGAACTATGCAGAGGTGCAAGAGGCGCTGCATAGCCGATTGGAAGAACTACGGGAGCAATACGGGGATTCCGATGCGTTGAACCAGCAGTTTATCGAGCAAAGCCTTTCCAAAAACTAGTTGTTACAACTAATGAAATATTGCCAGCCAATTGCCTTCCCATTTCCTGGATTAATGGGCCTTGCCTTTCTCCTTTTTGCTTCAATTTGTTCGAGCTGTAGTTCGGAGGAAACGGATGGCGCGGGGATGGCCGCCAAAAAACCAAACATTCTTTTTATCCTGACCGATGATCAGCGGTGGGATGCCTTGGGTTTTGCCGGGAATGAGATTATCCATACGCCGCACATGGATGCATTGGCTGGCGAGGGTTTGTATTTCGATAATGCCTTTGTGACCACCGCTATCTGTGCGGCTAGCCGTGCTTCCCTTTTCACCGGCTTGTACGAACGAACCCACGATTTCACCTTTGGGAAACCGCCCCTGCAGGATGCCTACATGCGGCAGAGTTATCCCTGGCTCCTCAAAAATGCCGGCTACCGTACTGGATTTATCGGTAAATTTGGGGTGAAGGTCAATGCGGGAATCGAAGATTCACTCTTCCATCACATGGATAAAACCTCCTGGCCTTACCTCAGGGAAGTGGCAGGTAAGGACGTTCACCTGGCAGATATCAATGGGGATCGGGCGGTTGAATTTATCCAAACTGCCGGAGACCAGCCATTTTGCCTTTCCCTTTCCTTTTGGTCGCCTCATGCGGATGATGGCGCGGAAGAGCAATATTTTTGGCCGGAGTACGTGGATCACCTGTACCGGGATGTGACCATTCCCATTCCACCCACCGCGGACCCGTCCTTTTATGACAGCTTGCCGGGGTTTCTACAAAATACCATGAACCGGGAACGCTGGTATTGGCGCTACGACAGCCCGGAAAAGTACCAGAAAATGGTGAAAGGATATTACCGGATGATCAGCACGGTGGACACCGTACTGGGCAGAATCCGGCGCACGCTGGAGAAAGAAGGGCTTGCCGACAATACGGTGATCGTTTTTATGGGGGACAACGGGTATTTTATGGGAGAACGGGGTTATGCCGGAAAATGGCTCTTGCACGAGCCTTCCATTCGGGTGCCTCTCATCGTGTACGATCCCCGACAACCGGAAAACAAGCGCGGGAAACGGTATGCGCAGCCAGTACTGAACGTGGATGTAACGCCTACCATTCTTTCCCTGGCCGGAGTGCAGATTCCGGATAGCTATGCCGGTCGCAGCCTGACGGAATTTTACGAGCGCGCTCCTGCAGATTGGCGCTCCGGTATCTTTCTCGAACACCGCCTGGAAAACAACGAGAAATTGCTAAAAACAGAAGGGTATCGGGACGAAGCGTTTAAATTTATCCGGTACGATGACAGCGATCTGATCGAATTGTACCACCACAAAACAGATGTTCACGAAGTCAATAATCTCGCGACAGATGAACGGTATGCGGAGATCGTCACCCACTATTCCAATACCTGCGATTCAATTATCCAACAACTCATGCACCAACGCGTCATCAACCCATGATAGCCCTCCTAAAAATTACCCGGGCAGTGTCAGCCTGGTGTATTGTTTTGCCAGTGCTGGCAGGAGCAACACTTTCCTGCCAACGGGACACCAAAACTACCGCGCCCAATGTGGTCATCATTTATGCGGATGACATGGGCTATGGCGACCTTGCCATCCAAAACCCGGATTCAAAAATTCCCACGCCTCATCTCGACCAACTGGCTTCTGAAGGGATGCGTTTTACCAATGCGCACAGTTCCTCCGGTATTTGTTCGCCTAGCCGGTATGCCTTGCTGACAGGAACGTACCATTGGAGACGTCAACACGGGATTGTGGGTGCTTTCGGTCCACCGTTTTTTAACGATGGAGACATCACCCTTCCACAGGTACTTCAGGAGCGGGGCTATGCCACGGCATGCATTGGCAAATGGCATTTGGGCTGGAACTGGAATTTTACGAATCCTCCTTCCGGGAAAGTTACCCAATGGGGAAGGGAGGTATCGTATTATTTACCGAATGATGTCAGCTGGGACCAACCGGTCACTGGAGGCCCCACCGATCGGGGTTTTGAATACTATTTTGGGGATGGCACCATCAATTTCCCGCCTTATGCCTGGATGGAAAACGACCGCTTGCTAGCGGTTCCGACGGAAGTCATGGACATTCAGGATATCGGCTACGAAACAAAGGAAGGCAACTGGGAATTTCGCCCCGGTCCCAAAGTGCCGGGATGGAATCCGTACGAGGTGCTACCGACGCTATCCGAAAAAGTAGTGGAATGGATTGGGAGTCAGACCGAAGATAAACCCTTCTTTCTCTATTTCCCCCTACCTTCTCCGCATGCGCCGATTATTCCCAACGATGAATTTGACGGCAAGTCCCAGGCGGGCGCCTATGGGGATTTCATGTACCAGACCGATTGGGTCGTGGGGCAGTTGCTGCAAGCAATTCGGGACAAGGGATGGGAAGAAAACACGATTGTTATTTTCAGTTCGGATAATGGTCCGGAGCGGTACGCGTTTGATCGGGGGGAAAAACACGGGCATTTCAGCATGGGGCCCTTGCGCGGGCTGAAACGGGATATTTGGGAAGGGGGACACCGGGTTCCCTTTGTTATCAGATGGCCGGGAAAAATTCCGGCGGGAACCGTTTCTGACAAGCTGGTTTCCCAGCTAGATATCATGGCAACCTTGGCGGATTTGACGGGAACCGCACTCCCAGAGGGAGCGGCCCCGGATAGTCACCATTTCCTGCCCGAATTACGTACCCGTCCGGAGCAGTTTCCGCAACGAGACTGGTTGATTCATAACACCATGGCCAACCGATGGGCGGTTCGACAAGGGGAGTGGTTGTACATCAACGACAACACTGGCCAACATTCAGCGATGCCCGAATCCTTTTCAAAATTGCGGGGCTACGAAACCTTTGCCACGCCGGGCTTGCTGTTTAACCTGGCCGAGGATCCCGAACAGCGCGTGAATCAGTACGCGCTAAAGCCCGAATTGGTAGAAAGCATGGATCGGCTGATTTCGGAAGCCAAAGCCGGTGGGTATTTGATAAAAGATGATTGAAGCCAGTCAAATAAAACCTTCGATGCCTATCCTTTTTGGGGGAAGGGGGGCGGAAAGGTCATTTCCCTGCCGGATAGCAGCCGATACGTAGGTAGGTTGAGCCGGACAGCTTTTCCCAAGGAGGTGAATGAATACGTAGCAAACAATAAAGAAAAAAATACCTATGCTCATTTTTGTACACGTTAGAAAACTGCTTTTGCCCTTGCTGCTGGTGGTTTCGTGCAGGCTTTCTGCACAGGAGGTGATCGTTTTCGATGACCTGACGGATTTTGGTGACATTCCATCCACCTGGAAGGAGGTAGGGGAGGTATTGGCCGACTGGGAACAGGCGGATTTTTTGTCGACGCTTCCGGGATCCGGAATACTCGTTAACCCGCCGAAGCCGGACAACGGGCCGCACCTCGTTTCCGACTTTGTCCACGGAGACCTGACCCTGGAACTGGAGTTTATGGTCCCCAAGGGTTCCAATTCGGGCGTTTATCTGCAGGGACGGTACGAGATTCAGATTTTTGATAGCTGGGGAAAAGCCCATCCCACATCCGGAGATGCCGGAGGAATTTACCAACGCTGGGATGACGAAAAAAAACAGGGATTCGAAGGAAAAGCTCCCCGGACCAATGCTACCCGGGCTCCCGGTCTCTGGCAACGGTTAAAAATTGATTTTGAAGCACCGCGCTTCGATGCGGCTGGAAATAAAGTATCGAATGCGAAATTCAATCAGGTATTTTTAAATGGGGTTTTGGTGCACGAAAACGTGGAGGTGACCGGGCCTACCCGATCCGCCATGTTTGAAGACGAACAGCCACTGGGTCCCTTGATGATTCAGGGAGACCACGGTCCGGTGGCCATCCGAAATATACGGTACCAGCCTTTTGGACAGCCGGCGCCTGAAATTCGAGATTTGACGTATGCGTATTATAAGGGCAAGTTTCCCTCTGAGGCTGATTTCAAGGAGGGCGATCCGAAGGAAAGGGGCGACTTACAAAAAATAACCTGGGACCTGGGCCATGGGGTGCTCGATTTTGCCTACGTGTATTCCGGTACGCTGGAGATTGAAAAAGCCGGCGATTACACCTTTTCCCTGGCGGCTTTCGGGAAGACCAGTTTGTACATCGATGGAGAAAATATCATCGCAGACGGGACGCAATTTCCCGCGGATTCTCCCAGGAGTGGTACCCGGTACCTGCCCGTGGGGCCGGTTTCGTTTACCCTGGTTTTCTACAAGAACAATTACCCGGGCCGTAGTCCCCAGCTCGGGGTATTTGTGGAAGGGCCAGGAATCCGAAAAAGTCCCTTGCACGAAGCGAATTCCTACGTCGAGCACCTGATACAGAAGCCGGTTTACCTGGAACCCGCCCAGGAGCCCTTAGTTACACGAGGGTTTTTTGAGCACGGAGGGGAGAAAAAAACACACACGGTGGCGGTGGGCGAACCCTCTGGGATAAGTTATGCTTACGATCTGGAGCAAGGCGCACTGTTGAGCCTATGGCGGGGCGAATACCTGGATGCCTCGCCCATGTGGAGGCAGCGGGGGCAATCGCAGTTGATGCTTCCTTTGGGAGCCATGGTCAACCTGGCAGCGGGACCCGCTATTGCTGCGCTTCCCGCCGAAGATAGTCCCTGGCCGGATTTACTCGGCAGCGATCAACTGCGCATACAGGGGTACGCACTAAACCGGGACCGAAGGCCCACCTTTAAGTACCTGCTTGAGGGGCTAGCCGTGGAGGATTTTTTTGAACCAGAGCTCGATGGTAAATTATTAACCCGAACGATTCGGTACTCCAATCCGCAAAAACGGTCGGACCTATGGGCGCGCATTGTCGCTGCCGGGACTCTGGCTGAGGTAGGTGAAGGCCTCTATTCGGTAAACCAGGGCCAGTTTTACCTACATGTGGCCAAAGGCAGCCCTGGTAAGGTCGTTTTGCGGAAAACCGAATCCGGTCAGGAATTGCTGGTTTCACTCGCAGCGGATGCGAATAGCAATAGTCTGGTCTACAGTTATATTTGGTGAATGCGAAAAAAGGAATGGAACGTCAATTGGTAGCAAAACAGGATATGAACATACAAGACAAAGGCATGGAAAAATTGCGCTGCAATATAAACGGTGGCTTCCAAAAATTCCAGGTATACGGATGGTTCTTACTCGGAATGGTTTCACTGGGTTTGCAAGCGCAGCAAACAGCGGAAACCAGAGAGGTCGCTGCGAGGGAAGCGGATTATTACAGCATTGTAGACATTCCTATTCCCGATGGCATCGAGTTGGAAGTAGGCGGAATGACCCTTACACCAGATGGGAGTCTGGGCATTGCCACGCGACGGGGGGAAATCTGGCTGGTGGAAAATCCGTACATGACCGGCACGCGCATTCCCCGGTTTAGCCAGTTTGCGGCGGGATTGCACGAGCCCTTGGGCCTGGCCTATCACCGGGGCAGTTTTTATGCCTCCCAGCGCTCCGAGTTGACCAAAATGACCGATCGAAACGGAGACGGCCGTGCCGACAGCTTCGAGACGGTAGTTTCCTGGCCTTTGTCAGGAAATTACCACGAATATTCCTACGGCCCTTTGTTTACGCCGGAAGGCAACATGCTGGTTGCCCTAAACCTGGGATGGATCGGTCACGGTGCGAGTCTGGCAAAATGGCGGGGTTGGATGCTCAGCGTCTCGCCCGATGGCACCATGCTGCCCCTTGCCACGGGGATGCGATCTCCGGCCGGTATGGGCTACAATGCGGAAGGAGACGTGTTTTATGCGGAAAATCAGGGGGATTGGGTAGGATCCGGCCGGATTACTCATGTGGAAAAAGGGGATTTTGTAGGGAATCCGGAGGGCTTGAAATGGACGCACCTGCCGGAATCGCCGGTATCCCTAAAGCCGGAAGATATTCCCGATACCGGATCGCCCATGGCAAAGGTGGCAGCCGATATCCCGGGCTTCAAAACCCCCGCTGTTTGGCTTCCCCATGGGCTCATGGGGATTTCCACCTCGGATATCGTAACGGATAAAACGGCAGGAGGCTTTGGGCCGTTCGCCGGGCAACTATTTGTGGGCGACCAGGGCCATAGCAGGATCGTGCGGGTCTACCTGGAAAAAGTAAACGGGGTGTACCAGGGCGTGGCCTTTCCGTTTCGGGAGGGTTTTTCTTCCGGGGTTTTGCGCATGGTATGGGGAACGGATGCTTCCCTGTTTGTGGGGATGACCAGCCGGGGCTGGAGTGCTACCGGAAAGGCTCCTTTTGGTCTGCAAAAACTGAGCTGGACCGGAAAAATGCCCTTTGAGATAAAAACGGTAAACGCCCAACCGGATGGATTTGAACTGGAGTTTACCGAACCCGTAGCGCCTGCCATTGCCGGGGATACGGAGTCTTACAACGTATCCAGCTTTACCTATAAGTACCACCACAATTACGGTAGCCCGGTTATCGAATTGGAAGAGCTTGCCGTAAAGGCGGCACTTGTTGCCGGGGACGGTCTTCGTGTTCGATTGGTGGTGGAAGGTCTGAAGGAGGGATACATCCACGAAATCAATGCAGCAGGTGTTCAGTCTGGTTCGGGCCGTGATTTGTTGCATGCTGTCGGCTATTACACACTGAATCAAATTCCGGAGGGCGAAAAAGTGGCTTTATCTGCGATCGATTCATCCACTCCGAATCCCCATGCTGCCCATGGGCAACCAACTGCCCTGCGTACGAACGAAACGGTTGTTGGTGTGCCTGCATCCGTTACCGGGAAGCGAACGACGACCATGCCCGGCTCCTGGTCCAATGGGCCGGATCAAACCGTTGTCCTGGGAACGCTGCCAGGCTTGAAATACGACCGGGAGCTCATTGAAGTAAAAGCAGGCAGCAAGGTGCAAATCACCTTCAATAACAACGACGACATGCTGCACAACCTGGTGCTTGTTCAACCGGGCACAGCGATCGAAGTGGGGGAGCTGGCGTTAAATATGGGCTTAGAGGGCTCCCAAAAAAATTACATCCCCGATTCCGAAAAGGTACTGTTCCACACAAATATCCTCTCTCCTGAGACTTCAGAGACCATTTACTTCGTAGCACCGACGGTACCCGGGGACTACATGTATGTCTGTACCTTTCCCGGGCATGCGTACGTGATGCAGGGGATTTTTCGGGTTAGCAACTAAAAAAGCCAAGGGATTGGAAGAGACTTTGCTTATGTGGCGGCTCGTTCCAATTCTCCCCTATTCCATTCTGCGAGGATCGCAGCCGCTTCATAGGTGCTTTGCAGAAAATCCAGGAGCTTGGCTTCGGGATCTGCCGCTTGCTGAACGTCTTCGTATTTCAACATAAACTCGCCCATTTCCACGCTGTAAAACGCTTCATTTGGCCGGATTTTCTGTTCGCTGAAGAGCGGACTTGCCGGATAGGCATAGGAATAAAAAATCGGTTCCGGAAAATTGGCAGAACCGGGCCAGAAGCCGGCACTACTCACTTCTTTGGAATAGGCTTCCTGCATGACGTCTAGGGGCATGTTTGGCGCCCCTCCCGGGTGTAGGGGAGCAGGTCTTCCGGAAAAGCGGGTAACGGCCAGGTCAAAGGCCCCCCAAAACAGGTGCACGGGACTACATTTGCCAACAAATTCGCTGCGGAAAAGCGTGAACACCTGCTGTGCCTTACTCATGGCCTGCCACAGCTTCTGCGCTGCCTCGGGTTTATAGGTACGATTTACAGTATTCTCCTGAAAGGGAATGGCTGTTTCCAGTTCGTTGGGACGCCCGTGAATGGCCACCTGTATTTGCAGCTGTGCGAGTTTTTCAAACAATTCCGCATAAAAATCGGCTACGGTCATGGAGCGTAGTTCCATCCGCAGTGTTTCGCCGTGTGCGCAGGCGATAAGAAGTTGGTGCTGCCGAAAATCAAAATCAATCTGGAAAAAGCCACCTCCATAGGGGATGGCCTGGGTGCTAAAGCCATGTGGGCTTAGGTAGAGCGTGCTATGCCAGGAATGGTTTTGCCAGGGCATGGTTCGCAGGCGTATTTTGCCCACAATCTGAATCCACTGATGCAGCGTTTCCAGGGTATCCTGGATTTCCGGGAAATGCAGGACGGGCCAGGGAATGGAGTTTTCGTTTGAATTCATGGGGTAGGATTAGTCGTTGATCGTCCTAAATTCAATGGGCTGATACGCAAGAAACCTGAGGAATGGCCATTAGGTTTTTTTGTTGCGTGAATAGCTCAATGCGCCCGAAGGACAGGCCGAAACCTGTGCTTTGAGCGCTTCTGTGCTGGCATTTTCAATGGCAATCCAGGGACTGGCCTTTGGGTTGTATACCTGGGGAAGCGTTTTTACACAGATTCCGGCGTGTTTGCACAAATTGGGTTTCCAATGGATCGTGATGTCTTCGTTCGAATAGTCTTTCATGATAGAATGGGGTTAAAGCCAAATATGGTTCCTTTTTTGCTTCCACGCATTCATCTAGATTAATAAATCACTGATCGAGCACATTTGTCTGCTATTTTCGCAGCCGCCATCCGCTCGCGTATCGCTGTACCGGTAGGTAGCCTTCGGTCCTTTGTTGGGAAGCCGATTCCCTGTTTTTTCGGGTCTCCCGGTGTGCCCTTAATTGGATGAGCTAATGAAATCGACCATGACGTACCCGTCACACAGTGGGATGATTATCAATCATGCGAGATTCCATCTGACCGCTGAAAAAAAATATAAACAGATGAAACAGAGCGTTAAAAGCTTGTTCGTCCAAGCCGGGATATAAAAGTCAGCTAAATAAATTCAGGATGCTATTTTTAGCGCTGCTAAAGACCCCATCCGTGGCCTCAAAAAATCCGTTGGCGGATCAACCGAGTCCGGATTCAATGCTATTAAGTTAAGCTTTTTGGTTTGTTATTTTGGTTTCAAAATGGAATAATTTTGATTTTTCCCTGCCGGTTTCGGGCTTTTTATCAGGTTTCG
>NZ_WIOK01000024.1 GCF_009467825.1 Cyclobacterium xiamenense | reverse complement strand
GAAGTAGAGGCTTGGCAGAATAACCGAAACAATAAAAACAATAAGATAAATTGGCAGTTCACTACTGCCGATTCAAGGATAAAATTAAAAAGACTTTATTCGTCAATTTACGATTAACATAACACTAGTCTCCTTATGAGTGATACCGATTTTTCACATGTAGACAAAAAGACCGGATTGCCGGCAATGGTAGACGTGGGTGAAAAAGTAGTCAGCCTACGGGTTGCCAGCGCATCCTGCCGGGTGATCCTGGGGAAAGAGATCATGCAGCGGTTGACTGCGGGCAGCGATCTGATGAGCAAGAAAGGCCCGGTTTTTCAAACGGCCATTATTGCCGGCACCATGGGTGCAAAACGGACGGCAGAGTTAATCCCACTTTGCCATCCCCTGGGAATGGACGATTGCAAAATCACCGTTGAGCCACAAGACGATAGCTCCGTCGTCGTGCGCTGCACGACGAAAGTAACCGGAAAAACAGGCGTGGAAATGGAAGCACTCACGGGTGCGTCGGTAGCTGCGTTGACCATTTACGATATGTGCAAAGGGATGTCCCACGATATACGTATTCAGGACTTACAGTTGGATGAAAAAAAAGGAGGAAAGCGTGACTTCAAACGATAAACACCAAAAGCATGCCGCATTGACCCGTCCACGATACGGGGATTACGGGAGGGTAGAATTGGGCATTTTGGGGACCTCTTGCGGCCACATTCAGAAACTGGCTGCTGCGCTGATTCGAAATAGTAGCGCCGGAATTGGCAGTGTATACGTAGATGCCGATCACAAAGAAGGTGATCAGTTGATGGAGGGCAAGGGAAGTGCTGACAGTTTGATGCAATCTTCCGGTGTCATGGAATACCGGGATAAAATCGTTTACCAACGGCTGGACATGCGACTCGGGGAAACCAGTGTGTTTGAGCAACGGGAGTGGTTTAACCGGCAAGACCTGGTGCTGATCAATGCCAACCATTTCAATGCCTTGCATCAGGTATTGGTGATTGATCCGGCAAAGCCCATGGAGAAGAAGCTGCACAAGTTGACCGACGTGAGCCTGATTCTATTAAAAGACGGCGCTTCCGAAATACCGCCGGTAGTAAAAGAACACCTGGAAGCCTGGCAATCCATCCCGGTGTTAAAATTCGATGAACTCGATAAAATCACCCGATTCGTCATGGAATTCGTAAAGGCCCGGGTGCCAAAAGTAAACGGACTGGTACTGGTAGGTGGAAATAGTACCCGTATGGGGATAGACAAAGCCGAGCTTTCCTACCACGGACAAAGCCAAAAAGACTACCTGCTACAACTCATCAAATCGCACTGCGAAGCCGGTTTTTTGTCCTGCAATGCCTCTCAGGCTGAAGAATGGTCGGGTAGGTACCCGGTAATTACCGATAAGATACTGGGTTTGGGACCCTTTGGAGGACTCGTTTCGGCCTTTATGGAACAGCCGGAATCAGCCTGGCTTACCTTGGCCTGCGATTTGCCTTTCCTTACAGGGGATACCCTCGCCTATTTGGTGCGTCACCGAAACCCATCCAAATTGGCCACCGCATTTCTGGACCCGAAGGGCGAATTTCCAGAGCCCTTGATCACCCTTTGGGAACCCCGTGCCTATCCGGTTCTGCTGCGTTTTTTGAGTCAGGGGTACAGCTGTCCGCGGAAAGTCCTGATCAACTCCGCCATCGAATTGCTGCAGGCTCCGGACCCAGGGGAATTTCGGAACGTGAATCGTCCTCAGGAGCACGAGGCCGCTTTGGCTGACCTCCGCGCATCGAAAAACGAAGCCCGTTGACCGGGCGAATGCAAACAATTTCCGGTATATTTGACCCATGATAGATTTTGACCAGGTAGGAAGGTTGGTCGTTACTTGCTACGACCGGAATGCCCCATTTTTAGAAGCAGAGTTGATCGAGTTGGGCTTTATTCCTACGGGCGTATTTCGAACGCACGTGGAATTGACCGGAAGTCTTAACGATTGTATTTTTTTGAACATGCATTTACGTACCGCCAGCCATGTGCTGTACGAGATTCAGTCGTTTTCGCTGGATCATGTTCAGAATTTGTACAAGATTGTCAAAGGTATCCCTTGGGAAGATTTTATTGATCCGGATGGGTACTTTTCGGTAATCAGCAATGTCAAACACGAATCGGTTGACAATCCACTTTTTGTCAATGTAAAAATAAAGGATGCCATTGCGGATCGCTTTCGGGAGAAGTTTGGCATACGACCGGATTCGGGATCCAATTTAAACGAGGCCGTATTCCAATTTTTTTGGAAAGGAGAAGCGGCCAGTTTGTACATCAATACCAGCGGGGATACCCTGATCAAACACGGGTACCGGAAAATTCCAGGTGCTGCACCCATGATGGAATCCCTCGCTTCTGCATGCATTCTGGCTTCCGGCTGGGACCAAACCAGCCCTTTTGTAAACCCCATGTGTGGGTCGGGGACGGTTGCCATTGAGGCGGCTTTGATGGCTACCGATCGGTATCCGGGGCTTTACCGAGACGATTATGCGCTGATGTACATCAAAGGCTACGATGCAGGCGTCTACTACGGATTGAAGGAAAAAATGATGAACCGCATCAAGCCGATCGACAGCCAGATCATCTGGGCATCGGATATAAGCGAGCGCGCGATAAAAGCCAGTAAGGAAAACGCCCGGTTTGCTGGTGTCGAGGATTTGATTCAGTTTGAGGTCTGCGACTTCCGGGAAACAACACTTCCCGAAACCGAAAGCGGCATGGTTTTCCTGAATCCTGAATACGGAGAACGACTTGGGAACGAGGAGGAATTGGAAGAGACGTATCGGGAAATCGGCGATTTTATGAAAAAACGCTGTCCAGGATACACTGGTTTGGTTTTTACCGGCAATTTGGATCTGGGTAAAAAAATTGGTTTAAAGCCAAAACGGAGAATCCCTTTCTACAACGGCACCATTGACTGCCGTCTATTGGTGTTTGAATTGTACCGCGGTAGCCGAGTTCCGGGAAAAGAAGGGTTTCCGAGCCGGGAAACGCTAAAAAACCCGGGGTAGTCAGCGGTCCACTGGCACACGCTTCACAAATCCTTCTGGATTAACTAGTTAGTCCCTAGTTGCTATACGCCCGATTTGCTCGATGGTTTGAATCAATCGGTTTACCGCCGCTTCGTATTGTTCGTCCAGCTGATCGAGGTTTTCCGTTCGCTTTTTGGAAATTTCGTATTGAATGGCCGGTAACATCCAGGATGCGTATCCACTAAAAGGATCGTTGGACGCGTAAAGGGATTTGTACCAACTGCCAAAGGGCATTCCTTCTTCTACCAAAAAGCTTTTTTCCAGGCGGAGCAGTTCCCGGTTGATGGCAGGTATTTTCGCGGCGTCGGGCTCACCGGTCGCAAGGCTGGAGCTTAGTACCGATTCCACTTCGGTACTGACTTCCCTGAGCTTCGCGATGGCTTTTTGTGAGCGGCCAAATCCTTGAAACCCGGAAGCAAATTCCTGAATCCGACTGGTAGCGTTTGTTAAGTGGAGATCGAGATCTTCTGCATACCGCGATAGGTGGTAGGGAATGAAGGTGGCATTTGCCAATCGCAAAGCCATGATGCCCGCCCACTGGGCGATGGTACCGCCCATTTGAAATTCCGGGTCAGCAAATTTCTCGTAAAAGTAAAAATCATCGTAATTCGTATGATAGAGTGTTGGTCCGCCCGCACCTCCGCTAAGTGAAGGTACACCGGTGTGCATGTAAAATGCAATGTGGTCGGAGCCCCCGCCCAGATTTCCCAGGCTGGGTTGTTGCTTATTTCCAGCCCACACTTCGTACACGGATTTGGAAGAATCCGGATAGCTGATCTTTTTTGCGGCCTCGGTCATGACTTTTTTCAGACTTGGAGCGGCAGAGCCGCCGATGTTCTTACCGGAAACACCCGCATCGAAATTTAAGTAGGCGACGGCATTTGCACCCAATTCTTCCCGCATCTGCTCCACCCACTCCGTAGATCCGATCACACCATGTTCTTCGCCGTCCCAGTGCGCAATCAGAATGGACCGCTTCGGGCGATGACCTTCCCGGGCAAGCTTTCCCAATGCTTCGCTAAGGGTAAGCAGCATGGACGTTCCGCTGTTGGGATCGGTGGCCCCAAAGGCCCAGGCATCGTAGTGGCAGCCCAAGATGATCCATTCATCCGGATACACACTTCCTTTCAACGTTCCCACCACGTTGTAAATGGGTACTAAATCGATCGGCTGATCCACCATCAAACGTACGTGTAGCTGCGGCCCGCCTTCCAACCGATAGGTAAAGGGCAACCCACCCTGCCAGCCAGAGGGAACGGGCTTTCCTTCCATCTGTCCCAAAATTTTCGTTGCTTCTCCGTAGGGAATGGGCGTTACTGGAATGGTATGCAGTTGGGTTTCTTCCGGGCGGAGCCGTTTTGTTTCGGTTTTGCTACCCAGGGGTAGCGCCGGTTCGAATGGAGTCAAGGGGTCTCCGGTAAAACTTTCTGTGAGCAGGGATCCGCGTTGAATGGCGCTTTCGTTGTAATAGGGGCCATCTGGGAAAACCAGCCCTTTTGCAAAGCCGCTATCCCCTGGGTCGGTATAGATGATCAGGCCGGCCGCCCCGTACTGCTCGGCAAATTTGGCTTTGTAGCCCCTGAAGTTTTTGCCGTAGCGGGCGATGACAATTTTCCCCTCTACATCGATCCCCATGGATACCAGCTTTTCAAAATCGGCCTGTGTTCCGTAGTTGGCATAGACGATTTCCGCGGTCACATCTCCGGAACCCGAAAAGGCATTCCAGCCTTTTTTCAGCTCTGGGTGTCGGGAAAAGGTATCGGCTTCCAGGATGTACTCCCGTTGGTTGAGCAGGCTCCGCTTTGGCCTGACGATTTCTACCAGGGATTCACCGGGGTCACTGGGAAGGTATACATCGTAGGGATACAGTGTTGTCTCCAGACCGGCCTCTTTCATGACCCGTACCAGGTAATCTCTTACGACTTCGTTTGCTTTGGTTCCGGCGATGTGGGGGTGTCGGGTAATGGTAGCCAAATGGGTCTTAAAACTTGGAAAATCGACCGATTCCAGAAACAGTGCCTCCAGATCATCCTGCTTGCGGCTACCCGCCATCGAAAATCCATCGAGGCGTGCCACCTGGGAAAACCCGGCACCTATGTTGCACAGGATGAAAAAGATGATCGCTGCTTTTTTCATGATTATTGCAGAATTTGGTCTACGGAAAGGATGCGTTCACTCGGCTGATTGCGGATTCGTTTGGTTCGTAAGTAGCGTCCAAGTTCGTAGGCATCGTAATTTTCATCCTTGGGGTCAAAACTACTGATGCGAACCCGCCCTCTGGAATGGATAAACCGATTGTCTCCGATCCACATGCCCACATGCACGACCCGTTCTTTACTTTCGGCAGTAGCCGGAACGCCAAAAAACAACAAGTCACCCACTTGTAAATTGTCCCAGTTTTTTTCGCTATCGACCAGTTCGCCTTCCAGGATTTGCTGGGATGCATCCCGGGGAATCACCTTGCCATTGAGAAAATAGATGGTCTTGGTAAAACCGCTGCAATCAAGGCCCTTCGGAGAGGTGCCGCCCCAGAGGTAGGGGGAGCCCATCATTTTTTCGGCCGTGGTAATAAGCGCATTGTCATCGGTGCTGCGGCTGTTTTTCCATCGATCATAGGGAAGGGCCTGGTCGATGGGGATGAATCCGGTTCTTCCATCGGCCAGTTGGACGCGAAATGCCTTCGAGCTGGTTTCCAGTAGTTCCAGTACATTTCCGGCAGTGATGTCGCTAACAATCCCGTTCTGCTTTTCAGTCCGATAGACACTCCCAATCATTTCGGTGACCACCACTTTTTCTTTTTCCATCCATTCCTCCATGGCCTGCGGATCAAGTCGGACGATGGCAGCAGCATCTACCCAGGAAATGTACGCGTCCGGGGTTTGCACCAGGTACCAACTGCCGGATTCCTTGAGGACCTTCAGCGGCGTGCCCATCAATGCTTGTGTGGCAAGTTCGGCCGAGTGTTTGGGTTCGCTGCGGATATTGGCGACAGAATTGGTTACCAATGCCAGGTAAGTAGTCCCCAGGCCTGGGTCTGGAAGTAGCCCGACACTGTCTACAAAGTCAATTTGTTCTTCGGTTAGTTTTTGCAGTAATGCCCGATGGGCTTCCGGGAGATTGGTCTCCCCGGATAAAACGCCCCCTTCCCAGGAAACATCAAACAGCGCAATGCGTTTGTCCGGAGCAAATTCTTGTTGGGTGGCATCAATCAGCACTTGAACCCGGTCTTCCGAATCCTTCACCTGGCAGGATTGGTACAAAAAAACGAACAGAAAGCAGAATGGAACAGTTTTTTTCATGAAAGCACCTTTATAATTACCCAAATGTAGTTAAAAAGACAGGATTAGTAAAAAAATGGATTTAATTCTCCGGTTTCATCTCTCTATCCAGGAATTCCTGATACAGCCGAATGTGCCGGTTGGTCATGGGGATTTTGTACCCATCGATAAATACTTGCTCAATTTGGGTTTTGGGTTCGAAAGGGTCACCATCGGCCAGGAATAGGGTGGCACTTTTCCCTACTTCCAGTGACCCAAGCTTGTCGTCCACCTGAAATATTTCGGCAGGATGCAGTGTAATGGCTTTTAGGGCCTCTTCTGTTCCCATTCCGTAGGCGGCTGCAAATCCGGCATGAAACGGTAGATTACGAACGTTCTCGGAGTCCTGCGATCGGATGGCCACTTTTACTCCCGCTTGTTGAAGTTTCGAGGCATTGGTATACGAGGCATCGTAGGAATCGGACTGACGGGAAGGTAAGGACAATACGGGCCCGGTAATGACCGGGATTTCGGAAGCAGCGAGTTTTTCTGCAACTTTCCAGCCTTCTGCTACCCCCGTGAATACCGGATCGACGGCCTTATCCTTTACCCATTCAATTGCGCGCAAAATATCTCCGGCAGCATTTACTTCTACCAAGAGCGGGATTTCTCCGGTGACCACCTTTGCAAGCTGAGCCATTTCCGGATAGTAGGCGACGCTTCCGCCTTTGTCCTGAATGGCCTGGTAACTTGTTGCTTTTTCCCATAGCGCGTCGATTTCATCCAGGGCCTTTTTGGCTTCTTTTTTGATCGTTTCGGCAGACCTGTTGTCGTAATTGCCGGCCTTTGCTGCGGAGGGAAAGTTCATCAATACACCCCGGAATCCAGCATCCATCTGATCCGGCGTGTAGCCATTCAGTTGAATCAACGCGGCCGTTCCGGGGAAATAGCCCCCGCGTGGCTGCGTGAGCACGGTGGTTACCCCACTGACGCGGGTGACGGGTATGGCAACGGCGTTGGGATTTACCGCCGTGAGCGCTTGCATCTGCGGCGTTACCTTTCCGAGTTCCATGTAATCCTGGGTTTCCGGTAGCGAGTTGACCTCTACCAATCCGAGGCTGGTGCCGCTATCGATAAACCCGGGATAAATGCGCTTGCCGGTGCAATCGATGAGTAAATGATTCTCTTTCGGAAGGTTTTTGCCGATGGCGGCGATTTTTCCGTTCTGGATGAGCAAGTCCGTGTCTTCCAGCACCCCGTTGGATACCGTAAAAATGCGTGCATGCTGCAATAAAAAATCTCCTTTGTACGGTTTGATTACCTCTCCGTCTATCTGGGAAAATAGGTGAAAACTAACAAATAGTAGCAGCAGTAAGGGGAGTAATTTTTTCATTGTGGTTGAGGTAGCGGGGAGGTTTAATGGCTGTGTTGAAATAGGTTTCTGCCGAATCCGGTGAAATAAAAATCCACGTCACGCATGCAATTGTTGTGGTTTACGTGCAGGTACATGGGTTCCAGGATTTCTTCCGGGTCTACCTTTAGACGTTGGTCGGCAGCATCTTTTGCACGGTTAAAGTAATTGACGCCATCTACCCAGGTCATCTCCGGGATGGCATAGATGGAAAGCGGATGCTGGTTAAACAAGACCAGGTCGGCTTGCTTTCCTTCCTCAATTGAGCCCACCCAACGATCGATCCCCAGTTGCCGGGCAGGATTAATGGTGATCAATGCCAGTGCTTCCTCGTCCGTCAAACCTCCGTAGCGTTGGGTTTTAGCCGCTTCGTGGTACAAATGCCGAATCAATTCCGCCGAATCGGAATTGATCGATGTAATGACTCCGTTTTTGGTTAGGATGGCGGCATTGTAGGCCGTTGAGTAATACACCTCAAATTTATATGCCCACCAGTCGGAGAATACCGAAGCGCCCATGGTATGGGCCGCCAACTCCGGTGCGACTTTAAATCCTTCGTTTACGTGAGAAAATACGATCTTGTCGATTCCGTATTCTTTGCAGACCTGGATCAGCATGTAAATCTCGTCTGCACGGTAGGAGTGGCAATGGATGATAATTTCTCCCTCCAGAATATCCACCAGCGTTTCCATTCTGGAGCTGAATACGGGAGGGGCCAGTCGTTTTTTGGTTTCTTCCGAAGCTTGCTTCCATGTTTCCCATGTACGTTTGTACTGCAGGGCTTCTTCGAATCCGTTTCGAATCACGGCTTCTACGCCCATTCTGGAGCGTGGCTGCAGGTTTTTGCTTCTGCCGTGTACGCGGATGGGATTTTCCCCAAGGGCAAATTTGATGGTTCGTGGGGCCTCTTTCATGACCAATTCTCCCGGGTTCCGGGTGCCATAGCGGTGCTTCAGGGTGACATTTTGGCCGCCGATGGCATTGGCAGATCCATGCATGGCATGGGAAACGGTTGTACCTCCCGCCAGCGCCCGGTAAATACCGATAGCAAAGGGATCCACCACGTCTTCCATTTTCACCTCTGCCGTAATCGGACTGCTTGCCTCGTTTATTGATTCGAGAGCGACGTGAGAGTGGGCATCGATGATGCCAGGCATGAGGTATTTACCCGAAGCATCGATCACCGGCACGCCCTTCGGAGCTTCAAGTTGGGTTCCGATTCGGTGTATCAAGCCGTCTTTCACCCAAACGTCCGTGTTTTCTTTCAGGCCGTTTGTGACGGTAAGCACCTGGGCATTCCGGATGAATACGTCACCTTTTTTTCCTTCCTGGGCTAGACTCGTCGTGACGACGCTACCAAGGAGTAGTCCTGAAAGTAGTAGTTTATAGCTCATTGCTTCGTTCCGGTTTATCTTTTTTACTGGCTTTCACTGGAAAGTTTTCATAGCCAATTAGTTTCATTTCTCCTGAGAAACTGTCTCCGCTGATTGTACCGGATACCGTTACCTCAAGATCCTCGCCTCGTACCGGAACCGAAAAAGAGAAACGCATGCTGTCTGCATTGATTTCCTCGGTTCGGGTGGGAGCGGTTCGCGTTCCGGATCCCTCGGGGTTTTCGTAGGTCACGGATCCGGTCCATTTTCCTTCATTTCGGCTAAACTTCCAGGTACCGCGGGATGTTCCGCCGGGCGTTTTTGCTTTGTATTCCCAAATCGTTTCCTCCTTTTTGTTCTTATCCGTTTTTTCGGAGTAATCAAACACGTAGCCGTCGGCAATTACCATACGCACCTTAGATGCTTCCGAGAAAAGCGTGTCGGACATCAGCAGCAGGTTTGCCATTTTCCCTTCGGAAACCGTTCCGGCCATGTCCGATATACCCAGTAAGGTGGCCGGATTTACCGTTAATGCCGCTAAAGCCCCTTCTTCGGATAGTCCGTTTTTAATCATCAGTTGCAAATTTTTGTAAAAATCCCCCCGCGGTAGGTGCTTGGTCGTCAGACCAAACGGAATCCCGGCTTTTTCCACGTTTCCGGCAAAATTCAGTGATTGCTGGTAAGCTGCTTTTACTCGCTCCTTCCGTGATTCAAAATCGGCTCCTGCCTCACCTGGACTGGATTCGGAAAATTTATCTTCCGGTAAATGAAGGGTGAGTACCAGCCCAATTCCCCGCTCTTTGAGTGTTGGGAGCAACTGATCTCCCTCGTTCACCCCGGTTAGGATCAGCCGAAGCTCGTTTTCCTCCTGGATTTTTAACGCCCTTTGGATGTCCAGTTCATCGGAAGTTTCCAAAAGTACGGGCATTTTTCGGTCTATCACGGGGATGAGGGCTGCGAGAACGGGATTTTTCTCTACCCGGGGAACGCCTTTATCCACCGCATACCTGGTTTCGTGTTCTTTGTAAAGACGCGCATTTTGCATCAGGTCCCGCCATTTTGCCATCACCCCCAGGTCGGTGTTCGGGTAGACGCCTCCCACGGTGCTGAATTTAACGTACAGGCTTTGGTTTTCCGCCAGTAGGTTGTTGGTACCTTCTTGCCCGTAGGTATACAAGGCGGATGTTCCCGGAAGCATTCCTTTCCCAAGGGGTAATTTCTGGGCCAGCGTAAACCCCAGCTGCCTCCATTCCTTGTCGTGCGGGTTGTTTTCCAGGAAATGGGAACTCACCCGATAATGAGGATGAATACCTGCGATTTCCGGTGCCGGGTTTGAAGAATCGAAGTCCTTCGGTTTTTCAGGGATTTCGGGCTCCGTAACTCCGGTTTTATTCGCCATGTCTATAAATCCCGCATACACAAAAAGCGAGTCCCCTTTTATTTCCTGGGCCTCCGGCGGAAGGGAAATGGTACGGCCAACAGCCGTAATGACGCCATTTTCGAACAAGATGTGTTGTCTCTGCAGGAGTTTTCCCGGCTCAGGGATTACCGTGGTATTCGAAATAAAATAGCTGCTACCCAACCTTCTTTTCCCTTCGTTATCACTCTGTGCATACAGGGAAAAGCTAAGGATGGTACACAGGAAAAAAGACCAGCAGAAAATCAAATATTTAGCGATTGTGTGGGAGCTCATTAACCGAAAGTAAGGATTTTTCAAGGGATAAAATAAATCAGAAACTTTCAAATATATAAACATAATTGTTTTTATCTGGCGGATTCCTACAGGAATGGCTCATTGTCACCGGTTTTGGAAAGTCAACTGCCAAATGATTTTCCTTTTTTTGAAAAACATGAGTTATATGAGGCCGATTTTAGTAACTTTGAAATTTGTGAATAATTTAGAAACCAATAGTAAACCCTACGTAGCGTAGAGATCGGATATTTCCCAGCCTTAATTCCAATAACCAATGAATAAAAGTTCGCTTTTTAAAGAATTGTTTGTCAACATAAAAACTACAGGTGCTGTAACGTTTAGTTCAAAATCATTGGTGAATAAAATGTTGTCCTTCGCTGAGTTTAAGGGGGCAAAGGTCATTGTGGAACTCGGCGGAGGCGACGGTAGCATCACGCGGGGAATTATTGATCGGATGGATGCCGACTCGGTACTTTACGTATTTGAGATTAGCGAACATTTTTGTTCCAACCTACGCCGCCAGTTTGGTACCGACAACGTCAAAATTATTTGCGATTCGGCGGAGAATATTGACAATTATTTGGATGGACAGCAGGTAGACCTGATACTTTCTTCGCTACCCTTTAGTCTGATACCGAAAGAGTCCCGGACAGCCATTTACGAGAAGAGTAGCTTGATGCTTAAGCCGAGTGGTTTTTTTATTCAGATTTGTTACTCGTACTTGCTTCGCTTTCAATTTGCCTCTTATTTTAGCAACATCCGCACGGCCTTTACCCTCAAGAATTTTCCGCCGGCATTTATCATTATCTGCAACACCTGATTTACCGATTTTTCAGATCCTTTTTTTATATTGCCTGGGATGAATCCAAATGTTCCAACAGGTAGGGGAACCGGCAACCGACCGGCAAATGTGTTCGAGAAAAGTGAATTCGTGCATGAATTTCCGGAAGGAATCGATTGGACTGAGCCCGATGTCAGTCCCGCCACCGAATTTCTCCAGGTGGAAAGCAAGTCCATATTGAGTTTTAACGACAGTCCCGATATTCCCTTTAGCTACTCAGTCAATCCCTATCAAGGGTGTGAGCACGGCTGTGTGTATTGCTATGCACGAAACAGTCACCAATACTGGGGCTATGACGCAGGATTGGGCTTTGAAAGTAAAATTTTGGTAAAAAAAGACTGCGTTCGTCTCCTTCGGAAGGAATTTGAGAAGAAGAACTACCGGCCGCGCCCGATGGTGCTTTCCGGGAATACGGATTGTTACCAGCCCGCTGAGCGGAAATTTAAACTCACCGCATCCATTCTTGAATTATGCCTCGAGTTTGGCCATCCGGTGAGTATCATTACCAAAAACAGCCTGATAGATCGTGACCGGGAGACCATTCGCGCGCTGGCCGAAAAAAAGCTGGTACATGTTTATTTTTCCATTAACCACTTGGATGCCAGGCTGAAGCGGGTAATGGAGCCCAGAACCGCTACCGCTCGCAAAAAATTAGACCTGATACAAAAATTTTCTTCTTGTGGGATCCCATGTGGCATAATGGTTGCTCCGATTATTCCGGGTATAAATCTGGAAGCGATGCCCCAACTTATTCGGGAGGCAGGGGCCGCAGGTGCCCTAAAAGCGGGTTATACCGTTGTCCGACTGAATGGACACGTGAAAAAATTATTTCAGGATTGGCTGGAGGCGTACTTTCCCGATCGGAAAAATAAAGTCATGCACCAGATCGAATCGCTCCATGGCGGTCAATCCAATGACGTACAATGGGGTAGAAGAATGAAGGGAGAAGGGGTGTTGGCCCAGAGTATTTCAAGTTTGTTTCGAGCCGCCGTGAACAAATACATGGACCCGCAACGGACCATGCCGGAATTTGATGTAACGCAATTTAAACGAAACGGACAATTGAATCTTTTCTCGCTATGAATTACCTGGAAAAAGACGTACTCGTGGTGGCTACCATGGAAATGGCCAAAAGAAAAAAAGGCAGTTACTTTCCCCCCTCCGACGTGGTGCAGTGGATCTACCCGAATGACTGGCACTGCTTTATGGAGGAGGAAATGGAGGCACTGCTATGGCTTTATCAAAACGATTTTTTGGAGGTTTTGGCGGCAGGTCAACCCCTAAACCCAAACTTTTCACCTCCGGAGCCTGTTACCATACGACTAAAACAGGAAGCGATATGAATGAATTACCGAAGACCGATGTACACGTACCCGAGGGGAAATCCGTTGCCACCTTTGGAACCGGTTGTTTTTGGTGTACCGAGGCCGTATTTCAGAAATTAAAAGGGGTAGCATCCGTACAATCCGGATTTTCCGGGGGCCATATTGAAGATCCTTCCTACCAGCAGGTGGTGACGGGAACGACCGGACATGCAGAAGTGGTACAAATTATCTTCGAACCTGACATTATCGGTTTTAGGGATTTACTGGAGGTGTTTTGGTCCAGCCATGATCCCACCACCCTTAACAGACAGGGTGCGGATGTAGGGCCCCAGTACCGCTCTGTAATTTTTTACCATACGGAAAGTCAAAAGGAAAAAGCACAGCTGTACCTGGATTCCCTGGAAAAATCCAAGGTATTTGATGATCCGATTGTTACGGAAATTACCCCCTTCCGCAATTTCTATCCGGCGGAGGATTACCACCGTAATTATTTTGAATTACACGGTAACCAACCCTATTGCCAATTCGTTATCCGGCCCAAAGTAGAAAAGTTCAAGCAAGCTTTCGCCGACAGGTTACAGTAGGGGCAGCTAGGCTTGTTAAACCGGAGGACGGTATTTTTTTAAGGTAAAATCCCGTAGATTCGAAAAATTTTTAATTGGAAAACGACCATGAAACGTACCAAAGCCCAGGAATCCCGATCGGCTATCGAGCGACTTTACATCACCATGCGACACTTGTTTATGCGTGGAAATTACAAGCCAACGGGTATTTCCGGAGAATCCCTGGTGCAGGCCCTGCTTACGTTGAGTCCGGAGATCTATGGCTACGTGACCGACCCGGAAAAGCTGGAATTGGACGGTTTGTTGTACGTGATGGAACGATTGCCGCGCGGCATCGAAGAATGCCGGTTTATTCGCCTGATAAGTAGGGAAGGATACGAGGATTCTGGGTTTACGGCACTTGTACCGGCCAAACGGAAACGAAATTGTTACCGTGTGGACGCCGAGCAGATGTACGTGGAAATGACCCGGGGGAAAAGTGATATCTACGATATCCTGACGCACCTGACCTTTCTTTTTATCGAGTCGGAAAAAATCCGCAAAAACAGTACCGATCCCAAAGGCCGGATCAACCTGAATTGGCGAAAGCTACAGGAAGTGGTAAGTAAAGAAAATCAGGGCGAGGAGTTTAGCAAAGAAGCCGCCTGCTCGTACTTGTCGCATCTCACCGGCAGAACGTTTGAAGAGACCAAAGCTGCGGTAAAGAAATTCGAAAATTCCCGGAACAGCAACAGCCTTTTTGCCATTGTGTACCACATGGGTAGGTTATCCATGGAGGAAGCGGTTGAAAACAACGACCGGGAGATCTCCTTTTCGGCTACGTTGCGGGAGCGGGTTGGACACCACGTGTACGGGGAAACCTGGGCCAATACGATCAAACAGGTGTTGGACGAAGAAAACTTACTTGAGCGTCCGATTCACGTCATCAGCGCCAATCTGCATAGCGTGGTCAATACGGTATACGGTCATCAGGCGCTGGGTCTGGATAGCTACGAAGCCATCGAAGAAATGGCCTTGAAAATCAGTTTGCAGTCCAAAGGAAATAAGGAGAAAGAGATCGAAGAATACGCCAAAAGCCACGGCTTGATAGCGGTGCCCGATACCTCTGGAACGAATATCGGCGTGCAGGTAATCGACACCGGTAGAATGACCTCCAATACGCTTTTGCCGGGCGTGTCCTTACCGGAGAACGGGAAAAAGAGACCGGTTTTGGTAGTCATGGACTATGCGTTTGGCGAACAAGCCTACGAATGCTTCGACGAACTGTTGAAACCCTATGGTTCTGGTGAGGAAAAGCGGCCACTTACCATCGTTTCTACGTCCATCATGGGCAAGGCGGGGATCCTGGAAGGAAAAAAAGGAGACTTGATGATTCCGGACGCCCATGTTTTCGAGGGAACGGCCGACAATTATCCGTTTAAAAACGAGTTGGATGTGGACGACTTTGCGGGATATGGGCTGGGTGTCTACAAAGGCCCCATGATTACCGTATTGGGTACTTCCTTGCAAAACAGGGACGTACTCAGTTATTTTATGGAATCCTCCTGGAAAGCCATTGGCTTGGAGATGGAAGGAGCACATTACCAAAAAGCCATACAAGCCGCCAGCAAAATCCGAAACAGCATCCGCAAAAGCGTAAAGGTCATGTACGCCTATTATGCCTCGGACAACCCTCTGGAAACGGGAAGCACCCTGGCCTCTGGCGCCCTTGGAAAAGACGGCGTTCGTCCCACCTACCTGATTACGTATAAGATTTTAGAGAAAATCGGGAAAGCATAAGTTCTTGTGTTTTTTCATTTTTGCCGGATCAAACGCCTTTCTCGTACAATTGGTGTGGGCACTCCTTATCGATAATAAAGTCTGGGCCTGACCCCCGAAGGGTCGCCTCTAATGCTTTTAGCCATGGAAAACCATTCTGCCCGGGCGATTGCAGGACAATGCAGGGCAGCATGTACTACTATTTTGTGGCTATTCCCAAATAGGACGGCGATACCTAAAAAAAACCGGTATTTTTTCGGCGTATGCAGGGATTTCAAATCACGCAGACGATGCAAACGATTAGCAGCATACGAGCGTGAAGGATGATTTGCAATTACCGGAATGAATGGAATAAGATAAATATTCTTTTTTACTAGCTTAATACCAAAAAAATAGATTTGTTATGAAAACTGTATTTTTCTATATTTTTTTTCTCATTTTTTTAGCAATAATTATTCGCAAAAAGATTAGGATTTGACTTAAATTTCTTTCAAATTTGGATTGGTAGGTAAATCTTTCGACGGTACCGTTAACCTCGAAATTTACTCACCACCAAATCGTAATTGAGTGCGTATTCTGCCGGTTTTTAATCCGATCCGGCAGAACGTTCCTTCGGTAGTTCAGGCAGCGGGTTTCGATGAACGGTTTGGTGTTCTTTTCTTCGATACTGATTTTGGCCCTATGATTTTCGAAATTTTTCAGATTTTAAGCGAGGAGATCAATCATTACTTCCAGGAAATTGGACTGGAGGACTCGGAATTGATCATTGATAACATTGCGTTGGCTGAAGGGTCTACGGATGCCGCAGAAGCAATGCGGGATAAAATGGTATTGACCCTGGTAAACCTCCATGAGGAAGGAACGATGAAAAATTTCCCCAATCACCAGTTTAGGGAAGACCAGATTCAGTACCGCAACCGGGTGATTCACTTGCATCTCTTTCTATTATTTTCGGCAAATCGGAACATGTATAGCAAATCGCTGAAAGATTTAGCGGCGGTTATTTCCTTTTTTCAGGGTAAAAAGCTTTTTACGCAAGGGAACACTGTCTTTGACAGGGAATTGGACTCCATGCAACACGTGGGTAATTTCCGATTTACGATGGAATTGTACACGCCGACGTTTGAGGAGTTGAACTTTATTTGGGGTACGCTGGGGGGCAAGCAGTTGCCTGCAGTATTGTATCAGCTGAATCTATTACCGCTGGAAAGGGACATGGGACAGGGCGAGGCGCCACTGATTCAACGTATTCGATCCAATGTAAAAAACCAGTCCTAACCATGGTTACTGCAGCTTACACTACCTTGTTTTCGGTTCGCATTTTGCATGAATATCATTTGAACAACGGGGAGGAAACCTATGGCAGCATGTCGGAGGCGGATCAGCAGGCCGCGCTTTCGGGCTATCGATGGCAGGATTTTTTATCCATCCGGCCCTCTTTGGAGACCGTCCGGCTGTGTAACAGATTTCAACTGTTGCTCAAGCACAGGGAGAGTAGCTTTACCGTACTGATTCGCAGCCGGGAGGAGGGTTCTCAGGAGAGTTTCATCGCCTTGGATCCGGATCTCACCCTGGGATTTTTCGTGGAATACCGCGATCCTTACTTCGAGAATTACACGCAAATGCCTTTTTTATCCGGGCAAAAAATGTTTTTTTCAAATTTTCTGCCGGAAGCCACGGAGGGTGTGGATGTGGAACTTATTTCCCTTGAAAGCGATTCCGATGTTTTTTCGGAAGATTGGCTGATTCCGGAGGAGAATTTTCAACAAGTGAGGGACAGGTACGCAAAATTGGGCGTGTCGCCTGTACCGGTGGGATTGCTCTTGATTCGTATGCATGGGGAATCGGGCGTTCGTAACGTAATCAATTTGGACGGGACGTTGAAAATCAATCCAACGGTATTCAAAATCCATTTTTCCAATCGAAGTACCTTTTGGAAGTACAAACAGGCATCAAGTGGGGAGGAGATCGAAACGAATCAGCCCAAACCGCTTACGAAAAAAGGCTTTGTGGAACTCGTTCCCGATACCGATTTCGACGTAGTCCCAGAAATAAGCAGTCAATTCAGGTTCCCCAATCCGGGGATTAAACACATTTACTCAGATGGAAACAATTATTATTCAGAAATCACTATTTAACAGGATGAATCATGGCAGCAAATTACAGAACCCCGGGTGTCTACATTGAGGAAATCTCCAAATTTCCTCCCTCGGTAGCGCAGGTAGAAACCGCCATACCGGCATTTATTGGCTACACCGAAAAAGCCCGGGAAAAGGAAGCAGATACCAGCGAAACCCTTTTGAACCAACCGAAACGAATCGTTTCCTTATTGGAATACGAGACCTTTTTCGGCGGGCCCCAACCGGAAACCGGTATTCGCGTGCAGGTGACGGAGGAACTGGGTGAGAAAAACGTGTTGGTAGAACATCCCAATCCGGAAGACAAATCTCCGTTTTTAATGTATTATTCCATGCAGGCCTATTTTGCTAACGGGGGAGGTCCCTGCTACATCCTTTCCGTGGGTGTCTATGACGATGCCGACCCGGTGACGCCGGTGACCTTGGCAGCATTAAACGCGGGTTTGCTGGAATTGGAAAAAGAGGACGAGCCCACCCTGATTCTTTTCCCAGATGCCACTGCACTACCCGAGCCCAGCGAGTTTTATTCCCTGTACAACAACGCGCTTGCTCAGTGCAGAAAGATGAGGGATCGGTTTACGATCGTAGATACGTACACCAACACGATGGAGACGGAGATTTCCCTGGAAACGGGTGTACGGGAGTTGATTACCTCTGATTTGGAGGAGAAAAAGTACGGAGCGGTATATTTCCCCTATTTGGAAACGATACTGAACTACCAGTACAATGCGGAGCAAATCGAACTCACCCACTCCATTACCGATGCGTCGCCGGTTTCGGAGATATTGGAAGAATTGGATGATATCCTCGGGGAAGCAGAAGGAATAGTGGCGGATCTACCGGCAGATAGCACTGCATTTGCCGATGCGGATACGAGCATTCAGGCAGGTTCAGATCCGGATGCCGTGACCAATAAGTCTTCGGTCATCGACCCGTTGCAGGCAGTAGTGGATGATTTGAATGGCTTCGTGGATTTGATGCAGGAAGTGGTCGAGGATACCAACAATGTCGCTGCGCTGGCAGCGGAAGTAGATGCTGCCCTTGCCACGGTCGCCACGGATGCAGCGGCTGCCCTAAACGATGAATTGGAGCCGGCTGCCACCTTGCCGACCTTAATTCAGGAATTGCAAGGACAATTGGACAGTCTCATTGCTACGGAAGATGGAGCCACTGTCAAGTCCGCTTCAGGGTCTGCCCAAACGGCAATTGCCGGTGCCGACATGAACACGCTGCTTCAAGGTATTTTGGACTTGATTGATCCACCGATTTTGGATGCGCTGCTGGATATAGAGGAATTGGATATGGTTTCCGAAGGAGAGTTGGATGGCTTGTTTCTGAGTGAAGTTGAGGCCGTCGATAGCGCTACGTACAATACCATCAAGGCGGAAATTAACAAATTAAAGGTGGTGTTGCCCCCATCCTCCCTGATCGCGGGGGTTTACGCGCGCGTAGATTCGAATAGCGGGGTTTGGAAGGCTCCAGCAAATGTATCCTTAAAATACGTGGTCAAGCCAAGCCTCAAAATCACCAACGACATGCAGGACCGTCTAAATGTCGATACCACGGCGGGAAAATCGATCAACGCCATCCGGTCGTTTACCGGGAAGGGCACGCTCGTATGGGGAGCCCGTACGCTTGCGGGCAACGATAACGAATGGCGTTTCGTATCGGTCCGACGCTTTTTTAACATGGTCGAAGAATCGGTAAAAAAGGCTACCGAACAATTCGTATTCGAACCCAACGATGCCAATACCTGGGTGAAGGTTCGGGCCATGATTGAAAACTTTCTGATTCAGCAATGGAGGGCCGGAGCACTGGCCGGTGCAAAACCGGAGCATGCGTTTTACGTACGGGTGGGACTTGGGCAGACCATGACTGCCGTGGATATTTTGGAAGGAAGAATGAATGTAGAGATCGGTATGGCTGTGGTAAGGCCGGCAGAATTCATTATCCTTAAATTTTCTCACAAAATGCAGGAATCCTGAAAAGTTAAATCACACGTTTAAATGTAACAAACCATGAGTTATCCATTATCAAAGTTTCACTTCCAGGTAGAATGGGCTGGGACAAATATCGGGTTTACAGAAGTCTCTGGACTGGATGTGGAAACAGAAGTCATCGAATACCGGCACGGAGCGAGCCCCGAATACAGCAAGATTAAAATGCCGGGAATGCAGAAATTTAGCAACATCACCTTGAAACGGGGGACCTTTGCCACCGACAACGAGTTTTATACCTGGTGGAATTCGGTGCAATTAAATCAAATAGAGCGAAGGGATATCACCATATCCCTACTAAATGAAGAGCACGAACCGGTGGTGGTATGGAAGGTGAAAAATGCCTGGCCAACCAAGGTTCAATCCACCGATTTAAAAGCAGACGGAAACGAAGTGGCCATTGAGAGCATGGAACTGGTGCACGAAGGCCTGAGCATTCAAAACGAGTAAGGATGGCGATGACGTACCCTCCGGTTGGATTCCATTTTTCCGTTAGTTTTTCCGGACTCGAAGGAGAGGAAGCAGATACCCAGTTCCAATCTGTTTCCGGGTTGACAGTTGACCTTGAAACGGAAGAATTTGCCGAAGGCGGTGAAAACAGGTTTAAGCATAAATTCCCGGTTCGGACCAAGTATCCCAATTTGGTTCTAAAACGTGGGATGGCGATGGATTCTGAATTGATTCAATGGTGCAGGGATGCCATGGAATCGTTTGCCTTTTCTCCAAAAAACCTGACCATTCGTCTGCTGAACGAGACGCATGAACCCCTTCGCACCTGGAATGTTGTGCACGCGTTTCCGGTAAAATGGGTGGTGGGTGATTTTAATGCCGAGGAAAGCAAACTGGTGATCGAAACCCTGGAATTTTCTTACCAATACTTTAAAATTCTCGATTAATGCCCATAGAAATAAAAGAACTGCATATAAAAATTCACGTGGATGAGCCTGGGAAAAAAAATTCAGGAAAAGGTGCGGGTAAAGAGGAACTGGTGGCGCTCTGCGTAGAACAGGTTATGGAACTACTCAAGCTTCAAAAAGAACGGTAATAGCGATGAATGAAGGAAAACTGGAAAAGTTGAAAGTAGTGGCCTACAGCGACCCGGAGTTTAACGAAAAGGTGGCTGGGGGAGAGTTTTCGACCTTGCTGAATCCGGAGAAATACCTGTACCGCTACAAAATTGACCAAAATGAAGATCAGGCACCGGGTACCAGTGCTGCGCCTACGCGGTTTAATAAAAAACTTCCCGAAGAACTTGATCTTGATTTTTTATTCGACCGGACCGGGATCGTACCAGGAAAGGAAGCGATAGAAGCGGGAGTTATCGACGATATCGAACATTTTAAGAAAGTGGTGCTGGACTACAATGGCGAAGAGCACAAGCCGAATTATGTTCTGATATCCTGGGGAAGCCTATTGTTTAAAGGTTGCCTTACCGAAATGTCGCTGGAGTTTAAGCTTTTTAGGGCTGACGGTACCCCCCTTCGTGCGTTGGCAAAGGCCAAATTTAAGGGATTTGTAGAAGACAACCTGCGGGCAGCCAAAGAAAACAATAGCTCTCCGGATCTTACCCATTTCCGGACGGTTAAGGCCGGTGACACCCTTCCCTTAATGGCCCACCGCATTTATGGCGATCCGGCCTATTACCTGGAGGTGGCAAAAGCCAATAAACTGGTAAACTTTAGGAACTTAAAACCGGGCCAGGCGATTTATTTCCCGCCCTTACAAAAGCAATGACATGCGCAATAACGATGTAATCCAAACCGGAAGAAGTGCCGACCTGGTAACCCTGGAACTCGTAGTCGGGGATGAATCGGTTCCAGATACCGTTCACATTCAGTCAGTTGTTGTCCATAGAGAAGTCAACCGGATACCATTCGCGAAAATTACGCTATTGGATGGAGATGTTCCCAACAGGGATTTTCCCTTGAGCAACGAGGAAACCTTCTTGCCGGGCAATGAAATCGAAGTATTGGCAGGGTACCACAGTGATAATGCACGCTTGTTCAAGGGACTGATTGTCAATCATCGGTTACGCATCCGCGATGGGAGTCAGCAACTGCTGATTGAATGCAGGGATCCCGCTTACAAAATGACACAAGGCCGAAATTCGGCGTATTATTACGAACAGTCCGATAGCGAACTCATGGAAGCGCTCATTGTGAAATACGGGTTGCAGGCAGCGGTAGAATCGATCGACTATTTACATCCGGAATTGATCCAGTATCAATGTTCGGATTGGGATTTTCTAGTGACCCGGGCACAGGCAAACGGCATGGTGGTGCGGGTAGAGGACGGGACGGTTTTCGTAGCAAAGCCGGATTTGTCGCAGGAAATACTGGAGACAGCCACCTTCGGAGCCAATATACTGGAGTTCGATGCAGAAATGGATGGTAGAAACCAGTTTTCATCCGTGGAATCCTATGCCTGGAATACGACGGATCAATCGATGGTGAAGATAACAGGTACCGATCCGGCTCTGGGTTTACAGGGAAACATTTCTGCCAGTCAATTGGCAGAGAAAATGGGAACCGGACCGCTGGAATTGAAAAACGGCGGGCGGATTTCGGAAAGCAGTCTTCAGGAATGGGCAGATGCCAATTGGCTCATCCGGCAGTTAGCGAAAGTAAGAGGAAGGGTTAAGTTTCAGGGCATCTCTCAGGTAGTACCAGGCAAAATAATTGCATTAAGTGGTGTTGGTGACCGTTTTTCAGGCAATGCCTATGTTTCGGGAGTGCTGCACCAATTAGCTGGGGGAAATTGGACCGTCGATGTTCAGTTTGGATTGGATCCACAATGGTTTTCCGAAAAAGTACCCCTGCATGGCCCTGCCGCTTCAGGGCTTGTTGCTGCTGTGAAGGGATTGCAGGTAGGAAAGGTTTCTCAGCTGCAAGATGACCCGGAAGCGGAAGAACGAATCATGGTTACCCTTCCGATCATCAACGATGCTGAGCAGGGGATTTGGTGCCGCGTGGCCTCTCTGGAGGCGGGAGAAGAAAGGGGTTTCGTATTTCGGCCCGAAATCGGAGACGAAGTCATTGTGGGCTTTATCAACGAAGACCCAAATCAGGCAGTAGTATTGGGTTCCTTGCATAGCAGTAAAAATACCAGCCCCATACCCGGTAGTGACGACAATCACCAAAAAGGTTATCTGTCCCGGACAGGTATCAAGCTCCTGGTGGACGATGAACTAGGCGCCCTGACCCTCGAAACACCTGCCGGAAAAAAACTACACCTGGACGACGATGCCGATGAAATATCCGTATCGGACGAACATGGAAATTCCCTGGTAGTTAATTCGGATGGTATGGTTTTCGAGAGTTCGGGAAACCTGACACTCAAGGCTGCCCGTGATCTGATTTTGGAGGGGAGCAACGTGAACATTGCTGCCCAGGCTGAATTTTCAGCGGAAGGTTCGGCCGGGTCCACCTT
Source organism: Cyclobacterium xiamenense (assembly GCF_009467825.1). Taxonomy (GTDB): domain Bacteria; phylum Bacteroidota; class Bacteroidia; order Cytophagales; family Cyclobacteriaceae; genus Cyclobacterium; species Cyclobacterium xiamenense. The sequence goes on along the minus strand of NZ_WIOK01000024.1, from coordinate 66,667 downwards.
ATCCAGCAGTGCCGTAACCACCGTGAAAGGATCGTTGATACGAATAAACTGATCGTAAAATGGGAATGCCAGCAGCCAGAATTACCGACATGCACGTTTGCCCGATGGTGAACCCGGGTGGTCCACCCCATGTAGGTGGACCCATTATGCCTCCGGGAGAGCCTACGGTTTTAATCGGGGGATTACCCGCAGCCAAGGTGGGGGACATGGCCACCTGTTCGGGTCCGCCGGACGCGATTGTAGCCGGCTCTGCGACCGTTTTAATAGCGGGTATGCCTGCAGCGCGTCTGGGGGATACCACGGCACACGGAGGCTCGATAGTGGCTGGGCTTCCTACGGTTTTGATTGGTTAATGAACTAAATTGTTACGACATGGAGGAAGAAATGGGATTTTTAGGAAAAGGCTGGAGTTTTCCGCCTGCATTTAATCCAAATACCCGTTCGGTGGACATGTCCTCAGGAACGGCTGATATTCAGGAAAGTTTGTGGATCTTGCTGTCCACCCGATTGGGTGAACGTGTGATGCAGCCCAAATACGGCTGCCAGTTGGATGAACTTCAATTCGATAACCTGAACCGCACCACCCTTACCTATGTATCGGAACTCATTCGAACCGCCATTTTGTACCATGAACCCCGGATCGAAGTAGAAAAAATAGAGATTGAAGAAGATGAATTAATTCGTGGCAAGTTGACTATCAACCTCAGCTACACCGTGCGGGGTACCAATTCCCGACGTAACCTGGTTTACCCTTACTACCTGAATGAAGGAAACGGAATATAGTGTCCATGCAACCTGAAAACCTGAACATATTGCGAATATTGTGGCGGAAGGGCAGGTCGCGGGAGGATAGGGAGCAGCCCGACCTCAATCCGGACAGCCTGGACCTGATGGCATTGGATGTGGATGACTGGCTCTTTTTTGCCCATAATTTTGCGCAGTTTATCCCCTTTTTGCCAGTTTCCGGCTCGGGGCAACCGGTGCACACCTGGCAGGTTTTTTTCTCCGAGCTATTGGATATAGCAGACGTACCCCAAAAAGGAACTCGTGCCTATGAAGTACTGAAAGCAAACCTTCGGGATAAACTTGCCGCGTTTTCGGAATCTGGAAATTTAGCCCCTCAACTTACCGTGTTGGTCGCTTTTCTGGAATTGCTGGAATACTCCCGCAAACGAATGAACGGAATAGGTAAGCGACACCTGGATTTTTATTACCGCTCGGTCCTGAATCTGCCAAACAAGGCTGCTGCACCCGATGAAGCCTTTGTGGTGGTGGAAGTGGCAAAAAACCAACCGGTCCACTTACCGATCGGAACCGCGTTTGACGGGGGGAAGGACGAAAAAGGCTTCAGTCGGCATTACCGCACCGTCACGGAGTTTTCTGCCAACCGAGCCCAGGTAGTGCAAGTTAAAAACCGGTTTGCCGACGGGAGCAGCAAACAGGTAAAGGTTAGTCAGGTGGCAAATTCGCTGGATGGAACCGGTGCGTCCTTTCTTCGTTCCAATCAAGGCTGGTGGCCGTTTGGCCATACCCTGGCGGATAAGGATTGGCCTGCGTTGCCAAACGCCTCGTTTGGTTTTGGGCTAGCAGCGGCAGTGCTTTGGTCCTCGGACGCCGCGGATAGGTATCTTTCCTTTGAATTTGAATTCAAAAAAAACCTTCCCTTTCAGGGCACCGACGCCGATGTGGCACAGCTTTTTTCCTGCCATTGTACGGGGGAAAAGGAATGGATCTCCCTATCGCCAAGCAATCATCCGAAACAGGGAATGGTTTGTTCGGTGACTGCTAACCGACTGGTAGTGGTTCTCTACCTGCCCAAAAACCTGGGCCCGCTAACCGCTCCGCAGGAGGCAATTCATGGACCGAGTCCGGGTGGGGGAGATCCGTTGATCTGGTTTGACCTGAAATGTGCCTCCAAAAAAGCCTACGATTGGATTAAAGGCCTGAGCGAAACAGCCCTTCAAAAAATCAACCTCACCACACGGAATACCAGCATCCGCCAGCCGACGCTGGAATCCGACCTGGGCGTAATCAATGCCTCGAAGCCTTTTCAACCGTTTGGAAGTATTCCGCGCAAAGGCAGCAGCTGGTACATTCGGTATCCGGATTGGGAGAAAAAATCTCCCAGCAAAGTGACGGTACGGGGAACATGGTCCAACACCCCGGAAGACTTCAAGGAATGGTATTTTGGTTACCGGAATTTGGGCAATGATTATTTGAGTAAAGACAGCTATCTTGCGCAACATTTCCGGACGGTTTCAGCCGCAACTCCCCCCGTAAAAACGTTGCTATGGCAAGCCAGCGGGTTGAAAGCGCCTCTGCTTGCCAATCAGATAGTGGTCAATACCGACCCGCCAAATCTCCTTGTAGAAAGCGAAGCGTTTTTTAAGGCTGCTGTTTCGGTAGGAGACGGGCAATCCTGGACCACCTACCTGCCCTCGGAAACGTTATTGGAAAAAAAATCCGGGAGCTTTGTGTTGGAATCCGAAATTAACTCCAAACCCGGAGAAACCAGTATGCCCGCAAGTGGGGGAGTAAAGTTCACGTTATTGCAATCCTTTCTCCACGAGCTTTTTCCCAGGCTCTATGCGCTGGCCATGGCCAGTGACCAACCGGAAACGCCCATCCCCAACGAGCCCTATACACCCTTGCTCGAAAACCTGGAAATCAGTTTTGATACCCAACATAGCTTTTCTCTTTCTGCAGAGGAATCCGGGGAGTTGTCGTTGTTTCACCGAGATGATTTTGGGTATTTTGAAGACGCAATGGAGCGAGACGCATCAGCCATTTTGGAGGAAAAGTATTTGCTGGCATTTCCGGGAGTGGGAGGAGAGTTGTTTTTGGGGATCAAAGACCTGCAGAAAAATCAGCAGCTTTCGCTCCTGTTTCAGGTGCTTGAGGGCAGCGAAAATCCATCCAATGCCAGTTCTGCACAAGAGTCATCGTTGCAATGGAAGGTCCTGACAGGCAATCGTTGGCAACTATTGACCAAAGAGCAGATTGTGTCCAACCAGACACAGAATTTTTTGCGTTCGGGTATTTTGGTTGTGTCCTTGCCGGAAGGAGCATTTGACTCCCATGACCGAATGTCCAGGGATTTGGTATGGATTAAGGTTCACGCATCCGCTCCCTTTGATGCCAGCAGCAGAATGCTTGGCGTATACGCCCAGGCAGTAAAAACGCGTTTTGAAAACCGTGGAAACGATTTGGCGCATCTCAAGCACGGGCTGCCGGCAGAAAGTATTGGTAAAATGGTCGAGCGGAAAGCGGGAATTAAGTCGGTTTATCAGCCGTTTAATTCCGTCGGAGGCAAGGCCGAAGAATCCGATCGGGCATTTTATACCCGGGTAAGTGAGCGGTTGCGGCACAAAAACCGAGCGGTATCTCTTTGGGATTACGAGCAACTGGTGCTTCAGGAGTTTCCCGAGGTTTATCGGGTAAAATGCTTGAACCACAGTACGCCTGATTCTTTTTTAGCTCCCGGAAAGGTACTGCTTGTGGTGGTTCCCGATACGGTAAACAAAAACGTATTCGATGTATTCAAGCCAACGTTAAGTCGTGCCCAGCTGGCAGCCATCGCATCCTTTCTTCGGCTTAAAACCGCTCCTCAGGTACAGCTTGAGGTAATCAATCCCGTTTATGAAGAAATCAAAGTAAAGGTACAGGTCCGGTTCAAGCCCGGGCTGGATGCAGCTCACTATTTGAATGAAATGGAAAAGGCGCTGATAGGGTTTCTATCTCCGTGGACCACCGGTGATCGGCAGTCGATAGATTTTAGTAGCTATGTAAATAGAAGCGGACTGATCTATTTTTTTGAAAAACTTGACTATGTCGATTTTATTCAGCAACCAGTTCTGTATAAAAATGGGGTGGAGATTAAGGAAGATTTATTCCCCAAAAGCCCGCTGCACATCCTGGTCTCCGCCAAGTCCCATGATATTTCCCTATACGAAATGAGTTAACCGATATCCATGACTAGAGGTACTACCCCATATGACCCCATTTCCAAAAATGTTCGCAGCAACGACGATTTGGATTTTCAGTTTTTGAGGGAAAAAGGCATCTCCATGATTCGGGAGATGAGCCATTCCCTGTGGACCGATTACAACACGCACGATCCTGGCATTACCCTACTGGAAGTGTTAAGCTATGCGATCACGGATTTGGGATATCGGCTTTCCTTACCCGTTCAGGACCTTATTTTCGATGGAGACAAACGAAATTTTCTAACCGACCATTTTCATCTGGCGCCAGATGTGCTGCCCTGCAAAGCGCTGACTGAGTTGGACTACCGCATGCTTTTTATAGATTTGAAGGGGGTTCGAAACTGCTGGTTGCATCCCTACACAAAAACGGTATATGCAGATTGCAAAAACCACATCCTTTCTTATCAGCCTGATATTTGGGAAGGACTGGCCCAAAAGGACCGGCAGTCTTTTGAATTAAAGGGACTGTACCATATCTTGCTGGATTTGGAACCCGGTGTATCGCTTGCAGCAATTAAAAAACAAGTTTTCAGGCTGTATCATGCTCATCGAAATTTGTGCGAGGATTTGGTAGAAGTGTCTGAGGTATTGCCCCATCAAATTCAGGTTTGTGCAGTCATTGACGTAGCGCCAGAAGCCGACGAAGAGCAAATTTCAGCCACCATTCAATGGAATATTGAACAGTATTTCGCTCCCGATCTTCGTTTTTATTCATTTCGGGAAATGTTGGAAAAAGGATATCCCACCGATCAGATAGTAGAAGGTCCCTTGCTGAAACATGGATTTTTAGATCCGGAGGAAGTCAAGCAAACAACCTTGCGTACGGAGGTCCGCCAATCGGATATTATCCAACTGATCATGAATGTACCGGGAGTGAATTTCGTCCGGGATATTCGCATCAATACCTGTGACGAAAGTGGCGATAATGGCGCTTGGGTAGTACCGATCGATTCCGGCAAAAAACCTAAACTTTGTGATTCCAGCAAGTTTAATTTCTACAAAGGCCTACTTCCGGTAAATGCGGACGAGGACAGGGTGCGCACCATCAAAGACGAGTTGCAAAACGAACAATACCGCAAGCAATACGAGGAACGAAGCAAAACCTATCCGTTTCCCCAACCCGAAAGCTACGCATTGGGTGAGTTTTTTAGCGTTCGCAACGATTTTCCGGAGGTGTACGGGGTAGGGCCTATAGGACTGCCGGAATCCGCATCCGTGGAGCAAAAAGCCAAAGTCAAACAGTTTAAAGCGTATTTGACTTTTTTTGACCAGATTTTGGCTAGCTATTTCAAACACGTGTCCCAGGTTAAATCCCTGTTATCGATGTTTACCACCGCTGAGAAAACCTATTTTTCGCAAGCTGTTACCGATATCGGAGATCAGGAGGGATTTTTGCCCGATATGTATGCCGACGAATCGTTTCAGGAAAGCCTGCTTTCACCGTTTGATCAGGCCAATGCCCGTAACCAAAAAATTAAGGATCACCTATTGGCCAGGTTTGCCGAGAAATTCAGCGATTATGCCTTTCTAATGAAAAAGATTTATGGGTCTGGAGTCAATCAGCAAGTACTGGACACAAAAGCCCATTTTTTAAAGGAATATGGATCATTTAGTTCAAGCCGGGCAACGGCAACGAACTATTACCGGCAACCAATTGAAAATTTGTGGGATACGACCAATACCTCCGGCTTTGAGAGGCGGGTAGCATTATTGGCAGGGGTTCGCAAATTTATGCGAAAAAATCTGGCCCGGTCGTTTGTGGAAATATATCCCCTTACCAATGCAGAAGGGAACGCGGTGTACCGCTGGAGAATCCGTGACCAGCGTAGAAGTGTATTGCTTAGCTCTACCGATGACTATCCAAGCCGAACGGCCGCCCATCAGGAGATTTACCTGGCCATTCAATTGGTAAAAGCTTTTCCGAAAGAAGCGTTGGAGCGGTATTTTCAGGACCTCGAAGGGATCCCTGAAGACGCATTTTCGGTCGGTTGTTTTCGTGTGACCCTTTCTCCCTCTGGCAGGTTTTCTTTCAGCATCGTTGATCCGTCCGTGCAGGATGCCGCTTCTCCCGATTACATCATTGCCAGTCAGTACCGGTATTATTCCTTTCCAAACTTTCCTGCTGCTTTGCTGGCATTTAAGGATTTTATGGATCAGGAGTTTGACGACGAAGGGATGTTTTTGGTGGAAAATATTTTGACCCGGCCGGATTTTAATCCCGAGGGAGGGGAGGAAAAAACCTTTTTGCCCTTTTGCGAGGCGGATTGTCAGCCTGGTTCCTGCCTGGACCCGTATTCGTTTAGAGTTACGGTAGTATTGCCGGGAAATACCTTTCGGTTTGCGGACCGGGATTTTCGGGATTATCTGGAAAACCTGATACGGGAAGAGCTGCCGGCCCATGTACTCGCCAAAATTTGTTGGATTGGCAAGCCTCAGATCGGAAATCAGGACCAACCGGACCAGTTGGCCCAATTTGAAGAAGCATACAAGGATTTTCTGGTGGGTTTAAGCCAGGGAAGCTATTCGGCGCACAAAGCGTTTATACAAACGCTTGCCGAGTTGCGGTCCATTTACCCTACCGGTACCCTTTATAATTGCGAAAAGGAAGACGAAAGCAATGCCCTTCGCGATACCATAATCGTAGGACGAACGAATTTAGGAACCATTTAACTCTATAGGCCATGTCAAACAAGCTGAGTTCCATTATCTACAATTACCGGCGATACAAACCCGATCAGGTGCTTACCCACACCCAGCTCAACGAGTCCATATCCTATTTTGAGGATCAGGACCGTCTCTCCCGGTTGGCCCTTCATGGAGCGGGGATTTTTCACGGCTTGTCCCTCTCCCTGGAAACCCCGGAAGAAACGCCGGTGATCCGGATTAGCCAGGGTGTAGGGTTGACCACCGATGGAGACCTTTTGGTACTCCATGAGGCGGTTCCGGAAACCCGTCCCAAAGAAAACACGATCGCTATTTCCGAGTTGACCTTTACGCACTATCGTGAATTTTCGGACGAAAAGGCCTCCTATACCCCTTATTTTTATCCGGATGGAGATCAAATGCCTCTTTGGGAATTGTGCGCAGCGACGGAAGAAGAAGCCCGGCCCCTGAGCGAATTGCCGGGTTGGGAGGACAAGGTTTTTCTTTTGTACCTGGAGTGCTATCCCAAACCCCAGGATATTTGCGGGGATATCAATTGTGACAATCAAGGAATCGAGCAAGTGAGTCAGATGCGATTCCTGATGATGGATGAAGGTCAATTGGAATACCTGATCGGTCAGGATCCCTTGTTTTTAAGAGAACGGAATACGCGGGAAGCACTTGCGGCACTTTCCCCGCTTCAATTGCTAAAAGTAGTGCACCAGAAAGAAAACTCCCTTTCGCTTCTGCAGCTAGACCGCGTGTACCGGGAGGCCATTTTTGAGGGAAATACCGTTGCGGATTTCCAGGCCGCGGTTCATCTGGTTTTGGCGGAATTTGGCTTCGTGCTTGACGAGGAAATACGGAGCCTTTTAAAAAGTCAATTCGATGAATTGCTCCTTCAGCATTTTAGTTTTGAAGAAGAAGCTGGCTACCAATTCAATCAGTACCGGTACCTGTTGATGAGGGATTTGCTGGAAGTATTCAACCAGCTTTTTAGGATATTGAAGCAACTCGATGGGTGGCCGAACCCGGAACTGCGTGCATTTCCCAAACACCTCTTGTTGGGGAAATTGGGTGACGAATCCTACCGCCACCAACGCTATGCGTCGCCTTCAGCAGGTTATGCTGAACAGGTCAAGAAGGTCAACGCGCTAGTGAAAAAAATTCACCAGTTGTTGATTTCTTTCGAATTGGAAGAAAATTTAGGATTGCGAATCGTACCCAGTGGAAGCATGCATCCCGATGGGCGGTTTCCCGCCATACCTTTTTATTACCAAAACAATCCGGATTTGGCAGAAAGCTGGCATTGGCCACATGTACCGGTAAGCTATCACTTCGGAATCGGCAGCAATCCGTTGTTGATGGAGCATTCCTACGTGGATCGGTACCTCGTGGGTGGTCATTTGAACACAAATGCCGAAAATACCTTTCAGTCCCTTCATTCGATGGTAAAGCAGTTTGGGTTGGAGTTCACCGTTTACCACGTTGACCTGTCGGTCAATCCTGGCGATTTCAGGAGTTTTATGGAAGCGCATTCTTCCTTGAAGTCGATGGGGGGTGTTCCCAAATCAGGCACCTATGTTCTACTCAGCAATGAAAACCGTGTGATTGGCGATTTATCCCTGGACTACAGGGTGGAAGAACGACAGGGATCTTCGGGACCGGGACACATCCGTGTAGCTGCATGTTCGTACCCCTGGATCAGTAGCCTGAAATACCTGAATAACCTTGCCCGAAGCCTTAAGGGAAGCAGGCGCAGGTCGGGATTACAACCCGATCATTACCGCCTGGTCGTTCAGGACTACCAAATAAACGGCCATCGGCTGACTACGGGTCCGGTTACCCTTCTCATACCCCTGGAGGATCTGTTCAATCGGCGGATGCACGCCGTTACCGAGGCGCTAAACGAACGGTTTCCGAATGGTTTGGTATTCGACTTTGATGAATCATTGAAACGCTTGGTGATTAGCCGGGCCTATGACGATCAATACGAAATCAGCTTTGCCGATACTACCCTTAATCTAAATGGTCCCTTGTATACGTACACACAAGACGGCATGGTCAAATCGGATCAAACCTTTCGTCTCCAGGCCGTGCGCTGCGAGGAAGTACGAAAGTATCGTCCTTCTACCTACCTGCAACTGCAGGAAGAATTCGCACCGCTGGATAAGGACGACGACTACGGTGCGTATACAGGTAAGTGGAAGGAATGGTACCGTTTGATTGAACAATTGAAAACGGACTCCCGGTTTACGGGCGAAAACAAGCCCCGTATTCCGCAAGGTTTTCAGGATTTACCGGCCTCCTTGCAACGGATAATCCGCCCTCTTCAAGCCGAACTGGCAACGGCGGAAATCGACCACCAATTGTACCTGACAGGGGATTGGGCAAATGGGAGTTGGGCTAGTATTGAAATGATCAACGAATACCGGAATACGACCAATACCAACGACCTACTATTCAGGTTTCTGAACCTCCGGGCAAAACTCCACGAAAAAGAGCAAGCGACAAAGGCTTCCCTATTTATCGTATTGGCCAGGGAATCGGATCGGAGGACGGTGGAACGCCTGCTGAGTGAGTGGACGGACCGGGTGGATGTGTACATCGAAGGACCGGCGACTGGTAGAAGGAGGCGGGTAATTGATACGATCGAAGAAAAAATACGGTTATGAAAAGGGACCAATCGTCTAAGTTCCGGCTGACGATTGATCCCTCATGGGCTTCTTTCCTAGTTCTGCAATCTTTACTCGTTAATCCAGTAACTTAGCGACTCAACGTGATGTAAACAACACGAAACGAACGCATGTTCCAGACGTTTCGACTTATGATCACTTCCTATTCCATACTTATTGCCAGTAAAATATAGCTTAGTCTAACGACTTTGCTTAGTAAAAATAAGAAATAAATAATCAGGATTCAAAAAAATAATGCGTAAAAGTGAGGTACATACCATACAAAAAGTAACGCTGGAAATTTTTACCATTTCCACCGAATCCGGTAAGTACATGGAACGCACCGCTACGGACTATTTTTGGGAACGAATAGTCCCGCTATTGGAAAAATATTTGGAGGATTTGGCAGGTAGGTTGGAAGACCAAACCCTTGAGATTCCAACACTGGCGCTGGAATTTACGATTGATCCAACTAATTTACCCGATGGTCTTGATTTGGAGGTCGCCATGCGCCCTGCTATGCAAGTACTGAGAAGCGAGTTGCATTCCTTCCTTTTGTCTTCCGGAACCCAGTCCACGGCCAATCCTGGTCCAGCGTTTGGTTTGCAAGCAACTACAAATAGGCAGCCTTTTTTGGCGGAAAAAAGTGAGATGCGCCTGCGGCAAGATTCAGAAAAATTAGGTGAAGCCTGGATTTATTTCCTGCGATCGGGCTTTCTACCGTGGTGGTGCGACCGTTTGGCCGCTGCAGAGGCGTTTTTGCCTCCTTTACTTGTAACGAAATTGCTGGGATCTGCTACGATAAAGGAGTCTTTCCGAAGCCTGCTAGCGGAAGCAAGCGTAAGGGAGCGACTGGTCAAATACTATACCGGGTCGGAACTCGTGCAAATTCTGGAAACCATTTTACGTGAAGGGTTGCCGCTACACCGGGACACGTTCCGTATCCTTTTACAAACGCCCGGCCTTCCTGAACGAAAGGCCAGAATGGAACTACTCGCCGCCCTGTTTTTTCATCACAATCGGCGGCAGGCCGAAGCGATTGCTGTTTTGCGCGAATACCTTGCAGTCACTAGCCCTGATTTCAGGCGCCGCATCGAAGATGAATTGTCCAAAAGTATCGAAAGTGGGAAAAGCGCCGAACCGCGTTCGATTTGGTCCGGCTTTCTGAAAGACCTTCGGAACGTGTCCGGAAATACGGTAACGAAGCGGACAAACGAGCCAATTGCTCCGGACATGCAGGGGCGGGTCATAAGCGATCCAGTATTGGAAGAAGAGCAGCAGTACGTAGACCGTGCCGGATTGATTTTGGTTCACCCCTTTCTTCCCGCATTTTTTACCGATTGCGGGTTTTTAGACGATAAGGGAAAGCTGGTGCAGGCCGAACTTGCCGTCAAGACTGTCCACTACCTGGCTACACACCGGGAAAGGCCCTTCGACTTTGAGTTGGTTTTCGAAAAATTTCTCTGCGGGATACCGTTATCAAGCCCGCTTTCCAGAGAGACGATCCTGTCCGATTCGGTGAAAAATAAATCGGAAAAATTGCTGGAATCACTGATCGATCATTGGAAAAAGCTCAAAAATACGGGTGCGGAAACCGTCAGGAATGAATTTCTAAATCGTAGCGGAAAATTGGTGATCGAAAAAACAAGCGATCGACTGTACGTGGAGCGAAAGCCCCAGGACGTATTGCTGGAAAGTTTGCCCTGGAACCTTTCCCTGGTAAAGCTTCCCTGGCAAAGAAAAGTAATTGTTGTATCATGGTAAATTGACACGGAAATGAAAAGACAGGTATACCGAAAATCATCTGTGGGAATCGTCAATCCCATTTTTCAGAAAAGGTCGGAGAATAGTTTTTTTAGTTCGGCTCCATCCGGCACTGAAGAACGAATTTCTTCAAAAGAAGAGGAGCAAACCCCGGAAGTCCAGCTTCAAAAGCAGGGAGAGGAACCGGAAGATTCCCTGCAGATGACCCAGGCAGAGGAGGAGGAACAAGTACGCTCGCAACCGGAAGAGGAGATGCAGCTCCAGGAAGAGGAAGAGGCCTTACAAACGAAGGAAGACCAACCCCAAGAAAAACCGGTAAAGGAGCGGCGTGCCGATCAAGTGGAGCCCGTTCTGAAGCAGGAAAAAGGTAGAGGAAACCCACTTGATTCCGCCACTCGGCAATCGATGGAGCAAGCTTTTGGGGCAGACTTTGGCAAGGTACGCATTCATACCGATCATTCGGCACAATGGATGAATCAGGTCATGCATGCAAAAGCCTTCGCCTATGGTAACGATATTTTTTTCAACGATAACAACTACCAACCAGGAAGTTGGGACGGCAAAAAACTGCTGGCGCACGAGCTTACCCATACCCTCCAACAAAAAGGACAGAAAGCAAAGCAGGTGCAAGGCCACTGGAGCAAAAGTGAAGTGTACCAGGGAATGGACAAGAAACGCATACGTGCAAAGATTCAGTTGCAGTTTAAGGGAGCAGTTTGGAACAAAAGTAGCAATACCAGCCTTAACACCGCAGGGCTTGCCGCTGCTGCGAAAAATCAGATTGAAGCCAGTTTTCAGGGAAGTATCGTAAAAAATATCATGGGGATTGATGTTCATTACGAGGTGTCTACCACAGCCTCCCTACGTGTCATTCCAACCTTATCCGATTTGCAATTTGGAAAGGAGCACCTGTTTGTTGTACTGGATAATTCCCATCCGAAAGTTAAAGGGACCTATGGCCGGGCACCTTTTTACGGTTCCATCGTTTATTTAAACGAAAGGCACGTACCAAATATGATTTCCGGAGCAGATGCCAATACCATTCCCCATGAGGTAGGCCATACGGCCGGATTGAAACACCTGATCGAGAAAAGCGAAGAAAAATCCACGCTCGGTGCCATGATCAAAGAATTGCATGCAAAAGTAAACAAGGACAATATTATGTGGAGAGGAGGAGGACATCCTAGTTATTCGGGTGCAGAGGCGGATACCAAGCTTGTCACAACCAACGAAAGCCAATTGGATACCATCGACCAAAATATCGGGGATAAAAAATTGAATCAACTCGATATTTTTGGTCTGGTGGATTTGTATTCATTGGAAAAATAACTGCCAACCCCTACTGCCATGAAAGTTTTTCAGCGAACATCCGGCAAGCCCAATCAATCCCCCAACGGGGAGCGAAGTGGCGATTTTTTTCAAGCCAAACTTCAAGTGGGGCAGGCAGGTGACCAATACGAGCAAGAGGCCGACGCCATGGCTGATCAGGTACTGCAACGGCAGGCAGACGAGGAGGTTTTGCAATCCTCAGGATCCGAACCGTCTACAGAGGAAGCGGATCTGGACGTACAACGAAAAGAAACCCCTGCAGAAACTGTATCCAGGCAGCCCTTGTCGGCGGAGGTGACCCCGCTGTCCCGTTTGGTGAGTGAAAGCTTGCCTACCGAAACGGAAGAGGCGCTCCAAGCGGAGGAAGAGGAAGCAGTGCAGGCGCAGACCGTTGACCCTGAGGCCGCTTTTTCAGAAGAAGGGGAGCCCGGAATGCTTCAAAAAAAGGAGCAGCAGGCATCTACAACCCCATCCGGGTTGGAGCAAAGACTGTCCCAAAGCTCGGGTGGAACAGCCATGGAGACAGCCACTCAGAACCAGATGGAGCAGGGATTTGGGGCCGATTTTAGTGAGGTGCGTATCCATACGGATTCCGAGGCGGTGCAAATGAGTCAGGATATTGGCGCGCGGGCCTTTACGCACGGAAGGGATATTTATTTCAACGAAGGGACGTATAACCCTTCCAGCACATCCGGCCAACACCTGCTCGCGCACGAATTGACCCATACCTTGCAACAGGGTGCAAGCTCGTCTGCGAGGCCCCAAGCGATCCAAAAGGAGGGGGAAGACGAAATCGAGCCCCCGGAAATGCGCCCAGAGACTGGAGTGATCGATGAAACGGCAAAGACCATCACCTTTGATGCCATTCCGGTGCCCGGATTTAAACTTTTGGAACACAGGGGTACGCTGTATACCAGCAAAGCCCCGTTGAAACGAAAAAACAATTATACCAGAGGCTCAACAAACCAAAGAGATGGTGTATGGAAGGAAGAAATAGCCACCACAACGATCAAAAGCCAATTGACATCCTTGTATGAAAACCACCACCATGCGCCGCCAACCGCAGCCACTACGCATGTTTTTAACGCAGCCATTTCTGGTCGCAGTGTAAAGCCTACGTATATAGGAAACATCGATACCGTAGCTAAGGAATTGACCACCCCCGTTTGGGGAAAGAATAAGGCATTCAGGAATTTTGATGTGGACCATATTGTGGAGCTTCAATTGGCGAATTGGAACACCGCTACCTGGCCAAATACGCTTCCCAACATGGAATTGTTGGATTCTTCCAAAAACAGTTCGAGCGGGTCCACAATCAAGGGTCAAATCACCGAGAAACTAACCGGCTTCCGGGACCGGCATGGAACCGAATACCCGGGAGGGGACGGATATTTTAAAAACAATTACACCTTGATTTTTACGCAAGCCGAAAGTTTGCCTGGTGGGGATAGTGCGATCAGCGAAAACGAATTTTGGACAAAAACGCAAATTGAAGATGCGGAGCACCTGGATGCGATCGAAGTAGGCAACTTGGCCGATATTGGTAACGAAGGCGAAGTGCGGGTTTTTCCAAATGAGTCGGGCGGCTTGGGAAAACGCTTTATTTGGACAGGAGAGGGTAGCGCCGTGGGAAGCGACGAGCGAAATTGGTTTGGTAATCCCTTTCGCATTGTAAACAAGCAATTCAATACACAGGGCGAAGCAGTAGAGAACACGCCAATTTTGGGCTCGCTTTCCATAAATATCCCCGCCAACGACAAGACATGGAGCCCATGGCCGGAAGACAAAGTGATTACTGTTAATCGGTATCCGGGATCGAAGTACGCAGGATTCCTCACCAAGCAATCGATAAAATCGAGCCTGTATGGGCTGCGAATAAAAAAGGCCAGTCCGGTCGATATTATTGAATTAAATCTGCAACCCAACGGCATTGAGGCCTACGGCCATATTCTGCCCAGTATTCCCATTTTTCAAGGAAACCCGATTGAGTTTTTTATTTCAAATGGCGAAATACGGGTGTCCAAGACCTTTCCCATCGAACAAATCAACGTGCCTCCTCCATTTGAAATCAGCGGAAGTTCGCTGACCATTTTTGCTAGTTCGGCGGATGGATTGGGATTAACCGGACAGACCGATTTTGGGATCAATCAGGTTGGCGAAGGCCAAATCAGTGCTACTGCTTCCACCTCCGGCGGGTTTGAGTTGCAAGGCACCTTTAATTTTGATTCCGATCTATTTGATCCCGCGGCGATCAACGTGGAATACAAAGAGAATACCTGGACGATCGGTGGTGAAATAGGTATTCCCGAAGGGAAGGTACGAGGTGTCAAAAATGCGACCATTACGGCCACCTACAGTGAAAATAATTTCTCCGCTACGGGCGAGGCCGAGCTGGATATTCCTGGAATCGAGCGGGGAAGCATGGACATACAGTATGGGGAAGAGGGATTTTCCATTGGGGGTAATTTTGCCCTTAGTGCCGATATTCCGGGAATCACCGGAGGGAACGTAGAAGCCAGGGTATCCAAGCCAGCTGGAGCCGAATCCTATGAGGTATTTGTTTCCGGAACGGCCCAACCCGATATCCCAGGCATATCCACTTCCTTGACCGTAACTTACGATAACGGGGCGCTCACCATAGAGGGGTCTGCTGCCTACAGCCGTGGGATGCTGAGCGGAACGGTGGAAGTGGGGGCCACCAATCGTCCCATTGGGGAAGACGGACAACCTGCAGGTGATCCCGACGAAACCATGCGGGTGTATGGAGGAGGGGAACTAACCTTGCAGCTCACTCCCTGGTTAGCAGCGACCGCCGGAGTGCGCCTGCTACCAAACGGGGAAATTGAGGTCAATGCCCGGTTGGCCGCTGAAAGCTATGAAGTATTTCAACGACGGGAATTCAACAGAAACCTTTTCCGTGTGCCCACGATAGAAATCCCCTTGTTTGCCATTCCTTTGGGTCCCAGGAGTATTGGATTGGTAGCACAAATAGGAGGTGGGCTCGATTTTACGGCCGGTTTTGGCCCAGGTGAGTTACGGGACCTTTCCGCAGAAATCACCTATAATCCCGAGCGAGAAGATGAAACCACCGTAACCGGCCACGGTGAGTTTGCGATTCCAGCAGATGCCGGCCTCACGCTCAGCGGAGACCTGGGCCTGGGCGTGAGCGTGGCAATAGCCAGCTTATCGGGGGGAATTGAACTTACGGGGACCTTGGGACTTGAGGGCGAGGCTGCCGCAGCTGTGGATGTCAACTGGAGTCCTCAAACCGGCCTGGCACTTGATGCGAACGGAAGGATTACCGTCAATCCAAAATTTATTTTTGAAATCAATGCATTTGCTCGGGCGAGTTTAGGTGTTGGGTTTCTTTCCGTCTCGGAAACCTGGAGGCATAACCTGGCTTCTTACGAATGGGGTCCGGCCATACAGTTTGGAATTGTTTTTCCGGTGCATTACCAGGAGGGAGAAGCATTCGACATGTCCTTTGACGATATCGAAGTCATTTACCCTGATTTGGACGTCGTTCAGATGGCCAAAGGACTTGCTTCCGACATAAAGAACGATTTATTTGCGTAAATTAGTGATATGGACAAAGAGAAAGCAATCGAACGAAATAACCAGGGTGCGAGGTATTTCCTGAATCGGCAATACGACAAGGCACTGGCCTTCTATCAGGAAGCGGTCGATTTGGATCCCTCCAATCCTTCGGTACTAAACAACCTGGGTCTGTATTATCACCAACAGAAAGCGTATAGAAAAGCCTTGAGTTTTTTCGAAAAGGCATATTCATTTGCTCAAAAACCTCACTTTTTGGTCAATCAGGGGAACGCATTGGCGATGTTGGGCAAGTACGCGGAAGCTTCACGCAGCTACGAACAAGCGCTGGAATTGGATCCTGCGCATAAAGGCGCCAGGGTAAGTCAGGCACAGCTGTCTATCCATACCGGGGATTACCAGCAAGCCATCCTTACTTGGAAAACCTTGCTGATGGAAGAGGGGGACAGCCAATATGCCATTGAATTGGCCAAGGTATACATGAAACTGGAAAGCTGGGAAAAGGCCTTGAATCAGTTGCATGGCATACAAATCGAAGACGGCGATGCCCTTGCCTGGAAAATGATCGGCCAGTGTGAATACCAACTCAAAAACTTTGGTCTGGCAGTAAAAGCTTTCAAAATGGCACTGGCAGAAAACCCGGATCAGGTAGATGTCCGCCAACACCTGGCAGTTACCTATTTGGCCATAGGCAAGGGGGCGGACGGAATTCATCAACTAGAAGTAATACTTCGATTGGATCCAGAAAATTTTCAGGTCATGACAGAATTGGCTGTGGTTTTTTTGGGACAGGGGGAAAAGGAGAAGGCGGTGTTTTGGTTGGACAAAGCGCTTGCCATACGGCCCGACTTTCCCAAAGCTCAGCGCTATAAAAAATTGGCAGAGACAGCCCAACAGCAGCGATGAGCAGATATAATGGCCAACATATGAGGAAACAATTTTTATGAGGGAATTACTGGAATTTTTGCAAGCGGTGATCAAAAGCAGGCTAGACCACGAATGTGGAAAGACGCAGGCATTGGAAAAACCTCAGCTAGAACTGTTTATTGATACAAGGCAGTACCTGGGAAAAGTTATCGACGAGCTTGGTATCAAAGACCAGGATTTGTTGCTGCTGGCATTGGCCCTCGTTCCGTACATCGATCCCGGTTTTCTTAGCCGTACCATTCAGTCCTATTTTCCAGACGGCACGGACTTCCCTGAAATTGGCGGATACAAGGGTAAGTACCACCGGGGAATGCTGCCAACCGGAGAGACCCTATTGTTCCTTTTGGCCGGTAGAGACCCATCCACCCGGAAGAAATACCTGAGCATCTTTGAGGATTCGCTCCTTTTTCGGAACAAGTACCTGTTTTTGGGAGATACTGCTGTGGGGGAGCCATTTTACGCCGGACCGTTGCTGTTGGATACGGAGTTTAGCGATCGGCTTCTGCTTGAAAAAGTGCGGACTCCCAAACCCAGTTCTGATTTTCCTGCCGAACTGATTCAAACCGAATTGGACTGGGAGGACCTGGTTTTATCGGATCGGACCCTTGCACAAATAAAGGGCCTGGAACACTGGTTGAGCTACAACGAACAGCTCATGGAACGATGGAATTTAAAGAAAAAAGTGAAACCTGGCTATCGGGTCATGTTTTTTGGTCCCCCCGGCACAGGCAAGACATTAACGGCAGGCTTGCTGGGAAAATATACCGATCGAGAGGTCTACCGCATCGATCTCTCCCTGATGGTATCCAAATACATAGGGGAAACCGAAAAAAACCTTTCCCGCTTGTTTGATAAGGCTTCAGGAAAGCACTGGATCTTGTTTTTTGATGAGGCCGACGCACTGTTTGGAAAACGAACCAACGTACGGGATGCTCACGATAAATACGCCAATCAGGAAGTCTCCTATTTGTTGCAGCGAATCGAACAGCACCCGGGAATGGTGATCCTCGCTTCCAATTTTAAAAGCAATTTGGACAGCGCCTTTACCAGGAGATTTCAATCCATCATCGATTTTGAAGCACCGGGGGCGAAAGAGCGGCTTTTACTCTGGGAGAAAAATCTACCCGAGTCCATGGAACTGGAAAAGGGACTGCATGTACCGGATTTGGCAAAAAAGTACCCGCTTACGGGTGCAAATATTGTAAACATCGTGCAGCAAGTAGGACTAAAAACGCTGGCCGCCGGACACGCCTGCATCAAAGAAGCGGTGTTAATGCAATGTATTCGGAATGAAATACAAAAAGAAGGCAAAATTTCTTAAGATTTATTGCGAAATAAGTATATCTTGCATTATACTATCTAGATCATGGTATGAAAGAAAAAATCATGGTGGTTCAACACCTTCTGGCTGAAAAAGGACTGTATCGTGGAGCCATTGATGGCATACTGGGGGACAATACCCTGGCTGCCTTGCATCAAATTGAAGGAATGGATCCTCGAATGCCCAATACCCGCAAAATTGCCACCATGATTCAATTGGGGGCCAAAGAGAAAGGCATTGACGGCGGGCCGGTAGACGGCTTGTGGGGCACCCAAACCCAATTTGGTTTCGAGGAATTGGCCTTTATATTTCAGCATGGCCGAAGAAGAACCACCTGGAGACCGGAAGAGATTGTACCTGCCAACCGGTGGCCCAAACAAAATACGCCTGAGTTTCTGGAGTTTTACGGCAACCGGGGTGAAAACCTGGTAACGATCCCGGCTCCCTTTGTGCTGAAAATCGCCTGGGACTTACGGCTAAAGGCAACGAAAATTACCTGCCACCGAAAGGTAGCCGAAAGCCTTACCAAGGTATTGGAGGATGTTCGGGATACCTATGGCGAAAACGACATCAATTCCCTGCGGCTAAATTACTTTGGTGGCGCGTTCAATAACCGACCCATGCGGGGCGGAACCCTGTGGTCGACCCATGCCTGGGGAGTTGCCCTGGATTTTGACCCGGATAGAAATGCCTTGCGCTGGGGTAGGGACCGGGCTGCTTTCGCCCACCCGGTGTACGACGAATGGTGGCGTTGTTGGGAAGAGGAAGGATGGGTCAGCCTGGGGAGGCGTAGAAACTTCGACTGGATGCACGTTCAGGCAGCCGAGGTGTAAAGTATTTGGCTACGATAGCGCATCGGAGATTGGATTTTTTTACGCGCGGCGATGCCGTTTTTTCAATCGTGGAGGAATAGTTGATTAGACGACTAATTACGATAGCGTTGGCAGTTAAACGTAAATCAACGCGTTTTCCTTGCCCTTGGTGACCGGCCAGCCATTGAGTTTCTTCGTTCCCATGCCATGCAATTGGCAGCCGGGCGGTGGTAGGATCCCTGTACTTGGTAGGCTGGGCCTTCTTCTTACGGAACCATTGTACCGATACAGACAGGGGATCGACCCGTAAAAACCACGAAAAAATGGCACGGTGCCGAGGAGAATAAGGCGTAAACTGTTTTTATCCGAATGCCCAGCTACCTCGTTCCATCATCCCAATACCATCCAATGGCTCATTTTCGATTCTTCCTTTCCAGGACCGATAGATTACCATAGAATCTTTTATTTCTCCTTCTTTAGCAAAAGGCCAGGTATTTCTAATCAGGCGAAGCGTTACTTCTATTGAATAGCTTTGGTGTTGATTGATGGATCCTGCTAAGGAAATAGTAGTTTTCCTCGCCTCCATCGTATTGCGCGGTCAGGTATGAACGCGAACGAAATGAAAAGCAGGCCAGCATATACTTGATTCTCCCAGATGGTTACAAGCTAGCGGATATCGTCTGCTGGGTACTGGTAGACGTTTTCAATTATTGAATAACCCATGCCAGATTAAAACTGTAAATAAGTTTCCCGTCGGTCACGTGGATCATCCCGTCCGGTGTCTGCGTAGACGTTATGTAGCCACCTTCCTGTCCATCTTTACGTGAAAGGAGATTGTCTGCTTGCCAGGGAGCGATGGTCAGCATCGACGTACTATCTCCTGTAAGATTGCTTAGAACGCGGCGATGCATGACATCCCAGGATACTCCATCGTCAAAAGATATTGCTACAAATAATCCCGAGATTGATTCAATTTCACCCTCACCATTTCTAGCTTTAAAATCCCCCTGCGCAAAGCCGCTGAAAAGAATGGGAGAACCCTTGCTAAACTCAGGTGTATGCGTGGCGAACCGGAGGCGTAAGAGCGAAAACCTCTGTCCGCTGCTAATTGAAGGAAACACCGTAGGTGACCGCTCCCAGGTATGACCATCATCGAAAGAAATGCTCTGTGGGGCCTTTCCATCAAAATACTGGCCATTGTCTCGCGCTATGGCCAGCAGGTCTGATTTTCCATCTCCGTCTCTATCCAAAATTTCGATTACGGCGGCGTGTAATCCCGCAATACGTTTTTGATCAGGCGTATTGGATGAGTGACCACGTCTTTCCCAGGTTTCACCGGCATCGTCACTAACGATGAGGCTTCCGGTATTGAATATCCCGTCGCCGTCATCATCGGTAACAAATACCAATTCGTTGTTAGTAGTCTGAAACATATTGCCTTGCATTGAGGCGCCGTCATTCAATGCATGATCCACTTCTAAAACCATCTTTACGGGGGACCAATTCGCGCCATTATCTGTGCTTTTTCTATAGCCGAGGCCCAGTTTGTCCCATCTTCCTGCCACACCGATACTGGCCATTTGATGAATCGTAAACGTACTATCTGTTCCATTTGACAAGCGTAAGGAATTGTTCAATAAATTGGAACCGTGCATGTTTCGGTCCGCGGCTTTTAGAAACTCCGCAGGTTCGGTCCAGGATAGTGATCCATCTTCATTTCTTTTTCCCCGGGACGCCAGTAGGGTTAGTTCCGGGCCTATTTCACTTTCGCCTGAAAACCAGGAAACCAATAGGTCGCCATTTTCGCACCAGGTGATCGTTGGCGAATGATTGTGGGTATAAAGCGGACCCAAACTCAGGGGTTTTTGCTTTTCTGAATCAAAACCAAACTGCCGCATTTGTTGATCAGACCCATAATGGCTGCCGTTTTCTGCCTGTGATACCAGCTCATACAGGCTATGAATTGAAAAAAATGGTTCTTCGGTAGGGGCAGCCCATTGAAACCTGGCAGGATTGACTTCCGTTGCCCAGGGTTTGTTATCAGGCAGCAGGCTGGGTGTAGGTACCGGACTATCTTTCGCTATCCTCACAATTCGAAATCCGAGAAGGTAGTGTTTGTCATCCTTTGCTGAAGCCATGCGGTTGGCCGAACGCATATGCTGAATATGGTTGTTATGGCTCCCACCGCGAATCACCTTAAAATCACCTTTGATCGGGCCTGCGGGATCAATGGTTTCCGCTGGTTTATAGACGTCGTACCAGTCCATCACCCATTCCTCCACATTCCCCATCATATCATGCACTCCAAATCCATTGGGACGGTTCTGTCCTACCGTCAAGTCAGCATCCTTGATATCAAATTTACTCGGGTAGACATCCTCCACGCCAGTACAGTTTTCGGGTTTCCAGGATACCCAGCTACGACAACCATTGCTAAACGTAAAAGGATACGGCCACTGGTAATTGTATGCAATCATTTGTTCCGGCTGCATTGGATTTAACGCATAAACGTCGCCGCTAATTCCGTCCATATATGGAGTACGCGTACCCGCCCGGGCCACATATTCCCACTCTGCTTCTGTAGGCAGTCGATAGCTATAGTGCGTGTCATTCTCAGATAACCAGGTAGTAAAGGCAACCGCGTCTTCCCAGCTTACATATACAACTGCTTCATCATCCTTGGTTGAAAGATCCATAAAGTTGCCACGCCACCTGCTATGTTCCGGGTCAAAGGCCTCATATTGGGCGTTTGTAATTTCAAATTTGGAGATGGAAATGTCGCGGCTGATCGTTATGTCCCGTACTGGGAATTCATCTTGAATGAAAATACTTCTCCACGCTTCATTCTGGCCGGCTGCAATGTATTTTGGATGCAGGTCCGCCCCCATGGTAAACTGCCCGGCAGGAATGGTGACAAAGTCGATATCATTGATTATGTCCGTGGACGACTTCTTCTGATTGCAACCGAAAAAGCCAATCAGCGAGATGATAAGGAATGGGATTATCGTTCGTTGCATCGGTTTATAATGAATTTTAAGGGGTCAGATAGCTTGTATCGATCAAAGTTCTGGAGCACCTTTGCAGATGTAACACTCATTTCACTGTAGGTCTACGGATGATTTTTTGCCTGTTGATTTCATAATGGTAGATTCCGGTTCATTCTTCTATTTTTTTTATGTCAACGCGAACATCATCCAAAAAATAAACTGCTTCCTTACGCAATGGTAAATCTTTTTCCGGCTCCACCGGATTGATGGATATTCCCCGATAATTGCCCGTCCTAAAGGTAATTCTGTCCAGTGTTTTTACCTTGCGGCTGTTGAATACCAGGTCATCCATGGTTACGTTATTGGCAGTGACTGAAAACCTATTGCCAGCTATATCGATTTTCAGTTGGATTTGATTCCATTTACCTGCTTGATAGTCAGCTAGTACTGAAGTATACTTCCAGTGTTCTATCTCTATTTTGCCATTTGGTGTAAAGGAAATTCTAATCGGTGCGAGATGTTCCGTGTTACCCAGGTCGATTTCGAAACGGCCATGATCATTTTGTTCCGCCAGCACATTTAGTTGGACAACAAGTTCGTCTTTGCTTTCCTTAAATACTCGGAAAGCTTTTGCATAATCAAATGGATCCCGGTCGGAGAATTTCATGTACGTATTTTTTTCGGAAAGTCGCTGGGAAATAGTGACAGGTGCCCATGCAGGATGGAAAATATTCCATCTTTCCAGTTCTAGTGTTGTTTCGATACTTTCAAAATCCTGATTAATGTATCCCACAGCTTTTTCTTTCATTGGAACCGGGATTCGGCTAATCCAGATATCCTCTTTACTCATGGAATAGACCACCCAAACATCATCACCAGGAATATCTGCGCCGTTTTCATACAATCCCCGCTGGTAATTACAAGGACCGATGTTCTTTGATCCGCCTTCGTAGCGCATGGTTACTTCACCATTCACATGCATTGCTTGCTCATACGTGATACCATCGTCACTAGTGGCCCACAGCATGGGATACCTACCCCAACTCCCTTCGCCCAATGGTTGCCAACTCGCGGCGTATCTTCCGTCATTCGTGCGTTGTGCCCAAACCTTGGCGTAGCCGTCACTGAATGTTTTCAAATCAACCACCTTGCTCCATGTTTTCCCTTGATCGTGGGATATGGCAGACTTACTGTTTTTCCAAAAAGCGACAATTGCACCGTCAGGTCGGCGATAATAGCTGATTGCTTTGGCAAATTTCCTGTTACCGTTGACTATTTGTTCGGTCAGAGACTTAGGGAAACTAAAATCTTCAGGACGCAGTTGCTCCCACCAATGCAAAGTGATCAGGCGATCATTTCGTAAGGAATTGCAATCTGATACAAAGACAGGATCAGCTGATGCTTTATAGTATGGGTAAGGAAACTCATCCTCTTGGTACAGACTGTTATTTCTGGCGATAAAAAAAATCTCTCCAAACGTTCCATCTTGCCGAATCTCTCGAACCACTACCCCAAAATATTTCTTGGCCGTGTCCTCGCTTCCTTTCTGAGGAATCATTTCGGATTGGGGGAAATAGGCTGTCGTTGCCAGCAGTCTACCGGAGGGAGTAATGTAAAATCCCATCCGATGGTTACTAAATGTAGGTTCACCTTTATAGACGACATGAGGGAAGATAATATCTGGTTTTGACCAGTTCATGCCATCTTTCGAGCGGGAAAAAAGTATTTCGGTTAAACCTCGTTCTTCATGCTCAGGACAGGCATTGTATAGCACGTAGAAATTATCGTTCCAATAGGAAAGCATTGGATGGTGATGTAGCGTAAATCCAAGACCGTCACCGAAGCTGGTATCGCTTCTCACAGAGCGCAAGACCTGGTAGTTTTGCGCTCCTATAACCGGTGGCAGTTTGCCATCGGGCCTATCAAAAGCGACATCCAGGTTGCCAACAAACCGTGCAGGCTCCTCAGCACTGCCCGGCTGCGCGATGACGTGTGTCAACACAAAATTCATGATGATTGCCAGTAAACTTATTTTTAATCGCATATACCTATTTTTTTTAAGAACAGCGGGATCTACCGAAGCGTTTTGGAGAGTTGACATCCTTTTTAGCTAACCCGGATACCTTTCACACATTCAAAGTTATACCCTATCAACCAGTTGAAGTTTCATTAATATTCTCATATTCTGATAGTATTTTGCTCTTGCCGTGGTCGGTCCTTTCCAAAAATACCGGAGCCTACATTGCATAAAAGAATAAGTATAGTAGTTAATTTGTAATTAATCCGCTATATTCTGATAGTATTTTACCAATTGTCATCATTCGAATGTTTTCATGAAACACCGGAAAAAACTGATCATTGTCCCCGAAAGCACCTCATTTAACCTCAAAAGAGCCGTTATGACGCCGAGGACTTATCGGATACACTCGCACAAGAACTTTGAGTTGAATTACATCGTGGATGGTTGGGGAAACCGAATCGTTGGAAACACTATGGAAAGTTTTTCCCGTGGTGACCTGGTACTCATGGGACCTGACCTTCCTCATTGCTGGGAAGTGACGGGTGTATCAATTGGTTGTTTACCGGAATGTATTACCATTCATTTTCATGAAGACTTTTTCGGACAGAAAATCAAGCGATTACCTGAGTTAAGCCCTATTTTGGACCTTTTCAAGTTAGCGAAGCGGGGGGTTCAGTTTTATGGCAGAGGAATAGAAGAAATCCGATGGATACTGCAGAAAATTCCCGAAGTAAATAATTTTAGAAAATTAATTTACCTGTTAGAGATTTTTGATTTGCTGATTCGCACAGATAACCGAAGACTACTTGTAAATGAAGGGTTTATACAGGATGCTGACGATACAAACAACCTAAAATTGAAGCGCGTATACGAGTATATTTTGGTGAACTTTTCCAAAAAAATAAGGCTCGAGGATGTAGCAGACCATTGTCACCTCTCGGTAAGTGCTTTTTGCCGATTTTTTGAATCAAATACCGGAAAGTCTTTGTTTAATTACCTCAAAGAGGTTCGGATTGGCTATGCGAGCAAGCTGCTAATGGACTCTGATTTATTGATCTCCGATATCTGCTACCAATCCGGCTATACCAATCTTTCACATTTTAACAACCAGTTTAAGCAGATCAGCGGCGTCACACCCAGCCAATACCGCAAAACCGTTAAACAACTGAGCTAGACAGATACCATTCACCGGGAAGCATGCCAATTCGGTTACTTCCGGCCTTGCGTTGTTGACCAGCTGGGATTATTCTTAAAATCCATTTTAGTGTACAAGGAACGAAGTGCGCATAACGAACGGTATTTAACCCGAAACTGGTGAGACATCCGATAAGCTAGCAGCCCGCTCTACCGCATTTTTCCCCACATTAAAATTCGTTGGTTTGAAATTCCGGAAACAAGCATTCAATGCCTGGCGTGTAAAAACCGGTTTTTGGCTTCCCTGCCCAAATACGGCTACGGTATTACGCTTGTTATGGCGACTACGTAAAATAAATACAGTATTACCGGGTTAAATTTTTGTATTACCACTTGGAAGTCCTAATTTTATTGAATAAAGAAATTGATGCAATTAATTTTTATGGATGAAGCTTTTCTTTATGCAATGGCAATTTTTTATACAATCGCCGGTTTCATGCATTTTGTGAAAGCGAGGTTGTATATCCGTATCATCCCACCCTATGTTCCCGCTCCAAAATTGGTTAACCGGATCGTAGGAATCGTGGAGATGGTATTTGGACTGGGGTTGGTTTTCGAATCCACCCGAAGCCTGGCTGCCTACGGAATCATCCTGTTATTGATTGCAGTATTTCCAGCAAATTTGTACATGTACCAGAAGGAGAACAAAGGACTTCCCAGGTGGTTGTTATTACTCCGACTTCCCCTGCAACTTGTATTGATTGGCTGGGCGTATGTGTACACTTAAAATTGAGAAAATTTGACCTTTAGTGAATTTAAATTTGTTCCCGAGCTCCAGGAAGGACTGGACGCCATGGGATTTGAAAAGCCCACCCCGATACAGGAACAAGCCATTCCATTGATTTTGGATGGCAAAGACCTGATCGCTACCGCTCAAACCGGAACGGGGAAAACCGCCGCTTTTATTTTGCCGGTATTGAATCAAATTAGTCAAAGCCAGAACAAGGGGGTGAAAGTATTGATCATTGCGCCGACCAGGGAACTGGCCATACAGATTGATCAGCAAATACAGGGGCTGGCCTATTTTCTTGGGATCAGTTCCATTCCCATTTATGGTGGTGGCGATGGCAATACCTGGGAGCAGCAACGCAAGGCGCTGGAATTGGGTGCGGAAATCGTCGTGGCCACTCCGGGTCGGTTGATCGCTCTTTTGGCGGGAGGCAAGGTAAAGTTTGATGCTTTGCAGCATCTAATCCTCGACGAAGCGGACCGCATGCTGGACATGGGTTTTTCGGAAGACATCCTCACGATCCTGCAACATTTGCCCAAAAAACGGCAAACCTTACTGTTTTCTGCGACCATGCCCCCTAAAATTCGCAAATTTTCCCAGCAAATACTTCATGAGCCGGAGCAAATTTCCATTGCGCTGGGCAAAACCGCGAAAGGGGTAAGTCAATACGTGTACCATGTGTACGACAGCCAAAAAGAGGCCCTGGTCCAACAAATTCTGAAATCTCAGGATTTTCAGGCAGTTATCGTTTTTTGTTCTACCAAGGATAAAGTGAAGTCCTTGTTTAAAACCCTACGAAAACAGTTTCAGGTCGAAGCTTTTCATGCGGATCTCGATCAGTCGGAGCGGGAGCAAATCATGTCTTCCTTTAAAAACAAATCCTTGAAGATTCTGGTCGCTACCGATATTCTGTCCCGTGGGATTGATGTGGAAGACATTGAGATGGTCATAAATTTTGATACACCCAATGATCCGGAAGACTACGTGCACCGTGTGGGCCGTACCGCCCGGGCTGAGAAAAAGGGAAAGGCGGTAACCTTTGTTAACGAAAAAGATCGCTATAAATACCGAAATATCGAAAACCTGATTGGGTTGCAAATTGAAGTGGTACCGAATCCGGAAGGCATCGGTCCCGGACCGGATTTGAAAAACGAAGGACCCAGAAAACCAAGAGGTGGGGAAAAACACCAGGGAACCGGCAAACCCAAAGGTAAACGGAACAAACCCAAACGAAAACCCCGCGGGGCATCCAATTCGGAACAACATACGAACCCTTCCGCAAATGATTCACAAACAGCGAGCCGCTCATCCGAGGAAGGAAAGTTTCGAAAGCGTAGAAACATTCAGGAAGAATAGGTCCGTTGTCCTACATTAAACCCTAGAACTCATGAACGAAAAAAGCATCTACATCATAGGCGCTGGCATTTCCGGTTTGGTGGCGGCGATCGAACTGGAAAAAGCCGGTTATTACCCCGTGATATTGGAAGCACAGGGCCAGGTCGGGGGTAGGGTACAGACCGATGAAGTGAATGGGTACCTGTTGGACCGGGGATTTCAAGTACTGCTGACTGCCTATCCTGAGATCCATCGGTACCTGGATTTGGACAAATTGGAATTGAAAAAGTTTAAATCCGGTGCCATCGTCTTTCGTCCGGGAGCGACCTTTGCCATACACGATCCCATGCGGGATCCATTAAAGGGACTGGCCATGGCCTTTTCCCAGGTTGGTACCCTGCTGGACAAGCTACGGCTCTACCGGCTGACCAAGATGCTGAAAGCAAAAAGCACCGATCTCATTTTTTCATCGGCTCAGAGCAGTACGCTGGATTATTTGAGAAGCGCCGGCTTTTCTAAGCGCATCATCGAAAACTTCTTTGCACCGTTTTTTACCGGTATTTTCCTGGAGACATCCCTGTCTACCTCCTCCCGGATGTTTGAGTTTGTATTCAAAATGTTTGCCGAAGGCTTTGCCAGTGTCCCTGCTAAAGGAATGGGGCAAATTACCCGCCAACTTTTTGAGCAGTTGAACCACAGCCAGGTCCGTTTCAATACGCCGGTAGCCGGGGTGAAAAAAAACCAGATTTTGTTGGCCGATGGAAACACCATTACTGCGGACGAAATCATCATCGCCACCGCCCATGGGAAGCTCACGGGGCATCCGGAAGAAACATTTCACCAGGTGACAAACCTGTATTTTACGCTGCAACAGTCGTTCATTGGTAAGCCGATGATTGGATTGGTGACCGACGACAAATTCTTGATCAATAACCTGGTCTTTATGACCGATGTTAGTCCCGAATACGCTGCCGACGGTAGGGCGCTATTATCCGTTTCTGTGGTTAAAAACGTTGCAGGTATAGAAAACCTGGAGGAGCTCATTGCGCTGGAGTTGGAGGTGCTTTCGGGAATTAGCGCCAGTTATTTCCAGCATATGAAAACGTTTTCCATTCCCCGGGCCTTACCCCATATCGACGATGTAAAAAACTGGATACCCCCACAGCATGCCAAATTATACGATCACGTATACCTGGCGGGGGATCACCTGCTGAACGGATCCATCAATGCGGCCATGACGTCGGGGCGGCTTGCCGCAGAAGCGCTGATCGGCGGAGAATAGCCAAGGCCAGGATAACCGCTACGCGTGTCGGTTTTCCCTGTTCGGTCGCCCTGCGGTAATTTTTCCGGGGCAGTTTTTATATTCTTGCCTGAAAGGTATACAAATCGTAGTACCTACCCTGTAATCCTATCAACTCGTCGTGGCGTCCTCTTTCCACGATCCTACCGCCTTCAATCACCAGAATTTGATCTGCCTGCCGGATCGTACTCAGGCGGTGCGCAATTACAAAGGTGGTTCTGCCCTGCATCAATCGTTTAAGGCTGGATTGAATGTAATTTTCGCTCTCGGCATCCAGGTTGCTGGTGGCCTCATCCAGGATTAAAATTCGTGGATCTGCCAATATTGCCCGGGCAATGGCCAGTCGCTGCCGTTGGCCTCCGGATAGCTTCACGCCGCGTTCGCCGATGACGGTGTCCAGGCCTTTTTCAAATTGATCCGTGAACTGATTTACGTAGGCAGACCGCACGGCTTCCTGGAATGACGCTTCGCTCGCCTGAGGTCTTGGAAACAAAATGTTTTCCCGAATGCTACCCTCAAACAAAAAATCATCCTGTAAAACCACCCCGAGCTGGCTTCGAAACGAATTCAGATCAACTTTACTTAGATCTTCTCCGTCAATGGTTATACGTCCTTTTGTAGGCACCAAAAAGGAAGCCAGCAAGCCCGAAATGGTGGTTTTTCCAGAACCTGAACTCCCCACCAACGCGGTGACTGATCCTGGCGCTGCTTCAAAATTAATCCCTTTTATTACTTCATTTCCCGGTTCGTAGCCAAAATGAACATCCCGAAATACCACGCGTCCCTCTATGGTTGGTAGCTGAATGGTCCGATTGGCAGGGTCTGCTTCCAGCGGTAAGTTCATCAGTTCTTCGGTCCGGTCCAGCCCGGCAAAGGCTTCGGTCAATTGACTGCCGATATTGCTCATTTGCAGGATGGGTGCGATCATAAATCCCAAAAGTAGGGTAAATGCCAGAAAGTCGCCAAAGGTCAGCTGCTCCTCCATGATCAGGTAGCCCCCAATACCCATGATACCTGCCGATGCCAGGCCCAGCAGAAAGGTAGCCGAACTGGTGACAATACTTGTAGCGGTAAGGCTACTTTTCACATTTAGAAAGAGGCGGTTGACTCCGGCTGCAAATATCTCGGTTTCTTGTTGTTCTGCGTTGAAACCTTTGATTACCCGAATGCCTCCCAGTGTCTCGGTAAGTCTTCCGGTTACCTCTGCATTTATTTTGCCCCGTTCTCGGAAAATCGGCCGAATCTTGCCAAAAGCTTTCATGGAGATCAATCCAAAAATTGCGACCGGAACCAATACGTATAGGGTCATCTTTGGACTGATATAAATGAGCAAAACCAGGCTAATCAGGGAGGTGAGTATGCCACCAACCATTTGAGCCAGGCCGGTTCCGACCAAATTTCGAACGCCCTCGACGTCGGTCATGACGCGGGATACCAGTTCGCCGGTTTTGGCATTGTCAAAAAACCGAATCGGTAGACGGATAATATGTGCCTGCACTTGCGCCCGAAGCGTTGAAATCAGGTTTTGTGCTTCCACGCTCAGTATTTGCGTCAGACCGTAAGAAGTGACGGCCTGTAGGGTGACGGCGATGGTGACAGCTAAAATCAACCATTTTAGCAGGTCAAAATTATTCGAAGGAATTACCTCATCCACCAGGTATTTGCTGGCATAGGGAAGCACCAGACCGGATAACCTGCTGATCACAATCAGTCCCAATCCGATGAATACGAACTTTCGCCGTGGCCAGATGATGGTTTTAAAAACATTTTTTATACTGACATTTCCAGACTTTTTCTTCATGGTTCGGAATAAAATTCGAATCGAAAGGTAACAAATAATTTATCAAATTGGGTCCAATTATAGCCGCACAGGTTGGAAAATACCAAAGAAAAAAGCAGCTGGAAATAGCAAAAAAAGCAAACGCAGGAGCGGAATCCTGGAGTGGTCGGCCACGGTGAATTTGTTCGCACAGGCTGGGCTGCCGGCTTGTAGGAATCAGGTACTTTTTTCCTCGGATACAGTCAGTTCGGAGACGAATAATCGATTGAGGACAAAAGAAATTGATAGTTGGTATCGTAACGGCTCAGGAAGCATTTTTTTATCTGAAGAGCAACCCTACCCGGCTTGCCTTTCTGCGAAACTCGCGACAGTTCCGAATTGCCTGAAGCTGGATTCGAGCGCCGGCGGGAGCCTGCAAGCAACCAAAGGTTTCAAAAATAAGGTTCCAGCAAAGAGTGCACGGAGCAAAAAAACACGTTTACCCACCGGGTATGCGCATTTTTAATGGCGCATACCCGGTAAGGAAAATCCATCGTTAGGCTAGTATCCCGATGCCGCATCCATTCCTCGGGGGTCGGCAGCACCTTCGAGTTGCCCATCCTCGCGTACCAATATGGCGTCTACCCGGCCAATGCCCCCTCTTTCTACGAGTTCGTGTCCCTTTGCTTGCAGCAGTTCGAGGATCTCGTTGTTGGCAAATTCTTTTTCGTAGGCGATTACATCCGGCTTCCATTGACTATGGAATCGGTTTTCGTTGACCGCCTCCTGCATGCTCATGTCGAAGTCCATAACATTGACTATTGCCTGAAACACGGAAGTAGGGATGGTTGAGCCTCCGGGAGTTCCTACGACCATATACAATTCGCCATTTTTTTCCAGAATCGTCGGAGTCATGGAACTAAGCATCCGCTTGCCCGGCTCAATCTTATTGGCTTCACCTCCCAGTACACCAAACATGTTGGGAAAACCTGGTTTGATGGAAAAATCGTCCATTTCGTTATTCAAAATAAAACCTGCCCCGTCTACCAGCACTTTTGAGCCCATGCCGCCGTTTAGTGTGGTGGTGCAGGATACGGCATTTCCCTGCGAATCGACAATCGAAAAATGGGTGGTTTCTTCACTCATGGTAAGTACGTTTCCTTCCATGATCCGGTCTGAGGGAGTGGCTAATTCAGGGTCAAAATCTTCGAAGCGTTGGGAAAGGTAGGCTTTATCCAACAATCCGGAGACAGGTACCGGGAAGAAGTCAGCATCCCCCATGTAGGCCGCTCTATCGGCAAAAATTCGCCGTTCCATCTCGGTTTTTAGGTGGAGGTATTCTGCATAGGCCGTGTTTTTGTTGGAGATGGGATAGTCTTCCAGAATACCAAGCATTTGCAAAAGGATCAACCCTCCGCTACTTGGCGGGCCCATGGTGATAACCGTCGCGTCTTTGTATGCGCCTACCAGTGGCGTGCGCCAGGCGCTTTCGTAATTTGTCAGGTCTTCATGGCTTATGATGCCTCCCCCTCGTTCCATTTCGGCGACAATAAAATCGGCCACCGGTCCCCCATAAAATCCTTCTCTTCCATGGTCCCGAATGAGTGTAAGGGTAGTGGCCAATTGCGGCTGCACAAATACGTCACCTTCCTTCCATGCCTTTCCGGTAAAATGTACGGGATCAACCGAGGAATATTTTTTAAGGTTTTCGGAAGCCCGGGTGTAATAGGATGCTTCGTTTTCGGTTAGGGGAAAGCCTTCTGCGGCAAGTTTGATGGCCGGGTCGATTAATTTGGCCCACTCC
Organism: Cyclobacterium xiamenense; assembly: GCF_009467825.1. Taxonomy (GTDB): domain Bacteria; phylum Bacteroidota; class Bacteroidia; order Cytophagales; family Cyclobacteriaceae; genus Cyclobacterium; species Cyclobacterium xiamenense. Next base: position 34,526 of record NZ_WIOK01000024.1, on the reverse strand, counting down.
ATGGATCCCAGTTTTTCATGGGCCTTCACCATGCCGTCTACCGATCCGGGAACACCGGAAGCAAGGTGCCCATTTTGACTTTTTTCAGGCAATGCATCTCCGTTTTCATCCAGGTACATGTCCCTTTCCGCCGCCATGGGTGCCTTTTCCCGGTAGTCCAGGGAATGGTAGCTTCCGTCCGCTTTCCGTACCACCATGAAACCGCCTCCGCCAATATTCCCAGCCTGTGGGTACACGACAGCCAGTGCCATGTGTACCGCAACGGCGGCATCTACGGCATTACCGCCTTGTTTGAGAATTTCATTTCCTACTTCGGAGGCCAACGGGTGGGCGGATACTACCATGGCATTGGTCGCCAGTAGTCCGGTAGTTGTTTCTTTTGGTTGACAGGAAATGACAAGGGCTAGGATACTTATCAGGACCCAGGATGCCCCTGCGCTAAGGTAATTTTTCATAGGTATGTGTTAGTGGTTGAATCAATGAAATGGAAAAAGAAGTATGTATTAGTGGCTTTGTCGATTCAAAAGGTTACATGGGTGAATTTTGAGAGCAAATTATTAAAAACATCTCAATAATTGGATGGATGGGTAAAAAAATTAACCTAAATCTTTTTTATCCATCGTTTTTTTCAAAAAGTTTTGTAAATCCGTCTCTAGTTCGTCCAACAAAACAAGGAGCTCGTTGTGGTGAATCGGAAACTTGTTTTGGATATCTTCTTCTATTTTTTCAATATGCTGATTGACGCCAGAGGCTCCCAAAAAGCCAAATACCGGTTTTGATTTGTGAAATTTCTGTTTTATTGCTGCAATTTCTCCGAGGTCGTAAAGGGGCATTAGCTGCTTTAGATCCTGAATATTCAGATCCATGACCAATTCCAGGATTTCATTGATCAGTTCAATGTCCTGATCAAAATAATGAAAGATCATGTCTGGCTTGATCTGCTTGTACATAAAGTGTCGTGGTAAATATGGGTTGGGATTTGGTAGATGGTATCAAACCTCACAAACTATAACGCAATAATACAGCCTAAAAGATGTAACATTCTAACAAAAGATACAGAATTTTATTGACAATCACAGGAAATTCTTCGTTTTGATCAAAGATCTTTGGTTAGGGACGTGGACAACGCTTTCCGTAAAGAAATTATCCGTAGGGGGGAACTATTTTGAACGCTAGCAGTTTTTACCCTATAAAAAACCTGCAATCGCCGCTACCCAATGAATAAAAACAAGTGGATTTTTCTTATTTTTGGGCTTATTTTCCTGATAGCCATGGTTATCATCGGCTGGGATATGTCGTCCAGAACCACCTTTCCGGGTTCCAAGGGTAATTTAAAAGAACGGATCGAAAAAAATCAGCCTTAAATGGCCTTAAAAATCTTTTTTTAACTATCCTGGAATGCATCAATTAATCGTATCCCGAATTTTAGAATCGCTGGAAGCCTCCGAAGTAGCGTATACATCCGACGTTAATTTACCTGTTCATCGCTCGCTTTTAAACGGAAAAGGTGAGGAGCTGCTCTCTGCCGCGTATCGGGAATTGGAAGGAAAAGACGATTACCCCTTGCTTCATCACCTGAAAGTGCCCGTACAGGTAGGCAAGCACCTATTGGTCTATGACGATGCCAATCATTTTAACCGATACCGACTGGTCACCTTAAAGTCAGCACTATACCGGGTGTTCAATTATCCCTGGCATGCTGCTTACCTGCGCATGTGCCGCACGCATGAACGCGAATGCCTGCTCTCCGGATTACATGAGCGCGTATGGTCCGGCCCTCCGTTGGCTCGATCCTGTTTTGGGCCTGCCGATGTGCCGGGAGAACTGAGCGGCACAGGTGCACCTGGATGGAAATTGAACGCTTACAATGATTTGCAATACGATCTTATTTCCAGGTTGGAGGGATACCGACTGCACCGGATACCGGCCTACGAAAACCTGATGATTGGGGGTAGACTACAACGGATCGACAAGTTGCTTTTACGTCCAGATGATTCGGTAATGCGCGCTATTGGCGCCTGGTTGCTACGGAAAATGGGCTAATTACGGAAATAAACCAAATAATTCCCGATCGATTCGGGCCACTATTTCCGAAAAATCCTCCCGGTTATCGACAAAATTCATGTCGTTGACATCAATTACCAGAAGCTTCCCCTGATCGTAAGTACGAATCCAGTTCTCGTAATGCTCGTTCAGGTTTTTCAGGTAGGAAATCTGAATGGTTTTTTCATAGTTTCTACCTCTTTTTTCGATCTGGCCCACCAATTTTGGAATATCTGCTTTTAGATAGATCAACAGGTCCGGTGGGCTGATGTAGTTCTCCATGGAGTGGTACAACTCCAGGTAGTTTCTGTAATCCCGGTTGGAAAGCAGCTCCGAAGCGTGAAGGTTAGCAGCGAAGATACGCGCATCTTCGTAAATGGTCCGGTCTTGTATGGTTGACACCTTACTTTGCTGAATTCGCCGCACTTGATTAAACCGGCTGTGTAAAAAATGGACTTGCAGATGAAACGCCCACTTTGGCATGTTGTCATAAAAATCGACCAAATAGGGATTTTCTTCCACCGATTCGAATTCGGCAGTCCAGCCATAGTGTCCGGCAAGTTTTTCTGCAAGTGTTGTTTTTCCACTTCCAATGTTTCCTGAAACGGCTACATGCATGGTTCTGCGTTTTTTTCGTGTTTGATAGGTTTTCGCATCACATTGGCCAGGTCTTCGGAGTAGGCAAAGACCAAATGGGGCGTCGATTCCCTGAGCCATGTGAGTCCAAACTAAATGCCGCTTTTACCAAAAAGGTTCCGGTTTACCTGAAAACCTTTGTTCAACGTAATCCGGTTGGCATCTGCCGCTGCATTGACGGATGGTATCCAAATAGATGGGCTTACGAATTGGATGCATGCCGCATGACCTTTGGATTCCGTCCGTCCAACATCAGCCTCCCGTCCATAAGAGATTTAAAGAGTTGGTCCGATCTATTTCAAAAATTGAGGGAAGCTGTCTTTTATTCCGAATTAATTTTTAATTTTAATGCGGCCATTTTATAAAATTTTCCCTGGGAGGCCCCACCCAAATTTGCGAGAAATGAATGGTGCCTTGTGATGGTCTGTTTACCCGCTAATCAAGTAAGAAACACATGAATCAATCAACCACTGACAACGAAAACCAACTTAAAAAGACCTTGGGTCCCTTCATGCTTTGGGGCCTGGGAGTAGGTTATGTGATTTCCGGCAATTATTTTGGCTGGAACCTGGGACTGGCGGAAGGGGGAACATGGGGGGCCGCCATTGCGGTATTTTTTGTCATTCTCATGTATGTAACTTTTACCTTTAGTTATACAGAAATGGCCTGCGCCATCCCGCGTGCAGGGGGGGCGTTTTCCTACGCCGAGAGAGGCCTGGGAAAACACCTGGGTTTTTTGGCAGGAATGTCACAGAACATCGAGTTTATTTTCGCTCCCCCAGCCATTGCTTCGGCTATTGGGGCTTATTTTGGTATATTTTTTCCGGAATGGGACATAATTTGGATCGGTATTGGGGCCTATCTCATTTTTACTTTGCTGAATGTGGTAGGACTCCAAATCGCCGCTACCTTTGAATTGTTTATCACGATTGTGGCGGTTTTGGGATTGCTTTTCTTTGCGGGCGTGACCTTGCCGGAATTTGACGCGGCAAACCTTTCTGTAAAAGGCTTTCACAAGGGTTATATGGGCATTGTCGCCGCCATTCCTTTTGCTATTTGGTTTTTTCTTGCCATAGAAGGAGTCGCGAATGTGGCGGAAGAAACCATTAATCCCCAAAAAAATATCCTTAGGGGCTTCGGTTCTGCCTTATTGACGTTGGTTATTCTTTGTGTGTTGACCTTTGTTGCAGCCGTGGGAGTAGGAGGCTGGGAGGCCATTGTGTATCCGGATGATTCCGGTGTAGCTTCCGATTCGCCGCTGCCGCTTGCCATGGAAATGGTAGTGGGGCAGGGGCATCCGTATTACCAGGCATTGACGTTTATCGCCTTGTTTGGTCTGGTGGCTTCCTTTAACGGAATTATCCTCGCTGCCGGTAGAACCACCTTCGAATTTGGACGGGTCGGCTATGCGCCCAAAGCGATCGGAAAGGTAAATAAGCGCTTTAAAACTCCAGGAAATGCCCTGCTGTTCAATATGATTGTAGGGATCATTGCCCTGCTAACCGGTAAAACCGGCGAAATTATCACCATTGCTGTCTTCGGTGCCCTGGGATTGTACATCCTTTCGATGATCGCCTTCTTTTACCTGCGTAAAAATGAACCGGAGCTGGAAAGACCTTTCAAAGTGCCCATGTATCCCCTCTTTCCCATGGTGGCGCTGGTTATCGCCAGTATTTCCCTGATTGCAATGACGCTGTATAATCTGATGCTTGCACTCTTGTTTTTTGCGATGCTCATTGGATCGTACCTGCTTTTCAGAATATTCATCTACAAACCCTGACCTGCTATGGAATTGACCAATGAAGAAGTTATTCGTTCACTAAAAGAACGTTCCTGTGGCAAGGTTAAATTAGCCATTGTAGATATAGACGGTGTCTTGCGAGGCAAAGTGGTGTCCCTGGATAAGTTTTCTTCCCTATTGGAAGGCGGAATGGGTTTCTGTGCGGTGGTCTTTGGATGGGATATGGAGGATAAATCCTACGATAACGTGTCCGTTACGGGTTGGCATACCGGATACCCGGATTTTAAGGCGCGTGTTGATCTATCCACCCAGCGAAACATTCCCTGGGAAAATGATCTTCCTTTCTTTTTGGCCGATTTTCACGGGGATACCGATGGGGGAGCGTTGGTCTGTCCTCGAAGCCTCCTGCGAACCATCCGCCAAAAATCCCTGAATATGGGATTCAGTCCGCTTTTTTCCCAGGAATTCGAGTGGTTTAATTTTGAGGTAAGCCCCGATGGGTTTGCCGGAAACCAGCCGGCGGACGCAAAGCCCATGACCCCGGGCATGTTTGGTTATTCCCATCTCCGGGCTTCATTAAAAAGTGCTTTCTTTAACGATCTCTTTGATCTTTGCCACCGCTTTGGGATCCCGCTGGAAGGACTACATACAGAAACAGGCCCAGGGGTATACGAAGCGGCCATTCAGTACGGTGAACTACTCGCCGCGGCCGACCGGGCGGTTTTATTCAAAACCAGTGTAAAAGAAATTGCCTACAAACACGGATTGATGGCTACCTTTATGGCCAAATGGACGGAAGACCTGCCGGGAAATGGCGGGCATGTACACCAAAGTTTGTGGGATACCGGATTGGATACCAACCTGTTTTACGATGCAGGAGATCCATGGAACATGAGCCCTTTGATGCGGCAGTACATCGCCGGTCAATTGCATTGCCTGCCATTCATGCTTCCCATGTTTGCTCCCACGATCAATAGTTACAAACGATTGGTAGAAGGGGCCTGGGCGCCGACCACACTCACCTGGGCCAGAGACAACCGGACCACGGCACTACGTGTGCTGTCGGGCGGCAAAGCCTCTAACCGGCTCGAAACCCGCGTAATTGGCTCGGATGTAAACCCGTACCTGGCCATGGCTGCCTGCCTGGCCGCTGGTCTTTATGGTATCGAACATCAATTGGAACTGGAACAGCCAGCCACGGTGGGGAATGGATACGAGGATTACGCCAATGGAATCATTCCTACCTCGCTTCAGGAAGCGACAGCGGCCATGAAAAATTCGGACCTGGCAGCGACCCTTTTTGGTTCCGATTTTGTACAGCATTTCTGCAAGACCCGGGAATGGGAATGCAGAGAATTTGCTTCCAAAGTGACCGATTGGGAACGAAAAAGATATTTTGAAATCATCTAGTTACCTTTAAATACGTAAAAACGACTCATACCTTGCCGCATGAATACCCAACAAAAATATAGTTTTAGTTTTCCAACCGCCATTCGCTTTGGTGCCGGTGTAATCGCTGAATTGGGCGCCTATTTAAAAAGCCAGGGACTCAGCCGGCCCCTTCTCGTTACCGACCCGTTGGTACGTGAACTGGATTTTTTTAAAAAGATCTGTGTTCAATTGCAGGAGGCGGGAATCTCCGTGGAGATTTTTTCGGAGGTGCATAAAAATCCCATAAAATCGGATGTACTACAAGGCAAAGAAGCCTATCTCTCCACCCAGCGAGACGGAATTGTTGGCATTGGGGGCGGCGTGGGTCTGGACGTTGCGCGCGCCATCGCGTTGAGCATCCATCATCCAAGGGATCTCTTTGACTACGATGATTTGATCGGAGGTGATAAATACGTAACGGAACCCATTCCCCATTTTGTGACGATTCCTACGACGGCCGGAACCGGAAGTGAAGTCGGACGAAGTGCCATTATTTCCGAGGACGAAAGTAAGAAGAAGCGGATACTTTTTGCCCCCTCACTTTTGGCAAAGATGGTTTTTGCCGATCCGGAATTGACCATGGAACTGCCCGCTTTTGTCACAGCCGCAACGGGAATGGACGCGCTTACCCACAATATTGAGGCATATTTATCCAAAAACTGGCATCCCATGTGCAGCGGAATTGCCCTGGAAGCCATTCAGCTGATCGGAAAGTCACTGGAAAAAGCTACCCATGCCCCGGACCTGGCATCCCGTAGCGACATGCTTATGGCTTCGATGATGGGGGCCGTGGCCTTCCAAAAAGGTCTGGGAGTCGTGCACAGTCTGGCCCATCCGCTTTCCAGCCTTTTGGATACCCACCATGGACTGGCAAATGCGATCAATTTGCCGCAGGGGTTGGCCTTTAACTACCCCGGGTGCGAGGAAAAGTTTGATCAAATGGCGCTGATGCTTGGGTTTGCCAAGGGAGAAGGGGCGTTTCTCCCAACCTACATCAACGATTTGAATACCAAATTAGGGCTTCCAACACGGCTGTCGGCTATAGGAGTTCTCGAGTCACATATTCCAACGTTGTCAGCCCTGGCACTGGCCGATTTTTGCCACCCCAATAATCCCAAACCGGTCACGGAAAAGGATTTTGAAACCATGTACGTAAACGCGTTATAGGCCATGCTCAAAATTGGTATCAGTGCCTGTTTTATGTATGCCGATCCTTCCCGCCTGGTATTCGGACCAAAAAACCTGGCTTATGTGGAATGCGATATGTTTTCTTACCTTTCTCAAGCAGGAATCTTACCGGTACTGATTCCCAATTTGCCCGTCGAGCGGTTGGAGAACCTGCTGAGGGAATTGGATGGATTTGTGTTTCAGGGAGGCACGGACCTGGCACCAAAAAGTTATGGAGAAACCCCCATAATTTCAGGAAAGTGGTTGGGCGACCCCTATAGGGATGCTTATGAATTGGGAATTATGGATTACGCAATCCGGCATCGAAAACCCGTGCTGGGAATATGTAGGGGCTTGCAGTTGATTAACGTGTATTTTGGAGGAACCCTTTATCAGGACATCGCCCATCAGGTACCGGAAGCCATCCTTCACCGGGATGCCGAGCGCTACGATCAGCTAACACATAAAATTGACCTGGTGCCTGGAAAAACATTGCAACAGATTTATCCGGAAAAGGAACGAGATACCGTTAATTCGGTGCATCACCAAGGAATAAAAGATCTTGGGAAGGGGTTGGAAGTATTGGCGAGATGTCGGGAAGATGGCATGACCGAAGCCATTCAGGCGAACGATCTTCACGGACAGTTGGTAATCGGCGTGCAATGGCATCCGGAATTTTCGGTGGGAAAAACGGCTCCGCATCTAGATCCCCTCCGCCTGTATTACTATTTTATCGAAACCATCAAAAACAGCTAAGTACATGGACATTATAAATCCAGCAAACGAGACGCTCATTCAGTCCCTACCTCCCGACACGCCCAGTCAAGTGGCGGCCAAAATTGAACGGCTAAAAAAGGGGCAACCCGATTGGGCCCATCGTACCCTGGAGGAGCGAATAGCAATCATCATCCAATTCGGAACACTGGTAAAGCAGGAAATCGAAACCCTGGCGCTGGTGCTTACCTCCGAAACCGGAAAGCCATTGGAACAAGCCCGTAACGAAATTCTCGGGGCCCACAATCGCATCGAACACATACAGGCAAATGCTGCCACCTGGCTGGCCCGGGAACGGGTCGTGACAGCGGGCGCGGTCCGAGAGGAAATCGTTCACGAACCGTTGGGGGTGATAGCCAACATATCTGCCTGGAATTTTCCTTACAACGTAGGATACAATGTCTTTTTGTATGCCCTGCTTGCAGGGAATGCAGTCGCCTATAAGCCTTCCGAATACGCCAGTTTGACCGGACTTAAAATCCGGGAGTTGTTGATCAAAGCCGGAGTACCTGCTAATGTATTCGACTGCTTTATCGGGGGAGCGGCCGTGGGAGAAATGCTCTTGGATGCGGATTTGGATGGCTATTTTTTTACCGGATCCTATCAGACAGGAAAATACATCGCCCAAAAGGTAGCGGCCAAAATGGTGCCGGTACAGCTCGAACTGGGAGGAAAGGATCCGCTCTACGTTATGGACGATGTGAAGGATATTAGGCAGGCTGCAATCAATGCCGCGGAAGGAGCGTTTTACAACAACGGCCAAAGTTGCTGCGCGGTAGAGCGAATCTACGTTCACGAAAACGTGCACGATGCATTTGTCAAGGCCTTTGTAGCTGAAGTACAGGGGTATGCAATGGGCGATCCGCTTGTGGAAGGAACGTTTATCGGACCGGTCACCCGAAAGGAGCAAATGGAGGTGTTGCGGGATCAGGTTAAAGATGCGCTTGAGAAAGGAGCCGTACTGCATACCGGCGGTAGGCAACGCGAGACGGGGGGATACTTTTGGGAACCTACCGTCCTGACGCAGGTATCGCATCAAATGAAAGTCATGCGTGAGGAGTCTTTTGGCCCGATCATCGGGATTCAATCCGTTCGGAACGATGAAGAAGCCGTAGCCCTCATGAAGGATACGAGCTATGGGTTGACGGCAGCGGTTTTTTCGGACAGCGAATCCCGTGCTGTTCAGGTCCTGGAGCAATTGCCGACCGGTACCGCCTACTGGAATTACTGCGACCGGGTCAGTCCAAACCTGCCATGGACCGGGCGAAAGAATTCAGGGCTAGGTGTAACGCTATCGTACCTCGGTATTCGTGCCTTTACCCAGCCAAAGGCCTATCATCTAAAGGGTTAGGGAGAAGTTGTCCATTTCATGGAGAATTGTTTTAAAGAATCGTTAAGCTTTCTTCGGTTTATTTATAATATGGTAAACGGATTTTTTTTTCTCGAAACATTTTCCTCATCAATTTTGTCGAGAGGCATGCATCGCATATAAAATATATTTATATTTATAATAATTAATTTAGATAGTTTGTTTCGCGGCGTTTTCCAGGGAAGACCGGATCCCCGGGTAGCGTTTTGCAAAGCAGCACTAGTGTGTCATGCATTGCCCTATTGAACCTACATGTAATGTCGGGGGTAAAACCTGCCCCTTTTTTTATTCCACACCAAACTAACAGTTCATTCATTATGAAAAAATCACTACTTTACGTAAGGAGTCGTTTTTTCGGTCCTTTCTACGGACTGGGAATACTGACTCTGGTAGTACTCCTGGGTAATGCCAACATGCTTTTGGCGCAAACCCGAACGGTTCGGGGACAGGTTACCGAAAGCTCCGATTCGGAGCCGGTTTTGGGGGCCTCGGTACTGATAAAAGGAACCACGAGGGGTACCGTTACCGACCTGGACGGAAATTTTGAATTGGAAGTGCCTTCCGATGAGGCGATTTTGGTCTTCTCCTACATCGGCTTTCAGTCTCAGGAGATAGTCGTTGGAAACCAATCCCTACTAAATGTCGTGATGGAGTACTCCTCGGAGGAGCTCAACGAGGTAGTGGTGACGGCACTGGGCGTGGAGCGCGAAACAAAAGCGCTGGGGTATTCGGTGCAGGCAGTTGATGGCGACCGCTTTACCGAAGCAAGGGAAACAAACGTGATCAATTCGCTCAGTGGCCGGGTTGCGGGTGTACAGATTACCAACTCTTCCAGTGGCGTGGGGGGCTCTTCACGGGTAACCATTCGGGGTGAATCCTCGCTGAATATCAATGCAAATCAACCCCTATTCGTGGTAGATGGGGTTCCCATCAGCAATAATATCGTGGGATCCTCCGGGTCCGGTAACCAGGAAGTGGATTACGGCAATCCGGCAGGCGAAATCAACCCCGACGACATCGCCTCGATGAGTATTTTGAAGGGTCCGGCAGCGGCCGCTTTGTATGGTTCCCGTGCGGCAAACGGTGCGATTTTGATCACCACCAAATCCGGTAAAAATAAACGCGGATTGGGCGTCAGCATCAACTCGAATACCACCTTCGATACGCCCTTGCGGCTGCCTGATTGGCAGGATAAGTATGGACAAGGTAACAATGGCTTGTTTACCTTCGTAAATGGTGCCGGTGCCGGTATTGCCGATGGTGTGGACGAGAGTTGGGGCCCGCTTATGGACCAGGGAACCCTGATTCCTCAATTTGACTCACCGCGGGATGTTGCCGGATTCAGGGGAGGAGACCTGAATGCTCCGGCGGGTAGCACCATCACGCCAACGCCCTGGGTGTCCCAACCCAATAATATCAATGATTTTTTCCAGACGGGGTTGACCCTTTCCAATAATATTTCCATTGCTTCTGGAAATGAGCGATCAAATTTCCGCTTTTCCTGGACCAATCTGGACCAAAAGGGAACGATTCCAAACACCGACCTAAAGCGAAATACCCTGGCGTTTAATGGCATGAGTCAAATCACGGATCGGCTTTCCATTACCACTGCGATCAACTACCAAAATTCCGAAAGTGGGAACAGACCCAGCATTAGTTACGGTACCGAAAGTCTGATGTACCTATGGATTTGGTACGGGCGTCAAATCAATACCCAAAATCTACGGGATTACTGGATGCCGGGCTTGGAAGGCAGACAGCAATTTAACTACAATTACAATTACCACGACAATCCCTACTTTAACGTATACGAGAATACCAACGGACAATCCAAGGACCGGATTTTCGGAAACGTGGTGGTGAATTATAAATTTACCGACAAGCTGAACCTCATGGTACGGACAGGGCTGGACCTGTACAACGACCTTCGCGACCGGAAGCGGGCCTTTAGTACCCAGCGCTTTCCCTTTGGGAGCTATAGGGAAGATGCCGTATTCTTTAACGAACGTAATACCGATTTCCTGCTGAGTTATTCCGAGACGGAAAAGCCGAATTGGTCCTATACGGTCTCTTTGGGAGGAAACCAAATGATCCAGGAAAATCGGTTTACCCGAACCATGGCACCCCAATTGTTGATTCCGGAAATTTACAATTTCACCAATACTGCGGTGAACCTTCAGGTAGACCACATGGTCTCTGAAAAACGCATCAATTCCCTGTACGGCTTCGGCCAAATCGGATACAAAAACATCCTTTTTCTCGACATCACGGGAAGAAACGACTGGTCCAGTACCTTGCCGGTGTCGAACAACAGTTATTTTTACCCCTCAGCTACCATGAGTGGCGTAATCTCAGACATGGTTACCCTACCGGATTTCGTTTCTTTCTTCAAGATTCGGGCTGCCTACGCGGAAGTTGGAAACGATACCAATCCGTATAGCCTGACCAACGTATTTAACCCGGCAGTCGCATGGGGTTCCATACAGAGCAAAACTGAGTCCAATAGGCTGGCAAATGCCGAACTGAAACCGGAACGAACCGGGTCGGTGGAGTTTGGAACAGATATCCGCCTGTTGAAGGGAAGGTTGGGGCTGGATTTCACCTATTACGACAACCGTACGCGAAACCAGATTATTCCGATCGAACTCGACATTTCCACGGGTTATGCCAGCCGGATCATCAATGCCGGTGAAATCCAAAACAATGGCATCGAACTCGTACTTTCAGGTAGTCCCTTGCAAAATGTGAACGGCTTGAATTGGAACATCATGGCAAACTTCACCCGAAACCGAAGCAAAGTTCTGGAGTTGACTGATGAGCTGGATTCCTATTCGATGGTGGGAAGAAATGGAGCCACCATTCAGGCCCGAATCGGCGAGCGAATGGGAAATATCTACGGAAGGGGATTTGCCCGGGTGGATAATGCGAACAGCCCGTATTTTGGACAAATCATTCACAATACCTCCGGTACCCCGTTGACATCGCCCGAACTCGTGCTACAGGGGAACTACAACCCGGATTGGATGCTCGGTATTCAGAATAGTTTTAACTACAAGAAATTTACCTTTGGTTTCCTTTTTGACATTCGGTACGGTGGCATCGTCGTTTCCCGAACCAAAACCATCGGAAGTACCGCTGGGCAATTGGAAGAAACGCTCCTAGGCCGTGAAAATGGGTACGACTTATCCATGGATGGCAACGGGATCATTAGCCCGGGTGTGATTCGGAATGCCGATGGAAGTTTTGTTCCCAATGACCGAAAAATTAGTTCCAGAGACTGGCACAACCGCTACTACGAGCGAAGCAACGTGGAAGCCGCAAAATACGATGCCTCCTTTGTAAAGCTTCGCGAGGTAACGCTTGGGTATACCATTCCCGGAACATCCATGGGTAAGTTGCCCTTCCAGGAAGCCCGGCTATCCCTGGTGGCCAGAAACCTGGCTTTATGGACGGAGAATCCACATTTCGACCCGGAAACGATGTCCATGAGCGGAGGTACCCTTATCCCGGGCGTAGAAGATATGGCATTTCCTTCTTCCAGGAGCATCGGGTTTAACCTCAACCTTAAGTTTTAATTTCCAAACGCAAACAGATCATGAAAGCAATACGAATAAATACTTTAAGTGCCTGGTTTCTGCTCCTGCTGCTAGGACTGCTAACGGGTTGTGACAAAGATTTTGAAGAAGTCAATCGAAATCCCAATAGCCCGGAAATGGTTGGCTCCTCCCTGCTATTACCGAACATCATTCGCAACGCGTCCAATGAGATCATCGGCAAGGGATGGGGAATTGGCAACGTGGTCATGCAATACACGGCGAAAATTCAGTTTACCAATGAAGATCGGTACAACTGGGGACCGGAGGGAAATCCCTACAGCGTGTTTTACAATACCCTTCGAGACGTGAATAACGTGGTACTGCAGTCCACCGATCAAGGGGAAAACAATTACGTCGGCGTCGCATTGGTTATGAAATCCCTCATGTATGCCTTTATGACCGATGCGTACGGAGATCTTCCCTATACAGAGGCCACCGGCGCAAAGGAGGGAATCAACTATCCGAAATTTGACCGGCAGGAAGTGATTTATCAGGGCATACTGAGTGATTTGGAGCAGGCTAATCAGCTGCTGGGAACCTCCGGCGAGGCACTGAATGGGGACATTCTTTTTCAAGGCGATATCATGAAATGGAAAAAGCTGGCAAATTCCCTGCGTTTACGGGCATTGATGCGGCTTTCGGGCCGGAACGATCCCTCAGCAGCCATGCAGGCGATTGTGTCAAATCCGCAACAATTTCCCATATTTGAAGGAAACGAAGACAATGCCGCCCTTCAGTATTTGCCCGATGTGCCCAACCAGCACTACCTGTATACGACCCGTTCGGGCTCGTTCGACGAGTACCGGCTCAGTACCACCGTTGAAGGCTATTTGAAAGACCTGGGCGATCCGCGTCTTTTCGCCTATTTTCAGCCCACCAACGCGAGTGGTGCAGGAATCATTGGCAATCCGGAGGATTACGCGGGGGTTCCGAATGGCCTTGCGGACGAGGACGCACTCGAATATTCTCCAACTGGGGATCCCAACAGGGGAGGTTCGAATTTCATTTCCCGCGTAGGCTTGTTGTTTTCCTGCCTGGTCTGTTCGGAATACGCTTCGCCAATTGGCTTTCAAACCATGTTGATGGGGTATTCAGAACTGCAGTTCCTCTTGGCTGAAGCCAGGGAAAAAGGGTATATTTCCGTCGGCGATGCAAGTACTTATTACGATAATGGCATCAAAGCATCCTTTGATTATTACGAAGAGCGGTTGCGAATTGCCAACTTAAACGAGTTGGCAGATGCCGTGCAGCCGGAGGCAGACTATTTTTCCCAAGCCGCAGTGACCTATACCGGTAGCCAGCAGGAAAAGCTGGAAAAGATCGGCACCCAGAAATGGTTGGCGCTGTTCTTCAACGGGCTGGAAGGATGGTTCGATTGGAGAAGAACCGGGATTCCCGCCATTCAACCGGGGCCGGCAGCCTATATTGAGACGGTTCCCGTTCGGTTTATGTATCCCACGGGAGTACAAGCGCTTAATCGGGAAAATTACCAGCAAGCCGTAAGCGTGCAAGGTGAGGATCGCATTACTACCCGAGTTTGGTGGGACGTGGAATAAATAGAACCCGGCCGGGTGGGGAAAGTCAGTACCCACCTGGCTTTTTGTACCCATAGCGTTTCCGGAAAAGCTGCAATCGGGCGTGCAAGGGGCCGACGATTGAAAAACAGTCGCCGCTAGTGCCGCACGGTATTGCGCATCCGGGTATGTACAATTGATTCGTCAAACGTATTAAATCATGAATGAAAACAGAAGGGAGTTTTTAAAAAAAGCAGCACTTTTTTCCGGTGGATTGGGCCTATGGGGCGCCCTTCCATCCTCCATTCATAAAGCCATGGCCATTAATCCAGACCCCGGTACCACTTTTCTGGATGCCGAACACGTGGTCATCTTGATGCAGGAAAATCGCTCTTTTGACCACTGTTTTGGAAAATTAAAGGGGGTGCGTGGCTTTAACGATCCCCGTGCCATCCGGCTTCCCAACAAAGATTTGGTTTGGTTGCAGCGAGATGCCAAAGGTCAGACATTTGCACCCTTTCGTTTGAATATCAAAGACACGAAGGCCACCTGGATGAGCGCGATTCCTCACTCCTGGGAAGATCAGGTAGATGCCCGAAACCAGGGTAAATACGATGGCTGGATCGAAGCCAAGCGTCCCGGTAGAAAGGAATTTGCGCATGTGCCCATGACCATGGGGTATTATGACCGGGAAGACATCCCCTTTTACTATGCGTTTGCGGACGCATTTACCGTTTGTGACCAACACTTTTGTGCCTCGCTTACCGGCACCACTACCAATAGAAATTACCTATGGGCGGGAAAGTCCGTCGGAAATCCCGGAGAAAAACCCTTGGTGCGTAACGGTGAACATACGTACGGAAAAGAAGTGAGCTGGAAAACCTTCCCTGATCGCCTTCAGGAGCACGGGGTGGATTGGCGGATTTACCAAAATGAGGTAAGTGTCAACACCCTCTTGGAAGGGGAGGATGAATCCTCGCTGGCTAATTTTACCGATAACAACCTGGAATGGTTCACGCAATTTGGCGTCCGGTTTACGCCTGGCCATTATGCGTTTTTGTTGCATCAGCAAAAAAATCTTCCGCAGGAAATAGCCGGGCTTGAGAGGGAACATGCGGCTGCTGATGCGGCTAAAAAAGCGACCATTTCAAATGAAATGAAGGCAAAGCGAAAGGCGTTGGAAGTTGTCGAAGATACCCTATCCAGGTACAATCCGGATACATTTGCCGGGTTAAGCGAGAAAGAAAAAGAGCTGCATCGGCGGGCGTTTACAGTAAATCAAGGAGACCCGAATTACCACCGTACCGAAACCCTGGAATACCTGGATGGCACCGAAAAACGTTCCACAAAAATCCCCAAAGGCGATATTTTTTATCAATTCCGAAAGGATGTGGATGCCGGCAAGCTACCGGCCGTATCCTGGCTGGTGGCTCCACAGAAATTCTCAGACCATCCCAGTGCCCCCTGGTACGGCGCCTGGTACGTGTCGGAAGCCCTGGAGATTTTGACCAAGAATCCAGAGGTGTGGAAAAAGACGATTTTTATTCTCAACTACGACGAAAACGACGGGTATTTTGACCACGTTCCCCCATTTG
This sequence comes from Cyclobacterium xiamenense, assembly GCF_009467825.1. Classification (GTDB taxonomy): domain Bacteria; phylum Bacteroidota; class Bacteroidia; order Cytophagales; family Cyclobacteriaceae; genus Cyclobacterium; species Cyclobacterium xiamenense. Next base: position 18,660 of record NZ_WIOK01000024.1, on the reverse strand, counting down.
TACCGCCCAAGCCCGGGGACCCGGCTACCGGTATCGTTTCGGAAGGCCTGGATGCACGTACCGAGTTTGTGACCTTGGAGCAGGAGCTAACCTATCCGGGAATGAAGCCAGAGAATGCCCGGGAAAGTCCCGTTGGTCTGGGCTATCGCGTGCCGCTAATCGTTGCTTCGCCCTGGAGTAGGGGGGGATGGGTTAATTCTCAGGTCTGCGACATCTCCTCCACCATACTTTTTCTTGAGAAATTTCTCTCGCATAAAACCGGACAAACCATCCGCGAGGATACGATAAGTACGTGGAGACGGGCCGTTTGCGGAGATTTGACCTCGGTTTTCAGGCCGTACAATGGAGAGCAAATTCCGCTACCGGATTTTGTAGATTTCGAGGGACACGTAAAAACCATTCATAGCGCCGAATTCAAAGAGCTACCGAATAATTTCAAAGCACTTGATGAGAATGAAATTGCGCAGGCGAACAATGATCCAGGAAGGTCTCCCTGGATTCCTGCCCAGGAACCTGGAATCAAGCCGTCAAATGCCCTGCCTTACGAACTTTACGTTGAGGGAAATTTGGATAAACCGGGCACTAGTCTTCGCGTCAAATTCAAGGCTTCGGACCGGCAGTTTGGGAAAAAGGCGCTTGCCGCACCATTTCTTGTCTATGCCCCGGGAGCATACCGTTCGGAAGAATCAGGAGAGTCGGAATCCTGCCGGACTTGGTCTTTTGCCGTAAATGCTGGGGATGAATTGTACTTCGATTGGCCGCTGAACAACTTTGTGGGAGGGAACTACGAATTGCTGATCTATGGCCCCAATGGGTTTTTTCGATCGATTAGTGGAAGTAAAAAATCGAGTGGTTTGAAGACGCACGCTTCTTACCTGCAAAAGGATACCCGTGGCGGAACCGGCGTATTTCAGCTAGATGTGGAAAATCAGATGGAAAGAAGTGTTACGCTTGAGGTGAAGGACAATGCGTATGGCCTGGGTAAAAAAACCATCGTGCTGCATGCGGGCAAAAAAGAACCGATACGAATACCCACCGATTCCAGCCATGGCTGGTACGATTTTTCTGTTTGGATGGTAGGTAGTCTTCACTTTTCCCGCCGGTTTTGCGGACGTCTTGAATTTGGAAAACACAGTTTTTCGGATCCGTATATGGGAAGAGAAGTTGGGCTGCGGGCAACCTAGGAAACAGCCAAAAACAAAACCACCAAAGGTCCAGGAGGGTTTCTTTTTTATGCAGCGTTTTAGAAATAAACGAAGCGCGTTTAGTACGTAATTCGTGGAAAACGGTACAACCCGTGTATTTTTTCTTTTTTTTTTCTGAAATTAATTTTGATTTCCTTAATTTCAGCAACCGGTTTATTTTTGGTGGTATCAGTTTGCTTACCAAATTTAGGGGGATCTATGGACTAATTCGATAAAGCGAAGGCTGAAAAGGTCTTTCTTGCAGATAACGTGGGAGGCAGCCCTTCCTTGTTTTAACTGTAGGGATTTCCTAAATGGAACATGCACGAGTAGATTCCCTCAAAAAAATGGCCCAGGTACACCCAATAACCTACGGTTGGTATGATTCAGTTTTTAAGTTGTGACTGGGGAACCAGTTCTTTCAGACTTCGATTGGTCCGGGTGGAAGACATGCGGATCATTGGGGAATTCGTTTCGGAAATGGGCGTACAATTGGCCAACCGCAGCTACCTGGAGGCAGGGGAAGAACTTGCCCGAAGCGTTTTTTTTCGAAAGTTAGTAAAAGAGGCAGTGCGCTCACTTGAACGCAAACTCCAAGTGCATCTGGCCGAAACCATGATCATCTGTTCCGGTATGGCCTCCTCTAGCATCGGTATTGATGAATTGGCCTACGCGGAGCTTCCCTTCCCAACGAATGGTAGTAAGATGAACATCCATTTTTATGGACCGTCGGAGGAAATGGATCATCCACTTTTCTTGCTTTCCGGGGTAAAAAGTGATTCCGATGTAATGCGCGGAGAAGAGACTCAGCTGATCGGAATCATTCTACAGCGAGCGGATTTCAGCGGAGCGGGCGTATTTGTGTTTCCGGGTACGCATTCCAAGCATATTATGATCAAGGATTTCCTGATAACTGATTTCCAAACCTACATGACAGGCGAAGTTTTTCGGTTGATGTCCCGGTCCAGTATCCTTTCAAAAAGTGTATTGGAAGGGGAAGAAATTACACCGGAATCGGAGCGGGCGTTTGAAAGCGGCGTGCGAATCGGGGCGAGAAATAACCTACTAGGGAACTTATTTCAGGTGCGAACAAACGATCTGTTTGGAAAATTGACGCGGAATGATAATTTTCATTTTCTAAGCGGATTGCTGATTGGAAACGAAGTTTGTAATTTAGGAACAGATGCAGGTAGTGCCGTCTACCTTTGCGCAGAGGGAGCACTCCATTTCTGGTACGCCAAGGCGATGGAAATTTTAGATGTAAAAGCTGAAGTCCTTTCACCACAGGAGGTACGCCAGTCGGTGGTTTACGGGCAGTTCGAAATAGTAAATGATACCATTAATCATGAAAAGAGCATTTTCCTGGGAAGCTTTTGAAAGCGCTCCCATCGTATCTATTTTTAGAAATCTGGAAAGCGACGATTTGTTGCGGGTAGCTGCGTGTTTCCAAAAAGCAGGGCTATCGACCATGGAAATCACGCTAAATTCCGACAACGCCAAAACCGATATCGGGCGGCTGGTCGCGGAATTTGGGGAGGTCCTTAACATTGGAGCAGGAACAGTATGCACCCTGAACGCCATGCACGAGGCCCTGGATGCCGGAGCAGAATTCATCGTCACGCCCATTTCGGACATCGATGTGATCAACTATTGTGTCGCTCAGAAAATACCGGTATTCCCGGGTGCCTTTACCCCTACGGAGATATACAAGGCCTGGCAAATGGGAGCGACAATGGTCAAGGTCTTTCCTTCGGCTCAGATGGGGCCTGGCTACATACGGGACGTACTGGCTCCGCTAAATGAAATCGCGCTGATGCCGACCGGCGGTATTGATCAACACAATGTTGCTGCGTATTTTGAGGCCGGTGCCCGGGCGGTGGGCGTAGGAAGTGCGCTGGTTCCCAAGGAATTTTTGCGATCAAAGGACTGGAACGGACTCACGAAGCATCTGATTGCTTTTTTGGCTGCGTATCAAACGTTTGCAGACCAAAAACACGCCTAAGGGAACTCCCCTTGTAGAAGTAAACCAAAAAACCAATACCCGAATCCCTATGGATCAAACCATCTATTTATTTCTGATTACTTCATTATCGATATTGCTCCTGCTGGTATTGGTAATGAAACTGAAAGTACATGCGTTTATTTCCTTACTTCTCGCCAGCTGTTTTGTAGGCCTGGCAGCGGGAATGCCGTTTCCGCAGTTGCTATCCAGTTTACAAAAAGGGATGGGGGATATCCTTGGGTTTATTACCATCGTTGTTGGGTTGGGTGCCATTCTTGGGAAATTGCTTGAAGTATCCGGTGGTGCACAGACCATGGCACATTTTCTGATTCGGGGCTTTGGTGAAAAACGCACTTCCTGGGCCTTGATGCTTACCGGTTTCATTGTATCCATACCGGTTTTTTTGGACGTGGGTTTTATTATTCTTATTCCGCTGGTATATGCCCTGGCCCACAAGGCGAAAAAATCATTGCTGCATTTTGCGGTGCCTTTACTGGCAGGCATGGCGGTAACGCACGCGTTTATCCCACCGACTCCTGGGCCGGTGGCGGTCGCCGAAATCATAAGTGCGCCACTCGGCTGGATGATTCTTTTTGGTGCAGTCGTTGGCTTGCCCTGCGCCATTCTTGCAGGTCCGGTATTTGGTGGGTTTATTTCAAAACGAATCTTCGTTCCGGTTCCTGCTCATATTGAGTTTGCAGATACCGAAGAAACAAATGCCAGTAAGCGTGATTTTTTTACGATTGCCTTTATCATTGTACTGCCGCTGTTTTTGATACTGATCGCAACTTCTTCGGACATGTTTGTGGACATGGGCTACTTCGATGGGGAGGCTTATCTCGTTCAATTGCTGCAGTTTTTAGGACATCCCTTTATCGCATTGACCATAGCCACGCTAGTGGCTTCTTATTTCCTGGGTTTTAGAAAAGGATTTAAGGCAAAACAACTGTTGGAATTTTCCGATAAAGCCCTTGCGCCTGCGGGATTGATCATTGTCATTACCGGTGCGGGTGGCATGTTTAAAGAAATTCTGGTACAGAGTGGAGCGGGAGAGGCACTGGCAGCAGTGTTTATTGCGTATAATGTAGCCCCGATTGTCATGGCTTATTTGATTGCCGTAGTCATTCGGGTTATTCAGGGTTCGGCTACTGTTGCCATGGTGACAGCAGCTGGCATGATCGCTCCTGTCATAAGTGGCATGGATTACTCCGACCCGCAAAAAGCGTTGATAGGTATTGCTATTGCGGCCGGTTCGTGCATACTTTCCCACGTGAACGACAGCGGATTCTGGTTGGTGAAGAAATACCTGGATATCTCGGAAAAAGAAACCCTGCAGACCTGGACCGTTTTGGAAACCATCATTTCTCTGACTGGTTTTGTTCTGGTTTTGCTGCTATCTTTGGTAATTCAGTAGGATCCATCGAAATAATGTAACGAACCCAATAACATGAAAATCTACCGAACCAAAAATGGAATTGTAGTTGAGAAAAACCAGGAACTTTACGCGGTAAACGAACAGGACTGGGACGCTTTTATCAACGACGACGACCTGTACCAGAAACTGGCCCGGCTATTGGTCGATAAAAAGCCGGATGCTCAGGCGCACGACTGGATAACTACCGGCTTGCTACCGCCGATTGCCAACCAGGAAGTTTGGGCCAGTGGAGTGACCTACTACCGCAGTAAACTCGGTAGACAAGAGGAATCAAAAGACAGCGGAGGAGGTACCTTTTACGAAAAGGTGTACCTGGCCGAACGTCCGGAGTTGTTCATGAAGTCCACCGGTCCACGCGTGGTGGGACATTTGCAAAACGTGCGAATTCGAAAAGATTCTATCTGGAATGTACCGGAACCAGAACTGACGTTGCTGATTTCCAGCTCGGGTAAAATTCTGGGATACACCATTGGTAACGACATGAGTTCCAGAAGCATTGAAGGGGAAAATCCGCTGTACTTGCCCCAGGCAAAGGTGTATGATGGGGCCACCTCCCTTGGCCCTTGCGTTTTTGTAAGTAACGAACCGCTGCCAGCAAGTACCACCATTGCTTTGGAAATTATCCGCGATAGTAGCCTTGTTTTTAGTGATTCCATCACCATCGATCAAATCAAGCGAAGTTTTGCACAGTTGGTTGAGTTTCTATACAGGGAGTATTCGTTTCCTTGCGGAGCTTTTCTGATGACGGGTACAGGTATTGTTCCGGACCAGTCTTTTACCCTTCAGCCGGGGGATAGTATCAAGATTCACATAGAAGGCATCGGAACACTTATCAATGCGGTAGACCAGACGGAAATGCACCAGTAGCGTGGCTGACCGCTGCTAAGTAGCTACGGTAGGGGAGGTTAAATCCTCCATCTGTCCGGGTACCAAAAAGCGGCCCGATGCATTCGAAATTTTAAATGGTTTGTTCCTAACCAAGTCAATTATTTTACTTAATTTTGAATCCCATAAGAATATAAACAAAATTTCATTCACGCGTTCTTATGGGTTTGTCTACGAAACACATCTTTATCACCGGAGGGGTTACCTCCTCCCTGGGGAAGGGAATAATTGCGGCATCTTTGGCCAAACTCCTGCAGTCCAGGGGGATTTCTGTTACCATCCAAAAATTTGATCCGTATCTGAATATTGATCCAGGTACCCTGAATCCCTACGAACACGGAGAGTGTTACGTGACCGAGGATGGTGCAGAAACCGATTTGGATTTGGGTCACTACGAGCGGTTTTTGAATGCCGCCACTTCCCAGGACAATAATGTCACCACCGGCCGTATTTACAACAATGTCATCACCAAGGAACGGAAAGGGGAGTTTTTAGGGAAAACGGTACAAGTAGTGCCCCACATTACCGACGAAATCAAAAATAATTTTTACAAGCTTGGGAAAGACGGCAAATACGATGTTATCATTACCGAAATCGGCGGGTGTGTGGGCGACATTGAGTCCCTGCCTTTTGTGGAAGCAGTGAGGCAGGCAAGGTGGGATTTGGGCCCCAATAATATTCTAGTCATTCATCTGACCTTGATTCCGTACCTTTCGGCAGCAAAGGAACTGAAAACAAAGCCCACGCAGCATTCCGTAAAGCAACTGTTGGAGGCCGGAGTGCAACCGGATATTTTGGTTTGCCGCACGGAACATCACTTGCCGGTGGATGTGAAAAAGAAAATCGCGCTTTTTTGCAACGTTCAATTGAATTGCGTGATAGAAGCGATGGATGCCGACTCCATTTACGACGTTCCGCTGTTGATGAAAAAAGAACGCCTGGACGAGCGGGTGTTGAGCAAGCTAAAGATTTCCTCCAAGACCAACACCGAATTGGAGCAATGGAAAGATTTTTTGGGAAAACTCAAAAATCCGACCATGGAGGTAGACATTGCCTTGATCGGCAAATACGTTTCTCTTCCCGATGCCTACAAATCGATCATTGAATCGTTCATACATGCCGGTACCTCGCTGGAATGCAAGGTCAACCTTCATTTAATTTCCTCCGAGGAGGTCAATAAAGACAACGTAGCAAAGAAGCTGACGGATATGGACGGAGTCCTTGTTGCACCGGGTTTTGGTATCCGGGGTTTGGACGGAAAGCTCGAAGCAGCTAAATTTGCGCGGGAAAATGAGGTGCCCTATTTCGGGATTTGCCTGGGTATGCAGATCGCGGTTATTGAATTCGCGAGGAATGTATTGGGGTTATCGGAAGCCTCTTCCACGGAGATCAATCCCGATTGCAAGGATCCGGTGATTTTTCTGATGGCGGAGCAAAAGGACATTACACAAATGGGCGGTACGATGCGGTTGGGAGCCTATCCTTGCGAATTGGTAAAGGGGACCAAAGCCCTGGCCGCCTATGGCAAGCAAAAGGTGACCGAGCGGCACCGACATCGGTACGAGTTTAACAATAAGTACCTGAAAGAGTTTGAAAAACACGGAATGATCGCTTCCGGAAAAAATCCGGACAAAGGACTGGTAGAAATCATCGAGCTAAAAGAGCATCCCTGGTTTGTCGGTACCCAATTTCACCCGGAATACAAAAGCACGGTATTGAACCCACACCCCTTGTTTGTACGATTTATCAAGGCGGTAGGGGAATACAAACAGAACAAGTCTTAAATGAACATAGCATTGGATAACAGATTTTGCAATCTGTCACGTAAACGATTAAAACATGGATAAAAATCAAGCGACTGGACTTATTCTTTTCGCAGCGGTCATATTGGTCTATTCGCTCTTTTTTGCCAGTGGACCCGAGCCAATCACCGAGCCACAAACCGACGCTGCCACACAGGTGCAATCGAAATCTTCGGATGAAGAAGATGTGGAGCAATTCGGAGAAGGGGCCCAAAGCGATAGTCTTAAAAACCTTTCCGATCAGCGAAAATACGGGAATTTCTCCAGTTTGGTTAGGGGTGAAGAACGACTGTTTACCCTCGAAAATGAAGACCTAAAAGTAACCGTTTCCAGTAAGGGAGGAGAGATCCAAACGGTAGAGGTAAAGGGATTCAAAACCTATGATCAACAGGACCTAATTCTTTTTGATCAGGAATTTGGTGAACTGGAATACGAAATCAACGCGAGGGAAGGGAAAATCGGGCTGAATGATTTGTATTTTGAGGGAAGCCAGTCCGTTTCTGGTTCCGATGAAGACCGGGTACATCAATTGGTGTTTACCGCCAATGTGGGGTCAGGTAGTTTGAAACGAAGCTATAGGCTGCCAGCCGCCGGTTATCAGTTGTCCCATGCATTGGAAACGTCGGGTTTGGACGCCTTGGTCTCGGATGAAATCGTCACCGTAAATTGGAAAACTGATTTGCCGGTACTGGAAGAGGACATGCTGGAATCCCGTCGGAAGACCTACATGAATTTCTATACCGTTGGCGAAGATTACGATTACCTGACTACGGGTGATTCGGAAGATGCCCAGCAAATTGGGGAGCCATTGAAGTGGGTTGCATTCAAGCAGCGTTTCTTTACCGCCGGTATCATCGCCAATCAGCAATTTCTGGAAGGTAATCTGGCCCAGGAAACACCGCTTGATGCCTCAGCTGTCAAGCGGATGTATGCGACCCTGCGCATGCCGGTAAACGAGGAGGTAAGTTATTATTTTGGTCCGAATAATTACAAAATTCTAAAGCAGGTTACCCCCGAATTCGATAAAAACGTCGATATGGGCTATGTGTTTGTCAGCTGGGTAAACAAATACATCATCGTGAACCTGTTTCACTGGTTGGAAAACTTTTTTGATAATTACGGAGTCATCATCATTTTGATCGTGTTCATCATCAAGTTATTTCTCCTTCCATTGACCTACAAATCCTATATCGGGATGGCAAAGATGCGGGTCATCAAACCGGAAATCGATGAGTTGAAGGAGAAATACGGGGACGACCAGACCAAAATGCAGCAGGAGCAAATGAAATTGTTTGGTCAGTTGGGGGTCAGTCCCATCTCCGGTTGTTTGCCCATGGTCTTGCAAATGCCTTTTCTACTGGCCATGTTCTTTTTCTTCCCAAATTCGATTGAATTGCGGCAAGAGTCCTTTCTATGGGCGCATGACTTATCCACCTACGATTCGATTGTGAATCTACCGTTTACGATCCCTTTTTATGGATCCCATGTCAGTCTTTTCACCCTGTTGATGACCTTATCGCAGATCGCGTATACGCATTTCAACAACCAACTCACCACTGCCCAGGGGCCAATGAAAAACATCGGATACATCATGCCGGTTGTGTTTATGTTTGTCTTAAACTCATTTCCTGCCGCCTTGAGCTTTTATTACTTCGTGTCAAACATGGTGACGTTTGGTCAGCAAGCCTTGATCAAGCAGTTTGTAGACGATTCGAAAATCCGACAGAAAGTAGAAGAGAGCAAAGCAAAAAACGCAAATAAGAAGAAATCGAAATTTCAGCAGCGTATCGAGCAAGCCATGAAGGCTGCGGAAAGTAAAAAGGCAGAACCAGCCAAAAAGAAGGGTCGGCAAAAATAAGTTGTCGGATGCACAACATGGAAAGGCGTGAATAATTTCATGCCTTTTTTTATTCCCCGTCTCTGAAGGAGTGCCGATATATCCGGCTGTAACGTTGCTAGTCTGTTGGAATACAGGGGACTAGTAGTTTTCCACCGGCCCATGTGGATAAGTACCTGACGGTAGTTCCGATTAAAATGATATATTTGTAACACTATCAGGACTTGAAAAATCAAAAATCAATGATTGAATTAACGTATTTTGGTCATTCTACCTTCTTGATGGGAGTTAATGGGAAAAAGATTCTATTTGACCCGTTTATTTCACCCAATTCACTCGCGAAGGAGGTGGCGATTGACGATTTACGTCCGGATTACCTGCTCGTAAGCCACGGGCACGAGGATCATGTAGCGGACGTGGAACGAATTGCCAAAAACAGCGGCGCAATGTTGGTGTCCAATTTTGAAATTGTATCCTGGTTTCAAGAAAAAGGGATTCGCAATGCTCATCCCTTAAACCATGGAGGCGCTGTAAATTTCGATTTTGGACGTGTAAAATACGTGAATGCCATTCATAGTAGCACCATGCCTGACGGTGCGAGTGGGGGAAATCCCGGTGGATTTGTCGTTGAATCGGATGCCGGCACGTTTTATTACGCAGGGGACACCGCCCTGACCTACGATATGAAATTAATCGCAGATTCTTTTGCCATTGATTTTGCTGTATTGCCTATAGGGGATAACTTTACGATGGGCATAGAAGATGCCATAAAGGCTGCCGATTTCGTGGGCACGGAAACGATCGTAGGTATGCACTACGACACGTTTCCCTACATTACCATAGATAAAGAAGCAGCCCGACAAGTTGCCCGGGATGCGGGCAAAGAACTGATCGTGCTTCAACTAGGAGAAAGTATTACGCTTTAAGAAATAATGGGAAAAGTAATCGCTATTGCCAACCAAAAAGGAGGGGTGGGTAAAACCACCACCGCCATGAATCTGGCAGCCAGTCTGGCTGTTTTGGAATACAAAACACTTGTGATCGATGCAGACCCGCAAGCCAATACCACCTCGGGACTCGGCTTTGACCCAAAGTCTATCGAGACCAGTATTTACGAATGCATGGTCAATGAAAACGAGATCGAAGACATCATCATTTCCACCGAAATCGACAACTTAGATCTGGTCCCTTCGCACATCGATCTGGTCGGTGCAGAAGTGGAAATGGTAAACTTGGAAAACCGGGAGGAAAAAATGCGGGCGGTGATTGAGGGAATTCGGGACAAGTACGAATTCATTATCATCGATTGTTCACCTTCGCTCGGATTGATCACCATTAATGCGCTGACAGCGGCAAATTCTGTGATTATCCCTGTTCAGTGCGAATATTTTGCCCTGGAAGGCCTGGGAAAATTATTGAATACCATCAAGATCATCCAAACCAGGCTTAACCAGGACCTCGAAATTGAGGGTATCTTACTGACGATGTACGATGTTCGGTTGAGACTGTCCAACCAGGTTGTGGAGGAGGTGCAAATGCACTTCAAGAACATGACGTTTGAAACCATCATCCCGCGAAATGTGAAGTTAAGTGAGTCGCCAAGCTTTGGCATGCCGGTCGTTGCATTTGACGCTACGGGCAAAGGAGCCGTGGCTTACCTGAATCTTGCCAATGAAATTGCTACCAAAAATGGAATGGCAAAGGTAAATTGATTAGTTAATACGAAATGGCAGTAAGCAAAACAACAAAAAAACGAGGTGCCCTTGGAAAAGGGTTGGGAGCCTTGCTTCAGGATTCTCCCCAAAAAGGTAAAGGAGAGGAAGAGGCAGCTCACCCGGTTGCGGGTATTTTTGAAATTGGCCTGGAAGAGATACAGGTAAATCCTTTTCAGCCCCGAACGCATTTTGATAAGACGGCACTTGAAGAGTTGGCGGAGTCCATTCGGGTTCAAGGCATCATTCAGCCGATTACGGTACGCAAACTAGCGGATGGTGAATACCAGCTTATCTCTGGTGAACGTAGGTACCAGGCCTCCAAAATTGCAGGATTGGAAAAGATTCCCGCTTACGTTCGCCTAGCCAACGATCAGCAGATGCTGGAAATGGCCTTGATCGAGAACATACAACGCGAAAACCTGAATGCGCTTGAAATTGCCCATTCCTACCAGCGTTTGCTTTCCGAATGTGATTTGAAGCAGGAGCAACTGGGAGACCGGGTGGGAAAAAACCGTACCACGGTAAACAACTACCTGCGATTGCTAAAGTTGCCGCCGGACATACAAGCGGGGATTCGAGATCAGAAGATCAGCATGGGGCATGCCAGGGCCCTCATCAATATTGAGGATGTAGACAAGCAGTTGGCCATCTTTAAGCGAATGGTGACGGAAGAATTAAGCGTGAGGAAGGTCGAGGCCCTGGTGAAGGAGTTGAACGAGGGCCGGGAAAAGAAGGAAGCACCTGAGGCCTCCAACTTGGATCCGGTAAAAAAATACGAAATCAATAAGCTCCAGCAAAAGCTGGCCTCCCATTTCGGGACCAAAGTTTCCTTGAAAGCGGATCAGAAGGACAAAGGAGAAATCAAAATACCTTTTCATTCGACCAGCGATCTCAACAGAATTTTGGAAATTCTTGATTTGATCTGAGTGAAATGGCCGTCACATTTTGTACGTGATCGTTTTCGTGGCGGGCTTTTTTTTACCTGCTGCGTACTGTTGCTTTGTTGCTTCTGCCTGACGCGCCCTGGGCTGGCCCAGGAACAAGGCCCGGTATCGGTTTTCGAACCAGATTCCTTATCGGCAGAGCCCCCGCAAAATGTTAAAAATCCTAAAAAAGCAGTACTTTTATCATTAATTGTTCCCGGTGCGGGCCAGGTGTATAATGAAAAAGTCTGGAAATTGCCTTTACTTTACGGAGGCGTTGCCACGGCTGTGTATTTTTTGGAGTTCAATAACCGAAGGTACCAGGAGTTTTTGGTAGCCTTGGAAATTGTACGGGAGGGTACAGAGCCCAGTCCTTTTCCCAACCTAAACGAGGACGGGATTATTCGGAATGTCAATTACTGGCGCAGAAACCGGGATGCCATGTATATGGTTTTTGGAGCGATTTACGCATTGGGTGCGGTAGATGCATTTGTGGATGCCCATTTGTCGAGTTTCGATGTCAGCGATGACTTGAGTATCAAATTGGAACCTTCCGTGCAGCCAACCCTGGCAAGCAACAGCGCAGTCGGTTTAGCCATAAAAATAAACTTCTAATATGAACATATTGATTTTGGGGTACGGCAAAATGGGGAAAATCATCAGCCAGTTAGCCGAAGAAAGGGGCCACCGGATTGTGGCAAAGATAAACATTGACAATGTCTCGGACCTGGCGCATGTTGATGCAGCGGACGTTGATGTTGCCATCGAGTTTAGTCAGCCCGAATCAGCTGTGGGAAACATCACTTGGTGTATCGAACATCGCGTACCGGTGGTGGTCGGAACGACGGGATGGATGGATAAAAAAATGGACGTAGAAAAAGCCTGTAAAGCAACGGATGGTACGGTCTTTTATGCGTCTAATTTCAGCATCGGTGTCAACATCTTTTTTAAAGTGAATGCTTTTCTAGCCAGCCTGATGAATGAGCAGGATGCGTACCAGGCGTCCATAGAGGAAATCCACCATACAGAAAAAAAAGATGCTCCAAGTGGCACAGCCATCAGCCTGGCCGAGGGGCTTCTCGAAAATAACCGGCAGTATCAAAGCTGGCAATTAGCAGGCGATGCTCCCATGTCCTCGGGTGTTTTGCCCATTACTGCCAAACGTATCGACCCTGCCCCAGGTACCCATACAGTGAGCTACGCCTCTGCCATCGACGATATCAGCATCCGGCATACCGCTCACAGTCGAGAAGGATTTGCTTTGGGAGCAGTGCTGGTTGCCGAATGGTTGCCAGGCAGGAAAGGGATGCTAACCATGAATGACTTTTTGAAATTTTAATACTACTAAAAAAATGAGTCAAGAAAGAAAGAATAAATCAGCCGTAAGAGAATGGGTAGACGCCCTACTGTTTGCGGTCATAGCGGCCAGTCTGATTCGATGGCTTCTGCTGGAGCCCTTTACGATCCCGACAGCCTCCATGGAAAAATCGCTCCTCGTGGGTGATTTTCTATTTGTCAGCAAGATGCACTACGGCACCCGGGTGCCTAAAACCATTTTGCAGGTACCGCTTACCCACCAGAAAATATGGGGAACGGAAATACCATCGTATTCGGAGGCCATTCAGCTACCGTATTACCGGCTTCCGGGCTTCACTTCCATTCAGAGAAACGATGTAGTGGTTTTTAATTACCCGGAGGAGTTTCAGTACCCGGTGGATTTAAAAACCAACTACATCAAGCGGGCAGTTGGTGCACCGGGCGATGTAATTGAAATCCGGGAAGCAAAACTTTATGTAAACGGAGAATCCGCCGCGGTGCCGGAGGAGATGCAATTTTCCTACGATCTGACCACAAACCGCCCGTTAAATGCCGATTTTTTTGATCGGTATGGTATCAATCCGGACAGCTATTTCCCCTTTTCCGATAATTCGGGGTATTTCATTTTTGCGACCGAGGAAATGGTGCGTGAGCTGGAAGCATCGCCTGCCGTCACCTCGGTAAAAAAGCGGGTGAGTAAACCTGGGCAGGGCGACCCCAATATTTTTCCGGATGGCGCCTACTATGGCTGGAATAAAGATAATTTTGGACCGTTGGAAATTCCCGCAGAAGGCACCACCATATCGCTTACCGAAGATAACGTACGTCGCTATGCCTATACCATTGAGAAATTTGAGGGTCTGGAGGATTTGCAGATCGATGGTAACGAACTATTTATTGCGGGGCAGAAGCAAGAGACCTATACCTTTAAGCAGAATTATTATTTCATGATGGGAGATAACCGTCACGATTCGCTGGATTCCCGGTTTTGGGGTTTTGTACCGGAGGACCATGTGGTAGGAAAGGCATGGTTTTTGTGGTTGTCTCTGGAAAAACACAAGTCCATGTTTAATAAAATTCGATGGAATCGTTTTTTCAAGGCTATTGATTAAAAGTTAAAAATGAGAAGTGAGTGGAAAGGCACCGGCACATGGCTGGTGCCTTTTTTTACCAGTTGATGGGTGTTTGGCCCGTTTTTTCAAGATAGGCGTTTGCCTGGCTGAAATGACGGCAACCCAAAAAGCCCCGGTGAGCAGAAAGTGGACTGGGATGGGGTGCGTAGAGTTTAAGGTGCCTGTCATCTGGGATGATTTGTGCCTTTTTCTGTGCATAGGCGCCCCAAAGCATGAACACCAGACCTTCTCTGTTATCAGCTAACCGGGCTACAACCTGATCGGTAAACTCCTCCCAGCCTTTTTTTTGGTGGCTCCCGGCTTTATTGGCTTCCACCGTTAGGGTGGCGTTGAGCAGAAGTACTCCTTGCCTGGCCCACTTTTCCAAGTTGCCGTGTGGAGGAAACGGTAGGTCCAGATCACTTTTTAGTTCCTTAAAAATATTTACCAAAGAGGGTGGGAAGGGAATTCCTTCCTGTACCGAAAAGGAAAGACCATGCGCCTGTCCCGGCCCATGGTAGGGGTCTTGGCCCAGGATAACCACTCGGGTTTGCGGTACGGGACATAAGGCAAAGGCATTGAAGATATGCGATCCTTTCGGGTAAACCGTTGTACGGCGGTATTCCCGCTTAACAAACGCCGTAAGCGATTCGAAATAAGACTTGGAAAATTCCTCTTTTAGCAAGTCTTTCCAACTATTTTCTATTTTGACATCCATTAATAAAATTTCTATTGGTATATTTGTTTTGACAAGTCAAATTTCGAATAAGTTTTCGTAATACAAAACAGCATGGTAACTGCGATTACAGAGGGCATCAAGGTAAGTGTGGAAGCGACCTACCAAAAGGAATTTTCGAATCCAGGACAGCACCACCATGTCTTTACCTACAAAGTTACCATAGAAAACCACAGTGCCTTTACCATACAGCTGCTCAAAAGACGCTGGGAGATTTTTGATGCAGCCTCTACGCTGAAAATAGTCGAAGGAGAAGGGGTGGTTGGACAGCAGCCCGTATTGGAACCGGGCGGAAGTCATGCCTACATGTCCGGATGTAACTTAAAGTCCGGTATGGGTAAAATGAGAGGCAAATATATCATGGAAAAATTGCAGGATGGAAAATTGTTGACTGTGACCATTCCTGAATTTCAACTGATCGCCAATCTGTTTGACAATTGAATTGGCGGCATGTTTTTTCAGTTGTGGGAATACTTGCGGTATTTTTTAAAGAAGGAAAATGAACACAGCATCCATTCGCCCTATTATTTTCAGTGTTATCTGGGATTACAGGCTTATCTCAGGCAAAATAAAAAGGGCAATCGCAAACTGGAAGACCTTCGCCGATCTTTTCTTCACGAGGCCACCCGTATCGGCAGTAGGGACTATGGAGCGGGGTCGCGTTGGCTGGGCAGGGGCGACAGAAAGGTGTCGACGGTAGCAAGACGGGTCATCTCTCCCTTACGCACTTCCTTGCTTTACAGCTATTTTTGCCAACTGACACCTGCGGCGAACGTGTTGGATTTGGGTACTTCGTTGGGAATCAATACCGGCTATTTGGCGAAGCAGGTATCCGGGACGCTGTATTCCTTTGAAGGAGACCCCAATTTGCTCGCGTTGGCAAGCGCCCATCTGGGTCAGTTTCCAACTATTCGCCTGGTTCCGGGCAATCTGGATAAAACCCTGGAAAACGTCGTGCGCAGTCTGGATAGCGTTGATTTCGTCCTGATGGATGCCAATCATCGGTTTGATCCAACGATGGCCTATTTTCGTACAATTTTTCCCAAATTGCACGAGTCAAGTATTGTCGTCGTAGCGGACATATATTGGTCGCGAGACATGAAACGGGCCTGGGAACAATTAAAAGGCTGGCCGGGAGTCTCAGGGAGCCTGGATTTTTTTGCATGCGGGATTCTATTTTTCCGGCCGGGCAGCAGTGGCACACACCTCGTATTGGATGTATAAAGCAGATTTTTTTTGGTTTGTATTTTGAGGGAGTAATACAATGTATAAATTTGTTCGTGAAGCTCACTGTTGTGGGGGCGTTGGGTAGGTGTAAAACTTGGTCTGATAATTGAATAGGTGTAAGATGGGTCGGAAGGGATCGCTCCCTCAACCTATAACCTGCGAAAGACATACATGCGCAACTGGAGTAATTGAATTTTCCAAAAAGCTATGACACAAGGAGAGTTGCCTGATAAAAAGTCCTCCGGAACGGAGAACGGAAAAAATATCCTGATTGTTGTTTTGATCATTTTGGTGATTTTAAGCGGATGGAGGTTATTTAATGACCACCGTGAAAAGTCAAAGAAAAATGAAGAGATCCTTATCTTGACAGAAGACAACAGCGAGTTAAATATCCGATTGGACTCCATGACCTTTCAATTGGATTTGAGAATTCAAGAAATCGAACGCCTTGGTGGAAATGTGGACTCGCTGATCCAAATCAAGGAACAGTTGGTGCGGGAAAGGCAATTGGAAATCAATCGGACGGCAGCAGAGATTGCCACTCTTAATGCGCAAATCGATTCCTATTCCGGGCTACTAAAGCAAAAAGATGGCGATATCCTTCGGTTGCGGAAACAAAACCAGCAACTATTTTCGGAAAACCGGGAATTGAAAAGCAGCAAGGCGGAGGTGGAAGAAGAGGTCGTCAAACTGAATAGTAGAACAGATGAGTTGGAACAGAAAGTTACCCTGGCCTCGCGGTTAAAGGCCGAAAACATTCGGGTCGCCGCGGTCAATTCCCGGGGACGTGAGCGCGAAGATGAATTTCGGAACCGGCAGCTAAGTAAATTAAAAGTGTCGTTTTTTATCGCTGAGAACAACGTGGCGCCCGAAGGAATTCGTGATGTATACGTTCAAGTCCTCACGCCCAATGAGCAGGTTATTTTTGATATTGCCAAAGGTTCCGGGACCTTTGAGCTGGATGGAAAAGAAGTTTTTTATACGGCCAAACAAGATTTTATTTTCACCAATAGTCAGCAGCAACTGACCTATTACTACGAAAAGGGAAGCGATTACGCCAAAGGCCTGTATACGGTGAAAGTGTTTTCAGGGGGCGCTGAAATCGGACGCAGTAGCTTTGAAGTAAAATAAACCATTGTTTTTTTGTTTATTGGTGGTTAAACCCTAATTTTGCAACCTGTTTTAGAATAACAATTAAAAATTGTAAAAGAATGTTCCAAAAAAATTATGAAACGGTATTCATCCTTACTCCCGTTTTGTCTGAAGTTCAGATGAAGGATACCGTAGACAAGTACGTAGGCTTGTTGAAAGAATTGGGAGCAGATGTGATCAACGTAGAGAATTGGGGGCTGAAAAAGCTAGCGTATCCGATTCAGAAAAAAACCACCGGTTTTTACGTATTGGTAGAGTACAAGGCCGATCCAACCACAATTAAGAAGTTTGAGCTGGATTTCCGTAGAGACGAAACCGTCTTGAGATTTTTGACCACTGTCATGGACAAGCATGGAATTGTTTATGCGGAGCGACGAAGAAAAGGAGAATTCAACAAAAAAACTGAAGCTAAGGAGGAGCCAGCAAAATGACATTAAAAAACGAACCCATCAATAGAGAGCAGACCAGGAAAAAATACTGTCGATTCAAAAAACTTGGCATCAAGTACATCGACTACAAGGATCCCAACTTCCTGTTGAAATTTGTGAACGAGCAAGGTAAGATTCTTCCGCGAAGACTTACAGGTAACTCTGCGAAATACCAGAGAAAAGTGGCCCAGGCCATCAAAAAAGCCAGGCATTTGGCTTTGTTGCCGTATGTAGCAGATGGATTGAAATAAAATCTTCTGTATCCTTCACCAATTAAAATTAGTACACTAAATGGAAGTTATCTTAAAAACGGATATAAAAGGACTTGGCTATAAAAACGACCTGGTGGAAGTGAAGCCAGGTTACGGCCGAAATTATCTAATCCCTCAGGGCTTTGCCGTGTTGGCTACTTCATCCAACAAGAAAATATTGGAAGAAAATATCAAGCAAGCCGCCCACAAAGCAGAGAAAATCAAAACCGAAGCCGAGGCAGTCGCCGGTAAAATTGATGCGTTGACGCTCGAAATCAAAGCGAAAATCGGAGATTCTGGTAAGATTTTTGGAAAAGTTACCACCCTTCAGCTTTCGGATGCACTCGCAGAAAAAGGCATTGAGGTAGATCGTAAAAAAATTGCCATTACGCAACCGGTGACCACTTCTGGAGAATACGAAGCAGAGGTTGATCTTCACAGGGAAGTGAAGACTTCCATCAAATTTGTCGTCGTTGCAGAATAAGGAAATCATTTCAATCAACGCATGAAAAGCCGGGTTTTTCCCGGCTTTTTTCGTTAGTCCCAACTACTTTTTAGCTCAAATTCCGAAAAACGTGCCCTATTGAGCAGATAAGGCCATTGTAGTTGCTACAAAAACAGTTTTACCCCAATTATTCAAAGTGAGGTGAAAAA